>CALSBG010000001.1:0-342504 GCA_943373125.1 Synechococcus sp. UW140
ATTAGCCAAACCCGCGCCGGTGATCCCGTGAAGCCCGGACCCCACAAAATCCAAGGGATTGGGGCTGGCTTTGTGCCCGCCAACCTGGATCTGTCGGTGGTGGATCGGGTGGAAACGGTGGGCGATGAGGAGGCGGTGGCCATGGCCCGCCGCCTGATGCGAGAAGAGGGGATCCTGGCTGGCATTTCCTGTGGTGCAGCTGCGGTGGCAGCCCTGCGCCTTGCGAAAGAGGAGGCCTTTGCCGGCAAAACGATCGTGGTGGTGCTGCCCGATTCCGGTGAGCGCTACCTCAGCTCAGTTCTCTTTGAAGGCGTCTTTAACGACAAGGGGCTAGCCGCCGTTTAACTTCGGGTCTATAACTTCATCAGGCCTTCTGCGCGTGATGCCTTGGGAGACGAAACGAGCTATTCACCCAATCAAGACCACGGGACCAATGAAGACCAAGAGTCCGGTGAAGACCAAGAGACCAGCCAAGGACCTGGGCCCCATGACCAGTATGGCGATCTTGCGACGATGACTGACATGGAATCCCAGGTGCTCACCGATCCCGGGTTGGAAGGGTTTGTCGCCCCTCAAGTTGCCGCCGCGGCTGTTGATTTTGCCGAGCCCGTTGATTTCGCCGAACCTGCCGTGGAGATTCGGGCCGCCGAGCCTGCGCCCCTGGTGGCCAGTGCTAGCCATGGGACTGAAGGCGATGGGGCTGTTGGGGATTCGGCCCGGGAGTTGCTGGGCCTGCCCCTTCAGTTTCTCAACCAACTGCTCCAGAGAATTGGCTCCGCCAAGCTCGATTCCTTCGCTGATTTGATTCCTGCGGCCCGCCTGGTGGGCATTGCCCTTCTCGCCGGTATCGCGCTCAAGCTCACCGGAGCAACCCTTGGTGCCATCAACGACATCCCCCTGCTGGGTGGCTTGCTCGAGCTGACTGGCCTGGTGGCCATGCTGAATTTTTTGGCCCGCAATGCCCTGAAGCAGCAAAAGAGAGCGGAATTACTGAGCCGGATTCGCAAACTCAAGCAGGATTTCCTGGGCTAGGTTTCGTTGCGATGGCTGTCGGCTACCTCGACCATGCGGCTGATCCCGCTCAGATGGGTCGCTAGCCCCAGGGTGACCAGCCCTGCTGATCAGGATGGCCTCTGCTGGTTGATTGCTCCGTGCTGCTCTCGGCCTCCCAGCCGATCTGGTCGCTTCCCCCCGAAGGGGTTGCAGCGGCACTGCAAAGCACGCTCCAGGGCTTAAGCCATCTGGAAGCCCAGCGGCGCTTGCAGCGGTTTGGAGCCAATCGCCTCCCGAGCCTGCGCCGCCGGCCCCTGTGGTTGCGCTTCACCGACCAGCTCCTGCACTTCATGGCCCTGTTGCTTTGGGTGGCCGGGGGCCTGGCCTTTACGGCCCACATGCCCCAGCTGGGCTGGGCGATCTGGGCGGTGGTGCTGGTGAATGGCCTGTTTTCCTTTATTCAGGAATACCAGGCAGAGCGCACCCTGGCGGCCCTGAAGCGCTCCTTACCCCACGCGGTACGGCTGTGGCGCGACGGCGAGCTCACCACCCTGGCGGCTGCGGATCTGGTGCCAGGGGATCGGATCCTGTTGCAGGAGGGCGACCAGGTGCCCGCCGATGCCCGGTTGCTTCGCTCGGTGGAGCTCTACCTGGATCTTTCGGTTCTCACCGGGGAATCCCTACCGGTGGCTCGCCATGATGAGCCCATCGCCTCGGTGGGCGTTGGGGATGGCGAGCTAAAGGCGAGCCCGATGCCCATGCGGGAGCGGGCCAATTTGGTGTTGGCGGGCACCACCGTGGCGAGTGGGCACGGCGAGGCGATGGTTTACGCCACCGGCGGGGAAACGGAATTTGGCCATGTGGCCCACCTCACCGCTGCCACGGAGCGCGGCGCCAGCACCCTGGAGATGCAGGTGGGCCAGATCGTTCGCACGATCACCGCCATTGCGGTGCTGATGGGCGTACTCACCTTTGGCCTCAGCCTGCTGTTTGTGGGGGTGGGCCCCCTCGAGAGCTTGATTTTTGCGGTGGGAATCATCGTGGCCAATGTGCCCGAGGGCCTGTTGCCCACGGTCACCCTGGCCCTGGCCTTGAGCGTGCAGCGGATGGCGCGCCAAAACGCCCTGGTGCGGCGCCTGTCTGCGGTGGAAACCCTCGGCTCGGTGAGTGTGATCTGCAGCGACAAGACCGGCACGCTTACCTGCAATCGCATGGCGGTGGAAGCCACCTGGCAGCCCGCCTCCGGCGATCACCACCAGCGCACCCTGCTGCAGGGCGCCTGCCTCTGCTCCAACGCCCACTTGGAGCGCAGCCAGGGTCCGGTGCGGGCGATTGGGGACCCCACCGAAACCGCCCTGCTGCTGGCGGCGGTCGACCATAAGCTCTCGCCAGACAGCCTGCAGCAGGAGAGTCCCCGCCTGCGGGAGTTGCCGTTCGATTCCCACCGCCGCCGCATGAGTGTGGTGGTGCGTCAGGGCGATGGCTTGGTGCTGTTCACCAAGGGGGCCCCGATCGAGGTGTTGGCCCACTGCTGTGCGGAGCTCAGCAGCGCTGGCCCCGTGGCCCTGGAGCCTTCCGGGCGTCAGCGTGCTGTTGCCGCCAACGACGACTTTTCCAGCCGGGGCTACCGGGTGATTGCGGTAGCCATGCGCCAAGGGGGCGAGGACCTGCTCACCACCCCCAACGACCAGCTGGAAACCAACCTGGTGTTGGTGGGTTTGCTGGCCCTCTACGACCCGCCCCGCCCTGAGGTGCCCGAGGCCATCCGCCAATGCCACCTGGCCGGTATCAAGGTGACCATGGTCACCGGGGATTACGGGCTCACGGCCCAGGCCATTGCCCAACAGATTGGCCTGCTCCAGCCTGCCGGGGGGGAAGGCCCGGCCAGTGGGGCCGATCCGGTGCGGGTGATTGAGGGGGCCCACCTCGATTTGATCGGCGATGTGCAGTTGCGGCAGCTGCTGAAATACCGCACGCGCCTGGTGTTTGCCCGGATGGCTCCGGAGCAGAAGCTGCGCCTGGTTCAGGCCTATCGCGCCCTTGGCGAGGTGGTGGCCGTTACGGGGGATGGGGTCAACGACGCCCCAGCCCTGCGGGCGGCGGATGTGGGTTTTGCCATGGGCCTGGAGGGCACCGATGTGGCAAGGGAAGCGGCCGACATCGTCTTGCTCGATGACAACTTCGCCACCATCGTCTCCGCCGTGCGCCATGGCCGGGGGGTGGTGGCCAACATCTGCAAGTTTTTGCCCTATGTGCTCGCCAGCAACGTGGCCGAGATGGCACCGTTTCTGGCCATGGTGATCGCCCAGATTCCCGCGGCCCTCAATGTCTTACAGATCCTGGCGGTGGATCTCGGCACGGATTTACTTCCCGCCTTGGGCCTCGGCGCCGAGCAACCCGATGCGGGCTTGATGCACCGGCCTCCCCGGCCCAGGCAGGCACCGCTCCTGGATCGGCCCCTAATGGTGCGGGCCTACCTGGTGCTCGGCCTCACCGAAGCCCTGATGGCGATGGCGGGCTATCTGGCCTTTTGGCACCAGGCTGGGCTGTCGTGGCTAGAGCTGCGGGCTCTAGCTCCCCAGTTGCTCCATGGCCAAGCCCCCGCGGAGCTGGTGCTGCTCCAGCACCAGGCCTCCAGCGTGGCTTTTGGTTTCATCGTCTTTGGCCAGATCGGGGTGGCCATGGCCTGCCGCAGCAGCTGGCGCAACGGCTGGCGCAGCAATGGCCTGCTCTGGTTTGGGGTGGGCTTTGAACTGGTGTTTTTGGCCGTGCTCGTGCTGGTAGAACCCGTGGCGGAGGTGTTTGCCATGGCCCCATTCCCCCTGACCTGGCTGGGCTGGATGCTGCTGGCGCCGTGGGTGGTGCTCCTGGTCGACGACCGCTTTAAGCCCCGCGTTGCCCGTTGACAATCACCGAGTTGGCGGCGCCCCCTGCGGCCCCAGGCAGGGCCGGCACCACCGATGTTTGGCCATCCCACTTGTCGAGAAAGAGCTTGTAGAGCACCTGGTTATCCAGACTGGAGTTGAGGGTTTGGTAGCGCTTGGCTTCTTGCTCAGCAATCAACACTTCGGTTTGGGCGCGGAGCAATTGCTGTTCGGCAATTTGTTTTTGCTCGATGGCCGCGCGGTATTCCTCGGCGATCTGGAGGCCCGTGAGGTCGAGCCCTTGCACGGTCACGTAGCCGAATTTCTGGAGCTCTTCCGCCACCTTTTCCTGCACCAATTCCGAAATGGAGTTCCACTCGGTGGCGATGGTCACCAGCTCGTATTGGGAGAACACCGACTTCAGGGCTTTGAGCAGTGAGGGCTGGATCACCCGGGGATAGATCTGTTGATCGTCGGTGGCGATGGTTTCGAAAATCCGCCCCGCCTCGGTGGGCTTCATGGCGTATTTCACCGTGGCGGTGGCCTGGATCACCTGCAGGTCCTTGGTGAGGGTCGAGAACTGCTCGGGCCTCACCTGGGTGCGCACATCAAAGAGGGAGGTGTTCTGCACCAACGGTGCCTTGACATTGGCCCCTGGATTGCGGGGGGTGCCGGTCACCTTGCCGAGGGTTGTCACCACCGCCACATTGCCCGCCGGCACGATGAAAATGGTCTGGCTCAACAGCAGCGCCACCGCCACCACCGCCGCCACAATCCAGGTGAACGTGGCGCCGGGGCCATCGGGGCTGGCTGAGCGAAGGGGGGACTGCATCGCCAAAGACCAGGGCAATGCCAAACCCTAGGGGGGCTTTTAGCCCGGCCCGTTAATTCGGCATTGTCACGAACTCTTCGGAGACGCTGGGGTGCAGGGCCATGGTGCGATCGAAGTCGGCCTTGGTGGCGCCCATGCCGATGGCGATGGCGGCCATTTGGATGACCTCGGCGCTGTGTTCCCCCACCATGTGGCAGCCCAGCACCTTGCCGCTGGCGATTTCCACCACCAGCTTCAGCAGCGCCGCCGGCCCCCGTTTGGGCAGGGCCTGGGCCATGGGCCGGAATTTGGCCCGATACACCCTCACGCCCTCGGCGCCGCAGCGGGCCAAGGCCTGCTCCTCGCTGAGCCCCACGGTGGCGAGCTCCGGTTGGCTGAACACCGCCATGGCTACCAGCTCGTGGTTCACCTGGCGTGGTTTGTTGCCGTATACCGTGTCGGCAAAGGCCCGGCCCTCATCGATGGCAACCGGCGTAAGGTTGATGCGGTCGGTCACGTCTCCGACGGCGTAGATATGGGGGATGTTGGTGCGTTGTTCAGCATCCACCCTGATGCGATCACCCTCCACGGCGACGCCGGCGGCCTCCAGGTTCAGCCCCTCCAGGAAAGGACGCCGGCCCGTGGCCAACAGCACGCCCCCGCAGGGGAGGCTGTCCGTTTGGGTGTGCACCGTGAGGGCTCCGGGGCTGCCCGTAATCGCGGCGGGACTCACCTGGCAGCGCAGATCGATGCCTTCGGCTTGCATGGCCTCTTGCACCGCCAGGGCGGCTTCCCTGTCGAAGCCCCTCAGGATCTGCTCGCCCCGCACCAATTGGGTGACCTGCACGCCAAGGCCGTGCAGGATGCAGGCAAATTCACAGGCGATGAAGCCTGCCCCCACGATCACGATGCGTTCAGGGAGTGCTTCGAGCAGGAAGATCTCATCGCTCACCCAGCCCAAGTTGGCTCCCGGGATCTGGGGCCGCTGGGGCCTGCCGCCCACTCCAACCAAGATCCGATCGGCCGTGTAGTGCTGCTCCCCAACGGCGATGGTGCGGCCGTCTTTAAATTTCCCCCAGCCAGGGATCAGTTGCACGCCAGCTTTCTCTAAAAAGCCGAGGTGCAGTTGGTTGAGGCGGTCCACCTCGGCGCGCACCTGGGCGAGCAGGGTGCTGGGGTTGGGTTTGTAGCTCCCGAGTTCCCAGCCGTAGCTGGCGGCATCGCCCAGCAGGTGGCGATAGGCGGAGCCATAGACGAGCAGTTTTTTGGGCACGCAGCCGCGGATCACGCAGGTACCCCCCACCCGGTCGCCTTCGACGATCGCCACCTTGGCGCCGTAGCTGGCAGCGCGCTTGGCGGCGGCTAGGCCGCCGGAGCCGGCCCCAAGCACCAGCAAATCGAAGTGTTCGTTCATAGCTGCCATTTTGGCCACAAAAAACCCCCAGGGTTGCTGGGGGCTTGGAGCTAAAAAGTTCAGTCTTAAAACTTCAGCCAAGAAGAGTTGACTTCCACAATCAGATAGCAGCTTCGCCGGATTCGCCGGTGCGGATCCGAATCGCCTGCTCCACGGGGGTCACGAAGATCTTGCCGTCGCCAATCTCACCCGTGTGGGCTGCTTTGGAGATGGCTTCGATCGCCGGGGTCACCTTGTCGTCGTTGACGACGATCACAATCTTCGATTTCGAAATGAAATCGACTTTGTACTCGTTGCCGCGGTAGCGCTCCACCTGGCCCTTTTGTTGTCCGAAGCCCCGGGCCTCGGACACGGTCATACCGATCACACCGATCTCGACCAGGGCTGTCTTGACGGCATCCACTTTGGATGGCCGAATCATTGCTGTGATTTGCTTCATGGAAACCTCAGCCGTTCATGGGATCGTAAGCCTCTTCGCCGTGGGCCACGAAGTCGAGACCGCGCTCTTCATCCTGTTCGGAGACGCGCAGGCCGACCGTGGCTTTCACGATCAACAGGATCACCAGGGTGGCGATACCAACAAATCCATAGGTGAACACCACCGCTTGGAACTGGGCCCCAAGCATGGCGATGTTGCCGCCGTTGGCCAGGATTTCAGCTGATTTGGGGAAGTAATCAGCGGGCACCAGGGCCGGTGCTGCCAGCAGACCGGTCAGCAGGGCGCCCACCGTTCCACCAATGCCGTGCACCATGAAGGCATCGAGGGAGTCGTCAAACTTGATCGCCGCCTTGATGCGCACAGCGATCAAGCAGGCGGTGGCCGAGGCGGCACCAATCAGCAGGGCAGGGCCCATGTAGACGAAGCCCGCGGCTGGGGTGATGCCCACCAGACCCGCCACAGCTCCGGTGGCAGCACCCACGGCGGTGGGTTTGCCATCCACAAACCACTCAATCAAGCACCAGGTGAGCAGGGCTGCAGAGGCAGATGCGGTGGTGGTGAGGAAGGAGAGGCCGGCGCCCTTGGCGGCGAAATAGCTGGCGCCGTTGAAGCCGAACCAGCCGAACCACAGCAGGCCCGCACCCAGAAGGATGAAGGGCACGTTGTGGGGCGGGCGCTGGTTGTCGGGGTAGGTGCTGCGGGGACCCACGATGGCGGCAGACACCAGGGCTGCCACACCAGCGGAGATGTGCACCACGGTGCCACCGGCAAAGTCGAGGGCGCCGATGGTGCCGAAGGGGCCGATGTAACCGCCGCCCCAAACCATGTGGCAAAGGGGGCAATAGACAAAGAGGCTCCAAAGCAGGCTGAACCAGAACCAGGCTTTGAAGTTGATGCGCTCCACTAGGGCGCCGGAAATCAGCGCGGGGGTGATGATCGCGAACATGCCCTGGAACAAGGCAAAGGAAGTGGCGCTGATGTTGAAGCCATCAGCCAGGGGGGCATCGCCAAGCTCGCCGCCCACGCCGTTCATCCACATCTGGCCGAGGCCGCCGATGAAGGGGCTATTGAAGCCGAGGTCGAAGGAAAGGCTGTAGCCGATCACGACCCACAGCACTCCGATGAGCCCCATCAGGAAGAAGCTCATCATCATGGTGTTGAGCACGTTCTTGGCCCGGGTGAAGCCGCCGTAGAAGAACGCCAGGCCCGGCGTCATCAAAAGCACGAGGGCCGAGCCCATCAACATCAACAGGGTGTCGGCCCCATCGGTTTCGGCCTTGGGCAGGGCAGCATGGGCTGCGCCGGCCATCAGGGGCAGGAGACCAGCGCCAGCAGCGAGAAGCACGAGCGCATAGCGCCGCATCTGGGGCTCTTGAACACCAGCCAGCACGCGTTGGCGTACCAGATCAAAGGTGGCGAACGGTGTTTTACCACCGCCGGCCATGGGGACATGGGTCATGAAGGGGGGAGACCTCTCCGACGTTCGCCCCGACACAGTCCCCCATCGAGGGGGGGCGCCTCTGTATCAGTAGTAACGAAATCGCGGATCGGTCATGGGGGGAGCCCCGTTCCCTAAAACAGGTTGAGCTGCATTGATGGCATGGGTTTTTCCCTTTCCGTGGGTCTTGCCCCTGAATCCAGCGGGGAAGCGCCCAGCTGGGTGGAGCTTCAGGCGTTAATCGACGATCGGATAGGGCCGGACGATCCCATCAACGGGCCTACCAATGCCCAAGCCATCCTGCGGTTGTTTGGCCGCCCCGAATCAGAGGTGCGGGTCACCCTGTATCGGGATCACCACGCCTGGTGCCCCTACTGCCAGAAGGTGTGGCTGTGGCTGGAGGAGCAGCGGATTCCCTACCGGATCCGCAAGGTCACGATGTTTTGCTACGGCGAGAAGGAGCGCTGGTTCAAGCAACTGGTGCCCTCGGGCATGCTCCCGGCCCTGGAGCTGGATGGCTGCATGATCACGGAAAGCGATCGCATCCTTGAGGCCTTGGAGGCTGCCTTTGGCCCCTTCGGCGCGGCCATGGGGGATCCGGCGGTGCTGCCTTTGAGGCAGCTGGAGCGGCTGCTCTTTCGCGCCTGGTGCCAGTGGTTGTGCGCCCCCAGCCGTTCAGCGGCGGAGGAAGACTCGGGCCGCAACCAATTCCAGCGGTTTGCCTCCGCCATGGAGCAGGCCCTCAGGGCCAGCCCCGGGCCGTTCTTGCTGGGACCTGGCCCGGGCACCGCCGATCTGGTGTTTGTGCCCTACGTGGAACGGATGGCAGCAAGCCTGGCTTACTACAAGGGGTTTGGGCTGCGCCAGGAGCATCCAGGGATTGGGGCCTGGTTTGCAGCCCTGGAGCAACGCAGCACCTACCTCGGCACCCAAAGCGATTTCCACACCCACGCCCACGACCTTCCTCCCCAGATGGGGGGCTGTTATGCCAGTGGCAGCCAGGCGCAAGCGGCGATGGCCGCCCGAATTGACCAGGGCCCCTGGCCGATTGGCACCCCTGCGGGCAGCGATCCTGAAACCAGCCAAGTGGAGCCACGCGATGCGGCCTTGATGGCCTTGGCCCGGGTGCTCAAGCACCGCCAGCCGATTCTGGAGCGCAATCCCCTGGGCCCAGAGCGGTTTGATCCAGCCCTGCGCTGCGCCCTGACGGCATTGGTGCCGGGCGAGCACCCGCCCCAAACCCCACCTCCCGGTTCGGCTCCAGGGTTGCGCTATCTGCGCGATCGCATCAGCGTGCCCCGGGACATGCCGTTGCACGCGGCCCGGCGGCTGCGCCAAGCCCTGGAGTCAACGGCCCGGTTGGATCCCCAGGCGAGTCCACCGGTTGGCCTTGCCTCCCAGGGCCCGCCCATCCCCACGAGCCATCGGCGCGATCAGGATCCCCGGCCATTTCTTGAGGCGCTGCCTAGGCTCTGAGGGCTAAAAACGGACGTGGTGCCGATGGCGATCGGGAAACGGCTGCGGGGGGCGATGGCCTCCACGGGTCTGGGTCTTGGTATGGGCTTTGGCTTTGGCCTTGGCTTGGGCTTCGCCCTGCCGATCAGCCCGGGTCAGGCCCTGGAGTTGCGGGGCGCCACTTACTTCACCAAGCCACCCTGGTCGGTGGATTTGATCAGCTACCAGACCTACACCTACCAAACCCGGCCCGAGTACTTCTTCCGGGTGAGCTTGGATCCGGCGGCCGGTGCACCCCTCGGCGGGCTCACGATCAGCCAAACCCGAGGGGTGGATCGCGGCTTTGCGTTTTCGGAGGATCGCACCACCGCCTTTCTGGGCGGCACCCCCCGGCGGGAAGGCCCAAAGATCCCCGTGCAGGCCAGCTTCGACCAGGCCAGCCGCACCTTCACGATCCGGTTCCCGGAACCGGTGCAACCGGGGAACACGGTCACGGTGGTGCTCCGACCCTGGACCAACCCCGCCCAGGCTGACACCTACATGTTTGCGGTGAATGCCTTTCCCGCTGGCCCGAACCCCTCGCCATCTGCCCTCGGATACGCCACTCTGCGGATCTACGACTTTGGTGATTTGAACTGACTTCGTCACCTATGGCCAGTTTTCCCGGCCTGGCTTTTGTCTGGCTTGGTCTCCAGCTTTGTTTGCTTGGCGCACGTGCGGACGAGACCCGGCCCCAGCCGCCAGCGGAGATCCCTGGCCAGGTGGTAGTTGCCGATGTGCTCGCCTACGGCTCCAAACCGGAGCCTTCCTTCCTGACCAAGGCCGACCCTGCCTTCCAGTTGGCCTATCCCTTGGGCGCGTGGGCTGATTCCATGGATCCCTGGGGTTGGCGTTACTCCGAGTCGAAGGCCGCCTGGCGCATGCATACGGGCGTGGATTTGGCGGCCCCCCTGGGCACCCCGGTGCTGGCGGCCAAGGCTGGCCGGGTGGCGCTGGTGCAAGCGGTGGGTGGCTATGGCAACACCGTGCTGATCGAACACGGCGACGGCGTTGAAACCCTCTACGCCCACTTACAGCAGCCGCTTGTTCGCGAAGGGGATTGGCTTGGGCAGGGAGATCAGCTTGGTGCCGTGGGCATGACCGGTGCGGCCACCGGTCCCCATTTGCATTTTGAATTGCGCACCAGAGCCCAATCTCTGCAGGCGATCGATCCCACGCCCCATTTGCCGCCCTTGATGGCGCCACCTGCCCTGGGAGGGCAGGTGGCCGTGGTTGCTCCGTAGCTCCGAGTTAGTGACGAGTCACTAACTCGGAGTCATTCAGGCCGTGTTTAGTTCAGGCCATGTTGCTGCTGTTGTTCTTGGAGTAGGGCTTCAAGAGCTTGGAAGCCTTGAACGTCTACCAGGGTGCCGGTCGCATCGGTGATGGGATTGACGTAGCTCGACTTCGCTTCAATGGTGTTTTGGGCTTGGAAGGCACTGCTATCCCAGTGGAGTTGGCCTTGGCCAGTAAGGCTTGCCATCGACAGTTGATCGGATCCCAGGAACTTGGCGTCGCCTTGGTGGAGGCTGCGGCCCCAATCGGCATCAAGGATGGCGAGATCATCGATGTCGAGCTCCCCGTCAAAGTTGGCGTCCACGTCGCGGCTGTAGCCGCGGGCATCACCAGAACCTCTGGCCGCACCGGCATTGAGGAAGGCCAAGTCCTTCATCGTGACGGCACCGTCGTAGTTGAGATCCCCCTGGAAGGTGATGAGATTTTTTTGCTGGAACAGCTCCATTTTGGAGGTATCCCAGTGGTAACCACCAAAGGCATCGAGCTGGAAGCCCAGCTTGCTGGTATCGAGCACCGAACCAGCTTGAGCGCTGACCATGAAGGTGGTGCGGATCTCGGCCACCTCTCCAGGGCCGTCGCCGGAGTCTGGTGCCAGGGTGTTGAGGGTTATGGCGTCATCGCCTAGAAACACACTGACCGCCTTGGCAACACCGGCTTGGTCGATGTTGGTGATGGTGAAATCACGGAAGGAAAATTCACCATCGTTTTGCCACTGGGTGATGCGCTCGATGGTGTCGCCGGAACGGATCAGGTTGGTGAATCCCGTTTCGCCGGGCTTGAGCACGGAGCGCTCGGTGCCGAGTCCAAAGGCGCTGTCGGTGGAGAGCTCTGCTTGGGCGGCGCGGGCCATCACGTGGAGCTCGTCGCTCATCAGGGCATCGTCACCACCGAGATCGCGGAGCGAGACAAGGTCGGAGAAGACCACCTGATCGATGTTGGCAGAAACCTCAAAGTTGAGGGATTGCTGCCAGGTCTCCCGATTGAGGAAGCCATAGCGATCCGCGATGCGGGCCCCTTGGATTTGATCATTGATGTCATCGCGGAGTGTGAGGGCGATCACAGCAATGGGAGCCGTGGAGTCCACGCCCTTGCCCAGGCCTTCGCCCAGGGCGCTGAGGCCAGCACCTTCAAAGCGAACCTTGGTGCCATCAATGCGGACCTGGCGCTGAACGGCCATGTCTTCTGAGAAGAAGATCTGCTGGCCACTGATTTGGAAGACATCAAAGAAGTCAGCGCCGAGATCGAGGGTGACATCGAGGGTGTCGATGGAGGCATCGCGTAGGGATTCTGCGGTGAGGGCCAAATAGAATTGACTCTTCTGTTCTTGCGTGGTACCAAAGCGTCGTAGAACGATGTCGGAGGGGAGATCGCCATCGAATTCGGGCACCTTTTGGAGGCTGAGGCCTAGATGGATGGCCTTGGAGGCATTAACTTCAGAGGGGTCACAATTCCCAGAGGAATTGTCATCTCCAGAGGAATCGTTATCGTCTTGCCCAGGGAGCGTTGGCGTGTCAAGGGGCGACGGGGATGTCGCATTCCCAATGCTGTCTTGAGCGCGCTGACCAATGATGGTGCCAGCATCAAGAACGACGCGGTGCTCTGATTCAATGCCAGTGACATCCACTTCAACGCCAGCACCATCGCTGGTGACGGTGATGGTGTTTGTACGCAGGCTTGTGGCAGCAAAATCTCCAAAGACCTGCAGCCTCTGGGTGCCAGCCCCGCTTCCATTGACGTTGATTGTGAGTTCTTCGATGTTGACCAGTTCAGCAATGACGGCAAAATTTGCGGTGGTAAGTGCTGCGTTGGCTTGAAGATTGCCAGAGCCCCGAAGCACCACGATTTCGGTGTTGGCATTGAAGTTGCCAAACGCTGCTAATGCCGTACGTTGGGCAGCATTGGCAGCTCCTGCAATGGCAAAGACACGGAATGTTTCCGTACTTGTGTCGCCGTTGATCACCGCCCGATCACCGAGGGCAGCATTCACGCCACCGTCCATGACATCACGCCCTCCCCCGGAAAGATTGTTGGCCGTATTGCTGCCGGCTGCGGTGTAGGTCAATACGTCGTCATTGCCGCCACCGGCCAGGCTGTCGTTACCGCTAGCGCCAAAGAGCACGGAACGGTTGGTGCCCCCGTAGCTGAGGTTGTTTGCGGCATTCGTTGTGCCGGCCACCAAATCAAAGGTGCCATCGCTAAACCGCAGTTTTTCAATGGTGTTGAGGGTGTCGGTGCCCCCAGCAGTGGTCGTTACTGAGATGTTGCTTCCATTGATGCCAAAGATGGCAGTAGAACTAGTTTGGGCGGGTGGGTTGCCCACATTTAATCCTGTTGTTGCCAATCCTGTGAAGTTGGCGGTGTCGATGCCAGTGCCACCGTTGAGAGCATCGTTGCCGGCACCACCAGACAGGTGGTCGTCGCCATCGTTGCCATTGAGGGTGTCTGTGCCATTGCCGCCAAAGATGTAGTCGGCAATGGTGGTGCTATTGGTGCCAGTGAGTGTGTTGTTGGCAGTAGAGCCCACAATGGCATTGACCAGCGGGCTTGTGAAGCTATTGGACAAGCCAGAAGCATCGATGTAGCTGGCCGTCATTTTCAGCTGTTGGCCTGGGGTTTGGCCAAGCCTGAGTACTCCTGCGGTTGTTGCAAGGGGCTGATTGGCACCATCGACGAAGGAGAGGCTGATGGCATTGGCGTCAACGGCACCAGTGGGATTAGTGGCTGTTACATTGTTATGATCAAACAGAGCCGGTGCAGAGAAGAATGCGTTGTTGGCCGCTCCGAATCCGAAGAATCCATTCGTTGAGAGTTCCCGCGTCGTGAATGGCTCCGCTGCGGTGGGTTTGTAGTTGATCAGGCTAATATCTTGATCGGCAAATCGAGCCGTCTCCATATTACGGAGTCGATCGATGCCATCGCTCTGCAGGCCGGCCGTCACCGTTGTATGGGCAACGGTGACGGATCCATCAGCATTGTTGGTGATTGTGTAATTATCCCGGATGTCCTGGAAGACAGCGATGTCAAGATTGACATCATCGGGGTTGGTGCCATTGGTGGCATTGTCATAGAGAATTTCGCGGACAGCCCCCATCTCACCGGGGTCAATCTTGCCTCCGACCAGGTCGTCAAAAACTTGACTGAGGCTGTCAACACTGAAGTTGCTCCCATCTTTGCGGGTGCCAGCAATTCGCACATTCAGCCAGGCATCACCATCAATCACGTCGTTGCCAACGCCGCCCATGAGGGTGTCGCTGCCATCGCCACCGAGGAAGATCTGACCTTCCGAGTTGCCATCAATGTTGGTGGCACCGAAGACCACGGCATTGGGATCTACTTGGCCTGTGCCCCCAATCACTTGCTGTAGCCCAGTGATGCGATCAACCCCAGCCTGGGTGAGCAGACTTTGGAACCAGGGAGTGCCAGCGATGGCCCGAATGGAGCCTTTTAGGTTGTCATTGAATTTCCACCCCGATGCCCCCTCAACCGAATCAAATCGATCACGCAGGGTGATGGCTACAGCTGCCCCTGGTGTAGCGACCAAGCCTGGAATAAAGGTGGTGAGGTCGGTGTTGGCTCCAACCGGGTCATCCTTGTGGATCACCCAGTCAAAGCCACTCATGCCGTTGCTGCGTTGGATGCCTACACCCTGCACCATGATGTCGTCGCCATTTTCACCGTCGTAATCGGTGTCGTTGCCCTGGCCGTTCAGGATGTCGTGACCAACGATTGGGCTGTTAAAGAACAGCTCAGAGTTATCACCGGCGATGCCATCAAATCCCTCGCCACCCTCGATCCAGTCGTCGCCTTCGCCACCAAACATGACATCCGGTGCACTGCCACCTCGCAGGAAGTCGTTGCCTTCACCGGCAAACATCTCGGTGGTATCGACTGCGGCAAACATGGCATCTTGGCCTTCCCCGCCAAAATCAACATCCAAGCCCGCGCCGTTGACGATCACGTCATCACCCCGCTCACCCCGCAGGAAGTCGTTGCCAAAGGGGTCAACAATGATGTCATCACCATCACCACCAAAGACTTGATCGGATTCCATGCCGGCATTGAGATAGTCATCTCCACCATCTCCCCAAAGGGTATCGATGCCCTTGTCGCCGTAGATGGCATCGTTGCCCTCGCTGCCACCCAGCACCACGTGTTCTCCCCCGGTAAAGCGGATCATGCTGGTGTACTGGCCTTGCAGGCCGTAGGTTCTACTGACCTGGCTTTGCATCGAGGCATTCGCCAACGCACCTAGCGCGAAAGAGAACAGCGACAGGCTGTTCATTTGGGGATCGAGATGGGCCCTTTCTTCTGCCGTATTGACACCAATTGGTGTCGTACCCAAGGCACTTCCGCTGTAGTCGGCCTGGGCAACATTCAGATCAAGCTCAAGCACGTAATCCGGTTTACCCATGATGTGGGCATAGAGGTGGGTGGCATCCTCTCGGCCCAAATCACTGTTGCGCATCAACAGATCCGACATTGTGGTCCCCTCTAGTTGGGTGAGGAGATTCATGCCTTGGGTGCGGCTGAGGTAGTAGAACCGGTCAGCGTTCTGCAGATGTTCCATTTGGTATTGGAAGATTGCATTGAAGGTGTCACCGAGCTGGCCACCAAACTCGTTGATTTGCTCAGCCAGACCACCAATCCAAAGGTCAATGTTGTTGATCCCGGTTTCTCTCCCAGCCCACGTGCCACTGCCTCGCAGGAAGTCCAGGGCATCCGTTGGGGCTCCAGCCCCAGTCACGATGGCCAAGGCCGCATCCCGCTTGGCCTCGGTGGTGGTTGCTGAGGTAATGCTGGCGTGGGTTCCGTAGGCAGCGATAAAGTTCACCACCGACATCGGGCTTTTCAGTTTTTCAAAAATCCCGTTACTTTGCGATTGACCAGGATCCGTAACCCAGCCGCTATAGGGCTTGAGCTGTACGGCCCCTGTGGATTGTTCGAGTTGTCGGCGCGTTTCGTTCAGCGATGGAATCCCCTGCTCGCGCCCCCGGGCGAGGTTGAGAACAGCGAGATCAAGGGGTGCTCCTAGCAGGTTGTTGCGCAGAGCTTCAACCATAAATTCATCCATTTCCTGGCCAGTGGCATTGGCAATGCCCCTGCCAATATTCGCCAGAATTTCCTTTGCATTTGCCCCACTGGCGGCAAATTCTAGAGGGTTGAGGAATGACTCAATGAGCCCCAAATCACTTGCAACCAGTGTGTTGTTGAACCGGTTGACGTCGTCGAGGAGTTGGGAGTGGCCGAACCGGTAGACGGCATGGGCAAATTCGGCAACGATGCGCCCATCGAGATCCGCTGAGTTGGTGAAGACAAAGGGTGCAATATTGGGTTGAATCCGCCGCGCAAATTCCTCAAATACAAGATGCTGGTATTGCATCTCTGTTGTGAATTTTGCGGCCTGGAACATGCGTTCGCCATCCCAGACCAGGGTGTCTGCCAATGTCTGTAAGCCCTGGGCATCTGTTGGGTCAGGAAGCCCACCCATAGTCGGCAGGTCAAACAACAGCCATTCGTTGATGGCGGCCAGATCCCCACTGCGCAGCAAGGTGAGCTTGTTTGCTTCCATCACGCGGTTATGTTCCGCGTGGAACATGTCGTGGATAGCGGTTAGGGCGATGTTTTCGTTGCCACGGCCGTCCCCGGTGACGTAGTGGGCATCGAGGAGCTCGTTGTCGTAGGTGGTAAAACCACCACGTCCGTCGCCTACGGGAGTGGACCAGTTCACCGATCCAGATAGGCCCACTTGAGCGTCGCCATCCTGCTGGAGGTCGCCAATCCGATCCGTGATCGGCTCCGCATTCCGATTGATATCGATGAGGAATGCTGCCGGTGTGCGTCTCGCATTCACGCCAGTTGGGTTCACGGGCTGGGTGGCCGTACCCGAGGCTGTCTCCGCTAGGCCTGCTGACGAAATGCTGACAACGAGTTGGGCGTAGCCGCTGGCATTGGGAATGAAGTTGCCGTAGGGATCCACCAGCACGTCGGGCACTTTCGTGACGTCCCGATCGTCCAGCTGGATTCCCAGGTACGTCAAAGCTTGGGCCTTGAGTTCGGCCCAGGTGGGCATTGAGCCGATGGTGCCGTTGAGCAGGCGGCCAGTGGCGATTGTTTTACCGGCGCCCCAGGCATCCGATGCTGGGTCTGTTAAGACTTCTCCGGTTGTGGTGTTAATCCGCATGTATTCCCGAAGGAATACCTGGTGCTGGGCAAAGGAGGTATAGGTTTGGTTCTGATCGATCCAGGGGGTTGTGTCGTTTGTGCCTGGGATGTTGGTGGCCCGGCTCAGCGCCATAAAATTCGTGGGACTGTTCTGGACATACAGGGGATCATCTGCTTTCAGGGGGATGTAAACGGTGCCTTGGCCACCTTTGGGGATCAGATCAAGGCCGTGATCGAAAAATTGACCAAAGATGGTCATCCAGCTGGTGTTGGCTGGTGAAAGGCCAATATCTGCGCTGCGATGTTCGATCGAGATTGAGCCATCCTGGCTTACTCCCACACCGTAGCTTGCGAGTGTTGTAGCAAGTTCAGCTCTCAGCAGATCCTTGTCGCCCTCATAGTTGGGGTCAAGCAGCTGCCGGCTTAATGAATAAAGGGCTATTGCTGATTCGTTTGGATTTGTTGCTCCTGCTTGCTGCAGTGCCGCGGCAATAGCGGCTGGATTGGTGATTGTTTGATCAACGATCAGGTTCGAGATGGTGCGCAGGGAGCTGTCCACCACCGACGAGGGTTCCCCTGTCGGATTTGGGGTGTAGTTGGTATTGCTAACGCTCGCATTGGGGCCAAATGATATCGGTTCACTGCCACTGTTGGTGATGAATTGGCGTTCGGTTAGGTTGGCAAAGGGCTGGCCAGCAGCTCCGTTCAATGTGCCATTGGGAGAGCCGGGAATCAGGTGGTTGTTCGATCCATCCACATGGCGCAGGCCCAGGGGCAGGTTGGCGGCGTTGACCAATGGACTCCCCGCTATGGCCGGGCTGCCGGTGGCAATCTCAGTAATGATGTCAATCAGTTGTTCGCCAGCTGATTCGCGCTCTGCAATCTTGATGTTTTCAAGGATGCGTTGCAGGTCCTCGAAGTTGACATGAAAGGAGCTTGCCATGGGCTGATTCCTGGGTTGATGATTCGAGTGGTGAGGAGCCTTGCCGGCATTTTTCTCCTTGAAGAAGAGTGCTGCTGGCTTTGGTTCTCCCTACCTTTGCGATGGATTGGCTTGCCGTAGCTTTTCCCTGGCCCCTACAACGCAAATCACACATTCCCTGCGTGTCCCTCACTCCCACCCCATGTCTCCTGCGTTTTGGGAACACCTGTTGCGCCTTAGGTTCATTTGTTTCGATCGGGGCACGGCCAACCATTCCATTTGCGCAGGTCTGTGCAATGAGCGACGAGCTCCTACCCATTTCCCTTCTGATCCCTTCACTTTCGTAACCATGGATCACTGCCGTATTGGGTTGGGCTAGGGCTCACTGCGGATTCAATAGACAGGCGTGTTCTATGGCGATAGCAAGCAATTCTCTGCACGTGGAAGATCTGCTTAGTGCTCCTGCTGATCTGCCTATCCCCTTGAGCACATTGCTTGATGAGCCAGTCTTCGCTAATCCAGATCCGCTGGCTGGCCTAGACCTTGCCGATCCCATTGCTGTTCAGTTTTCCTTAACCTCAACGGATCTATTTGATGCAGCGTTAGCTTTTGACTCCTCTGATTCTGGTTTAGCCACCACTGATCAGTTGACAGGCCTAGCGCTTAGCGACAGCCCAGATCCCCTCAGGTTGCTCGACGCCAATCCACCCCCCCTCCTTGCGACGGCTTTCGCGAGGGATGGCTTTTTGGCCTACGGGGAGTCGGCACCCCAATCGTTTTCCCTGTTCGAAGATCAGCCCTTCAGCCTTGATCTCGCCGCCCTGTTCCCAGGGGCCAATGGCATCCAAGGCGTCACCGTGGTGCCGCTGGAGGCTGGTGATTCATCCGATTGGTTCCAGTTTGGCCAACGGATCCCCGATGCCACCCTGGCCGAGCGGCTGGTGATTGAAGGGTTGTTCTACGACTCCCTGGGCAATCGCCTGAGCAGCGATGCGGTGGCGGCCCTGGCACCGGGCAGCTTGGTGCAAATGGATGTGGTGGTGACAGATACCCGGGCCGAGGGTCAGGGTTTGCTTGGGGTCGATCTTGATCTGCACTGGAACCCCCAAGCCCTCTCCTTGGTGGACCGGCAACTTGTGCCAACCCTGCCCCTGTTTCGAAATTCCGGCAGCCTCGATGCTGCTGCGGGCAGCCTCACCGGTTTGGTGGCTGCTTCCCTGCCTAGTGGTGGTAGCGGTGAGGTTCTCGGTGACACCAAGCGCGAACGCTTCGCCACCCTTGATTATCGAGTTGGTGATGGCGCCACTGCAGGTTTAAATCTCGCGTTGCAGCCCACCAAGCTACCCACCCGCGCCAATCAGCCTTTGGCTGCTGGGCAAATTGTTGCCGTAGGCACCAATACGCCTACTTTGCCGGTGTTGTTTGGGTTGGCCGACCAGCCCCAGGTGGGTGTCCATCGCTATCAAATCCAGGTTTTTGATGCTGCTGGACGCTCCTGGCAGCAGATGCTGTCGCTCACGATTACCAATGTCAATGACGCTCCGGTAGCCGTGCCCTTGGGGCCGATCACCGCGGTGGAAGATCAACCATTCGCGCTCAATGTGAGCGCCGCCTTCAGCGACCAGGACATCGCCGTTGGCGACGTTCTGACCTATCGCCTGCTGGGTCAAAGCCCCAGTTGGCTTGGTCTCAATGCCACCACGGGACTGCTGCAGGGGGTGCCCGGTAATGCGGAGGTGGGTGCTTACCAATTGGAAGTGGAAGCCCGCGACTTGAGCGGTGCCACTGCCCGCCAGATCCTTGATTTGGTGGTTGAAAATGTCAACGACGCGCCGATCTGGAAGGCTGAACGCCTGCCTGAAATTTGGGTGCGGGAGGGCAACCCGTTTGAGATCAGGCTGCCTGCGGGCACCATCACTGATGTCGATCAGGGGGATCGGCTCACTTACAGCTTGGATTTAGCCCAAGCCCCTGGGCTGGCATCCCAGCAGGCCATTGATTCGGCCACCGGTGTGATCACCGGGCAGGTCCCTGCCGATCAAAGCGAGCCCTTTGTCTTTGGCGTTGTCGCTACCGACCAATCCGGCGCCTCCACCAGGGTGCCCCTGCAGCTGCGGGTCGTGGATCGTGAGTTCAACCGGGCTCCCTATTGGGTCGGGTTCGATCTTTCTGATCGCACAATCCAGGAGGGCCAGAGCGTGGCCTTTGATTTGCCCAGCCTGTTTCGCGACGATGACTTTTTGATCGGCGACCATCTCAACTACGAGGTGGATATGCCCAATTGGTTGCAGTTCGACTCCACCACCGGCCAGGTCTCTGGACTTGCCGGTAACGATGCGGTGGGCGATCACCGCATCAGCTTTCGGGCCGTGGACACCTGGGGTGCCACCGCCGAAGCCAGTTTTTGGTTGAGCGTTGACAACGTCAACCAGGCACCTGAACGGCTTCGGCCTTCAAGCGACGATCGACGTCTCGAGGTGAATTCCCCGTTCCAACTCAATCTCAACACTGTGTTCCGCGATCGCGATGCGATCCACGGTGACAGGCTCAGCTTCAGCCTCAAGGCCCGCAGCAGCTCGGCGCTTGGCATGCCCAACGGGCTTCGCTTTGATCAACGCACAGGCGAGGTTTCCTTCACCCCTGGAACTGCTGATCGCGGCCAGCTCAGCCTGCTGTTTACCGCCACCGATCGCTCTGGCGCTAGCAGCTCCTACCAACTGGATTTGGGGATTGTCTCGCCCGATGGATTGGTGGAAGTGAACCGATCCCTACCAGACCTGGTGCTGCGCGAAGGCACCCCCTCGCTGCTCGACCTTTCCACTGCCTTCCAGCAGCTGGGCAGTTCAGCCACCCTTGCCTACACCGTGGAGGCATTGCGTCTTGGCAAGGACGGCCAACTCACCTCCGTGCAGGACCCCGGTTGGATGAGCCTGTTTGATCGCCGCCAGGAAGACAGCAACGCCGACCGCATCACGCTGACGCCGGTTTTGCGCCGTCAAGACAATGGTGAGTTGGTTCGGCCGGAGGACCTTGCGTCCCTTCCTGCGGGCAGTGCCCTTTCGTTGACCATCAGTGTCAATGATCTCCGCCAGGCCAGCTCGATGCCCGGGGTGATTGGTCTCGATCTTGATCTCAACTGGTCGGGCCTCCAGCTGATCAACCCGGCCAATGCCAATTTGCAGCAGGCCATCACCAGCCTGTTCCCCCTTTATCGCCAGGTGGATAGCAGTGAGGTCACGGGCAACCACCTGCGATTTAGCGCAGCCAGCTTGCCGAACTTGGGTCTTGGCGAAGCCCTGGGGGATAGCCCCGAGGATTCCTTTCTCCGATTGGATTTTCGCCTCATTGATCCCTCCCAACCTGTGCGACTGGATCTAAGGCTGAATGGCGAGGAGACAGGCGGGCTTGGCATTGGTTTGGCCGATGGGACAAGCCCAGGCAGCAACTTGAAGCTCAAGCCATTCAGTAGCAGCGCCTTGATGGACCTGCTGCTCCGGCCCGGGGCCGAACAGGTGGGCAACTTGGTGCTGCGTATCACCGCCAAGGCCACTGATCCAGAGGCTGGTCTGGATTCAGCTCGTCAGGACTCTGGTCATGAGGATTCAGTGAGTCAAATGTTTCGGGTGCGGGTCGAGAACACCCGAAATAATGCCCCCACCGTGGCCAATCTGATTGGCTCGACCAAGCTCAAAGACAACCGGGTTCAAGTGATCGAGCTTCGGGATCTGTTTCGCGATTCCGATGATTACGCCGACGACACTCCTCCCCTGAGCTATAGCTTGAAGGTGAGAGGGGCGTCTCTGGAACAGGAACAACGGCTCAACCAATTGGTGCGGATCGACACCAGTTCGGGTCAGGCTCGCTTGGTGATAACGGCTCCTGGCTTGATGGATGTGCTGGATGGTCAGGTGCAAATCATGGCCAGTGACGGCAGCTTGCAGGCCAGCCAAAGCTTTGCGCTGGAGCTCACCCCCAGTGCCCAGGAAGTGGGCATTGCATCGAGCACCAACGAGCCCACCATCACCGATGGTCAACCCGTTTCCTTGGGCACGATCTTTGGTGCAGCCCCCTTGGTCTTCAACGACACCGCCGATGTCACCGACCTGACGATTCGCAGCAGCCAGCCAATCTCGGTGCACCTGTCCCCGGCGTTCAAGGCCCTGGCAGGCGTGAGCGATGCCCAAGCCACCAGCCTGGAGGCCCAATGGCGACTTCTCCGCCCAAGCCAAGGAGTGGTGGTGCCGATCTCCGAGCTCGCCAGCCTGCTTGGCCCCAATCAAACCAGTTTTGATCTTGCTTGGATCGAAGTAGTGCCAGTCGCCACAGCCAGCGGCACCCTGCCCATTGAGATTTCCACCAGCACCAGGGTTTTCGGCGATGACGGCAGCCGCTTTGGCGTCCAGGAGAGTGCCCGGTTGCAAAGCACCTTGATCGTTCCCCGTCAGGTGATCAGCGCCGCCAACCCCTCTGATTTCGGCTCCGAACCAGCGCCGATCGGCAACGGGGCCGGGGCTCCCAGCGCCCGCGGGAACGGTGCACTTTCAGGCGGGGGCTACAGCAGTGGCCCCCTCGATCGCTTTGCTGATGAAGCGTTGGGCCAAGCTGCCAGACCTCCGGCCGGTCCTGGCACTTCTGGCCCTGGCGGTGTAGCCGGAGCAGGGGCTGATCCCACGAAGACCAAGCTTCCCCTGGCGCCCACCGAGCCAGGTACTGAAGCTCTCTCAACGGATAGCGACTTGCGTGGTCGCCGCCCAAGTCAGCCTGGCAAGCCCGATGACCCCAACGACCTCAAGGGGTTGTTGGATAACTTGATTGGGGCCTTCAACAATCCCGGCAGCTTGGCGGGGCTGTTGCTGGCCATGATCACCCTGCCGGGTGGTGGTGAGCGGGGCCTGCGCTCCTTGCTGCTGGATTCCAAACTTGGCCAGTCGATTCAGGTGCAGCGCCGTAATCCTGAACTGGAAAGTGAATGGAACCTGCGACTACGCCTCCCCGATGGCACCAGCATTCCCCTGATCCTTCAATTGCGCAGGGCCCAGCTCACCCTGGTTAACGATCCCAAGGGCGAAGGCGATCCCACTGTTGCTGTCGAGCAACCAAACGCCAACCTCCCAGTTGGCGTAGGGGGACTGGATGGCGAAGGACCCCTCTTCAAGGCGCTTGAAGTGATTCCCTTTCCAGGGGAATTGCTCGCCGACATCAGGCTCAAGCTGGATTGCGTGCTCACGTTCAGCGATGAAGATGTGGATTGGATTGGTTGGTTGACCAGCGTGGCGACCCAGTGCAGGGGCCCTGGCGCCCCTGGCATTAGGGCTTCCCTGGCTGAGCTCCAGCAGGCCGTGACCCTGGCCCTAGCGGTTGACCAGTCGATGGCCGATGCCGTGATGGTGACCCAATTGCTCCATTGCCATGGGCAGCTCGGTGGCGAGTTGCCCTGGCTCAAGGCCTAATCCCTGCAGACCCTCCGTTGTGTGCCAATTCCCATGACCAATCCTTCATTGATGACCCGTCCCCCGGCGCTTGGCCCAGGCCCAGCCGTTGAGCCCCCAGCCGTTGAGCCCCCCGATGCAACCCTGCTGGCGGCCCTGGCGGATGCCACAAGCCCAGACCTGATTGCCCTGTTGTTTCGCTTTGAGTTGGCTGAACCTTTCCTGCGCCAATTCAAGGAGCGGGTCGTGGTGTCCCAACGGGACGATCTCTCAGCGCCAGAGGCCATTGCCATGGAGGCTGTGAGCCAATACTGCACGGAACACAACCTCTCCAGCGATGAGGATCGTCAACGCTGGTGTTTGCTTCGGGGTATGGGCGCCAACGACTTCCTGTCTGAGGCGATCCACGAATACCGCCGCAGGGAATTGCGCAGCCAACTGATCACCACGAGCGGTGAATCCCTCTACCTGCGCTACAAAGACAAACTCGATCGGGTTCTCTACAGCCTTCTGCGGGTGGACGATCCCTGCCTGTGCCGGGAGCTGTTTTACGCGATCGAGGCCGGTGAGCTGGGTTTTGGTGAGGCGGCACGCCTCCATTCCAGTGGTCCGGAGGCCAAAACCCAGGGCATTGTTGGACCGGTGGATCTCACCACGCCCCACCCGGAAATCGCCAGCCGTTTGCGCACGGCCCAGGCTGGTCAGTTGATTGGCCCCTTCGAGGCCGACCAATGGCACACCCTGATCCGACTCGAGTATCGCTTCGACAGTGAATACGACGCACATACGCGCAAATTCCTCGAAGAGCTGAGCTTTAAGTCGAAGATTTGCAGCGATCTCCAGACCGATTTGCAACAGCTCATGGGCTGGTTGCAGGGTCAACTGCTTGATGCAACTCACGAGCGCCCATGCCCAAGTCCTGGAATCCCTAGCGGATCACCTGGGATGTGAACGCCGTCATTTCCCGGCAGGAGCGGTTCTCCAGACCCGCTCCGCCAGCCCGGAAGTGCTGCTTGTTCTTCAAGGCCATTGCCGGATTCTTGATCCCGATCGCCAATTCGGTTCCCTCACGGTTTTGCGTCCCGAGGGCCCCTACCTCTGTGGGGTGCTGACCCTGCTTGATCCCGAACTCAGTGAAGAGCTGATTGCCTCCTCCGCCTGTGAGGCCATTGTGTTGGGCCCGTTGCCCCTCCACCCCAACCTGGAGCAGGCCGTGCTCGAGCTGCTTCAGCACGAACTCTCCCCCAGTGAGTTGCCCCTGATCCAGAGGTTGGTCAACGGGTTGGGTTTGCATGTGCCGGCTGATCAGCAGACCCCGGAGATCTATCTGCGGCGTTGGCAACTCCTGCCCCCAGGGAGCCCCGTGCCCCCAAACAGTGACGGCTCTCCCCTCATCTACGCCGATCGCTCCAAGGAGGGCTTCCGGTACGGCCAACTGGTAACCGGCGAATCCCTACGGTCGTTTTTGGGTGATCGCAACCCCAGGGTGTTGACCTGGGCCGGCGCTGATCGGGCCAGCTTTGACCGCGCTGGTGCTGATCGGGCGGCGCTCTTTTCTCCCCGTCGCGCCCTGGTCCCTACGAGGGACCTTCCAGTTGAAGCCCCCGCTCGTGCCCTGTCCCAGCCCCCTGAGCTGGATCAGTCGACCCGCCGCCTCACCAACCATGTGCGTCAGTTGGGCTATCGGCCGGTGGGTGGCACGACCCCAGCCGAACGCCATGCCGCCGTACTCACGATGTTGGCGAGCTTTTACAGCTTGCCGATTCGTCGCGACAACCTGCGCCGGGCTGGCCAGTTTCTTGCTGACAGCAAGGGGGGTGCCAGCCTCGAGCAGGTGATCAACGTGGCCGACCAACTGGGCTTGGATGGCCGTGTCGTGGTGTTTCGCCCCACGGAGGCAAGTCGCCTTCCCACCCCTGCGGTGATCCTGGATGAAGACCACAACCCCAGCCTGATCGTTGAAGCCAATGGCTCCGGGCTGCTGCTGCTCAATCCTGCAGGTCCGATCCAAAGGATCCAGCAGAAGCAATTGGTTGATCACTTTGGATCGAATTTGCGGGCGGTGGCAATCAGCTCCGGCCGTAATACCCCGCAGAAGCGCTTTGGGCTGGCATGGGTTTTGCCCTACCTGAGCCGTTACAAAATCGGGCTGGTGGAGGTGTTCATTGCCAGTTTCCTCGCCCAGTTGTTTGCCCTGGCCACACCGCTTCTGTTCCAGCAAATCATCGATCGGGTGATTGGGCAGGGATCATCCAATGCCCTTGGTGGTTTTGCGGTGGTGATGGTGCTGTTCATGGTGCTGGAGCTGATTTTCAGCAGTTTGCGCACCTTCCAATTCATGGAAATCTCGAACCGGGTCGATATCAACCTCGGTTCTGCGATCATCTCCCGATTGCTGCGCCTCAACGTTCGTTACTTCGAGAAGCGTCCCGTTGGTGAGCTTTCAAGTCGTTTGAATGAACTGGAAAAAATCCGCAGCTTTCTCACAGGTACAGCCCTCACCGTGGTGCTGGATGCCCTGTTTGCCATGCTGTACTTCGGGGTGATGTTCTTCTATTCGCCAATCCTTGCGGGGATTGTGTTGGGAAGTATTCCCCTTCTACTCATTGTAATTTTGGGTCTCTCCCCGATCACCCAAACCCTGATCCGCCAACGGGCGGAAGCCTATTCCAAAACCCAGTCCTACATGGTGGAGGTGTTGAACGGTATTCAGACGGTCAAGGTGCAGAATAGTGAACTGGCTGCTCGTCGCAATTGGGAGGATAGGCACCTCGATGGTATTAACAAGGGTTTTCGCACCGTCTTGGCGAATACGGCCAGCTCTAATGGGCTGCAATTAATTAGCAAGACAACCAATATTTTGGTGATTACGGTTGGCTCCTGGTTGGTTCTACAAAACCAACTCACCTTAGGAGGTTTGATTGCCTTCCGCATCATTAGTGGTTATGTTACCCAGCCCATTCTGAGACTCGCCGGTACTTGGCAAAACTTTCAGGAGGTTTCTCTGGCGGTGGAGCGGCTCGGTGATGTGGTGAACCAGCCGCTGGAAACAGGCGAATTGGAAGATTCCAACATCACCATGCCCCCAATCCAGGGAAAGATCAACTTTGACCAGGTGAGTTTTGCCTATGGCACCACCGGCACCCCCCAGCTATCGGGCGTGAGCCTGGAGATTCCTGTGGGAAACTTCACCGGTCTTGTTGGCCAGAGCGGCTGTGGCAAGAGCACCTTGTTGAAGCTCATCCCCAGGCTCTATGAACCCACCCGGGGCAAGGTGCTGATCGATGATCTCGACGTGAGCAAGGTGGAGCTTTATTCCCTTCGAAGACAGCTCGGATTTGTGCCCCAAGACTGCCTGCTTTTTGAGGGTTCGATCTATTCCAATATTGCTGTGGCCGATCCAGAGGCTGAGACGGAGCAGGTTGTTGAGGCGGCTCGGATGGCCTGTGCCCACGAGTTCATCATGGGACTGCCCTATGGCTACAGCACCCCTGTTGGTGAAAAGGGGACCGGGCTTTCCGGCGGACAACGTCAACGGATTGCCCTGGCCAGGATGCTTCTTCAAAATCCCAATCTGATGATTCTCGATGAGGCCACAAGTGCCCTCGATGTGGATACGGAACAGCAGGTGGTGAAGAACCTTCGACACCACGCTAGGGGCCGCACCTTGGTAATGATTACCCATCGTCTGTCCACCCTGATTCATGCCGATCAAATCGTGATGATGCACGACGGTCGTATCGATTCAATCGGTAGCCACGATGAATTGATGTCGCAATCTGGTCGTTACTTTGCCCTTTATCAACAACAATTCGGAGGTTAAATGAAACAGCTCATTTCCAGTTTTAGTGCCCGCTTTGCCAAAGTGGGATTGACACCTACAAGTTCACTGAAAACCAATGGGTCCAATTCTTCCGGCAAGGGCGATGAGGGCTCCCGGCATCACATGCTGCTCACGCCCCCGCCGCGGTGGAGCCGCACCCTGATTTGGACCCTGGGCTTGGGTTCGGTCGCCCTGCTGGGTTGGTCTTGCGTGAGCCGCATCGAAGAAACCAGTAGTTTGCCTGGTCAACTTGAAACATTGCGGCCCCAGGCCAGCATCAAGAGCCCCGATTCAGCCCAGGTTGTGACGGTGAACGTGCGGCAACACCAACTGGTTCAGAAGGGCCAGATTTTGTTCACTCTTGGCCGTGAGGATCTGGAGCCAAGGCTCCAGAGTCTTCCCCAGAAATTGACGCTTTTGAAGCAAAAAGGACAACGGGATGATCTGGGCATGGCGATCCGCTTAGACCAGGCAAGGGCCAAAATTCGACTCAATGCAACTTTGACAGATCGTCTGCGGGGTTTAGTCAGCCAGGGATCGGTCCAGGAAGTGCAATTGCTTGAAAAAGAAAATGATCTCTTTCAGAGCAAGGCAGATTATCAATCGTTGCTTGAAGACAAAGAGCGCATGGTATTGCAACGCCAAATTGAGATCAATGATGTGACCACCCAGCTGCGTGAACTACGTGAACGCGCCAGGCAATTTGTGGTGATTTCGCCCATTACCGGAACCCTCCAGCAGGTTGCTATTCAGGCCAGCGGTCAGCGGGTGCAGCAGGGTGAATTGCTTGCCACGGTAGTCCCTAGCGAAGGATTGATCGCTTCGGTTCAGGTGTCCTCAAAACTTGCGGCCCCAATTGTTCATGGCAAAAAAGCCGACATCACGGTGGATGCTTTTCCTGCCAATGAGAACGGCACCTTGAAGGGGGTTGTTGATTCGTTGTCACCCACCACAGCGGCCGTTGATCCCAAGGGTCAAGCCCAGGCCTATAGCGCCAGGATCAGAATTCCGCCAAGTGGCATCCCCAAGGGTTTTCCAGCCAGTTCCCTGCGCTCCGGCATGGGCATTACGGCCCGCGTTGTCTTGCACCACAAGCCCGTGATCACCATGGTCTTCGATTTCCTTGAAGACCTCTTTAAGCCGATGTCGGATCGTCGTTGATGAGGCCCCGAGCGCGTTCTCCCTGCCTTTCTCGGTCCCTCCTTCGGTGTCGTTCTTTTTTCTTTTTTCCCCTCTTTCCCTCTTTTCTTCCCCATGGACAACACCACTGCTATTGACGCAGAAGCTTCCCCCACCACTCCCATGGCACCGGATAGCTCAGGTGAAACAGCCGTCGCAGGGCAGGCCTCCCAGGCTGGAACCCTAACGATCGGTGATCGTCGTTACCCCATCGACAAACTCAGTGATGAAGCGCAGAAGCTTGTTTTTGCTGTTCACGATTGTGAAAGCCAAATCGTGAGGCTCAAGCGTGAAGTGGATTACCTCAACGTTGCCCACCGCACCCTTATTCAGGAACTCACGAGTCGTTTGCCTGATTAATCCCATAGCCGGCACGTAGTCGTGTTTGGCTTGGTAATTCACCGAACAGTCGCTTGTAGTTGGCCGCCATCCGGCCACTCGGTGGCAGCCCCACCTGGGCACAGGCTTGCCTGATTTCACTTTCGCCCAGGATCAACTGCTTGAGCCCTGTGAGCCGTATCTCCTGCAGGGCCTGAAGGGGTGTGCGACCTCGAACTGTTTGGAATGCCACCTGCAGGGTTCGGGCCGAGATGTGGCAGGCCTTGCACAGATTATGGAGCGAGATCTCCTCCCCCATATGGCGTTCCATGTAGGCCATGGCGCGATCGACATGCATCGCCTGGGGGTTTTGGGTGGCATCGTCGCGCCCTTGCTGTCTGTTGCCCACCAGGCTCGCCAGCATGTAGAGCATGGAGGCTTCCAGGGGCGCTGCCATGTGGGCTTTGGCCTTGCTTTGTGGTTTTTGAGCCAGGCGCAGCAGCTGCTGACTGCAGGCCAGGAGCAGGGCTTCCTGGCCGGGGAGGCTATCGCCCAGGGTCAATAAATCCGGGTCTTGGGTGTCTTGGCGGATGCATTCCTGAATGAGTAAGGGCTCGGGCACCTGAATGATCAGGCCGGCGATTCGGGTCGAGCCCACCACCAGTTGCAGCACTTCCTCTGGGAGTAGCAGGCAGCTCAAGCGATTGGGCACGCAGCCAAAGGGCCTGCCCCCTGCTGAACCCTTGAAATGACCGAAGGTTCCAATGGCAATGGTCAACGTCTCGGAATGGTTCCGAAACAGCAGTTGGGAGAGTCCCTCATCGGACATCTCCAGCACCTTCACCATCTCTCCGTGATAGGAATTGATGCGACAGTTCCAGACTTTTTGGCCCGCGGGCACCGTTCGCCGCTTGATTTGGGTGCGTCCTAGCCAACTTTCTAGCTTGGGCTCGATCCCCAGTTTGAAAGCTTCTGAAAGCACCACCAAGCATCTGTCTATCTGACCCTGTGTAGGGACGCCCCAGCAGCGTGGCGTTTGTTTCGGTGGATCCGCTGGCTATTTGGCTTGGTTCTGCGGCAGTACGCCACAATTTGACCAACTCCGCTTTCCTCCCATGCAGGCCCACTGGAATGGTCAGCTGATTGCCACCAGTGACGACATCGTCACGGTGGATGGCAACGCCTACTTTCCCTTAGAAGCCCTCGATCCAGCCTGCATTCAGCCCTCCGAACACACCAGCGTGTGTGGCTGGAAGGGCACGGCCCACTACTACGACGTCGTCGCTGGTGGTGAGGTCAACGCCAATGCCGCCTGGTTTTATCCCGAACCGAAGGAGGCTGCCCAGCAGATCAAGGGGCGGGTTGCCTTTTGGAAAGGGGTGCGGGTGGGTTAACCGGGTTGCCCGATCTGGGGTACCAACGAGGAGTGGTGGTGCTCAATTCGCCACTGCTGGCCATCAAAGCCATACACAAAGGTGAAGCGGGCTTTGAGCTGCTCCTCTGGTTGATGGAGCTGGAAGCTGTAGTCGCCCGCATCGGTGGCCTGATTGCAGCCCAGCACGATGTGACGGCTGGTCACCGTCCCTGTGGGTTGGCGCTTCAGAAAGGTGGTGAAATAATCGGCGATCGCTTCAGGATCGGACCGGTCGGTTGCTGAGAGCGTTGGCAGCAGCAGGGCCCCCGGCTGGTAGAGCTTCGCCACGGTTTCGGGGTTTCCACTACCGAGGGCCTGGTTCCAGCGCTCAAATAGGCCTTGAACCGTCGATTCAGTGATCGGCGCGCAGGTCTGGGCCTCGACGGCAAGGGCCACCCCTGGTGCTGTGGTTAGGGGAAGGAGCCAGCAGCCAACGACTAAAACCAGGCCTAGGAGCCAGCTCAGCTGCCTGGATAACGCAGGGTGCGCCAGTCGCCACTGGCGGTGCTCACTTCCACGCCGATCTCCACTGGTCCGGGGCTTGACCCCCATTGGGTCTGCCACCAGTCCAGGGCCTCGCCCCAGGCCGCATCCAGGGATTCGTAGAGGTCGTCGAGTACCGGATGGGGGGCACCTTGGATGTCCACCAGCCGGAATTGGCGTTGACAGGCAGGTGTTTGGAGGGTTTTCATTGTTGGCTTCGCTTCGCCTGGGTTTGATCATGACCATGCCGCGGCGGCTTGACTGTGATGGTGACGACAACGCTGGGTGTCGGCTCCCATTAGGTGAGGTAACGGTGAATGCTGGGCCGGCACCAATAGATCAGGGCGGCTGTGGTTGCTACCCAGAGCAGCCCTGAGAGCACTGCTGTTACGGGCCTGTCCTGCTGCACCAGCACCATGCGCACGATGCCGTAGGGCACGCCCACGGCCAGGTCCATGGCCAGGGCCACGATGGCCAGGATTTGCCCCCAGGCCCGCCAGCGGATTAGGGCCAGGCTCGCAACCAGGCCTACCACGGCCGCTGGCAGCACAGCTCCCGCCCCCACGGCGATATTGGTGGTCCGCCAGGTGGGCTCCAGCACGGTGAAGGCCACGGTGAGGGGAATCACCAGCGCGTTGCCAACGAGGCCGCACCAGGCCAAGGTGAGATAGCCGCGGGGATGCGGGAGCATCGTTTGCTGCCCTTGGATAGCTTTCCTATCCTCCACCACGCCAGGGACTCCATTCCGGAAGGGTCCCCTTGTTAAAGAGACTGCCTTACCCCAGCTCAAAGAGGAGCAGGTCGGCCCCTTGGGGCCCGGCTTCAAAGAGCTCCAGATCTCCATCGCCAAGGCCCTGCTCATCGCCAAGGCCACCGCCAAAGCCGAGGCCATCTCCCCGCTGCAGGGCGATCGGTTCGCGCCCTGGGCCCACCCGCCCGAGGGCCGTGCCGTTGCTCACCTGGAGCCAGCCCTGGTGCGCAACGGCCATCGGGAGGGTCAAGGTTTCTGCGGCCCGGGGCTGGGCTCGCCAGAGCCGAACGGGCCGGTGAATGGCCATGGCCCCAGGCCCCACCAGGGGTGTCCAGCACGAGCCAAGCGTGAAGGCCTGTTGGGCGTAGGTCGGTGGACCGCCTGGGGAATTCGGTTCGATCCAAACTTGCAGCAGCCGGCAGGGCCGCTCGCTTGGGTTGATTTCGCTGTGGACCACGCCCGTGCCGGCACCCATGGCCTGCACCTCTCCAGCCATAAGCACTTCCGCATGGCCCATGGAATCGCGGTGGCTGAGTTCCCCCTCCACCATCACCGTGATGATCTCCATGTCGCGGTGCTGGTGCATGCCAAAGCCCTGGCCTGGGGCGATGGTGTCGTCGTTGATCACCCGCAGGGGGCCAAACCCCATCCACCCTGGATCGTGGTGGCCGGCAAAGGAAAACGTGTGCCAGCTATCCAGCCAATCGAGCTGGGTGTGGAACCGCTCGGCCGCTGGGCGAAAGGTCAATGCCATCAGGCCCGGGGCGGCGGCAGGAGCCGCAGCCGTTCAATCAGCTCGTCGATGCTGCTGTCTTTGGCGGGGGCCTGGCCGTTGCTCACCAGTTGGCGACCCACCACATGGGCGCCCAAGTAGGCGAGTTGCAGGCGCAGGGCCGTCAGCAGGCTGTGCCCACCGCCACCGGAATGGCTGGCAATCACCACGGGGCGGCTATTGAACAGGGATCGGAAGTCGTCGCCCTGCACCGAGAGCCAGGCAATGGCGTTGGTGAGCACCGGTGGGATCCCGCCGTTGTATTCGGGGGCGCAGATCACCCAGCGGGGGGCGGCCACCAGTTGCTGGCTGAGGGGGCTGATGGCTGGGGGAAATCCCAGGGCTTGGGCCCGGGGCGTGAACAGGGGCAGCTCCAGGGCCGTCAGGTCCAGCACGGCTGCCGTTAGCCCCCGCTGCCGGCCGCTGTTGGCGAAGCGCTCAGCAAGCTTGAGGTTTTCGCCATTGCTGGCGCTGATGACGAGCAGATCACAATCCATGGGCCCAGTCTGCGGCCAGCTCGGGGTTTGCACCAGCACTGTTCGTCCCCGAGCACTGTGTTTTACAAGCCCGCGGGCGGCGGAAGCGCGCTGTCAAAATGGGCTGATGTTTCCCACGATCCAGCGGGGCCAGCTCACCACCCTGCAGGTGAACCTCGGCTACCGCTGCAACCAGGCCTGTAGCCATTGCCATGTAAATGCGGGCCCAACCCGCACCGAGAGCATGGATCGCTCCACCTTGGCCCTGGTGCCCAAGGTGTTGAAGGCCCGGGGAATCACCTGCTTGGATCTCACCGGTGGAGCCCCCGAGCTCCATCCCCACTTCCGCGAGCTGGTGGCTGAGGCCCGGGCCATGGGTGTGGAAGTGATTGATCGCTGCAACCTCACGATCCTGTCGGAGCCAGGCCAGGAGGGATTGGCCGATTTTTTGGCGGCCCAGGGCGTCAGCGTGGTGGCTTCCCTGCCCTGCTATTCCGCAGGCAACGTCGACCGGCAGCGGGGCGATGGGGTGTTTGAGCGCAGCATTGCAGCCCTGCAACAGCTGAATGCCCTGGGCTATGGCCACAGGGGCTCGGGTTTGGAGTTGCATCTGGTGTTCAACCCCCAGGGCCCCGTGTTGCCGCCCCCGCAGGCCGAGCTCGAGGCGACCTACCGGCGGGTGTTGGCAGCCGATTTCGGGGTGGTATTCAACGCCCTCTATGCCCTCACCAATCTGCCGATTCAGCGCTTTGCGGCGGTGTTGCGGGCCCAAGGTCAATTGGAGAGCTACCAGGAGCTGCTGCGGGCCAGCCATCGCGAGGCGAATCTGCTGGCGGTGATGTGTCGCCAACTGATCAGCGTTGACTGGCAGGGCCAGCTGTTCGACTGTGATTTCAACCAACAACTGGGTCTGCCCCTTGGAGGCAAGCCCCGTCATTTGGCCGATTTGTTGGCTGGGGATCCCGCCGGGGATGGGATCGCGGTGGCAGGCCACTGTTTCGGCTGTACCGCGGGCAGTGGTTCCAGTTGCAGCGGGGCGCTTAGCTCAAGCCCAGTGGCTGCCGTTGCCTAGCGGCACCAGCCCCAGTTCGCTTCCCTGATGTCCCTGCCCTGGCCTGCCATGCAAAGCGCTGTTCAGGAGTACTACGGTTCGACCCTCTCGGGCACCGAGGATCTGCGCACCACCGCCTGCTGCGATAGCAGCAGTGTGCCGGAGGCCCTCAAGCCTTTGCTGGCCCGCATCCATCCCGAGGTGCTGTCGCGCTACTACGGCTGCGGGTTGGTGGCCCCTCCCTTGCTTGAGGGGGCGCGGGTGCTGGATTTGGGCAGTGGCAGCGGCCGCGATGTGTATCTGCTTGCCCAGTTGGTCGGCGCCAGCGGCGAGGTGGTGGGGGTCGACATGACCCCGGAGCAATTGGCGGTGGCCGAAGCCCACCGTGGGTTCCACGCCGAACAATTCGGCTACGCCAACGTGCGCTTTCTTGCGGGCACGATCGAGCGGTTGGAGGCGTTGGACCTGGAGGCCGCCAGTTTTGATGTGGTGATCTCCAATTGCGTGGTGAATCTCTCCACCGACAAGCTCGCCGTGCTGCAGGGGGTGAAGCGGCTGCTCAAGCCCGGGGGGGAGTTCTTTTTCGCCGATGTCTATGCGGATCGGCGGGTGCCCCAGGCCCTGCAAAGCGACCCGGTGCTCTACGGCGAATGCTTGAGCGGAGCCCTCTATTGGAATGACTTCCTGCGGCTGTCCCGCCAGGCCGGATTTATCGATCCCCGGCTGGTCACGGATCGGCCCCTGGCGATCACCGATGCCGAGTTGGCCGCCAAAACCGGCGAGCTGCGTTTCTTTTCGGCCACCTACCGCCTGTTCAACATCGACGGCCTCGAGGATGCCTGTGAAGACCACGGCCAGGCGGTGATCTATCGCGGCTCGATGGCGGGCCATGCCCACCAGCTGGTGTTCGACAAGCACCACACGATTGAGACTGGCCGCGTGTTCCCGGTGTGTGGCAACACCTTCCGCATGCTCAAGGACAGCCGGCTTGCTCCGCATTTCGAGTTCATCGGGGATGCCTCCAGGCATTACGGCCTGTTCCCCGGCTGTGGAGGCGTGTTGCCGTTTGATGGCCCAGCTCCAGTGCTTGGGGATGGATCAACCTGTTGTTAATCACCCCGTCGTTGCCCCTCCTGCTGGCCCTGGCGCTGGCCCCGGTTTTGCAGCTCCCTGTCCAGGGGCTCAAGGCCACCGATCGCCAAGCCGATCCGGTGGCGGTGTGTGTGGTGGCACCTCGGGTGGAAGCGGTGCAACAGGGAGATGCCATCGGGGTGGTACCCACGCCCAGGCCCGTGCTGCTGGTGGTAGAGCCGTTGCTGGAGATTCGCCTCGAAAGGGCGGGTCGGCTGGTTTGGCGGCAGGTAGCCAACTCTGGCCAGGTGTTCACAGGGCCCATGGCCTGGCCTGGCCTTCCCCTGGCGCCGGGGGAAGTGGTGTTGCTGCGCCTGCGCCCCCAGCAAGCTGGGCCGAGCAGTTTTGCCCATGTGCAACTGATTGGTGGATCGGCGGCGCGCATGGCCCAAACCGCTCGCTTGATGGCTGCCTTGGCCCAGAAGCCCGCGGCGTGGTTGCGGGCTGTCGACGCTGCCCTGGACCAGGGCGATGTGCCCCTGGCCTGGACGCTGCTCTTTGCCCCCAATGCCCCGCTTTCCCCCGAACTGCAGGAGCTGCGCTATCAGGTGCTGAACCAGGGCTGCGGGCAGTAGGCCGGTTTTTTGCAAAGGTTGTGCGTCTTGATCGCAAAAGGTGATTAACCTCGCCCTATCTGTGGATGCCAAGCGATGACAAAAGCATCGAAGTTTCTCAAGCGTCTGGATCAGGTGTTGAGCAAGAGCTGCAATGAGTTCCATGAACGGGACATCGATGCACCCCAGGTGATGCACGAGGTGTTCGATGACCTGAGCAAGCTCCTGGCCAAGGCCAGCTCAGCTGATTGGAAAGAAATTTACATTGAACGGGATAAGGCTAATATCAAGACCCACATCTTGAATCAGGCCATGGAACTCGGTACCCACCATGTCCAGCCCATGCCCACCAGCTCGACCTTTGCCAATCAGCTTGGCAATGGTATCGGTTGTGATTGACTCAGGGCTTGTCTTAATGACACTTTGAAAAATCTTCATACTACTTGGTAGCATCCGGATTAGGATTCTACTGGGGCATACAGATTGCCAGTTTCCCATGGGCCAGCGAGGTTTGCGGGACGAACAATAATGAGTTGCAAAGATCCAAGAGAAGAGGCCTGTTCTGCCGCGTCTTGCTGAATCGTTTTCCTGGGAATCATTCCGTCCTTTACTTGACAAGAGCTACAGCCAGGAGTGCAAAAGTAATGGTGGACGCAAGCGGATTGAACCACGGATTCTTTTCAAGATGATGCTGCTCTAGCAGCTAGTCAATTGAAGTGATGAAGAGATCAAGTGCCAAGTAAATGACTGTCGTTCCTTGGTGGATTGCCTTGGTCTTGGAGTAACCAATGGCATACAAGATGCAACGAAAGTGGCTTTCTTCAGAGATTGACTTCGCATGCCAGGTGTAATCGAAGGGCTCTTTGAGATGTTTGAGGGATAGCTTGAAGAGCAAGTCTGATCACTTGCTAGATGGATGGGAAGAAAGCCCAATTTGGCTGTAGCAGAAGGATTTAGATGGCTGCTGTGTAAAAAAAACAAAGGCATCAATCACTTTGGCTATAAGAAAAGTATCTGTATCGATGCTGAGCATGGTTTTGTTGGACGCTTTGTTGTGACATCAGCCAATATTTATCTCAGCCAAATGCTTCAAGTGCCCTTGGATCCGCAAAATCAAGACAACTGTGTCTGGGCTGATCTCGCCTACTCAGGACAGTGATTTGAAGATCTGCTGAGCCTTGGGGGTTTTGAAAGTCGTATCTACGATAAGGGGTCACGCAATCACCCTCTTAGCGAAGCAGCCAAGGATCGCAATTCCAATCGGTCGCCAATTCCCCCTTGTGTAAACTATATTTTTAGCTGCATAGCAGCCTCCATGGAAGGTAAGTCAACATGCAAGATTTGTTTTGAAACGAATGAGATCTGGTGGTACCTGAAAAGTCTAACATTCAATTTCCCTCGCTATCTTTAAAAATCAGCTCACGCCCTGACTATTGCTTCAGCAGTATCTAAAACAAATCAATCTGCCGACGACTTTGCATTGCTGATGGACTTAAAATTTGCTGCGAGGTTACCGTAAGGCTTTTTTTAAGCAGACCCAAGAAGGCCAAGCACACCAGGGATTTTCGCGCAGCTCAAGCGACGAACCCAGCCGCAATCGACATCTCTGAGCTGATGAGCTCGCTTCGCTGGTCTTTTGTTTTTTGATTTTACAGCCCTGTCTTGAACGTTTCAACAGGCCCTTTGGCGCACATCAATCCCTTCGTCATGCTGTTGCAAGCAGACGGCGACGGGCCAGGAACAGATTTGTCAGCGCTGCCAGCACATTGATTTTGCCGCGGTGCCATCCGGGGTGTTGGGTAGGGCTCGGGGTTTGCCAGGGCACCACCAACTCCATCCCAGGGAGAAACGTCTCCCGTTTGCTCTGCTGCTTGCCACCCCTTAGCTCGGCCCTGGCCTGGGATCAGGCGGCCATGATCCGGAGATCGGCACTGGTTTTACAGCGTTTCCCTAGCTTCTTGCATCCCTGTCGCTGCCAACGGTTGGGGAACCAGGGTGATGTCACGTCCAAGTCCACAGTTGCCCACTGTCCGCGCCAGCATGGCTGTAACGAACCATTACAGCGATGCCCAAGCCGGTTTGGCTGGTGCGTCCCCGCCCTGACGGGGGCTGCGATTACGTCAATTTCCAACCCGACCTGGAGGGCTTGTCCTCTGGCACTGTCGTGATGCGGGAGGGCAGCCATTTGCCCCCCCAGATTCCTTTGCTCAAGCACCGTCAGCGTCTGTTGCTGGCTGATGCTGAGCTCTGCCTCCGCCACCTTCAGCAGGACGACGGCTACCAGAACAGTGAGCCTTTGTTTTAGGGGCGCTCTTTTGGGCCCATTGCCGGGCTGGCCTCGATAGGCTTGCGTCCTATGAACCAACGCTCCGATTCGCCCTCGCCGCCGGCCGATGCCCAGGGTCCCTACGAGCGTTTAGGGATTACGGCTGATGCCAGTTTTGATGAGGTGCAGGCGGCCAAGCGGGCCCGCCTCCTTGAAGTGGCTGGCGACACCATGGCCTCCTCCAAGGTGGAGGCCGCCTACGACGCCGTGTTGATGGAGCGCTTGAAGGAGCGCCAGCAAGGCAAGGTGAGCACCGCAGCCATAACCGCATCCCAGCGCGAACAGACGCCCCCTGCCCAGCCATTGGCCGTGTCGTCGCTGCCCAAGCTTCCCCAGCTGCCCAAGCTCACCCAGTTGCCCAAATTTGCCCAGGCGGCCCTGCCCAAGATGGCGGCGACGCCCCAGGGCCGGGAGCTCTGGTTCCCCTTGGCCACATCAGGGGTTTTACTGGGCCTGTTGGTGTTGGTGCCCGCGGCCCCCCCGGAGTTGTTGTTGGCCTTGGCCACCGGCATGGCCGTGATCAACCTCCAACGCCGCACCGGCAAGTTTCCCAAGGCCGTGGGCTGGAGCGTGGGCTTGCTCAGCCTGGGCTTGGTGCTCGGTGGTCTGCTGGCTGCGGGCTTGGATCCATCCCTTCCCCTGGGCTTCCCCCTCTCCAGTGTGCAGGTGCAGAGCCTGCCCGCCCTGGTCGTGTTGCTCTTGGGAGCGCTGCTGCTCGGTTAGGGACCTAGGCATTCCCAACTCAGGGCCGATGGGCCTCAGCTGACGGCCTGAATCAACCCCTCCAATTCGGCCGCTTCAACCACGTAAAGCTCATTGCAGAAGTGGCAGATGACCTCGGCCTTGCCGTCTTCCTGAAGCATGGCGGTCAGCTCATCGCGACCCAGCAGTTGCAGGGCCCCAACGCTGCGGTCCCGGCTGCAGGTGCACTGGAACCTCACCCCTTGGCGGTTGGCCAACCGTTCCAGGGGCTGGGGATCGAGGTCGGGGAAGATGTCTTCCAGGAGGCCCTGCAAGTTGGTGGCGTGGTTTGCCAGCCGTTGACTGAAGCCCCTCACCTCCTGGCAGCGCTCCTCCAACAGGGCCACCAGGGCGGGTTCTCGGGCGGCCTTGGGGAGCACCTGCACCAGCACCCCACCGCTGCAGCGCACCCCCTCGCTATTGATCTGTTCGCCTATGAACACCGCCGATGGGGTCTGCTCGGAGTGGACCAGGTAGGAGGCGAGGTCGTCGCCAATGCCACCGCTCACCAGTTCCACCGTGGAGCTAAAGGGTTCTCCCACACCCAGGTCGCGGACGACGTGGAGGTAGCCCGTGCCGGTGGCTGTTTTGAAGTCGAACTGGCTGCCGCCATCGGCGGGTTGGACCAGATCCAGCTCGAGCTTGGGATTGCCCACGTAACCGCGCACCGTGCCATCGCGCCCCGCATCCACCACCAACCCCTTCAGGGGGCCATCGGATTGGATGCGCAGGTTGACCCGGCCATGGGCCACCTTCATGGAGCTGGCAAGCAGCAAAGCGGCCGTCATGCTGCGGCCCAATAGGGCCGTGGTGAGAAAAGCCAGGCCATGCTTTTGGCGGGCCACCCGACTGGCTTCGGTGGTGGTCACGGCCACCATGCGGATGCCTCCATCGGCGGCCGTAGCCCGCACCAACTGGTCGCCCAAAGGATGATTCCCTAATTGGGGCATCGTAGGGATCGCTGTTCAGTCCCCTGGCCGCTCAAGGGGGGCGAGCATGCCGTCGTGCATGCGCCATGCCTGGTCGATCACCCCATCGAAGAGCTCCGGTTCGTGGGTGACCACCACCAACATTCGATCCTTCGATAGCACTGCGAGCAGATCGAGAATCTCGCGGCGCACGCTCCAGTCGAGGCCGGCCGTGGGTTCATCCAGGAGAAGCACCTTGGGGTTGCGCAGTAATTGCACCGCCAGGGCCAGCCGGCGCTGTTGGCCGCCGCTGAGCTGTTCCGGTGCCTGCTGCAGGGAGAGGCCCCCCAGGCCCACCAGGGCAAGCACGGCTTCGGCGTTGTCGGCACTGAGGCGCCGCTGGCCCAATTTCAGTTCCTGGCCCACGCTGAGCCCGAGAAAATGGCGTTCGGGAAACTGAAAGACCAGGCCGCACAGCCAGCGCCGTTGGCGACCGTTGAGTGCTTCGCCATCCCAGGTGATCGAGCCGGTCTTGGGCTCCGCCAGACCACTGATCACCTCGAGCAAGGTGGTTTTGCCGCAGCCACTCGGACCTGCCACCAGGGCAGGAGTTCCGAGGGCCAGCTGCAGATTGATCTGGCGCAGCACCGGTGAAGCGGCGGTTGCGCTTTGGTACGAGACGTCGCGCAGCTCAAGCATCTGCCAAGCATGCCTGGTGTGTTGGGGGCCTGGCGTGTTTGATAGGGGGATCGTTGTTGTTTTGGTCCGAGCCATGGAGGTGCGTTTCCGCGAATTTGACCCTTTCAATTGCTGGATCTGGTTGCGCTTTGCCAATCCCCCTGGGGGCGATGAACGGGGCTACGTGGAAACGGCCTTGGATAGCTGGTTTTTCCTCGGGAAATGCGGCGCCTTCAACGCTGAGGCGTTGCAGGTGCACGAGGAGGGAGCCGAGCTCAGCTGGATGGCCTACGACAGCGAAGACGCCCAGGCGGCCATGCCCGCCTTGATGCACAACATGGGTCCGATGGAATACCAGGAGAACTGGGCCCGCTGCTGGCTCGACCTGGGCACCAGTGATGGCTTCGCCCTCGATGTCTTGATCAATGCCCTGCGCCAGCTCAACCATGATGTGGTGGAGATTGAGGAGCTCTTGATCGGGGGGCTCAACGAGGACTGGCCGATTGAGGAGCAACCCGAGTCGGTGTTCGACGACTAGGGCGATCGGCCCCTCCCCCCTAGCCAGTGGTCCGCGAACTGCGCCGCCTATTGATCCCCCCCCACCGCCTGGTGGGCGCGGGCCTCGACCTGGCGCTCGAGGCCGAGGAATTGCACTACCTGCGCCGGGTGTTGCGGTTGCGCGAGGGCGACCGTTTTGCCCTCGTTGATGGGGCGGGCCATCTCTGGAGCGCCACCCTTGCCAGCGGCACCCATGCGGTCCTGGATCAACCGGTGGATGGGCCCCTGCAGGCGGAAGCCAGGCCCTGGCTGCCCCTGGAATTGGCGCTGGCCTTGCCCAAGCGCGATGGGGAGCTGGTGTTGCGCATGGCCTGTGAATTGGGCTTGGATCGCCTCACGCCCCTCAAGGCTGAGCGCAGTGTTCCAGGCCCGTTCAACAGCGAGCGTTGCCACCTGATCCTGCGGGAAGCGGTGGAGCAGTGTGAGCGGCTGTGGTCTCCCGAACTGGGGGCCTTGCAGCCAGCCGAAGCTTGCCTGGGACAACCGCCCTTGGGTCTGGGCCTGCTGGCGACGGCGCGCCGCGACGATCTTCCCTTGTTGGCGGCGGTGCTGGAGCAGACAAGTCTTTCGCAGGAGCTCGCTGATCCTGACCCCAGCTTTTCTGCACTTGCAAATGGCGTTGTCATGGCGATCGGCCCAGAAGGGGGCTGGAGTCCCGCCGAAGAAGGACTAGCCATCTCCCAGGGCTGGATCCCAGTGAGCCTGGGACCCACGATCCTGCGCAGTTCAACTGCCGCAGTTGCAGCCGCGGCGCTGCTCAGCCATTGGCGGGCGGGATTGAAAGGGCGCTGTTAGCTCAGATATCAGCTCTTGAGCATGTCTTTGGCGATGGTCTTAAAGCCCGCAAGGTTCGCGCCGGCGCGGCGCCGCGCCGTGGGGACAGCGTTGACGGGATTGAGGCAGTCCGGCGCGAAGGTGGCGTTGCTCGGTGCTGGCATGGCTTCTTGGGCAGCCCGCAGCTCGGCGGCGATGGCTTCCGTCGTGGTGAGGGCACTGACAGGGGCTTCGGTGCTTCCAGCCTGCTTGGCTTCGGGGGAAGCTCCGCCTGCCTTGGGCGCTTGGAACTGGAAGGAATCACCAGGCAAGACGGCTGAAGTCTTGCCTGAAGAAGCCTTGATTGCTGAAGCTTTTTCTGTGGCGGGCCTGATCGCAATCGCGGCCGGTTCGGCGCCTTCGCTGCCGAAATCGTGGCGGAAAACTTCCTTGCGGTTGAACACCATCACGGCAGCAACGTCTTGAACCGATTATCGATGGCGATCGGCCACTTCAGCGGCCTGGCTTAGATCTGTGCAACAGAAGCGAGGTCCCTGCGTTGATTGCCGTCCTGCTGAGCTGGCCCTATGCCTTCTTGATCAATGGGCTGTTGATTGTCCTGGCCCAGCGACTGCCCCTGTTGACCAAGATGGGCTGGGTGCATGCCGGCATCCTCGGCACCCTCCTTTGGGGCAGCTTGGGGCCCGGGGGCTGGTTGGCCGTGGTGGCCTATTTGGCCCTGGGCTCGATGGTCACCAAGCTGGGCTTTCGCAGCAAGCAGGCCCGGGGTCTGGCGGAGGCCAGGGGTGGCCGGCGGGGCCCCGAAAATGTCTGGGGTTCGGCGGCCACCGGTGCCGGGTTGGCCCTGGCGAGCCAATTCCTCCCCCCCCAGGCCACCCCGGTGTTGCTGGTGGGTTTTGCCGCCAGTTTTGCCGCCAAGTTGGCCGACACCTTCGGCAGTGAAATTGGCAAGCGCTGGGGCCGCCACACCCTGTTGATCACCACCTTCCGAGCGGTCCCCCCCGGTACGGAGGGGGCCATCAGTCTGGAGGGCACCGCCGCAAGCCTGGTGGGCAGTGCCCTGATGGCCACGGTGATGGCCCTGCTAGGGCTGTTGCCAACGGCGATGGGCTGGATTCTGGTGACCCTGGTGGGCCTGCTGGCCACGCTGATTGAAAGCGTGATTGGGGCAACCTGCCAACACCGCATCAGCTGGCTCACCAATGAACTGGTGAATGGCCTGCAAACCACGATTGCGGCCCTCATCGCCATGGCCTGCTTCCTTTTACTGGGCTTCCCGACGCAGGTTGTGGCGTAGCTGGTCGAGGGCGGCTTCAGCGCGGGCTTGGGCTTGCTTGGGACCCATCCGCAATTGAAAACCAAGCTCTTTCCAGCTGCGCTCAAGGATCCAGTGGCCCTGGAGCAGGGCTCGATCCTGGGCCGGTAGGGCCTTTAACTGGCACTCCAGCCAGCTTCGCTGCGCCTGGGCGGGGCCATCGGCTGGGTCTTCGCCGGGATGGCTGGGGTCCCGACTGGTTTCTGGGTCGGCAATCTGATCCACAAGGCATGGGCCGTCCCCGCAGGTTTGGTTCCCAGGAAAGGGGGCATCGAGGCTCAGTACTTTCAGGGCCCGCTGCACGCGGTTGGCTTCTTCCAGCTGCTCAATCCGGCAGTTCAAGGCCCCTGCAAGTTCGGCGCTACCCAGGGGTGCAGCACCTTGGCGACGCCGTTGTTCCTCCAGCCGTCGAGCCCGCTGGTGCAGTTCGCGTAGTCGCCTGGGGGTTTTGAGCGGTTGGCCGTTGTCCCGCTGGTCGTGCAAAATCGCACCACGGATGTAGGGCACCGCAAAGCTGCTCAGGCGGCAATCCCGTTGGAGGTCGAAGGCCTCCACGGCCCGAATCAGCCCCATGCTGCCCGCCGAAACCAACTCATCAAAGGGTTGGCCTGTTTGCTTACTGAGGCGGCTCGCCACCTGGCGCACGAGGGCCAAATTTTCGCTGACCAGGGCATTGCGCCAGTGGAGGCTGAGCTCGGCCTGTTTGGATCGGTTGGCCTGGGCCAAGGCCTGGAGCCATTGCTTGTTGCGTGAGCGAAGTTGGGCCTTGATGGGGGTGGATTGGGCCATGGAGCCTGGACGCTGAAGCCGGTAGGGGGCAACTACCTTCTTTGCCCGTCCGGGTTATGGCGTCCCCCAGGGGGAGGAATGGCCCCTCACCTGGTTGGGTGATTCGCATCTGCGGTCGGACCCTGATTGGCCCATTGCAGCAGGGCAGGCCAGTGGCTGATGCGTTCGTACATTTGGCGGTGGCCTTCCGTGTTGAGATGAAGGCCGTCAGCACAGAGCCACTGCCGCCAGTTGGGATTCGCCAACAGCCCATCGAGCAAGGGCAAAAACGGCACATCAGCGTCGAGGCAGGCTTCCTCCAACAGGGCTTCGTAGCGGCGAATGTCCTCGAGTTGATACCAAAGCACCTCCGCGTAGGGCATGGCGGCTTCATCCACCGGCGCCAGTCCCAAGACATGGATCGGGGCCAGCGCCTTGACCGTGGCGAGCAGCCGCTTCAAACCAAAGAGAAAGCCCTCGGGGTCCAGTTGCTGTCGACCATCGGCCCGCCCCACCCGGGCCGCATCGTTGTGGCCGATGCCGATCAGGATTCCCTGGGGGGTCTGACGCCTCAGTTCTCCGCGGCGGCCCACCTCATCCACCAGGCGGGCAGCCAGGCGCTCCAAGCCATCGCCCCGCACGCCCAGGTTGTACACAACTGGGCCGTTGGATCGCCCCATCCAGTGGCGCCTCAGCCGTTCACACCAGCCCCCCTCGCGGGGATCCCCCCAGCCCTGGACACCGCTATCGCCAAGCACCACCAACTTCTTGGGACTGGTCATCACCATGGGCGGTTTCGAGGAGTTGGTGGCGAGCACGGTCACTGAGATCTTCTCCCAGCAGGGTCAGCCCTGCATAGACGGCAACCAGAGCAAGCAGTTGGTCCCAGGCAAAGGAGCTGAGGGCCTCCAGGAGTTGGCTGCCCAGGCCCGTGGCCCCCACCAGGCCCACCACCACCGATTCGCGCAGGATCACGTCGGCCCGGTAGGCCCCGTAGGCCAAATAGGGGCGCGCCAGAACGCTAAAGCGCCCATAGAGCAGGGCCATCCTGGGGCCCGTTCCCCCACTGATCAGCGCCTGTTCAGGAGCCCCATCGGCCGTTTCGGCGCACTCAAGCAACAAACGGCCCAGGATGCCGAGGTTGTGGAACCCCAGGGCAAGGGCAGCGGTGGGCACGCCTGGCTTGAGCACAAACAACAGCAACAGGGCTGTCAGGGGTGGTGGCCAGAGCCTGGCGAGCACCCAGATCCCGCGCACGAGGAGCTTGCCCAGGGGCCAGGCCGCCACCAGGAGCAAAAGCAGCGGAGCACCCCCCACGGCCAGGGCCGCAGCCAGGCCCGTGAGCACGATGGTGTTGCCCACCAGGGATGGCCAGTTCAAGCCCGCCAATTCGGCCCAGTGCGGAGGCCCCATGGGCGGCAGGGGCTGCCAGTGCAGCAAGGCCCCTGGATCGATCTGTTGGCTCTGGGCGATCCATACAAGAAGGGGAAGCAACGCCGCTCCTAAGGCCACCAGTTCCCGGCCTTGCCGGCCGCCCACCTTCGCTTTTTTGGTGAAGCGATTCGGCATCGACCACCGCTGGCGGAGCCAGCCCAGCAGCGTCTCGAGCAGCACCATGGCGGCAAGGAGCACCCAAAGGCAGCTCCACAGTTCCTTGAAGTTGAGCGATTGCAGCGTGAGCCTCAGTTCGGTGCCCAGGCCGCCCAGACCAAAGACGCCCAGGAGGGTGGCGCTGCGCAGGGCACACTCGAGCCGGTAGCTGCCGTAGCTGAGCAGCTGGGGCAACAGCGGCGGCCCCAGGGCCGTGACCAGGGCCGGCCCCGGGGGTGCTCCAGCGGCGCCTAGGGCCTTGAGGTTGCCTGTGGGCAAGGCATCGATCAGGTCACTGACAACCCTGGCCACCAGGGCACCGAAGGGGATGGCAATGGCCACAACGGCCACCACGGGTTCGAGGCCCACCAGTTGGAGCAACAGCAATCCCCAGAGCAGCTCATGGATCGAGCGGGGGATGGCGAGCAGCTTGCGGATCAGTTCCGCTGGAGCCCCATGGCCGAGCACCGTCCGCCAGACCGTGCGGGAACTGGCAATGCCCAGAGCTATCCCAAGCACCATGCTCCCCGCCCAGCCGAGGAGGGCCATCGACACGGTGGTGCCGAGCCCGCTGATCACCGACTGGACCACCACTGGATCGCGGGAGGGCTGTACGGCGGCCATGGCGAATTGGCCCACCAGCTCCCAACCACCCCCATGGACAAGCTGGGGCAAAACCAGCAGCACCGGGATCAGCACCAGGGCTGGCATCAACACCCAGAGCGGCGCTGCCGGTTGGAGGGAGGTGCTCCTCAAGGGCTGCTCGCATAGAGCGCCGTGAGCTGGTCTTTGGCGAGTTGATCCACCGGTTGATCGAACAGCACCAGTCCAGCCCTCAGGCCCACCACCCGATCAAACCCGCCCAAGAGATCCGGCCGATGCAAGCTCATCACCAGGGCCCGCGGTGCCCTGGTGTAGTCCAACAAGAGGGCTAGGAGCTCTTCGGCGAGCCTGGGGTCGAGGCTGGCCAGGGGTTCATCGGCCAGCACCAGCAGGGGCTCCTGGCGCAGGAGCCGGGCGATGGCAACGCGCTGGCGTTGGCCACCGGAGAGGGACGCCACCGGCCGATCCAGCAGGGCCTGATCCAGATCAACCCGTTCCAGGGCTGCTGCACAAGGCCCAGTCTCCATCGGCAGCAGCAGGTTGAGCAGGGCTTTGGGCCATCCCCACTGGGCCAGGCGGGCCCCATTGAGATTTTGCTGCACGGTGAGTTCTTCGATCAGGCGCAGGTCTTGCCAGAGGGTGCCAATGCGGGCCTGTTGACGGCGGCGGTGGCGCCGGTTTTTAGCGGGTGGGGCCCCCTGCCAGAGCAGGGTGCCGGAATTGGGTTTGATCAGTCCATTGGCCACCGCCAGCAGGCTGCTTTTCCCCGCCCCGCTGGCGCCAATCAGGGCAACCCGTTCACCGGGCTGAATCCTCAGCTTGATGGCCTCGAGGCGCTGTTGGCCGCGACTGGCCAGGCTGATGCCCTGCAGTTCAAGCAGGGCCGGGCCTGGGCCTTGGTTGCTTGGGCTCCCTGGGTTGTCAGCCTCTAGCGTCTGACGGATCACGGGCAGCTTGCGGGAATGGATCTGGGTAGCCTTCCATCCTGCCTTTTGGCCTTCCAAACCACTGCCCATTTGCCGGGCACGCTGCTGCCAAAAGGTTTTTTCCTCTTTCTGGGTCTGCTTTATCTCCTGGCTTTGGCGGCCGATCGCTGGGCTACCAGGTTGGGGGTACCTGCCGCCTTAACGGTTTTGGTGGTGGGCATGTTGGTGAACATCAACGATGGGGATTTTTTAACGCTCGACCATGCCCAGGTCGAAACCTTGCATGTGATGAGCCTGGCACTGCTTTTGTTTTATTCAGGCCTGAAAACAGATCTGCGCCGCATCCGTGGTCACCTCACCTTCGCCCTATTGCTTTCGACTCTGGGAGTGGTTTTGACCCTCTTCCCCCTTGGCTTCTGGCTGGTCTGGCTGGGTTCGGCAGGGGCCGACCTACTTGGCTTTGCCTGGGCTCCGCCCATGCCCTGGGGTGTTGCCTTGCTCACCGCAGCCTGCTTGATTGCCACCGATGGATCAGCCACCGAGGACCTGCTGCTGTCGCTGAGGCGGTGGTTACCCAGGGACGTCAGAGATGTCCTCCAGTTTGAGGCGGCCCTTACCAATTTGGCTGCCATTCTTTGCTTCGGTTTTATTGCGGCCTTTTTCCAGGGTCAGGCCCAGGGCGGCCCTGGCGATCTCCATGCTGCCCATGGCTCGGGAGTTGTTCACGGGGTGCTGAACTTGGTTAAACACGTGGTGGCTGGAGTTTTGTCAGGCCTCTTGGTGGGTCTGGGCGCCAGCGTGTTGATCGATCGGTTACTTCGAGAGCATTCCCAGTTGTTGGTTCTGGCCATATCCGTAGCCTTTGTGGCCTACGGCTTGGGCAATGTCTTTGGCGGTGGCGGGATCGTGGCGGTGTTTGTCTGTGGGCTCGTGATGAGCAACTGGCACTACCGAGATTCGTGGGTCAATCACGAGGCGTTGCAGAAGGTGTTGCTGCCGTTTAACACCTTGGCTGAATACACAATCTTGTTGCTGCTTGCCTTCTTGGTGAATCCAGAGCAGCTGCTCAAGATCATGCCGTTGGGGCTAGCCACTGCCCTGATGCTTTTGATTGTGGTTCGTCCATTGGCCGTACTGATTGTTCATCGCTCGAGCCAGATGAAGCGTGGGGCGCTCCTGGCCATTTCCTTCTGTGGGGTTCGAGCGGCGGTGCCCCTGGCCCTGTCCTTGAGCCTGGTTTTGGAAGTGCCGAAATTGCGCGGAGTGAGCCCTGCTTCGGCAGAGTTACTGGGACAAAACTTGGCTTCGGTTGTCTTTCTTGTGATCCTTGTGGATCTTGTGATTCAGGGGCTGCTAGCCCGGCCCCTGGTGCGAAGAATGGCCTTGATACATACCCAAAGCCCATAATTCGGGCGTTGGGTATGAGGGATCAGATCAGCGGATTTTTCCGATCTGCCTGCCCACTTGCTCGATTTTCTTGTACTCGGTCGCGTCGACCTTGGTGAACTGTTGGGCCCCAAACAACTTCAGGATTTGTTTTTGCTCGGGATCACTCGCTCGCCAGCTGATGATGGCCTTGGAGAGCTTGGCTGTGAATCCTTTACCAAAGCTTTGATCCAGGTTGGGCTGGGCTAGCCACAGGTAATCGGGGTAGGGGCTAGTGCGCCAAATCACCTCAACCTTGGTGCGGTTGACCTTGCCGCTACGCAGGTTGGATTTCCAAACCTGTTCATTCACGGCGCCAGCTTGGTAGGCCCCGCTTTGGACCAGCGCAATGGTGGCATCATGGCTGCCGCTGAAGCCCGGGGCTCCGCCTGCAAAATCACTCAATTTCACGCCCGCTTGGCTGAGAAAGTATTGGGGCATGAGGCGACCTGAGGTGGAGCTTTCCGATCCGAAGGTGAAGCGCTTGCCCTTGAGTTCACTCAGTCCCTTCACATTGCGGATCGGCTTGAGGCCGCTGGCGGTATTGGCGATGAACACCGAATAGAACTGGGCATCGATATCCCGTTGGGCAATCATGCGCGCTCCAGGTTTGAGCAGGGTGGCCTGCACGCCTGTGAGGCCACCAAACCAAACCACATCCAGATTGCCGGTGCGGAAAGCACTCACGGCAGCGGAGTAGTCGGTCACAGGCACATATTTGACGGTGACCCCGAGTTGCTGGGAGAGCTCATTGGCGACGAGCCCGTAGAGCCGATTCAGCTTTTCAGGGTTTTGATCCGGGATGGCACCGATGCGCAGCACGGGTTTTTGCTTCTCTGCCCGAGCTGGAGCAAGGCCAACGGCGCTGAGTGCCGTTTGATTGAGGGTTGGCAGGGCGGGCAGGAGGGCCAGCGACAGGCCAACGGCAACGGCGGTGAAGCGGGCGTGAATGCGCATGGAATCAGAACGGTTCAGGCGGGATTAGGATGGTCGCCAACGAGCCTGACCAGGAGAACCTTAGGAGGAGGCCCTAAGGGGAAAGCCCTAAAGGGAGACCAGGAAGCGTTGAAGGCGCGCGAGGCCATCTTCAATCGTGGCAGGTGAAGCGGCACAGGACAACCGAATGCAGCGGTCGTCGCCAAAGGCAACCCCCGGCACTACAGCCAAACCCACCTCGTCGAGCAGGCGGTTGCAGAGGGTCATCGAATCCAGCCCGAAGTGGCTCACATCCGGAAACGCATAAAACGCCCCTTCGGGGGCCATGAGCTTCAGGCCCTCCAAGGCCATCAGGCCCTGCGTGAGCAGGCTGCGGCGTCCGTTGAACTCGGCAGCCATCGCGTGGACGCACTGCCTTGAGCCACTGATGGCTGCCAGCGCACCGAATTGGGCGAAGGTGCACACATTGCTGGTGGTCTGACTTTGCAGGGCGCTGGCGGCGGCAATCACCGCTTGGGCTCCGGCCAGCCAGCCGATCCGCCAGCCGGTCATGGCCCAGCCTTTGGCAAATCCATTCACCGTGAAGATGCGGTCGGCGAGGTCGGGGGCCACCGCCGCAAAGCTGTGGTGGGTATGGCCTGGGGCCAAGAGAAATTCGTAGATCTCGTCACACACCACGAGCACCTGGGGATGGCGGCGCAAAACGTGGGCAATCGCTTCCAATTCGGCTCGGCTCAACACCATGCCCGTGGGATTGCTCGGGGTATTGAGCACGAGCAGCCGGCTCGCTGGGGTGATAGCCGCCTCCAATTGCTCCGGTTTGAGTCGGAAGCCTTGGTCGGCATCACTGGGCAGTTCCTTCACCGAGGCCCCAGCCATCCGGGCAATCTCGGGGTAGCTCAGCCAGTAAGGCGCAGGCAGCAGCACCTCATCGCCGGGGCCGAGCAGCACCTGAAAGAGGTTGTAGAGGGCCTGCTTGCCGCCATTGGTAACTAGCACCTGGGCCGCCGTGGTGGGGATGTGGTTTTCCTGGCTGAGTTTGGCGGCGATCGCCTCACGCAAAGCCGGTTCCCCGGGGGCAGGTCCGTAGCGGGTTTGGCCCTCATTCAGGGCTTTGATGGCAGCAGCACGAATGAAATCCGGGGTGTCGAAATCCGGTTCCCCCGCACTCAGGCTGCAGACATCGGCCCCATCGGCGCGCAACTGTTTGGCCTTGGCAGCGATGGCCAGGGTTAGCGAAGGCTGGAGTGCCTTGGCTCGATCGGAGAGCAAGCCCCTATCCGGCATGGTTCATGGGGGCCGGCATGGGGCATGGGCCGGCTACAGGTGGCGCGGCTTGAGCGATGCAACCACTTTGCCGCACGCATCAACCCGGCAGTGTGCATCCCTACACCAATTCCCAATCCCTGAACCCAAGTCCCACCCATGACCCATGCCCCAGCACCCGGTTCGGCGCCCGATTGGGCGGCTTTCGCCACGGCCTGTGGTGCCTGCACCCGTTGTGGCCTCAGCTCCGGGCGCGAACAGGTGGTGATCAGCCGGGGCCATCAACAGGCTCGCTTGATGTTGATCGGGGAAGCCCCTGGCGCCACCGAAGATGGGGTGGGAGAGCCATTTGTGGGCCGCTCCGGTCAGCTGCTTGACCAGCTGTTGGCTGAAGCCGGCCTCGATCGCAGTCGCGATGTTTACCTGTGCAACGTGGTGAAGTGCCGTCCCCCTGACAACCGCAGGCCCCGGGCAGCGGAACTGGCCGCCTGCCGTCCTTGGCTCGACCAACAAATTGCCTGGGTGGATGCCCCGTTGATTGGCTTGCTCGGAGCTACGGCCCTGGCGGGGGTACTGGGGGTGAAGTCGGGCATGACCCAGCTGCGTGGCCAATGGCTAGCGGGCGATGGGCCGCTGCTCAGCGGCCGCCTGCTGATGCCCCTCTTCCATCCCTCCTACCTGCTGCGCAATCCATCGCTGGCTGAGGGCAAGCCGAAGTGGCTCACCCGGGAGGATCTCCGTGGCGCTGCCGAGCGGCTTCGCCAATTGGCAGCTTCCCTGTGACAGGCTTGGGTCATCTCAAGGTCTCTTCACCATGACTGGCACCCTGGCCCGTCCCGAAGCTTCCGCAACCGATTGGGCCAACGATCCCCGCTTTGACACGTTGATTCGTCGCCGCACCACCCGCAGCGTGCGGGTGGGTGACATCTGGATCGGCAGTGACCACCCCGTCGCGGTCCAATCGATGATCAATGAGGACACCCTCGACATTGCAGGGGCCACCGCAGGGATTCGCCGGCTGCATGAGGCGGGCTGCGAAATTGTGCGTCTCACCGTGCCCAGCCTGGCCCATGCCAAGGCGGTGAAGGAGATCCGCCAGCGCCTGGAAGACACCTATCAGCCGGTGCCCTTGGTGGCGGATGTGCACCACAACGGCATGAAGATTGCCTTGGAAGTGGCCCAGCACGTCGACAAGGTGCGGATTAATCCGGGCCTCTATGTGTTCGATAAGCCCGACCCCAGCCGCACCGAGTTCACCCCTGAGGAGGTGGCGGAGATCGGTGATCGGATCCAGGTCACATTTGAACCTTTAGTGAGCTTGCTCAAGGAGCAGGACAAGGCCCTGCGCATCGGGGTGAACCACGGTTCCTTGGCAGAGCGGATGCTCTTTACCTACGGCGATACCCCCGCAGGAATGGTGGAATCGGCTTTGGAATTCATCCGCATATGCGATCGCCTCGACTTTCACAACATTGTGGTTTCGATGAAGGCGTCGCGGGCTCCGGTGATGCTCGCAGCCTATCGGTTGATGGCCCATCGCATGGACGCTGAGGGTTTCCATTACCCCCTGCACCTGGGCGTCACCGAGGCCGGTGATGGCGATTACGGCCGGATTAAAAGCACCGCTGGCATCGCCACCCTCCTGGCCGATGGTCTGGGCGACACGATCCGCGTCTCCCTCACCGAAGCCCCAGAGAAAGAAATCCCAGTTTGCTATTCGATTCTTCAGGCGCTCGGCCTACGCAAGACCATGGTCGAGTACGTGGCCTGCCCCAGCTGCGGGCGGACCCTGTTCAACCTGGAAGAGGTGCTGCACCAGGTGCGCTCGGCCACGGCCCACCTCACAGGCCTCGATATTGCCGTGATGGGCTGCATCGTGAATGGCCCGGGTGAGATGGCTGATGCCGATTACGGCTATGTCGGCAAAACCCCTGGAACTATCTCCCTGTACCGCGGTCGCGAGGAGATTCGTCGGGTGCCGGAAACCGAGGGGGTGGAGTCGTTGATTGCCCTGATTAAGGAGGATGGCCGCTGGCTTGAGCCTGGGGCCTAAACCCGCTTTACTTCGGTTTTCGCTCCCCTCGAAGCCTGGCTCAGGCGATTAGCTTGTGGGTATCAACAGGGGTTTTGGGAGCTCGCAGCATGGCCAGGGGATACGCCAAGGTGCTCGTGCTTGCAGGAGTTGGGGCAACGGGGCTTTTGGCATCGATCGCCCTCCCCCCCTTGCTTGCACCAAGTGGTGCTTCGCTCATCAGCGATAGCCCGAAGGAGGTGATGGACCAGGCCTGGCAGATCGTCTTCCGCGACTATCTCGATATCAACGGCAAATACACGCCGGAGCAGTGGCGCAAGCTGCGCAAGGCCATGTTGGCCAAGACCTATGGCAGTCCGAAGGAAGCTTATGAAGGGATTCGGGGCATGCTTTCCAGTCTGGATGACCCTTACACCCGGTTCCTAGACCCGCGGGAGTTCAAGGAAATGCAGATTGATACCTCGGGGGAGCTCTCCGGGGTTGGCATCCAGTTGAGCCTCGATAAGGACACAAAACAGTTGGTGGTCATCTCCCCGATTGAAGGCTCCCCAGCTTCAAAGGCAGGTGTTCAGCCGAAGGACGTGATTCTGGCCATCGATGGCAAGAGCACCAAGGGCATGGGCACCGAAGATGCGGTCAAATTGATCCGCGGACAGGCCGGCACCACCGTCACCCTCTCCCTCAGGCGCAAGACCCAAACCCTGGATTTGGCGTTGACGCGCCAGAGGATTGAATTGCATGCGGTCGAGCACCAACTCAACACCACCCCTGATGGCGGCAAAGTGGGTTATATCCGCCTGAAGCAATTTACGGCAACTGCTACGAAAGATATGCGCCTTGCCGTTCAGGATTTGGAAGCGAAGGGTGTCGATGGATATGTACTCGACCTACGCAGCAATCCCGGTGGATTGTTGGGCGCGAGTATCGAAATAGCCCGGGAGTGGCTCAACGAGGGCACGATTGTATCCACCAAAACCCGCGATGGCATTCAAGACATCAAGCGGGCGACGGGCCGGGCGCTGACTGATAAACCCCTGGTGATTTTGGTCAACGAGGGTTCCGCCAGTGCCAGTGAGATCCTCTCCGGGGCCCTCCAGGACAACCACCGCGCCCTATTGGTGGGTCAAAAGACCTTTGGTAAGGGTCTGGTGCAATCGGTACGGGGCCTCTCCGATGGCTCTGGCATGACCGTGACCATCGCCAAGTACCTCACCCCCAGTGGTCGGGATATTCACAAGCACGGCATTGATCCGGATGTGTCGGTCAAGATGACCCCGCTGGAGGCCCAGCGGCTGAAGCTTGAGGATCTCGGCACCCGGCGCGATCCCCAATACAAGGTGGCTGAAAACACCCTGGTGAAACAGCTCAATACCCTCAAGGCCTCTGCCAAAACTGCTGCCAAGCCGGATGTGCAGGCCTACAGCCCCACCGGTGCCAATTTGCCCTCGGCCCTGCCCAAGAACTAGAGGGGGTGCATGGATAGGACTGATTTGGCATCCGACGACGCGACCGCGGGCTCCCTATGGCAAAGCAAGCCCTGGTGGTGCCAACCCTGGACGATCCGGCTCACCGGCCTGACAGTGATCGCGCTCAGCTGGCTGCTCCTGCATCGCTGGTGGATTTCAGGGCCAGTAGCCCTGGCGGTAGTGCTGTGGTGGTGGCTTTTTTTGGTGGTTGTGCCCGGGGCTTATCAAGCTGAACTTGAGAAAGGGCCTGGCTAGGCGACGGGTTGCATCAGGCCCCCACCGGGGCTGGAATCGTCGTCATCGTTGTTGTTACCAGGGTTGGTCATGGTGGCAACCAGGACAAGACCAACCAGCCCCACAACGGCGGAAGTCAGGCCGGTGCCAAATTCGAAGCCTGAGCCGATATCGAGGAGTTCACCCATGGCCCAGTCGTCGATGTTCTCAGAATCGTAACGAAGGTTTGCGCTCGCCCGTGGGGAGGCGCTTTTGACCACTCAGTGGACCTAAAGGCTCAAGACCGCTTCGTTTCTGGCCTTGAGCTGCTCGATGCGCTGGGCGTCGGTGAGGCCATCGGAGCCGGGGATCTGTTCTGCCATCAGATTCAGCCAGTCCATCAGCTGCTCCAACTGCTTTTCCATGGGCAGCATGCCCAGGCCCCGGGCGAGCACCTTCGCCGTGCTGCCTGATCCTGCCTGGAAGACCAAGCGGCCGTGCAGGTGGGTGGGAAGGGCCTGACGCAGGTTGCGGAAGGCGGGTTCTTCCATCGGGGTTTCCAGGGCGATGTTGGGCTTTTCAGGCTTGATGCGGGAGAAGCCACAGCGCTTGGCCACCAGCTTCAGTTGCATGAGCAGAAGTAGCGATTGCACCGGTGCGGGGATGGCGCCGTAGCGATCGATCCAGCCAGCCGCTAGCTCCACCAGGTTCTCCTTGGAGGTGCAATCGGCCGCCTGGCGGTAGGCGGTGATTTTTTCATCGTTTTCGGTGATCCAATCGCCGGGGATGAAGGCCGTCAAGGGCAGGTCGATTTGGGTGTCTTCGACGGTGGGGATGTCTTGACCCTGGATTTCGGCGAGGGACTCCTGCAGCATCTCCATGTAGAGGTCGAAGCCAATCGCTTCCATTTGGCCGCTTTGTTCCACCCCCAGCAAATTGCCCACGCCGCGGATCTCCATGTCGCGCATGGCGAGCTGATACCCGCTGCCAAGTTGGGCGAATTCCTGGATGGCCCTGAGCCGTTGACGGGCCGCTTCGGAGAGCGAGGCATTGCCTGGATAGAACAGCCAGGCGTGGGCCTGGATACCGCTGCGGCCCACCCTGCCGCGCAATTGGTACAGCTGGGCCAGGCCGAATTTGTGGGCGTCCTCGATCAAGATCGTGTTCACCCGGGGGATGTCGAGGCCGCTCTCCACGATGGTGGTGCAGAGCATCACATCGGCTTCGCCGGCGTTGAACGCCACCATGGCGCTCTCCAATTCCCCCTCGGCCATCTGGCCGTGGGCCACCAGCAATTTGAGCCCGGGGATCATCGCCCGCAATTGGCCGGCCACATCCTCGATGCCCTCCACCCGCGGGACCACATAAAACACCTGGCCGCCGCGGTCCAGCTCCTGGCGCAGGGCACTGCGGACGGCTTCCTCATCAAGGGCCGAGAGATGGGTTTTGATTGGCCGGCGCAGGGGCGGTGGCGTGGTGATCAGGCTCATCTCCCTTACGCCGGACAGGCTCATGTAGAGGGTGCGCGGAATGGGGGTGGCTGAAAGGGTGAGGACGTCGACGTCCTTGCGCAGAGCCTTGATCTTTTCTTTTTGGTTGACGCCAAAACGCTGTTCCTCATCCACCACCAACAGTCCGAGCTTCTCGAAGTTGGTGTCCTTGCTGAGCAGTTGGTGGGTGCCTACCACCACGTCCACGGTGCCCCCTTTCAGCCCGGCCAGGATGGCTTTGCGCTCAGCCGCCGTACGAAAACGGTTGAGCAGCGCAACTTTCAGGGGATAGGGGGCAAAGCGTTCGGACAGGGTGCGCCAATGCTGTTGGGCGAGCACCGTGGTGGGGGCAAGCATCGCCACCTGTTTACCCGCCGTAACCGCCTTAAACACCGCGCGGATCGCCACCTCCGTCTTGCCAAAGCCCACATCGCCACACACCAGCCGGTCCATGGGCTGGTCCCGTTCCATGTCGCGCTTCACCTCGCTGATTGCCTTGAGCTGGTCGGGGGTGGGCTCGTAAGGGAAGGAGTCTTCCAGCTCGTTTTGCCAGGGTCCGTCGGGGGGGAAGGCAAAGCCAGGCGCCTGATGCCGCTCGGCATACAGTTTGACCAGGTCCATCGCCACCCTGCGGATGGCTTTTTGGGCCCGTTCCTTGGCCTTCGTCCAAGCAGTGCCGCCCATCCGATTGAGCTCGGGCGGGGCATCGGTGGTGGCCCGGAAGCGCCCCAGGCTGCCGAGTTGGTCGGCCGCTACCCTCAGCAAGCCATCGGCGTATTGCACCACCAGGTAGTCGCGCGATTCGCCGCTGATGGCCAGCTTTTCGAGTTTGAGGAATTTGCCCACACCGTGGTTGCGATGCACCACAAAATCCCCGGGCTGCATTTTGTTGGGATCGACCGTGCGGCTAGCGGCCTTGCGGCGGCGACGCACATAGCCCGTGGCAGCCAAGGAGTGTTGGCCGAAAAATTCCCTATCGGTAATCAGCACCAACTTCCAGGCTGGTAGCTGGAGGCCTTCCAGCTCGGCGGTGCCCCTGGTCTTCAGGGCCACGGGGGTGTTCTGTTCGATCAGTCGCTCAATGGCCGGTGTATCGGCCGGGTTGGGCACAAACCGGGTGATGCAGTCGTGTTCTTCCAGCAGGGCCACGGCTCGGCTCGGCTGGGCTGAGAGCAGCCAAACCCTGGCTTTCTCAGCCGTAAAGCCCTTCACCAGGCCCGCCAGCTTGCCGAAGGCATTGGGGTGGGCCGGCACGGAGCGGCTGGCCAGATCAAAGCTGTTGGGATGGTTGTCCGTTTCAAACAGCTCGGCCAGATCAAAACCGCCAAAGGCCTCGAGTTGATCGATGGCTGTTTGGGGATCCCGGTGCAGGGTGATCGGTAGTTGGGGGTGCTCGCTGGCTAAATCGGCGCCGTGGTCTTGGGCATGGTCGAACCACTGCTGGCCATGGGCGAGGCAATGGCGCCTTTCATCCACCGCAATCAGGGTGTGGGCGGGGAGGTAATCGAGCAGGGAAGCGGGTTGGCTCCAGGCCAGGCCCATCAGGCGCCGCATCCCTTCCGGGGTACCGCCCTCGAGCAACGCATCGGTGGCTTTGGGCCCCAGGAGATCCTCCAGCCCATCGGGCATGGTGTCGCGAAGAATGTCGGCAATCAGGGGTGCGTAGCCGGTGGGGGTGAGGCGCATCACCTCAACGACGTCGAGGGAGCGCTGGCTGGCGGGATCGAATTCCCGCAACTTTTCCAGTTCGTCGCCGAACAGCTCAAGGCGCACGGGCAGCTCTGCGCTCACGGGAAACACATCGACGATGTCGCCGCGGCGGCTCCAGCTGCCCTCCTGCTCAACCGTTGAGACCCGTTCGTAGCCGAGGCGGGTGAGGGTGGCGGCGAGTTGCTCAAGATCCAGCACATCCCCCTTGTGCAAGCTGAAGCATTGGGCTGCTAGGGCCGCAGGTGGAGGTAGGTGGGGTTGGAGGGCCCGTTCTGTGGCAACCACCGCCAAACCCTTGGCGGCCTCTGCGCAATCCCCTTTCCCCGGTACATCCATCCATTCGCTGAGCACCTGCAGCTGAGCCCAGGTGATCTCACTGGTGGGATCGAGGGGCTCATAGGGCGAACCTTCGCTGGTGGGATACAGCTGACAGCTGCTCCACCCCATCAACTCCAGCAGGGATGCCCAGCGGCCCGCCTCTTCAAGGGTGGGCACGATCACCAGGAGGGGAGCCCCAGCCGATCGGGCTAGGGCACTGCTGATCAGCGCCCGGGCTACCCGTCCAGCTCCGCTGAGCCGCAGTCGATCGGGACGCAGGCTGCGTTCCAGCACTTCCCCCGTGAGTGGCACCTGCTGCAGTTGGCGCACCAGGGGGGAGAGGGGCATTGGAGGGCGATGAACGATGCCTTGATCTTCGCAAGTGGGGTTCACTGGCAAAGTTGGACCAACGTGATTCAGCCTCCTCACCACCGGGTTCCCCACGGATTCCCCCCTGGCGCCCTGGACGAGCCGAGCTCGCCTGCGCCGTGCTGTCCATGGCGATGATCCGTCCATGGCGATGATCCGTCCATGGCGATGAACAGATTCCCCATCAAGGCCCTGCTCGGCTTTGCCCTGCTCCTTACGGCAGCTCTGTTGTCGTTGAAGCAACAAAGCAGAGGCCCTGCTCCCCTTGGCAATCCAGGGGTAAAGATCACCTTGGAAGCCCGCTCCAGAGCCGCGTCAACGTTGGGAACTCCGGATCAGTTTGGGCTCAACGACGCTTTGGAACAGCTGGCTTTAGCCGACCGGCAATGGGTACCCAAAGCCGAACGTTTGGCTAATGGATCCACCCGTTTCAGTTACAAGCGCCAGGCCGGGGAGCCAAGCCTCTCGATCGAACAGATCAGAGACATGATCGCCAATCCACCCACCTTTTTGACGGAACGCCAATCGATCTCCAGGATTTGGCAGATTTTGGAGCGGGCTGGGGTGGAGATCCGTTTAACCCAGCCTCGGAAAGATGGTGCCGCAGGTGAGTGGGATGCCAAGGCAAGGACCCTACGCATTCAGCCTGAACTCCTTGACAAGGGCAGTAGGGAATTTGCGCGGGTGTTGAACCATGAGGCCATTCATGTTGCCCAAAGCTGCAAACGTGGATCCCTAACTGCCTATGCTGAATTGATTGGCTTGCCAAACAAGCTGCCTCCCGCTCTGGAACGCGTTCTTCAAGAGCCCCAGTATCGAAATACTTCCCTTCTGGCTAAAAGCTTGGAAAGGGAAGCCTTCGCCAATCAAGCAGATCTTGACCTCAGCCCTTCCTTGCTGCAGACCTACTGCTTCTGATGCCCGAATTGTTCAATCACTGTCTTCGGTTGTGGTGATCAATGGTTTGTATCCGGTGGTTAATGCCGTCTTCTGCGATTTATCAGGTCCTGGGATAAGATTGACTCATCAGGGTCGAGTCCTCCATGCATCGTGATGAGGTTGATGTCTCCAGCCCAGCATCCGGGCTGCGCTTGAAGCTTGTCCATGGTCGCAGTCGCTGGTTGTGCCTAGGCGCTTTGGTGGCCATTTGGCTGATCGATAGTTCGCTCTCCAATATGCTGCTGAGGAGTGACATCATCGGCGATCGTATGCAGAATTTTGACTTTCTTTTTGAAGAATTTAGTGGCTACCTGTTCTTCGCGGTTACGTTGGTAATGGCGTTTGCCGTGTTGCGGCCCATACCCCGGCTTGTGATTCCGATGGCCAGTATTTACTCGGCTTTTGCGGTGGCCCAGTTGATTGCCAATGTCCTATCGATGGTACTCACCGCCCATGTCAAGACAGGTATTGGTCTGACAGAGCTATGGGATGTGGCAGCAGTTTATGTCATGTGCGTTGCGGTTTTCATGGTGGTCTATCTCTTGTTTGACGTCACAACCCCTGGGGGTGCTTTTGTTTGGCCTTCCCGTGAGGGTCAAGACCCTCCTGAACCCCATTTGATTGATTATTTGTTTGTTTCGCTCAACGTCAACTCCACCTACGGGCCTACCAGTGAGGCGGTGATGTCGCGGGGCTGCAAGTTGGTGATGGCTCTGCAAACCCTGCTGTCCGTCTTAATGCTGACCGTGTTAATTGCCCGAGCTGTTGGTGCCACTACCTGAAAGTTGATGGGTTTAGACACCCATCAGTTCTGCCTCGAGAAGCATGTTGAACTGGAGCAATTGGGTGTCGCTCAGTTTCTGTCGACTTGAAAGGCCAAAATGTTGTTCGAGGTAGTTTCTTCCCCTGGATGCATCCCATTGCAATTGGCCGAGTAATTGGTCGCATTGGCTGAGTAGGTCTCTCCGGCGCAGGGGTACCGGAGCGTTAGCAGGATTGGCCCCGGGATTGAGTGCCTCAAGGGCTTTAAGATAGGCAACAAGGTCGATGTAGCTGGTGAGGCGGTTTCGGCTGGGATGGTGAAAAGCTCTTTCCAGATAGATCGCTTCCTCCTCACGGCTCCAACCCAACCGTTGCAGTTGAAGGTCCAGGCCCGCCAGTTCGCTACTCCAGTCCTCAGGCTCACCCCCCTGCCCCTCTGAGGGAGGTTCCAGCATTTGAAACGGAGGCAAGTTGGGTTCGGTAGCGTTGGGGGCTTCACCTGAAGCAGTAGCTGCTTCAGGTGGTGGGTCTTGGCTCGTGATCGCGGTGGGGATTGTTGCGGGGAGGTGGATCTTGTCCGGTTTCGGGGATGTTGACCGGCTCTGGGACTTTGTCTGGGGTTCGCTAGGGGCTTGGGGCCTGGCCTGGGGCCGGCCAGGGGGCTGGGGGATTGGTTCTGGCTGGGTTATCAGCCTGGCCAAGAGCCTCGTGCTGGCTCGATCTTCCGCTTCTTCGGCCGTTGGGGCTTCCCCAAGGGCGCTGCCCAAGCATTGGTCGTTGGCCATTGCCCGCACCTGAACCACCCGCTTGCCGGGTTCGGCGTGCACCAACTGGGCCTCGAGCTGCATGGCTAGTGGGCTCCTCGAGCCAATGGACTTCCTAGAGTGGTCCCTCCCCAGGCTCGCTGCAGCATTTTGGAAGCGGAGTCGATCCAATCCCTAACCCCCCTGCTTCAGCAAGCCGATCAATGGGCCGAGGTGCTGGTGCTCCTCCCCTTGCTCGTCGCGCTTGAGATTGTCCTTTCGGCCGACAATGCCATTGCGCTCGCCGCCATCGCCCGCGGTCTCGAAGATCCGGCTAGTCAGCGTCAGGCCCTGAATCTGGGCCTTGCCCTCGCGCTGGTTTTTCGCCTCGCTTTGATCGTGGCGGCCCAGTGGGTCTTGAATTTCTGGCCCCTGCAGCTCCTGGCTGCCGGCTATTTGTTTTGGCTCTGTGCCAGTCACCTGATCAAGGTGTTGGCCCCCTCGCCAGTGGAGCTTGGTTCGCCAGGTTTGAACCCTCCAACGGACCTGAATGCTCCAGCCGATCTAGGGCCGCTGGCTGAACTGGAGCTTGGGCCAGATGGGATCTCGAATCCAGGCCCAGGCGCCCTACTTGGAGCCACCAAGGGCCTGTCGTCGGTGGTGCTCACCTTGGCCCTCACCGATCTGGCCTTCTCCCTCGACAGTGTGGCGGCTGCTGTGGCGGTGACCGATCGCTTGTTGCTCGTGATGGCTGGAGGCGTGGTGGGGGTGGTCGCCCTGCGCTTAACGGCAGAACTGTTCATCCGCTGGCTTAATCAATACCAACACCTGGAAACCGCCGGTTACTTGGCGGTTGGCTTTGTGGGTTTCAGGCTGCTGTTGCGGCTGTTCATTCCTGATTTCGATCTGCCGGAATGGTCGTTGTTGCTGCTCGTTGCGGTTCTGTTTGCATGGGGCTTCTCGAAGCGCAATCCCCTCGAGGCGGCCGAGCTCCCCATAGCGATCGAGGCTGATGCGGATTGAGTTGCGCCTGAGCGGCAACGACTCGCTGCTGACAAGCTTCGGTGTGGAGGCCTTGGCGGATGTGCCCCAGCCGGGACGCTGGTTCATCGTTGAGAACCAGAGTTACTTGGTCTTGCAGCGGAGCCACCGCTATACATTGATTGATGGCATTTACACGCTCGCTTCCGTTGCCTTGCAGGTCAAGGCCCAGGACCAGCCGAACGACGCCCGCTGGTGGAGCAACCAATGGGTGATAGGTGATCCCAGTTGCCACTTCAATGCCCGGAGCCCCTTGCTGCGCTGTGCTGTCTTGCCCGATGGCCCCTGCGAGTGCTGTGCCCACTTCAAGTTGCAGGGTGCAGCTTGATCCACGGTCCGTGATCGGTCACCGGAGGCCCTGGATCTCGGTGGCCCCTAGGGTGGAGCAATCTGATTGTCAACGCGATTTCGCAAGCCGTTCCTGATTTCGCCTCCCTCGGGTTGGGGGAGCCGATTCTTAAGGCCGTAGCCGAGAAGGGCTACACCCAGCCCTCCCCAATCCAGGGCCAGTGCATTCCAGCTGTTCTGGCTGGCCACGACGTGATGGCAGCTGCCCAAACGGGCACCGGCAAGACCGCTGGCTTCACCCTGCCGATGTTAGAGCGGCTTCGCCACGGGCCCCCTGCCCGGGCCGGCATTGTGCGGGCGTTGGTGCTGACCCCCACCAGGGAATTGGCCGCCCAGGTGGCGGAGAGCGTCAAGGCCTATGGCCACTACCTGGACCTGCGCAGTGACGTGGTCTTCGGTGGGGTCAAGATCAATCCCCAGATCAGCCGCCTGCAGCGGGGGACCGACATCCTGGTGGCCACCCCAGGTCGGTTGATGGATCTCCAGCAACAAAAGGCCCTGCGCCTGGATCGGGTGGAAATCTTGGTGCTCGACGAGGCCGATCGCATGCTGGATATGGGCTTCATCCGCGACATCCAGAAAATCCTGGCGCTGATGCCCCCCAAGCGCCAAAATCTTCTGTTCTCGGCCACCTTCTCAGGGGATATTCGCCGGCTCGCCACTGGACTCTTGCATGAACCGGTGCAGCTCCAGGCCACCCCTGAAAACCGCGCGGCGCCCACGGTGGAGCACCTGTTGCACCCCTGCGACATGGACCGCAAGCCAGACCTGCTGAGCCACCTGATTCGGGTCAACGACTGGCAGCAGGTGCTGGTGTTTTCCCGCACCAAGCACGGGGCCAATCGCATGGCCGAACGCCTCACCAAGGAAGGAATGGCGGCCTCTGCCATCCACGGTAATAAGAGCCAGGGCGCCCGTACCCGGGCCCTCTCCGATTTCAAGAGCGGTGCCCTGCGGGTGCTGGTTGCCACCGATTTGGCGGCGCGCGGTATCGATATCCACCAGCTACCCCACGTGGTCAACCTGGATCTCCCTAACCAGGCCGAAGACTATGTCCACCGGATTGGTCGCACGGGCCGAGCCGGTCACAATGGCCATGCCATTTCCCTTGTGGCGGCAGAGGAAGTGGAGCTGCTTCGGGCGATTGAGCGCCTGATCGGCAATCCTTTACCCCGCCAAGAGGTTGTTGGCTTCGAACCCAAGGTTCTCAAGGCTGCCCCCCTCGATCTCAGTGGCGGCCGGGGCAAGGGCCGTCGTCCGAGCTCGGGAGCGCGCGGGCGTAGCAGCCACCCTGGTCCGGGCCAATCTGCGCCGAGACGGACCGGACGTCGTCCCCCCGGTGGTCGCTAAAAGCCACCCCACGTGGGGTGGTCGCTGACGGCGAGAACTGCAGCGACGAACACAGTGGCTTTGCGGTTGCTGGGCTCAGATAGGTGTTCCCGCCCGTGAAGAGAATGGCCTACGAGCCCGGATCACCCGAGTGCCGTGTGCTGATCAGTTGCAAGAGCCAGATCGAGTCGATGCTCCTAGCCCTCGGCCGTTTCGACAATAGCCAGCACATCCGCGACCAGCTGGTGTCCGTGCATAACCAGCTGGAGGGCTTGCATGCTCTACACCGCAAGGTGACCTTAGAAAAACAGCCTGTTAGCCCTGGCTGCTGATGGTGTCGCAGAACGCTTCTGCCCATGTCCAGTCCGGAGGTTTGGGAGCAGGCCAAGGGGGGAGGGCACCTTGCGCCGCTGGGTCGGCTTTCTTGGGAGGCCCACCACAGAGCAGCGATGCTATCCCTGTCAATCACCCAACCGTTGCCGGCTTCATTCGCAACAGACAGGTTGCTGGCCATGGCTGCCCCTCCATCTGTGTTTGTCTTGCTGTAGCCGGGACCGGTGGGCGCTTGTAGAGGAGTCAGTGCTCATCAAAGCCCTCTCAGCCAAATTGTTGGCCGGGGGATGCAGCCAGTTGTTGGATCAGCGATTGGCCTGTAGCCGATGCCTTGCCCTCCAATTGACCCGCGCGAAGCAGCAGGGGGCAGCCACCGGTGGCAATGACCAAGCCAACGCCCGGCTCGATGGCTAACACTGTTCCCGGGGCCGGCCTGTTGGGTTCTGATTGGTGCGGAATGCCCGCCTTTGGGCCCAGGCCCCATTGGTCGGCCAAGGACCTGGCTTCCGGGCTGAGTTGGTCCCGAAGCCGCTGAACCAGGGGTTCGGTGGCCAAGAACTTGAGCCGCTTCCCGGCCCAGGGGCTATGGGCTCCGGGATAGAGGCCCATCACCCTGCGGTGCAGGGACAAGCCGCCTTGGCTCCAGTCGAGCAGAAAGTCGTCTTTGCGTAGCTGGCGGGCGTAGGTCATGCCCTGCGTACTTTGGCTCTGGAGCCCCAGGCGGGCCCAGCGTTCAGCCTGGCTTCCTGGCCCAGCCACTTCAATCAAAGGCAAGGCTTCCACCAGCAGAGAGCCGGTGAGGCCTGCGAGGCTTTCGCCCAGGTGGCGGGCATTGTCCAGAAGGCCAATGGGCAGGCTGCGCTCCATTAGCACCGGCCCGGTGTCGAGCCCCTCTTCCATGGCCATCACACCCACACCCGTTTGGCTGTCACCTTCCAGCAAACACCACTGGATTGGGCCCGCTCCACGCCAGCGGGGCAGCAGGGATCCATGGCCGTTCCAGCAGCCCAAGGGGGGTTGGGCAAGGATCGCTGGGGGCAGGATCTGGCCGAAAGCCACCACCACGTAGATATCAGCTCCTCGAGCGGCGAGTTGCTCCTGGCACGTGAGATCCCTGCGGATCCGCTCCGGGGTGAAGACCGGTAATCCCAGCTCCAGGGCCCGGGCCTTGACGGGGGAGGCGACCAGTTCCTTGCCCCGTCCCCGGCGTCGATCCGGTTGACTGACCACCCCCACCAGATCATGGCCTGCCTCCACCAGGGCATTCAGGCTGGCTACGGCATAGGCGGGGGTTCCCCAGAACAGGATCCTCATTGGGGCAGCTGGTTTTGGCCCTAGGCCTCGCCGGTGATCGAGAGTCCGTCCACCCACACGTGGGGACAGAACCCATCGGGCGTCACCTTGGCTGGCCCCTCGAAGCCCACCAGGCCCTTGAGCAGGGTGCGGATGTCACCGGCCACGGTGGCGGCTTCGATGGAACGGCGGTGGCCGTCCTGGATCAGCCAGCCATCAAAAGGCAAAGAGAAGGAACCTTGGCTGGCCTTGACTCCGGCATGGAGGGCAGACAGCGATTCAATCAGCACAAGGGGGCTTTTGGCGTCGAGATGATTGAGGCCCTGTTGGCCGCCATCGCTCCCGGGGGTGGCACTGATTTCAAACCAGTCGGGACCCACCGAAACCTTGGAGCCCATGCCGGCGTGGCCCGTGGGCGCCACGCCAAAGGCCCGGGCGGTGGCTTCTGAATGGAGAAAGTTCTGGATCACGCCGCCCTCGAGCAGGGCCAGGGGCCTGGTGGGGGTGCCCTCTCCATCAAAGGCCGATGCGCCGATATTCCCCGGGTTGAGGCCGTTGTCGTGGATCGAGAGAAACGGGGCCGCCAGCTGTTGGCCGAGCGACTCCCTGCTGCTCAGGCTCACCCCATCGAGGATGGCCCTGGCGTTAAACAAGTTGCTGAAGGCGCCAACCAAATCGAGGAAGGCTTCCGGACTAAACACACAGGTGTAATGACCGGTGTCGATGGGTGCGTAGTCGAGGTGCGAGATGGTGCGTTCGGCGGCTTCATTGATGCAGCCGGCAATGTCGAGCTCTGAGGTTCCGTAGGCCAACCGCACGGCACCACCACTGCGGGGTTTGCGGCCGGTCTCTTCTGCGCGGGCGTAGAGATAGAGGCTGGCCGTGGTCAACTGCTGGTGACGGCAGGCTCCATCGCTGTTGAGGTAAAGCCTCTCGCTGCTGCGCTGGGCCAGGCCGTTGTAAGGAACTGTGCCAATGGCCTGGTGGCGATCCAGCAGTTGGCGTTCGGCATCCTTGAGGGTGGCGAGTAGGTCGAGAATGGATTGGGGCCGGTGGATCGGTTGCTCGAGCGTCGCGAGCGGAGCTGTGGCCAGGGGTGAAAAGGCTGGAGTCTCATCGGCATTGCCGAAGGCACTGGCATCGCGGGCGCCTTCGAGGGCCTTGGCGAGACCTGGGCCTGAGAGATCGGATGTGCTGGTCACCCCCACGAGTCCGTCGCCGTTCCAGACCCGCACGGTGATGGCACTGCGCTGGGCCCCCTTCATTTGCTTGGGCTCCCCCCGATCCACCTGAACCGACGTGTCGGTACTGCAGGATGCGCCCAGATCCCATTGGTTGATCCCGGCGCCGCGGGCGAGTTGTTCGAGGTTATCCCTGAGCTGGAGTGGGTTGAGGCTTTTGGAGTTGGCTTTCACGGTTAGCGCCCTCCCACGGTGATGGAATCCACCTTGATGTGGGGTTGGCCCACGGTCACAAAGATGCTGCCGCTTACCGAACCGCAGAAGCCGGCCGCCAGCTCGAGGTCGTTGGCGCACATCGAAATTCGAGGCATCACCTCCTTGGCTTCGCCAATCAAGGTGGCCCCTTTTACGGGTTTGGTGAGCTTGCCGTTTTCGATCAGATAGCCCTCTTCCACGGCGAAATTGAACTGGCCGGTGGGGCCCACGCTGCCCCCACCCATCGATTTGCAGTAAAGGCCCTGATCCACCGAGGCGATCAGCTCATCGGGGCTATGGGGCCCTGCGGCAATAAAGGTGTTGCGCATGCGGCTAGCGGCCGCAAAGGAATGGCCCTGGCGGCGACCGCTGCCGGTGCGGGCATGGCCGGTGCGCACTTCCCCGGCTCGATCACTGAGGAAGCGCTTCAGTACACCGTTCTCGATTAAGACCGTGCGCTGGGGCTCCATGCCTTCGTCATCCATGCAAAGGGAACCAAAGGCCCCATCACTGAGGCCCTCGTCGATAGCGGTAACGGCTTCATGGGCAATCAGTTCCCCCATCTTGTCGGCAAAGGGGGTGGTGCCCCGTTCGACCTGGGTTGTTTCCAGCAGATGGCCGCAGGCTTCGTGGAAGATCACCCCGCCAAAGCGGTTGGCAAGCACCACAGGCATCTGTCCTGCTTCCACGTAGTCGGCATAGAGCATGGTTCCGGCACTGGAGCACACCTCTTGGGCCGAGCCATCCACATCCCATTGGCGCAGATCGTCCGGGCGTCCGGAGGTGCCGTAGCGGCGGCCGAGGCCGGCCCGGTGGTCACCATCGGCAGCGAGCACGTTGAGACCAAGGGATTGGTGCAGGCGGATGTCGTGGGCAAAGGTGCCATCACTGGCAGCCACCAGAACCTCCTGCCAATCACGGGCATAACTACCGCGGCGGGCTTGCAGGTGATGGCCATGGCGCTCCAGGGCTGCAGTGCCCTCCAGCAAGATGCCCGTAGCCTCTTGTAGATCAGGGCAACGCTGGAGCCAATCGGTTTTAGTGGCACCGAAATCGCGCCAATCCTTGAGTCCTTCAAAGCTGGCAACGGCTGAGGCCGTGGGCGCCAGGCCGAGCATGCCCAGGGCCTGTTCCAGGGCATGGAGCAGACCCGCATCGCTGAGGTCATTGGTACTGACAAAGCCGTCGCGTTCGCCGCGGAACACCCGAATGCCAGCTCCCATGCCAAAGGCAGGGCTGACACTGGTGATGCTGTCCTGCTCGGCTAAGAGACCGATGTGGTCGGTGCGCTCAAGAAAGACTTCGACAAGACAGGCGCCGCTGCCAAGGCCTCTGGAAAGAAGGCTTTCCAACCTGGAACGCCAGGTGGTGTCAAAACCACCGACGGGGGGGGATAGGGTCACTCAGCGTCAGCGAATGGCGGGTTGGAAGGCGTCGCTGCGGATGGGCTCCATCAAGAACAACTTGGCCATCTCAACCCCGTTGGCGGCCCAGTAGGGCAGCTTGCGCAAGACTTTCAACACCCCAGGTGCTTTGCTGGCATCGGTTGCTGCCAGCGCGTTGTTGTTGTTGACGAGCCTCTCCAGACGGATGTAGAACTTGGGATGGTCCACGTTGAGGACCACGGGGAAGACCCGGGCTGAGGTTTCGTTGGTCTTGGCGATCACGAGCTTGTCGTACTCGCGGGCATCAAGGCCGAGGGCCTCGTAGAACTCCTTGCGGGCCACGTCCCGCACATACATGGTGGCAAAAACGGCCAGGAGGAAGAAGCGGCACCAAAGCCGAGCCCGCAAACCCCGCACGGTGTCGGGTTGGGCCTTCATCAAGGCATCAAAGAAATCGCCGTGGCGGTTTTCGTCCTGGCACCAGTTTTCAAAGAAGTTGAAGATCGGGAAGATTTTGCTCTCGGGGTGTTGCTCGAGGTGGCGGTAAATGGCGATATAGCGCCAGTAGCCAATTTTCTCGGAGAGATAGGTGGCGTAAAAGATGAACTTCGGCTTGAAGAAGGTGTAGGCCTTGTTGGCAGTGAGGAAGCCCAGGTCGAGCTGGAGCCCGAAATCGCTCATCGACTTGTTGAGGAAGCCTGCATGGCGGGCCTCATCCCGGGCCATGTGGGCGAAGCACTCAGCAAGCAGGGGGTTTTTATGCTTGATGCGGCGACTCAGTTCCTTGTAGAGCAGGAAGCCTGAAAACTCCGAGGTGCAGCTCTGCTCGAGGAACTCAACAAAGACCTGGCGGGTTTTGGGGTCCAGCTGAGCGGCGGCGCCATCAAAATCTTCGTTGCGGACGAAGTGGTGCCGGTTGTAATCCTGGCGGAACTCCTCACAGATGGCTTCGAGCTCAACCTCATTGGGGCGCAGATCCATCGCCGCCATGGCGTCGAAGTCTGTGGTGTAGAAGCGCGGGGTAAGGATCGTGTCCCTAGCGGGATCCTTGGTCGCGGGTGCGTCGGAGGTTCCGACTGCCCCCAGCCCCTGGGCTTGGCTGGTTTTGGCTTCGGCTGTAGCAGCGGGAGGCACCATCGCGCGTTGCGGCTTAAGGCAGTCCTTCCATCGTAGGGGGAGCAAGCGTCAGTTCGGGCCCAGCCATTTCTGGCCGTTAAGCCGTTGCACCAAGCGGGAAATGATCAGGGCCAAGCTCATCCGTTTTTCGTCGATCAGAAACGACTCCAACAGGCTCGGTTCACTACCGGCTTCGGCAATCACCACGGTTTTCGAGGCGTTGATGTCGTCAGCTGTGAAGCAGAGCCAGAAGCGGCGTTCCCCAGGCAGACAACCCTTCACCATCCAGCAGGCCATGCCGACCACGGGCATCGGACCCTGTTCAAAACTCAGCTCTGCAGCCGGCCCCCCGTAGCTTTCAATCTCCTTGGCGAGGGCGGGCAACAGCAGTAGCGGCACGAACTCGGCGAAGGGCTTGTCCTCAGGGGCCGGGGGCTTGGCTTTGGGGGCGGCAGGTGGGCTGCTGTTAACCGGCTGGGGGGCAGAACTAGCGGAATTGCTCACCGTTAGAAGCCCTCAAGGGATCAGGTATGCAGTTTAGACAGTGCCTAGTCGGAGAGTGCCCAGCTCCCTAGGTGAGGGGTGCTCCCAGGCCCAGGAGCTAGGGAGGTTTTACCAGTCGTCGCTGGCGGCCTGATCCCAGCCGTCCCCTAGGGCAGTTGCCTGGGCTGCTGGGGTGTGGGGAGGGGGCCCGCTGGGGGTGGGGGCTTTGCGAATCACCCGAAAGGGCACGGCCACCGTGGGTGCTGGTTCTCCTGGCGCCCGGGAAGGGCCTGCTTGAAATGGGTACCGTGCTGGCCCGTTGGATCGCTGGTTGGATTGGCCCTTGACTGGGTCCGTTGCTGGGCTCTTTGCCTGGGTTTCACGATCTGGCCAGATCTCCTCGGCGGGACCTCCGGCTTGGTTGGTTGGGCGACCGGTTGGCCTGGCCCGAGCGCCAGGACCCAGGCGCAGGGCAAGGCCGGTAGCAGCCGCACTGACGGCCGTACCGCCACCGGCGGCGATGCTCAGCCAAAGCCCGATTGACAGCGTTGGTGAGGTCCAGGTGAGTAGGCGCAGGGCCACCAGGGGCCGTGGGTTGATCGCCCCAACCAACACAACGACCAGCAACGGAGCCAGTAGGGGAAGCAGCAATAGCCGTTGCAGCAGAAGCACAGCAGGGGTATCGGGTTGGGGCTACTCGGCCTGATCGGCTTGTGCTGAGCGGGGGCGGCCTAGGGCTCCCTGCCAACGGTTGAGGTTGCCCAGGTCGTAGCCGAGCACGTCGAAGACGCGGATGACTAAAAAATCCACCATGTCCTCAATCGACTGGGGCTGGTGGTACCAGGCAGGAACAGGTGGAGCGATGCGGGCTCCAGCTTCAGCCAGGGTGGTCAAATTGCGCAGATGGATCAGGTTCCAGGGGGTTTCCCGCGGACAAATCACCAGGGGTCTGCATTCCTTGAGGTGCACATCGGCGGCCCTCTCCACCAGGTCCAAGGCCACCCCCGAAGCGATCCGACCCACCGTGCCCATCGAGGCGGGCAGGATCACCATTCCCTTGGTGCGAAAGCTACCGCTGGCGATACCCACCGATTGGTCATTCCAGCGATGGCACCGCAGATGGCCGCTTGCCATCCCCGTGCAGTCGCGCCAAAAGGCCTCCTGGGCAAGGGGTTCGATGGGCACCCGGATGCCGAGCTCGGCTTGCCACACATTGATGGCTCCCTTGGAAGTCACCACTTCCACGGTTTCACCGGCCTCGAGCAACAGCTGGAGCGCCCGCTGGGCCAGGGGTTGGGCCGAGGCACCTGAGATGGCTAGGACAATGGGGTCTACCGCGGGCACAGCGATCAGGCCTCGGTGATCACGGGAATGGGGGCAAAGGGATCGTCTTCGCCGCCAAAGGACTCCGATGGGCTTGGTTCCTCATCAACTCCCTCGGGTAAGACGACGCTCAGATCAATTTGATGGCGCAGGGGATCAACCTTTTGGATCTCCACTTCGACCCGGTCACCGAGCCTGTAGGTGCGTCGGTTTTTGCGGCCCACGAGGCGATTCTGGCGGGATCGATACTCGTACCAGTCGTCCTTGAGGGAACTCACGTGCACCAGGCCTTCCACCTGGGAGGGGGGGATCTCAACAAAGAAGCCGTAGCTCTGAACGCCACTAATCACCCCTGGCAACACCTGGCCCACCAGGGGTTCGGCCTGCCGTGCCTGGGCCATTGACAGCAAATCCTTGTGGAGTTCGGCCATGAAACGCACCCGGCCGTTGAGCCGTTGCACCAGGCCATGGTCAAGGGCTTCCCTGTAGGGGGTCAGGCCGCTGGGGGCTAGCAGGGGCCAATCAATGGCGCCGATGCAGCCATCGGAGCTGAGGTCCACACTGGTTTTGTGGCGCACACTGGGGCGGTCCTTGCCTTCGGTGAGCAGCAGCACCAAAACGTGCTGGTTCCAGAGATCGGCGTAGTGGAGCGCCGGTGAGCACCAGGGGGCTAGGGCCGCTCCGTCGCCCTTGAGGCCAGCGAGGGTATGGTCTCCGGTTTCGCTCGCCAAAAGAATCGGTTTGAGGGCTCCCTGCAGCTGTTGTTGCAAGGCCCTGCTGCAATCGGTGGAGGCAAAAGCAGCGGCCAGTTCGGCAGCGCTGGCATCACCATCTTCGCTCAGTTCCAGGGGAATATCGAGGGCTAGGGCCGCCTTGGCAACGTCGTTGAGGTCGTTGGGATCGGCAGCGGCGTTGGTGCCAAACAGAGCCGGCAGGGAGAGGGCCGCCAGGTGTTGGCCTAGGGCCCGTTCTGCCACCAGAACGGACTCCCGCACCAGGGCCATGGGGTGGTGCATGGGCAGTTGGACAAACCAGCCCTGTAGGGGGCTGTCTGGGCCAGGAATGGTCAAATCGCCCAGGCTGTCAATGGCCGGTAGACCTAAATCCAAGTCGATGGATCCTTGAAAGAGCCGTTGCTGGTGCAGGAGTTCCGTCACGGCCACCAGGTTTTCCAGCTGTTGCTGGTGGTCCTTGATGGCTTTCAGAGCTGCCGGCACCGTGCGGCTCTTGGGCTTGCGTTCCGCCAGGGCGGTCAGGGCCGCAGCATCAACCGTGGCGACGGGTTTGATCCGACTGCGGCTGAAGCGGTAACGCTCCAACCTGGCTTCGCCATCGAGGTCAAGGGCTACGGAGAGGGCGTCCTGGTTCTCGCCGACACTGAAGGCTGCCGCCTTGGCGAGGGCAGGGGGGAGTAGGGGGAGCCACCGACGACCCACGCAGAGCGCCTCGCCCTGGTCGCGCAGCCAAAGATCGAGGGCGGAGCCCAGACCCACCCGCTCAGCCACGGCAGGGCTGTGCACCCAAAGGGTCCAGCCGCCTTCCCGCTCTTCCAGGCAGATGGCAGTCCCACCAGGGGCCTCCAAACCCGACCAGGCCTGGAGCAACAACGCCGGTTGGGCGGTGAGGTCGGCGCGGTCCTTGGGGGCAAGGGCTTTCAGTGTGGCCCGCGGTGCAGCGGTGCGTTCATGCAGGTGATGCTTGGTGAGCAGCAGGTCAAGATCGGCGGCCTCCCCTCCCTTGACGGGCAGCTGCCTGGCCACGTGGCCCTGGGGCGAAAACTGGCCTACGGGATAGCGATCCACCAACACTTCGACCACAGAGTTGCTCTCTGGATCGAGGTGTTGGGCGTCGCCCTCGGGGAGCTCAATGCTGGTGAGCAGCCTGTCGTCGAGGGGAGTTGCCACAAGGCGGCACTCTTGCTGTTCCACTTGGGCGAGAAGGGAGGCCGTGCGGCGCTCGAGAATGCATTGGACCCCGCCTTCGGGGGAGCGGCGCCGGCCCCCTTCGCGGGTCACTTTCACCAACACCCGGTCGCCATTCCAAGCGTGGTTGAGCTGGTGGTCGCGGATGTAAATGTCCTCGCCGCCGTCCTCCCGCAGGGCAAAACAAAACCCCTTGCTGGAGCATCGCAACCTGGCGGGAATCAAGTCCGGGTCTTCCCGGCGCTGGATGCCGGCTTCAACTTCCTGCACCACGCCAAGTTTGATCAGGCCATCCACACCGATCCGCAGTTGCAGCTTCTCGGCTTTTTGGCTCAGGCCAAGCGCCTTTTCCAGTTTGGCAATGGGCAGGGCTTCCTCTGCAGGAAGCTGGTCAAGCAGGTTGGCGACCGTGAACTTCATCGGCTTGGTCAGCTGGTTGGAGAGGGACCACCGCGGGAAGCCCCAAAGGGCGCGGGATGGTGGGAAATGGGGCAGGGCAGTCTGGGCTCGGAGCGATGCCCACGGCCACCAGGCCTTTGCCTCCAACTTTAGGGGGTCTACGGACCCTTAAGCATTTGCCTCGTCTGCAGCCACTGCGCCGGTGCTGGAGCGTTGGATCAGGCGCAGCCCAATCACCAGAAATCCCACCGAGGCGGCCAATTGCAGGGCATTGGTGGGGATCACCGCCGAGAGGGAACCTCCAGCGGCGGCCCCGAGCAGGCTGGCTAACACCAAGGCCGCGGAGCTGCCAGCAAAGACGGCCCCAGGTCGGCTTGAGGTTCCGCTGATCGTGACAATCGCCAATTGGGTTTTATCGCCCAATTCGGCCAGGAACACCGTGACAAATGTGGAGGCGAGGAGGGCGAGGTCCATGGTTGGGGTTCAAGTCAATGGTTCTAGGTCAAGTCAGAGGAAGGGATTCGGAAGCTAGGGCGACAACCGCCTGCCGTCCCAGCCAGAGGCCTAGGGCCACCATCAAGATCCCGGCCAACCGCTCCAGTTGTTGGGGGGGCATCAGCTTGGAGAGCCACCGTCCCAGCAGAACGCCAACCAAGCTGGAGCAGATCAGGGCCAGGGAGGCCCCAAGGAACACCACCCCAGGCTTGCCGGACTGGGCAGACAGCAACAGGGCGGCCAGTTGGGTCTTGTCGCCCAATTCAGCCAAAAAGACCGTGGTGAAGGTGGTGATGAAGGCCACGCCCCAGGCGGGCACCGATCCGATCTCCGGTATCGGGGCCCCTTTGTCTGGTTGGCCAAGCTGATCTGGTTGGCCAGGCTCGGTGCTTTGGCTGGCTTCGGGATCGGGACTCATGGCTGCCGGCGGATCGCCCTGAGGAATCGGCGCATCACCCTGCCACGGCCGCCGTGCTCGCTGCGGATTTGTTGTTTACAGCAGGCAATGGCGAAGCGATCGGCATCGCCTGGATCCCCGTCTGGGCTCTCTCCAAAGAGGCTCATCAAATTGCTGACACGGCAGAAATCGGGGCGGGTGTCGTAGATGCTGCAGCTGCGGGAACCGGTGTTGAAGTGGATGCACCAGCCATCGGCTCCCACCATCGAGAGGTAGAGCTCCCGCTGGGATTCGCTCAGGGCCCCGAGGGCGTCTTGGCGTTCGACCGGATCCAGTCGACAGCAGGAGCCGCACTGGCTGATGCACTGCCATCGCTCTTCGGTACCAGCCATCCCAGTTGCTTCGGCTTCCGCCTATTCAGTCACAACGCAAGGTTCCACAACGCAAGGTTCCACAACGCAAGGTTCGCTGTGACAAGCCATCACAGTGGCGACCGTACCCTGGTGGCCAGCCCTGCGGGGCTTCTATCCTGATTGCAGCGCTAACGAACCGGATCCCCATGGGCATCGACTTTCATCTGATCGCCAACTTTGCGGCCCTTGCCCTGATTACCCTGGCCGGCCCAGCCGTGATCTTTTTGCTGTTCTACCGCCGTGGAGCCCTCTAGGGCCGAAGAACCCAGGCCCTCGACCTTCCCACAGCCCGGTGTCCGTCTAGGATGTCGGGTTTTTTATTGGTTTTTTGCCGAGACCCCAAAGGGCGTGATAGATGGGCTCTGGCTGGATTTTGCGCCCAATCACAGCCCCAATCACGGCACTCAGCAGCATGCCGAAGAGCCATTGCTGATCGCCCATCATCCGCAGGGAAAACAGAATGGTCATTAAGGGCAGTTGGGTGGCACCGGCCAGGCCAGCCGCCATACCCAGGGCCAAGCCCAATTGACCATTGCCCCCGAGCAGCTCAAGGCTGCCACTGCCAAAGACGGCGCCAATGGCAAAGGCCGGATCGATCAGCCCCCCGGGAATTCCAGCGCCGAGGGCCAGTATTGGAGCCAGGAGTCGTGCGGCAAGCAGGAGCAACCAGCCGATCACATCGATCGGAGATCCCGGCACGGGCAGGCTTCCGCCATCGCCCAGCAGGTGGACCATCAAGGCTTCTCCATCGCCGCCACTGAGTCCACCGCTCAGCACTGCAATCAGGGCCAGGCAGACCCCCAGGACCAGGCCCCAGGCCAGGGGCCTGCGGTTGACCCTTGGCTTCAGCCAGGCAGTGGTGTGAAAGAGCAGCCGGGCAAACAATCCGCCAAGCCAGCCCCCCAGCAAGCCCACGGGAAGGGCAAGGACCAGCTGAACCCACTCGGCTTCTGGGGCCTGGATCAGGCCCAGGATGAACACCGGCGTGCCGGTGAGATTGCTCACCAGGGCGGCCGCCAGGCACACCACCAGGGCCGGCCACACAACCGACGGCAGGAAGCGCCCAGTCAGCTCTTCAAAGACAAAAACGGTGCCCATCAGCGGGCTGTTGAAGCCCCCAGCAAGGCCGGCTCCGGCGCCAATGGTCACCAGGTTGGTTTCGCTGAATCCGGCCAACAGCCGCGGGAAGCGTTTCTTAATGGCAAGGGCCACTGAGGCGCCCACTTGCACCACGGGACCCTCCCGCCCTAGGGGCATCAGGGCAAGGCTGGCAGCGGTCCAAAGCGAGAGGCGCTGGATCGTGGGTTTCAAGCCAAGCAAGGTGGTGGCTGAACCGGGCTCCTCAATGCTCTCGATGGTTTGGGGGATGCCTGACCCGGCCCCGGATTTGAAGCGCCCTGCCTGGAGCCACAGCAACACCGGCATCACCACCAGCGGTGCCAGCGCCTGGGCCAGGTTGCCCAGGTGCCACGCCTGATTGTTGAAGCCGGGCAGGCCATGCAGGAGCTGGGCCTGCCAGCCATCAACAATGGTGAGGGGCAGGCAGGCCAATCCAACGGCCCCGCCAAACACCACCAATTGCAGCAGGGTGGCCAAGGGACGCTTCAGACGAACCGACCTGAAGGGGTCGTCTCGGGGCTGGCCTTCGTCTGATGGGGTCTCGTTGAAAAGCTTTGCGTTCCCTAGCGAATCCATCAGGCCACCAACCCCAGGGCCATGGCGGCCTCTTGAAGCAGGGAACGGATGTAGGGATGTTGCTCCATTGCAGCATTGTTGCTGCGGATCTCCTCACCGGCGGCATTGCGCACGACCCATCCATCCCCCTCGATGCGGCACGAATAGGTGCGCTCGCGCCGCCTGAGCACCACTTCCCTGGTGCCATCGGCCCCTGAGTTGGGCCGTACCCCAACCAGCTCAAGCTGGAGTCGGGGCTGGCCTTGCCAGGAGTCCAGCTTCAAGCGGTAGGCCACGTCCACGCAGGCGGGCAGGTTGGCGTCCCCTTGCCAGCGCCATCCCATGGCCCGTAGCTGGTTCGCCTGCTGTTCCAATTCCAATTGAAGGTGCCCTCCCCGCAGCAATTTCTGGGAAACCACGCGGCAACCAGCACTCCAAAACAAGGGCTGGGGATGGCCGATCCCAAAGGGTTCGAGCCGTTGCAATTGGTGGTAGAAATCACGGTCAATTTGCTCGAAGCGCAGCAGGGCCTCGGGTTCAACCGGGTTGCCCCTGCCGGTTGTTTCCAGCCAACTCTGGGCCAGACCATTGAGCTGCGCATGCAATTCGGCAACCCTCTCGGCCTTGATGGTGAATCCACCGGCGGCGGGGTGGCCCCCAAAGCGCTCGAGGAGCGGGGCGCATTGCTTGAGGGCCTGATCCACCGCAAATCCCTTGGGTGAGCGCACCGAGGCCCGCAACCGGCCATTGCCTTCGCCGGCCAAAAGGGCAGCCGGAAGGCCAAAACGATCGACCAGCCGGGCCGCCACGATGCCAATGACGCCGTGGTGCCAGTGGCTTTGGGCCAGCAATAGAAATGGAGGCCGTTGGGGGCCATCGGCGTCCAAGAGGGCCAGGGCTTCCGCTTCGATGGCACTGCAGAGTTCACGCCGTTGCCGGTTGAGGCCCTCACACTCCCGGGCCAATTCCAGGGCCCTGTTGTTGTCCCGGGTGGTGAGCAGCTCCACAACCAATTGGGGATCCCCCAGGCGCCCCACCGCATTGATGCGTGGCGCGATTTGGAATCCCACGGCCTGGGCATCGAGGGGGGTGTCATCGAGCCCGGCTAGTTGTTGCAGTGCTTGCAGGCCCGCCAGGGGGCTCTTGACCAGGTGGGGTAGCCCATCGATGAGCCAGCGACGATTCACCCCCACCAAGGGGGCCATGTCGGCGATGGTGCCGATGCAAAAAAGGTTCCGGGCCACTTCAAGCCCGTCTTGACGTTTGAGGCTTTGGCAGAGGGCTGCTGCGAGCACATAGGCCAACCCAACCCCCGCCAAACCCCGGTAGGGCGAATCAACTGGGGTTCGCTCAGGATGCAGAAGGGCCAGGTGCGGTGGCATCTGGGCAGGGAGCGTGTGGTGGTCCGTGAGGATCACCTCAACGCCCAGTTCCTCGGCCCGCTCCAGGGCTTCTTGGGCAGAAACCCCGTTGTCGACGGTGATCAACAGCCGGATCCCCTCGGCCGCAAGCCGGTCCACCATGGCGGCATTCAGTCCATAGCCCTCCTCCATGCGGCTGGGAATGGCTGCAACCGGTTGGGCCCCTAACCGTTGCAAGACCCCCACCAGCAAGGCCGTGCTGGTCATGCCATCGGCGTCATAGTCGCCGCAGATGGCCAGGCTCTCTCCTGCCGCACAGGCCCCGCACAACCGCTTGACCGCCTTGGCTAGGTCGGGAAAGTGGCCCTTGGCAGCTGGGGCTCTTGGTGGTTCGAGCAGGGCCTCAACGCTTGCGGCCGAGCAAAAACCCCGCCGCCACAAGAGGGCCAGCAGGGGGGGCGGCAGGGCGACCTTGCCTGGGCCATTGAGGGCTTCCAGGCTGCCGTCGAGGGGCAGGGGAGTTGGCAATTGCCAGCGTTGCTCGTGGAACGCAGGGAGCAACGGATAGAAGGCAGGGATTTGGCCATTCTGCGGCGCCACCCCAGCACCGACATCCCCGTAGCTTGGGCCCATTCGCGCTGCTCCCGATGGGGTTTGCTGCCCTGCTGTGGGATGTGGACGGCACCCTCGCTGAAACCGAGCGCGATGGCCACCGCAGGGCGTTCAACCGGGCCTTTCGCCAGGCGGGTTTATCGGCCCATTGGGATGTGGATCGGTATGGCGAGCTCCTAGCCATCACCGGAGGCGCGGAGCGCATTGGCGCCTATCTCACCAGCGAGGAGGGACAGCCCCCCGATCCCCAGCGGGTGGCAGCGCTCCATGCCAGCAAGCAACGCCATTACGCCGACCTGGTGGCGGAGGGAGAGTTGGCGCTCCGCCCTGGGGTGCGCCCCCTTATCGAAGCCGCTGCGGCAGTGGGTCTACGCCAGGCGATCGTGACCACCAGTGGCCGGGGGGCGGTCGATGCCCTGGCGAAGCAGCTTTTCGCCGACCTGCTCGGGGCCTTTGATGTCTGGGTTTGCGCGGGGGATGTGGCCCGCAAGAAACCGCATCCCGAGGCCTATCGAATGGCCCTGGAGCTGCTGGAGCTAGACCCCAGAGAGGCCTGCGCCATCGAGGATTCCAGTGCTGGCCTTAGGGCCGCCCTTGGGGCCGCCCTGCCCTGTGTGGTCACCCTGAGCCATTACAGCGCCCAAGAACCAGGTGATCGTTTTGAAGGAGCTGCTGCCGTCGTCGATCAGTTAGGCGATGGGGCAAAGGTTCTCCAGGGGCCACCTTGCCAGGATGGGCAGATCACGCTCTCCTACCTGGAGTTGTTGCGGTGAGTCGCCTGCCGATCCAATCCACCAGGTTTCAGCGGTTTAGTGAACGGCTGAACGCCGTGGTGCTGGGGAACTGGCAGGGCAACTGGCGCCATCGCAGCGCCGTGCTCCTGGCCCTGCTGGTGGGTTTTTACGCAGGCAGCAATCTGACGGCCTATGTGGTGATCGTCTTCCCGGGAGGGCGCCCGGTCCTGGTTTTAGCCCTGGTCGTACTGCTCGAACTAGTTGTGCGCCTGCGCGGCCGCTTGGTGTCCCAAACCCCAGGCCTCGCCTGGGTGATCACCGACAACCTGCGCCTTGGTCTGGTTTATGCCGTGGTGCTTGAAGCCTTCAAGCTCGGTTCTTGAGCGGAAAATCTCACGGCGGTCTCTGCCACACAGATCTGTTGGCTGCTAACCCGAAGCAACATGTTCTTGCCATGGATCCCCTGTTGCGGGAGGGCTTGGCTAAGGCCCTGCTCGCCCAGGTGCAGGGGTTCATGGCTGGGGCCACCGCCCTGTGCTGGCGCTCAATGGCCCGGTGGGGGCGGACAAGAGTCGGTTCTGCCAGCAACTGATTGGCCTCGCACAAGAGCGCGGGTTGCGGTTGGAAGTGGCACCGATCGACGATGCTTACTGCCGCGGGAGCAGACCTGGTGGCCTTGGCGGGCAACCCCTTCGACGTGAAGTGGCTGCCATCGTGGGGGGGGGGCTCGGCACCATTGGGGGCCGAGCAAGCTGCCTGGCTGCACAACTGGGATCGCCAGCTGGAGGCCTATGGCCCGCTCTTTGATCTGTGCGATGGGCTCTGGATGCTGCGCCCCCTGGATTGGGGTTTGCCGAAGCGTTGGAGCCTTCAATCCGTGGACCAACAGCGGCGCCTCCAACCACAAAGCCCCAAGTTGGACGGCTGGCTTAAACCCCTTGAACTTGATCGATTGATGAACTCAAGCCTGGCGGCGTTGCCGCCGCGGCTCTATCAAGAGCCATTAACAGCCCCAACAAAAGGTTTTGGCCAACTCAATGGACGGAGGCGTCGCATCGCTGTTGAAATTGGAGGCTTGAATTCAGCTTTCGCTGTCTTCGGCCTCTTCATCCATGGGATAGACGAAGCCTTGGGCTCGACCACTCAAAACAGCCTTGCCGATTGAGAGGGCCTTTTGGGCGGCGATAGCAGCCTTGCCTTTCCAAGTGGCGTGGCGCTGGTTGCGCTTGCCCTTGGAGGTTTTCTTCTTGGGAACAGCCATCCCAGATCACTCATACCAAACATTGATCTTCCGCTGCAGCCTTGCCTTTCGTCAAATGGCTAAGCTTCGATCAATGTGGGTTTAAGGTCGGTTTTTAGTGAGCGACAGTCTTTCTCCTGCGCCGGACCCTGTTCCGGCACCCGTTCACTTGGGCCTGTTCAAGGCGATCCAATCACCTGCTGGCCGCTCATCTGCCCCAGCTCCTCTCTCCTACAGCGATTTGCTGCGGGATTTAAGCACCGGCAGGGTGAAGGATTTGGAGCTCTCCCTGCGTCAGCGCGAGGTGCTGGTGCGCTTCGAGGATGGCCGCCAAACCCAGGTGCCGGTCTTCAGCAACGACCAGCTCCTGCTTCGTAGTGCAGAGAAGGCCAAGGTGCCCCTTACCGTCCGGGATGACCGCCAGGATGGTGCCATGGCCGGCATGGTCGCCAATGGCCTGTTGGTGCTGTTGTTGCTCGGCGGTTTGGTCCTGCTGTTTCGCCGATCCGCGCAGGTGGCCAATCGGGCCATGGGCTTTGGCAATAGCAAGCCCAGGCTTCAGGCCGAGGGCAGCGTGACTGTTCGCTTTGAGGATGTGGCCGGAATCGCCGAGGCCAAGGAAGAACTCACCGAGGTGGTCACCTTCCTGCGCTCGCCTGAACAGTTCACTGCTGTCGGCGCCAAGATTCCTAAAGGGGTGCTCCTGGTGGGGCCTCCGGGCACCGGTAAGACCCTTTTAGCCCGGGCGATTGCGGGCGAAGCAGGGGTCCCCTTTTTCTCGATGGCAGCCTCGGAGTTCGTCGAGATGTTTGTGGGGGTTGGTGCATCGCGGGTGCGTGACCTCTTTCGCAAGGCGAAGGCGAAGGCCCCCTGCATCATTTTTATTGACGAAATTGATGCGGTCGGTCGCCAGCGCGGCGCGGGAATTGGGGGCGGCAACGACGAACGCGAGCAAACCCTCAACCAATTGCTGACCGAGATGGATGGCTTCGAGGAGAACTCTGGGGTGATCCTGCTGGCCGCCACCAACCGCCCCGACGTGCTCGATTCAGCCCTGATGCGGCCAGGGCGCTTTGACCGACGCATCACCGTGGATTTGCCCGACCGCCGTGGTCGCGAAGAAATTCTTTCGGTCCATGCCCGTACCCGCCCCTTGGCCCAATCGGTTTCCCTGGCGGAGTGGGCTAGTCGCACGCCAGGGTTCTCCGGCGCTGACCTCGCCAACCTGATCAACGAAGCGGCCATCCTCACGGCCCGGCGGCACCAGAGCGAAATTGATGCATCGTGCCTCAGCGGTGCCCTTGAGCGCATCACCATGGGCCTGACGGCATCTCCCCTGCAAGACAGTGCCAAAAAGCGATTGATCGCTTACCACGAAATTGGCCACGCCCTGCTCACCACCCTGGTGCCCCATGCCGACAAACTCGACAAGGTGACCCTGCTGCCGCGGGCCGGTGGGGTCGGGGGCTTTGCCCGCACCATGCCCGACGAAGACATCCTCGATTCCGGTTTGATCAGCAAGGCCTACCTCCTGGCCCGGCTCGTGGTCGCCCTAGGAGGGCGGGCTGCCGAAATGGTGGTTTTTGGCCCTGGGGAGGTCACCCAAGGCGCCAGTGGCGACCTGCAACTGGTGAGCCAGATTTGCCGGGAAATGGTGACGCGATATGGCTTTTCCAGCCTTGGGCCCGTGGCCTTTGAGTCCGATGGCGGCGAAGTGTTTTTGGGCCGCGATTGGTTGCGCTCCGAGCCCCACTACTCCCGTCAAATGGGAAATCAGATCGATCAGCAGGTGCGGGACCTCGCCAATGGAGCCCTCGATCGCGCCGTGGCGATGCTGGTACCCCGAAGAGAGTTGATGGATCAGCTGGTGACCCTGTTGATCGAGCAGGAAACCCTAGAGGGGGAAGCTTTTCGGGCTTTAGTCGCCAGCTACGAGGCCTCCGGCAAAGCGAATGTCCAGGCTGCGTAGGTAGGTGTGTAGCCCCGCATCTTGGATCGGTAGGAGTGTGGCTATCCGGCCGCTCTCGTTGACATGGGCATGCCAATGACCTGGCGGGGTAATAAAGGCTCCCCCGCTTTGCCAATCCACCCGGAAGGGATTGCGAATCGTCCCATCGTCTTCGAGCTCGCTGCCCACCAGGCTGTAACAGCCTGGATCGCAATCGATAATGAGGTCTAGGGCTACTGACTGGTGGCGATGCGGTGGCTGAGCAGCCCCTGCCGGCACCACGCCGAGCATGGCCCAGAGCGTGTGGGTCACCGTGCGGGTCGACGGCAGGTCGGTATTGGCCATCAGCAGGCTTAGCCGATTGCTTTTGGCGCTGCTGGGGTCGGCCAGAAGGGCTTGCAACTCCGTTTGCAGGACTTGGGCTGGATAGTGGGTGGGCTCAAAGCGCGCCCGGTTGGGGTGGACGCCGAGGTAGGTGAGCAGGGGGCCATCGTGGACCCAATACAGGATGCTTTCTTGGTTGGCATGGAGGATCGGCGTGTCCCCGGCCGGCAGGACAAACAGATCTCCCTGGCCCCACTCCAGCTGTTTGGAGCCGTACTGCAGCTGCCCTTGACCCCGAAGCACGTAAAACAGTGAACTGGTGGCATCAGCAGTTGTTTTCAGTCCCTCGCCTTGAAGGATGCGCAGAAAATGGGCAGCCAACCCTGGGCTGGTAGCGGGAGCGGCACAGCCTAGATTTTCACTGCGATCCAAGGGGTGGATGGCCGTGGGTCCGGTGGAGTGGATGGCGGGATCCCACTGGTAATAACCAATCGGTTCGGTCAGCCCTAAGCGCACCGGGTTTGCGGCTTTCCGGTAATCAAAGAGTTGGCCCTTGGCCTGCCAATTACCAAGGGGTTTGATTTGGTCAACGGTGCCACTTTTGATCCCGCTGTTGCTATTTGGGCTAATGGCTTGACTCATAGGTTGTTTGGCTCGCTTCAACCACCAGCAACGGCTGGCACGATCGAAACTTCGTCGCCGTCATTGAGGGGCGTGTTTTGGTTGTCGAGGAAGCGGATGTCTTCGCTATTGACGTACACGTTGAGAAAGCGACGCAGCTTCCCAGCTTCATCACAAAGGCGACCTTTAATGCCTGGATAACGGCCATCAAGGGCATCAAGGAGCCCATCAACGCTGGTTGCGGTTAACTCTGCGGTGGCCTCGTCATTGGTGAACTTTTGCAGGGGTGTCGGGATCAGAACCTGGACAGCCATGGGGGGGTAGCGGAAGGAAGAACGGGAATCGAAGCGATTGTTAGCCGGCTTGAGAGCGCTGCCAGGCAGCTTTGAAGCTATCCAACGTGGCTTCGATCAGATAGGGCTCACCGATGGAGGAAGCAATCGCTTCGGTGGTCTTGAGACCGTTGCCGGTGATGTAAGCCACGGTGGTTTCGTCGGGGTTGATTTTGCCCGCTTCTACCAGTTTTTTGAGCACGGCGATGGTGGTGCCACCGGCCGTCTCGGTAAATACCCCTTCGGTTTCAGCCAAGAGTTTGATGCCCTCGATGATCTCGGTGTCGGTAACGGCAGCGATGGTGCCCTTGGTTTTGTTGGCAATGTCGATGGCATAGGGACCATCAGCCGGGTTGCCAATGGCAATCGACTTGGCAATGGTGTTGGGCTTCACGGGGGTAATGAAATCCCTTCCCTCAGCGAAGGCTTGGGCGATCGGTGAACAGCCTTCAGCCTGGGCCCCGCTAAAGCGAACGGCCTTTTCATCCACGAGACCCACCTTGATGAATTCATCAAAGCCCTTGCGAATTTTGGTGAACAGGGAACCCGAGGCAAGGGGAGCCACGATGTGGTCGGGCAGCTGCCAGCCCAACTGTTCAATCACCTCATAACCCAAGGTTTTGGAACCCTCGGAGTAATAGGGGCGCAGGTTGATGTTGACGAAACCCCAACCAAAGGTGTTCGCTACCTCCGAGCAGAGGCGGTTGACCTGGTCGTAGTTGCCATGCACCGCCATCAAGGTGGGGTTATAGACCAAGGTGCCGAGCACCTTGCCGAGCTCAAGGTCGCTGGGGATGAAGACGCAGCAGTCGAGGCCGGCGTGGGCCGCGATGGCGGCGGTGGAATTGGCCAGATTGCCGGTTGAAGCACAACTCACCGTGGTGAATCCCAGCTCCCGGGCCCGGGTGAGCGCCACCGAGACAACCCGGTCTTTGAAGGAGAGCGTCGGCATGTTGACGCCGTCATTCTTGATGTACAGGCTTTTAAGGCCAAGGCGCTTGGCCAGGTTGCCTGCCTTCAGCAACGGCGTGAAGCCCGTGCCCACATCGATGGGATCGCCTTCAATGGGGAGGAAGTCGCGATAACGCCAAATCGAGGCCGGCCCCGCCTCGATGGTGGCGCGGCTCACCCTGTTCTTGATGGCCTCGTAGTCGTAGACGACCTCGAGGGGACCAAAGCAGACGTCCTCACAGACGTGGCGGGCACTGGCCTCATAGGGGTGCCCGCATTCTTTGCAGCGCAGACCCGTAAAGGTGGAGCGAGAAAGGGTGGCTGTCACGGTCACACCAGGCGATCCCCTGAGATTACCAGCGTGATTTGGAGGCCCAGACCTAATCCGACCTCGTGGGTCGGGATTTTGGAGCGGGGAATCCCTGCTGTTGGGCTTGCGCCTGGGCGGGCACTGCTTAGCCTCCATTTGAGTAAGCAGCCAAGGCGATCTCCTTGCATTCCTGGTCGCGGCGCTGGAAATGGGGTAGATGGGTGCTGATGCCCATCGCCATCGGTGCCATCGGTGCCGTGGGGCTGTTGGTCCTGGTGGCCAGGCTGAGCATTGAGTGGCAATGGTTTGGTGAATTTGGCGCCCAGGGGATGGTCCTGCGCCGTTGGTTGCTCCAACTCGTGGCCTTCCTGGTGGTCATGGGCCTGGGAGTGCCGTTGCAATTGCAGCAATTGCAACGCTGTTGGCGCCTTCGGTTAGAGGCGCCCCGCAAACAACTGCCCCAATCGCCGCTTCTCGGCTGCTCGAGCTGGACCCTGGTTGGCCTGTTGGGCCTCTTGCTATGGCTACTGGTGGCCGCTCTCACCTATTTGATGGTCCAGGCTCGCGATTTGATCGCCGCACCATTTAGTGGCCATGTCACGACGGGAATTCCCGTGTTCTCTGACCTGCAGCCCCTGGTGTTGGTGGGCTTGGCAATTGGTCTGCTTTTCCCCCTGCTGCGCTGGCCCCTCACCACCTTGCGGATTGCCTTGGCAGCGGCCCTAGCGGGTTCGGCCACGGCCTTGGCCCGGGGCTGGAGTCTCTGGTTGCCAGCCCTGTTGGCCGTGCCCTTCGGCCAATCCGATCCCCTCACGGGCCTGGATCTCAGCTTCACGGTGTTGCAGCTGCCAGCCCTGCGCCTACTGATCAGCGTCGTACTGGCGCAGGCCATCGTGGGTTTTGCAGGCTGCCTCTGGCTCACCTTTACCGAGGGTTCCACCCTTTCTGATCTGGCCTTTGTGGGCATGAGTCGCATCCAGCAAAAAGTGCTCCAGCCCCAGTTGGCCGTGATCGCACTGGCGGCAGCCTTTGCAACAGCCCTATCCCCTTTTGACTTGATGGTTCAAGGCAGCGGTGTGGCCAGCGGAGCAGGCTTTGTTGATCTGCATGTGCGCTTGCCGCTGCGAATGCTGCTGGCCCTGTTGTTGGTAGCCAGCTGCCTTGGCCTGCTCGTCCCCCTGCCCAAGGACTGGCTGCGGCGAGGCATTTTGTTGCCCCTTGCCTCTGCAGCGGCCTTGTTGCCCGTTTCGGAATGGCTCGTCGCCCCCCTGGTTCAACGGTTGGTGGTGCAGCCGAGGGAGTTGCAGATGGAAGCCCCCTACATCAAGCGCAGCATCGCTGCCACCCGCCAGGCCTTTGGGCTGGACGCCATGCAGAGCAAGGTTCTTGAACCTCGCCAAAAAATAACCGCAGCCGACCTCAAGCAATCCCGCGGCACGATTGCGAATATCCGCCTTTGGGATAGCCAGCCATTGCTGGCCACCAACCGGCAGTTGCAGCAACTGCGCCTGTATTACAGCTTCCCCTCGGCAGCAGTCGATCGCTATCCCCTGTTGGCCAACAACAAGCTGCATGGATCTCAGCAGGTCTTGATCTCTGCCCGCGAGCTGGATGCCTCGGCCTTACCAAAGCCGGCCAGAACCTGGTTGAACCGACATCTGGTCTTCACCCACGGCTATGGGTTCACGGTTTCTGCGGTTAACGCGGCGGGAGCCGATGGCCTTCCCGTGTATTTCGTCAAGGACCTCGGCAGGGGCGGCCAGGTACAAGGCATTCCCCAGCTCGGCATCAGTAACGAACAGGCCCGCAACATCCTGCCGGTGGGTCGACCCAGGCTTTATTTCTCATCGTCTAAGGCTCCCTACGCCATCGCCCCGTCCCAGGTGCGGGAGTTCGACTATCCCGACGGTGATCTAAATGTGTATTCGCGCTACGACGGAGAGGCTGGTGTTCCAATTAATAGCCCGCTTCAACGGCTTTTGGCTGCCACGTATTTATTCGAGCCAAGGCTTTTAAGTAACGGTTCGTTGAGCTCCGCGTCGCGGTTACTTTTACGCCGCCAGGTCAATCGTCGTATGGCGGCCCTGCTGCCATTTTTGAGGTTTGAAAGTCAGCCGTACCTGGTGACAGCCCGCGTTGACCAGCCAGGGTTTGTTCCAGACCAGAACCAGTATTGGATGTTGGATGGATTTACGACCAGCCGCAGCTACCCCTACTCCGATCCCAATCCCCAGGGTATTCGTTATTTCCGCAACCCCGTGAAGGCTGTGGTGGATGCCTACAACGGCCGCGTCTGGCTCTACGTCAGTGATCCCAACGACCCCATCCTCAGAACCTGGCGCCGGGCTTTTCCCGATCTGTTTCAACCTTTGACAGCCATGCCTAAGGCACTGCTCGCCCACATTCAAGTGCCTTTGAGTCAGTTCAATATCCAGGCAGAACGCCTGCGGCGCTATCACGTAACCAACGTGCGCACGTTTTACAACGGTGATGATGTGTGGTCAATTCCCATGGAAATCTATGGCTCAAGCAATACCCCGGTTCGGCCCTATCACGTCACCGTTCAGCTTCCTGGCCAGCAAAAGCCAGAATATGTCTTGCTTCTACCATTCACCCCCCTCGGACGAGCCAATATGGTGGGTTGGATGGCGGCCCGCAACGATTTACCCCACTACGGACAATTGCAATTAGCCCGGTTCCCCCAGCAACGGCTGTTGCTGGGGCCCCAACAAGTGTCTGCCCTGATTGAGCAAGATCCGGCTATTAGCTATCAATTCGGCCTCTGGAACCGGGTGGGGTCCCGCCTGATTCACGGCAACTTGCTCGTGCTTCCCGTGGGTAAGGGGATCCTTTATGTGGAACCAATTTACTTGCAGAGCAAGAACAACGACCTGCCAACCTTGGTGCGGGTGGTGGTAACCGATGGGGTCACGTTTGTGATGGAGCGCAATCTGAAGGATGCCTTGGCCAAGCTGGTGCGTTGAAGCTGGTGCATGATCCTGGGGAATGAATTCAGTCCTTCCGATCCAGTGAATTGGAAGGACACTAAAAAGGGGGCTCTTGTGAGCCCCCGGAAGGTTGAGCAAAACCTGTTGATCAGGCGTTCACGGTTTAATCAGACCGCAACAGCTGTTTTGGGATCGAGGCTGCCCTTAGCGTAGAGGCCTGCATAGAAGTTGATGTCCCGTTGCTTGATCTTGCTGGCATTACCGGCAGCCCAGAACTGCTGGTAACGATCCAGGCAGACCTGCTTCATGTACTGACGGGCAGGCTTGTTGAAGTGGCGGGGATCAAAGTTGGCGGGATCCTTGAAGGAGGCTTCCCGGACGGCGGCGGTAAAGGCCAAGCGGTTATCGGTGTCGATGTTGACCTTGCGCACGCCGTTGCGGATGCCTTCCTGGATTTCCTCGACGGGTACGCCGTAGGTCTCGGGGATGGCACCGCCGTACTTGTTGATCATGTCCAGCCATTCCTGGGGAACGGAGCTGGAGCCGTGCATCACCAGGTGGGTGTTGGGGATAGCCTTGTGGATTTCAGCAATGCGGCTGATGGCCAGCACTTCACCGGTGGGCTTGCGGGTGAACTTGTAGGCGCCGTGGCTGGTACCGATGGCGATCGCCAGGGCATCGACCTTCGTTTTGGCTACGAAATCGGCCGCTTCTGCGGGGTCGGTGAGCAGTTGGCTGTGGTCGAGCTTGCCTTCGAAGCCGTGGCCGTCCTCGGCTTCACCCATGCCGGTTTCCAGGGATCCCAGACAACCCAGCTCGCCCTCCACACTCACGCCAATGGCGTGGGCCACATCCACCACTTCCTTGGTGACAGCCACGTTGTACTCGTAGCTGGCAGGCGACTTGGCATCGGCCATCAGCGAGCCATCCATCATCACGGAGGTGAAGCCGTTGGCGGCTGCACCAAAGCAGGTGGCAGGGCTATTGCCGTGGTCCTGGTGCATGACCACCGGGATGTCGGGATAGGTCTCAACGGCTGCCAGGATCAGGTGGCGCAAGAAATTCTCACCGGCGTACTGGCGGGCACCGCGGGAGGCCTGGAGGATGACGGGGCTGTCGGTTTCATGGGCAGCCTCCATGATCGACTGGACCTGCTCGAGGTTGTTGACGTTGAAGGCTGGGATGCCATAGCCGTTTTCGGCGGCATGGTCGAGCAGAAGCCGAAGGGGGACTAGCGCCATGGAAAAACCTCTCGGGCGGGGGTAGAAACTGCGGCCGACTCTAGGGGATCCCCTGGGGGTTCCTCAGCGACATAGGCCGTTCCGTGCCCAGTCGCAGCACCGTTGGCTCAGGACCCCTTCCCCCAGGCCTGGAACCATTGGACGTCCCTGGTCTATGGCTTGACTCCACCAGGTGTGGATCCGCTCCACCGGAGCAATCCGGCCGTCCTCCCAAGTGCGTTCAAAGGCCCACTGGGGATCGGGCTCGATGGGGCGCAGCGGCTCACCCCCCTGGGAATGCCACAGCCCAAAGCCATGCACGTAGTCGGCCTGGTTGTCGGAACCCAGCACCAGCGTGCCGCCACTGCCATACAGCTCAATCCAGTAGCCCCGGCCCCGTCGGGCCACGGAGGCCAAAGTCATCTGGGCCGGCACTGGCATTCCGCTGGAGTTTTCAAGCTCCAGCTGGACCAGGGCAATGTCTTCGGCATCCACGGTGGCGAGAGTGCCCTCCTCCAGGGATCCCTCAGGAAGGGGACGCTGCTGGATGGCGGTCGAGAGCTGGGCCTGCAGGCTGCGGGTGGGTCCCACTAGCCAATGGAGGGTGTCAAAGGCATGGGTACCGAGGGCTCCGAGCACGCCGCCCCCCTCTGAGCGCTGGGAATACCAGTTCCACGGACGACCCCCATCGGCCCGACTGCCCATCAGCCAATCCAGTTTCACCAAATAAGGTTCACCGACCACCCCGCTCCTCATCAGGGCCTCGAGTTGCTGAAACAGGGGCACGGCCCGGTATTCGAAATCAACAGCCACCGTGAGCTTGTTGCCTAGGGCCAAGCGCTGCAGTGCTTCGGCATCTTCAGGGCAAAGCGTTACCGGTTTTTCCAGCATGACGTGTTTGCCGGCTTCGAGGGCTTGCCTGGCCAAGGCAAAGCGTGGAGCCGGTGGCGTCGCGATCACCACGGCCTCGACCGCTGGGTCGTCCAGGAGTGCGGCGTAATCGCTGTGGCCAGGCAACTCAGCTTTGCGGCAGGCGGCCTCGAGCCGCTCCCGGCGAGGGTGCCAGAGGGCAACGGGTTCACTATGGGCGCAGGCCCGGAGGGCGGGAAGGTGAACCTTTTCGCCGAAGCCAAGGCCGGCGATGGCCACCCGCAGGGGGCGGGCGATGGTGCTCATGACACCAAACCCCTCTCCCTAGCTGCTGTGCAGGAGCCTTCGATGACAGCGCTGATCAGGTTATCGCCGGCGGCGGGCACCCATTCGGCTTTGAACTGGGGGATGCCGTTAATCGACGTGTCCCGAAACAGCTGTTGGTTGCAGTCAATGTCCATCACATACAAATCGGCCATCCGCTTCGGTTTTGGCCCGGTTTCACCGGTGGTTGCGCTGTCTGGATCCCCTGGATTGGGAGGTTGGAAGCGGCTCAACACCGAGAGATTGCCTGTTTTGGTAGCCCGAAGGCTGCCGGAATCCCACCACTGCCGGCCCTCTGCTGTGGATGGAACCTCCTGCCAATTCACGGGCCCGGCTAGGGCCACCGATGGCAGACAACCAAGCCAAACCACCATCCCGGCCAGAAAGCCAGCGAAGGGAAAAGCTAGATGGTTTGCAAGGGCCTTTGCCATGGTCTTGAGCCTGGCGATCCAATGCTGGGCCATCAGGCAGCCACAGCTGGTTGGCAGCCGTGCATCTTCAACAGGGCGCTCAAGGTGCTTTTGAATTCGGTCCGCGACACGATCGTGTCCACGAAGCCGTGGTCGCGCAGGTACTCAGCGGTTTGGAAGCCTTCGGGAAGCTTTTCGCGCAGGGTTTGCTCGATCACCCGGCGGCCAGCAAAGCCAATCAAAGCCTTTGGTTCAGCCAGGATGAGATCGCCCAACATGGCGAAGCTGGCGGTGACCCCCCCTGTGGTGGGGTAGGTGAGCAAGGGCAGATACAGCAAGCGCTCCTCCCGGTGGCGATGGAGGGCGCCTGAGATCTTGGCCATCTGCATCAGGCTGAGCATCCCCTCTTGCATGCGCGCCCCACCCGAAGCGCACACAATCAGCACGGAATAGCGGCGCGCGGTCGCTGCCTCGATCATCCGGGTCAGCTTCTCTCCCACCACCGAACCCATCGAGCCGCCCATGAAGCGGAAATCCATCACCCCTAGGGCGAGGGGCAACCCATTCGTGCGGCAGAAACCTGTAATCACGGCATCCCGCAGACCCGTGCTCTCCTGGCTGTCGCGGATCCGATCGGCATAGCTGCGCCGGTCCTTGAAGGCTAGGGGGTCCATGGGGGCGAGGTTGGCATCGAGCTCTTCAAAGCTGCCGCTATCGGCAATCAGTCGGATGCGCTCCTCGCTATCAATGCGGTGGTGGTAGCCACAGCCTTTGCAAACGCTGGCATTGGTCACCAGATCCTTGCGATAGACCACCAGGGCGCAGTCGGGGCATTTGCTCCAGAGCCCATCACCCTCTTCTGGCTCCTGGGTGGCCCGCACCAACGGTGCATTTTTCTGGCGATCGGCGAACCAGTCGAAGAGCGACATCGAAGGAGGGTGCCCATTTGCTTGAACCCATTTAAAGCAGCTCAGCTCACCATCCCGAACATTTTGATCCAAGGGGCGGGCCCGCCAAGCCACACCGCCAGACCCCCAGCGGCCAGAAAGGGTCCAAAGGGCAGGGGTTGCTGGCGCCCAAGCTTGCCGCTGAGGCGGCCCAGAACGCCGATGATGGCGCCGGCAAAGACGGCCAGCACGACGGCCACCCCCAGGCCGGTGAGGCCCAGCCAGGCTCCGAGCAGCGCCGCCAGCTTGGCGTCGCCAAGCCCCAGGGCAGGCCGACCCATCACCTTCTGGGCGATAGCGCTCACCGCCTCAAAGCCCACCAGGCCGAGGCCGGCGGCTAAGAGGTGCTGAACAAGCAGCTCCCGGCCCAGGCCGGGACCCTGCATCCAGCCGAGGCCCGCGGTGAACAGCAACCCCAAGACGAGTCCGATCCGGCAGAGCGGTTCAGGCAACCAGAGGTGATCGAGGTCGATCAATACCAGGGGCAGGAGCCAACTCACCAAGAGCCAACCAGCCACGATCAGAGCCAGGGGAGCAGCACCTGGACCCATGGCCGTGGGGGTGGCCCTGGTGACGGCAACCCATAACCCTGCGCTCAGCAATTCCACCAAGGGATAGCGCGGTGAAATCGGCGCCCGGCAATGGCGGCAATGGCCCCGCAGCCCCATCCAGCCGACCACGGGTACGTTTTCAAACCACAGCAGCTGGGTTCCGCAACGGGGACAGTGGCTTGGCGGAAGGACTACCGATTCCTGGCGCGGTAGACGCCAGGCCACCACATTGAGGAAGCTGCCGGCGCAGGCTCCCAAAACGGCGGCAACGATGGGTAAAACCATGGTCTGGTTGGGCTCCATTACGACTGCAGCTCCCCCCAGGGGCGCGGAGTTGGTTGCTTCGGCATCCGCAGGCGGGGACCTTGACCACGCTTGGAGCGGCCAAGAATCCACTCCATCGCAATAAATTGCTCGTTTGGCAACAGGATTGGGGTGTCAAACACCACGCGGCCCAGGTGCCCCGGCTCGGCCTGGGCCCTGCCCTGAAGCACAACGCCAAAGGGATCACGACCCGTAGGGCACTGTTGCTGGTAGTGAAACAGCACATGGCGAGCGGCCCGTAGGACCTGCTGGCTATCGATTTGATCCAACCGCAAAATGGGAGCAGCCGATGAAGCTGCTCCCGCAATCGTGAAGGAAGGAGTGGGAGCGGCGAAGGAAATCGTCCTCACCAATCAACTTGTGCAACCAGGTTAATCGGTAGAAGAGAAATCAGCCCAGCTTCTTCTTTTCTTCGATCATCCGGTGAATGATTGGTGCCAGGATCAACTCCATGGCGAAGCCCATCTTGCCGCCGTTCACCACGATCGACGTGGGGCTGGACATGAAGGACTCATGAATCATGTCGAGCAGGTAGGTGAAGTCGATTCCCCACTTCTCGCGGGCTCCCTTGCGGAAGTGGATGATCACAAAGGATTCATCCGGGGTGGGGATATTGCGGCAGATGAAGGGGTTGGAGGTGTCCACGGTTGGGACCCGCTGGAAGTTGATATCCGTGCGGCTGAACTGGGGACAAATGTGATTGATGTAGTCCGGCATCCTGCGCAAGATGGTGTCTACGGTGGCTTCCGCCGAATACCCGCGTTCGGCGTTATCCCTGGAAATTTTCTGGATCCACTCCAGGTTGGTGATGGGCACCACGCCAATCAGGAGATCAGCAAGGCTGGCCACGTCATAGCCACTGCCGACGACGCCACCATGAAGACCCTCATAAAAGAGGAGGTCGCTAGCACTGGGGATGGTTTCCCAAGGCGTGAATTGACCGGGTTCCAGGTTCGTTCCCAGGCGGGTGTTGTGCTCGGCTGCTTCGTCGAACGAGTGGAGGTAGTAGCGCTTTTGGCCACTGCCACTGGAGCCATAGGTCTGGAAGAGCTCCTCGAGTTTGTCGAACAGGTTGGCTTCGGGGCCGAAGTGGGAAAAATTTTCACCCTTGGCCAGGGCGGAAGCCATGGCTTCCTTCATCGGGCCCCGCTCATAGCGGTGGTAGCTGTCGCCTTCAACAACCGCTGGCACGATGCCCTCCCGGGCAAAGATCGCCTCAAAGGCGCGTTTGACAGTGCTGGTTCCTGCGCCTGAGGAACCGGTAACGGCCACAACCGGGTGACGCTTCGACATCGGCGCAGGGAGAGATAAAGCAAAACTGATTTTGGCAGGTCGTCGGCCCTAGGCCAATGGCCGGCCTAGAGCGCTGCCAAAAGTTGATCGCCCATGGCCTGGCAACCAAGCAGGGTGCAGCCAGGAGCCATGAGATCCCCGGTCCGATAGCCGGCGTCGAGCACCCGGGCGACGCCGGCCTCGAGGTCGGTGGCGGCGGCCCCTTGCTGGAGGCCGACCCGCAGCAGCATGGCGGCACTAAGGACCATGGCCATGGGGTTGGCCTTGTCCTGGCCGGCGATGTCGGGGGCGGAGCCATGGATGGGTTCGAACAGTCCAGGACCTCCCGATCCCAGGGAGGCCGAGGGGAGCATGCCGATGGAACCGGTGAGCATGGCGGCCTCATCGCTCAGGATGTCGCCGAAGAGGTTGCTGGTGAGCAGCACATCGAACTGCTTCGGCGAGCGCACCAGTTGCATCGCAGCATTGTCCACATACATGTGGCTGAGTTCCACGGCTGGGTAATCGGCATGGATGGCCTCAACGCGGTCGCGCCACAGCTGGCTCACATCGAGCACATTGGCCTTGTCCACCGAGCAAAGGCGGCCTCCCCGTTGGGTTGCCAGATCAAAGCCCACCTTGGCGATCCGATCAATTTCGTAGTCCGAGTAGGCCATGGTGTTGAAGGCCCGCACATGGCCATCGGACTCCACCCGGCCCTTAGGGGTACCGAAGTACACCCCGCCGATGAGCTCCCGGACCACCATCAGATCAACCCCCTCGATCACTTCGCGCTTGAGGCTGCTGGCATCGACCAGGGCCGGAATGATCTTGACTGGCCGCAGGTTGGCGAAGAGACCAAGCCCTGCCCTGAGGCCGAGCAAACCGGTTTCCGGGCGCTTCTCCCGCGGCAGGTTGTCGTATTGGGGGCTACCAATCGCGGCGAGCAGAACCGCATCGGCGCCCTTGCAGGCTTCCAGGGTGCTTGGGGGGAGGGGCTCACCGGTGGTATCGATGGCTGAGCCGCCCATGGGCTGCTCGTCGTAAACGAGCTCAAAGCCGTGGCGGCGGCTCACGGCATCGAGGAGCTGGCGGGTCACCGCGGTGATTTCGGGGCCGATGCCATCGCCGGGAAGCAGGGTGATCCGGTAGCTCGTCATCGCTGGTGCCGCGGGGCGTTAGGGCAGGCCGCGAGGCTACTGGCTGGTTGCTTTGGCCTCCGTTGGCATGGGGTGAAGTGCTTTGGGCCCAGAGGCTTGCAGTTTGCGCAAGGTCTTCGCCATCTCGGGCAGCTTGTTGAAAGCAGCGGAACAGCGCAGCCACAGCCGGTTCGAGATGGCGGGATAGCCACTCACCACCTCACCGGCGGTCACTTCGCCATGGATGCCGGATTTGGAGGAGGCGATGACCCCATCGCCGATCACAGCGCGGTTGGCCACGCCCACCTGGCCGGCAAGGATCACGCCGTGGCCGAGTTTGGCGCCGCCGGCAATGCCCACCTGGGAGGCCAGGGCGCAGCCTTTGCCAGTGATCACCCCATGGCCGATCTGAACCAGGTTATCGATTTTGGTGCCTGCACCGATCCGGGTTTCGCCCACCGATGGGCGATCGATGGTGGTGCCGCAGCCCACCTCCACCGCCTCTTCAAGCACCACAAGCCCCGTCTGGGGCATTTTTCGCCATCCCTGGGCCGTGGGAACAAAGCCAAAACCCTCGCTGCCCACCACCGCGTTGGAATGCACCACGCAATGGGCGGCCAAACGGCTGCCGGGGTGCAGCACGGCGCCGGAATGGATTTCGCATCCTTTCGCCAGCTGCACGTCACCGTAGAGAACAGCGCTGGCATGGAGGGTGCAGCCTTCGGCGATGGTGCAGGCCTCGCCCACCACCACATGGGCGCCGATGTGTACGCCGGAGCCGATGGTGGCGCTGGAATCCACCACTGCAGTGGGATGAATCCCCGCCGGTTTGGGCTTGCGGGGGTGCAGGCAGTCGAGGGATTCGGCAAAGGCGAGCCGGGGATCCTTGAGGGCAACCCAGGCCAAGCCCTGGGCAGTGGCGATGGCTTGCAAGTCCTGATCTGGAGGAAGCAGCACCGCCGATGCCCTGGTGTTGCCAAGGGCCAGGGCCAGGGCATTGCCCCGCTCCAGAAAGCTCAATTGCCCAGGGGTGGCCAGGTCCAAGGCGTTGGCGCCATGGAGCTCGGGATCACTGGCGACATGCCGCTGTGTCTCCCCGGTCACCTGGCCGAGTCGGCTGAGCAATTCGCTGAAGCGCATCACGGGCTTGGCTGCGGTGAGGGTGAGGCTGGACGGATCGTAGGTGGGGTGGCTCTTTGGCTAGCCCCTTGTGATCACCAACTGGTCGCGGTGCACCACCTCAATCCCTGCTCTGCCCATCAGCTCCCGCAGTTCCCCACTGCTGAGGGTGGTTAATCCTCGGCCCAATTCCCGGCCATCGGCGCACAGCAGCCGCACCGCTTCCCGCCGCCCAAACTCCCCCTCGACGGATTGCACGCCCACGGCCAGCAGCGAAGCCCCACGCTCCACCAAGGCGGCCTCGGCGCCGGGGTCGAGCATCAGGTTTCCCTTGGGGAGCAGGGCATGGGCTAGCCAGCGCTTGCGATCGGATAACGGGGTCTGGGAGGGCTGGAACACCGTGCCCACCCTCTCGCCAGCAAACAGGGCATCGAGAACCCGGGGATCCCGGCCATCGGCGAGCCGCACCCGGATGCCACTGGAGGTGGCAATACGGGCGGCGGCGATTTTGGTGGTCATGCCCCCGGTGCCCCACTGGCCGCCGCCAGTAGCCCCATGGCTGAAGCGTTCCAATTCGAGGAGGTTGCGCACCTCCTCAATCGGTTGGGCGGAGGCGTCGCTGCGGGGGTCCCCTGAATAGAGCCGATCCACATCGGTGAGCAAGATCAACTCATCGGCTCCCACGGCCACGGCCACTAGGGCTGAGAGGGTGTCGTTGTCACCGAAGCGCAGCTCATCGGTGGCCAGGGTGTCGTTTTCATTCACCACCGGTACCGCCCCCCAACTGAGCAGCTGTTCAAGGGTGCTGCATGCATTTTGATAACGGCGCCTGGAAGCGAGATCCCCCCTGGTGAGGAGGACCTGGGCCACGGCGACACCACAACGGGTAAAGGCGTCTTGGTAGAGGGCCATGAGTTGGCCCTGGCCGACGGCGGCGGCGGCTTGAAGGGCGACCACCTCCGTAGGCCGCTTGGCCAACTTGAGGGCCCCACAGCCCAGGCCCACGGCTCCGCTGGTTACCAGGGCCAGTACATCCCCCTTAGCCTGTTGCCGGGCCAAACTCGCGGCGAGATCGGCAATCACCGCTGGGGTTGGGCGCTCGACCGTGCCACGCAGGAGGCTGGTGCCCACCTTGATCACCCGCCGCATCCCTCCGCTGATGGGTGCCATCAGCGGAGGGATGCACCCATCAATTGCGCCAAGCGCAATTCCATTTTTTGCAGGCGATCCCGTTGGCAGGGTTGACCAGTGGTGTCAATCGGCTTGACAAGCACGGTGAACAGGCCCAGGCGGTTGCCTGCGATCACATCGGTAAACAGCCGGTCGCCCACGAGGGCGACATGGGCGGCCGGAACGTTGAGTTGGGCCAGAACCCGCCGCAGGGCACCGCGACGGGGCTTGCCCGCCGAGGTGGTGAAGGGCAGGCCCAGGGTTTGAGCCACGGAGCCAATGCGCTGGCGGGACGGGTTATTGCTGAACAGGTGGATCGGGAACTGCTGCTTGGCTTCCTGCAACCAACGCAGGGCCAGGGGTGGTACCAGGCTTTGGCGGCGCGGCAACAGGGTGCGATCCACATCCAAGACCAGGGCCTGGATACTGCGCTCGTGGAGTGCTTCCAACGGTAGTTCCGCCAGGGTGCACTCCATTAACCAGTTGGGGCGCAGCAGCTCAGCGAGCATCAGAGGTCGCCCTCTCGCTCTGCCAATTCGGCTTCGATACGGGGTTGGACCCGGTCAAATTCCTCACCTTCCACCAGGATTGCTTCGGTGCCTTGCATCCGAGCGACCACAAAGAAGGGATCGAGGGGGATGTAGAGGCCATATTCCTGGTTGTCCACCATGAAACTCACGAGAAGTTCGTAGGTCTCGGAATCGTCATCGGCGTCCTCGTCGTCCTCGAGGTCTTCCGGTTCGGGTTCATCGAGTTCGCCGCTGACGGTGAGGGTGACGGCCGACCGCACCAAGGTGAGGTCGTGCTCCTGAAGGACCACATCCGCCACAGAAAGGATCGGCTCGGTGGCATCGATGGTGTCGATTAGTTCGGGATCCTCCTCGTCGTCCAACTGGAAGAGGCAGACCGGGGTGTCCACCGGGGTGAGCAGCACATAATCATTGCCATCCAGGGGAATCAACTCTTCTAGAAAACAGAGGAGTTGGCGTCCCCGGGTATCGCTCACCAGCACTGTGGGCACGTCGCCGGCGTTGGTCATGGCGGAACTTTCAGAGCTCATGGCGTTGGTGGTTGTGTTCTCAGGATGGATCAACGTTGGCTTATTTGCCGTCGTTGGGGGTCGCTGGTTGCACCGGTTCGCAATGGAGCAGAACCGCTTCAGGCCCCTCGGCCAGCCATTGCTCTAGCAGCAGGGCAGCGGCGGCACTGTCGAGCGCGCCGCTGCGATCGCCGTGAAGACCGCGCTGTTCCCCGGCGGCCCAGGTACTGGCGTGTTCATTCACCCAAGCTAGGGGGAGCTCCAAGGATCGGGCAATCCGTTCCCCATAACGGCGGCAGTGGGCTGCTTGTTCGGTGGGCGTGCCATCGCGATCCAGCGGTAGGCCCACCACGAGGGCCTGGACCCGCCGTTGATCGACCAGGGGCTTCAGCCGTTCCAGATCCGCTGGAAATTTGCCCCGGGCCAGGGCCCCGAGCGGGGTCACGGTGATCCCGAGGGGGTCGCAACCTGCCAAGCCGATGCGCCGGCGACCCACATCCAGCGCCAGGACCGATCGGGCCAGGGGTTGGGGGGGCATTAACGGGGAATGAGAGGGGTGGGCAGGGGGCGGCGTCGGGGTTGCAATTGGCCGAACATGGCCTCGAGCCGTTGGGCTGCCAGGGCTGGCAGCGGCTGTTCGTGGCGGCGCCACACACTGCGGGCCATCAGCACCCGCTCGCCCCGTACCAGGGCACCGCGCCCTCGAAGCCAGTCCTGGCGAGATGCATCACGCACATCGCAGCGGAGCCAGAGGTCTTCACCGCGACCGAAGGTTTGCTGGGCTTGGGCCAAGAGCTGCTCCGTGGCGCCACCAATCAGGTGGGGCCAGCCGGGGTGAACGGTGAGTTCCAATTCATGGCCCCCACCGGCGTGCTCCCCAACCCAGCGCACTCCGGCAACCGCCTCATCCCGGATCCCATCGACCAACATCCAGCCTTTCCTGTGGCTTTGATCAAGCAGGTCTTCGACCCGCCGATCGAGCAGTTGGCGGAGTTGGGCAGGGCAAGCGGCCTGCTCCAGGTGCCAGAGCAGGCCCCCGTTGCGCCGGTTGAGTGGCCGCAGTTGTAAGGCGCCAAGCATGGAGCTGTTGCCCCTTGCAGCTTCGTTGCGGCCAGGCCAGCACCACAGTTGATCGGTGCGCAGGGGTTGGAATCCCTGCTCTCGCAGAAGGGCCAGGCGTTGGGAATCCAGGCTGGAGGCCGTGGCCATCCAGCTGGTGGCATCCTTGGCTTGGTGGATGGCTTCCCGCAGCAGGGTGGAAGCCAAATCCCTCTGACCGGTGGGGTTCACAAGGCGCAGGTGCTGAACCTGCCAGCAACTGCCGCTGCGGTTGAGTCGGGTGGTCACAATCAGGCCAAGGGGATTGTGCTCGCTAAGGGCGACCAGAACCACCGGTGCAATCGGCTGACGGGCGGCCAGGGCGTGGATCAGCCTCTCCGGAAGCCCCAGCCAAACGGCCCGCTGCAGCACGCTCTGGAGCGGTAGAAACGCTGGATCACTGAGCAAGGGCAAATGCCACCCCGCCAGGGGCTCCAACCGCCAACTTGTGGCGCATGGCGCCCTTTGAGAAGACTCCGCTTGGGAAAACTCCGCTTGGGAAAAAGGCCCGGGAGACTGGGTGGGGTCTGGCTCAACCGCCATGGGGGTGGTTCTAAAAGGACCCTGAATCCCAAGTCTATCGAGCCTGATCGGAGTGGATCGGTTGGCCTGGTTCCTAGGCCCCGCGAACCAGCACGAGGGGAGTGCGTTCGTTGGCGTTGCCGGCCGGGTTGGGCCTTAGGGCTCGCTCCAACAAGGCCCCATCACAACCCTGGCTGGCGGCGAGCACTTTGACCCGGCCGAGGTCGTTCACATCCACAACCGCCACGGCCACGCCCAGGGCCTCAGCCATGCGTTGGCAGAACTGCCCCGGTTCCTGGGGGCCCATCACCAGGGTTTGGTCATAGGGCGGCGTGGTACCGGTGATGTCATCGATCAGCCGGGCTTGATCTCCGGCTAGCCGATAAAACCAGCCCTTGAAGCCCAGGACCTTGAGCCCGGTGCCAACTAACCAGGCACCGAGGATCCGGGCCGGGCCTTCTCGGTCAATCAGGCTTTGCATCCCGCAGGCTGTGGCCAAGCTGCTGGTGGGGTGGAACACCCGGCAAAGCAACCGGGCCAGGGCCGAGGGTTCCAGGGTGGCGGGATGGACATACTGGCCCTGCATCACCGCCAGGGGTGTTTCGCCAATGGTGAGCACGTCGCCGCTCTGCCAGAGGTGGCCGGCATAACGGCGCAACACCTCTTGCGGCTCGTCGAGAACACCAAGGAGGTGGGTGCCAATTGGAAGCACCTGGCAGCGATCACCCTGGCGCCAAGCGGCGGTGTTGGCGTTGATCGGCTCGGGTTTGCGCAGGGGAACAAGGAATCCATCCCGGCGGTGCAGGCGACCAAAGGGTCCGTAATTGACCCAGAGCACCTCGATCCAAAGGGTGTCAATGAGTTTCTTGATGGCAATGCCTGGGGCCGCAGTGATGCTGATCTCAAGGGAGGCCCGGGTGCTCTTGCGCCCTTTCACGATGTAGGCGGCCCAATAGTGGTCGGGCCTGCTGACCTCATCGGGATGGAGGGCCACAATCTGGCTTTTCGCCTCCAGATTGCGGAGGTCACCGGTGCCCAACAAGGTGGGGTTCAAGCTGATCTCCGGCACAAAAACTTCCATGCGCCGGTGCGGATTGGTGATGGTGATCACCCCAGTGACGGTGATCCGCTGGGGGCTGCTCTCCACCTGGAAGGGGCCGGCCTTCAACTGAAGGGGCGAGGCGGGCCTGAGGCGATGGCGGAGTTCAAGCCACAGCAGGCTTAGGCCGAGCAGCAGGGCCGCGAGCAGCAGGAAATTGAACACCAAGAGCAACGGAACGCGAATCGCCGGAGCGTAGTGGGGCCCCAGGCTGACCTAAACCATCTCCTGCGGCTTCACGTAGCGATCGAAGTCATCAGCTGTGATTTCTCCCAGCACCAGGGCGGCCTCCTTGAGGCTCAGTTGGTGCTTGTGGGCGTGCTTGGCGATGCCGCAGGCCCGGTCGTAGCCGATGGCTGGGGTCAGGGCGGTGACCAACATCAAGCTTTCATTGAGGAGCCGCTCAATCCGCTTGGTGTTGGCCTCCAGTCCATCCACACAGAAGCTGCGGAAGCTGGTGGCCGCACCGCCCAGTAAAGCGATGCTCTCGAGCACGTTGTGGGCGATCAGGGGCTTATACACATTGAGTTCGAAATTGCCCTGGCTCGCCGCGAACTGGACAGCCGTGTTATTTCCCATCACCTGGGCGGCCACCATGGTGAGGCTTTCGCACTGGGTGGGGTTCACCTTTCCCGGCATGATCGATGAACCTGGTTCATTTTCGGGAATGACCAATTCGCCGAGGCCGCAGCGGGGCCCGCTGCCGAGCCAACGCACATCATTGGCGATCTTCATCAGGGATCCGGCCAACACGGTGAGGGCCCCATGGGCAGCTGCTAGGGGTTCATGGCCTGCCAAGGCTTGAAATTTGTTGGGGGCACTGATGAAGGACAAGCCCAGGCGCTCGGCCAGCCGCTGGGCAACGGCATCGCCAAATCCCTTGGGGGCATTGAGACCCGTACCCACGGCGGTACCGCCGATAGCCAATTGATAGACCTGGGGAAGGGTATGCCTGAGGCCTTCGAGGCCGAGTTCGAGTTGGGCGACGTAGCCACTGAATTCCTGGCCCAAGGACAAGGGCACGGCGTCTTGAAGGTGGGTGCGGCCGATCTTCACGATCCCCGCAAATGCATTACTTTTCTGCTGTAGTGAGCCAATCAACCGTTCGACGGCTGGAATCAGCTGCCGCTCCAATTCGATCGCTACGGCGATGTGGAGGGCGGCCGGGAAGGTGTCATTGCTGGATTGGCTGAGGTTGACGTGGTCGTTGGGATGCACCGGACTCTTGCTGCCCAACACGCCACCGGCCAGCTCAATGGCCCGGTTGGCGATCACCTCATTAACGTTCATGTTGGTTTGGGTTCCCGAGCCCGTCTGCCAAACCTTCAGGGGAAATTCGGAGTCCAAGCGTCCTGATGCCACCTCTTCAGCGGCGGTCACAATCAAGTTGGTGAGCTCTGGATCCAGCTTGCCCTTGGCGGCATTCACTTCGGCGCAAGACGCTTTGAGCTGGCCGAAGGCGTGCACCACCGCCAGGGGCATGGCTTGGCCGAAGGGAAAAAAGTGGATCGATCGCTGGGTCTGGGCCCCCCAGTAGTGGTCCTGGGGAACCTCAATCGCCCCCAGGCTGTCGATTTCTATCCGATGGGGCAAGAGGGGCTCGGCCATCAGCGGCTGACAACCTCGGCATTGAGTTCGTTGAAGCTCACGGTGGTGCTGGTGGTGCCCCCCTCAGGCAAGGGGATGCCCGTGGCTTTGCTCAAGCCATCGTTGATGCGATCCACGTCCACCAAGCCGCTGGCGTTGAACACCACCTTTCCAGCGGGGTCAAACACCACCACCTGGGGAATGACCCCGCTCCAGTAGGTGGCTGGATCCGTGGGGCCTTCGGTAGGGCGGTTTTGCAGGGGGTCGATGACCAGGGGAATCAACTCAATGTTGTTGCCCCACAGCCGTTGCAGTTCGGAGACCACTGGGGAGAACTGCTTGCTCGCGGCATCGTCATCGAGGTAATAGATCACTGCTGCTGGTCGGTGATCAGCCATGGCCTGGGCGAGGCTGCTCCGGGGGGGCACCAGGGAGCCGTTGCCGGCGTAGAGGGCGTAAATATTGCCGTCGTAGGTGTTGTTCGTCAGGGCCGCGGCGGCAGGCTGAACCCCAATCCCCGTGAGGCCCACCCAGAGGGCCAGCAATACCCCGAGGACGGGGCGACCAGGCAGGCGCAACGGCACGATTTCAGCGCTCAATGTGGGGCCATTGTGGCCTTTAGCCGCGGCTGAGGCTGCGCCCCATGCCCTGGCGGATGCCGCGGCCCACGAGGCCGATGGAACGGCCCACCACCTGGGTAAGGAGCACGACAAACAGATCCCCAAGCCCCTTGATCAGGCTTTGCAGTTGGGGGGCCAGGGCGTCCCGGGCTTCAAGGGAGAGGGTCACAAGTTGCGGCACCCAGCCCAAGTTCCGCAATTCAGCATCCCGGGGTTCGGTGAGATCGAACAAGGCAATACCACCGGCTTGCAGAGAGAAGAGCGATCGCCGGCTCTCATACAAGGCTATGGGCCGTACAAACCAGCTATTCCAACGTTGTTGGGCGTTGAGTTGGTTGCGTAGTCGTTCCAGGTTGCGGGTGGCCAGCAGCTCTGGTTGCAGGAGATAGCGGCGTAATTCCGGCCAGCTGGCACAACAGGAGAGCACTTCGCTGCTGATCAATTCGGCGCTGCGCACCAACCAATTGGCCAGTAGTTGCTCCAGATAGAGCACGGCCCGGGGTTCATCCGCCGGCACCAACTGGCCATCCACCAAAAGGGGGTGGGCGTGGACCAGGGCCGCGAGCATGGCCTGGGCTTCTGGTAGTTCGGGGTCGGAGCCAGCCAGGTCGCTGGCTTGGATCAGGGCCTCGGCCACCCCCTGGAGCTTGCCTTCGCGGGGCAGTTGGACGTAAGGACTGGTCGTGGCTCTGAGGGCCAGTTGGCGCAAGTCCAGTTGGAGCTCGTCCCAGCGGGCCTGAAGTTGCTGCCCGTGAAGTTGCTCGGCTAGCAGCTGGTGACGAACCCCGTCGCAGTGCTCAAGGAGGGCAAGCATGAGGTCGCGGCGCCGGTCGGCAGCAAGGCCCTGGAGGGCTAAAAGCTGGCCGCTTTGGTTGGTGAGGGCCCCTTGGGATGCGGCTTCGAGGCGGGCCCGCAGGGTCTGCCAGATCCCCTCGGCATTGGGGGAGGGCAGGTTCAGTTGGGTACCAAAACGGTCTTGGGGCAACGGCTTTGAGAAGGCGGCGGGAGCTGCCAGCACCAGGGAGTCCAGGGGGCCCCAAAGCAGCAACAGACAGTGGCGTGCTGCCCGCAGTTCCCTCAGGCGGCCCTGGAGGACCAGCAGGGTGAGCGCCCCCCCGGTCGGTGGGTTGACCAGGGTGCGGCAGCCGTCGAGATCGGCATCAATTTGTTGGAGCCCGCTGAGGAGTAAGCGATGGCCAATCCCTAAGCCAGGCGGAACTTCGCAGGGGTCTGGGGCCGGGCCATCGGCGAGGGCCACCACCCGGCCTCCAGCGCTCAACGTGGTGATCGCCTCGAGCAGCTGCTGGGGTTCAGGTGCTTCCAAGAGGCCGGCCACCGGCAATTGCAGCAGCTGGGCTGTGGGGTGGGGCTGGCCCTCGGGAAGGAGTAGCAAGAGCGGTGCGGGGTGCCACCGACTGCGCAACTGCTCCAGTTCTCGCTCCAGGCTCGCCAGGGTTGCCACGCTGCCCGGATGCCAGATCACCAGATGGGGCCTGCCCGCTAGCTCTTCGGACTTGGTAGCCACGCGATAGCCAGCTTCAGGGGCCTCAAGCAGTCGGGTTAGCCCCTGGCGCAGCAGCGGTTCGGCAAACAGCAACAGCTGCGAAGGCACACACCCTGGGCGAAGGATGGCCCAAAGTAACCGGCCTGACCAATTTTCTCCAGGGGGGGCTGGCCGTAATCCAAACCAGCTTCAGGGTTCGCCCTGGCGGCGGCGCCCATTCAGGCTGAGGCTGTAGCTCTCGATGGCAAAACCCGTGCGCTGCTCAATTTGGGCCAACAAGTCGGGGGGAAGTTGAACGTCGAGGTCTTGGATCGCCCCGGAATCAATGCAGGTGAGGTGGCTGTGGGGATCGCTGCGGTAGCCGTAGAGCCGGCCACTGGCCCGGTCCAGGCACTCGATTACCCCGGAGGATTGGAGCGCTTCCAGGTTTTGGTACACCGAGGTGTGGCCAATGTTCCGTCCTTGATTGTTGAGCTTTTCGAAAATGTCGCGGGCGCTCAGGTGGCTCTTTTCGATCCAAAGCAGATCGAGCACCATGCGCCGTTGACGACTCAACCGCATGCCCAAATCTCGGCAGCGCCGGTAGACATCGTCCACCGAGGTGGGCAAATCGCCTAGCGACTGGGTTTGGGTCGATGGGGTGCTGGCGCTCACGCGACACACCTGCGAAGGCTTGGACTAGTTATAGGCCAAGCCGCAAGCTCGCTGGTTCTTGGCCCTTAGGCCAGGGTCGAGTCGATGGGGTCCTGGAGCCGCCCATCGCCAATGGCCTGGATGGCTTCAGCCAAGTCCACCCGGCCGTCGTAGAGGGCCCGGCCCACGATCACCCCCTCGATGCCCAAGGGAGCCAGGGCCAGTAAGGAGAGCAGGTGTTCCAGGTTGCCGATCCCGCCGGAGGCAATCACGGGCACGGCACTGACTTCGGCCATGGCCCGTAGGGCCTCCAGGTTGGGGCCAGCCAGGGTGCCATCGGTGGCGATATCGGTGCTGATGATCGCTGCGATGCCGCTGGTGTTGAACCGCTTGGCCAGGACCGTGGCCTCGGTGCTGCTCTCTTCAATCCAGCCCCGGGTGGCCACCTTGCCGTTTTTGGCATCAATGCCCACCACAATTTTGGCCGGATAGGCGGCGGCAAGTTCATCCACCAGTTCGGGCTGTTCCAGGGCCAGCGTGCCCAAAATCACCCGATCCAGCCCGCAGCCCAGGAGTTCTGCTGCCCGTTCAGCCGTTCGAACCCCTCCGCCCAGTTGCACGGGGATGGAAAGGGCACTGGTAATCGCCTTCACCGCCCCATCGTTCACCGGTTGGCCACTTTTGGCCCCATCCAGGTCGACCAGGTGCAAGCGCTGGGCTCCCTGCTCCTGCCAGGCCAGGGCTTGGGCCACGGGGTCATCGGAAAAGCGGGTCACCTGGCCGTAATCGCCCTGGTGCAGCCGTACGCAGTGCCCATCCAGCAGGTCGATGGCGGGGATGATCTGCATGGGTCTGGCCAGCTGCTGCCAGCCAGGCTGCCAGAGGCTTCGCTGCCGCAAGTCCACTACCGGCACCACGAGGCGGAAGCGGCGATTGAGAACGGCTTCTAGCTCCAGGGCTTTGGCTGGGCCCTTGCCCCGCTCGCCGAGGCGGCGGAAGTGGCGATAGCCGCAGGTCTGCACGAGCAGGGGCGGTTGGGCTGTCCAGTTGGAGCTGAGCCGCATCGGACCTTGGACGTCTTGAATGGCCCCCAGTCTCAATGGCTCCTAAGGCCTGGCACCCATGAAGATCCTGGTGATGGGCGGAACCCGCTTCGTGGGCAAACCGTTGGTGGATCACTGGCTCCAGGCCGGGCACCACTTGACCCTGTTCACCCGGGGAAACAATCCCGTGCCCCCGGGGGTGGAACACCTGGTGGGCGATCGCACCAGTGCCGCTGGCTTGGAGCAGCTTGCCGGCCGCAGCTTTGACGTGATCGCCGATACATCCGGCCGAAGCCTTGCGGATTCCAAGGGAGTGGTTGAGCGCACGGGCAGCCCAAGCCACCGGTTTCTGTATGTGAGTTCGGCTGGTGTGTACGCCGACAGCCACCTGTGGCCCCTCCACGAAGACAGTCCGACGGATCCCGCCAGTCGCCACGCCGGCAAGGCGGAAACCGAGGCTTGGCTGTGCAGCCAGGGCATCCCCTTTACCAGTTTCAGGCCCACCTACATCTACGGACCGGGGAACTACAACCCTGTGGAGAGCTGGTTCTTTGATCGGATTGTCCATGGCCAGAGCGTTCCCTTGCCTGGAGATGGCAGCACCATCACCCAACTCGGGCATGTTCAGGATTTAGCCACGGCCATGGCCCGCTCGATCGAGGTGGATGCGGCCGCTAATCGCATCTACAACTGCACCGGTGCCCAGGGCATCACCTTCCTTGGCCTGGTGGAAGCCGCGGCAAGGGCCTGCGGCAAGGATCCTTCCACCGTGGAGATTCGCAGCTTCGATCCGGCCCGCTTGGACCCCAAGGCCCGCAAGGCCTTTCCCCTAAGGCTGGCCCACTTCCTCACCGATATCCATCGGGTGCAGCGGGAGCTGGCTTGGCAGCCGGCCTTTGATCTCGATCGCGGCCTGGCCGACAGCTTCACCAACGACTACGCCAAGCGCATGCCCACCACGGTTGATTTCAGCTTGGATCGGGCCCTTCTTGGCTGATTGCCAGCGGATCAGGGGCTCAAGCCTTGCGCAGATAGCCAAGGGCCGAACTGAGGGCCAGGCCCAGGGACGGCCAGAACAACCACCAGCCCAGCCCGTGAATCCAGCCCGCCAGGGATGGAGAGAGCCCAAGGCCCAATCCCCAACTCGCTGGCCACAGCAACAGCAGCAGGGCTGCAAATTGCAAGACGGTCTTGGCCTTGCCGCCAAGGGATGCCGGGCCCCCTGAGCTCTGGTTAGCCCGCCAGCCTGAGATCAGCAACTCACGGGCCAGCAGGAGCCACACCGCCCAGAGGGGTAATTCCCCCCTGGCCCCGAGCCAGAGCAAAGGAGCGGTGATCAGGATTTTGTCGGTGAGGGGATCGAGCCTGGCGCCCCAAACCGATCCGCCACCGGCCCTGCGGGCCAGCCAACCGTCGGCGGCATCACTAAGGCCACCCAGGGCGAGCAAGATCCAGGCCAGGGCTGGCTGGCCGGCTGCCAGGGCAAGCAAAAGCGGCAATCCCACCAGGGCCCGACCCACCGTGAGGCCATCGGCGAGGTTGCGCATGCTGGTGGACCCCATTCAATTGCCCAGGCTCGGCCCCAGAATGCCTGCAGTTCAGCAACTTGGCCCGTGGTGCAACAGTCGGTTTCTGCAGTGATGTCAGCTCCGGTGCTGACGGTGACGGCGGATAGCCTCTTGCAGCAGGCCGTTCAGCTCATGAGCGACCACCACATCAGTGCCCTGCCAGTGGTGGACGTGGATGGTGTGCTGGTGGGTGAACTCACCGAGCAGGACCTCATGGTGCGGGAAAGCGGATTTGATGCGGGCCCCTACGTGATGCTGCTTGATTCCGTGATCTATTTGCGCAATCCCCTCCAGTGGGACAAGCAGGTTCACCAGGTCTTGGGCAACACCGTTGGCGAGGTGATGAGCAACCAGCCCCACACCTGCAGCAGCGACCTGTCCCTGCCTTCGGCCGCCAAATTGCTCCATGAGCGCAGTACCCAGCGCCTGTTTGTGCTCAACAACCAGAAACATCCCGTGGGTGTGCTGACCCGCGGCGACGTGGTCCGTGCCCTTGCCGCTTCAGGCTGAACAAGGGGTTGGAGGGCGGGTTAGGGCACTGGAATTAAGGGGGTGCTGGTAAGGCGGGCGGTGGCGGTGCCCCCGGGCTTGGGGCCCCCATGGTGGGCCCAAGCTCCGTCTCCGTTCGGCTGGCCGCCGGCAGGGGCGCCCCATCGCCTTCGCTGGCGGTTGGGGGGATGGGAGGTGCGTCGAGTTGGGACCCGATGGGGAGCACCAGCGGGGCTGGCAAGTCGGCCGGTAGGCCCAGGCTGTCCATCCCCGCTCGTGCCGAATTGCCTCCGGCTTTGTTGGCTTCCGCTTGGCGTTGTTGCAGGGCCAGGGGATCAGCGCTGATCGGCGTTTCCCGAAATGGGGCGTTGGCGCCAGGCTTCTGACCATCACGGCCCCTGGGAGCCCAGATCAGCCGGGCGATGGGTTCCACGCCCCGTTCCATCAGCCGGTTGAACCCGGCTAGGGCCCGATCCACCAGTTGGCCCCCCAGGGTTTGGCCGCACTGGAATGGATTACCGCAGCCCTGGGGGCCACTGGCGCTGGCCAAATGGGTGAGGAGTGAACCCTGCAAGGCCGAAGACCGGCTACTGAGCCGCAGCAGGTAGGGCACATGCACAAAGCTGGTGGCCCCACCGCTGATCCAATTGGCATCGGCATCACTGAAACCCTTCACCCCAGGGATGATGAACCGGCTTTTTGAGGCATGGTCTGGCAGATAGGCGGCCCGCAGGCCCCGGCGACGGGCGAGGTCGCGGGTTTGCTCGAGGGTGAGGCCATCTCTGCTCATCAACACCTCGATGCGGCCATCGGAACGCAGTCCATAGGCCATGCGAATCCGGGGCAGGAAATAGCGGATCTGCTGCCCCATGCTGATGCTGTAGGCGCCTCTGTAGGCCGCAGGGGGCTGTTCCAGGTCGTTGTAAAGGCTGTGCAGCCCCCCCACGAAGGATTCGAATTCCTGGGCCCGGGCGGGGGTCAGTTCTCCATAACCAAAGCTGACACTGCCGTCGTGGCGGATGCCCATAAAGGCCCGTTGGCGAGCCGCCGTGCGGTTGCGGCCCCGCCAGATGCGCTCTCCGAATTTGATATCTCCCAGGGGAACCGTGGTCTCCTTTCCCAGCCCATCCACCTGGCGCTCGTACATCGGCCCCGAGAAAAAGGCCAAGGCCAAGCGGTCGTTAAAGGCCTGTTGCTCCCGGTCCCAACCCTCCAGCAAATCAATCTTCACCGCCCGGGGATCAAAATCCAAGGCGTAGGTTTCGCTATCGGCTAGATAGCGAAAGGGCAGGCCATCGGCGGCGGTGACGAGCGGTGCCCCCCCCTGGCGTTTGGCCTCTGGCAACGGCGGGGCAATGGCAAGCAGGAAGACCAAGAACCCCGTGGGAATGGCCACAATTAAGGAGCGTTTGCGCTTCCAAACGGGCCGTTTGGCGGATCGTCGTAACTGGCGCAGGTCAAGAGAGCCTGTCCCAAGACCACTGACCTGGCTGGCCTTGGCTTGGGTTTCGGGCGCTAGCGGGGTGAGGGTTTCCACGTAGGAGGGTTACCACGACACGATGGCGGCTCAAGCCAGCGGCCAGAGGTGATGACGTTGGGAGCCGAGGGCACCCGCCGTCAAGTAAGCCCCATGCCCCTGCGATAGGCAGGGCGCGCTTGGGTGGCCGTGATCGTTGCCCGCACATGGGGGTAGGGCTCCAGGTCGAGCTGGGGAAAAAAGAGCGGCAGGTAGGCCAAATAGGCATTCACAGCACAGTCGGCCACACCCCAGCTCCCCGACTCACCCCCCATCAGAGACCGTCCCCCAGCCAGCTGTCCATCCAGCACCTCCATGAGCCGCGGGAACTCCTTGTCCCGGTTGGCAGGCACAAACAGGGCCACGGCCAGGGTGGCATTGGCGAACAGGATCCATTGGGCTGCCAGGGCCCGCTTGGCGGCGGCTTCCTCGCCGTTGCCACCAAATTCATGGCCATGGCGATCGGCCAGGTGCATCAAGATGGCGCCACTCTCAAAAAGGGTCAGCGGGCCACCACCTGGGGCTTGCAGGCTGGTGTCCACCAGGGCTGGCAGCTTGGCAAAGGGGTTGATGGTTTTGAAGGCCGGTTGCTTGTGCTCACCAGCTTCCAAATCCAGCTGATGCCAGGTGTAGGGAATTCCCCTCTCCTCCAGGTACCACCGGGGCATGGAGGCCCGGCTGCGGGCGCCGCCGTAAAGGATCAGGCTCATTGCCGTAAAGGAAACAGGGAAAGCATCATCAGCAGTTGGCGCCACTCGGTGGGGCTACTTGGCACTGGCGCCGGTGATAATTCTGCGATTCACCCCCACCGATGCCATGACCATTGCCCTGCTGATTGCCCTGGCTGGTTCCCTGGCGTTGATGGCCTTCATCGTTAAAAAACTCGAAAAAGCCGTCTAGGCACTCATGGCGAGCATTTTCTGAATCGGGGCTAGGGCGTTGAGGCGCAGCTGCTCCTCCAGCTCGATAGCGGGGGAGAGGGTTTCCAAACAACGCCATACCTTTTCCAGGGTGTTGAGCCGCATGTAGGGGCAGGCGTTACAGCTGCAGCCGTCGGCTCCTGGAACCTCAAAAAATGCTTTCCCGGCAACCTGCAAGCGCATTTGGTGCAGGATGCCGGGCTCCGTGAGCACGATGAAACAGGGCGCCGCGCTGGCGCCAGCGCGGCGCAACAGGGCGCTGGTGGATCCGATGAAATCCGCCAAGTCCAGCAGGTGCTGCTGGCATTCGGGATGGGCCAGCACTTCGGCTTGCGGATGCTCGAGCTTCAACTGCAGCAAGGCCTGCTCGCTAAAGGTTTCGTGCACGATGCAGCTTCCCGGCCAGAGGGTGAGCTCCCTTCCACTTTGGGATTGCACCCAGCGGCCCAGGTTTTGATCGGGGCCAAACAGGATCGGCCGATCAGCGGGTAGTTGCTTCACCAGGGCGACCGCATTGCTGCTGGTGCAAATCAGGTCGCTCTGGGCCTTCACGGCGGCGGAGCAATTGATGTAGCTCACGGTGATGTGGTCCGGGTGCTCGGCTCTGAAGGCGGCAAAGGCATCGGCCGGACAGGCATCGGCCAAGCTGCAACCGGCATCCAGATCGGGGATCAGCACCGTTTTGTCGGGGCTCAGGATTTTGGCTGTTTCGGCCATGAAGTGAACCCCGCAAAACACGATCACCTCAGCGCCGGTGCCGGCGGCCTGACGCGAAAGTTCGAGGGAATCACCGATGAAATCAGCGATATCCTGAATGGCTCCCTCCTGGTAGTAATGGGCCAGGATCACGGCCTTGCGCTGCCGCTTTAACGCTGCGATTGCAGCTGGGAGTTCGGCGGCAGGGGGACAGCCGCTGGATGGGCCAGAACTGATCTGAGTTGGATGGGCAGAGGTGAGAATCAACCGTTGCCTAGCTGATGCAGGATGGAAGCAGCCTAGGCATTCGGTGTTTGCAGACTTGAGAATCGCCATCGCCGGAGATCTCCACGGTGCTTGGGACCATTCCGACCACGGTTTACTGGCGATCCTGAAGCCCGATGGGCTCCTGGTGGTGGGTGATCTCAGCGACGGTCACCAACGCATCCCGTCCTTGCTCCGCCAGCTCAAGCTCCCGGTGGCTTGCGTTTTGGGTAACCACGACACCGGAAAGGATTCATCGGGCCGCACCCTGCAGCGCCAAATTGAGGCCCTTGGTCACCTCCACTGCGGTTGGGGGTTGTGCCAATGGCCGGGTCTCGCCGTCGTTGGAGCCAGGCCGGCTTCAGCGGGTGGGGGTTTCCATCTCTCCCAAGCCGCCCTGTCAGTCTTTGGTCCGGTCACCATGCAGCAATCGGTCGATCGGATCACCACGGCAGCGATGGCCGCCGATCCTGATGCCCCCTTTGTGCTGTTGGGCCACAGCGGCCCGACAGGTCTTGGCAGCGAGGCAACGGCACCCTGCGGCCGCGACTGGAAGCCTCCAGCCATGGACTGGGGCGACCAGGACCTGGCTCTGGCGATTCAGCAGATCCGTCGCCATCGCCCCGTCCCCTTGGTGGTCTTTGGCCACATGCACCATGCCCTCAGACGCGGCCAGGGCGACCGGGTGAGCTTCTGCCGCGACCGGGCCGGAACGGCCTATCTGAATACGGCCTGCGTGCCCCGCCATGGCAGCGACGCCGCCGGTCGTGACCTGCGCCATTTCAGTTGGGTTGAATTTTCAGGCCAGCAGCTGGTTCACGTCAGCCACCGTTGGTACGGCCTGGGCGGTGAATTGCTCTACGAAGAGCTGCTGTTCGAGGTCGCCGCAGCTGCCCGGTTGGACGCCCCCCAGCTGTCCCTGTGCTGATCGTTGCCTGCATCAGTGCCCACGGCTTTGGCCACGGGTCCCGTTCGGCTGCGGTTCTGGCCGCCTTGCACCAGCGTGAACCCCATTGGCGCCTAGTGGTCTCGAGCGCCTTAGCGCCAAACTTTTTAACCATGGCCCTGGGCCCGGTGCCGTTTGAGCACCGCCCCTGCCAGTGGGATGTGGGCGTGGTGCAAGCCGATGCCCTGGGCGCGGATCCGGAGGCCACCCTGGAGGCCCTGGAGCGCTTGGAGCACCGGCTTCCAGAGCAAATCGAGACGGAGGCCTCCTGGTTGCGGGCCCAGGGAGAACCAATCCTGGTGTTGGGTGATGTGCCGCCAGCGGCGGCGGTGCTGGCCCAGCGCCTGGGCGCCCCCCTGGTTTGGTTGGCCAGCTTTGGCTGGGATGGGATCTATGGCGCCATGGGGCCGGAGTTTGAGCATTGGAGCCAGGAGGCCCATGGCCTTTACCGCCGGGGGCAATTGCTTCTGGCCTGCCCCCTGGCCATGCCGATGGCCTGGGGCCTTCCCCAGGTGCAACTCGGCCTGACGGCGGGCAAGCCCCGGCTTCAGGCCGGTGAGCTTGCCCGCCAAATGGATCTTCCCGGCGATCCTGAACGCTGCGTTTTGATGAGTTTTGGGGGGTTGGGGATCGACTTCGACCCCCAATTGCTGGCCCTCTGGCCAGAGCATGTGTTCGTGGGGCCAAACCCAGCTTTGTCCTCCGCAGGCAATGGCCGGCTCCTGCCCGAGGGGGTACGGCCCTTGGAGGTGATGCCCCATTGCCGGCGCCTGATCACCAAGCCCGGATACAGCAGTTTCTGTGAGGCCCTGGAGATGGGTCTTGGTATCCATGTGGTCCACCGCAACGGCTTTGCCGAGGCGGCAGTGCTGGAGCTGGCCCTGCAACGCCATGGCCAGCACCGGCTGTTGAGCCAAGGGCAATGGCAACGGGGTGAATGGCAACTCGACCAACTCCTGCTTCCTCCCCAGGGGCAACCCTTGCTTGGTGGGGGCTGCGAGCAAGCTGCTGAGGCCATCAGCGGATTCGTGGCAGCCGGGGATGGTTTTGCGCCTCAATTGGGGGGCCAATTCTTCGATTGGCACTGAATGCCTCGTGGTTGGTGACGATGGTGGGCACATTGGTTGCACATCCACCCCTTGGTTTTTAATAACGTTCTGTCCCTAATCCCATCTAGGACAACAGCTGAACCCCTAAAGGGTCTACGTCTGTATAAAGCGCTGCAAATTTGTATCAACGCCGCTTTGTTGGTTGGGATTTTGTTCTTCGCTTGTTGAACGGTTTGCTTTTATCTCGTCTCAGCTCGCTTGTTGTTTTCACGGGTGCTGCCCTTGTTCCCTACGGCCTCGGAGCTGCCCCCGCCGAGGCCCAGGCTGATCAATCCAGTGCCGATCAATCCAGTGCCGATCAACTCACGACCGATGCATTAAGAACCCAGCTGCTGTTTCGATTACCCCCGCCTGCTCCGCTGATCTTCGTGATCACCCCGGAGCGAAGGGCCCTGCTCAATACGATCCGTTATGCGGAGGGCACCTGGGCTGGGGGTGATCAAATTGGTTACCGGATCATGTTTGGTGGAGGCCTGATGCCGTCCCTCGATCGCCATCCCGACCGGCTCATCCGCAAATCGGGCTATGCCAGCGCCGCTGCCGGGGCTTACCAATTCATGCCGTTCACCTGGTCCTTGGCCTCAAGAACCCTGGGTCTGGCCGCCTTTGGTCCCGAGGTTCAAGACCAGGCAGCCATCTTTTTGATTCAGCGTCGGGGGGCCCTGCCCCTGGCCGATCAGGGTCTGTTTACTCGCCATCTGGCCGCCAAGTTGGCCCCGGAATGGGCATCGTTTCCCACCCTGGCTGGCCGGAGCTTCTATGGCCAACCCGTCCGGCGTTTCAACGAACTCAAGCGCTTCTACGAGGACAACCTGGCCCAATTGCGCGGTCTTGAGCCCGTGGCCCAGGTGCAAAAGGCCAGTTGTGAACCTGTCGATTCCCTGTTTTGTCGGGTAGAAGCCCTGCAGCGACTGCCCTAGACCCTCAAGGGGCCTGTTTGGGTTTTCCCACGGTTTGTTGGGCCAGCAGATAGGCCACCACGGTTGAGCCCAGAAAGCTCAGGCTGTTGCGCAAAACAGGCAACAAATCGCTTGTGCGGGTCAGGATTGGGCCCAGGCCGAGGGCTCCAAACAAAATCAGCCACAGGGGCGAGAGCAGCAGCACCCAGGTCCACTCCACGACGCGACCCTCCTTGCGGGGGTAGGCGGCAAAGCCCACGACCAAGCCCCCCAGGATCGAGGTGGCGAGGGTGAGTAGCCACTGCTCCCTGGGTAGACCCGGCACCACCTGGCAGCCCCCCCGTTCGAGGCAGCCTTCCACGGCGCTAAGGGCGTCCACGATGGCCGCATCCTGGCCGTGGTCCTTCACGTAGTACTGGTTGCCGTAACGGGTTTGCAGCTCCACCCAGTAGGTGCGGGGCATCAGGGCAAACAGGGCTTCCCCCACGTTGAAGTTGAGCAGGTTGCCGCCCCGCTCGTCGGCCACGAGCAGCAAGCTGCGTTCATCAAGACTCCAAAAACTCTTCACCGCCTGGCCAGGGGTGCGGTCGTACTGGGTCAGCACCCGCAATTTCCAGCCAGTTTCGGCCTCAAATTCGCTGAGATTGGTCTCCAGGCTTTCCCGCTGCGGGTCGGTCAAGATCTTGGCCAGATCGATCACCGGGGTGGGGTGATCCGGCAGGAGATCGGGATTGTCGTAGGCCAAAGCCGGTGCAGCCATGCCCGTGAAGGCCACCAACAGCCCAGCGATAATCCCTAGCCCCAGGCGCCCCCATTCCCTGACCACCCTGCCCATGCTGCTGCTTCGATAGGAGGGCATTCTCGCTGAGTTCCTGGTCCTGCCGTGATCCAGCCCTCTCCGCCTGATTCGAACCCCACGGCGAATCCGGCCGCGAAACCAGCGGCCGTTCCCCCTTGGCTGCTGGAGCGTTTGCTTGCAAGGGGCGGGGCGATTCCCTTCTCCATCTATATGGACTGGGTGCTCCACGATCCCCAGCACGGCGCCTATGGATCGGGCCGCCTGCGTATTGGTCCCCAGGGTGACTTCGTCACCTCCCCATCGCTGGGTTCGGATTTTGCCGCCCTCTTGGCCCCCCAACTGGTCGATTGGTTGCTCCCCCTGTTGGCCGACCCGGCGATGGCCCCGGGTGAGCGGCTGGCCCTGGTGGAGAGCGGTCCCGGCGAGGGCACGTTGGTCCACGATCTCGCCCTGGTACTGGCAAGGGATTGGCCCGCGCTGGCCGAGCGGCTCGAGCTGGTGTTGGTCGAGCCCAATGGGGGCATGGCCGCGCGTCAACGCCAGTTGCTAGAAGCCTCTCCCTTGCCCGTGCGCTGGACGTCGTTTGAGCAGTTGGCCCGGGCTCCGGTACGCGGGGTTGTGCTGGCCCACGAGGTCCTCGATGCCCTGGCGGTGGAGCGGATCGTGTGGGACGGAGCGTCCTGGCGCCGGCAGCTGGTAAGGCTCCATGGCGAGCCAGAGACCGAACCATCGCTCCGGTTGGAACCCGGCGAACCCCTGGAGCCATCCGAGCTCTGCAGGCTCCAGCCCCTGGGACTCCTGGAGCCGAATCCCCAGCGCCCCGAGGGTTGGTGCACGGAGTTGCATTGCGCGGTCAGGCCGTGGCTGGACCATTGCGGCGCGGGTCTGGGCCAGGGGACCTTGCTCGTGGTGGACTACGCCCTGGAGGCCTGGCGCTACTTCGCCCCCCAGCGCTCCAATGGCACCCTGATGGCCTATCGCCAGCAACAAGCCTGCAGCGACCCCTTGGTGGAACCGGGCGCCTGGGATCTCACGGCCCACCTCTGCATCGAAGCCTTGGTGATCGATGCAGAGGCCACGGGCTGGCAACCCCTGGGCCACTGCCGCCAGGGGGAGGCGCTGCTGGCTTTGGGCTTGGCAGAGCGGCTCCATAGCCTGCAAAATCTGCCGGTCAGCGGCCTGGAGGAAGCCCTCGCCCGGCGCGAGGCCCTGCTTCGCTTTGTGGATCCAGGGGCCCTGGGGGATTTTCGCTGGCTGGCCTTTGGCCGGGGCGTGCCAAACCAGATGCCGCGCTTCAGGCAGGAGCCTGGCTTGTCAACCAATCGCTGAGGGAACGGGCCGGCTGGCTTGCACTGCTGGTGATTTCGATGATTTGACCGATCGCAGCGGGTGATGCCAAGGCATCCAGGCAAACCCGGGCAACCAGCCGGCGGGGAATGCTGTTGCTTTTCTGCTGATCAGCCCCCGTAAAACGAATTCCTTGACCTTCGAGCCCAGCCTCGTTCTCGTTCAGGCCGCCAGGACGAACAACCGTGACCTTCAGGCCGCTCTGCTGCAGCCACTGCTCCCCTAGGCGTTTCCAAACCAAGATCAACCCAAAGAGGTTGAGGGTGTGCTTCCAGCGCCCGGCGCAGAGCGCACTCACCAGTACCACCCGCTCGAGGCCCACGGCCCGGCAGGCCCGCAGCTGGTCGCGCACCCCGAAGGCATCCACCTTCATGGGCCCAAAGAGATCGATGGATGGGCGCGCACCAGTGGCGATCACCAACCCATCACAACCGGCCAAGGCGGCATGCAGCGCTTCGGCGGTTCCCAAGTCCAACCGGCAGATCTCGGCACCCTCGAGCCCGGCGGGGATGGCCGATTGGGGCCGCACGATCGCCCGCACCAGATAGCCCCGGTGCAGGGCCTCCTGCACGACGCGCCAGCCGGTCTTTCCGGATGCACCTGTTACCGCAAGCAAGGTCATGGCGTCGTGCCTTGGCAATGGCAGTGGAATGGGCCATAGCAAGCTAGGAGTGGGGACCGCCACCCCATGGACGATCGTTCGCTTAGATCACCCCATCGCCCGCACGCCAAGATGATTCCCACAAAGCAGCAGATCCTCGCCGCCTCAAGCGTTTGGTTAGCGGTCGTCCTCAACGTGGTGCCCGGTTTGGGCACCGGTTACATCTACCAACGCCGTTGGCGCGCCTATTGGATCACGACAGCCACCAGCACCGCCTGGTTGGTCCTAGGGGCAGTCTTGGGCCAGGATGTGGATCCCGTGCTCCAACCTGATGTGCTGCAACAAAACCAGCTGATTGGCCTGGCTGGGCTGGTGCTGGTGGCTGGCATTACGGCGGTCGAGGCCGCTAGGGCGGCGATACAGGCGCAAGCGGAAGGGTGAAGACTGACCCCACCAGGTTGCTGGCTTGGGTCTCACAATGGGGTTCTTGTTGCACGACCAAGCCATGGGAATCCATGGCAAATTCAGACCACCAAAAGCCCCTTGGATCTTTTGAAAATTGCCTGCCGTGTGGCTTAGTCCGATGGCGAGATCTACGTAAAAGAAAAATATTTGCTGGATGACTTCGTCTTCATGTAGCTTCCCCAGAGGTTGGTGATTCCGGACAGAAGGCTGCCGCTGACCAGTTGACAGCCTGGGCGACGATTCTGCGCTCTCGATGGATTTAAGCTCCGGCTGATCGGCGAGCAAGACAAGTTGTAAGCGGTTAAATTTGCTAGAATAATAGCTTGGACGTGTCTACACCAGCCAATACTTCAGAAGTCAAAATAGATAAAAATAGGCCTATTACAACCTGGTCGCACAATCTGGTGACACAATCTGGTGACACAATCTGACGGGTGACCTTGACTTGGACGAATGCCAAGGGGAAGATGTGGAATGGGCTGCCGACAATGAACTGGAATCCACTAAAAGAACTAGGGGAATCTTTAGCTTTCTGTTTGATGGCCTTTCAACGTGGCCAAGCCAAGATGTTCAGGGCAGCAGCCCGATGTTGAGGCTCTAAATCTTGACTGGCGGGTAGGCCGGCCGCTGCTTCAAGGGTACTGAACCTTGTTTGGGTTTGGCGTTGCTTGCATCGGTTTGAAAAGCCAATGTTGGGGTCATGGTCTCTCGAAGCGGAGGACTCTGGCGACTTGCCATTAGGGATCACCTTGATCGGAGAATTTGCTGGTGTCTGTAGCAATTTCTACCCCGATCCCCCACGCCCTGGTCCCTAGTCTTGCGACCAATCCCAGGCTTCGGCCCCAAACGCCATGAGCTGGAGTGAGCACTGGTATCCGGTGGCCTACTTGGCCGACCTGGACCGACGCAGGCCCTCAGCCTTCACGCTGCTGGATCAAAACCTCGTGATCTGGTGGGATCGCATGGCCAGCGACTGGCGTGCCTTTGCTGATGTGTGCCCGCACCGGCTGGTTCCGCTGAGCGAGGGGCGGTTGAATGGGCGTGGGGATTTGGAGTGCCCATATCACGGCTGGAGCTTTGATGGCCAAGGCCGCTGCACGGCGATTCCCCAGGCGAAGGCTGGAGTTGATCCTGCTTCGCTGCGATCCAACTGCCGCAGCTACGCAACAGCGAGTTGCCAGGGTTTGCTGTTTGTCTTTGCTGGCCAGGCGGACCAGGCCGCAGCCGTCCCCCTGCCGTTGGTTCCTGAGGTGGAAGAGCCCGGTTGGCTGGTCCAGGACATCCAACGGGATCTGCCCATGGATGCGCTCACCCTTTTGGAGAATGTGCTCGATGTGAGCCACGTGCCCTTCACCCACCACCGCACCGTGGGGCGGCGCGAGAACGCCTCGCCGGTCGAAGCCGAACTCACCAGCTTTGGCCCCGAGGGATTTACGGCCTTCTGGCAGGCGGGACCCCGCCGCGGCGCCCTGGGCAGCCAGACCACCACCTATGCCGCGCCCTGCTTGATGTGGCATGACCTGACCGCTAAAGGCTTTGCCCGGTTTCTCACGGTTGTCTATGCCACCCCCACCCGCCGGGGGGAATGTCGCCTGTTTGCCCGTTTTCCTTTTCGGTTTAACTCACCGATTCCCCGCCTGCTGCTGGGCTTGCGGCCCAGATGGCTCCAGCACATTGCAAACCACACCATCCTCGAAGACGACCAGGTGTTCTTGCATGGGCAAGAACGAGCATTAGCGCAACGGGGGGGCAGTGGGGCCTTTACCAAGGCCTGTTTCCTGCCGACCGGCGCCGATGTCTATGTGAAAGCTTTGCACGATTGGGTTAACCGCTATGGCGGCGAACCCTTCCCCGGCCAAGCCCTGCCTCACCAGCTCGATCGCCGGGCCCTGATGGATCGCTACGCGGCCCACACATCCCATTGCCAGGCCTGCAGTGGGGCCCTGCACCGCATTCAACGCCTCCGGCGTTGGTTCAACCCAACGCTGTGGCTGGTGTTGCTGGTCATGATCTGGATGCACACACCGGGATCCCTGGGGCTGGGGCTAGCCGTTGCCGCAGCCCTGGTGCTGCTCGAGAGCAAACTGGGCCGTTGGGAGAACCAGCTGTTGGTTGGGGATGGCCATCCACCCCGCAATGCCCTGACCCGGAGACCCAAGCCTGGGGCACCGGAGCGGCCCACCGATCAGCGCTCCTGATCGCAGGGCCGGGGTGGGTTGGCAACGGTGCTGGTTGCCCCTAGTAGAGGGATGGCCCTGCGAGGTGTGGATGGCTACAAGTCCGATCGAACCCGATAGGCCGATGGAACCCGATGGGTTGCGTCGCCCCATTACCCCCCATGCGGCGCCGATCTTGGATGGGGAGGGTCACCTGGCCTACATCGGCGATGACGGCCGGCGCTATGTGGTGGCCCTGCCACCAGAAACCGATGGCGACAGCGTCGAACGGGTCATGGACAACCTGCGCCATGGCGACGCGCTCTTTCAGCAGATTCAGGATCTCTGCGAAAACTGGATTGACCAGGTCACGGGCCTGGAATTGGAACGTCAGGCTGCCTTAGCCCTGCTGCTCTCCACGCTGGAGGTGGCGCTAGATCCCGATTCAGGTGAGCTTTGAATTTGGCTGTAATGGACCCTTCGCCGCGGCTACTCGGGGTGGATGGCTGCCGCGCAGGCTGGCTGGTGGTGGGTGCCAGTCTCGATCTCTCTGGGGAATTTGGCCACCTGAGCTGGAGTCTGGAACTGGAGGCCGCAAGCTTCATTGATGCGGATCTGGTAGCGATTGACATGCCCATGGGCCTCGCTGCCGATGGCCCCCGGGCCTGCGATCAGCAGGCCCGGGCCCTCCTGGGCTCTAGACGCAGCAGCGTTTTTGCATCGCCAGTGCGGGCCGCCCTTGGAGCTATCGATTACCCCGAAGCCTGCGGTCTCTCGTTTGCGGTTTCCGGCCGCAAGCTCAGCAAGCAGACCTACAACCTATTGCCCAAAATTCGCCAGCTTGATCAATTGTTGCTGGCCGATCCAAGACGTAGCGATCGGGTGCATGAGGTGCATCCCGAACTCGCATTTAGCCAATGGAATGCTGGTGAGCCCATGGCCCACGCCAAGAAAACAGCGGCCGGTGCTGCCCAACGGCAGGCCTTGGTGGAGGACAAGTTTCCAGGGTTAGCACGCAAGATCCGCGCAGGCGTGGCCAGATCCCAGCTCGCCGATGACGACATCCTTGATGCCATCGCCTGTCTGTGGAGTGCGCGGCGACTGTTTACGCAGGAGGCCCTGGTTCTCGGTGGTGAGCGCGATGGTTGTGGCCTGCCGATGCGAATCTCGGCCTAGGAACCCTTGGGGATCAGATCCCTTGAAGCTCAGATTCGTTGAAGGGCTGCAACAACGGTGCTGGCACTGACGTCGTTGCGGATCTCGACGCTGCCGATGCCCGTGGGAAGCACAAAGCGCACCTGGCCATCCCGCACTTTCTTATCACCTTGGAGGCATTGCAGCACGGCTTTTGGGTCAAGGTCAGGCCAGGCCATCGGCAGGCCAGCCGCGGCAATGACCGCCCGCTGACGGGCTTGGTCTTGGGAGCTCCAAAGCCCCATGGCCAGGGCTAGTTCTCCAGCTGCCACCATGCCGATCCCCAGGGCCTCTCCGTGCAGATAAGTGCCATAGCCGCAGAGGGTCTCGACCACATGGCCGAGGGTGTGGCCGTAGTTGAGGATTGCCCGCAGCCCCCCCTCCCGCTCGTCGGCCGCCACTACTAGGGCCTTGGCCTGGGCTGAGTGCTCCAGGATTTGTTGCAGCAGGGCTGGGCCCAGGGCCCAGCGGCTAGAGAGCCCGCCGGTTGGATCTGCCAGGGCAGCGTCCTCCAGGTCCGAGAACAACCTCCCTTCACCGATCACTCCATACTTGATCACTTCGGCCATCCCGGCGCGAAATTCCCGCTCCGGAAGCGTGGCCAAGGTGAGCGGATCGATCAAGACCAACTTCGGTTGGTGGAAGGCACCGATCAGGTTCTTCCCCCCCGGATGGTTGACACCGGTTTTGCCACCGATGGACGCGTCCACCATGGCGAGCAGGGTGGTTGGAACCTGCACCACGGCAATGCCCCTTAGCCAGCTGGCGGCCGCAAACCCGGCCATATCGCCGACCACGCCGCCGCCAAGGGCGACGATCAACGAACCCCGCTCCAGTTTTTGCTCGAATGCCGCGTTGTGGATCAGGCCCACAGTGACTGGGGTTTTCTGGTCCTCGCCCGCATCGATCACCAGCAGCTGGCTGACAAAACCCGCCTCATCCAGGCTGGCTAGGGCGGCCGTGCCGTAGTGGGCGTTCACCACAGGGTTGGTCACAACCAACACCTTGGTACCGGGTTTCAGCCCCTGGGCCGCTACCTGGCGTCCCAATTGGCCCAAGGCCCCTTCCCCGATCACAATCGGGTAAGGATTGGCGCTGAGCTCCACTCGAAAGGTTTGCAGGCAGGGGTTCACGGTCATAGCCATGGTCGTGGCCAAATCATGGCCCAGGCCCATAACCTGCAGCCATGACTCAACCTTCCAGCCACCGCAACCGTACGGCCTGGGGTTTCCTCTCACCGGCCTTGCTGCTGGTGGGCGTCTCCGTGTTGATCCCGGCGGCGATGGCCCTGGTGATGAGCTTCACCCAGGCGGGCCTGGATGTGAGCGAACCCCTGCGCTTCGTGGGCCTGGCCAATGTGCGCAGGCTCCTGGCCGACCCCATGTTCTTCAAGGTGGTGGGCACCACGCTCGTGTATCTGGTGGGGGTGGTGCCGCCGGTGGTGATCGGGGCCCTGCTCCTGGCCGTTCTGGTCAACCGCAAGTTGCCTGGCATTCACTGGTTTCGGGCCGCCTTTTACACCCCAGTGCTCGTCTCGATCGTGGTGGCGTCAATTGCGTTTCGCTGGCTGTATGCCGAAAACGGATTGATCAATGGCTGGTTGCTGGCGTTGCTGGGTGATCACTATCACCCGATCGGTTTTCTCACTTCCCCGTGGCTGGCCCTGCCCTCCGTGATGGTGGTGACCCTGTGGAAGGGGTTGGGTTACTACATGGTGATTTTTCTGGCTGGGCTGCAAGGCATCCCAGCCGATCTCTATGAGGCGGCCTCCCTCGATGGCAGTGAGGGTTGGCGCAAACACCTCGACATCACCTTGCCCCTGCTGAGGCCCTACATCACTCTGGTGGCTGTAATTTCAGCGATTGCGGCCACCAAGGTGTTCGAGGAGGTCTACCTGATGACCCAGGGGGGACCGGCGGATTCCACCCGAACCCTGGTGTACTACGTCTACGACCAGGCCTTCTCAGAACTCGAGATCAGCTACGCCTGCACCGTTGGTTTGGCCCTGTTCCTGATTGTTTTGGTGCTCAGCCTGATTCGCTTTGCCTTCGCTGGCAACCGCGGCCTCACCTAACAAAACGCTCCAAACTTGCACCGCTGGGATGGCGGATGCGAATCTGGATGATTGGCGCGCTTCCCGTTGACTCCCCGGCAATCCATCGGTGTTGTGGGTGGTGGCCAGCTGGCCTGGATGTTGGCTGATGCGGCCAAGCAGCTTGGCATTGCCCTGCATGTTCAAACCCCTGGCCCGGCAGACCCAGCCATTCCGGCGGCGGCCTCGGTGGTGCAGGCCGGTTTGCGCGATTTGCCCGCCACCCGGGAACTGGCCCAGCGCTGCGATGCGATCACCTTTGAAAATGAGTGGATCGACATCCAAGGGCTAGAACCCCTCGCCATGGAAGGGGTGCTGTTCACACCAAGCCTCCAGGCCCTGGCCCCCCTGGTGTGCAAGCGCAGCCAGCGGCAGCTCTTGCAACGGCTCCACCTGCCCACCCCAGCCTGGGGCGATTTACCAGCCAATGGGGTACTGCCTGAAGGCTTGGCTTTTCCCCTCATGGCGAAGGCCTCCACCGGGGGGTACGACGGCAAGGGCACCGCGCTGCTCAAAAGCCAGGCGGATCTCGACGCCCTGATCGCCCGGGTGGAGCCCAGCGATTGGATTCTTGAATCGTTTGTCGATTTCGAGCTGGAGCTGTCCCAGCTGGCTTGCCGCGACCAACAGGGGGTTGTGCAGTGCTATCCCCTCGTGCAAACCCACCAGCACCATCAAGTCTGCGATTGGGTTCTGGCCCCTGCCGCCGTGCCCCATGCGGTTCAAGCGTTCTCCCGCAATATCGCCGCTTCTTTGCTCACCTCGCTCCAGTACGTGGGCGTGCTCTCCATAGAGTTGTTCTACGGACCCGGGGGCTTGCAGGTGAATGAAATCGCGCCCCGCACCCACAATTCCGGCCACGTCACCATCGAAGCGGCCCTGACCAGCCAGTTCGAGCAACAGGTGCGGATTGTGGCCGGGATGGAGATGGGGCCGGTGGGCCTCAAGGTGCCCGGGGCGTTGATGGTCAACCTGCTGGGTTTTGAGCACGCCCAATCCGATTACATCGGCCAAAGGGAAGCCCTCGCTGGGTTGCCGGCTGCCACGGTCCATTGGTATGGCAAGCAGGGATCAAGCCCGGGCCGCAAGCTCGGCCACATCACCCTGGTGCTCGATGCTGAACTGGCCGACCAGCGCCAACAGCAGGCGATGGAACGGTTGGAGCAGGTGCGCCGCATCTGGCCCCTGCTGGCTGTATCCGCCTAAGCTTTGTTTGGACTGCTGTGTTGGTGACTGCCTTTTACAGTTTTCTGATCTGACTCTCTTTCGACATGGGGGGTCTGCAGCGACGGCAAAGTAAGCCGGCCTTGTAGCCGGAAATGGCGCCCCGCCTTTGACCCCCCTTCTGGTTCTGCCAGGTCGAATACTGGGGCAAAACGGCACCGCGGTCCACCCTCTTCAGCCCCCTCCCCATGGAGGGGGCTCCACTCTTACTTGTGTTTCATTGGAGGCTCTCGGTCAGATTCTCGATCAGAGATGCTCGATCAGCTCACTAGCCGGGTAACGCACCTTGGCCAGGCTGGCGTATTTGTCGCTGCCATCCCTGTAGCCAGCAGCGCAAACCACACAACTGCGGTAGGAGCTGGACTCCAGATTCAGGATTCGGTCGTACTCCGCTGGAGAAAAGCCTTCAATCGGGCAGGTGTCCACTCCCAACAGTGCTGCAGCGGCCATGAAGGTTCCCAGGGCGATATAAACCTGGTTGCTGGCCCATTGGCCAATGGTTTGGCTACGCGGGCCGTTGATGAGATCCTTCTCGATCATGCCCCGGTAGAAGGCCAGGGATTCAGGCTCCACGCCCCGGGTGGCTGCCATGCAGTCGATCAGCCGATCGGCTTCGGTTGCGCCAATGGTTCGCTCGGCCAGCATCACCAGCAGGTGCGAGCAATCGGTGATTTGGCTTTGGTTCCAGGAATGGGGCCTCAATTCAGCCCTGAGAGCCTTGTTGGTGATCACCAAGAATTTCCAGGGCTGGAGCCCGTAGCTGGACGGGCTTTGCACCAGGCTGTCTTCGAGGGCTGCCCAGGTGGCGCTTTCAATGCTGCGATTCGCATCAAACACCTTCGTGGCGTAGCGCCACTGCAGGGCTTCACCGATGGCGGTGCGGATCTCGGTGGTAGGAATTGACATCCCAGCGGTTTGGAGGTCCCCGCATTGTGGACTCCAGGCGTTGTTTTCCCAAGTGGTTCCAGCTTTCATGGCTTCCTTTCAGCAGGCTTTTGTCTCCCTGCTTTCAGTGGCTCCAAGCCCGCTGTTCCCGAAGGCCAGGGCCTTGTATCTGCGCAAGTACCCGCTAGAAACCACCGCCAGCGAGGGCGTCATCCCCATGGGGCGGTTCCGCACTTTCCTTGTGAGCGAGGAAATCCAGGAATCCGCCGCAGGGGTCCTGCGGGTTCGGGCCCAACAATTTGCCGTTGTGCACTGGCAGGCCCCCCAAACCAACGCCGAGGATTACCTCGCGTATCTCAGCGCGCGCTGGGATGGGGCCCCCGATGGAGTCACCCTGGCTGAAGAGGTCTGGTTTCGCGATGCAGGTGCCTATGCCCTGTTTCATGCCCCTGCCGTATACGAGCGCGCACTCTCATCGACCTGATCGGGCCAACTGATCAAGCCTGTCCTGGAGTTCTTGCCTATCCATGGGTGTCACCACAAACACCTCCTGGGCGCTTGTTCCCAGCCGCGCCACCACCTTGTGTCCGCCGGTGATCGGAGCTGAGACCCTAAGCCGCAACAGGGGACTTCGGCCCTTAACCCTGCAGATCACCGCCGGTGTCACCGTGTCGATGCCTGGCACTTGGGCCAGACGCCTGAGCAAGGGGATCAGTCCTTCGATGTAGGTGCTGTGGGTGATCACCACCCGTCCCATAGGGTTATCTCCTAGGCCGGTTCCAGGGGGGCCATGGTGAGGCCTTCTGCCCCCAATTGCTGGTGGTACAGCTCGGCCTGTTCCTGGGGACCACACCACACCACCGCTGAACCCTCAAAATCGATTTGATGGGCCAATTCCCAGGCCTGATCCGGTTGCATCCCTGGGATGTAGCGAACCAGGCAGTCCACCACATGCTGGAAGGTGTTCACGTCGTCGTCGAGCACGACGACTTTGAAGTTGGGGTAGCTCTGCCGGGTGCGTTGGCGCTCCTGAACGGCGGTCGGCGATGAACTGGGGGCGGCACCGGGCGATGAACTGGCCAACGCTGGGGGGCTAACGGGCAGCCACCACCCTAGGTAAAGTGACCCCAGCAACTGAAATGAGAGCCATGTTGATCACCGCCGGTTGGGCATCCCTGGCTGCCATCTTCACCTTCTCGATCGCCATGGTTGTCTGGGGCCGCCACGGCGACAACAGCATCAAGTTCTGATGGACTTGGGCCAAACCGTCTTGTGGCACTGTTTTGGCTGAATTCCCTCTCTCCACCTCCCAGCTCCTCGCCTGCTTGGCAGCCCTGTTGCTTGTCTTCGTGAGTGGTGGGGTGATTTACCTCTCCACGGTTGAGTGGCGCGACCGTCGTCGCCGTAATGCGGCTGGAAAGCCACGGCGTTCTTGACTTCGCAATCCCTCACTCGCTTTGAGCGGGCTTGGCAATCCCTACGGCCGAGGGCAACGGCGGGCTCGATTGCGGCCCTGCTTTTGTTGCCAGCCCTTGGCCTGTGGCTTCTTCCCAGACCCCGGGCCCAAGGGCTTGAGCGATTGCTCAGCCAGGTCGCCCTGATCCAGAGTTTTCCCTTCCAGGGCCGCCTTGGTGCTCCTCCCCTTTGGCAACAACGGCTTGGCCCAACCCTGGCAGATCAGGTTTGGAATCGCCAAACCCTCTGGTGGCAATTTTGGGCCGAGCACGGCGATGGTGCTGCCTACCTCGCCTTCCCGTGGGCAGCACTGCCTGAGCCGTATCGGCAGGCCCTCCCGCCCAACAGCCTCCGGGTTGATGACCTGCTGGTCATTGCCCCAGACCCCCTCTCCCAGCGCTTGCTACGCGATGAACTGCAGCGCAAGCAACGCCAGGCCCAGGGCCTCCTCCAACGCTGTCAGCAACGGCTTGAGCAGGATCAGGCGGTCTATTGGAGTCCAGCAGGCCTAGGAACCCTGGTGGGGCCGGTGGCGCCGCTTCTCCAGCATGTTCAGCAAGGTTGCCTCAGCCTTGGTTTGCGCGGCGAAGCCTTGCTTCTCTCGGGGGAGGCTTCCGCGACCCAGGGCTATTTGGGGGGCGACCGAGGCAGCGACACCAAACCGCCGCTGCCCCCCCTAGAGCCCAGCGTGCTGCTGGATCTGCGGGGACCAGAACTGGATCCCCTCCTGGAGGGTTTGCTTTCCCGTCAACTGATTCGGGATCCCTTGGCCGACCGGTATGGCATTGGCCAGTCCCAGTTGGCCTTGATTCGCCAAACGCCCTTCCTCCTGCGACTCAATCGCCTGCCAAAGGGGCCATTCCAGGCGGGATTGGAGTTGCGGCTTGCGGTGGGTGCAAACCAGCGTCAGTGGGCGGCCCTGCTGCAAGGGCTTCGTCCTGCCCTGATTGCCCAGGGGATGGTGGAAAGCACTCCATTCCTACAAAGCCCCGCCGGCGCGGTGGGATCTGCCAGGTTCCCGGCCGCGCAATGGAGCCGTGATGACGGCCAGGTGGTGGGGGGCTGGCGCTGGTTACGGGAGCCAGGGGGCACCCCCCAGGTCCTGTTGTTTCTTGGACCTGACCCCAGCGGCCCCAAAGCCGATGGCGGGCAAACAAAACCCGATGTCGTAGCGAAAACGGATTGGGCACCGGCGGGCAACGGTATGTTGCGTCTGCGTTTGCGCCCCAAGGATCTGGCCGGGCTGGGCCTGCTGCCGCCAGATTTGCCCAAGCCTGTTCGGGCGGCGAACCAGCTGGCTATCGACGCCTCAACCAACCACCGTGACCCCCTTAGCCAGCTGGCGGGATCCCTTCAGTGGGGCCGTCTTCGCTAAGAGGAGTTTGCTCGCTGGGGGAAGCATTCACGCTAAGGAGGGCCAGTTTCTCAGCTTGGGCCTTTTCGCGTTTGCGCCGGTCGGCGGCCACGGTTTCTTCCATCAGTTCCACCGCCTGGGCCAACTTCTCCAGGTTGGTGGCATAGAGGCTGATGTCCTTGTCGAGGCGATCGCGCAACAACCCCATGGCCGTTCCCAAATCGTGGGCATAGCTGCGCAGGGTGGCTGGATCCATGCCATCAGCGCCCTGGGCCTGCTCCAGCAGGCTGAAAAGCCCAACGGCCATCAACCTTGAGTAGTGAAAATCAGGCCGACGAATGCCAGCTAGGGCTGCCGCCACCGGTTGGGGGGCTCCCTCGCCTTCCTGCTCCACCCATTGCTTCACCTCATCCACGCTGTGCTGCCCCATGGCGGCCATGGCCCCATCCCGTTGGTGGCGCAGTTGCCCGGCATCAAAGCCAGAGGCAGCGCAGAGGGCAGAGAGGAGGCCCTCCCGGTGCTTCTCGGGGCGGTAGCCCTTGGTGAATCCGTCGAAGACCTGGATTAAGCCGCAGCTAAACAGGGCATTCAGTTCAAAGCCAGCCTGGTGGCTGAGCAGGTGGAGCTCCACCAGAAGCTCATCCACCACCCGCCGATACAGGGGCGCGATCACGTAAGGGAATGCCAGATGGAAAGCGCGCTTGCTATCGGCAACGGTGAGAGCAACGCCCACTCGGAACAACCAGGAGTGGAGCGACCATAGCGGGCCAGGCTCAGTAGGATCGTCCCAGTTCAATTGTCTGGCCCATGATCCCGATCGTCATTGAAGAGTCGGGTCGGGGCGAGCGCGCGTTTGATATCTATTCGCGTCTGCTGCGCGAGCGGATCATTTTTCTTGGTGAGCCCGTAACCGCTGAATCCGCCAACCGGGTGGTCGCCCAGCTCCTGTTCCTGGAGGCGGAGGACCCCGAGAAGGACATTTTTATGTACATCAATTCCCCAGGGGGCTCGGTGTACGACGGGCTTGGCATCTTCGACACCATGCAGCACATCAAGCCAGATGTGCAAACCGTTTGCGTGGGCCTGGCGGCCTCCATGGGGGCCTTTTTGCTGACTGCCGGTACCAAGGGCAAGCGAAGCAGCCTCACCCATTCGCGGATCATGATTCACCAGCCCTTGGGGGGAGCCAGGGGCCAGGCCAGCGACATCCGCATTCAGGCCGACGAAATCCTCTACCTCAAGCAGAAACTGAACCAGGAACTGGCCGATCGCACCGGCCAACCCCTGACCCGCATCCAGGAAGACACTGATCGCGACTTCTTCATGTCGCCAGCTGAGGCCGTGGGTTACGGGCTGATCGACAAGGTGATCGAAAAGCGGCCCATTCGCCCCGTTTGATCGGGGTAGGGCCGCCTGGGGGTTCCTAACCGAAGCTAGTCTCCTTGTCGAGGACAGGGGAAAAGCGTTCTTTCTCCGGGATGGTGGCGAATTCGGCCACGATGGCCCGGAATTCATCCCCATCGAGACTCTCCTTCTCAATCAGGAGCTCAACCACCCGGTCCATGCAGGTCCGATGCTCGGCCACCAGGGCCAAGGTTTCGCTGTAGCAACTTTGGACGATGGCGCGCACGGCATCGTCAATTTTGCTGGCGAGCCGGTCGGATCCATCATTGCGTGTCATGAGGTCGCGGCCCAGGAAGACCTCCTGGTTTCCGGCTTCGAAGGACACCTGGCCCAAATCACTCATGCCGAAGCGGGTGACCATTTGGCGGGCGATGGAGGCGACCTGTTGGATATCGCCTCCAGCTCCTGTGGTCACCTCGGCGTAACCGAAGACCACGTCTTCAGCGGCTCGACCGCCAAGGGCCCCCATGATGCGGGCCCGTAACTGGGCCCGACTGACGAGCATTTGCTCTTCATCCGGAGAAAACCAAGTGAGGCCCTGGGCCTGACCGCGGGGAATCAGGGTGACCTTTTGGACCGGGTCATGGGCCTTCACCAGGGTGCCCACCAGGGCATGGCCAACTTCGTGGTAAGCAATGAGCCGCTTGCTGCGCCCATCGGTGAGGGGCTTGCCCTCCATGCCTGCAATGACCCGATCGACGGCGTCATCAATTTCGGCGAGGGTTGTGGCCTCCTTGCGGCGGCGGGCCGTGAGGATAGCGGCTTCGTTGAGCAGGTTGGCAAGGTCTGCACCCGAGAAACCAGGGGTACGGCGGGCCACGGCCTCCAGGCTCACATCGGGGGCCAGCTTTTTATTGCGAGCATGCACCTTGAGCACGGAGATCCGGCCCTTGATGTCGGGCACATCAACTTGGACCTGGCGATCGAAACGGCCTGGACGCAACAGGGCTGAATCGAGCACGTCGGCCCGGTTGGTGGCCGCGATGATGATGATCCCGCTGTTGCCCTCGAAGCCATCCATCTCCGTGAGGAGCTGGTTGAGAGTTTGCTCCCGCTCGTCGTTACCACCGCCCACACCGGCGCCCCGCTGGCGGCCAACCGCATCGATTTCGTCGATGAAAATGATGCATGGGCTGTTTTCCTTGGCCCGCTTAAAGAGGTCTCGAACCCGGGAAGCGCCCACACCCACGAACATTTCCACAAACTCGGAACCCGAGAGGGAGAAGAAGGGCACACCGGCCTCGCCGGCAATGGCTTTGGCCAAGAGGGTTTTACCCGTTCCAGGGGGGCCGACCAGCAACACGCCCTTGGGAATTTTCGCGCCCACGGATGTGAAGCGCTCAGGGGTTTTCAGGAAGGTGACCACTTCCTGGAGGTCCTCTTTGGCCTCCTCAACGCCGGCAACGTCATCGAATTTGACGCCCGTTTCAGCTTCCATCGCAAAGCGGGCCTTGGTCTTGCCGAACTGCATCGCCTGGCCAGGGCCCCCAGGCATCCCGTTGGAGCGACGGGCCAAGAAAATGAGTGACCCAATCAGCAGAAGCGGGAACAGCAGATTCCCCAGCAAACCCAAAGCCGGAGGGGCAGCCTTGGGAGGATGAATGTCAAAGCTGATGCCCTGGTCCTTGAGCTTGTTCACCAGCTCAGGGGCAACCCCAGGTAAATCCACCCGCAAGCGCTGAACGCGGTTGTCGAGATCCGGATCCACCGCCTCGATCACGGCACTGCGTCCCCCATCAAAGATGTCCACCGAGGTGACGCGGCCGGCATCCACATAATCCAGGAAACGGCCGTAGCTCATGCGGGCTACGGCCGCATTGCGGGGAGCCTCAGTAGGGGCATTTCTTGCGCCACCAGGACTCAGTCGGGAGGCTCCTCCAGAGCTGAGCAGTTGCCATCCCAGAAACGCGACCACTGCCAGGGGCAACAGCCAGAGGGCAATCAGGCGCCAGCGCTGGTTCATAACTGAGAAAAAGTCTTAACAACTGTAACGGCGACGCGGCACGGCTGCTCAGCCTGCTAATCAGCAGCGGCGCATGAGTCCCCATCGTGGATCGCCAGTTCGCTGGAGGGAAAGGAATCGACCATCTCGGGTCCACCGAGGCTGTGGGTCCAAATTTCAATTTCCGAATCCATCGGGCATTCAAAGCTCAACAGCTCAAACGGGAATACAACCCGCTCCAGAAAAAAATGACCGGCGCCAAGGCAGCGCAAGATCACCATGCGATCGCTCGAATTGTGATAACCGCAGGGTGCGTACTCCAAACAATGACCCATGGGGAGTAGGAACTATCAACCCACCCATCGCCACTGGGCCTTGGTAGCAAAAGCAACGGTTTTCGAACCTACGGCTTTTCTTCGCTTTTCTTAGGCGGCGCTGAAATCGCCTAGAGCCCCTAGAGACTGCGCAAAGCCACGATCGGATCGAGCCGGGCCGCCCGTCGGGCCGGAACCACGCCAAAAAAGAGGCCAATGGAGCCGGAGAGCCCCACGGTGACCAGCACGGTGCTGGCACCAATGCTCGCGGGCAGGGGCGTTACCAGCGCCACCAGGGCCACCGCACCCAGGCCCAGGCCACTACCAATCACCCCGCCAAGGCTGGAGAGCACGAGGGATTCCACCAAAAATTGGCGCAACACGTCGCTGCTGCGGGCTCCCAAGGCTTTGCGGAGTCCAATTTCCTCGGTGCGTTCACTGACCGATACCAACATGATGTTCATGATCCCGATCCCGCCCACTAAAAGGGAGATGGCGCCGATTGCCGCCAGCATTAGGGTGAGTCCGCCAGTAATGGTGCTGACAATCGTCAAGGCATCTTTCTGGGAGCGCACGGCGAAATCGTCCTCGCGAAGGATCCGGTGCCGTTGACGCAGGAGGTTAGTGATCTGGAAACTGGCGGCACCGGTGCTCTCCTGATCCCGGGCTTCCACGCTGATGAAATTGAGGCTGACTCCGTAGGTGGGATCCCGGCCTGAGAGTTTGCTCACCATGGTGGTGAGGGGCACATAGGCGTTTTCGTCTTGGTTTTGGCCGAAAACCGCTCCCTTCGGCTCCAACACCCCAATCACCTCAAAGGGTTGGTTACGAATGCGCAATTGGCGGCCGATGGCCGAGCGATTGCCAAACAGCTTGGTGGCTAAATCCGGTCCCACCACGGCCACGTTGCTGGCACTCCCCAGATCGCCCGTGGAGAAGAAACGGCCTTGGGCCATCTCAAATTGGCGCACCGGCAAAAATTCGGGGGTAACCCCTGCGATTGATGACGTGCTACTGACGTCGCCGGCCTGCACCACCTCGCTGAGGGTGATCTGGGGAGCGACCCGTTTCACGCTGGGCACCTGTTCGGCAATGGCCTTGGCGTCTTCCAACACCAGGTTTTTAGGGAAATCAATGCCCTGGCGGCGGGTGTCATTGTTTCCGGGAACCACAAACAGCACGTTGGCGCCGAGGTTGCTCAACTGACCTTCGGCCAGGTTTTGGGCACCCTTCCCCACCCCCACCAGGGTGATCACGGACGCATTGCCGATCACGATGCCAAGCATGGTGAGCAAGCTGCGCAGCCGATTGGCCCGCAGCGTGCTCAATGCCATCCCTACGGTTTCGCGCAGAGGGAGCTTTGAAGCCATAGGGGGTTGGACTCGGCCTTAAACCATGGCAGTTCGGCCGAGCAAATCGCCGACCGTACCGACCTTGACCAGATCCGTCGAACCACTCACTCCGGGCAGGGTGCCAGCGGTTAGCACCACCAGGTCGCTCTCGGTCAGCAAGCCCTGCTCCTGGGCCTGGCCCAGGGCCAAGGCGAAGGTTTGGCTCGGAGTTCCTTGCTCTGATACCAGCAGAGGATTGACCCCCCAAACCATCTGGAGCCTGCGGGCCACATTGATGTCGCTGGTGATGGCCAAAATTGGCGTGCTGGGTCGGAATTTGCTCACACTGCGGGCGGTGGACCCACTTTTGGTGAGGGGCAGAATGGCTGCCGCATTGAGTTGGCGACCGATGCTGCTCACGGCCTGACAAATGGCGTTGGAGATATTGGAAGCCATGTGGCTGTCGAGCACCCGTTGGGGGTAATCCCGTTCGATTCGCTTGGCGATGGTGGCCATGGTGGCAACTGCTTCGATCGGGAAGTCGCCCACGGCGCTTTCGTTGGACAGCATCACCGCATCGGTGCCATCGAGGATGGCGTTGGCCACATCGCTGACCTCGGCCCGGGTGGGCCTGGGACAGGACACCATCGAGTCGAGCATTTGGGTGGCGGTGATCACCGGAATCCCCAGGCTGTTGGCCTTGCGGATCAGTTCCTTCTGCAACAAGGGAACTTCCTCGGCGGGCATTTCCACGCCCAGGTCTCCGCGGGCCACCATGACGCCATCACAGAGGGGCAGAATGTCATCGATTTGATCGATGGCTTCAAACTTTTCGATCTTTGCCACCACAGGGGTTTGGTGGCCGTGACTGCGGATCAGTTCCCGGATTTCGAGCATGTCTGACGGGTTGCGCACGAAGCTCAAGGCCACCCAATCGACCCCCTGCTGCAAGCCAAAGGCCAGGTCAACCCGATCCTTGTCCGTCAGTGCACGAATCGAGAGTTGCACGTCGGGGAAGTTGACGCCCTTGTTGTTAGAGAGCACCCCCCCGACAGTCACCTTGCAGTAGAGGGTTTGTTGGCCCTGGTCAACGCGCTCGACCACCATTTCGACCCGGCCATCGTCGAGAAGAATCCGGCTGCCGGGGGTCACTTCGTCGGCCAACCTGCCATAGGTGACTGTGGCGATCGTCTGATCGCAAGCCACATCCCGAGAGGTGAGAATGAATGGGTCGCCTTTGGCCAGGGTGATGGGGCCGCCGCCAAAGCGGCCGAGACGAATCTTGGGGCCTTGGAGATCTTGGAGGATGCCCACGTGAATGCCAAGTTCTTTGGCAACCTGGCGAATCGTGGTGATCCGGGCGGCGTGCTCGCTGTGATCGCCGTGGGAAAAATTGAGACGAAACGTGGTGGCGCCAGCCGCAATCAACTCCCGGAGCCGTTCCGGTGATTCGGTCGCAGGCCCAATCGTGGCCACGATCTTGGTGCGACGCATGAGATCGGGCTGGGGCATCCGGATGCCATCGGCAAACCGGAAACTACCATCCGGGCTCATGGGGGTGGGTCAAACGATGGATTTCCAGGCTTACCAACGCCAATCGCGGGCGACGGCCCGCTACCCCAATGCGGGGAACAACCCGATTTATCCCACCTTGGGGTTGTGCGGAGAGTCGGGCGAGGTGGCCGACAAGGTGAAAAAGGTGATCCGCGACCAGGGGGGAGAGTTTTCTGCTGAGGTTACTGAGGGGCTCAAGCTCGAATTGGGCGACGTGCTTTGGTACATCTCCCAACTGGCCAGCGAGCTGGGATTGGATCTCGAGCACGTTGCCCAAGCCAACCTGGACAAGCTGGCCAGTCGCGCCGCCCGTAACGTGCTTTCAGGAAGCGGCGATCTGCGTTGATCAGGGTTTTCGCCAAGGGTTCTGGATCCGTCATTGGAGCCTGGATGGCCCGCCTGGCCGGACTGGTTTTGGCTGGGGTGCTGCTGGTTGGTTTGCCCCAAACCGCCTGGGCAACGGAACTGACCGTTCGGGATGTCGTGCTCGAACCCTGTCCCGCAGAGGACGTGGGCGCCCAGCCGGAAGGGCGCCGTCCCACCGGGGCGAGTTGCTATGCGCTCCGTGGGCTGGTGACCAACCCCAGCCGCAAGGCCGTGGTGGACACCGATGTGTTTGCCCTGATCGTGGATTCCAGCGGCGAACCGGTGCTCCAGAACCGCACCAGGGTGGGATCGATTGGCGACGTGCCGCCGGGGGAATCGGATTTCGCCCTGCGCCTTGCCGTGCCTGCAGGAACCCCTGGCCCCATTAGCTTCCGAAACGTCAAAGCCCGGGGCTTTAAGGCCCCCGTTCGAACCAGGGCCGGTGCAGACGATGAGCTGCTCCCCCTTGAGCAAGCCCTTGCGGTCTCCTAGGGCAGCCTTAGAGGCTGCTAGCCATCAGGCTCATGCTGGCGCTACCGAGTAGCTGTTGAGAGAGATTCAAGGCGAGGAAGGCCAGAATGGCGGAGAGGTCCAGGCCCCCCAGGGGCGGGATCAGGCCCCGGAAGGCATTGAGATACGGGTCCGTGATCGAACTCAGCGTTGCCAGCAAGGGGTTGCCCCAGTCCAGGTTTGGAAACCAGCTGAGCAGGACGCGCACCAGCAGGATCAGGGAATAGATCTCGAGCGTGCGGCTCAGCACACTCAGAAGCAGGGCAACAACTTCCATGGGCGTGGGCAGGGGATAGCGATTCCGGTGGACAGACTCTATGCAGCCCGGTCCCAGTCATCCGAGGTTGGTCGGGATTGGTCGGGATCGGTTCCAGGGGCCCTTGACGCCGGGGGCGACTTGCGCAGGGGCTGGATTTCGTCGGTCTGGATGGCAAAGGTGCGATGGAACTTCTCGCTCAAGGTGAGCCAAAAGGAGCGGCCTTCGCTTTGCCGTTTGCGTTCAATGAAGTTTTGGGCAATCAATTCTTTGATGTGGTCATAGGCACCCGAACCCCGCAGATCCACCAGATCGGATTGCAGGATCCGCTTCTTCAAAGCGATGGTGGCCAGGGTGCGCAGGGCCGCCGTGGAGAGGTCAACCGGTAGGAGGTTTTGCACCAAATCCCCCAAGCCATCGCGCAACTGGAGGCTGTAGCGCTGGCCCTCCTGGCGCACTTCAAGGGCGGTATCGCGGTGGGCGTAATCGGCCATCAAGGTGATGAGGGCGATCTCGGCCTGCCCACGGCTGATGGCCGCAATCTCGGCCAGTTCCTTGAGGGTGAGGGGGCGTCCTTTCAGGTAGAGAATCGCTTCCATCCGAGCTGGGAGCGATAGGCCTGCAACTGCATCAGAAGCCGCGGTTTCCCGGGGTTTCTCGGTTTCGCTCTTGAGGGTGTTGCCTTTGCCGGTATTGGCGATGTCGCTGGGGATGTCGCTGGGGATGTCGCTGGGGATGTCGATGCTCACTGGCCCATCCCGCACCTGATCATCGAACCGTACCCCAATTGAAACGGCAAAGGCCTAGGCCGTAGCCCGGCAGAAGGCCTAGGAGACCGGGCCCAGAAAGATTTTGTAGACAGGGTTTTGGCTCTCATCCACCCAGTCGTAGCTCAATCCTTGAAGGAATTCGAGCCAGGTGGATTGGTCCCCAGCGGGCACCTGCACCCCCACCACGATCCGGCCCACATCGGAACCATGGTTTCGGTAGTGGAAAATGCTGATATTCCAGTTGGGGTGGAGGCTGGTCACAAACGTCATCAACGCGCCGGGCCGCTCTGGGAAGGCAAAGCTGTAAAGCAACTCCTCCATGCCTGCTTCAGCTTGATGGTGGGTTCTGGGCAATCGGCCTCCCACCATGTGGCGCAGGTGCAATTTGGCCAGTTCGTTGTGTGAAAGGTTCAGGCAGGGAAAACCCTCCGCCTCCATGTTGCCAATCAGGTCTGCGGTATCCGCTTCACCCTGGGTTTGCACCCCTACAAAGATGTGGGCCCGCTGGGAATCGGCCAGCCGATAGCTGAATTCGGTGAGGCTGCGTTGGCCCAGCAGGGTGCAGAAGCGGCGCAGGCTGCCGGGCCGTTCAGGAATTTCCACAGCCAACATGGCTTCGCGTTCCTCGCCTAGCTCTGCCCGCTCGGCCACGAAGCGCAGCCGGTCGAAATTCATGTTGGCCCCGCAGGCCACAGCCACAAGCGTTTGGCCCTTCAAACCCCGGGCCATCACATCCGCCTTCATCCCCGCCACGGCAAGGGCCCCGGCCGGCTCCAGGATTGATCTGGTTTCTTGGAATACGTCTTTGATAGCGGCGCAAATCTCGTCGGTGTCCACGGTCACCATGCGATCCACGTAGCGCTGGGCCAGATCAAAGGTGAGTTCCCCCACTTCCCGAACAGCCACCCCATCGGCAAACAGGCCTACCTGGTCCAGGCGGATCCGATGGCCTGCCGCCAAGGATTGGCTCATGGCATCGGCATCAACGGGTTCAACCCCGATGACTTGAACATCAGGCCACAGGGCTTTGACGTAGGCACCGATGCCGGCAATCAAGCCACCACCGCCCACCGCCACATAGATCGCCGATGGGGGCTCAGCGCATTGGCGCAGGATCTCGAGGGCGATTGTTCCCTGACCGGCGATCACATCGGGATCGTCAAAGGGATGGATGAAGGTGAGCTCCCGTTCACTCTCGAGCCGTTTGGCCTCCGCGCAGGCATCGTCATAGGTGTCGCCGTGCAACACCACTTCGGCACCCCGGGCCGCAACGGCCTGTACCTTCATCTCAGGGGTGGTGACCGGCATCACGATCACCGCCGTGCAGCCAAGCTTCTGGGCAGCCAAGGCCACCCCTTGGGCATGGTTGCCGGCACTGGCGGCGATCACCCCTTTGGCCAACACCGCTGGGGACAGGCCCACCATCTTGTTGAAGGCGCCTCTCAACTTGAAGCTGAAGACCGGTTGCAGATCTTCCCGCTTCAGCAACACCCGGTTGCCCAGCCGTTTTGAGAGGTTCGGGGCCTCGTCGAGCGGTGATTCGATCGCCACGTCGTAGACCCTGGCTCGCAGGATGCGTTGCAAATAACTGGCGGTGGCCTGGCTCATGGATCCAGTCTCGCAAGCCGTACCGTCAAGTTGCTCGTAAGGCCTAGATTGGTCTCCAGCAAAAAGGCCCTGCATGCATCTCAGCGAGCTGAGCCATCCGAATCAGCTGCACGGCCTCACCACGGCAGAACTGGAGGCCATTGCCCGCCAGGTGCGCGAGCGCCATCTCGAGGTGGTGTCCACCAGCGGTGGCCATCTGGGCCCGGGCCTGGGGGTTGTGGAACTCACCCTGGCCCTCTACCAAACCCTGGACCTTGACCAGGACAAGGTGGTCTGGGATGTGGGCCACCAGGCCTACCCCCACAAACTGCTGACCGGCCGATACAAGGATTTCGACAGCCTCCGCCAGAAAGGCGGAGTGGCGGGCTATCTCAAGCGTTGCGAAAGCAGTTTTGACCATTTCGGCGCGGGCCACGCCTCCACCTCCATTTCCGCAGCCCTCGGCATGGCCCTGGCCAGGGATCGGCGTGGTAAGTCCTTCAAATCCGTGGCCGTCATCGGCGACGGGGCCCTCACCGGTGGCATGGCTCTGGAGGCCATCAACCACGCTGGCCACTTGCCCAACACCAAGTTGTTGGTCGTGCTCAACGACAACGACATGTCGATCTCACCGCCGGTGGGAGCCCTGTCGACTTATCTCAACCGCATGCGGCTGAGCCCGCCGGTTCAATTCTTGCAGGGCAATGCGGAGGAAGCGATCAAACATCTGCCGTTCCTCCATGGCGAGCTGCCTCCCGAGCTCAAAAACCTCAAAGAAAGCATGAAGCGCCTGGGCGTTCCCAAGGTTGGTGCCGTATTCGAGGAGTTGGGCTTTACCTATATCGGCCCCATCGATGGCCACGACATCGCCGAGATGGTGCGCACCTTCGAGCAAGCCCATCGCACCGAAGGTCCAGTCCTGGTCCATGTGGCCACCACCAAGGGCAAGGGCTATCCCTATGCCGAGGCCGACCAGGTGGGGTACCACGCCCAATCGGCCTTTGATTTGACCACGGGCAAGGCCTATCCCTCAAGTAAGCCCAAGCCTCCGAGCTACAGCAAGGTCTTCGGCCAAACCCTGGTCAAACTCTGCGAGCAAGACCCCACCGTGGTGGGGATTACGGCCGCCATGGCCACAGGTACGGGCCTTGACCTCCTGGAGAAGGCCTGTCCCGCCCAGTATTTTGATGTGGGCATCGCCGAACAGCACGCCGTCACCATGGCGGCCGGGATGGCCTGTGAAGGTCTGAAACCCGTGGTGGCCATTTACAGCACTTTTTTGCAGCGGGCCTTCGACCAGCTCATCCACGACGTAGGCATCCAAAACCTGCCGGTCACGATTGTGCTCGATCGGGCCGGAATTGTGGGAGCCGATGGCCCTACCCACCAGGGCCAATACGACATCAGCTATTTCCGCTCAATCCCCAACTTCACGGTGATGGCACCGAAGGATGAGGCCGAGCTCCAGCGGATGCTGGTGACCTCAATCCACCACACCGGACCCTCTGCGATCCGGATCCCCCGCGGTGAAGGCGAAGGGGTGCCTATCGCTGAAGAAGGTTTTGAAACCCTGGAAATCGGTCGCGGTGAGCTGCTCACCGATGGCGATGATCTGTTGATCGTGGCCTATGGGGCCATGGTGGCCCCTGCCATGGCCACCGCCGGCCTGCTCCAGGAAAAAGGTGTGCGAGCTGCCGTGATCAACGCCCGCTTCCTGCGCCCCTTGGATGAGGCCTTAATCCTTCCCATGGCCCAGCGCATCGGCCGGGTGGTCACCATGGAAGAAGGGGCCTTGCCAGGGGGATTTGGCGCTGCGGTTGTCGAAACCCTCAACGACCACGAGGTGTTGGTTCCCGTGTTTCGGATTGGTATCCCCGATGTACTCGTAGACCACGCCTCACCCGAGCAAAGCAAGCAAGCCCTAGGCCTGACCCCGGCCCAGATGGCGGAACGGATCACCGAACGCTTCGGCAGTACTTTTCAGGCCCCTATGGCTGGCATCGCCCGGGCCGTAGCGGTCTGACAACCCTGGTTCCAGTCTCGCAAGGTTCTACCCCCAAGTGCCTCCAATCCCACTGCCAAGTTTTGGTGGTGGGGGCTGGACCCTCCGGTGGGGAATTGGCCAGGCTGCTGGCCCAGGCAGGGGTGGATGTGGTGCTTGTTGATCGCCTCAGCGACTTGCGCCATGCCGCGTTCAGCAGTGCGGCTTTGCCCCTAGCAGCCCTGGATCGCTTCGGCTTGCCCGAGCAGGTTGTGGCCGCCCGATGGCGGGGGTGGCAATTGGTGGGTCCAGGGGCATTAGGGGGCGAAGACGGCACCCAGGCCCGCCACTGGATGGCCGCCCAACCCCTGGGTGCCGTGCTCGATTTTGGTGCCCTGCGCTGGTGGTTAGCGAGCCAAGCCGAGGGCTGGGGGGCTGCGGTGGAGCTGGGTTGGCTGGCAGTGGAATGCGGGCCCCAAACCAAGGAGCCCAGCGCCTTGATGGGTTCAAAGATGGCCACGATCCTTCGGGGGTACGGCGGTCAACAGCGCACCATCACCAGCGACTGGGTGGTAGATGCTTCGGGGGAAGGGCGGGCCCTGCTCGGTGAGGGTGTTTCGCGCCGGGATCCCCTGATCACGGGGGTGGGGGTGGAGTGGTTGCTGCAGCTGCCTGGTGGGGAGGCTGCGACATGGAGTGATCGACTCACCTTCTTTCTGGGCAGTTCCTGGGTGCAGCAGGGCTATGGCTGGGTTTTCCCGATGGCCAACAACCAAGTCAAGGTGGGCGTTTGCCGGGTGTGCGATCCCAGCCGCTACCAACCTCCCTTGACGGCCGAATTAGCCAAGGTGCTGCAGGCGGCCCATCTGCAGAAAGCCACAGTGCTCGATCGTCACGGCGGCCGCATCCGCAGCAGTGTTCGCCGCAGGGAGCCCCATCAGAAAGGGCGGATCATCGGCCTCGGCGATGTGGTGAGCACCGCCAACCTGCTGGGCGGGGAAGGGATTCGCCATGCCCTCACAAGTAGCCGGGTGTTGGCGCCCCTGTTGCAGAAAGCCCTGCAGCGCCCAAGCAACGCAGATCCCATTCTTGAAGCCTATCCGCGCCAATTGCGCCAGGCCCTGGGCTGGCGCTGGAACTTGAGCGGCAGGTTGGCCCGGCGCACCTGGTTGGGCTTAGCCCATGCCAAGGCCGATCAACGGCTGGAACGGCTGCTCAATGGATTGCAAACAAAAAGGGCAGAGGATCTCTCCGCCCTTCTCTTTGACTATCGCTTTGAGCGCTATGGGCTCAAAGCTTTGCCCTATCTATGGGACAGTGCCAAACCCAGGGTTTGACGGAGTCGACTCAGACCACACCCCGGGTTGCCAGGCCCAGGATGGCGCCCATGCCAATGATGTGGCCGAGGCTGAGGCTGCCCAGCATCGCGCCATGGCTCATGCCGCCAAACATGGCGCTACTGGGCAGTTTCAGCCCCACGTTTTGATGCTTGATGGTGGCCTTGCCGATGGCAATGGCGATCACGTTGCAGACAATCATCACCAGGGCCACCTTCGGTGACCAGGAAATGGAAGCAGGGGCCAAGGCCAAAAACGGAGCGATCATGGAGCAGAAACCTGACAATTCATTCTCCGGGGCCTTTGGGGATCTGGCCTCTCCCCGTAAGACTTGTTCATTGGTTGTCTTGCTTGCCTGCCATGGCAGAAAAGCCGAGCACCACCAAAAGGTTGGAGAGGGTCAGGAACGATTCGGCCCCGCCATGGAGGGGGTCCACATCGGCCAGTTGTTTGCCGAAATGCAGCTGGGCAATGACCGCAGCCACAATCGTGACGGCCACAAACAGCAGGGTGAGTTCAAATCCCCGCAGGGCTAGCCGGGGGAAGCCCTTGACCTGTCTGGCCCACCACAGAAAAGCCAAATAGGGAATTAACGACAACACAAACAGGGGACTGGGATCCACCCCCGCCAACCAGCCCAATAGGCCACTCACGGGAAACTCCTCACGAGAGACGCCGCTGGAGGCGCAACAAATTCCAGGTGGCAAGGGCCAAGGCGCCATTGCCGAGGGCAGTGAGGCCAGCCTGAAAGACCACGAGGCCCTGGAGGTCGGCGCTGTTGTCGAACAAATGCCAGGTGCAGGCGGCCATGGCACTGCTCAGGGCTGGCACCATGGCTAGGGCCAGCCATCGCCAGGCTGGCTCCCGCCTGCGTTGACCGAAGCGCTGGACCGCCAACATCGCCGCAGCCCACTCCAGCACTGAGGCCACATGGATCCACCAGGTCGGCAGTGAGAGGGCGTGCAATGGCGAGGGCCCAATTGAATTGCAATGGTAGGCAGATGCCAGAACCGCCCCTCAAGCGTCGGTTCTCCGTATGGATCGAGCCCCTTCATGGCCGCAAAAGCCGATCAAGCTGAAGACGCTGTCACCCAGATATGCGCGAGATTATTTTTGATGTGGCGCCCTGCTATCCCCAGGGGGTTGAGGCCAAGGTGGAAGAGCGCCAGTTGCGGATTGTGGCCAGCAGCCTGGAGGAGCTCCATGAAGAAGCCCGGGATGCCCTGATTCAGCATCTCGGCCCGGCCCACACCACCTACCGGGTTCGCTTTAGGCACCCCACGACTCGTTGATGGCAGCAATGCGATGCTTCTGGGTATCAATTGGTTTTGCTTGTCTTGGCCCAGCCAATCGCCAAGCGCGTGCTGCTCTGCGGTTATTACGGGGAGCACAATCTCGGCGATGACTCCCTCTTGCAAGTGGCCTTGGGTCAGTTGCCGGCAGGGGTGATTCCCACCGTGACGGCCTACGACGAACGCGAGGTACACGAACGCTTTGGCGTCGCAACGGTGCCCCGGCGCTCGCTCCGCCAGGTGTTGGATGCCTTGAAGGGCATGGATGCCTTGGTATTAGGCGGCGGCAGCCTGCTCCAGGACGCCACCAGTTTTCGCAGCCTTCTCTATTACGGTGCGCTGATCACGGCAGCCAAGCTCCAGGGCAAGCAGGTGCTGCTGTGGGGCCAGGGGCTGGGCCCCTTGCGCCGCAGACGCAGTCGCCTGCTGGTGCGCACCCTGTTGCCCTTCGCGACTGCCATGAGCTGGCGGGATCAGGCTTCCGCATCCCTTGCCGCTGAATGGGGACTAGAGGGTTTGGTGGCCCCGGATCCCGTCTGGGCCCTGGCACCCCAGCAATGGCGCGGTAAGCAAGGCCCCCTCGTGGTGTGTTTCAGGCCCACCAATCACCTCGATGCCCAGGCCTGGGCCCCCTACCTGGCAGCCCTGTCATCCCTTGCGGAGGAGGAAAACCGGGAGGTGATGTGGCTGGCCTTCCATGGGGAACAAGATCGGGGATTGCTGGCCCAATTGCTCAGCGACGGACTCATCAGACCAGAACTCGAGCGCAGAAGTCGGGAGGTTATTCCGGCCCACCCCCGCGAAGCTATGGCTGTGTTCGCCTCCGCTGGCCTGGTCTTGGCCATGCGACTCCATGGCCTAATTTTAGCGACCCTCTCAGGCAGCCCCACGGTTGCCTTGAGCTATGACCCCAAGGTTGCCGCCGCAGCCAAGGCTATCGGCTGCCCTTGCCAGTGCTTGGATCAACCTGTGGAAGCCAAAACTCTCCTGGAGAGCTGGAGGTCGCGTTTGGACCAGCCCCCTTCCATGGCCCTGATCCAGGCCCTGCATGGCCAGGCCCAGCAGCACAGGATCATTTTCGAAGGGCTTGCGCTTCGGTTGCCATCCACACCGATTTAGGGGCGGCCCAGCTGGTGAGATGGGGCGATGGTTTCCTCTTACCCTGCGACGGCCCTGCTGCCCCGTTCCGTTCTCTCAGAACTCAACGCTGGCTCTGATCGCCCTGGGGTGATTCGGCTGGTGAGCCACCTGCTCACGATTGGCATTGGTGGGTGGCTCTGGGCCCAGGTCGGGCTGCCGGTATTGCTGCGCTTGGCGGGGCTCCTAATCAGTGGCATTGGTTTGGCCACCGCCTTTGCCCCCTTGCATGAGTGCTGCCATCGAACCGCATTTCGCTCCCGCCGGGTCAATGACGTCGTGGCTTGGTGTGCTGGGTTGCTTTGTTTTTACAACTCCACCTTTTATCGCCGTTATCATCAGTGGCATCACCGCTATGCCCACCAGATCGGCCTCGATCCAGAGCTGGACGATGGCTTCCCAACCACACAATTAGCTTACTTGCTAGAGATCAGTGGCTGGAATTGGTGGATCGGAAAGTTTCATGGTTACGCCCGGCTTCTGTTTGGCGACCTCACTGGGCTTGCCTATCTCAACCCTGAGGTGATTCCCCAGATCAGAAGATCGGTGCGTTGGCAGTTCACCACTTACGCGGTAATGGTCCTGGTATCAGTGCTAAATGGCAGTGGTTTTCTTTTCTGGAATTGGTTGCTTCCCCTAGCCGTTGGCCAGCCGTTCCTGAGGCTAGCGATGTTGGCGGAGCACAGCGGCTGCAGCTTTGATGCCGATGGCACCACCAACACTCGTACAACCCTAACCAATCCCGTAGTGGCGTGGCAGATGTGGAACATGCCCTTCCACGCAGAACATCACCTGTATGCCTCGCTTCCCTTCCATTCCTTGCCCGCTGCCCACCGTTGGATCGCACCAGAGCTCAAGCATCTAGATCCCGGTTACCTCTTTGTGCACAAAAAGATATTGCGCAACCTATCCGCCTGGGCTGGGCCCCAATGAGGAGTGGCCATTTTTTGCTGGGTAATGTTCCACTTCATGGTGGTCAAACCATTCGTAATGCCCAGATCGGTTTTGGCATAGCTGGGGAATTAAACCAAGAACGTACCAATCTGATCCTGATCCCAACCTCCTACGGAGCCAGACACCAGGATTTGGCCTGGATGGTGGGACCCCTCTTTGATGCAGATCGCTATTGCATTGTAATCGTCGATATGTTTTGCAATGGGATATCAAGCAGCCCAAGCCATGGAACGATGGGTTTGGCTGAGCAGGGATGGGTGGTGAGCCATCGTGACAATGTCGCTGCCCAGCGGCGCCTGCTTGCTGACTGTTTTGGGATTGATTCCCCCGCGCTGATTTACGGATGGTCCATGGGGGCCCAACAGGCCTACCAATGGGCTGTTCGTTACCCCAGCCAAGTGAAGCGTCTGTGTTGTGTTTGTGGCACTGGTCGCCCGTCCAACCACAACAGACTCTTTTTACTCAGCCTGCGCCATGCCCTTCTATCCGATCGCCATTGGAACGGCAGCAGCTTTGATGCGGAGCCCCTTGATGGCTTGCGAACATTTGCCCTGATCTATGCCAGTTGGGCATCGAGCCAACCTTTTTACAACCAGATCGACCTACCCATGGAGGAGTACGTCGAAGAGCAATGGTTGCCCCATTACAGGCGCCATGATCCCCGCGATCTCATCGCGATGATCGATACCTGGCTGGAGCATGACGTGGTCGAGCAGTTGCCCCAGATCCAGGCCCGTACAACCCTGGTAGCAGCCACTCGGGACCTCTATTTCACCGTTGATGACATGGCCGCGGACGCTGCCTTTATTACCGACTGCACGTTCTTCCAAATTGACTCCTTACTCGGCCACAGGGCTGGAAATCCCCATGGCAGTAAGCCAGAGCAGCGGCAGCTGCGAGCAGTGGTGGATCAGTTGCTGTCCAACTGATCCCATCGGCTCCTTCAATTCAGGCTTTTCAAGCTTCCCGTTGTTCTTGAAGACGCAATGACCTCCAACCTTGCAAACGCGGCCCGGGAGCTTCAGCTTCGTTTTGTCTTGTTCTCCTTTACGGATCTGTTTGGCATTCAGCGGGCCAAGTTGGTGCCAGCCTCGGCCCTGGAGGCGATGGAACGGGATGGGGCTGGATTTGCGGGCTTTGCGGCCTGGCTCGACCTATCGCCCGCCGAAGGCGATGTGATGGCCATACCCGATCCAGCCAGCCTGATGCGCTTGCCCTGGCAACGGGATGTGGGCTGGGTCGCCACCGAATTGCTACTCGATGGAGAACCCATGGCCCAGTGTCCCCGAGGTCTATTGCGGCGGCAACAGCAGCGGGCCTCTGAGCTGGGCTTCGAGCTCCGCAGTGGTGTCGAAGCCGAGTTTTTTCTGTTGGACCCCTCTGGGATGGCCATTGGTGACCCGGCCGACCATCAGCTCAAACCCTGCTACGACATGCTGGCCTTGATGCGGCGCTATCCGCTGATTGGCCCGTTATTGGAGGCGATGGAGGAGCTGGGCTGGGGCCCCTATCAAGCCGACCATGAGGATGCCAATGGCCAGTTTGAAGTGAATTGGACCTTCGCTAGTGCTCTCATCACCGCTGATCGCCATGCCTTCTTCAAGGTGATGGTGAAATCCCTCGCTGAACAGCAGGGATTGCGCGCGAGCTTCATGCCCAAGCCCTTTGAAACATTGACTGGCAATGGCTGCCACGCCCACCTCTCGCTTTGGGGACTCCCCGGCAGCCCTGGCGCGGGCACCAATCTGTTTGCCAACACCGGCGCCAGCAAGGGCCTATCCCCATTGGCTTTTAACTTCCTCGGCGGTTTGATGGCCCATGCACCTGCCCTTTGTGCCATCACCAATCCTTCGGTGAACAGCTACAGGCGGCTAGCGGCCCCAACCACCACATCAGGGGCAACCTGGTCGCCGGGCGGAATCAGTTACACGGGCAACAACCGCACCCACATGGTGCGTATACCCGATGACCAGCGCTTCGAGCTCCGGCTACCCGATGGGGCCACCAATCCCTATCTGCTGCAAAGTGCAGTTTTGGCAGCGGGCCTGGATGGTGTTTCCCGCAACCTTGATCCCGGTGACGCCCACGGGAACGACAACTACGCCAACCCCCTACCTCCTGGCAGCTGCGGGCGTTTGCCCAGCAACCTGGGCGAAGCCCTGGCTGCCCTGGAAGCAGATGCTGAATTGCAAGAGGCCCTGGGTGAAAGTTTTTGCCGGTCCTACCTAAAACTCCGAGGCCAGCAATGGCAACATTTCCAAAGCCTGGGATCTTCCGATCAGACGGTCAGCGATTGGGAGCGGGAAACGGGGCTCGACGGCTGACTAGGGATCCGGTCGATCAGGCAAGCGCCAAATCAGCGGGTCAAAACAGCCTGATCCAAGGATTTACCCTTGTTGGACCAAGCGTCGATGCGCAAGGTTTTGTCGGTGACGCTCAACTCCACAAAGCTGTAGCTGCTGGACACTTTGGCGCTGCGGCCGTTGGCCAGGATGGGGCGAAGGTACGCCCCACCGCCGCCGGTGATCAGATAGGTGGTGCCATTGATGGATTCGGTGCGCTCGTAGTTGTGCTCGTGGCCATTGATATAGAGCTGCACCCCGTATTTGGCAAACACGGGGGTCAATCGGGCAATGGCATTGGGATTATCGCCATACAGGCCAGCTGAATAGATGGGATGGTGACCCACCACCACTTTCCAGGGGGCAGTGCTGTTTGCCAAGGCCTTTTTTAGCCAGGGCATCTGAAATTGCCAGGGGGCGTTCATGTTGGTATCCAGCATGAAAAATTCGACAGGGCCCTGGCGGATCTTGTACCAGCGGCCCTTCATGCCAAAGGGCTTGTAGGCAATTTGCGGTTCGCCGTTGCCCGTTCGGATGTCGTGGTTGCCGAGCACCGCATGAAAGGGCACGCCCGCCAGCAGGAGGGGGGCATAGGGCTTGGTGAATTTCGCCTCCACCTCGGCCAAATTGCCATCGGGGTAGATGTTGTCGCCGCCAAGGATCACAAAATCCACAGGCCGTTGCCGATGAATGGCGGCCATTTGTTTGCCATTAGCAATTTGCTCAGCATTGCCGCTCCCCGTGTCTGCTGTAACCAAGATGTGGGCCGTCGACTTGGCTTGCGGTAATGGCTTTCCTTCGACCGATGGATGGGTCTGAACCGATGGATTGGCTTGGGACCTCGGTATCCAGCCGGCGGCGCTGCCTGTGATCAAGCCTGCAACCAGGGCCAGGGGAAGGGTTTTGAGCAGGGAGCGGCGGCTCGGCATCAACGGCTATCTGGGTTTTGCAGCTTATGCGGCCTGGAGGCCCTTCAAGGTGTCCAACACCTCATGGCTGTGGCCACTGGGCCGTACCGCGACAAAGCTGGCCCGCAGAATTCCGTCGGGGTCGATCACAAAGGTATGGCGTTGCGAAAAGGGCGCGATCCAGCTGCCATAGCTCTTGCTCACGCTGCCACCGGGATCGGAAAGCAGGGGGTAGGCCAGGCCTTCGCTACCGCAGAACTCGGCATGGGAATCGGGACTGTCGGCACTAATGCCCACCACCTCAGCTCCAGCCTGATGGAACAGGCCTAAATCCTGTTGGAACCCCCGGGCTTCGATGGTGCAGCCTTCGGTGAAATCCCTTGGGTAAAAGTAAAGAACCAGCCATTGCCCAGAAAAATCGGCCAGTTGGCGTTGGGTCTCTACGGCTTCGCTGGTTTTCCCAGGCCTGCTTGGTGTCACACCAGCCAGGTTGAAATCGGGTGCTGGCGTATTCAACTCAGGCAAGATGCCGCCCAAAGCAAAAGCCTGCTGGCTTTTGGCCAACAGGCTGGTGAGTCCGATGCCCATGGCAAGGATCCAACTTGAATCGCGTGCAGCCTGCAGGGCTGAACGAAACAGTGCGCGACGGCGCATGGAATCAGATCTTGGCGAGGTTGATGCCCAATTCCTTCGCATAGGCACCCAAGCCCTTTTTTAAGATGGTCTTGAGGGCCTTGGTAGAGACGCGGATTTTGATGAAACGCTTGCCTTCAGCCCACCAGAGCCGACGCTCCTGCAAGTTCACCTGCTGGAGTTTCTTGGTGCGCACGTGGGAGTGGCTTACAGCCATGCCGTTGTTGGCGCGCTTGCCGGTGAGCTGACAAACCCGTGACATGACAATCAACCTTTTCGATGAATTTGGGCTGGAACCCAAGTGACTTGGGCTAAACCCAGATAAGGATCTTACCAAAGGGTCAGGCCCTACCGGGGCAGGCGGTTTGGGCTCGCTTGTGCCCTGGGCCAAAACCTGGAGACTCAGAGCCCCCGATCCATCAGCTGACCCATCAGATCGCAACTGCGCTGCTGGAAGCCGGCCAATTCGTTGGGCTCCAGCCCGCCCACCGCGAGCCGCGCCATCTCGTAAACATGGCGCCCCAGGCCTATGGCCAGTTCCTGACTCGGGGATCCGCCGGCCGATCCACCTGAGGTAGTGATCACGGATCCGGCGCTGAGTTTGAGCAACCCTTCCACCAGGCGGTGTTTACGGTTGATTAACAGCACATGGTGCTCAGGCAGCCCAGGTAAGCGTTGCTCCATCAAGGCACCCATGTCGTTGATGCGGCGCATTTGTTCAGGCAGCAAAATCAAGGCTGCAGGGGCGTTGTCGCCCTTGAGGGCTTGCACCTGGATGGTGATTTTGTCGTTGGCTAGGGCTGCTTTGAACAGGTCGCGAACCCTGTCCGAAGCATCCTTGCCATCGGCATCACTGATTTCGCTCTCTTTCTCCTGCAGGGAGTCGTCGAGTTCCGCGTCAACCCGCTGGAACTTCAGCTCCCCATGGCGCATCTCCAGCCAGGGGATGAATTGGGTATCGATGAAGGTGTCTGCCAGCAGCACCTCCGCGCCCTGGCCCGTCCAGAGGGCCAGGGGACCCGCCTGGCCTGCTTCATCAGTGCAGTAGAGGATTCTCGAGGCATGATTGGCGGCCAGCCGGCTGCGGTAGCCCCCCAAGGTCGTGAAGGCCTTGTTGCCTTCCGAAGGAATCGGATCGGGGTTGGCCAGCTCAGCTTCGCCGCCTTCTTGGGCCAGGGCAGAGGTGGCAAACAGCACCAGATCGGCAACCTGCTCCGCAAATTTGTCGTCCTCCATGGCGCCGATCTTGATGAAGGGGGCTAGCGATTCCCAAATCTGGGCATAGCGCTTGGGGTCCTCCTGGTGGAGTTGCTTGAGCCGATCACCCACCTTCTTGGCGACGAACGAACCAATCGAGCGCACCCGTCGGTCGGTTTGCAGGGCCGAGCGGCTCACGTTGAGGGGGATGTCGGGCGAATCGATCACGCCCCGCAGGGGCAACAGGTAGCGGGGCACCACTTCCTTGATGGAATCGCTGACAAACACCTGGTTGCAGTAGAGCCGGATTTCGCCCTTCTCCCAATCGGCCCTGCCAGTCAATTTGGGGAAGTAGAGGATTCCCTGGAGGTTGTAGGGGTAGTCCGTGTTGAGGTGCACCCACAGCAAGGGGTCTCCCTGGAAGGGGTAGAGGTAGCGATACAACGCGATGTAGTCGTCGTCTGTGAGGTCCCGGGGGCTCTTGCGCCATGGGGCTTCACGCCTGTTGACCGTTTCACCCTCGAGCTGCACCTCCACGGGCATGAAGTCGCAATAGGTGGTGATCAGATTGCGGATGCGGGAGGGCTCGATGTACTCGAGCTCCTCGTCCATCAGGTGCAGGATCACATCGGTGCCGGGTTGGCTGCGCTCGGCAGCCTCGAGGCTGAAATTCGGCGATCCATCGCAGCTCCAGCGCACGGCCTGGCTATCGGGTCTGGCGCTGAGGGTGACCAGCTCCACCTGCTTGGCGACCATGAAGCTCGAATAAAAGCCCAAGCCAAAGTGGCCAATGATGGCGTCGCTTTCCTGTTTGTATTTTTCAAGAAAATCTTCAGCGCTGGAGAACGCCACCTGGTTGATATAGCGCTTGACCTCATCGGCGGTCATGCCGATGCCGTTGTCGGAGATGGTGAGGGTGTTGGCTTCCCGGTTGATCCTGATGCTGATAGAGGCTTCGGGGCCCTCGCTGCAGTCACCGCCCATGGAGGCCATGCGCCGCTTGCTAATGGCATCGACGCCGTTGCTCACCAATTCCCGCAGGAAGACCTCATGGCCGCTGTAAACGGCCTTTTTGATGATCGGGAAAATGTTCTCGGTGTGGATCTGAATCTGGCCTTGTTCCAGCACCGTCATGGCAGTCGTGTCAGTGGCCCGACCCTACGGATGGCACAGGGCCGGACTCAATGCCAGCGATGGGGGGTTCCCCGAACCCTTCCCAACCTGAAACGGCTCTTGCGAGCAAGGGCTTCAGCTAGCCCGTTGCAGGGCTTGCTTCTCCTCGGGAAGGATCGCTCCAACCACAGGACACACCTGCAAACAGATACCGCAATCGATACAGGTATCAAAATTGATCCAATAAAAGCCCGTGCCCTTAATATTCGCTCCCTTACCCGGGTGGATGCAGGCGACCGGGCAGGCATCGACGCAGTCAGCCACGCCCTCGCACACGTCGGTCACGATGGTGTGGGCCATGGCTCAGAAGGCGCCTGTCAGGCGTTGAAGTGAGCCGATCCTAGGCACCAACCCAGTGCAACCCCGCACAACCGCGCAACCGGGCAAGGGATTCGGCAGCCCCCTGGCTGGTGACAGGATCACTCAGCAATTCAGCGGCTACACCGGCCTGGTGCAGGTCCTCGAGGGCATCCAGGGCGCGCGCCAGATGGCTGGCGTGGCCGTAGGCCACCAGCAGGGCACCGGGGGTAGGTGGGGAATCCAATGCTGCATCAAGCAACTCGCGAATCGCCTCCACGTTGAATCCAAATCCCATGCCTGCGGCAGGGCTGGAGTCGGCACAGAAGCGCCCCACCAAAGCGTCGTAGCGGCCGCCGCTAGCGACTTCAACCGGGGCCTCCGGCCCATGGCAAACGAGCTTCAGCACCAATCCGTCGTAGAGGGCGAAGTGGGGTTGGAAGGTGGGATCCAGTTGGACAGCCACGCCGAGGCGGTTCGCGGCCTGGGCCACACAGGCCAGGGTGGCCGCGAGGGAATGGATCAGGGGTAATGGGCCCAGCCATTGTTCGACTTGGTAGAGCACCTGGGCCGGTTCACCGCGCAGGCGCATCAAGGTACTGAGGCGCTGTTTCTCAGCGTCGCTGACATCGAGCTGCTGCAGGGCGAGGGCATTCAGGCCGGTGAGGGCCGCCCTCGCAGCGCTGCGGTGCTCACCGGGGATTTGGTTCAGCAGGGCGGCAAGAAGACCGTGGTGGCCCACCAACAGGGTGGGCCTGTGGTGGCCTTGAAGGCCCAGGGCCCCAGCCGCTGCCAGGAGCAGTCGCATCAATTCGGCATCGGCGGCGGCGGAGGCAACTCCCAGCAGCTCCACCCCGCTTTGCAATTGCTCAGTGACCCGTTGACGGCCGCTATCCCCCACGCTGGTACGAAAGGTGGGGCCTGCTGCCCAGAGGCGGAGGGGCCGGGGGCGTTGGGCCATCCGCGTGCTCGCAGCCCTGGCAATCGAAGCGGTGAGTTCGGGACGCAGGCCGAGGGGTTCATCGCTGGAGAGGCGCACCACCTCCCGGCCATCGATGGCCCCACCGGCCTCCAGGGTATCGATCCGCTCAAACGAAGGCGGTGTGACCTCCTGGTAGCCCCAAAGCCGGTAAATGGCTGCAAGTTGGTCGCAGAGCTGACGGTTCCGCTCCACATCCCTCGGGTTGAGATCCCTGGCGCCAGCGGCGGGTTGGAGGGCCATTGGCAGGACGGCGGAAGGGGATGGTGACCTGATCCTATGGATCCAGCTCTGGGGCCCCAAAACTGCTGCCGCTTAGGGGCCAGCATTGGGCCAGTCCCTGCACCAAAGCAGGGTGAATGGGTGCCCCAGAGGCAATGATTCGTCCGCTAGGAAGTTGTAGAGCTGAGCCGTCGTAGCTCGTGACCAGCCCACCGGCCTGTTCCACGAGCACAACTCCAGCAGCCAGATCCCAGGGGGAGAGGCCTCGCTCCCAGTAGCCATCGAGGCGCCCTGCAGCCACGTAGGCCAGGTCGAGGGCCGCTGACCCAGCCCGCCGTACGCCGTGGGTGCGATGGGTGAAGTAGGCGAACTGGGCGTAGTTGTTGTCCAGCCGGGAAGAGCGGTCGTAGGCAAAACCGGTCGCCAGAAGGGCATCTCCAAGCCGATCACAGGCCGTTACCGCCAGGGCCTGGTCATTGCACCAGCTGCCTAAACCCGGTGCGGCCCAAAACAGCTCACCGAGGGCAGGGGCGGCCAGGGCACCGAGCAGGGGCATGCCCTTCCAGGTAAGGCCAATGGAGGTGCCGAAGAACGGGAAGCCATGGGCGTAGTTGGTGGTGCCATCCAGGGGATCCACGCACCATTCCAAATCGCCTGGGGCCTGCCGTCGGCCGCTCTCCTCAGCGAGAACACCAATCTCAGGGGTTTCCCGTTGCAGGAGATCGAGCACCACAGCCTCTGCGGCATGGTCAGCCTCGGTAACCAAATCACCGGATCGGCCCTTTTCGCGCACCTGCTCAAGGTGGCCGAAGCGCTGGCTGAGCTCAACGCCGCCCAGCTGAGCTGCCTGCCTCGCCAGTTCACTGAGACGCTGAAGTTCGCTGCTACTCAGACCAGAGCCAAGGGCTGCCTGGTCACTGAGGGATTGGCTGGTCAAGGGAAGGCCCATTTCACTCTTCATCCAAGGGAAGGCCAGCCTTCACTTTGCCCCGGCCAAAAAACCGACCAAACTGAAGCTCGTAGACCTCGTCTTCATCCTGGGTTTCCACCACCAGGGGACCGGTGGAGCGGGCAACACACAGCAAGCCATAGCCCTTGGCCCTGAGTTCGCGGGAAAGCCCGAGGGCCTCTCGTTGATCGATCTCCCCTTCCAGTACCCGCACCGCACAGGTGGTGCAACAGCCATTTCGGCAACTAAAGGGGATTGGATCACCCTGTTGCTCAAAGCTGCGGAGGATGTAGTCGCCCTCCGGTACCGCATGGGTGATCACCTGGTCCGTTTGGCGCCAATGGATGGTGATGGGGTGACTGGTCTTCATGCTGCTACATTGACATCTGCCCCATCTTGCCGTTGGAGAGGTGGCCGAGTGGTTGAAGGCGCAGCACTGGAAATGCTGTATAGGGGCAACTTTATCGAGGGTTCGAATCCCTCCCTCTCCGCTTTAAAAAACCGGCCCTCGGGCCGGTTTTTTTGTACTTTTACTTTTATTTAAGCGGGCTGAAACCTTTCAACACTCAGCATTGAGTATTGCATTGCCTAGCCAAAGCGACCACTCACATAGTCCTGGGTGGACTGCTGGGCAGGAGCATTGAAGATTCGTTCGGTGGAATTCAATTCGACGAGATAACCAACTTTGCCAGTTCCCCCCTCCACGGCCTCGGCGTTGAAGAAGGCGGTGTTGTCAGCCACACGAACAGCCTGCTGCATGTTGTGGGTCACAATCACAATGGTGTAGCTCCGCTTGAGCTCATGCATGGTCTCCTCGATTTTCAAGGTGGAGATGGGATCCAGGGCAGAACAGGGTTCATCCATCAAGATGACTTCAGGTTCGGTGGCAATGGCCCGGGCGATGCAAAGGCGCTGCTGCTGGCCTCCGGAAAGGGCAAGACCACTTTCTTTTAACTTGTCCTTGCACTCGTCCCAAACAGCCGCCTTGCGCAGGGATCGCTCAACAAGCTCATCCATATCTCCTTTGTAGCCATTAATCCTTGCACCAAAGGCGATGTTTTCATAAATGCTCTTGGGAAAGGGGTTTGGCTTTTGAAAAACCATGCCAATCCGACGGCGAACCTCTACGGGATCCACCCTTGAGTCGTAGAGATCGTGGCCATCAAAAACGACCCTGCCCTTCAGGCTGCAACCCGGGATCAGGTCATTCATGCGATTGAGGGCCCGCAGCACCGTTGATTTGCCGCAACCCGAAGGTCCAATGAAGGCCGTCACTTCCCCATGGGGGATCTGCATGTAGACGCCTTTGACGGCTTCAAATTTGCCGTAGGAGATGCTGACGTTCTCCAATGACATACAAGTGGCTTTGTCCATGGCAAGAATTAGGAGTAGGGAAAAAGAGAAGTGGGGAAATTGAAAAGAGTCTGTTTGGGGGGAGCGAGGTCAGGGAGCCGCTAGGGAGCTCTTTGGCCGATGGGGATTGATCGTTTAGGTCTTGGCCATCCTGGAAATCCACCTCGATAGAAGATTGGCCCCAAGAATCATGACCACGAGCACAAAGCTTGCAGCCCAGGCCAGGGCATTTTGGTACTCGTAGGGCATAATGGCAAAGTTGTAAATCAAGACCGACATTGACGCGATAGGGCTAAACAACCCGTCGGGCCAAAAGGGCGAAAATAGGGCGGTAAAGATCAGTGGAGCAGTCTCCCCTGCGGCCCTTGCAACGGCAAGCACAATCCCGGTTGAGATTGGAGTGAAGGCTGCTGGCAAGGTGATCCGCATCACAGTGACGAACTTCGATGCACCAACCCCATAGGAACCCCAGCGCAATTCCTGGGGGACAAGCCGGAGTCCCTCATCGGTGGTTTTGATCACCGTGGGTAACATCAAAACGGATAGGGCGATGCCGCCGGCAACGGCGCTATAGCTCTCGTTGAAGAACACCTTGGTGGCCACCACCAGGCCATAGATAAAGACACCCGCGATGATTGAGGGCACGCCGGCAAGCACGTCGTTGCCGAAGCGTACGAATTGGGCGAACCAGCCATTGCGCGAGTACTCACAGAGAAAAACTCCGCCACCAACGCCAATGGGTACGGCTATACACGTGGCGATCAGGGTGACTGTGATGGTGCCGACGATCGCATTGCCAATGCCGCCGCCCGAGAGGCCAGGGGCGGGAGGTAGCTCCGTAAGCAAGGCCCAGCTGAACAGACTGCCCCCTTTGACCAACACATGGCCAAGTACCAAAACCAAAGGCAGGACAGCGATCGAAGCGAACAGGGCCGCGATCCCGGTAAGCAGCAGATTCAGCTGATTGCGCTTCAGGCTGCCGTCAAAAAACAGGGGCCGACGGTCAAACAGATCCGTATTGGCGTAACTGATCGTCTTAGGAGCGGGGTTTGCCATGGTTGCTGGTCTTGGGAGCGGGATTAACTGGATCTCGAGATAGGGAAATGATTAGTAGCGAAGACTGAGCCGCTTCACAATCCATTGGGCTGCCACATTCACCACAAAGGTGAGCACCATCAAGATCAAAGCCGCATACATCAATGCAGAAATCTGGATGCCATCGGCCTCACCAAATTGATTGGCCAGCATTGATGCAATCGTATTGCCCGGGGCCAGTAGGGATAGATCAAAGGTGAGGGAGTTACCGATGATCATGGTGACCGCCATGGTTTCTCCCATGGCGCGGCCGAGGGACAGCATCACCCCACCCACAATGGCTGACACCGCTGCAGGCAGAATCACGTTGAAGATGGCACCCCAACGGGTTGTGCCAACGCCATAGGCACCCTGGCGCAATTCAATGGGCACTTGGTTGAGGGCGTCGCGGGAAATGGACGTGATGATCGGCATCACCATCACCACCAGGATCAAAATTGCTGGAGCCATCCCTGGTCCCTGGGGAACGGTTGAGAAGAAGGGGGTCCAGCCCAGGACTTTGTGCAGCAAATCAAGCGCAGGGCGTATGGCGGGCTCCATCACAAAGATCGCCCAAAGGCCGAGCACGACGGAAGGCAAGGCCGCCAAAAGCTCAACCATCAGGCCAATGGCTTCGCGGATTTGCACCGGGATGATGTCTTCGGTGATGAAGATCGCCGTACCAACACCAAGGGGGACAGCAATCACCAAGGCCAACAACGCACTGACGAGGGTTCCGTAGATGGCCACCCAGGCCCCAAAAGTGTCGTTACCGGGGTCCCAATTCGAGGTGGTGAGAAAAGACAAGCCAAATTGGGCTATTGCCTCTCGGGCCTCAACAAAAACAGTCAGAAAAATACCAATCAGCACCAACGCCACCATCGAAGCCAGGGCCAAGGTGAGTTGGCGGAAGCCCGTATCCAGCAGTTTTTCCGAAGGGGGGCGGCGTCTGAGGGTAAAAACGTCCTCAGGGGAGGCAAGGCTGGAATCCGTCGGCATGCAGGTGATGAGTCGCGTTGGGTAGGCGCTGGCAAGATTGGCCAGCAGGCGGGAAACCGTTCGTCAGATCTTGGTACGACTTGCCAAGATTCTGATTAAGTCGTGTTTAAAGCCCGGCGCCCAGTATTTTTGGGTTTCAAACGCCTGTTGGCTGGGGCAGCGGCATCCATGGGTCGAATAGTTGGAATCGACCTGGGCACCACGAACTCTGTGGTGGCTGTGCTTGAGGGGGGACGCCCCCAGGTCATTGCTAGTGCGGAAGGAACGCGCACCACCGCCTCGGTTGTGGGTTTCAACCGCGAGCAGGACTTGCTGGTGGGTCAGTTGGCCCGGCGCCAACTCGTGTTGAACCCCCGCAACACCTTTGCCAACCTGAAACGGTTTGTGGGTCGCCAGTGGGACGAGCTTGAAGACAGCAGCCTTTCGGTGCCCTACACGGTCCGGGCCAATGACCAAGGCAACGTGCGGGTTGTTTGCCCTGCAACGGAGCGGGAATACGCCCCCGAGGAGTTGGTCGCCAGCATCCTGCGCAAGTTGGTGGACGATGCTTCCACCTACCTCGGAGAGCCAGTGGAGGCTGCGGTCATCACGGTGCCCGCATACTTCAATGACGCCCAGCGCCAGGCCACCAGGGATGCGGGTCGCTTAGCCGGCATCGAGGTGGAGCGAATCCTCAACGAACCCACCGCGGCGGCCCTGGCCTATGGCTTTGATCGCAGCAGCGTCAAACGGGTGCTGGTGTTCGACCTTGGCGGCGGAACCTTTGACGTCTCGGTCTTGCGCATCGCCCAGGGGGTGTTCGATGTCAAGGCCACCAGCGGAGACACCCAGCTGGGCGGCAACGACTGGGACCGGCGCATCGTTGATTGGTTGGCCGACGCCTTCCAGGCCGAAAACGCCATCGATCTGCGTCGCGACCGCCAGGCCCTCCAGCGCCTGACCGAGGCCTCGGAGAAGGCCAAGCAGGAGCTCTCGGGTGTGCTCAGCACCCCCATCTCCCTCCCCTTTATCGCCACGGGGCCTGATGGCCCCCTGCATATCGAAACCAGCCTCGAGCGCCGGACCTTTGAATCCCTCTGCCCAGACCTGCTGGATAGGCTGCTGAGGCCGGTTCAACGGGCCCTCCGGGATTCGGGCCTAGCCGCCGATGACATCGACGATGTGGTCTTGGTGGGTGGCACGAGCCGCATGCCCATGGTGCAGGAGATGGTGCGCACCCTGATCCCCCTGGAACCGTGCCAATCGGTGAATCCCGATGAGGTGGTCGCCATCGGGGCAGCCGTGCAAGCGGGGATTCTTACCGGTGAGCTGCGCGACTTAATGCTCAATGACGTCACGCCCCTATCCCTTGGTTTGGAAACCATTGGCGGGGTGATGAAGGTCTTGATCCCTCGCAACACCTCAATCCCGGTTCGCAAGAGCGACCTCTTCAGCACCTCGGAACCCAACCAAAACTCCGTAGAGATCCACGTGCTCCAGGGGGAGCGGCAGATGACGGAGGGCAACAAGTCGCTGGGCCGCTTTCGCCTCTCGGGTATCCCTCCGGCCCCCCGGGGCGTGCCCCAGGTTCAAGTGTCCTTCGACATCGATGCCAACGGCCTGCTGCAGGTTTCCGCCACCGATCGCACCACCGGCCGCCAGCAAAGCGTCACGATCCAAGGGGGCTCCAACCTCAGCGAAGAGGAGATCACCCAGCTGCTTCAGGAGGCGGAACAGAAAGCCACCGAAGACCGCCGCAAACGGGCGGTGGTCGACCGCAGCAACCGGGCCCAAACCCTGGTGGCCCAGGCCGAGCGTCGCCTGCGGGATGCCTCCCTCGAGCTGGGTCCCTATGGGGCCGAGCGCCAACAGCGCTCCGTCGAAATGGCGGTGCGGGAGGTTCAGGATCTTCTGGGCCTCAACTCCATGGCCGAAAACGACTTGGCGGATCTGGACATGGCCGTCAGCCAATTGCAGGAAGCCCTGTTTGGCCTCAACCGCCGTCTGATGACGGAACGGCGTTCTGAGCAAGGGCCCCTGCAGGGCCTAAAGAACACCCTGGGCTCCCTGAAAGACGAATTGTTCGCCGACGACGACTGGGACGACTGGAATCGCCCAGGCAACGATCCCTGGTCCATGCCGCCCCCACGCTTTGGCGGTGAGTTCGATCGCCGCACCAGCTACGAGCGAAACAATTTCGAGCGAAATAGCTATGGCCAAACTCCAGCGGTCAACAGGTCAAGCACTCGGCCCATGGATAGGCCCTCCCAAGGGTGGAGCGACCCAGCCCCAGACCAGTGGCGCGAACCGGCATCAAGACAGTGGAACGACCAACAACCCAGCAGGGACATCGGGCCCAGGCCCGGTTCGAGGCCAACCCCACCAACCCCTTACCGGGATGACGACCCCTGGGGAGACAGGTGACGTCTGTGACCCGCAGTCCCACAAGCCAGGATTATTGGTCAGTGCTGGGGCTTTCCCCCGGTGCCGATGGCGGCAGCTTGAAGCGGGCCTTTCGAACCCAGGCCAGGCGCTGGCACCCGGATCTCAACGCCAACGACCCGAGGGCTGAAGACCAATTCAAGTTGGTGAATGAGGCCTATGCGGTGCTCTCTGACCCGCTCAAAAGGCAGCTTTGGGAAGCGGCCAATGGGGAGGATCCAGACGGTGCAGTTGCCGGCACCGATGGTGATCCCTTCGCCAGGGACTTTCCCGACTTCGAGGACTACCTCGCCGAATTGTTTGGCGACCGGCGGGCAAAGCGCTGGGACAGGGGGAACAGCTATGAGCCGGATCGCGTTAAGGAGCAGCGGTCCCAAGAAGAACCCCCGGCTGGCCAGGTGGCGACAGCTCCAGCCACCCCACCGCCCGTGGCGGCTACCACCGATTTGGAATCCATGGTGGAGCTCACGCCTGAGCAGGCCATCCAGGGTGAGCGCATTGAGCTTGAACTCGCCAATGGCACCTGCATTGAAGTGTGGACACCGCCCTTTGCCGGGGATGGCTGGCGATTGCGACTGGAGGGTGTGGCCACGGGCGGAGCCGATCACTTCCTGCAGCTGCGGGTGCGGACCCCCGACGGACTTCGGGTGGATGGGCTTCGCATTCTCTACACGTTGGAATTGTCGCCTGCTGAGGCTGTCCTGGGCTGTGGAGTTGTCGTGCCCACCCTGCGGGGTCCGGTGAAAATGACCGTTCCAGCGGGTTCCTCCAGCGGTCGCCTGCTCCGCTTGCGGGGTCGTGGTTTGGAGTGGTCCGAACAGCGCGGCGACCAGCTCGTTGAAATCAAGATCGTTGTGCCCGATGAGCCCACTGAGGCGGAGATCGCCCTTTACCGCAGGCTCGCAGAACTGGCCCATGGGGCCTAAGGCTCCACACCGGTGAGAGACTGAAGCCAACCTTGAGCCTCAATCGCGCCCCTATGTCGGTGCATGTCCTCCTTTTCGATTCCGGCAGCGACCAGGAGGGAATCCATTCGCTTGAGCTGAATGGCCGCACGGTGGTGCTGCTGTTTGAAGATCGCGATGACGCTGAGCGTTACGCCGGCCTGCTGGAAGCCCAGGACTTCCCCATCCCCACGGTGGAATTGCTGGATCGCGAAGAAATGGAGTTGTTTTGCAACCAGGCTGGCTACGAGGCCCGCTTTGTTCCCTCAGGCTTCCTGCCAGAAAGTGCGGAAGATCGCCTGTTCATCGCCCCCCCAGAGCGCAACATGGACGTGGCCAATTGGCAGGATTCGGACGACGGGACCGACTCAGCGCCAGGTGCCAACTCCGGTGGTAAGACCACGGCTGAACCGATCGAAAGCCCTGATCCAGAGCTGGAGGCCTTTCGCCGCCAACTCGAGGGCCTGCTGTGAGCCTGAAGGTGCAGGGGGATCGCGGTCACCTGCTGACCGAACAGCCCCACCCGTCCAGTGAAACCCTCGACCAGCTGGACACCCAGGCCCTGGTTGACCTGTTTTTGCAGAACGACCTCGATGCCCAGCGGTCCGTCGAGGCCGCAGGCGATGCCCTGGCCGAAGCCATCGACCAGGTGGCCGCCAGGCTCAAGCAAGGTGGCCGGCTGTTTTACCTGGGTGCCGGCACTTCGGGGCGGCTTGGGGTGTTGGATGCGGCCGAGTGTCCCCCCACCTTTTGCAGCCCACCGGAGTTGGTGCAAGGCGTTCTCGCCGGTGGGCCCTCAGCCCTGCTGCGCAGCTCGGAGGGCCTGGAAGATTTGGCCGCGGCAGGGGTTGCTGACCTGGAGGAACGGGGCTTTTGCCAGACCGATTGCCTGGTTGGTATTGCCGCAGGCGGAACCACCCCCTACGTGTTGGGGGGGCTGGACCACGCCCAATCCATCGGTGCCTTGGCCATTGCCATGGCCTGTGTTCCTACGGACCAGGCAACCATGCCCTGTTCCATCAACATTCGCCTGCTCACCGGTCCTGAATTGCTGGCGGGCTCTACCCGGCTCAAGGCCGGAACGGCTACCAAGATGGCGCTCAATATCCTGTCGACCGGGGTCATGGTGCGACTGGGCAAGGTTTACGGAAACCGCATGGTCGATGTGGCGGTGACCAACGCCAAACTCGAAGACCGGGCGTTGCGCATCCTGCGCGACCTAGCGGGTGTGGCCAGGGAGCCTGGCCGAGACCTGCTGCATAGGGCCGAAGGTTCGGTGAAATTGGCTCTGCTGATGGCGGCTACCGGGATGGATGCGGCCGAAGCGGCAGACAAGCTGCGGCAGTTCGGCCCGAGCCTGCGCCACACCCTGGAGGCCTGCGGCGCCGCCCTACACGCCGGCCCTAGGTAATGCCTACCTAGCGAAAGCTTCCCCAATAGGGGGCGGTAAACAGGTCGGTCCTGCGGCGGGTGCTGGCAGGAACTTGGTCCTTGGGGGTCATCAGCGCATGGCGCAGGGCATGGTGGGCACCACTGGGAATGCGATGGACGGCGAGGCGTTCGGCGGTCATGCGCACGATCTGCTGGGCAAGGGCCGCATTGGCCCGAAGGTTGTCGATCACCATCTCCACGGTGACGCTGGCGTGTTCCTGGTGCCAGCAGTCGTAGTCGGTGGCCATGGCCAGGGTGCTGTAGGCGATTTCCGCCTCCCGAGCGAGGCGAGCCTCTGTGTGGTTGGTCATACCGATCACGGAACACCCCCAGCTTCGGTAGAGCTCCGATTCGGCCCGGGTTGAGAAGGCAGGACCCTCCATGCAGAGGTAGGTGCCGGCCCGGTGCAAGCTGCGGCCCTCTGGCATCAGGCTCTCGCCCACATCCGAGAGCAGCCCGCTCAAGGTGGGGCAAAAGGGATCGGCAAAGCCCACATGGGCCACCAGTCCATCACCAAAGAGGGTGGGGGGTCGTTGATGGGTTCGATCAATGAACTGATCGGGCACCACCATGTCCAGGGGGCGCACATGCTCCTGCAGGGAGCCCACCGCCGACACCGACAAAATCCACCGCACCCCCAAAGAGCGCAGGGCCCAGATATTGGCCTGGTAGGGAACCTCGCTGGGGGTGAAACTGTGGTGGCGCCCATGGCGGGCCAGGAACACCACCTCAAAGGCGCCGATGCGGCCTAAGCGCAGGGCATCCGAGGGTTTGCCATAGGGGGTTTTGATCTTAAGTTTGCGGACGTCCTCGAGGCCATCCATGGCGTAGAGGCCACTGCCGCCAATCACGCCAAGGCGAGCGGTTTGGAGATCGAGCTCGATCGAATCCTGGTTGGCGCTGGCCATGGGAGGCGGGGCGAATCACGCCATTGTTGCTCCACGCAGAACGGTGGCCCCATACAGTTTCTTTTTTAAGTCTTTCCCTGTGACCAAAGCCCTGATGGATACCGAAGCCGGCACCATCGAGATTGACCTCTTCGATGCTGACGCCCCAGGCACCGTGGCCAATTTCGTCAAACTGGCGGAATCGGGCTTCTACGACGGTCTGGCCTTCCACCGCGTGATCGAAGGCTTCATGGCCCAGGGAGGCTGCCCAAACAGCCGTGAAGGTGCCCCGGGCATGGCTGGTACTGGTGGCCCCGGTTACCAGATCAACTGCGAGATCAACCCCAACAAGCACCAGGCCGGCACCTTCTCGATGGCCCACGCCGGCAAGAACACCGGGGGATCCCAGTTCTTCCTCTGCCATGAAGCCCAACCCCACCTCGATGGTGTGCACACCGTGTTTGGCCACACCGGCAACATGGACGTGGTGCTGGCTGTGAAGAAGGGCACCAAGATCACCAAGGTCACCATTCAGGAGTGATCCTGCAGGGGTGATGACCCTGGTGATCACCCAGCGGTGACGATCCAGACAGAGTGATCGAAGTTATGGGAGTTATCGGAGTTAGCGGCTTAGCGCCAGACCAAAAATGCCCCGGGCTCCAAGTGGAGCCCTTGGGACGTAGGTGCGCGACGCGATGAAGAGCCCAGTTCCGCCAGAGCGCGGGGGCTTGGCTCGAGTTCGACGCTGGGATGGCTGGACCGTTGGCCATCGGGGGCCAGGAGCAGGCTGACGGCCTGGGTTCCCTGCCAGCCGGCCATGATGGACAGAAGCGTTTCGATTTGGCTGGGCTCGATGGCCCGATCCAATCCCGGTCCGAGGAGCACGGCTAGGACTGGCTGATTCAACAGGGCCAGCAGGCGGGGATGGTCTTCCAGCTCCAAACTGAGGTTCTCCACCGCGGCCCATTGGCGAAGTTGTTCAAGGTAGGGGGCCCAGGCCAGGGGATCCGTCAGGCCATGCCAGGCCAGCACCACCTGGGGACCATCCATCATGTGGCCGAGTTTGGTGCGCTTGGTCTGGAGGTAGGCGGCGTTGTGCTGACTTGCATCCATCACCAGGGGCACCCGCCCCTCGACCTGGAGTCCATAGCCCCCCAATCCGGCAATTTTGCGGGGATTGTTGGTGATCAATTGCAGCCGGTGCACACCAAGATCACTGAGGATTTGGGCACCAACTCCGTAGTTGCGAAGGTCTGCGGCAAAGCCCAGCCTTTCGTTCGCCTCGACGGTGTCCAGGCCGGTGTCTTGGAGGGAATAGGCCTTGAGCTTGTTGATCAGGCCAATACCACGGCCTTCTTGGCGCAGATACACCACCACCCCCTCTCCGGCAGCCTCCACCATGCGCAGGGCCGCTTCCAGCTGGGGCCTGCAATCACAGCGGAGCGAACCGAAGGCATCGCCCGTGAGGCATTCAGAGTGCACCCGGACCAAGACCGGTCCTGTCGCTGCTTCAGGATGGCCTTTGACGATCGCCACGTGCTCGCTGCCATCGAGCTCATTGCGGTAGCCAATGGCCCGAAAAATGCCGAAGGCACTGGGTAAGGCGGCCTCGGCCTGGCGGCGCACAAAGCGCTCCGTATCAAGCCTGTAGCCGATCAGATCGGCGATGTTGATCAGCTTGAGCTTGTGGCGCCGGGCATAGTCAACCAATTGGGGCAATCGGGCCATGGATCCATCGGCGTTCTGGATCTCACAGATCACGCCAGCTGGATACAAGCCAGCGAGGCGGGCCAAATCGACTGCGGCCTCGGTGTGGCCAGCCCGCTTGAGCACCCCGCCTTGCTTGGCCCGGAGTGGAAAGATGTGACCGGGACGTCGGAGGTCGGCTGGCCGGGTGGTTGGGTGAATCGCCACCTGGATGGTGCGGGCCCGATCCTCGGCAGAGATTCCAGTACTCACACCATTTTCAGGACCTGCGTCCACACTCACGGTGAAGGCGGTCTGGTTGCTGTCGGTGTTGCGATCCACCATCAACGGCAGATCCAGAACGTCGAGGCGCTCACCCTCCATGGCGAGGCAAATCAGCCCCCGGGCCTCGGTAGCCATGAAGTTGATCTGTTCAGGGGTGGCGAACTGGGCCGCACAAATCAGATCCCCCTCGTTTTCGCGGTTTTCGTCGTCGACAACGACAATCGATTCACCATTACGGATCGCGGCTAGGGCATCAGCGATCGGATCAAAGACAATGGCTTTGCCCTGCTGGCTAGGCGCTTGGTCGCTCAGAAGGGTCAAAGGAAAGCCCACCGGGCCCATGGCCCCTAGCGCAATCATCCTTTATAAAGCCCGGTACGTTCGGCCCATGGGTCACCCCGATGACAAGCAAGCGCGTTGCGGTCATAGGCGCTAGCGGCTACGGCGGTCTGCAGACCTTGCGTCTGCTCCACCAACACCCGGGCCTGGAGGTCACTTTTCTGGGGGGCGAGCGCAGCAGCGGCAAGCGATGGAGTTCCCTGGTTCCATTCCTGCCCCTGGCCGGCGACCCCGTTGTCCAGAGTCCCGATCCGGCAGCCATCGCCGAGCAGGCCGATTTCGCCGTGCTGAGCCTGCCCAATGGGCTAGCGGCCCAACTCGTACCAGCCCTGCTCGAACGGGGGGTGCGGGTGGTGGATCTTTCCGCCGACTATCGCTACCGCTCCCTCGCCGACTGGAAGCAGGTGTATGCCCAGGAAGCCCAGGAGGTGGTTCGCAGCGACAACCACCTCTGTCAGAGCGCCGTCTATGGCCTGCCGGAATGGGAGGCCGAGGGGATTCGGGAGGCCCGGCTGGTGGCCGCGCCAGGCTGCTTCCCCACGGCTTCGCTGCTGGGCCTGTTGCCCTTTTTGCAGCAGGGATTGATCGATACCAGTGGCATCGTGATCGACGCCAAAACCGGTACCTCCGGTGGCGGTAGGGCCGCCAAGGAGAACCTGCTGCTGGCCGAGGCCTCGGAGGCCGTCGCCCCTTATGGCGTGGTGGGCCATCGCCACACCAGTGAGATTGAGCAGGCCGCAAGCTTGGCGGCCGGCCAACCGATCCAGCTCCAGTTCACCCCCCACCTGATGCCGATGGTCCGCGGGCTCCTGGCCACGGTGTATTGCAGGCTGGTTGACCCGGGCCTGAGCTCGGAGGATTGCCGCACCCTCTTGGACGCGGCCTACCGCCATGCCCCCTGCGTGGATGTGCTGCCGGTAGGCACCTATCCCTCCACCAAATGGGTGCGCCAGACCAACCGGGCCCTGCTTTCGGTGCAGGTTGACCCCCGCACGGGCCAGCTCATCGTGATGGCGGCCATCGATAACCTGATCAAGGGCCAGGCGGGCCAAGGGGTGCAATGTCTCAACCTGATGGCAGGGCTCGAGGCCACCACAGGGCTACCCCTCTTGCCCTTCTATCCCTAAAGACCCAGTTTTTGGGCAGCCAGGGCAACGGCCAAGGGCAGAACCTTGTGTTCTTGGCCATGAATCCGGGCGCTCAAACTGGCGTGGTTATCCGTTTTGAGCACGGGTACAGCCGCCTGCACGAGGATTTCTCCGGCATCGACCGCCTCACTCACCAGGTGGGCGGTGCAGCCGGTGAGGGTCACCCCAGCTGCCAGCGCCTGCCCTACAGCATCGATCCCAGGAAAGCTGGGCAGCAGGGAGGGGTGGATGTTGACCAACCGTCCCGGATAGGCCTGGATCAGCAACGAAGTGACGATCCGCATCCACCCGGCCATGGCCACCAGATCCACCTGCTGCTGCTGAAAGGCCTGGATCAGGGCCCGGTCCAAAACCTCCCGCCCCGGGTAGTGGCGATGGTCGATCACGGTGGTTGGAATGCCAAGACGATCAGCGCGCCTATGGGCGCCGCATTGGTCGTTGTTCACGACAAGCAAGGCAATCTCTGCCCAGCCCCGGCGACAACTCTCGGCCAGGGCTTCGAAATTGCTGCCTTCCCCGGAGGCCATCACGCCGAGCCGCAAGGGCTGTCTGGTTGATGGCCAGTCCTGTGGCAACGGCCACTGGACGCCGCCCCCATGATCGCTAGGGTCTGCCAAAGCGGGCCTTGAGCCATGTCCCATCTCACCATCCTGCCAACAGTGCTTCGCGATGCCGAAGACCTGGCCCATTGCCTGGAAGCCCTGGGCCATCAACCCGTGTGGGGAGGCGTCTTGAAGGGCTTCGCCGACGACTGCCAAAGCGTTGTGCTGCAGATCGATCTAGGCGGCGAGGCGAGGCTGGGCTGGTCCCGCCAACAGGATGGCTCCCTTGCCCTGGTGGGGGACTTGCAACGGCTGAGCCGCAGCACATCAGTGACCCGCCTGCTTGGGGAGATCACCCGCCGCTACGCCGCCCAGAGGGCCCTGCGCACCCTGGTCGACCATGCCGCCGATGGGTTTGTGGGCTGCCACGTGAGCGTTAGCGCCTAAACCCCGATTTCCGGTGCCACTCCTTCAGCTCGATCTCAGGGACGCCCACCAGCATCTTGTGGGTGTCTGCGTCAGCCACACCCCCACCCACCCCACCCTGCGGTTGTCGCTGCCGGCCTGGACCCCTGGCTCCTATCTCATCCGCGACTATGTGCGCCAGCTGGAAGGTCTGCGGGTCAGCCAGCAGGGGACTTCCCTGGAGCTACGCCGCACCAGTCCCTCGAGTTGGGAGGTTGGGCTTCAAAACCTTGAGCCCCTGGAGGTTCACTACCAACTGGTCGCCACCGAGCTCAGTGTGAGGACCTGCCATCTCACGGCTGACCATGGCTTTTTAGCATTGGCGGCCGTTGCCGTACAGATCGAGGGGGAACGGTGGAATCCCCATGGGCTTCAACTCCAATTACCAGCAGGCTGGAAACCCTTTGTCCCCCTGCCGGAAACGGGCAATTGCACAAACGAAGCCGATGGCTGGTTTGCAGAAAACTATGACCAGCTGATCGACACCCCCATCGAGGTGGGGCCCCACAGCGCCCATGGCTTCTCGGTTGCAGGAGTGCCCCACCGGTGGGTGACCTGGGGGCAAACCCTGGCGGGTGAAGACTTTATCGCTGCTGATCCCCACTGGCTAGCCGACGTGGAACGGGTCTGCCAGGCGTGCTGCGCGCTGATGGGGGTTACACGGCCAGCGGCCGATCACTACCTGTTTTTGCTGCACCTCAGCGAAAACGGCTATGGCGGTTTGGAGCACGACTCCAGCACGGTGTTGCACTACGGCCGTAAGGCCCTTGCCAAGGCCGATGGTCGGCGCAAGCTGCTGCAATTGGTGGCCCATGAATACCTGCACCAGTGGAATGTGCGGCGATTAAGGCCCGCAGAACTCACCCCCTACCGCTACGGCGATCCCGTGGTGATTCCAACCCTTTGGTTTGCCGAAGGCATCACGAGCTATCTGGACCGGCTACTGCCCCATGCCGCTGGGGTAACAACTGCCGAATCGGTGCTTGAGGATCTGGGCGACGACCTGAACCGCTACCTACTGAGTCCTGGTCGAGCGGTGCAAAGTTTGCTGGAAAGCAGCCAGGAGGCCTGGGTGAAGCTCTACAAAAGCGATGCCTATTCGCCAAATAGCCAAATCAGCTATTACCTCAAGGGTTCTGTCATAGCCCTTGTGCTCGATTTACTCCTACGTCGCCATGGAGCATCCCTCACCCAGGTTTTGCACAACCTGTGGCAAAGCCATGGACGATGGGGCAAGGGATACCACGAATCGGATCTGGTCATAGCCTTTGCCCAGTTCCATGCCCCCCTTTCAACCCTCTTGCCCCAATGGTTACGCAGCAAGCAAGACCCTCCCCTGCATGAGCTGCTTGGCGATGTTGGCCTCGAACTCACCCCAGAGACGGAATCCCATCTCGATCTTGGCGCCAGCGTGGAGCTCAGAGGCGGCCATTTGTGGGTGCAACGGGTTAACCGCCATGGCCCGGCACCAGAGGCGGGATTGATGGTGGGCGATGAACTCGTGGCCCTCGATGCTGAGCGCATGCGCCACCCCGATGATCTTGCTTCCTTGCTGAATTTGAAGCGTTCTGGCCAGCAGCGCCAGCTCCTCATCGCCCGAGATGGTCTGATGCGCAACCTCACGATTATTCCCGCTAGTCCATCGATCAAAGCCTGGACCCTGGGCCTGGTTGCGGGCCAAAACGGGCAGACAACAGCCCAGCGCAACCGTTGGCTAAGCCTGCAACCGGCATGAACCAAGGAGAGCACCAGCACCCCCGGCCCCCACGGCTGCCTGCCGGTAGAGCCGGTGCTCTTGTGATCAGCGGCTCTCTGGTCGTTGGAGCACTGTTGGCCATGGGCGGTTTGGGCTGGATGGGGCGAGGCGGGGCCTTCAGCCCCATCGGCCAAAACCCAACGAAAGCCCAAACCCCGCGGGGTAACGGCATGCGACTGCCGCCTGCCAGACCTGCCTGGGTATCCCCCCTGCAACCCAGCTGCAACATTCAGGATTTACGCCAGGGTCAACACTTGCAATCCCTGGTAGTGGCCTTGCGAACCGCACCAAAGAGGGTGCGGGTCGATCCCACCAATTTCGGTGAACGTTTTCACCGCGATGCCTTTGGCCAGGCCGTCGACCCCACGCCCAAGCTGGTCGTGTTGCACGAAACGGTCTATGGCCTCAGATCAGCGATCCACACGTTCAGAACACCACACCCCAATGATGAAGACCAAGTCAGTTATCACGCCTTAATTGGTGAAGATGGGGAGGTCGTTCAGTTACTGGATCCTTCCAAGCGGGCGTTTGGAGCCGGCAACTCTGCCTTCAACGGTGAATGGGTGGTCACCAACCCCAAAGTGGGTGGCTCGATCAATAATTTCGCATTGCATGTGAGCCTAGAAACGCCCCTCGATGGTGAAAACAACAATGCCGGACATAGCGGCTATAGCCCTGCCCAGTACGACTCCCTTGCCGCCCTGTTAGCTGATTGGATGGGTCGCTACCCCATCACCTTTGAAACCATTACCACCCATCGCGCTGTCGATCTGGGAGGAGAGCGGTCCGATCCGCGCAGCTTCAACTGGCAGGCCCTACAGGAACGGATGCAAAATCTTGGACTGCTTTGCTGAAGTCTATTGCCATTACATCGTCTTGGTTAAAGTCTAAATCAAAGGTGATCTGTTGGGCCGGCGCACTCCATACATCACGGCATGCAATTCGGTGTCCTGCATGGCCCGAAGAATGCGGCGGGGGTAATCTAATTTGCCATTATGAAGGTAGGCAAGAGTGGCGAGTTGCTTCGCCTCGTTGGGGTTGGTACTCGCCTGCATGGTGTGGTTTTGCGGAAAGTCCAATTCTTTCGTCAACCTGGCAAACTTACCGATGAGGAGGATCACATTTTGATCGGGATCCAGCAAGCGATCCCGCGCTTTGGATACTTCAGCTTGACTGGCATTCGGCTTTAAAATCCCCTGGTGAACCATTTCACCGAGGCCTAGCTGGGCCGGCCCATGGGTTTGAAACAGGCCTGAATGGGCCGCGATGGGTAAATCCTCACCAGGCTTAGCATGGCGCATTTCATCAAATAAAACAGCGGCCACCAGCATCGGATTCACATTGCGCTTCAACGATTCCTTGAGAATCAGGGGCTGCAAGTCCTGGATGCGGCCGAGGGTATAGCTCCGCAAGGGCTGGAGTTGGTCGATGCCCTCAGTGAACAGCTGGGCCAACCTGGGCTGGGAACCGTGCACCCCAAAGCGGAGTCGAAGCTGCGTGAGCTCCTTGGCAGAAAATTGAACCGGGTCAGCGCCATCCCCATCCCCCGGAGAGGAGTTGATGCTGCTGCTTAAACCTGGATCCAGCAGGAGCAGGGGGTCAGCTCGCCGCTGACTGGGCGGCATCACGGCCAATCCCAGCAACAAGCCCGCTAAAGCAAGGTGGCGGTAAAGCAGGGACAACGGTTTTGAAGACCTGTTGAAATTTTAAATTAGTATTCCTCAACTTTCCGTCCTGGGTGAACGGTCTAACGTCCGGCCCCTTGGCTGGCGCAGATGATTTCGGTGGAACTAGCTTGGGAAAACCAAGCTTGAGCCTGCGTTTTCGCCATGGTTGCCGATTTCGATGCCTCAAGACCGGCAAACCAATGGCAGCGCTATTGCCAGATGCTTTGGCATCACGAGGATCTCGGTTTTTGGCTTGATGTGAGCCGGATGGCCCTTGGCCAGCAGGACCTCGATGGTCTGGCCCCCCGGTTCGAATCAGCCTTTGCTGCGATGGCAGCCCTCGAAGCCGGGGCGATCGCCAATGCCGATGAAGGACGTCAGGTGGGCCATTACTGGCTGCGGTGCCCAGAACTTGCCCCAGACCCCGCTACAACGGCCCACATTTCCGCCGAGATTGACCGGATCGAGGGTTTTGCTCAGGAAGTGATCAGCGGCACGGTTCAAACGCCTTCGGATCAGACGTTTACCGATGTGCTGTGGATTGGGATCGGCGGCTCGGGTTTAGGGCCCCTCTTGATGATCAGGGCGCTTCAGAACGAGGGCCAAGGCCTTCCCTTCCATTTTTTCGACAACGTTGATCCCCAGGGCTTGAGCCGCACCATGGCGGCGTTAGGTGAGCGCCTCACCACCACCCTGGTGATTGTGGTGAGTAAATCTGGTGGAACGCCGGAGCCCCACATCGGCATGAACCAGGCCCGCCTTCGCCTGGAGTCCGCAGGGGGCCAGTGGAGCAAGCAAGCCGTGGCAGTGACCCTGCTGGGCAGCAAGCTCGATCAACAGGCTGAAGCGGAAGGGTGGTTACGCCGCTTCGACATGTTCGATTGGGTGGGAGGCCGTACGAGCATCACCAGTGCCGTGGGTCTTCTACCCGGCGCATTGATCGGCGCCGATATTCGGGCCTTCCTGGAGGGCGCCGCCGTGATGGATCGGGCCACCCGACTCCCCGATCTCAGCGGAAACCCTGCTGCCCTCATGGCAGCAGCTTGGTTTGTGGCGGGCCACGGCACTGGGCAACGGGACATGGTGGTGCTGCCCTACCGCGATCGGCTGGAGGTGTTCAGTCGCTACCTCCAGCAATTGGTGATGGAGAGCCTGGGCAAGAAATGTGATCGCTCAGGCAACGTGGTGCACCAGGGGATAGCGGTCTATGGCAATAAGGGTTCCACCGACCAGCACGCCTACGTTCAGCAACTGCGTGATGGCATCGATAACTTCTTTGTCACATTCATCGAAGCCCTCGATGATCCCGCCGATATTCCCGCCATCGATGGGGCCTGGCCCGGCGACTATCTGGATGGCTTCCTGCAAGGAACACGATCGGCCCTGATGGATGGGGGGCGCCAAAGCATGGCCATTACCTTGCGCCGCTTCGATGCCCGCAGCCTGGGCGCCCTCGTCGCACTGTTTGAGCGGGCCGTCGGCCTCTACGGCGAGTTGGTCAATGTGAATGCTTACCACCAGCCCGGCGTGGAAGCAGGCAAAGCTGCCGCCGCTGAAATTTTGGACCTTCAACAGCGCATCGAAGCCGTGCTCGCCGATGGCAAGCCCCGCAATGTCGAGGCTTTACAACAGGCCACGGGCAGCGACGGCGCCGAAGCCGTGTTCTGGATCCTGCGCCACCTCTGCATGAACGACCGTGGTTATGGCGCCAGAGGTGACTGGGGCACCCCCGCCGACCTCCTGTTCCATCGGACTTAAGGCCCTAGGACTTATGGCACCTGGAGCTAGGGAACGAGATTGACAAGTTTCCCTGGCACCACGATGACGCGGCTGGGAGCCTTGCCTTCCAACCATTTGGCCGCCACCTCGCTTGCCAAGGCCAACCGTTCCAGGCTGGCTTTGTCGGCGCTGGCTGGAACCATCAAGCTGCCGCGCACCTTCCCCCTGATTTGAATCACCAGCTCAATGGTGTCCCGCACAAGCGCCTGGGGATCGGCCGTCGGCCACTGCTGGCTATGGACACCCGATGGCCCCCCGAGTTTGCGCCAGAGCTCTTCTGCTAGGTGGGGCGCAAAGGGAGCAAGCAGAACCAGCAAGGTGTAGACGGCTTCTGTGGCAATGCCATCCCCAGAGGCTTCCAGGTGCTCGGCCATGGCGTTGCTGAGTTTCATCAACTCAGAAACAGCAGTGTTGAATTGATAGTCGCCATCGAGATCTTCGCTGATGGCGCTTATCGCCGTGTGCACGGCCCGCCTCAGGTCTTGTTCGCTGGAGGTGAGCTGCTCCAGGGTTTCTCGACTCGGTAGGGATGGAGCCGGCGAGGTTGATGAGCCTGGGGCCGCGAGGGACAGCCCTCTTGCATGGGCGGCATCAATCAGGCGCCAAATTCGTTGGAGGAACCGGTATTGACCTTCCACATCGGCGTCATCCCATTCCAGATCCTTTTCAGGTGGAGCCTTGAAAAGAATGAACATGCGGGCCGTATCGGCGCCGTATTGGTTGATCACAACAGCAGGATCCACACCATTGTACTTCGACTTCGACATCTTTTCGTAGAAGGTGTCGAGGGGATCGCCGGTGATGGGATCCAGCGGATTGCTTGAGTCAGCCACATCGGCTGGGGCAACGTACTTACCGGTAGTGGGATTTTTATAGGTAATCGCCTGCACCATGCCTTGGGTCAGCAGACGGCTGAAGGGTTCATCAAAACCGAGCAGGCCTCGATCGCGCAGGGCTTTGGTGAAGAAGCGGGCATAGAGCAGATGCAAGATGGCATGCTCAATTCCACCCACGTATTGATCCACGGGTAGCCAGCGATCCACCGACTCGCGACTAAATGGCAGCGACGTGTTTTTAGGGTCGCTGTAACGAAGGAAGTACCAGCTGGAACACATAAACGTGTCCATGGTGTCGGTCTCCCGTTTCGCAGGCGTACTGCAACAGGGACAAGCAACCGAGACCCAGTCGTCCAGTTGGGCCAAAGGGGAGGCCCCTTTACCGCTGAACGCAACCTTGCGGGGCAACTCGACGGGGAGTTGGTCTTCTGGAACAGGAACCACACCGCAGCTCGGGCAGTGGATGACCGGAATGGGGCAGCCCCAGTAGCGCTGCCTCGAAATCAACCAATCCCGCAATCGGTATTGCACTGTTTGCTTGCCCCAGCCATCGGCTTCAGCGGCTGCGGTGATGGCGTCCTTAGCGGCGGCACTTGTGAGGCCATCAAAGGGGCCGGAATGGATTAAGACCCCTGGCTCGATCCAGGCCGAACCCTCGAAGGCATGCTCATCGGCTGCTTCCGAAGTGATCACCTGGTGGACCGGCAGCTCGTATTGGCGGGCGAATTGAAAATCCCGTTGGTCGTGGGCAGGCACACCCATGACGGCCCCTGTGCCGTAGTCGGCCAGGACGTAATCGGCGATCCAAAGGGGGATGGGTTGGCCGGTAGCCGGATTCAGTACCTCGACGCCGAGGGGCACACCCCGTTTGGCGCGATCATCCGCCGTGCGTTCCTGCTCACTTTGGTGGCTCACCAAGTCGCAGAACGCTTTAACCGCAATCTGTTGATCGGCGCTGGTGAGCGTGGACACCAGGGGGTGTTCAGGGGCGAGCACCACATAACTGGCTCCAAAAACAGTGTCGGCCCTGGTGGTGAACACCTGGATCACCTGGTCGGAGGCTTGGCCGGAGCCATCCAGCACCGCAAAATTCAGTTCTGCCCCGGTTGAACGACCAATCCAATTGGCCTGCATGGTGCGCACCCGCTCCGGCCAACCCGTCAACCTCGGCAGGTCTTCCAGCAGGGCATCGGCATAGGCCGTGATCTTGAGGAACCACTGGCGCAATTTGCGCTTTTCCACCAAGGCACCCGAGCGCCAGGAGCGCCCTTCGCCATCCACCTGTTCATTGGCGAGAACGGTTTGGTCGATGGGATCCCAGTTCACCGTGGCGTCGCTCTGGTAGGCCAGGCCCCCATCGAGAAACTGGAGGAAAATCCATTGGGTCCAGCGGTAGTAATCGCTGTGGCAGGTGGCGACTTCCCGGTCCCAATCGATCGATAGGCCCAGCTTTTTCAACTGGGACCGCATGGAGGCAATGTTTTGGTCGGTCCAATCGCCCGGATCCACGCCCCTCTCAATGGCGGCATTCTCCGCTGGCAGGCCGAAGGCGTCCCAACCCATCGGATGGAGGACCTGCTTGCCGCGCATGCGGGCTACCCGGGCGATCACATCGGTGATCACGTAATTGCGCACGTGGCCCATGTGCAAGTTCCCCGAGGGATAGGGGAACATCGACAGGGCGTAGTAGGTGTCTCCAGGCTCTGCAGGGGTTAGGGACCCTGGCGTTGCATGGGACTGCTGGCTATCCCAGTGCTCCTGCCAGCGCTGTTCGATGGCTTGGGGCTCGTACCGGGACGCGTCGCTCACTGCAGGCTCTCAAGGGCCGGCCCCGCCAGTCAGGCCGATGGTTTGGTTGTGATCGTGCCACAGAAGGTCGCGCTACTTGGGAGTGCCTTCAAACCAGGGGCCGTATGACTGAGGCACTGGAGCGCCGTATCAACGTGAGCGGGCGACCGTCACCCGGGTTCAAGGCCAGGTAGTCCATGTCTTGCCATTGGATGGTGCCTTCGAGTTCGCTGGGGCCGAGTACCTGAATTGCCACCGGGGTTTGGCGCCGAATCAGATCTTGGACATGGCGGGTACTGGGCTGGTCGGTGTCGAGGGCAGGGGGACGCCGCTCAAAAAAGCTCTGCATAGGATTCGAGCACCGATCGCTTGCCCCCATCGTGCTGCAGTTCAGCAAATACCAAGGTCTGGGAAACGATTTTCTGATGCTCGATGGCCGCGATGCAGCCAGCACTGCGTTCTGTTTTGAACTCACCCCTGGGCGGATTCAGCGGCTGTGTGACCGCCGCTTTGGCGTGGGCAGCGATGGGGTGATCCTGGCCCTGCCCCCCCAGGAAGGGGGAGAACTGCGCATGCGCATCTTTAACGCCGATGGCACGGAGCCCGAAATGTGTGGCAACGGCATTCGTTGTCTGGCCCGGTTCTTGGCTGATAGCGATGGGGATCAACCGGGCCGGGAGTGGCAGATCGAAACCCTGGCCGGCCGCATCGTTCCGAGGCTGGAACCGGGAGGCGTGATCCGGGTGGACATGGGTCCTCCCTTCCTGGAGCCCGGCAGCGTGCCGACCACCCTGGAAATTGGTGATTCAGGTATCCCCCAGGGCGAGCTGGACGTCGATGGGGAGGTCTTGTTTGTGGGCGCCGCAGGCATGGGCAATCCCCATGTGGTGATCCCCGTGGCTGATGTAGGAGCCATTGATTTGGAGCGTTTTGGAGCCGCGCTGGAGGTCCATCCAGCCTTCCCGGCCAAAACCAATGTGCACTTTGTCCAAGCCTTAAACCATCACCACCTGGTGATGCGGGTATGGGAACGGGGGGCCGGCCCCACCCTGGCCTGCGGGACGGGTGCCTGCGCCACCCTGGTGGTCTGCCACAGCCTGGGCATCGCCGATCGTCAGGCCCGGCTGGATCTGCCAGGTGGACCACTCGAGGTCATCTGGGATGCAGCCTCGGGCCACGTGTTCATGACAGGGCCCGCGGAAGCGGTATTCGATGGGGTGGTCACCCCGGATGTGTGGGGCGACGACGCCCTCCCATTGGAGGCTGACGTGCCCCTGGATGGGCCTGGGCCAGCCACACCAGCAGCACAAACGGAACAAGAGCCAGCCCCAAGCAGTGCCATTGCCGCCATTGATTGCGCCACGGCCTGCACCACCGGCTGCCTGCGGCCCGATGCCTGTCCATCGGCCGAGGCCCGGGCCCGGGTGGCAGCGCTCATCAACAACAGTTCCTTGGACGATCTGGTCAACCTGGCCACCAGTTCGCTAGAAGCCCGCATCCGGGCCCGCTTCCAGCAGGAGCCAGGTCGGCAAGCGTGAGCGCACCTTTGAAGCCCCAGGTCTATCTGGATTCCTGTGCCACCACGCCGCCAGCTCCTGAAGTGCTGGACGTGATGGCCGCGGTCCATGGGGAGGCCTGGGCCAACCCCTCCAGCCTGCATGGCTTCGGCATGGCGGCCGGCGAGCAGCTTGAGCGCTCCCGCCAGGGGATTGCCGACATACTGGGTTGCACCGCCAACCAGGTGATCTTCACCTCCGGCGGCACCGAGTCGATCCACATGGCCCTACTGGGGGTTGCAGCCGACGGGCCGCCCGGGCGCCTGGTGATCTCTTCGGTGGAACATCCGGCCACGGTGGCTGCCGCCGCCCAATTGCAACGGCGGGGATGGCAGGTGGCGTGCTGCCCCGTCGATCACCTGGGAGTGGTCGACCTCGAGGCCTTGAAGTCGCTGCTGAAACCACCGACGCGATTGCTGTCGTTGATCTGGGGCCAAAGTGAGGTGGGAAGCCTCCAACCCATCGAGCCCATTGGCCGGCTCTGCCAAGCGGCTGGCGTGCTTTTGCACCTGGATGCCGTGCAGGTGGTGGGCCATCAGCCGGTGAATTTCAACCGGCTGCCGATCGATCTGTTGAGCCTGGCTGGTCACAAACTCCAGGGGCCAAGGGGGGTCGGTGCCCTGCTGGTGCGCTCCGATCTCAAAGTCAAGCCTTTCATTGGGGGAGGGGGCCAGGAATCCGGCCGCCGGGGCGGCACCGAGCCGGTGGCCCTGGTGGCCGGATTGGCCCGGGCCTTAGACCTCTGCCATGGGCGTCTTTTGGCCAATGGGGGTTGCGATCCGGTGGCCGATCTTCGTGATGGCCTGCTGGAGCGCCTGCTCCTGTTGCCAGGGGTCGCGCTCAGTGGCCCCCATCCCCAGGATCCAACCGGCCCCAAGCGCCTACCCCACCACATCAGCCTGTTGATGGCCGGCCCAGGGGGAAAACCCATCTCTGGGCGGCGGTTGGTGCAAACCATCTGGCAGCAGGGCTACGCGGTGAGCAGTGGTTCAGCCTGCAGCAGCGGCCGGGGGGCCAATCCCTGGGGCATGGCACCAAGCCCGATCCTGCAGGCCATGGGCTATCCCGACCCCATAGCGGCCAGCGGCCTACGGATCAGCCTCGGCCCCTGGCTCACGGCTGGGGATCTCGAGGGGGTGCCAGGGGCCGTGGAACGCGGAAAACTGCGGGTGATCGCCGGGGAGCCCGTGGGCTGAATCCGCCCCTGCCTAGGGTCGGATGAGCTGCCCTATTTCGATGCTCCCTGCTGATTTACGGGCGGCTGAGGCCCAGGCGCTAGCAGCGGTGGTTGCAGCCCTTCGGGCGGAACCCAAGGGGCGTTGGACCGTGGATTGGCGCTTTGAAGGCTTACGCCTGCTTCCGGTGGTGTTGCGTTTCAGCAAAGCCTTGCTGGGTTTGGCAGGTCCCATGGACGACCAGGCCCTGAAGGTGTTGTTCCCCGATGCAGGGGCCTGTGCCCTAGCCAAACGCGATGCCCCAGAACTGGCGCCCCTTTGTGCTGATTTGCGCGGCCACATGCGGGTGCAATCGGATGGTCCCAGCCGGGGGGTGCTCTTGGCGATTGGCCCGTCCCAGTCCGACTACGACGATTTCGAGTCGGTGTGCGGTCAGCACCTTGGAGCGGTGGTGGTCATCAATGGGGCCTTGGAAGATGCGGCGGTGGGGATTGGCAGCGTGGCCAGGCAGCGTCGCCGGGGTTTTCTCTCCCAATGGCAGGCGGCCTACAGCCTGATTCCCCTGGATGGCAGTGCCCTGCGGCGTGCCTTCCCGGGCAGCTGGGAGCTCTACCGCCAGGACACCGATGGCTATCGGCTGGTCGAAAGCTTTGAGCAGAAACCCGATGCGGAGCAGCAGGCCCTGGCCCTAGCCGGGGGGGATGGCCTGGGTGTGGGTGGCAATTTGAAGATGGTGGATGCCTTCATCGAAGGGCTGCGCAGTTAGGGGCCTGGGCCCCCTGGCCAGGCTCCGTAAACTGCGCAAAACGCACCTCCCTGCATGGCTCCCGAGAGCAACCCTGCGCCCCCAAGCCCCCGTCGTTCCTGGGGCTTGGTTGACCTGGGGGCAGCCCTGGCGGTGGTCCTGGCCGCCGGGGGCGTGATCTGGAGTCCCAAGCTGAGCACCAGCATCGCCAAGGCCACTGGCGCCCTCACACCGGTGATCGTGAGCGTGGACGTGCGTGGCATTCCCGTCGCCAACCCCACAGCCTTACTTGAGCAAGCTCGGGAGGAGGGCAAGGTGGCGATTGTGATTCGCAACCAACCCCACGGCACCGTGGCGATCCAGCAGCTGATCCCCCTTCCCAGGCTGTTGAGTGCGGTGCAGCCCGACGGCACGGTCGTCACAGCGGTGGACCCCAACCAGAAACACCTGGCAACCCTGGACGCCCGTTTTGTACTCGAAGGCCAGGGCCGCAAACGCGGTGGCGGCGTTGTGTTCGGCAACCAGAATTTAAAAATTGGCACTCCCGTAGAAATCGAAGGCAACAATTTCCGGATCACGGGCACCGTCACCAACCTCAAGGTTCAAAACAGCTGATATGACCCACCGCAGGGCCCTGACCTTTGCCTACAGGGCCGTGCCCTTTGCCTTGGGTGTTCCCGTAATGCTCGCGGCAGCAACAGCTCTGGTTCAGCCCGGGCCTGCTGGTGCCCAAACTTCGGAGCCGGCGGTACCCCTGGCATCCCTGCCTGCTCCTCCACCGCCCCTTGGTCTGCCCCTCCTCCAGGAGCAGGTCAGTTGTCCGGGCTTACAGAAGCGCCTGTTGGTGGCGGTGGGGCCTGAGCTTCCGGTCTGGAGCATCACCGTTGCCGATCCCCAGGGCCGCCTGCTGGCCGATCTCAACGGCCGGCGCTCCAGGCTGCCCGCATCCAATGAGAAACTGATCAGTACGGCCTTTGCCCTGGATCAGTTAGGCCCCGATTACCGCCTTAAAACCCAGCTTTGGCGGCTCATGGATGGCACCTACAGGCTGACCGGTGAGGGCGACCCCGATCTAGCCCTGCCCCAGCTGCAACGGTTCGCGCGCTTGGCCCTCGGCAGTGGTGGTGGCGGTGGGGGGGATGGCAATGGAACGTTGCCTTCCCTGGTGAAGCTGGAACTGGTGGAGGAACCGGCCCAAACCTGGTGGCCCCAGGCTTGGCATCTCGATGATCGCTACGCCGCCTATGGCGCCCCGATTACCCGCTTGGCGATCACCAGCAATGCCATCAATGATGCGGTCCTGAATCCCCCGGCCCGGCTGCAAAATTTGATGCAGAAAACCCTCGCCAAGCAGGGCGGCACCAGGGTTCAACTCAGCATGGTGTCAGCTCGACAATCCATGCCCGCTACAGCTGTGTTGCTGCATGAGGAAAGCTCAGCTCCCATGCACAGCCTGTTGAGTTTGGCGAACAGCGAAAGCCATAACTTCACGACCGAGGTGCTGTTGAGACAAGCCGCCGGCACTTGGGACCTGGCAGAGGCCCGCCGACGCACCATGCTTTGGCTAGCCCAGCAGGGTTTGCCCATGCAGGGGGTCTATGTAGCCGATGGCAGCGGGCTCGGTCGGGACAACCGGGTCACGAGCCGGCTGCTTGCCAGCCTTTTGTTACGGATGAGTCAACACCCCTACGCCCGTAACTACCTGGCCTCGATGGCCATTGCTGGCCAAAGGGGGACCCTGCGGAATCTGTACAAGGGCACCCTGCTGGAAGGCCAGTTCCACGGCAAAACCGGCACGATTACTGGCGTGCGAGCCATCAGCGGGGTTCTGGATACGGCTGACGGGCCCCGGTTTGTGAGTGCGATCAGCAATGGGGCGGGCTCCCCAAATACCACGATTGGCCAGGTGCTGATGGCCGTGATGAAGGTGGAACTCTGTCCGAGGGGCTGAGGGGCCTGCCTAGGCAGGCCCCTCAGCCCGCCAGGTCCCGCAGGCCATTCGCGAGCCGACTGCGCCTCGAGGGTTTAGGGCCCTGCCTGGGATCGGAAGGGCGCCGTTGGGGGGCCGCCTCGGGGTTTTGGAGGCGGACCAATTCGTGGCGACCGCCCAGCACCACCTGGGCCATCTCCTGGAGTCGACCTTCTAATTCCCCGAGCACCTGTTCGGCATAGCGGTTGGCACCCTCAGCAATCGTGGCGGCTTCCTGGCGGCTGCGCGCCACCAGGGCATCGGATTGCTGCTGGGTTTGTTGGCGGAACTGCAGAGCATCGTTGTGGAGCCGCTCGGCCTCAGCCTGGCTATCCCGCTGCAACCGCAATCCCTCCTGGCGGATTTGGTCGACTTCGGCCATGGCTTGCTGCCGGGCCCGCTCGTGCAGGGCCACCAGCTGCTGGTTGCGGTCGGCCGCCTCCTGCTCCAACTGCTGGCGCCGCAGGGCGAACTGCTGCTCCATCTGGGCCAACCTGGTTTGCTGCTCCTGCTCAGCTTTGGCAACCTGTTGACGGGCCTGGGAGAAAACCTGGTCGCATTGGAGCCGGGCTTGGTCGCGTAGTTCAGCCACCTGGCGCTCGGCCTCCTGGCGGATCGAGGCACTGCTGATGAGCTGTTCCCGTTCGCGCCTGGCGGTGGCGACGATCTCGTCCGCCTGGTTCTTGGCCTGGTTGATGTACTCCTCCCGTTGACGGATCAGATCCACAGCAAGCTGGAGCTGATCGGGCAGGCAATCCCTAAGGGCATCGATCACCTCAATGGCGTCCTGCTCATTCACCAAACGGCCACCGCTGAAGGGGATGCGACTGCCTTCCAACACCACCTCCTCCAACTGATCCAGTTGGTCGAGCACGGTGATAGCGGCCTCAGCCATGACTGCCCTAGGGAGAACTCCGATTAAAAAGCCTGGAGAGGTCGTCTGCCACTCCCATCGGGACCATGTGACGCACGTCGCCACCAAAGCGGGCCACCTCCTTCACCACCGAACTGCTCAAAAAGCTGTGGTGCACAGCCGTGGCGAGAAACAGCGTTTCCACCTGGGGGGCAAGACTCTTGTTGGTGTGGGCGATCTGGAGTTCAAATTCAAAATCGCTCATGGCCCTCAGACCGCGCAAAATCACCTCTGCCCCGCACTGCCGGGCGTAATCCACGCTGAGCCCATCGAAACTGCCCACCTCGATGGTTGCGCCTAAGGGGGCGGCCAAATGGGCGGTGGCCCGCCGGATTTGCTCAAGCCGCTGGTCGAGGGAAAACGCCGGACTTTTGCCCGGGTTCTGCAAAACAGCCACGATGACGCCATCGAAGAGGCGGGCACTGCGCTCAATCAGATCCAAGTGGCCCAAGGTCAGGGGGTCAAAGCTTCCCGGGTAAAGGGCGCGCATCGTTCGACCTTGTTTTTGCCACCCTATGGGCCCACGGAGCCTTTCTAGAGTGGGCGAGATTTCACCAGGGCCATGGCTTCACCTTCCGGTCTGAATGCAGATGCCAAGAAGACCCTGCTGCGCAAGATCCCCCATGGGATCTTTATCTGTGGCGTGACCGAAGGCGAGGACGTCAATGGCTTCACCGCTAGCTGGGTGACCCAGGGATCCTTTGAGCCCCCCCTGGTGGTCATGGCCGTTCGTGCCGATTCCACCAGCAACGGCATGATCCAGCGCACGGGAAAATTCAGCCTGAATGTGTTGGCAGCGGATCAGAAGGAGCTGGCCGCCGTGTTCTTCAAGCCGCAGAAGGGTATGGGCGGCCGCTTTGATGCTGCTCCTTTCCAATTGGGAGCGTTGGGCCTGCCAATCCTCGACAACGGCCTTGGCGGCTTGGAATGTGAGGTTGTGGGCCAGGTGGACCACGGCGATCACACCGTGTTTGTGGGCGAGGTGAAGACCGCCACCCTGCACCGTGACGGCGCCGCCCTGGAACTCAGCGGCACCGGCTGGCAATACGGCGGTTGATGCCGGGTTCCCTGCCCCTGGTCCAAGAACCCGATCGCCTCAAACTCCGGCTCAAGGATGTGCCCCCTGAGCCGGGTTGTTATTTGATGCGCGATCAAAACGACCGCATTCTGTATATTGGCAAAGCCAAGGCCCTCAGGAACCGGGTTCGGAGTTATTTCCAGAATTCACAAAATCACAGCCCACGCATCTCACTAATGGTGCGGCAGATCTGCGAGATTGAATTCATCGTGACCGACAGCGAGGCAGAAGCCCTCGCCCTGGAATCGAATCTGATTAAGCAGAACCAGCCCCACTTCAACGTCCTACTCAAAGACGACAAAAAATACCCCTACCTTTGCATTACTTGGAGCGAGGCCTATCCGCGAATCTTTATTACCCGCCAGCGCCGCTTTCGTAGTCCCTTCGATCGTTTTTACGGCCCCTACGTGGATGTGGGCCTGTTGCGGCGCACCCTGGCCCTGGTGAAACGGGTCTTCCCGCTCAGGCAAAGGCCCCAGCCGCTCTATCGGGATCGCACCTGCCTGAACTTCGACATCAGCCGCTGCCCAGGGGTCTGTCAGCAAAAGATCAGCTCGGGCGACTACCACCAAACCCTACGGAAGGTGGCAATGGTGTTCCAAGGCCGCAATGACGAGCTGCTCGACCTGCTGGACGAACAGATGCAGACCTATGCAGAGCGCCTCGATTTTGAATCGGCGGCCCGGGTTCGGGATCAATTGCAAGGGCTTGATACCCTTACCGCCGGTCAAAAGATGAGTCTTGGCGATAGCTCCGTCAGCCGCGACGTGATTGCCCTGGTTGCTGATGAGCGCGTAGCAGCGGTGCAGCTCTTTCAAATGCGCGCCGGAAAACTGGTCGGCCGCCTGGGCTATACCGCCGATGCCATGGTTGTTGATGGCAAGCCCACCAACCATGGCTTCATTCTGCAGCGGGTGATTGAAGAGCACTACAGCCAGGTGGATGCTGTGGAAATCCCCCCCGAGCTGCTGGTCCAACATGACCTGCCCCAGCAAGCCTTGATTCAGGACTGGCTGGGGGAACGCCGCGGCCGCAAGGTCAAGATCGCCGTGCCCCAGCGGGCCCAAAAAGCGGATCTGATCGAGCTGGTGGAACGCAACGCCACCTACGAGTTGCAACGGGCCCAACGGGGGGCCGAACAGCAGCTGCTAGCCACTGAAGACCTGGCCCAATTGCTGGAGCTTCCCCACCCTCCACGCCGCATCGAAGGCTTCGACATCAGCCACATCCAGGGCAGTGATGCGGTGGCATCCCAAGTGGTCTTTATTGATGGATTGCCGGCAAAACAGCACTACCGCAAATACAAAATTCAAAGCAGCACGATCCGATCGGGCCATTCCGATGACTTCATGGCCATGGCAGAAATCATGCGCCGTCGCTTCCGCCGCTGGTCCCAGGTCAAGGCAGAGGGTGGGGATCTGCAGGCCCTGCGCCAATCAGCCAACAGCGCCTTGCATATCGGTGGCCTCAACGACTGGCCCGATGTGGTGATGATCGATGGGGGAAAGGGCCAACTCTCCGCCGTGATGGAAGCCCTGCGGGAGCTGAATCTGCACGAGGATCTCGTGGTCTGTTCCCTCGCCAAGCAACGGGAGGAGGTGTTCCTCCCTGGGATGAAGGAGCCCCTCGAAAGCGAGGCGGAGCAACTGGGCGTGCAACTGCTCAGGCGACTGCGCGATGAGGCCCATCGCTTCGCCGTCAGCTTCCATCGCCAACAACGGGGGGAGCGGATGAAGCGCTCGCGCCTCTCTGACATCCAGGGACTGGGTCCCAAGCGGGTCAAAGACCTCCTGGCCCACTTCCGCTCGATCGATGCTATTCAATTGGCCTCCCCTGAGGCCATTGCTGGTGCACCCGGCATGGGTCCTGCCTTGGCCCAGCAAGTTTGGACCTACTTTCACCCCAGTGACGATCCTTTGGACTCCGGCGAGCTCGCGGTCCAAGACCAAAACCAGGATCAAGAACAAGTCCAGGACCAGAAGGTGGCCGTTTGAAGAAGCTGTTCGGCCTACTGCTGACGGTTGCGCTTCTCCTTGGGGCCGTTCAACCAAGCGCTGCCTCACCCGGACTCTGCGTTGGGTTGGTGTGTGCTGACCAGATCCAGCGCAGTGGGCAATTGCCATGGCAACTGAAATTGCGGGTGTCCGATCAGCGGGGACAGCACGAGCGCCTGCTCGTTGATTGCCGCGATGGTGTGCTCAGTCCCCGCGAGGGCCAGGTTGATCGGGGCTATGCGGCAGCCCTGGCAAAGCGGGCCTGCCGCGTAGCGGTGGAGTCCTGACGGGGGCGCCCTGGCCTTACCTTGACCCTATTCGCTGTGGGCCCTTTGTCCTGGACCTGGCCACCTGAGGCTTATCTCTGGTTTAAAGCGCTCCACATTGTGGGAGTGGTGGTGTGGTTCGCGGGCCTGTTTTACCTGGTTCGACTGTTCATCTATCACCGCGAAGCCGAAGAACTTGATGGGGCGCTGAAGGGCCCTTTCCAGGCGCAGTACGGGCTGATGGAACGGCGCCTCGCCAACATCATCACAACCCCCGGGATGGTGGTTGCCCTTGCGATGGCCGCGGGATTGCTCAGCGTTCAGCCTGCCTGGATCCACCAAGGCTGGCTTCAGGTGAAGTTGGGGTTTGTGGCAGCCCTACTCGCCTACCACTGGCTTTGTTACCGGTTGATGGGCCAACTCCAACAGGGCAGCTGCCAATGGAGTCCAAAGCAACTGCGGGCCCTCAACGAATTACCCACCCTGTTGTTGGTGATTGTGGTGATGCTGGCGGTGTTCAAAAACCAGTTCCCCACGAGCGCTGCCACCTGGTTTATCGCCGCCTTGGTGGTGTTCATGGCGGGCTCGATTCAGTTTTATGCCCGTTGGCGCCGCCTGCGGGCTGAACGCCTCGCTGCTGGGCCCTAAACCAGTGGCTCCTAATCCGTTGACCACCCTCCCGAACCAATCCCGGAGCAATCGCCACCGGCACCATCCCCTCGCCGCCGTCCTGAGGACCGTGGGACCTGGGAGCTGTCCCGGCCGCTTCAACTTCCATTGCCACACCCACTGCAGTGATGGAAGCCTGGGCCCCGAAGAGCTGGCCCACCAGGCCCTAGCCATGGGTTTAGAGCAGATTGCGATTACCGATCACCACTCCAACCAGGCGTATGCAGCGGTGCAGGCCGTCTTTGAAGGGCGCCATCGCGCCGGCGAGCCGACCCCCTACCTCTGGCCTGGGGTGGAGATCAGCTGCCTGCTGAAGGGCTGTTTGGTCCATGTTCTGGCCCTTGGTTTCACGGACCGTCATCCCAGCCTTGATCCGTATCTGCAGGGTGCGGCCTTGGTGGGTAGGGGATTGCGGGCGGAAGCGGTGCTTGAAGCGATCTGGGCAGCTGGGGGCTTGGCCCTGTTGGCCCACCCTGCCCGCTACCGATTGCCCTTTCAGGTCTTGATTGAGGCCGCCGATCAATTGGGTTTTGACGGCGCCGAAACTTGGTACGACTACCAAATGCAAGGTAGGTGGCAGCCCACGTCCCCCATCTGCGAGGCGATTGCGAAGGACCTCAACAATCGTGGCCTTTTGATGAGTTGTGGCACCGATACCCATGGTCTGGCCCTGGATGGCCGCTAGTGTCTAGATACGCTTTCCCTTGCCTGTCGATGGGTCTGTTAGATCGCTTCTTGAAGGGTGGTTCCAGCGCCGGTGCTGCAGCCCCCGCCCCGAGAACCAAAAAACCCAAGCAGGAGGCTGAAACCTTCTTCCTGGATGCTGATTCCTCCGGCAGCATGGGGAACGTGGATTTTATGCGGCGCTCCAATACGATCCGGCGCACCTTCCCTGGCACCGTCGACAACCCGGGCAACAAGGAAATGGTGGCCGAAGTGGCGTCCATGGAGGCGTCCATCGAAAAGCTCTCCGAGGGCATGCCGGGCACTGAAGTCGTAGAGACGTCGATCGACCTCACCGGGGGTGTGCCCAAGCCGGTGAAGAAGACCTTCGCCCAGACCATGTCGGCGGCTGAATTGGATCAGCGCATGAAGGGCAGTGCCGTGGGAGTGAATGTGACCGGTGGGCCTGCCGTGATCAAGCTGGAACAGGAGGCCGTTGCCGCCGAGAAGGCCAGCCAACCCCAAATCACCCAACCCTCCACCGCCAAGCCTGGGGCGATCGATCCTTTCAAACAGATGGCAAAAGAGCTGAATGGTTAAACACCAGCAACTGCGCTGAACCCCGAGCTCAGCGCTTTTCAATCAGGCTTTCTGAGTCCAAAACCAGTTGGCGCAGGTCTGCCAACTGGTTTTTTTGTGCCCCGCTCCAGAGCCCCCTGTTGTGGGCCTCCAGGAGCCGTTCGCCCATGTCCCTGAGCGCCCAGGGATTGGCCCGCTCGAGGAAGCCGCGCACTTGGGGATCGCGCAACCATTGGTCACAGATGGCCCCATAGCCCCAATCCGGCACGCGGCCGGTGCTGGCGTCGTAGGCGAACAGGTAATCCAGGCTGGCAGCCATCTCGAAGCCCCCCTTATAACCGTGCTCTTGCATGGCCCCGATCCAGCGGGGGTTGAGAACCCGGCTGCGCAACACCTTGTCGAATTCCCGCTCAAGACGGTGCACCTTGGGCCGACCATGGCGGGAGTGGTCGCCGAACCAGAGGGCAGGGGCTTGGCCCTGCAAGCTTTCTGCTGCCGCACTGAGGCCCCCTTGGAACTGGTAATAGTCGTCGGAATCGAGCAGATCATGTTCCCGGTTGTCCTGGTTGTGCAACACCACCTGCACCTGGCGCAGCCTGGTTTCAAGCCCCAGGCGATCGGCCCCAGCCTCAATGCCCCCTCCGGGGCCTGAGGCGCCCTGGCTAGGGCCCTGGTTGCTGTAGCGCCAACTGCTCCAATTCAAAAAGGCTTCGGCCAGATCGCCGCGGCTCTCCCACTGGCCGCTGTCGATCAAGCCCTGGAGGCCAGCGCCGTAGGCCCCCGGTGCCGATCCGTACACGCGGGCGTTGTGACCATCCACCCGGGCGGCGGCGGCCAGGGGATTGGCTTCGGCCGGTTCATCCAGGCCTGCCACCAAATCGGTGGCCTGATTCATCCAGCCCACCAGTTGGGGGAAGGCATCCCGAAATAATCCAGAGATCCTTAGGGTCACATCCACCCGGGGTCTGCCGAGCAGGCTCAGCGGGATCACCTCCAGGTTCACCATGCGGCGGGTGGGGCCGTCCCAGACGGGACGAACCCCCAATAGGGCCAGGGCCTGGGCGATGTCCTCGCCGCCATTGCGCATGGTGGCCGTACCCCACACTGAGAGGGCCAGGGTTTGCAGGTGTTCCCCCTCCTGCTGCAGATGACTCTCCAGGAGCAGTTCCGCGCTGCGCCGGCCGAGATCCCAGGCCGCTTCAGTGGGCAATCCCCGCAGGTCCACGCTGTAAAAGTTGCGGCCCGTGGGCAACAAATCGGGCCGGCCCCTGGTGGGGGCACCGGAGGGTCCGGCAGCAATGCGTTGGCCGTTGAGCCCTGCCAGAAAGGCGTCCCGCTCCGCGGTACCGCAGGCCAAAAACCTGGGTACCAAGTTTGTTTGCAGGTGGGCGAGCACCGCCGCTAAAGCAGCGGGTGTCGGCGCACTGCCAAGGGGTTGGGGCAGGGGCTGGACCGTTTCCGGGTTGGCGAGAACCCCAGAACAAAGTTCGAGCGCAAGCGCTTCAAGCAAGGCCACCCCATCCCCCACGTAGCGAAGCGCCGCCTTGCCAAATCGGTTGCCCAACATCTGGCAATCAGCGCTGGAGAGTTCGAGCTCGTCGGGATCACACCAGGGGTCAAATTCCAAATCCAGGGCCTGGGCCAAGGCTTGGGTGATGCCTGGCAATCCGGCTTGGGGCGCCCTGGCGAGGCAAAGCAGCAACTCGGAAGCCTTTGCTGGCTCAGGCAGGGTGCCAAAGGTGTGGAGACCTAGCCGTATTTGGGCTTCCTTGAGTTCACAGAGGTAGCCATCGGCGGCATCCAGGCGCTGATCCAGGCTGGTGCCACCCAGGTCCAGGAGGTCCAGGGTGCTGAGTTTCGCCTCCAGCTCCAGCCTGAGGGTCTGGGCCCGTTCACTGCCGAATTGGCTAGCTTCCCAATACTCATCAAGCAGGGCCTCGAGCCGCTGCAGATCCCCATGGAGCCCAGCGCGGCCCAAGGGAGGGGTGAGGTGGTCGATGATTACGGCCTGGGCCCGCCGTTTGGCCTGAGAGCCCTCGCCGGGATCGTTAACGATGAAGGGATAGAGGTGGGGCAAGGGGCCAAGGGCCCATTCGGGAAAACATTGGCTCGAGAGGCCTAGGGCCTTACCAGGCAGCCATTCGAGGTTGCCGTGCTTGCCCACATGCACCACCACTTGGGCCCCAAATTGTTGGCGCAGCCACAGGTATTGGGCCAGGTAGGCGTGGGTGGGCGGCAGGTCCGGGCTGTGATAGCTGAGGGTGGGGTCCCTGTCGTAGCCACGCTCCGGCTGAATCAAGACCAAGACATGGCCAAAACCCAGGCCCCTGATCGGGAAGCCTGAGCTGCCATCGGCCAAGGGCACCAAGCCCCTATCGGTGCTGGGTTCTCCCCAAACCCGTTCCAGGATTTCGCGGCCCTCGATCGGCAAGTTGGCGTACCAATCCAGATAGGTGGCCAAGGCCAGGTGATCAAGGGGGGGGTGGTGGCCGCTTTCTGGATCATTGGTAAGGCCCGCCATGAGGGCCCCGATCAGGGCGTCACCATCGGGGGGCAAAGGCCCTGGCCCCAGGCCGTAGCCAGCTGCCTGCATCCAGAGCAGCATCAGGGCCGTAGACGCTGGGGTATCGAGGCCCACCCCATTGGCCAAACGGCTATTGCGGGTGGGGTAATTGGCCAACACCAGGGCCACCCTCCTCTCCTGGGCTGGGGTTTGGCGCAGATCAATCCAATGGGCGACCAACTTGCACACCCAGCCAATCCGCTCCCCATCCGGCACGTAGCGGGCCAGGGCCGATGCCAGGCGATCACTGGAAACACGGGTTTCTTTGAAAGCACCAATCCGGGTCGTCAGGCGGCCATCCAGTTCGGGGAGGGCCACCTGCAGGCCAAGGTCAGTGGGACCCAAGCCGATGCTGCTGGAGCTCCATTGCTCCTGGGGCTGGCTGCTGCAGAGCAACTGGAACACGGGCACGCCCAGTTGGTCCCAAAGGGGAGCTCCTAATCCAGCTTCTTCAAATTGAACGGAGGCAAAAGAGGTGGTGCACAGCACGGCCTGGACGTTCTCACGCTGGAGCAGATCGGCCACCCCCCGTTGCACGGCCTGATCGCGCAGCCCACTGACCCAAAGGGCCCGGGGACAAAGGCCCCGATCGCGAAGAGCCGCCAGGATGGCTTCCGTTAAGGCGGTATCACCGGCCTGGAGCAGGGCCCGATAGGCGATCACCCCGACCCTGGGGCCGCCCTCGTCGCGCCAGTCGTGGGGCAGGGGATCGCCCAAGGGGAACACCCCAGGCGGCTGAGGCGTTTCCCCTTCGAGTAAGGCTCGAAAGCAGCCCAAGGCCTGGGCGAGGTTGTCGGGGCCGCCTTGCCTGAAGCACTCCGCCAGGGCCAAGGCGAGGGGCAGCGGCACGGTACCGAGTTCGGCGAGGGCATGGTCCTCACTGGCCGTGCCGGCAAGTACCAACAGCTGGCGACCTGGATCCCGAGAAACCCAGTACCGCAGTTGCTCGAGACCATAACTCCAATGGCCCCGGCCGCCGAGCAACCGCACCACAACCAACCGTGCTGAAGCCACCGTGGTGGCGATGTAGTGGTCGATGATCGCCGGATGGCCCAGGGCCGCCAAATTGAGGCCCCGCAGGGCCTGGCCCAGGAGACCTGGTTGGCAGTCCAAGAGCCGATCGATCGCCACCAGATCGGTATCAGCGCTGCTGAGCAGCAAAACGGGAGCAGCAGGTTGCTCCACAAACGCCCCCGCGTTGGCGTCACCTGATGCCCCTGGAACCGCGGCCAATCGATGCATCACCCCATCCTGCTTGCTGCAGTGAGAAGATCGGGGCATCGGAAACGCCGCCATGCACCAATTCCTTCCCTACGCCTGGTTTGGTGGCAGGTGTGTCCCGTTTGCCGAAGCCACGCTGTCAGTAGCGACCCATGCCCTCCACTACGGCACAGGCGCCTTCGGTGGCATGCGGGCCCTGCCCAATCCAGCCGATCCGCGCGAAATCCTCTTGTTTCGGGCTGATCGCCACGCCCGCCGCCTCAGTCAAAGCGCCAAGCTCCTACTCACGGAGTTGAGCGAGGAGTCCATTCTCAGTGCGATCACCACGTTCCTGCGGGCCAACAAACCCAACTGTCCGGTCTATCTGCGGCCCTTTGTCTATACCAGTGATCTCGGCATTGCGCCCCGCCTTCACAACATCGAGACCGACTTCCTGATCTATGGGCTCGAACTCGGGGACTACCTCTCACCGGAAGGAGTGAGCTGCCGGATTAGTTCCTGGTGCCGCCAGGAGGACCGTTCCTTGCCCCTACGGGGCAAAATTAGTGGCGCCTACATCACCAGCTCGCTAGCCAAAACAGAAGCGGTAAAAAGTGGCTTCGATGAGGCCCTATTGCTGAATAGCCGCGGCAAAGTCAGCGAAGCCAGCGGCATGAATCTGTTCATGGTGCGCGATGGTGTGTTGATCACGCCAGGTGTCGATCAAGACATCCTCGAAGGCATCACCCGCGCGAGCGTATTGGAACTCGCCAAGGCCATGGGGATCCCCACCCTGGAGCGGCCGGTCGATAAAACGGAGTTGTTTATTGCCGATGAAGTGTTCCTCAGCGGCACGGCCGCAAAGGTGACCCCCGTACGTCGGATTGAAACGACCGACTTAGAAACAAAGCGGCCTATCATGAAAGCCATTCGTGAGCGACTGACCGCAATCACCGAGGGCCGGGATCCTGCCTACGACCACTGGGTCACCCGCGTGAAACTTCAGGATTAATGGAGGGTTCAGAATTGATGGAGAGTTCAGAATTGATGGTGGCCTCCAGGTTGACAACTCCAGAGATGGCTCCGCGGACCGGCTTTCTTGAGCGGCTCCATAGTCCCGAAAGGCCAATCTTGGTCTTTGACGGAGCGACGGGAACATCGCTCCAGGCGATGGACCTCAGAGCTGAGGATTTCGGTGGAGCAGCCCTGGAGGGTTGCAATGAAAACCTGGTATTTACCCGCCCCGATGCGGTGCAGGCGGTTCACCGCCAGTTCCTAGAAGCTGGCTGCGATGTGATCGAGACAGACACCTTTGGGGCCGCCTCCATCGTGTTGGCCGAATACGACCTGGAGACCCAGGCCTTCGCCATCAACAAGCGGGCAGCGGAACTGGCGCGGGAGGTGGCAGCGGAGTTCAGCACGGTTGAGAAACCCCGCTTTGTGGCTGGCTCCATCGGGCCCACCACCAAGCTCCCCACCCTGGGCCACATCGATTTCGATGGGATGAAGGCCTCCTTCGCCGAACAGGCCGAAGGACTGATCGCCGGCGATGTCGATCTGTTCATTGTCGAAACCTGCCAGGACGTCCTCCAAATCAAGGCCGCCCTGCAGGGAATCGAAGCTGCCTTCAGCAAGACCGGCCAACGCAGACCACTCATGGTCAGCGTGACCATGGAAGCCACCGGTACCATGCTGGTTGGCTCGGATATTGCCGCTGTGGTGGCCATTCTCGAGCCCTTCCCCATTGATGTTCTCGGGCTGAACTGCGCCACGGGGCCCGAACAAATGAAGGAGCATATTCGCTATCTGAGTGAACACAGTCCTTTTGCGATCAGCTGCATTCCCAATGCAGGCCTACCCGAAAATATTGGCGGCGTTGCCCATTACCGGCTGACACCTACGGAGATGAAGATGCAGCTGATGCATTTCATCGAAGACCTGGGAGTGCAGGTGATTGGTGGCTGCTGTGGAACCACACCCGCCCACATTGCTGCCCTCTCGAACCTATCAAAGGAGCTGAAGCCCGCAGCCCGTCAGGTGCGCACTCCTGAGGAGCAGCTGGCCCGGCCTTTGCTGCAGCTGGAGCCCTCAGCGGCTTCGATCTACGGCACCACCCCCTACCACCAGGACAACTCCTTTTTGATCATTGGGGAACGGCTGAATGCCAGTGGTTCCAAAAAAGTGCGTGATCTACTCAATGTTGAGGATTGGGATGGCCTGGTCGCCGTAGCCAGGGGCCAAGTCAAAGAAAATGCCCACGTCCTCGATGTCAACGTCGACTACGTCGGCCGAGATGGCGAAGCTGACATGCGTGCCCTGGTGAGCCGGCTCGTCACCAATGTGAACTTGCCCCTGATGCTCGACTCCACCGAGTGGCAAAAAATGGAGGCTGGCCTCAAGGTGGCTGGCGGAAAATGCATCCTCAATTCCACCAATTACGAAGATGGTGATGACCGCTTCTTCAAGGTTCTGGAACTGGCCAAGGCCTACGGCGCCGGGGTGGTTGTGGGAACCATTGACGAAGAGGGAATGGCGAGAAGTGCGGAGCGAAAGTTCGCCATTGCCCAAAGGGCCTATCGGGATGCCGTGGAGTTCGGGATACCAGCCCACGAAATCTTCTACGACCCCCTCGCCCTACCGATCTCCACGGGTATTGAGGAAGATCGCCTCAATGCGGCGGCAACCGTAGAAGCGATCCGCAGGATCCGCCAGGACCTACCAGGGGTCCATGTGGTCCTGGGGGTTAGCAATGTGAGCTTTGGCCTTTCGGCGGCAGCCAGGATTGTGCTGAATTCCGTCTTCCTCCACGACTGCTGCACAGCAGGTATGGATGCGGCAATTGTCAGCCCAGCCAAAATTCTACCTTTGGCCAAGATCAGTGAGGAGCATCAACAGGTCTGTCGAGATTTGATTTACGACAGGCGTCGATTTGAAGACGATGGATCCGCTAAAGAAGGGGCTATTTGCACCTACGATCCCCTAACAGAACTCACAACCTTATTTGAAGGGGTGAGCGCCAAGGAGGCCCGTGCATCCGGTCCATCCCTTGCTGATTTGCCTGTTGAAGAGCGACTAAAGCAGCACATTATCGATGGCGAGAGAATTGGCCTTGAATTGGCCCTGAATGAGGCGTTAGAGCGCTATGGTGCCCTACAGATTATCAACACCTTTTTGCTTGATGGCATGAAAGTTGTTGGCGAACTGTTTGGTTCAGGCCAAATGCAATTGCCCTTTGTGTTGCAAAGCGCGGAAACCATGAAGGCGGCAGTCGCCCAATTGGAACCGCACCTGGAGAAGATCGACGGCCAAAGTTCCAGCAAGGGCAAGTTTCTGATCGCCACAGTCAAGGGAGATGTTCACGACATTGGCAAGAATTTGGTGGACATCATCCTCACCAACAATGGCTATCAGGTGGTCAACCTCGGCATCAAACAGAGCTGTGATGCCATCATCGAAGCCCAGCAAAAGCATCAGGCCGATTGCATTGCCATGAGTGGTTTGCTGGTGAAGTCAACGGCATTCATGAAGGATAATCTTCAGGCCTTTAACACCGCAGGCATCGCCGTACCGGTCATCCTCGGCGGCGCAGCCCTCACGCCGCGATTTGTGCATGGGGATTGCCGTTCGGCCTATCAAGGTCAGGTGATCTACGGCCGTGATGCCTTCGTGGATTTGCGCTTCATGGATGCCTTGATGGAGGCTAAGGGCGCCGGCAAATGGGATAACAACCAAGGTTTCCTGGGTGCCATCCCTGAGGGGTTGGGCTTAAAGCCTGAACCATCTGAAGACAGCCCACAAACCCCAGTTGCGGAGGATTCTCCTCCCTCAGATCCCGCCCCAGATACCGCAGGACCAGTCGCTGAGATTGTGATCAGCGACCAGCGTTCGGAGGCGGTCGCGGAGGAGCCAGCCCTGGTCCCGCCCTTTTGGGGTAGCCAGGTGCTCAACGAAGCCGAGATCGATCTGGAGGAAGTGTTCGCATTCCTCGATCGCAATGCCCTTTTTGCAGGGCAATGGCAAATCAGAAAGGCCCAGGGCCAAAGCCGCCAGCAGTACGACGATCTCCTGATCGAGAAGGCAGAGCCCGTGCTTCAGCAGTGGAAACAGCGCTGCATGGCAGAGGGCCTACTCACTCCGCGCGTGGCCTATGGCTATTTCCCCTGCGGGCGCCAGGGCAATGGGGCCCTTGTCTTTGACCCGGCTGTTGTTTTAGAGCCGGCCCCCAAACTCGAGCCAAGCAAAGCCATCCTGGGACGGTTTGAATTGCCCCGGCAACGGGCTGGGAACCGTTACTGCATCGCCGATTTCTACCGCGACTGCATCGAAGGCCCCCAAGGCGACCTCTCCCCCAGCGACGTCCTGCCGATGCAGGCCGTCACCATGGGCGAGAAGGCCAGTGAGTTCGCCCAGGAGCTGTTCAAAGCAGACAAGTACACCGACTACCTCTATTTCCATGGCTTGGCGGTCCAAATGGCCGAGGCCTTGGCGGAATGGGTGCATGCGCGCATCCGCCGGGAGCTTGGCTTTGCCGCCGAAGAACCGGCTGCCCTGCGCGACGTGCTGGCCCAGCGCTATCGCGGTAGCCGGTACTCCTTTGGCTACCCCGCCTGTCCCAACGTGGCCGATTCGAGGCAGCAGTTGGATTGGCTGGGGGCAGGGCGGATTGGCCTCTCCATGGATGAAAGCGATCAGCTCGCCCCGGAGCAGAGCACCACAGCCCTCGTGGCCATGCACAGCAAGGCCCGCTATTTCTCAGCCTGAGGACCTAGCTGACCCACCTCCTAGCCTTGGGGTTCCCTTGGAGTTGGAACATGGCCATTGCAGGACCTGGTGGCGTTGATGATGCCATCGCCTCAGGCATTGACCTCGATGGCACTCCGATCCCCGCAGAGATGGTTGCGCTCTACACAGAAGTGATGGAGCTGGAAAGCAAGCGGGCCAGAAGCGGTGTCAAAAAGTCGATGCGCAACCGGATTGTCAAGACTGGATCCAAGCATTTCGACCAAGCCACCCTCGACTCCCAACTCCAAGCCGCCGGCTGGGAGGGCCTCAAGGCCAAGGAGATTGCCTTCTTCTACGGATGACTGGGCCTAAGAGGATGGGTAGTCGCCAAGGACTCCGTCCCAGGGCCTCCCTCTGTCGCTAGGGCCTCAGTCGCACATGGCTTCGAGGGAGTCGATCACTTCTTGTTGGAACTCCTGCAGGTCGGATGAGTCGCTGAGGTCAATGCCCTCTCCAGCGGCATTTTGGGTGAGTTCCTGGAAGTGGAAGGCGCCCTCACCGTGGGCAAGGAATTCCATGGCGGAGGGTTCACCACTTTCCTTGTAGGCGTCGCAGAGGGCCATAAAGGCCGCGTCCTCGATGAATTCCCAGCTCATGAAAGGGGCCGCGCTGAAAAACAGTTGAAGCGCTCTCAACGACCTCTAACGCCTCCCCCCCGGATTCCGTCAACCTCTGGGTCGCACTTTGTTTGCTGGATCAGACCCAAATGGCGCCAATATCCAGCTCAACCAGCCGCCAAAACCATTCTCCCCACTGGGGTTCTGCCCCTATTACAGCTTTGATGACATCCACCAACCCTGAAACACCCCTCAACGTGCTCGGCACGGCCCTAGAGATCTGCAGTTGCGAGCCGATGACCGGCTGGTTTCGAGACGGAAGCTGCCGCACCGATGCCGCCGACCAAGGCCGCCACAGCGTCTGCTGCGTGGTGAACGAAGCCTTCCTCAGCTACAGCAAGGCCCAGGGCAACGATCTGAGCACCCCCGCCCCTGGCTACGGCTTTCCCGGACTGAAGCCCGGCGACCACTGGTGCGTCTGTGCGCCCCGTTGGCTTGAGGCCTACCAGGACGGCATGGCGCCCCCCGTGCGGCTGGAAGCCACCGAATCCACCGCCCTCGACATCATTCCCCTGGAGGTTCTCCAGCAAAACGCCGACGAGTCCTCACCAGGGAATCGCTGAACCATCCCAGGCCCAGAAATGGCCGCTTTGGTCTTCGCCCAGGCCTTCCAACACATCCAGTAGGTGGTTCGCTGCCCTTGCCGGGGAAAACAATTGCCCCCTTGCTACACCGGCCTGGAAGGGCCGGGACAGCGCCGTTGCCGTTGTGCCTGGGTGCAGCAGGCTCACGCAACCCAAGGGGAGCCGGCGCTTCCATTCGATGGCCAGGGTGCGGAGTAGCTGGTTCTGGGCGGCCTTGCTGGCCCGGTAGCTATACCAGCCGCCCAGGCTGTTGTCGCCAATGCTGCCCACCCGGGCCGAGAGACTGGCGAAATGGAATGGCTGATCCCTCGGCAACAGGGATTCGATGCTCTGGGCCAAAAGGATGGGCCCGAAGGCATTCAGGCCAAAACTCGTGGCCAAATTGGTCTGGTTGACCTGGCTCAAGCGCTTCTCTGGCTGGAGATCGGGACCATGCAGCACTCCAGCGGTGTTGATGACCAAGCGCACGGGCGGAAGGGTCGCTAGCCGCCGCTGCAAGCCATCAAGGCTGGATGACTTGGTCAGATCCACCGCCGTGAAAGCCGTACCAGCCAAGGCACCGTCTTCCCAGCATGGCGGCCGTTGGCGCGAGGCCCCAAGCAACTGCAAATCGGGGGCCCGCTGCGCCAACGCCTTGAGCAGGCCGGAGCCGATTCCGCCAGTGCCCACCACCAGAGCCGTGCCATGCCAGGAGCTGAGGCCCCGAGACTCCCTGGCCATGCCACCACTACCGCAGGAATGGCGCATGATGGCGTGGCCAGCTGGGTGATGCTCCTTCCGCAGCGATGAGCCTTCGAATTGCCGTGTTGGGCCGGGGAGCTTGGGGCCAAACCCTGGCTGACCTGTGGACCAGGCAGGACCATCAAATTCAGAGCTGGTCGCGGCGCGATGGCACAGATCCGCGCTCGGCCTTGGTGGGTGCTGATGTGGTGGTGGTGGCCGTTTCGCTGGCGGCAATCGAATCGCTAGCCAGCGCCCTTGGCTCGGATTGGCCCACGGCCCTGCCCTTAATCAGCTGCAGCAAAGGCATTGATCTTGACCAACTGGCCACGCCTAGCCAGCTTTGGCAGCAGCACCTTGGCCCCATACCGCTCCTGGCTCTCAGTGGGCCGAATCTGGCCACGGAGCTCCAACGGGGCTTACCCGCAGCCAGCGTTCTGGCATGCACAGATGGCGAGCTGGCTAACTCCCTCCAAGCCCAGCTGAGTGGCGAAAACCTGCGGCTTTACACCAATCAAGACCCCATCGGCACCGAGGTCTCTGGCGCCTTGAAAAATGTGATGGCCGTAGCGGCAGGGATTGCGGATGGCCTCCAGCTCGGTGCCAATGCCAAAGCATCCCTGCTCTGCCGGGGCCTGGCCGAGATCGGGGTCGTACTTCGGGGTTTTGGCGGCCAGAGCGAAACGCTCTATGGCCTAGCCGGCCTCGGGGATCTGCTCGCCACCTCTTACAGCCCCTTGAGCCGCAATTACCGCTGCGGTCTGCTGCTAGCCGAGGGCTGCACGGAAGCCGAGGCGACAGCGGCCCTGGCCGCCACCGTGGAGGGCCCCAGAACAGCCAGGGCAGCCCTGCGCATTGCCCAGGAAAACTCCTGGCACCTGCCCATCTGCGAGCAGGTTGTCTCCGTTCTTGATGGCCGAACCCAGCCGGGCCAGGCTGTCAGGGTTTTGATGGAGCGAGATCTCAAACCAGAACTGCCACGCTGATGCTCCAGGTCCTGCTTGTTGAGGCCTTTGCAGACGGTCCCTGCCGGGGCAATGGGGCTGCGGTGGTGCACCTTGAAGCCCCCCTAGCGGATCCTGTTTTGCAGGGCCTGGCCACCAGCCTCAACCAATCGGAAACGGCGTTTCTCTGGCGTCATCACGGCCGCTGGATGTTGCGTTGGTTTACCCCCAGCCGGGAGGTGCCGCTCTGCGGTCACGCCACCCTGGCCGCCTGCGTGGCCCTGGGCCATTGGGGGCTGCTGGAACCGCTTGAACCGATCCCCATGTTCACCCGCAGTGGCCCCCTACCGGTTCAGCTGCACCAAACGCCCGCTGGTCACCTCAGCAGAGCCCAAATCGAGCTGCCTACCGAGGGGCTGGTCCCAGCAGCGTGTCCCGGGTATCTGGAGAGATTGTTGCTGGATGCCTTGGGCAGCCCCCACCAGATGTTTTGGCGTTCGAAGCTTGGCTATGCGGTGGTGCTAGTTGCCCCCCCATGCCGCCTGGACACCATGGCCTCCTTGGCAAGCCAGCTCGAAGACCAGGAAGCCCAGGGCCTGGTGGTGATGCAGGCGGTTGGCGTCGATGCTGGGCACTGGCCGATGGTTCTGGATCGCCGGGCCGACTACCAATTACGTTTTTTCGCCCCTGGTTTGGGAATCCCCGAAGATCCGGTCACGGGCTCAGCCCATGCCCTGGTGGCGCCCTATTGGATGCAGATCTGCTCCCGATCGGAAGTGGTGGGCTGGCAATGCTCACCCCGGCCGGGTGGGATGGTTTGCCAACGCGTTGAAGGAGACAGGATTCAAATCACGGGTTCCGCCTATCCATTGCTCGAGGGCACCATCAACCTCGAGGCTGAACTGGCCGGTTGTAGCTCAGGTTCCCATGCGCATGGAACGGCAAACGACGCCCCCCTATGTCCTTTGAGCTGGGAGCTGCAGTGAAGGGGCGATCCTGGATGGCTCTGCCCATAGCCGTGGGTGCTCTGGCCCTGGGCTACGCCGCCGAGGGCCTCATTACAAAATCCAACCAACCCGTTGGAGGCGACGTTCTTGACGCCCTGATCGAGGCGCCCGCACCTCCCACCGACACCCTGGCTGCAGTGGAACAACTCAAGGCACTCCAGGCCCAGAGGAGCGGCTCGGCCCTTTCAGAACCGGCCCAGGGGAGCCCGGTGGTTCTCGACGTGCGGGTTGCCCTGCTCGGAGCAGGTGATTCACCCACGATCTCAGCGACGGGGCCCTGGCGGCTGGTGACTCCCCAGGGCGATCTGCTGCAAAGCGGCGCTGGGGGACAGGCCGTCAACCTGGCGGCCCTGGCCGAATCCGCGGGGGGAGGAGGCGCTGAGGAGGCCTGGTTACTCAGCCAGAATGGTTCGGTCCAGGTCAACGGCGTGGCCTATGCCGGCAGGCTCTTCGTGGCAACAGAGGGCGGGCGACCCTCCCTCGTGAACCACCTACCCCTCGAAACCTATGTGGCCTCCGTGGTGGGATCGGAAATGCCGAGCAGTTGGTCCATGGAGGCCCTTCGGGCCCAGGCCGTGGCGGCCCGTTCCTATGCATTAGCACACATGGCAAGACCAGCCAATCGCCATTGGCACCTGGGCGATAACACCCGTTGGCAGGCCTATCAGGGACTTAAAACGAGCACCACCAGAACCCGGCAAGCCGTCGCCAGTACGGCCGGCCTGATCCTGAGCTACCAAGGGGCGATTGTGGAAAGTCTCTACGCTGCAACCCGCGAGATCAGCCTGGAAGCCCATGGTCAACTGGGGGCGAGCATGAGCCAGCACGGTGCCCAAGAACTGGCTGAACAGGGTCGTCGCTACAACGAAATCCTCGGCCACTACTACCAGGGGGCCTCACTGGCCCGCCTGCGCTCCGGTGCGAGCTGAAACCCTATGGCGCGAGGCCCTGGACCGGACGAACCAGGCCAGGGAATCCAAGGCCTTGGTGCCCCTCAGCACCGAGTTGATGGCTGCACCCCACCTCAGTCCATTTGTGCTGAGACGGCTGCTGAGCCAGAGCCCAAAGCACCTGCGGACTGACGGGCCAAAACCCAATCCATTTCTACCGTGGGAACAGGACCTGGAAGTGGCCAGATTGGGTTCAAGCCATGTGTTGCTCCTCAACAAATATCCCGTCCAACCCGCCCATGTCTTGGTCATTAGCCAAGACTGGCAGCCCCAAGAGGGATGGTTATCAGCTTTGGATTGGCAAGCGGTGGCCTCCGTCGCCAGCGACACCAATGGGCTGTGGTTCTTCAACAGCTCGGCCAGCTCGGGGGCAAGCCAACGCCATCGCCATGTGCAGCTGCTCCCCCGCCAAGCCGGGGAACCAACCTGCCCCTTGGAGCCTTGGTTCAACGGTCAACTCAATGGGGAGGGGGACACAATGCCCTGGCTCCATGCCATCAGCAAGCGGACAGATCCTCGAAACCATGGGGATTTGCCCAGGCTCTACAGCCAGCAGCTTGAACAACTCGGCCTGGGACGCGCCAATCAGGACCAGAAACCCTTGCATGCCTACAACCTGCTGTTTAACGATCAATGGTTCATCACCATTTGCCGCGATAAGGAGCATTGCGCAGGTTTCAGCCTCAATGCCCTGGGCTTTTCCGGCTACTTACTGGCCACCAAACACTCAGACCTGGACTGGCTTTGGCGACACGGGCCTATGGAACTGTTGAAGCAAGTTGCCACCACAACCCCATAACAATTCCGTAGTTTTACGGTTGTGGAGATGGTGGAGCTCGGGCCTTCGTAGATGGGGAAACCAATCCCATTGCTTGCTGTCCACCCGGATGACCACCCCAAAAAGCCAAACCAAAAACCAAGCCAAGTTCCACACAACGCAACCCGTCCCATCCAGGGCAGGACAGCAACGGGCGAAAACCCCTAACAAGGCATCGATTGCCAGCCGCAATGGCCGCGTTAAGGAGTACCAGACGCTCGTGAAACCCATTGCCGCCTTCTATGCGTGCTGCACTCCCGAGCCGTTCGATGATCTGCTGCAGGTAGGGCTGATGGGCCTAATGCGCGCAGCGGAGCTCTACTCCTCAAGCAACAAGTCCCGATTCGAAGCTTTTGCTAAACCCCACGTGAGGGGGGCAATCCTGCACTACCTGCGCGACGCCGCGCCAATGATTCGCCTGCCGAGGCGAGTTGCGGAGCTGCAACAGAAAGCCAAACGGGACCTGGATAGGGAGGGTTTGCAACTAGAGCTCACAAACAGCCAACGCAGGGCGCTCGAGGAGCTCAAGGCATGGCGCCCGCCGATCTCCCTGGACCAACTGCCATTGGATGGATTCGACATCGCCGCGCCCACCGAAGCAAATCCCGGGATGGGGACTGAAGCCACGGCAGCCGCCGTGGAGGCCCTCCAGGGGCTGGATGCCCAATCGCAATGGATTGTGGGCAAGGTGGTGCTAGAGGGCTGGAGCTACCGGCGGGCGGCAAGCCAACTGCAGGTCAGCCCAATGACGGTGCAACGAAGGCTGAAGCAGGGGCTAGCCCGGGTGAAATCGGCCCTGGAAGAGCAGGGCAGAGGCCTAGCTCCTAGTTGGCATCCCGCTCCATTTGCTGCTGGAGGGTGCTGATCGAAGCATTGATGGCAGCCAGCTGCCGCTCCACCCCATCGCGCCAAAAGGTGAGCATCCGCATCTTTCGCTCCTGATGGCGACGCATGCCGCTGGCGCCGTTGTCGTCAGAGCCGCCGCAAACGAAGGGAGGAAGCATGGGAAACTTATGGAATGCCCAAAGGTTCTAGCGAGCTGAACCGGGCTACCGAGTCTCGCGCCATCCAACCCGTCATGGCTAAGAAGCGCATGCCCAACAAGGATTGGAGACCCGGTAGCCCGAATTCCAGCAGGCCCAACGAGGAGATCGCCCCGGCCAGGGCGATCCGATGGAATCACAAGAAAAGGTCCGCGGGCCCCATCGCTAGAAGCCTGGCGGGTCTAGCGGGTCCAGCCTGCTGGCTTGTTGTTGCCTGGATTGGGCTCCCGGTGTCTTCAAGCCAGGCCTACGTGGCACTGATGGCTGGCCAAAGGGCCAAGCCCCTCAATGGCAGCTTCAATACGGTGCCCGTTCTCCATTCCAATCAACCGGAGGAGGTGGAAGGGCCTGGAATCCTGATCAATACATCAAAAGGGGTGGGTTATGCCGCAGAAACAGGGGCACCACTGAGCAATCCAGATTATACATTTAATGGTGAATTTGGAGTCCATATCCACCACAAATATATTCCACCAAAAAGCGAACGCTGGGCAGGAACCCGCAGAAGCGAACTAACCCTTGGTCTCATCTTAGTCAATACGAGCCACCAACCTGTTCACATTCGTTTCGAGGCCGGAGCGGTGCGAAATAGTTTTCAAGCACCCTATCTGGCCAACAACCTAATGGGCGTCAAGCCCCTGGGCATAAGGGCATGGAATACGGGCCCCGGAGATGCCACCGCAACCCAACTTCTACGCGGCAAATTGGATTCCAATCTGACGGACGAAATCACCATTCCAGGGCGAAGCAGGATTGTAATTTTCCGCACCGAACTCCCTTCCCTAGGTATTGCCAATGCTCTCCTAAGGGGCCGCAGCGACGGCCCCTTCCAAATGGCTGTTGTCGCAGCGCGGGAACCGCAAAGCGACTACGACATTGTAGCGGTCCTTGATCAATCAAAACTTGCTCCTGGCAGGGTTTACCTGAACAGAATTGCAGAAATCAATAACCGTCGAATTTTTTCCCGGGTCGGGGGCGTTGCCATCGGAGACACCTATCAAGCAACCATCAACCATGACCTCAATAGCGAAGGCCCCCTGCACGTCCCCTTCACCAGCACCAACCGACACAACTTTGGAACCAAGGAAATACAGGTCAATTCCCTTGCCAGCCGCATGGTGGATTCCTCCCTCGACAATGTGGGCACCTACGGAGTTCGCTTTGAAGTCACACTCAATCTCAAGGGAGCAGGTGCCTATGAATTGGTGATGAGCCATCCCACGGCATTTGGGAGGTCAAAGCCATTCACCGCATTTCGTGGGTCAATTCAAATCACAACCGAATCAGGTGTTGAAGACATTCATGTAGGCATGCGTTCAGGCGAGAGCCTGTCACTTACCAGTCTCAATCTCAAGCCTGGTGTAAGTAATCCGGTCAAGGTGACAATGGTCTATCCAGCTGACGCCACACCGGGACATTTACTGAGTGTGGTTTCAGCGAGCCAACTGGCGCAGGTGCGGGATCGGGAGCGCCAAGAAGAAATCGCGAAGCTCGCATCCCAAAAATCGAGTTCGAAGTCCCTCGGTGCCCTGATAGCTCCACCGGATGTCTACACCCCAAGTCTTGATGATCTGGGGAATCTCACCATCCAAGGTACCGGGTTACCGGCTCCGCCACCGCCTGTGAATAGTCCACAGGAAAATAGCGGAAACAATCAAATGAATTTATCGCAGGTGCTGGTTCAAAAGTACCAACGCACCATGGATGGCTATCGGCAACCTCCCTACGGTCAGCAGGACCGGTAGCAATGGATCGCAAACGCTTCAGCCTGGAACTCAGCGAAGGTCTCCTCAACAAAATTGATGAGTTCAAGCGGGAATGGGGACTAAGGAGCCGGGGTCCAATTGTTGAACGACTGCTCCAAGAGCTACTCAGCACCGAGGACAGCGAAGACATCTACAGCGAAGAACTCCCTAGCGAAGATATTTACAGCGAAGATAGCAATGTCAAACTAGGCCACGAAAAGCAAGATAATGAGAAGCAAAGCCATGGTTTAGAAAACAACGAAGCTAAAATCAAATCAAACGAAGCCGGCAGCCTTCGTACGCTAGCCAAAGGCCCTAATCAAAACAATCTTGGTGCCTTAAAAGATGATGACCACCATTCTCCAGCTAATGGTCCGAAAGGCAATACCCAAATAGCACTAGGGCGTGCTCGCCTTGGCCTATCAGCATCTGCCTCAAACAAACAAAACAGTATCAAAGGCCTAGATGACTCAGATTTTAACGAACGTGGGGCTCTTGTCTTAGTAGCCAAAGGAGCCGGAGGATCCCTAGCCCTTGATTTCGATGCGTCTGAATCAAAAGTAGATTCTGCCTTACCTGAAACCTCCTCAAGAAGCGGCAGTATTGATTTACCCGGTTTTGTGCGGAAACAATCTGCTCAGATCAAACGGAGTCTTACCCCAACCGAACAAAACAGTGGCCGGAATCAAGAGCCGCTACCAACGGTCACGATTGACCTCTTAAATCAGGCCCTTGAAAGGGCAAAAAACCATTGGCTCGAGCTCTACGGCACTCCTGCCAACGAAGCCATTTTAGAGGCTGCCATGGTTTGGCTTGCCAAGGATATTTGGCCCCAATGCGACCAGAGTGAGGGTCGCATTTTTACATGGTCACAGGCTTGCACGTTAATCGAAGCCTTTGCACCATCCTGGCCGGCTGGTGATGCAAATTTTGAAAAGGTGATGGTTATGGCTGGCTTACTTGAAGATCCATTTAGTACGTCCACCCTGCAGCTACGCATGCCAACCCTGATTCGTCGCTTTGTGCATCGGTTTAGAACACGCAAAAGGGGTACATCCTTCCAAGCTTTGGAGCACACCATGACATTGCATGGGGCCCTGAAACTTTTGCAGCTGCCGACTTCACCGGGCCACAGACTCACCCTTCCTGAGATTCGCGAGGCCTATCGCGAAATCGCCCTCACCACCCATCCGGACTCCGGTGGTTCCGAAGAAGAAATGCGAAAAGTCAACGAGGCCTACCAGCTACTCAAGGAGCTGTACAGAAACGGATGACAGCCTCAGAAGTCTCATTTCAGACCTAAAACTAGTCCTAGCATGGATCCCATTCGCCTATAGCGCGACACAATTTGGCCTCCCTTTGGGACGACGATGCGGTCGTCTTAGTCGTCGCTCGCCATCAGCCCCAACCCTCCGACGAGCGCAGACCCTGTTCGCCGGGGCCGCATCTCGCCTGAATCGCAGCGACAGAAGCGATGGGGAACGGGCACCCACCCTTGCGGGCGAACAGGCAGGTAGTCTCTTTTTTCCCAAAATAGAATCAAGCAAGACATATAATGAGTCTCAAAAGAGAAATTGCATACCCAAATAATGTCGTAAATCCATTGTCCTCCTACGGAGCTTTTGCAACGAAGACTCCTCAAACATTTTAAAAGTGACGAAATCCGGTCCCCCAACGGAGCGCCAACAAGAGTTCAAAGACAGCATCAGTCCGTCCAAGGACCAGTCATGGCCCTGTCCAAACGAAAAGGAAGCCTATAGAGCCCCTTCTGCTACAGCTTTTAAAAACTTGCGTACCTGCGATAGATGCAGGTACGCAAGCCTATTGGCCCGTGAATCAGCCATCCAGTTTCCAAGGGTGACTCCAGGTCAACAGATGGGGGATGGGAGATCAAAACGCTTCCGCTAGGGGCTCGCATGATCTTGCTTGTCGCATTTGAAACCACATATGCGTCTTTTTTGAGTCACATTTGGGATTGCCAGGAAAGTTAAGTGTTTGCGCGACAGGTAGGCCATGGCTGCGTGCAGAGTGCCGAGCTCTAAGGACTGACGGCTGACTGTCTTGCCTTTGACAGGCCAACACCAACACAGGGGTCAGGCGTCGATGGAGGCGTTGCAAAGATTCAATTAAGACAACCTCTAGCCATGCGCGTGAATCACCCCTCCATCGGCCTGGAACTACCACGACTCAAAAACTGAAACCCATGCAGTCTCAGCGAGATCAAATGAGGCCCAGTTCAGACCAATAGCGAGTCTAGGTTGAGATATGAAAGAAGAGAGAAGGGTTCATCAGTCGCCTAACAAAGTGAATGGCTCTGGGCATTAACTCTGGCGAAAAACTGAGGTGAATGCACGAATCGCTTGGCTGGGCATTCAACGGCAAGCGGCCCATGGGCCCAGGGCCAGAATCGAAGCAGGGATAAGTGATGAAGCGAGCTCGAGGGCTGAGGCGCAAGGGAGGCGAAGAGTCCAGACGAAAAGCCTTGGTGATCCAATCCGAGACCAGTCCCAGGACTACAGACGGGTCTAAAGCGAGACAGCCTGGATAGACCAAGAGATAATTTTCCAATCCGCTCTCAGAAGTGCTGGGCCTCCTGGACCAGCATGAGAGCGATGAAACTGGATAAACCCGGTTGGGCCTAGGTGGACGTTTGCATGCCCTGGATCAAGTAGTCGAAATAGGGGCCCGCCATCGCCGCCTGCTCCGTACTGAGCAGCACCAAGGCCGCATCCTTCATGGTGCGCATGGCTTCAACCATGCCGGGCATGGGAACGCCAAGACTGTTGTACATCTCACGGGCGCCCACCAGGCCGATCTGCTGGATCAATTCCGTACTGCCAGCGAGCACCCCATAGGTGACAAGCCGGAGGTACCAGCTGTAATCCCGCAGGCACTGGGCCCGTTGTTTCTGGCCGTAGGCATTGCCGCCCGGGGCGACGTAGTCAGGCTTGCGGGTGAAGAGCTGCTTCGCTGCTTCATCGACAATCTTTTTTTCGTTGTCGGTGAGAACCCGGACAACGGTGAGCCGCAGGGCTCCGCCGCTGAGGTACTCGACCATCGAGCGCAGCTCGCCGCCGCTCGGATAACGAAGCTGATCGTCTGCCTGGAGGATCAGATCCCGAACGACGCTCATCGTAGCGACCACATGCAAGTTGCACTCTATCGACTTGAAGGCGGGAAGCCTGTTCCCGCTTGAAAGGTGTAACGGCACTTTGCAAGACGTAGGGTCAACCTTCGACCCGATGGAATCCCCGGATTGGAAAACCCTGTGGTGGGCATGAAGGCAGAGGTGCAGGTCACGGGGCTCTCCCACGATGGCCAGGGGGTTGCCAGGCTTGGATCCCACGTCCTGTTCATCAATGGCGCCCTGCCAGGCGAGTTGATTCGCGCCCGGCTCACCTACAAGGCCAAACGCCACTGGCTGGCCCAAATGGAGGAGCTACTCCAGCCCTCTCCCGATCGACAAAAGCCCCCGTGCATCCTCGCCGACAAGTGCGGAGGCTGCTCTCTCCAGCATTTTTCAGATGCCGGTCAGGGGCACTGGAAGCAGCAAAAAGTGGTGGATGCCCTGGAACGCATTGCCCACCTCAACCATCCTGTGAAGCCTTTACTGGGCTGTGAACCCTCCCTGGGCTATCGCAACAGGGCGATCATTCCCCTCGAGAGGCTCGACGACGGGCGCATCAAGGCTGGGTATTACAGGCCGGGCAGCCATCAGATCGTCAACATGAACCACTGCCCGGTACTGGATCCGCGCATTGACGCCCTCATCGAGCCCCTCAAGGCCGATCTCGAGGCGAGTGAGTGGCCCGTCGATCGCGATTGCAAGGACGCCGGTGGCTTGAGGCACCTGGCCCTTCGCGTTGGCGTCAACACAGGGGAGATCCTGCTCACCCTGGTGAGCAGCCACCATCACCTCGATGGACTCGCCCTCCAGGCAGCCCACTGGATGGCCCGCTGGCCCCAGTTGGTTGGGGTTTGTCTCAACCTGCAACCCAAGCCGTCCAACGTATTGATGGGCGAGGAAACCCGGGTGATCGCTGGTCGCAGCTGGCTCTTGGAGCAATTCTGCGGTTTGGATCTGCGCATTGCCGCCGACACCTTCTTCCAGGTCAACACCCCCCAGGCCGAGAGGGTTGTACCGCTCCTGCTTGAGGCCATGGCGAGCCTGCCCCCAGGGGTGATGGTGGACGGCTATTGCGGCATCGGCACTTACAGCCTTCCGGTGGCAGCCAGGGGCTGGCAAGTTCACGGCATTGAGCTCAGCTCCGAGGCGGTGAAACAGGCGAAGACCAACGCCGAGGCCAACAACCTGAGCCACCTGGCCACCTATGAAACGGGCGTGGTCTCTCGCTGCCTACCCGAGCACCTCATTCACTGTGACGTGCTCTTTTTAGACCCTCCCCGCAAAGGCTTGGACAGCTTTGTTGTGGATGCAATTTTGGCGCAACCGCCCCAAACGCTCATTTACCTGAGCTGTGACCCGGCCACCTTGGCGAGGGATCTGGGCCAGTTCACGGCGAGTGCCTATCGGCTTGAGCAGATCCAACCCATCGACTTTTTTCCCCAGACCATTCACGTGGAGACCCTGGCTGTCCTGAGGCGGAACTAGAGAAAGAGAGCACCACGGAGTAGGTCTTTGGCCCTGCGGGGCTTCAGCAGCGCAGCTGGGCGCCCATTTGTTTTTCCAACGCCGCACGAATGGCCCCATGGCTGCCATCCACCTCCTCGTCGGTGAGGGTGCGGTCGGGGTGGCGGTAGCGCAGCCTGAAAGCTTGACTGCAGAGGCCTTCTCCCACTTGCTCGCCTTCGTAGCGATCGATCAACTCAACCTGTTCGAGCAGGGGCTTGCCGGCCTTGCGCATCACCTGCACCAACTCGGAAGCCTTGGCTCTGTTGGGTACCACCACCGCCAGATCCCTTTCGGAAGCTGGCACCGTGGCGAAGGGGCGGAAGCTGGGCTGCAGACGATTTTTGCGGGTTGCTGAGGTCAACAGCGCCTGCAGATCCAACTCGAACACAAAGGTGGCATCCGGTAAGTCCATGGCTTCGGCGTGCTCGGGATGCAACTGGCCAAACCAGCCGGCGGGCCGGCCTTCCACCACCAATTCGGCGGCGCGGCCTGGATGGAGCAATGCATGGCCCGCCAGGACCCGATCTTCGCTGGGGATGGCTAGCTCCTTCAAGGCTCCGGCCAACACACCGCGGGCTTCGAAGTAGGTCGGTGATTTGGGCTTACCGCTGGTGGTCCAGCGCTCCGAGCGCCGTTCCCCAGCCAGGACACCCGAGAGCAGTTGGCGGTTCTCAGGACCGCCGTTGACCTGAAACACCTGGCCGATTTCAAAGCACCAAAACCCCGCTTGACCGCTTTGGAGGTTCCGTCGTGCAGCGGCGAGTAATTCGCTATGGAGCTCGTCGCGGAGGTGGCCGTAATCCGCCAACAGGGGATTGGCCAAAGGCAACCTGCCCTCGGCTGTAGCCACCAGGGAGAGGCTGCACACTTCCTGCAGCCCGGCGGTGCACAGGGCCCGTCGCAGCCTGCGTTCAACCTGCTGGGCTGGCTCCAAACCACCCGGTTCAAGGGGATCTGGCAGGTGGCAGGCAAAGCTGTCGTAACCCACCAGCCGGGCCACTTCCTCAATCAGGTCCACTTCCCGCAGGAGATCCATCGATCGCGACGGCGGCACCACAACCAGCCAGCCATCGTCGTCGGATTGGAGGCTGCAACCGAGGGCTTGCAGGGTTCGTTCGATCCGGCCATCGTCGAGATCGGCCAACTCACCGTCAACAAGCACAGGGCCCAGCAGATTGTGCAGGGCGTCGCGGCGCAGAACCAGGGGGTGGACTTCTGCTGGGGCCCGGCCATGGACCCAGCGGGCTACGGGCTTGGCGCCGCAGAGCTCTTGCAGCAGGGCCACGGCCTGGTCAGAGGCGCCGAGGGTGGTTTCCGTGGGCAAGCCTTTTTCAAATCGGCTGCTTGCCTCCGTGCGGAGACCCAGGCTGCGGGCGGATTGACGCACGGCCTGGGGCGCAAACACGGCTGCTTCCAGCCAGATCCTTTGGCTGCCAGTAGTGACCGCCTCGGCCAGGCCGCCGATCACGCCCGCCAGAGCAATGGGCTGGTCGCCATAGGTGACCACGAGGGCATCGGCCGATAACTGACGTTGTGCGCCATCCAAGCTGGTGAAGGGCTCTTGAGTTTTGGCCTGTCGAAGGCCAAGGGCTTGGGCTTGCAAGTGGCCCTGGGTCCCTTTGGCCAGTTGGTCAGCATCAAAGGCGTGGAGGGGCTGGCCGTGCTCCAGCATCACCAGATTGGTGATGTCGACCACGTTGTTAATGGGTCGAATCCCAGCTCTCTCCAGGCGCTGTTGCAACCAACGGGGGGACGGGCCCACCCGCACCCCCTCCAGCTCGGTCATGGTGAAGAGGCCACCGGCCTCCATGGCGGCTTGGTCGGGGGCCTGGCTTGCCAGCGGTGCAGCCACAAGAGCCGCAGGAGCATCGCGAAACTGGGTTGTACCCCCCACCAGGGCGGCGACTTCCCGGGCAATCCCCCGCATCGAGAGGCCATCGGGTCGGTTGGCGGTGATCGCCAACTCCAAGACCTGGTCATTGAGGCCCAGGCTGGGTCCCACGGGACTGCCAACGGGGGGCACGCTGGCGAGAAGGTCGTCAAGGATTGCGATCCCCTCGGATTCGCCGAGGCCCAGCTCGGTGAGCGAGCAGATCATTCCGCTGCTGGCTACACCGCGTAATTCCGCCGGCTTAATCGTGAGGTTCACGGCCGGAAGGGTTGCGCCTACCAGGGCCACGGGGACATGAATTCCCGCCCGCACATTGGCCGCACCGCAAACAATTTGCAGGGGTTGGGCGCCACCCACCTCCACGCTGCAGACACTGAGCTTGTCGGCATTGGGGTGGGGAGCTCGATCGGCCACAAAACCCACCACCACCCCGGCCGCCAGGGCGGCAAGATCGTTGATGGACTCCACCTCAAAGCCGGCCATGGACAGCCTCTCGGCCAAGGCATCGGGGGAAAACGCACCCTCGGGACCGCTCACAAGCTCCCGTAACCATTGGAGCGAGACCCGCATCAGCCCAAGCCGAGAATGAGGCTGGATCCTAGGGAGTGACTGGCTGGGGTCACCATCGACAGGTATGGTGTTCACTTGTTCTTTCGCATCGCACACGCGGCGCAACGTCCTTCATGGCTAAAAACAAGGGCGTCCGGATCGTGATCACTCTCGAGTGCACCGAATGCCGGTCCAACCCCGCCAAGCGGTCTCCTGGTGTGTCTCGCTACACCACGGAAAAAAACCGCCGTAACACCACCGAACGGCTTGAGCTGAAGAAGTTCTGCACCCATTGCAATAAGTCGACCGCCCACAAGGAAATCAAGTGATTTCTTGCGACGCTTAGCGCTTTGTTCTGCTGCCTATCAGCTACTTCTTTTTCTTCCAACCCTTCGCTCGCTAAAGCCTGTTCCGCATGTCCAGCTCCTTTTTCAAAAAGCGTCTTTCCCCGATCAAGCCTGGCGATCCGATCGACTACAAGGACGTTGATCTCCTTAAAAAATTCATCACTGAGCGCGGCAAGATCCTTCCCCGTCGCATGACAAGTCTCACTGCCCAACAGCAGCGCGACCTCACCAATGCCGTGAAGCGGGCCCGGATTGTCGCCCTTCTCCCCTTCGTCAATCCCGAAGGCTGAGCAAGGCCCTGGGCTCAACGGCATTCCAACCTGGCGATCTACTCGGCACGCTCGATGGGAAATCGCCACGCTTGGCGGTTCTTGTCTCCCTAACGGGAGGCAAGGCAACCATTCTTGTTGGCGAGGCTGCAAAACGCCAGCTGCAACCCCTGCGGGAGCTCGAACTGCTCTGCCGTCTACCGGCCGGCTCCACCCCGCCAACCAGCATCAAGGCGTCGCCTTGGACGTTGGATGGCCAAGCCCTTCAGTCCGCCCTACCGCGCCCGAGGGATTTTGGGGCCGCCTGGGTGCTGATGCAGGAGATGCGGGGTGCCATGTCGCTAGCCGACTGGGTGGAGTTGGTGGCTGGTTGCGATGGACCTGCGGTGCGAGCGGCCTGTTGGTTGTGGTTACGAGGACCCCAACTGCTGTTTCGAAATCGCCAAGGCCAAATCGAGGCACGCCCCAGCGATGATCTCAGGAGATTGCGCAAGGAACGCCACCGGCAGGCCTTGCTGGACCGCCTGCAAGGGCAATGGCACGGCTTCCTCGCCCAACGCCAGCGGTTTGATCCCAGCTGCCTAGCTCCCGAAGCCCGCTCTGAGTTAGAGCTGCTGGTGGCCTGGGCCAGCGGTGATGGCCAGGAGCCCCTGCCAGTTGGATTACGCCAAGCCCTGCAAACCGCCCGGTGCGAGGCGGAACCCGGGGCTATCCGCCATCTGCTGGTGGATCTGGGCCAATGGGATCCCCACCAACTGCCGTCGCTGCGCAGCACGACCTGGGACCAAGGATTTAGCCCGGAACTTGAGGCTGAGGCAGAGCGCCTGCTGGCCTTGGCAGGCCAACCGAAGGCTGGCGATGCGGAACGAATTGATCTAACAAATCTTCGGGCCGTCACCATTGACGACGAAAACACCCGCGATATCGATGACGGCCTAGCCCTGGAGCTCACCGAGGTGGGGGTCCAGAGAATCTGGATCCACGTGGCCGATCCGGGACGCTTGATCGAACCCGACTCTCCCCTCGACCTCGAAGCCAGGCGCCGCGGCAGCAGCTTGTACCTCGCCCGAGGCAATCTGCCGATGTTCCCTCACCAACTCACCACGGGCCCTTTCAGCCTCAGGGTGGGAGAACGCAATGCGGCCTGGAGCATCTGGGTCGAACTCGATGCCCAAGGTGGGGTGGCGGCTTCAGGGGTGCTACGGAGTTGGGTCAAGCCCACCTATCGGTTGTCCTATCGCGATGCCGATGAGTTGATTGAGTTGGCCCCACCCCAGGAGGCCGATCTGCTCGGGCTGCATGCATTGCTCGAGTTGCGCCGGCGTTGGCGGCAAGGCCAGGGTGCCCAGCTGATGGACCAGCTGGAGGGCCGCATTCGGGTCAATGGGGGAATCGCCGAGCTCGAAATCACGGAGCCAGGTCCATCCCGCAATTTGGTGGCCGAGGCGATGATTTTGGCTGGGGCCGTGATCGCCGACCTGGGCAGCCGCCATGCCATGGCGTTGCCCTATCGCAACCAACTCCCGGCGACCCTGCCATCCCCGGCCGAGCTCTCAGCCCTGCAGCCTGGTCCCGTGCGCCATGCGGCGATCAAAAAATGCCTGGGCCGGGGGCTCACAAGCACAACTCCAGCCCCTCACTTCAGCCTGGGCCTCCAGGCCTACGTGCAGGCCACCTCACCGATTCGCCGCTACGGAGATCTGCTGGTCCAGCGGCAGCTGCTGGCCCATAGCCAAGGCATCGAACCGCTGACTGCTGAAGCCATGTTCGATCAGATCAACCAGATGGAGATCGGCATTCGCCAAGCCATCGCGATCAGCCGCGAAGATCAGCGCCATTGGCAGCAGGTGTGGTTTGAAGACCACAGCCAGGGGCAGTGGCCTGCGATTTTCCTGCGCTGGTTACGACCCCAGGATCAGTTGGGTTTGGTCCACGTCGAAGAGCTGGGCATGGATCTTGCTGCCGAATGCCCGGATGGCTGCCAACCCGCCCAAAGCCTGGTGCTGCGGGTTGAGCTGGTGGATTCGCTCCGCGATCAACTACAGCTTCGGGCTACCAAATAGGGCTTGGGCTCAGCGCTACGGCTTAGGGGGCAATCCGGTTGGCCCGGAGCCAGGGGCCCCAGGGATTGACCTGGCCCATCAGGGTGACCTGGGTGGGGCTATCACACCGGCTCAGCCACTGGTTCACCCCGGGTTCCAGGGTGATCAATGGCCAGCAACCAGTTTCAGTTCCCCATGCAGTTCGAGGTGGACTTGCAGTTGAACTTGAAGGTTCAAAGCTGTAACCCCCAATACCATCGGGGATCACCCTGCCACTCCAGCCCGTTTCCCCCGGTTCAGCAGGAGCCGCCTCGGCCAGCCTGAGACCTGCGTGGGCTAGATCAAGACCTTGGTGGCTAAGCCGCTCGGGGTTGTCCAGAATCGCTGTCTGCCTTTGATACCATGCGCTGTGGTACCAGGGGGTATCCCAAAGGGCCACCACGGCTGCAGGCGCCAGGGGATCGCCAATCAAGGCGTTTTGCACCTGCCGAACCGATAAAGCTGCTGGTGGTCGTCCTTGCTGAACAGCGAGGGCCGCTGCGGCCCCACAGGCCTGGCCCAGGTTCAAAATCAGTGGTTGCAGCCGGGTGGCACCATTGGCCATGTGGCTAGCACTGAAGCACTTGTCGGCCGCAAGAAAATTCTCTGCGGTGTCACTCAATAGGGCCCCATAGGGGATCGCAAATGGGGTGCCACTCCATCGCCCTCCCCACCGGGTACTTTTCGGAGCCAGGGGGTAATCGTCACCGGGATAGTGGTGGTCGTTGGCGTAGTTACCAATGGCAATGGAGCTGATGGCCCCGGTGCCATCCTTCGGCACCTCGGCAATCGAGGCCCCAGGGCCCTGGGGCAGCAAGTGCTGTTCCAGCACAACCGCTCGGCCCACCAGCCTGCGCCCCTCGCGCCAGTAGGGCATCAGGGCAAGTGGCGAGGGGCCCTCTAGGGAGCTGCTAGCTGTTGGATCGCCAAAGGTAGGGAAGCAAGCACCCGGCACCAGCCAGCCGTTGGAAGCATCCTCGAGGGTTTTGGCGAAGGCCAAGCTATGGGCCTGCATCGAGCGATAGAGGTCGGCCCGGACCCGGGCCTTCGGATCGAACAAGCCCTCCAAGGGACCATGCCAATCGTTGCCCTCCAGGGGCCAATTGAGCATCACCAGCCCACCGGGGAGGCGCCCGTAGGTGATCGTGCGTTCGAGTCCAAAATTCCGGGCCGCCTTCGGTAGAGGTGCCTGGACGGGGCTCGATCGATCTGGGTTGGCTAAGTCCGCATCCAGCTGGGGCATGCGATCGGAAACCAGTTGGCCCATCACCACCCAGGTGGGCGATTGCACCACCTGGGTCTGGAAAAACGGATTGGATTCAAGTTGGTCCTGGGGAGGGGCGCTGGGCTCTCCCCACAGCTCCTGGGGCTCCCAACCAAGGCGATAGGAAACATCAGCCAGGGCAAACAGATCGCCCCGATCACTGCCATCAATCAAGACATCCAGTCCCACCTGGTAGCTCTGGCCGTGGTGCTGCAGGGTGATGGCAGTAATCCTGGAACTACTGCGCTGGATGCCCTCCACTTGCGAGTGGGGCCACCAGAGCAAGTTGGCCTGGGCCGCACACCACTCCCTCAGGATGGCTTCGGCCGTGGATGGCCTGTAGCCAAAACAGCTCACCCAGTTGTGGTCAAGCCCCTCAGCTTCCCTCTGGCGTAACTCCCGCAGGAAGGCTCCCCAAAGCCCCGTCTGCCAGGGACTCAGCTCGTTGCCATCGGGGGCACACACCCCGGCGGCACTCACCATCCCCCCAAGCCATGCCCCAGGGGTGAGCAGCAATGTCCGGGCACCGCCGCGGGCCGATTGCAGGGCTGCCGCCACCCCACCGGTTCCGCCGCCCCACACAACGACAGCGCAGTGGTCCAGCCGGGTGGAAGCCGATGCCATGGGCTCGAGCGGATTCTCCAAGATTGCCAGGCGGGGCGTCGGTAAGATCCAATTTCGGCGCAGGGCCGCTCCGGCGGCGCAGCGAGCCCTCTGTCCCCCGCCGCATGTCTTTCACGCTCACCACACCGCTCTATTACGTCAACGAGAGGGCCCACCTGGGCAGTGCCTACACAACCCTGGCCTGTGATGCCATCGCCCGCTACCAGCGGCTCAAGGGTGAACAGGTTGTCTTCATCACCGGGTGTGATGAACACGGTCAAAAGATCCAGCGCAGGGCCGAGGCCCAAGGACTTAGCCCCCAGGCCCATTGCGATGCGGTGAGTGAGGGTTATCGCCAGCTATGGAACCAGTGGCAGATCAGCAATGATCGCTTTGTGCGCACAACCGATCCCCGGCATCGGGAGATGGTGCAGCAGTTTTTCAAGCGGGTCGAAGCCAATGGCGATGTGGTGGAAGGTCGCCAACAGGGTTGGTATTGCGTGGCCTGCGAGGAATTCAAAGACGACCCTGCGGAGGCCAACGCACCCGACTGCGCGATTCACCAAAAACCCCTGGAATGGAGGGATGAGCTGAATTTGTTCTTCCGGCTATCGCGCTATCAACAACAGATCGAAACGTTGGTAGCTAAGCCGGGCTTTATTGCACCGAGCAGCCGCAAAAAAGAAGTTGAAAACTTCGTGGCCCAAGGGCTCAGGGATTTCTCGATCTCCCGGATTGACCTGCCTTGGGGCATTCCCGTGCCTGGCCACCCTGGCCATACCTTTTATGTGTGGTTCGATGCCCTCCTGGGATACCTCACGGCCCTTCTCGATCCAAACGAAGAGCCGGATTTAGCCCTGATTAACGCCAGGGGCTGGCCAGCCCAGCTTCACGTGATCGGCAAGGACATCCTCCGCTTCCATGCCGTTTATTGGCCCGCGATGTTGCTCTCCGCAGGCCTCCCCCTGCCGGAACGAGTGTTTGGCCACGGCTTCTTGACCCGGGAAGGCCAAAAGATGGGCAAATCCTTGGGCAATGTGCTCGATCCAGAAAGCTTGCTTGAACACTGCGGTCGGGATGCGGTGCGCTGGTACTTGCTCAGGGATATCCCCTTTGGGGACGACGGCGACTTTCAACAGCAGCGCTTCAGTGACCTGGTCAACAACGACCTGGCCAACACGATTGGCAACCTGCTCAACCGCACATCGTCGATGGCGCGCAGGTGGTTTAACGATGCTGTTCCCCCCGTTCCAGGGGGGGTGGCCGCCAGTCACCCCTTAGCCATTGCAGCCCTCACTGCTGGAGAGCACTTCACCAGGGCCATGGATCTCCTCGATTTCCGCAGCGCTGCGGAAGCCTGCCTGCACTTGGCCATCACAACCAACGGCTATCTCAATGAACAGGCACCCTGGAAGTTGATGAAGCAGGAAGGCAACGAGCAGCAGGTGGGCTCAGATCTCTACGCCGTGCTTGAGGCCACCCGCTGGGTGGCGGTGTTGCTCGCCCCCCTGGTGCCGGAACTCTCCGATCGCATGCTCAGACAACTGGGCCAAACCCCATTTGCCAGTGGCCCATCCCTGGGCGCGCCACCGGACTGGCTGGCGGCCCAACAGTGGGGGGGACTGCAACCGGGTTTGGCCTTACCCGAGCCCCAGCCAGTGATGCAGCGCCTGGAGCTCGAGGCGCCCCTATGAACCGGGGAACCCCAGCTCTCCTGTCCTTGACCCTTGGGACCATGGCCTTGACAAACCTGTTGGTTGGCTGCCAAGGCCAAAAGAGCCCGGAGCCGGCGGCCCAACCCTTTGTCTTCCGTTCCCTAAACCTGCAACAGCACAATCTGCTGGGCCAACCAACCTGGAATCTCACCAGCCCGGATGCCCGCTACGACCTGGGCCGCCGGGTGGCCCAGGCAAGCCGTCTAAAGGGAACGCTGTTCTCCAATGGCAATCCCCGCTATCGACTTTCAGCCACCAGTGCCACTGTTCTCAATGATGGCGAACTGATCCAGCTCGAAGGTGACCTGGTCATCCAACGCCTCGGTGCCCAACCCTTTGTGATCAAGGCGCAACGGGCCCGCTGGTACCCAGCCCAGAACCTCATGGTTCTCGATCGCCGGCCTGTTGCTACCCAAGACAAATTCCAAGTCGCCTCGGATCAAGCCCGGTTTTTAATCGATCAAGACAAACTCGAGCTGCGTGACCATCCCCTGCTGACACGCCATGGGGATGGCGCCATTCGGGTGAACGTTCGTAGCGTCGATTGGTTTACAGAGACTGGTGATCTCGTCGCTGCAGGCCCAGTGCGAGGGGTGCGAACCCTACCCAACAAGCAGCAGCAGGTTCTCACCTCCCCAGCCTTGAAGGGCAACACGCTCACCCAGATCCTCACCCTGGCAGCACCAGTCAGGCTTGTAGATAGCAGCCGGGGGGCCATCTTCAATGCCCGAGACACGCAAGTGGATGGGCGTCAGCAAATCATCCGAAGTGTTGAACCCTTTGATGGCATCCTGAAACAAGCAACGGTCCAGGGGGTGGGCTTCCAACTCTTCTATACCAAGCAGTTTGCTGTCGTATCAAGCCACTGCAAACTGGAGCAGCAAACGGATTCCCTGACGGCAAACCGTTGCCAATGGAATTGGAAGAGCGATCAAGTGAAGGCCCTCGGCAACGTGGTGCTGAAGCGCCAAACCAACAACCAGACGACGAAATCCGATCGCATTGATGGCCGACTCGGCAGCAAGGGTCTCGTGGTGTTTACCAGTCCAGGCAGCAGGGTGAACACCCAGATGACCTTGAAGCAACAGGTTCCTAGGTCGAAATCGAAGCAGCCTCGTCCCGGTTCGGCAGTCGCTCCAATCCAGCTCTGAGCTTGGCGGCCCAACCCTCCACCCAGGCCAAATCGCTACGGCTGAAGCAGCGGGCCGACCACCCCCCCAGCAACACCAGGCCGTCTTGGCCCAAGGGTTGGACAATGACCGAGGGCAATCCGGGCAACAGGGCGTCAAATTCCTGGCGGCCGGGATAGAGCTTGAGATCCACCAGGGAGATGGCGGCTTGCTTGTCGATGGCCCTCTGGCAGATGGCCCCGGGGACAAACGGTGATGGGGCGAGCAAGCCACGGCGCAGCAACGGCTGACCCCGCCAAATCACAAGCACCACGGCTGCTGGGCTTGCGATGAGCAGCATGTGACTTCCCCAGGCCAATTCTTCGGCCAAGGACTCTGGCAGGTCCGCGGGGAGAACAAGGCCTTGTTCGCCAGATAGTTCTGAGCGAATCGAGGCCTCGGGCAGGGCCCGTGTCCAGAGCACGCCCACCAGCATCAGGCCCACGGCTAGCAAACTCGCCAGCACGGCGGCCCGCTCCAGGGGCGGATCCACTTCAGGGGCCAGACCTTGGTTCGCCACAACCAGCGCCAGGGCGACCAGCCCCAGACCGATACAGAGCCTCGCGGGCGTTGGCAAAGTCATCGATTTAGAGCAGGCAGGGGGCCAAGACGAGACAGGGGTACCGATAGGCGGCAAACTAGGTCCACGCTGGGCCTATCCCCTTGCAGTTGCTTCCATCTCCCCATTGGCTCGCCAAGCCAATGGTCCGGTCTTGGCTCTTTGGCATCGTTGGTGTTGTGGTGTTGGGCCTTGGCCTGCTTTGGCCCAGCGCAGGATGGGCCCTGTCGGCGAGCACGCTCCCTACATCACCGCCCGCTGAACGGGTGGTTGACGAGGCCGATGTGCTCAGCCGCGCTGCCATTGGCGAACTCACGGCCCAACTCAACGCCTTTGAACCAGACCATATCGATGCCCACTTGATCACGGTCAAGCGGCTCGATTACGGCCTCAGCCTCCCAGAACTGGCCCAGGACGTTTTGTCGAGCTGGCTCGGATCCGGCGCCGAAAACAACCAACTGCTCTTTCTGCTCGATAGCCAGACCAATTCCGCCGCTGTCGCTGTTTCCTCAGGGCTGGAAGCTGAGCTGAATAGCGAATTGCTAAAGAGCACGGCGCGGACAACCATGGCCCAGCCCCTCCGGGATGGTGCCCGCTACAGGCAGGCAAGCCTCGATGGCATGACCCGCCTTCAAACCGTGCTCCAGGGCGGTGAGGATCCGGGCGAGCCGGAGATCGCCGAAGTGGTAACGCTGGCCACCAATGTGCCAACCCAGGAGGAAACCTCCGAGAGCAATGCCTTTACCTGGGTTGTTGTGTTGTTGGTGGTTGGAACTGTCGTTCCGATGCTCACTTGGTGGGTTTTCTCACGCTGAACCCGATGGCTCTCACCGATTGGACAGGGGCTTTCGGTCGCGCCCAGCAGCGTGACCTCAGCCACGACATTGAACGCGGTTACGAATCAGCCCTGCTGATCCAAAGCATTGAGCTTGAGCATTACAACGACAGACCCGTTCGTGCCGAGCTGACCCTGAGCATCCCCAAGTCGGCCCAGGCCCAAGTGCTGCGTCGTTTTCGCTCCGCCCTGGAGATCTGCCGCAGCTCCATCGAAGCGCTTGAGCCCCATCGCCAAGAAATCGCTGGCCAGGAATTGCGCCAGCTCCAGCTGATCGAAGCGGTGGTCAGTCGCTATGACAACCAGCGACGCCCCCTGCCCAGCCTCAGCCGCAACCCAGAAGTGCTGCCGCGCAGCCTGATTGGGGTGATGGACCAGGTCAGGCGCCAGCTCGACCCCGAGGCCGAGGCCAGCGTGGTGGCCGGGTTTCGCCGCCGGCGGGACTCCACCTTGGTATCACTGAGGATCCTGCTGCTGTTGATCCTGGTTCCAGTCTTAATTCAGCAAGTCAGCCGCACCTATGTGGTCTCACCCCTGGTGGATCGCTTTGCCGGTGATGCCACGATCCTGAATTACCCCAAGCCCCATCTGGAGCAAAAGGCCGTGCGTCAATTGCGCGATTTCCAGGGGCAAATCGAATTTGAGGCCCTCCTCAGTGGCAACCCCTTGCCAAGCCGTGAGGAAATCCAGGCTGAATTGAGCAAAAAAGCTTTGGAGCTCCAGGCAGAAACAGCCCAGGAAGGTACCCACGCCATCAAAAATGTTCTTGCCGACCTCAGCGGGCTGATCGGATTTGCGATCGTTTGCATCCTGGGTCAACGGGACATTCAGGTCCTACGGGGATTTATTGACGAACTCGTCTATGGCCTAAGCGACAGCGCCAAGGCCTTTGCAATCATTCTCTTTACCGACATCTTCGTGGGATTCCACAGTCCAGAAGGCTGGACTGTGCTGCTTGATGGTGTCGCCAACCACCTTGGCCTCCCGGCTGAGGAGAACTTCATCTTGCTTTTTATTGCCACCTTCCCTGTGGTCTTGGCGACGATCTTCAAGTACTGGATCTTCCGCTACCTCAACCGGGTGTCGCCGTCCTCCGTCGCAACCCTGCGGAACATGAATGGTGGGGGCTAAAACCTGCTTGGTAGCCACCGGCTTTTTGGACGTTGCAATCGACTTTCAAGCGTTTGTGATGGCCCCCCAACCATCCTGAATGGGACACGCGATCACCGTTGTTACAGGTCCCGCCCGTAGCGGCAAGAGCCGTTGGGCCGAGCACCTGGCCCAAGCCAGTGGATTGGAGGTCACCTATGTGGCTACCGGTGGTAGCGGTGTTGGGGATCCTCTCTGGCGGGCCCGCCTAGCCCTCCACCGGCAACGCAGGCCATCGGCCTGGGGATGCCAGGAAGTGGGCTTTGGGTTAGCCGACTCCCTATCCACCATCGGGACCCACTCCCTCGCCCTGGTTGATTCCCTCGGCAGCTGGGTTGTCCATGGTCTGGAACTCGATGCGATGACCTGGCAGCAGCACTGTCAACGGCTGCTTGGGGCGATGGATGGCTGTAAGGGCTCCGTCATCGTGGTGAGTGAGCAGGCCGGCTGGGGGGTCGTGCCACCCACGGCCATTGGCGGCCTTTTCCGCGATCGGCTCGGGGAGTTGGAGCAGCAGGTCATGGCGCTTGCCAGCTCCGGCTGGCTGGTGGTGGCGGGCCGGGCCATTGATCTATTGCCCACCAGCGTGGCCGTTCCCTAAAGCAAAGCCATTCCTTACAGCCCCGCCATGCCCCAGGTGATCCTCTACCAACCTGAAATCCCACCGAACACCGGGAATGTGGCCCGTACCTGTGCCGCTACCGGCACGGAGTTGCACCTCGTGGAACCCCTTGGCTTCTCGATCGACGATCGCCAACTCAAACGCGCTGGTCTCGACTACTGGCCCCTGGTGCGGCTCAGCCGCCATGCCGATTGGTCGGCGTTGCAACACGAGCGCGCAGCAAGGGGGGGCCGGCTCATTGCCCTCAGCAGCCATGGCGCCATCCCCTACAACAGCTTCCAATTCGAGGTCGACGATTGGTTGCTCTTTGGCCGCGAAACCGAAGGGCTACCCCCATCCGTCCGGGACCAGGCCCATACCTGCCTCACCATCCCGATGGCCCGGTCCTCCCGGGCCGTCCCCCATGGGGTGCGCAGCCTCAACCTCTCGGTGGCCGTGGGAGTTGTTCTGTATGAGTCCCTGCGGCAACTGAATTTGCTGACAGGGGCAGAAACCCTGTCCTGAACAGCAATTTCGCCACAAGTTGCGGCAAATCGTATTCATTGCAACTTGTATTGGGGGGTTCCGTCGGTTACTGTCCGGCGAGTTCAGTGATATGGCTTCAGAAATGCACCATATCCGTCAGGAATTTTGCATGCTGTCTTGGCGAACGTGTTTGAGGGTGGCGTTACCAGTCGCCGTGGCCATGCCTGCTTTGGTAGCGGCCCTGACCCCTCCAGCACCCCGCCCCGGTGACCTTGACGTCCTTGTCGCAGCCCTGCCCGTCCCAAGTACAGAGAAGGCTTGGGTGAGGGTTCGCGACAGCGTCACCATCGAGGATCTGTCCCCAAAACTCAGGATCCCCGCCGAACGCCTTGCCGCCCTCAACGAGGTTGAGACCACCCACCAATTCCGTCAGGGTGAGTGGCTGATCGTTCCTATCAAGCAGGTGCGTCTGGTGAAGCTGCTGGCTTCCTTGGATCCAAGTGAATTACGGCGCACACCGCCCCTCCAAGATCTCCCCGCCCTCGAAGAAAGCCCAGCCGTACGCCTCGGGGACAGCATCAAGAAAATAGCCCAGCGTTATGGCGTCACCCTCCAGCAGCTCCTCCAACTCAACCCCGGGCTCGATACGGCCAAATTGGTTGTGGGTAGCGAAATCAAACTCTCCCAAGCCTCCCCGGCTCGCCCCCGACTCCTGATTGGCCTGGCGCCCTCTGGCAGCGGCGGGATCAGCTGGCCAGATTTACCAAATTTCGGCAATTTGGAACGGCCGTTTGATTCCGGTTTGTCCGCATCTGGCTGGATTTGGCCCACCAAGGGCATGTTCAGCTCCGGCTACGGTTGGCGTTGGGGACGGATGCACAAGGGGATCGATGTGGCCAACAATGTCGGCACACCGATCGTGGCAGCCAAAAGCGGACGGGTGACTTTTTCTGGATGGGATGACGGGGGGTATGGCTACAAGGTCTTGGTTCAGCATGAGGATGGCAGCCAATCGCTCTATGCCCACAACAGCCGGCTTGCCGTCAGGGTTGGTCAAACGGTCGAGCAGGGCCAACTTGTCTCCTATATGGGCAGTACAGGCCGCAGCACGGGCCCCCACCTGCACTTCGAGATCCATCCCCCAGGCCGTGGAGCCATCAACCCCATGCAAGTGCTCCCCCCACGCGCCTGATAGAATTGCATGCCCAGCGGCTCGGTAGCTCAGCTGGTTAGAGCGTGGGATTCATAACCCCAAGGTCGGGAGTTCAAGTCTCCCCCGAGCCATAGTGACTGTCGCTAAAAAGCCCCCTAACCAGGGGGCTTTTTTCGTCTGCCAACATTGAGAAGATGACAGACGCGCAGATTATTACAACTTAAACAAGAGCCTGAATGGATTCAGAAGCGGCCTACCTAATTGCGACTAAGTAACGACTAGCGCATGTCGATTGCGTTCAGCCGTTCACGGAAACTTGCCGAGGCACTGCCATCGAAGTCGTCCCCGGCCAGGCCTGGAGCTGCTGGCTCGATCCGGCGTGGATCTTCCGCCATCGACTGCTGGAGCCCGTCAACAGGCTGATCGGCTGGCATGGATACGTAAACCGATCGGCGGGCCCTTGAGCCATAGGAACGCCCCTCCAGGGCACGGATCAGGGACTTGCTGCGATTCGCTTCACCAACGCTCTGGCCCTGCCTGGGACGAACCAAGGGATTGTCCTTGAGCTCGGAGCGAACCTGATTCAACAGGCGGAAGTGGCCAGTCGTGTTGTATTTGCGAAGTACGTTGGGATCCCAAGCCATGCAAGCCGATTGAACGCTCCCTTGAGGCTATCGCTTTGCAGCGACGAAATTGTGATAAATTGTTGTTTGGATAACTAGTAGTCAATCCGACTTCGCCCTAAGGCTGGCATTGACCCGGTTCCTCCCCTTCCTTCACCCCTTCCCAACAAGCATGTCGAGACTGGTCGGTCTGCAAGCCCCTGACTTCACTGCCACCGCAGTGGTTGACCAGGAGTTCAAGGACATCAAACTGTCCCAGTACCGCGGCAAATACGTGGTGCTGTTCTTCTACCCCCTCGATTTCACCTTCGTCTGCCCCACCGAGATCACCGCTTTCTCGGATCGCTACTCCGATTTCACCAGCCGTAACACCGAAGTGTTGGGTGTCTCGGTGGACAGCCAATTCAGCCACCTGGCCTGGGTGCAAAATGAGCGAAAGAGCGGCGGCCTGGGCGACATCGCTTACCCCTTGGTTGCTGACCTCAAGAAGGAGATTGCCAGCGCCTACAACGTGCTCGACGAAGAGGCTGGCATCGCCCTGCGCGGCCTGTTCATCATTGACCCCCAGGGCGTGATCATGCACAGCACGATCAACAACCTGCCCGTGGGCCGCAGCGTGGATGAAACCCTCCGGGTGCTCCAAGCCTTCCAGCACGTTCAGGCCCACCCGGATGAGGTCTGCCCCGCAAACTGGCAGCCCGGCGAGAAAACGATGAATCCCGATCCGATCAAGAGCAAGGATTTCTTCGCCGCTGTCAACTGATCAGCCCCCCTGTCGTTCCATCAAGGGGTCCCCGTTGGGACCCTTTTTTTATGGGAATCGGTCGTATCAGCCCCTGAAGCTCAGGCCAACACACTGGCTAGTAAGCGCAGCCCATCGGTACCACCAGTCGCAGGATCACAGGCCCGCTCCGGGTGGGGCATCAGGCCGAGCACGTTGCCTGCCTCGTTGGTGAGACCTGCCACATCTCCGACCGAGCCATTCGGGTTTTGCCCGTAGCGCAGCACGACCCTTCCCTCCCCTTCCAGCTGCTGGAGCTGGTCCGCGTCGCATTGATAGCGGCCTTCGCCATGGGCAATCGGCAGGTTGATGGCTTCGCCCTCGCCGTAGTGCTTCAGCCATTGGCAGGTTCCAGGCCTTACCTCCAACGGGGCTGGCTCACAGAGAAAGTGGAGCTTCTGGTTCCGCGTGAGGGCTCCTGGCAACAGTCCCATCTCAGTCAGTACCTGAAAGCCATTGCAAATCCCAAGGACCGGCCCACCCCCAAGGGCAAAATCACGCACCGCCTCGAGAACGGGAGCAAAGCGAGCGATGGCGCCACAACGGAGGTAGTCGCCATAACTGAAGCCGCCAGGCAGCACGACGGCATCGATCCCGCCCAGGTCCCGCTCTTCATGCCAGAGAAAGCGGGTGGATAACTGGAGGCAACCTTCCAAAGCCCATCGCACATCGCGATCACAATTGGAGCCAGGGAAAACGACGATCCCGACGGTCATGCCTCCTGCCCCCCAGTGGTTTCAGCCAGTTCAAGACTCCAGTCCTCAATGACCGGGTTGGCCAGGAGGCGATCGCTGAGCAGCTCTAACTGGGCCTGGGCCGTGGCGCGATCGGGAGCCTCGAGCTCCAGGTGGATCGACTTGCCAATTCTCAAGGATTTGATGCCCTCCACACCCAAACGGGCTGCAGCAGCACAGGTGGCTTCCCCAGCGGGGTCGAGCACAGAGGACCTGAGGGAGACCTGAACGTGGGCGCTAAAGAGGGGCACCTGGGCAGCCAATGGTTTATTAAATCTTGGCAGCCCAAGGGTCCGGGGCCCACGGCTGTGCCCAGGTTGAACCATGGCATCCGTTCCAAGTGGACCAAGAACTGGCAAAGGCTCTTGCCATGCATCGCGCAAAGGCTTTTCCCGGCTGGTCTGGGTGCTCGCCTGGGCAATTGTGGGCTGGGCCCATGGGGCTTGCGCCCAGAGCGTTGTCCTGCAGTGCCAATTGGATGGTGGTGCCTGGCAAACCTGTCTGATGCAAGTTCAGGACATCGGCAAGTCCTGGCGCGTTGCGATGGGCCAGGAGACCCTGCTCTTCCGCCATAACGGTGCGGGGGCGATTGCCATGAAACAGCGGGGGCGTCCTTGGAGGCTGGTGCAAACCCGCTGGATTGGGGTGCCAGCCTCGGACCAAAAGGCCCTCTGCTGGGGCAGCCTCTGTGCCCTTGGGGCCGTTCCCCTGGATTAGGCGCCTTTCTTTAGGCCTAAGTGATTAGGTCATGGCCCCTTTTAGGGTTCCTTCCAACTGGTCGTGCTTCAGGCCGAAGCCCAACACCACCAATTCAAGGCCGTCCTGTTTGGAGGATCCAGGGGCGTGGTCGGCTTCGAACCAACACTCCAGCCGCGGACCCACCGCCTGAATTTGCAAGGGCCTGGCCTTGCCTGGTAACCAGAGACGCCCCTTGACCCGAATCAGGGCTCCGGAGGCGATCAGAGCGCGAAGGCTGATCTCCAGTCGTTCACGGTCAAAGACGCCGGGCAAGTTGATCGCCAGGGACTCCATGGCCACGTGAGTGTGGTCGTGATGGTCGTCATGACCGTCATGGTCATGAACGTGATGGTCGTCATGACCGTCATGGTCATGAACGTGATGGTCATGGTCTTCCGCCCCGGGGTTCGGGTCCGTGCTGGGGCTGCTCAGCCCCAGCACCAGGGCCGGATCAATCTGTCCCCGTTCCATGGGCAGGACTGGCGTCCCAGGCCGCAGGAAAGGGCGAAGGCGTTCCTGCAAGGCCGCGAACGCAGCTGGATCGAGGCTATCTGCCCGGCTGACCAGTACCAGATCGGCGGCTTCGAGCTGTTCTTCAAACAGCTCCTCAATGGCCGTGGCGTGGTCCAGGCTTGGATCGGCCAAGCGCTGGGCCTCAAGGGCTTCAGGGTTGGCCACCACATGGCCGGCCGCCAGGGCCTCGCCATCGACCACCGCCACCAGGCCATTCACCCGGGTGCGGGTACGAATCTCTGGCCAGGCGAAGGCCGCAATCAGCGGTTCAGGCAGGGCGAGGCCACTGGTTTCCACGACGATGCCGTCGAGCTGGTCGGCCCGCTCCAGCAGCCGCTCCATCGTGGGCAAGAAATCATCTTGAACGGTGCAGCACAGGCACCCATTGGCTAGTTCAACGAGGCGACCCTCGAGCTCCTCCTCCGGGCAGAAACCACAACTGCGAAGCAGGTCGCCATCGATGCCAACCTCCCCAAATTCATTCACCAGTACGGCAAGCCGCAGGCCACTAGAGAGCAACAGTTGACGCAGCAGGGTGGTTTTCCCAGCCCCAAGAAAGCCGGTCACCACAGTGACGGGAAGGCGATTCAAACGAGTGGTCATCCGAAGAATGGGCCCGAGCAGGGGATGGGTGGGATCACCGGGACCGGAAGCATCAACCTAGGCGCGACCAAACCCAGGGCTCAGGGGCGACAGGCCAGGCTGTCGCGGGTTAGAACCCCGGTGGTGGGGTTGGTTCCCGTGGCCCGCAGACAAAGGGCTTTTTGTTGGGGAAGGTCGAGCACAGCATCACTGAAATCAGCGCCCGTGATCGTGGCCCCTTTGAAATGGCTCTGCATCAGCATGGCGTTGCGCAACACCGCATTCGAAAGATCGCTGTCTTCGAAATGGCTGGCATAGGCCACCACGTCTTCGAGGTTGGCACCTTGAAGATTGGCACCCTTTAAATCTGAACTGTTGAACACGGCTCCGCGCAGATCGCTGTCGCTGAGATCAAAGCCCACCAAGGAAGCCTTAAGAAATTCCTGCTGTTGGAGATTGCGGCCATGCAGGTCGGGTTGCAAATCCTGCAGTGACCGTTGGCTGCGTAATTCCGGTGCCGTAATTGCAGCCGCGGGTCTCGCCAAGCCAACCAGCAGGCACAAACCCAGCAGGGCAACAACCAATCCTTGCTGGCATCGACGGACAACGGAGATCAAGGGCGCGCAACTACGGTGGACTATCAAGTTATGCCAAACATGGCAATGACGCTGCGGGTGGTGGTACCCCCCCACCCCTTGATTGGCCACTGGTTGAGCGTGGTGCGGGATCGCCACACCCCATCCCCCATCTACGCCAGTGCGACCGCGGAATTGGGTCGCTGGCTCACCTATGAGGCCCTGCGCGATTGGCTTCCCCATCGCCCGATCGCGATTGAATCCCCCTTGGCCCCAACCCAGGGGGAGATCGTGGACCCAGCGGTTCCCCTGGTAGCCGTTCCCTTGCTGCGTTCTGGCCTTGGCCTTTGGCAGGGAGCCCAGTCGGTGCTCCCCTCAGCCCAGGTTGCCCACCTGGGTCATGGCATCAATGGGCTGTCCGAGGCCATGGATGACCGCTGCGGCGTGCTGGTCTTTGCCGCCGAGATCGCCACCGGCCAAGGGTTGATCCATGCCCTCGAGCAGCTCCAGGCCCGCGGGGTTGAAGGCGACCGCCTGAGGGTGGTCACAGCCTTGGCATCAAGTGCCGGACTCAAGGCCGTAGGCGAACGCTTCTCCAAGCTCACCCTTTACAGCGCCTGTATCGATCCCGACCTGGATTCCCACGGCCGGATCGTCCCAGGCATGGGCCATGTTTCAGCCCGCCTCTTTGGCTCCACCGGAGCAGATACTTCTCCGCCAACTCCCTAGGCTGGATTTTCAAGACCAACTTCTATGGGCGTTCGTAATAGCGACTTGGGTTCCCGGGGGGGATCCAGCGGCATGCTGAGTGGCATGGCCGGTGCCCTCATCGGTGCAGCGGGCCTGGCCTGGTGGCTGCTCTCGTTAGCGGAAAAGCGGCGGCTGGAGGGACGGCAACAGCGGGTCCTGCGCCTCTCCCGCCATGCCGAAGCCGAGGATTTCGATCCTGCCCCCAAGGCCCGTCCCCTCGGCAGCATCCAGGGGCAAAAGGATTTGCACAACAAAGTGCACGAACTGAACCAAGCCATCGAAGACGTGCGTCGCCAGCTGGAAGGCATGGCCACCAGCCGGTAGGTTGCATACCTAGCTCCTTCCACGCTGAACATGCTCCGTTCCGCCGCGATCACCCAAGGAATCCAAAGGTCCCCCAACCGGGCCATGTTGCGGGCGGTTGGTTTCGGCGATGGCGATTTCAACAAGCCAATCATTGGCATCGCCAACGGCTACAGCACGATTACGCCCTGCAACATGGGGCTCAATGACCTAGCGCTGCGGGCGGAAGCGGCCGCCAAGGCAGCTGGCGCCATGCCCCAGATGTTTGGAACCATCACCGTGAGTGATGGCATCTCCATGGGAACCGAGGGGATGAAGTACTCCCTGGTGAGCCGCGAGGTGATTGCCGACAGCATCGAGACAGCCTGCAACGCCCAAAGCATGGACGGTCTGCTGGCAATCGGCGGTTGCGACAAAAACATGCCTGGAGCCATGTTGGCCATGGCACGCATGAATATTCCGGCAATCTTTGTCTACGGCGGCACGATCAAGCCAGGGAAATTAGGCCCCTGCGACCTCACCGTAGTCAGTGCCTTTGAGGCTGTTGGGCAGTATTCCGGCGGTCGGATTGACGTCGAAGAACTGACGGCCATCGAGAAAAATGCCTGCCCTGGCGCCGGTAGCTGCGGAGGTATGTTCACGGCCAATACGATGAGCTCAGCCTTTGAAACCCTGGGCCTAAGCCTTCCGTACAGCTCCACCATGGCGGCTGAAGACCACGAAAAATCCGACAGCTCCGCCCGTTCTGCTGAAGTCCTGGTCAAGGCGATCGAATCCAACATCCGTCCGAGCGACCTTCTCACCCGGGAAGCCTTCGAAAATGCCATCTCCGTCATCATGGCGGTAGGGGGCTCCACCAATTCCGTACTTCACCTGCTGGCGATCGCCCGCACAGCTGGCGTTGAGCTCAACATCGACGATTTCGAAACAATCCGCCAACGGGTGCCTGTGATCTGCGATCTCAAACCCAGCGGCCGCTACGTCACTGTTGAACTCCACCGTGCGGGCGGAATCCCCCAGGTCATGAAGCTGTTACTGGACGCCGGCCTGCTGCACGGTGACTGCCGGACCATTGAGGGCAAGACATTGCACGAGGTGCTCGCCGATGTGCCTTCAGTGCCTCCCGCTGAACAGGACGTGATTCGGCCCCTCTCCAACCCGCTCTACCCCAAGGGGCACCTGGCGATCCTGAGGGGAAATCTTGCCGAAGAGGGGGCCGTCGCCAAGATCAGCGGTGTCAAGAACCCCGTGATTACAGGTCCGGCCAGGGTTTTCGAAAGCGAAGAATCCGCTCTCGATGCAATCCTTGCCGAACAAATCGTTCCAGGAGATGTGGTGGTGCTCCGCAATGAGGGTCCTGTGGGCGGGCCAGGCATGCGCGAAATGCTTGCACCGACCGCTGCCATTGTTGGCCAAGGCTTACTCGACAAGGTTGCCCTGATTACCGATGGGCGATTTTCCGGCGGTTCCTATGGGCTGGTCATTGGCCATGTGGCCCCGGAAGCTGCCGTGGGCGGAACCATTGGCCTTGTTGAAGAGGGAGACAGCATCACCGTCGACGCCAACCAGCTCCTGATCCAACTCAACGTGGACGAGGCCGAGCTGGCCCGACGCCGGGCCGCATGGACGGCACCAAAACCCCGCTATACCACCGGCGTGTTGGGCAAGTATGCCCGCCTGGTGGGCAGCAGCAGCAAGGGGGCCGTCACCGATCAGCCCTAGACCAGCAGGGCCCGGATCCGCCGACACAGGGCTTCCATGGGAGCCCCATCGGCGGGCCGTTCGCAGCGTTCACCCGTGCCGCTATCCATCCACACCGGGTGGTTGCCGTGCCATAACACGGGTAACTGGTCGTCGCTTAAGCGGCTGAGCATCAAGTTGAGGTCGCTGCCACTGCGGTAGATCTCGAGCTCGAGGTCGAGGTTGCTGTGGCGGATGCCCTGGGCGTCACGCACCTCGATCAACAGGCAACAGTCTTGGACATCGCCGATCGCGGCTGGCGGTTCGCCACTAAAGCGCAGGGCATGGTGGTGGGGCTTGAGGCAAAGATCTGCTGCCCGGGCCAACCCGGTGAGGAAGGGCTCGAACCCTTCGACCATCGGCGTGAGCTCCTCCACCTCAGGTCACGGCTTGAATGGAGCGAATCAGCAGGCGTAACGTCCCAGGGCGAAACCCTGGATTAGGGGCTCCCGCATCCCCAAATTTGGAGTGGAGAATCTGAATTCGGGTGACCTGTTGGGGGTCAAAGCGCAGCAGCGGCAGGCCCACGGGGGTGGCTCGCACGCTGGGGGTGAGCCGACTAAAGGGGATGGTGACCACCGAGGGGCCCGTGACCTGGGTCGAAAATTCAGCCACCCAGCGCAGGCCCCCTGGGATCAATTCGGTGAGCCCAGCCACCCCATCGCGACAGGCGATGGCCAACTTGTAGCGGCGACCGTCGCCATCGAGTTCGATTTGGAGGGCGCCGTAGCCGGAAAGGTTGAGAGGCGGTGCATAGACAGCTGATCGGCAGCTGACAAATCCGCCCCCCTCGGGATCCACGTTGGCCTCCATCACCAGCCCTTCAGCAGTGGCGTAGCAAGCGCCTTGGCTGCGGCCCCCCATGATCGTGTCGTTGAGGGGCTGCCATCCGGAGAAACCAGCTCCTGCGGCGATCAAAAGGGGTGCTGCCATGGCCAGGATCCAGTTGATCAAGGCTCAGCCTGGCGCAGGGAGGCCCCCGGCGGCCGCCGCGGCATCGGCCAGCACAAGTACAGGGCTTCGGGGTTGGACCAGCTTGGCAGGGGTGCGCTCCGCCGATTCTTCGGGATCTAGCAGCCTCTGCAACGCCTGGGCCTTAGCCGCCCCACTCACAAGCACGATCACCTGGCGGGCAGCACTGAGCACCGGGGCCGTGAGGCTGATGCGCTCGAGGCCATTGCCAACTCCCACCGTGACGGCCCGATCACGCACCGTGGTGGCAGGGGTACCGGGAAAAAGTGACGCCGTGTGGCCGTCTTCGCCAAGGCCCAGCACCATCACGTCAAACACCGGCGGCTCTCCCGGGCACAGCTGCCTGACGGTCTGTTCGTAGGCCTGCATGGAAAGCTCCGGGCTCTCCAGCTGGGTGGGCACGGGGTGGAAGCACGCCTGGGCACCTGGTCCTCCGGCAGCCAGGAGTGTTTTGCCGAGCATGTTGGCATTGCTGGCGGGATCGGTTGGTGCAACCCAGCGTTCATCCCCAAGTAGCACGTCCACCCGATTCCAGGGCAGGTGTTGGCCGTTCAAGGTGCAGTAGGCCTCCGCCGGGGTGCCGCCGCCGGAGAGGGCAATCTGGGCCCGATCCCGTTGGTCTAGGGCAAGCTTGATCCAAATCGCGATTTGCTCCGCACAGCGGCGGGCTAATTGGCCGCTATCGCTGCTGATCTCAAGGTTGTAGGTGGCCATCAGAGCCATTCGGTGTGGAAGGCACCCGCTTGATCGGTGCGCTCGTAGGTGTGGGAGCCGAAGCAGTCCCGCATGGCTTGCACAAGGTTTTGGGGTAGGCGACCCGTGCGATAGCTATCGATGTAGTCGAGGGTGCTGGACAGGCAGGGAACCGGGATCCCAGCAAGTGCTGCTCCTGCCACCACCTGGCGGAGGCCGGGAAGCCTGCGGTTGATTTGCTCAGCAAACCAAGGATCAACCATCAGGTTGGCCAGGTTGGGATTGGCGCTGTAGGCATCTTGAATGCGTTGCAGCAGACGGGCGCGAATGATGCAGCCCCCTTTCCAGATTTGGCCGATGGCCGAGAAGTTGAGGTTGTAATCGTGCAGCTTGGAGGCTTCCTGAAGCAGGGCCATGCCTTGGCCATAGCTCACGATGGAGGCAGCGATGCAGGCATCCCGCAGCGGCTCCATCCCGGTCTCAACGCTACCGAGGTCAAACCCATGGGGGGCGGGGGCAGAAAGCAAGGCTTCTGCGGCTTGCCGTTCCGGGCGCAGGGAACTCAACACCCGGGCATTCAGGGCCGCATAAATAGTGGGCACGGGTACCCCCATTTCCAGGGCGCTGACCACGGTCCAAAGGCCGGTGCCCTTTTGACCAGCCGCATCCACGATGTGCTCCACCAGGTCAGAGCCATCGGCGGGGTCTTTGGTGCGCAGGCAGATCTCGGTGATCTCCACCAAGAAGGAGGCCAGCTCCTCGGTTTGGTTCCATTGGCCCAAAACATCAGCCATTTGCTCGCCCCCCAGGCCAGCAACCCGCTTCATCAGGTCGTAGGCCTCGGCAAGGATCTGCTCAATCCCGTATTCAATGCCGTTGTGGACGGTCTTGACGAAATGGCCAGCTCCGCCGGGGCCGATATAGGTGACGCACGGTCCGTCATCGACCTGCGCCGCCATCGTCTTCACCAGGGGCTCGATCGCGTCGTAGGCGGCCTTGGTGCCACCAGGCATCATGCTCGGCCCTTCCAGAGCACCCTTGGCCCCCCCAGAGACTCCCATGCCGATGTAGCCAAAACTTTGGCGTTCCAGTTCGGCAACCCGGCGCTCGGTGTCGGTGTAGAGGGAATTGCCGCCATCGATCAGCAGGTCACCCTCCTCCAGGAATGGGGAGATGGCAGCAATGGTGTCATCGACCGGTTGACCGGCCTTCACCATCATCAAAATACGGCGCGGGCGTTCCAGTAGACCCACGAACTCCTGAAGGGTTTCAGCTCCCACAATCTGTTTTCCCGCTCCCAGACCCAGCAAGAACTCCTGGGTTTTCGCATAGGTGCGGTTGTAAACGGCACTGGAAAAACCATTGCGCTCTGCATTAAGGACGAGGTTCTCGCCCATCACGCCCAAACCAATGAGGCCGAAATGCGCGTTGCCCATCAGAAACATTTGGTGTCTGTTGTTTCAGTGTGGCAAGAGTGGGCCCCCGATGGGAAGAGCGTCACCAGATGGCCACAGTCGTGTGAGCAATTCCTGGCTTATGGGAGTATCCAGGGCTTAGATCACCGTGCCATCGGCGATGGTCCCATTTTTGACAATCACCACAATGCCGTTGCGGATGTAGAAATTGAGTTCAGGTCGATCAGCCTCCTCAAGACGATCCTTGTTGATGATCGTGACGTTGCTGCCGATGCGCGCGTTTTTGTCGAGAATCGCCCGCTTCACCGTGGTTCCCTTGCCCACACCCAAAGGAATGCCCCCCCGTTCCCGTAAAACAGCGCGTTCCTCCGACGATTCAAAGAAGTCGGAGCCCATCAACAGGGTGTCCTGAAGCACGACCTCATCCTCAACGCGGCTTCTAACTCCGAGCACACAGTGGTGAATGCTGCAGGCCTTGAGCAGGGAACCTTCGCCAATAATCGATTCGGTCACCTGGGCATCCTGCAATTTGCTAGGGGGCAGGTAACGGGGACGGGTATAGATCGGGAACTTCTCGTCATAAAACGAAAATGCAGGGTTGGGTTGGGCTGTCAAGGCCAAGTTCGCTTCATAGAAGGCCCCGATGGTGCCGATATCCTCCCAGTAGTCATCGAACAGGAAACTCTGGAGCCGGTCTCCCCGGGCTAGGGAAGCTGGGATGATCTCCTTGCCAAAATCGGTGGCGGTGGGATGTTTGATCAGAAGATCAAACAGGGTCTCGCGGCTGAAGACATAGATACCCATGGAAGCCAGGAAGGGACGCCTGGCTGCCTCCTCGGCAGATAGGCCAAGGCTTTGGGTGTCAACCCGCATGGCATCGAGGGCCTCCCCCTTTGGCTTCTCGCGGAATTCGGCAATGCGACCGCCATTCTCCGTGCGCATCAAACCAAAGCCCTCGGCCTGGGCTTGGTCAACTGGCAGAGCCCCGACTGTGAGATGGGCGCCCGTATCCATATGGTGCTGGACGAATTTGCTGTAATCCATCCGATACAGCTGGTCGCCGGAGAGGATCAGGTAGTAGTCCACATCCCACTCCTGGAAGAGCCACTGGTATTTGCGCACCGCATCTGCAGTGCCTTCAAACCAGCTCGGGCTATCAGGGGTTTGCTGGGCAGCCAGAACCTCCACGAACCCCTGGCCAAAGCCGGCCGAGAGGTTGTACGTCATCGTCAGGTGACGGTTGAGCGACGCACTGTTGAACTGGGTCAGCACATAGATCTTGTTGATCTCTGAGTTGATGCAGTTGCTGATGGGAATGTCGATGAGGCGATATTTCCCGGCCAGGGGCACGGCCGGCTTGGCCCGCATCTTGGTGAGGGGATACAGCCTGGTACCAGCACCGCCACCCAGAATGATTGCCAAGACTCGCTTCATGTGCCTAGGCCCCATCCATTGAATGGGCCGACCGTAATGGAGCGGCTGGCCCTGAGGCGAGGGTTTTCAGCACTGCCGGTATGAACTGTTGCGAACCCGCGTTCAGGCCCCAGTCCCGATGGGGGGCCTAGGTCTCGGCGGTGTCGTCACGAAGTTCAAACAGCTGCTCAACCACCCGCATCGCCGTATGCCGCTGCTGGCGGGGCTGGGGGGCCCGCAGGTTTGTCATGGGGGTGTGCAGGATCTTGTTGATGATGCCCTTGCTGAGAGCCTCCACCACCTTGAGCTCCCGACTGGAGAGGTCAGGGCCCATCCGACTCAGGGCCTTTTGGAGTTCCTGTTCGCGGATGTCTTCCAGTTGACGGCGCAGGCGATTGACCACAGGAACCGCTTCGAGACCATCCCACCATTCCAGGAATAGGCGGGCTTCCTCTTCCAGCAACACCTCTGCTTCTGCCGCAATTTCGCGCCTGGCTTCTTGATTGCGGGCCACCACCTCCTGGAGGTCGTCGACGTCATAGGACGCCACCCCAGACAGTTCCGCGGTGTCGGCCGAAATGTTCCGCGGCACACCGATATCCACCAGCATCAAGCTGGAGCGGCGATTCAGGGCTGACAGCCGGGAGGCCGTGATGATCGGGTCATCGGCAGCTGTACTCGTGAACACCAGCGAGCAGGTGCTCAGGCAGTGGTCGAGGTCGTCGAGGGGCCTGCATTGCACCGGCAGGGCAGGAAAGTCGGCAGCGAGCAGTTCAGCCTTGCTGACAGTGCGGTTGAGCAGCACCAGACCCTTGCAACCCTTGGCCTGGAGATGTTGCAAGAGCAGCCGGGCCATGCGGCCAGCGCCAACAACCGCCACCTGCTCTTGATCGAGGGACACCAGCTCATCGAGGCCCCTGGCTTGACCAACCTTGAGCTGGGCCAATTCCACGGCGGCCGAGCTGATCGAAACCGCGCCAGTACCCAGGTTGGTTTCGGTGCGGACCCGCTTGCCCGTACCGACGGCCTGGGTGAGCAGGCGATTGAGGATTGGACCAATGGATCGGTGCTCCTGGCCCAGGCGCACCATCTTCTTCACCTGGGAAAGGATCTGGCCCTCTCCCAGCACCAAGGAATCGAGGCCAGCTGCCACCCGCAGGAGGTGGGCAATGGCCTCCTCATGGTGGAAGCTGAACAGGTGGGGGGAAAGCTCCTCCACCTTGAGACCGGAATGGCTGCTTAGGAAGCGACCGACAGCCGAAATGCCTTGCTCCGGATGGCGCAGCAAGGCATAGATCTCCAGCCTGTTGCAGGTGCTGAGAATGGAGGCCTCGAGCACCTCATCCTCAGAACGAAGCTTCTGAAGAGAAGCCTCCATGGTTTGTTCGGGAATGCTGAGGCGTTCCCGAATCTCCACAGGAGCCGTGCGGTGACTAAGGCCAATGACGGCAATGTGCATGGAGACAGACTTGATCGCTTGTTCGGCAGATGAATTCAGCTCAGGGCGATGCTCTTGGCGCCATCCTTGATATGGATGGTATTGGTGAAGCGTGCCGAGTTGTCGAGGGTGCTGATCACCAGGCTGCTGGTGCGCGTGCAATCCGTTTCGAACTTCACACCATGGAACAGCAAACCATCGGTGATGCCACTACCTGCGAAAACGACGTTGTCTCCTGAAGCCAGTTCTTCAGCTTCGTAGATTTTGTCGACGTCGGTAATGCCCATCTCGTTGAGGCGGGCGATGTTGCCTTCCTTGGTGTAGTCAGCCCATTCGGAGGTTTGGGCCACAGCGGGGTCATAGACCAACTGTCCTTGGAAATGGCCTCCGAGGGCGCGCATGGCCGCCGCAGAAATTACCCCTTCAGGGGCGGCCCCAATGCCCATCAGGCAATGGGTGCCCGTGCCGGCAAAGCCGCAGGCGATGGCCGCCTGCACATCCCCATCGGAGATGGGCTGGACCCGGGCCCCTGTGGCCCGAATTTCAGCAATCAGGTCCTTGTGGCGGGCGCGGTCCATCACCACGATGGTCAGCTCGCTAGCGGCGAGGCCCAGGCACTCACTAAGAATCTTGATGTTCTCAGTGGCTGTCTTACGAATATCAACCTTGCCTTTGGCGGCAGGGGGAGCTGCCAACTTCTTCATGTAGAAGTCGGGGGCGTTGAACAGACCACCGCGATCGGAGGCGGCCAGCACGGCCATCGAACCACGCTGGCTGTTAGCGCAGAGGTTGGTGCCTTCGCAGGGATCCACGGCGAAATCCACGCCAGGACCAGTGCCGCTGCCAACCTCCTCGCCGATGTAGAGCATGGGAGCCTCGTCGCGCTCGCCTTCACCGATCACGATGCGACCTTGCATCTGGATCTGGCCCATGCGCTTGCGCATGGCTTCAACGGCCGCCGCATCGGCCTCATCTTTTTTGCCCAGACCAGTCAATTCAGCAGATGCAATGGCGGCCTGTTCAACGACCTCGAGAATTTCCTGGATGAGGGTGCGATCCACGGTGATCCGGCAGGGGGAAGAGGAGCTTCAGAAGCTTTGGTAAAGCTTGGTGGGGAAGGCCGAAGCAAGGTGGCAAGTGCCAGCCGCTGCAGGGGCTTTCAGTTTTGAAGCGGCCGCAACTGTATCAGTGCTTCAAATGGCCAGCGCAGACCGATCCTTAGAATCCCATCCTCCCTGCCCAGCTGAGGTTTCCGCATGAGCCCCAAACCGTTGGTGATCTCCCCTTCGATCCTCTCTGCGGATTTCTCCCGCCTTGGCGAAGACGTACTCGCCGTGGACCAGGCGGGCGCCGATTGGATTCACGTGGACGTGATGGACGGGCGCTTCGTGCCCAACATCACGATTGGTCCTTTGATCGTGGAAGCCCTTAGGCCTGTCACAACCAAGCCCCTCGACGTTCACCTGATGATCGTGGAGCCTGAGAAGTATGTCGCCGACTTCGCCAAGGCGGGCGCCGACATCATCAGCGTGCAGGTGGAAGCCTGCCCCCACCTGCACCGCAATCTTGGCCAGATCAAGGATCTCGGCAAGATGGCCGGTGCCGTTCTCAATCCGGGCACACCCATCGACACGCTCGAGTACTGCCTCGAGCTGTGCGATCTCGTGTTGATCATGAGTGTTAACCCCGGCTTCGGCGGCCAGAGCTTCATCCCCTCCCAGGTCGACAAGATTCGTTCCCTGCGCCGCATGTGCGATGAGAAGGGGCTTGATCCCTGGATCGAGGTGGACGGCGGCATCAAGGCGGCGAACGCCTGGCAGGTGATCGAGGCCGGGGCCAATGCGATCGTGAGCGGTTCGGGCGTGTTCAACCAGCCGAGTTACGCCGAAGCGATCACCGGAATTCGCAATAGCAGGCGGCCTGGCTGACGTCCACTTGCCCGAATTACGGCTAGCTGAATTTCCCAAATTGGGCCAAGCAAATGGCCCAAAAGCCCCATGGCCCAAGGGCCGTGGGGCTTTTTGATGGACGCGCGGGCCCTAAGGCTCAACTATCGAAGAACCAGCCATAGCTGTGCAAGCCGATACCAAGGAGATTGACGCCGATATAACAAACAGCAATCACAACCAATCCCGCCACGGCTACGAAGGCGGGCTTTCGGCCTTGCCAGCCCCGGATTAACCGGGTGTGCAAGTAGGCGGCATAGACAAGCCAGCAGATCAAGGCCCACGTTTCCTTAGGGTCCCAGCTCCACCAACTGCCCCAGGCCTCGTTGGCCCACACCGCTCCGCTGACCAAGCCCACCGAAAGCAGCAGAAAACCCACTGTGATCGTGCGATAGCTCAAGGAATCGAGCTGTTCGGCGATGGGCATGGCCACGCTGCTCAGCTCGACCTGGGCTAAGGAACCATCGACGCCCGCACTGGCGAGCTGGGCCTGGCGAAACCCGCCACTCCCAATCGAACTGCTGCGTAACTCGAGGACATTGCTCCGATCGGTAAACAAAACCGCCATCGAGAGCAGGGAACCCACGAGCAGGGCGGCGTAGCTCAGCATGATCACGCTGACGTGCATGACCAGCCAACTGGAGCGGAGGGCCGGCACCAAGGGCGAGGCCTCTTGCAGGGAATCTGGGAGGGCAAAGCTGGCAAAAGCCACACAACCCAGGGCCATCGGCGTGGCAGCCGCGGGAACCAGGGGTGAGGGCCAGCTGCGCTCCACCAAGAGCTGGGTCAAAGTACAGCCCCAAGCCAGGAAGCACAGGGATTCGTAGAGGTTGCTAATGGGGAAGTGGCCCGAATCAAGCCAACGCAGCACAAGCTGGGCCGTCAGGCACAGATTGGCGGCAGCCACGAGCAGGCGCACCGCCGTTGAATTTCGCCCACCGCTCAGGGACCAAAAGGAGAGAGGTAAAACCAGCAACAACAGCGCAAAGGCGAGGAGGCCCAAGCCCAGAACCGGATCGTTAAGCAGGTCTGGCACCGGCATCACAAAAGCAGAGAACAGTTTGGCGTGGGACCCCAGCCGTTAGCGACTCGACTGGCGCAACAGATACACACCACCACCTAACCCAATCAGGACGGGCACCCAGGCGGAGACAAACGGCATCAAGATCCCTTTCACGCCAAGGGAACTGGACATGAATGCCATCAGGTAATAGCCAAAGATCAAAACCACACTCAAGCCAAAACCCTGGCTGCGGCTATGGCGAGAGTGGGGTTGGACTCCCAAACTGCTTCCGATCAAACCAAACACAAGACACACCGCGGGGAACGAAAAGCGTTCCTGAATGCGAACCGTGAGCTTGCGGGCTTCTTTCGTGTCTCCGGCCTCCTTCAGCAATTTCACCGCTGTGCGGGATTGGCCAATGGACATGGTTTCGAAGCCGGGAATTCTGGCCATCTGCAACGGCTCACTTCCGATTGGGTAGAGATAGCGATCAAAGTCGGCGGATGTGGTCGAACCCTTGGCATCGGGCTGCACGGAAAAAACATGGCCATCGCGGAACAACCATTGGGCATCCTTTTCACTCCAGCTCGCCTGATCAGCCGTTAGCAAAACTCGTTTGGTTCCCCGCGAAAGATCAAGCAGTGTGACTTGCTGCATCACACCCTTATTAAAACTCTGGGCATAAAAGAAATGGGTCAATCCTTTTTGCTGCGATCCATCAGCATTTGTCACCGTTCCATACTTTGAAAACAAAACGTTTTCTTTTTGCTCGCCAGCTATTGCTCGACCCAGGGCGCGGTTCAGAACGATTTTCGATTCTCGCAGGGTTCCAGGAACAACAACTTCGTTAAATGTGAAGGTAATAGCCGTCATGGCTATCGCCACAACAAGTGCTGGAATAACCATGCGCCAGGTTGCAACGCCAACACTCCTTAGGGCCGTGAGTTCACTGTTGCTTGACAACTTGCTGTAGGTCAGCAACGTGGACATCAAGGTGGCCATGGGGAAGGACAACACCAGGAAGGAGGGCATCTGGAGCAGCAGCACGTGGGCCGCCACATTCAGCGAAAGTCCGGATTCGGCCACCTTGCGGACCAGATCAAAAATGGCACCCACGGACAACGACACGGCCGTAAAGGCGCCAATGCCGAACAGCAGCGGACCCAACAGCTCCCCAAACAGCCAGCGGTCGATCAGCGGCAAGCGCCGCCAGACCTTGATGATGGGCTGGTTGAAACGTAACAGCAGATTCATAGCCTGAAATCCTCGCCCAGGTAGTGACGCCGCACCAGGGGATCGGAGCCCACCTGCTCTGAGGTGCCAGAGGCCAGGATGGAACCATTGGAGAGGATATAGGCCCGATCGGTAATAGCGAGGGTTTCACGGACGTTGTGATCGGTGATCAGCAGGCCCATGCCACGGTTTCGCAACTGATCAATCAATTGCTGGAGGTCGGCAACGGCAATGGGGTCGACACCGGCGAAGGGTTCATCCAAGAGCAAATAGCGGGGACCCGATTCACCCACCGCCAGGGCCCTGGCAACTTCACAGCGGCGCCGCTCACCACCGGAGAGCTGGAAGCCCTTGCGATCCTGAAATGCCGTGAGATGAAAATCACTGATCAGAGCTTCAAGCCTGTCACGACGGATGGCTTTGGGGGTGGCACTTTCTTGAAGGGCCAGACGCAGGTTGTCGCGAACAGTGAGTTGGCGAAAAACACTTGGCTCCTGGGGCAAATCGCCAATGCCCAAGCGAGCCCGCTGGGGCATTGGTAAGTCACGAATATCAAGACCATCCATCGAGATCTGGCCTGAATCAGCCCGAATCAAACCCGTAACCAAGCCAAACGTGGTGGTTTTGCCAGCCCCATTGGGGCCCAACAAACCAACGACTTCCCCGGGTGAAAGCTCCAGGGAGACATGGTTAACCAATACCCGTCCGTTAACAGCTAAAACAATATTGTGGAGATTAAGGCTCATGGCTTGTTGCCACCTACCCCTGGAGTGGGGCCACCGGCTTCGGGGGTGGGGCTAGCCATGCGGTAGCGGCTGAAGACCTGCCCGCCAACGGGGGGTTCTGCGGTGATCCGCTCCCGGTTGACGTCATAGACAACACGCTCAGCCTTGATGGCATGGCCATCGGCCTGGATCACATCCACATCCCCACTGAGCACAACCCTGCCTTCCTTGGCGTAGTACTGGGCCTGACGGGCTGTTGCCACGACCCGTTGATCGGGGTAGCCGATGCGGACATTGCCGGTGGCCGTGACAATCCCTGTGGTGTTATCAGCCTGCTGCAGGTCGGATTGAATCGTGACCAAGCCTGTCGTTGGCGTGATCAGCCTGGGCTTGGCTTCCAGTGCACCTGGGGAGGGCTGTCCAGGACGAACCTGGGTACCCTTGTTGTCCTGGAGCGGTATGGCAATCGGAACCTGGGCAAGCAAGCCCAAGGGAGTCGTGGGCGCAGCTCGCCCGGGTGCACTACCAAACTGAAGCCCAAGCGTCACGGAAGCGCAAGCAAGGATCGAATTCAGCTGCAATGCCAATGGGGGTCTTGCTGGGCTCAAGCTTCTCAATCTACAGATCGCCCCCGATTCATTCCTGGCTGAAAACTTGCCCGTCAATCAGTTTGGGGAATGGCACGTGGTCGAGACCAGCTCCTGATTGAAGGGTTTGCAAGCGCAGCAGAGCAACGGCCCGCAGGCCATCGAGATTGAGCCCAAGGGCCACAGATCCACTGGAGCGCAACCTCCCCAAACCCTCTCCCATCAAAATTGTTGCCCCCCTGAGGTTTGCTTTTTCAAGGTGGAGTTCGGCCACGGCAATTTGCAGGATTCCCTGTAAAACAGGCCGCATCGGCCCCGCCGTTTCATGCCAAAGCTCCTCCAGCAGGTCATGGCACCCATACCAATCTGCCGCATTAAAAAGCCCGATAGCCACCCCCAAACGGGGGTCGGCCATCAGGCTTTGTTCCTCAGGATTGCCGTGAAGACTCAACGCTTGGCAGTTTTCTTGGCTGGAAGCTTGCGCAGACGGATGGACTCAGGGGTGACCTCAAGCATCTCATCGGGACCGATGTATTCCAAAGCGCGCTCGAGATTCATTTGGATCGGGGCCTGAAGGGTATCGAGAACCTCAGCACCTGCGGAACGGATGTTGGTGACCTGCTTAGCCTTGCAAACATTCAGTTCCAGATCAGGTGGACGATTGTGCTCACCCACAATCATTCCCTTGTACACCTTGGTACCAGGGGTAATAAAAAACTGACCGCGGTCTTCCGCACCCTTAAGGGCATAGAAGGTGGCCGTTCCTTCTTCAAAAGAAACCAAGACACCGTTGCGTCGAGAATCCATATCACCTTGCATGCGCCGATAGTCGAGGAAGGAGTGGCTCATGATTCCTTCACCCCGGGTGGCGCGAATGAAATCACCCCTAAAACCAATCAGCCCCCTGGATGGAACCACAAACTCCAACTGGGTACGTCCGTCGTTGGTGTTCTCCATGTTTTGCATCTCGCCCTTGCGGACCCCGAGGCGCTCGATACACGACCCCACGGCAGCCTCTGGGACGTCCATCACCAGGGTTTCGTAGGGCTCATACAGGCTGCCATCAATGGTGCGGAAGATCACCTGGGGTTGGCTGACCTGAAACTCGAAGCCCTCCCGCCGCATGGTTTCAATCAGAATGCCAAGGTGGAGTTCCCCGCGGCCACTGACGGCAAAGCGATCGGGGGAATCGGTGTCCTCAACCCTGAGCGCCACGTTGGTCAGCAGTTCCCGCTGGAGACGATCCCGCAGTTGCCGGCTGGTCACGAACTTGCCTTCTTTACCTGCAAAGGGAGAATCATTGACCACGAAGGTCATCTGCAGGGTTGGTTCATCAACCTTGATTAGGGGCAGCGCCTCAGGATTTTCAGGGCAAGCAATGGTTTCTCCAATGTTGACCTCATCGAAACCAGAAACTGCCACGAGATCACCTGCCCGGGCCTCCTCAATCTCGATCCTCTGCAAGCCTTGGAAACCAAGTAACTTGCTAATCCGTCCACGCTTAATGCTGCCGTCATCGCGAATGAGGGCGGCTTGCTGGCCAGAACGGATTGTGCCGTTGTGGATACGGCCAATCATGATGCGACCCAGAAAATCGCTGTAGTCCAGGGTGGTGACCTGAAGCTGCAGGGGCTTTTCAGGATCACCAACGGGGGGTGGGACGTGGCGAAGAATGGCCTCAAAGAGAGGCTTCATATTTTCGCTTTCGGTCTTCATGTCTGGCTTGGCGTAGCCAGCCATGCCGCTACCAAAGAGGTAGGTAAAATCGCACTGGTCGTCGTCGGCACCGAGTTCAAGGAAAAGATCCAGAACCTTGTCGACAGCGACTTCCGGATCAACCCGAGCCCGGTCAATTTTGTTGACGAAAACAATCGGGCGAAGCCCCTTTTCAAGAGCCTTCTTCAAGACGAAGCGCGTCTGGGGCATGGGACCTTCGTTGGCATCCACAATCAGCAGGCAGCCATCCACCATGCCGAGCACCCGCTCAACTTCTCCACCGAAGTCGGCGTGGCCAGGGGTATCAACGATATTGATTCGAATCCCTTCGTAATCAACAGCGGTATTCTTCGAAAGAATCGTAATGCCGCGTTCGCGCTCTAGATCATTGGAATCCATCACACAAGTGGGGATGGCTTCCCCTTCGCGAAAGATGCCCGATTGATTCAAGAGGGCATCAACCAGGGTGGTTTTGCCGTGGTCAACGTGGGCAATGATCGCAATATTGCGAATCGGCGTGCCTGTGTGTTCGCCGCTCATGCGTTGGAATTCCTAAGTTCTACTGAAGGCCTGCGGGCCAGATTTAAAGCTTTTCAGCCCTATCAAAGCTTAGAAGCCGAACACCCAGCCTATCTCACTCACCTGCGGCTTTTGAGACTGCCCCGGGTCACGCCCAGGCGGCTATCGAGCTGCTCCTGTTGCCACAGCTGGCGTCCCGAAATCTCACCCCGGATCGCGGAACCGTATTGCTGCACCCGGTGGACGGTCTGGTCCGCGGATTCGTCCAAAAGCTCAAGGCGCAGGACCCGCACACCGGCGCGCAGGAGCTGGGGAAGGGCTTCCGCGGCCGTTTGGGCTTTGCCGTTAAACAGGGTGTTGCGGCAACCGAGATCGGCCCGCAGGGGATGCTCGCTGCCACTGCGGTCCCGCAGCAGCACCGTGTGGGTCTCGCAGGGACGGCCGCAGTCGGTGTGGTCATGGCCATCGGAGAGGAAGGCGCAAAACAGACAATGCTCCATGTGAAACAGGGGCATGTGTTGGTGCACCGTGACCTCAACGGATCCCGCTGGACACCCCGCCACGAGCTCGAGCAATTGGTCGAGGGCCAGGTCATAGCTGGCCGTGATCCGCTCTAGGCCCCAATGGTTCAAGAACCAGGCCGCGGTGAGTGGGTTGGCCACGTTCAAGGAGAAGTCGCCAACGCAGGGGGCCAAAGGTGTCAGCTGCTCCAGCTGGTCGGCATTGCGCACCAAGTAACCATCTGCCTGGGCCCGGATCAGGGGGTCCAAGGTCCACCGTTCGTCGGGCCTGGTAATCCGGGCACCAGCCAGCCAAATGCCTCCGGGCCAGACCCCGCGACCCATGGCGATGGCCTCCTTGAGCTCATGGGGCTGTTCCAGCTCGGCAATGACCCGGTGCACGGGTTGAGCACGGAGGGCCTTGAGTTGATCCAGGCTGCGCACCAACACCACCAAGTCGGTGGCCTCCTGCCCTTCCTGCTGGGATCTGCTGGTGAGCCAGGGCTCCTGGGGGTACAAGGAACGCAGGATCTGGGGCACCGCTCGAAAAGCCGTTCGATCCAGAGCCGGTTCGGCCCCTGTTGGGGGGCCGCTCGCCAGGTCAACCCAGCTCTCCAAGTGATCAACGAGCTGACGGCGCAACTGGTTGAGCTGGGCCACGGGGAGGAACAGCTCCCCCTTGAGCTGCACGTCCAAAGGACCCAGCTCCCACGGGGTGCCTCCCAGGCGTCCCAATTGGGCCGCAAGCCGGTCTTGGTTGAGGGATTGGCCCTTGGCCGGCTGGAGGGGCGTTGCGGATTGCCATTGCCATTGGTCGGTTGGCGGCGCCTCAAAGGACCCGGCCCGAATCAACCTGAGCACGAGGGGGGCACCACTGGCCCCACTCACCCGCAGATGGAGGCCCTGCTTGCGTTCGGGGGTCTCACGACTCGCCAATCGTTTCCAAATCCCTTCGAGAGCTGGATCGCTGGTCAGCCAGCAAGGGGCACCCTGGAGCAGGGAACGGCCGTCGATCTCCCCTGGTCCAAGCTTGATCGCCAAGCACCCAGCAGCGCGCTGCTCAACCGCCATCACCCGGCCGCCAAGTTCTGGGGGAGCCTCTAGAGCCGATGGGGATCGGCCTTCAAAAACCAGGCCATCGCCAGGCTTCAGGGTAGTTGGGGTGCTGATTAGCCACCATCCCTTGGTATCGATGGCGAGGAACTGGCCAATTTTGGGCCCCCTTTTTTTGCTCCACAGCCCATGCACCAAGGATCGGTGGTTCACCCCCCCCAACCAACCGGTTGAGAGCCCCCTGGAAAAACTGAGCTCCAGATTCCGCCTGGTCTGCTCTGGTTGCCGCTGATCTGGTGGTCCCTGATCTGGTTGCCCTGGCCCTGGGTTGGCGTTGCCAGGCGCTGGAAGCAGCTGGTCGAGGCTGCGGCGATAGGTCTCTGTGACCGCAGCCACATAAGTGGCCTCCTTCAGGCGCCCTTCAATCTTGAGACTGGCGATGCCGAGAGCGGCCAGCTGGGGGATCAGCTCCCAGGCTGCCAAGTCTTGGGGCGACAACAGGTAGCGCTGATCACCCAAAGGCTTCTCCACGCCATCCACGATCAATGCATAGGGCAACCTGCAGGCCTGGGCACATTCACCGCGGTTGGCACTGCGCTGGCCGAGGGCCTCACTGGTCAGGCACTGGCCTGAATAGGCCACGCACAGGGCGCCGTGCACAAACACCTCCAAGGGCATCGCGATGGCCCGTTGCTGGAGTTGGCCCTGGAGGCGCTGGAAATCCTTGAGCTCCAGTTCCCTGGCTAGCACTACCCGCTGACAACCAAGGTCAGCCGCCTGGGCCACCCCGGCAGCACTCGTGATCGACATCTGGGTGGAGCCATGGATCGCCAAGGTGGGAGCCAGCTCCCTGGCGAGGCGAGCCAGGCCGATGTCCTGAACGATTAAGGCATCAACCTCTGCCTCCGCTGCCGCCAAAACCAGCTCGGCGGCCTGGGCCAACTCAGCGGGAAACACCAACACGTTGACCGTTAGGAAACCCTTCACCCCCCGCCGGTGCAGCCACTGCATCAGCTCGGGCAGTTCCTGACGCTGAAAGTTGGTGGCACGCATGCGGGCATTCAGGGCATCAACGCCGAAGTACACCGCATCCGCCCCGCTAGCAACAGCAGCCTTCAAGGCCTCCCAGGTACCGGCGGGGGAGAGCAATTCCGGCAGGACAGTGGTCATGGAGGGCTGGTCCCATGGAGGGCTGGTCATGGACGGCTCAAGCGGTGGGCAGGTTCAAACACCTGCAAGGCCTCGGTGCTGCCCTCATAGCGCCAATGCCAAGGTTCATAGCTGACTCCCTGGCTATTGCCTTGGGGAAACGAGAGCACGAATTGATACCGCGCCCCATTGGCCTTCAGCCAGGAGAAGGCAGCGGTCTGTTCAAACGATTGGGACAGGTTGGTCCCGGGTTGGGAACCATCACCCAGATCAATCGCAAAGCCGGTGGCATGTTCTGAAAATCCGGGCGGGGCGCTCACCCGGGCCCGTTCACTGGCGGTTTGGTTGCGGGCTGATTTCACAGCAAAAAACAGGTGCTTCTGCAAAGCAATCGCGCGGTAGCCACTCAGCACCACCAAATCCACCCCGTCGTCGGCGGCGGCGGCGCGCATGGCCACCAAGGCATCGGCGGCATCCCGTTGCAGCTCAATCCCCGGGGTGATGGCCACCAGCTCGGATGGCTTGACCTCTGCATAGGGAAGATGGCCGAGCAGGCGGCCATCCATGCCTGCGCGCACATTCAGACCTGCCACCGGCGCTGGTCCCAGGAGGCGCCGCAGGGGCTGGGGGAAAACCAAGGCCAAGCCCAAAAAGCCCAAAATTGCACCGGCAGCTCCTGTGGCGAGCCGCCTGAAACCCCTGCTGCGCCGTGGTGCCAAGACGGTGGAACGGCGCGCAACCGGAATGTCTTCGCTTGAACCCGTTCCCTGGCCTCGCCTGGCACCAATCACCTGAGCTGAGGCTTCGAGCGGTAAAGATCCTAGGTGGGAAGCGGGGAAACACCGGCGGTTCCCCTGGCATCAGTGTTAGCTTCCAAGCCACATCCTTCCTGGCGGAGCGGTTTTCAGATGTTGCGTGTCGCAGTGGTGGGCGGTGGTCCCAGTGGTTCCTGTGCCGCTGAAGTGCTCGCCAAGGCCGGCATCCAAACCTGGATCTTTGAGCGCAAGCTCGATAACGCCAAGCCCTGTGGTGGTGCCATTCCACTTTGTATGGTTTCGGAATTTGACCTACCGGAGTCGATCATCGACCGGAAGGTGAGAAACATGAAGATGATTTCCCCCTCAAACCGGGAGGTGGATATCAACTTGGAGAACGATGGTGAATACATTGGCATGTGCCGCCGGGAGGTGATGGATGCCTATCTCAGGGAGAGGGCAGCTGAACTCGGCGCCCAACTAGTGAATGGTCTGGTGACCAAGATCGATACGGGCAGCAAGCGACAAGGGCCTTACACCCTCACCTACTCGGACTACGGCTCAGGCGAAGCCACAGGCGAGAGTAAAACGCTGGAAGTGGATTTGATTGTTGGGGCGGATGGGGCCAACAGCCGGGTTGCCAAAGCGATGGATGCCGGCGACTACAACGTGGCCATCGCTTTCCAAGAGCGCATCAAGCTGCCGCCTGAGGAGATGAAGTACTACGAGAGCTTGGCAGAAATGTATGTGGGAACGGATGTCTCCCCGGATTTCTACGCCTGGGTGTTCCCGAAATATGACCACGTCGCCGTGGGCACGGGAACCATGCAGAACAATCAGGGTCTGATCAAGAGCCTGCAGGAAGGCATCCGCGAACGGGCCAAGAAACGCCTACTCCACGGTGAAGTCATCAAGGTGGAAGCCCATCCCATCCCCGAGCACCCCCGTCCCAGACGCGTGGTCGGCCGCATGGCCTTGGTGGGCGATGCCGCTGGCTATGTGACCAAGAGCTCCGGCGAAGGCATCTATTTCGCTGCCAAAAGTGGTCGCATGTGCGCAGAGCAGATCGTAGCGGCCAGCGCCAATGGCGCCAAGATCCCCACGGAGAAGGATCTCAAGGTGTACCTGAAAAAGTGGGATCGCAAATACGGCGCCACCTACAAAGTACTGGAAATTCTGCAAAACATTTTCTATCGCAATGATGCCGCCCGCGAAGCTTTCGTGGAAATGTGCGATGACAAAGATGTGCAACGGCTCACCTTTGACAGCTATCTGTACAAGCGGGTGGTCTTGATGAATCCCTGGCAGCAGCTAAAGCTCACCCTGCTGACTCTGGGTTCGGTGTTACGCGGCCACGCCCTGGCTCCTGCTAGCTACAAGCCCGTGCCAAGTGCTGTCCGCAGTGAAGAGGAGGCCATGGCCATACTTGCCGTCACAGCAATCAAAGGGGGCATCAAGGTGTCCTCCAAGAAAGTGCCATCCCCGAATGGCAAGTCAGCCGCGTTGTCCCCAACTCAATCGGTCTCGGCAGACGATCTGGCAACCGTGGGTGCAGGGAGCCCGTCCTAGGCCTAGGCCAGCCAAAAACCAGTCAAAATCAATGCGGCATAGCCTGCCAGAGAAGCCAGCTGAACCAATCGATCAAGCTTGTCAGTTCTGCGCTCAATGGCTGGGGCAGATACTCGACTAACGCCTTCACTTAGATTGCTGGACCAGATAAATAAAACAAAGAAAGCCAAGGTAACGAGGTAGGAGTAGGCATAAAGACCATCAAGAAACGTGAGGTAGGGGAGCGTGGGCAACGTTTCGCGATAGGACTGCTGCATGAACACCAGGGTCAGCAACACCACCGGTGGTATCGCCAAGCGCTCTGATCGAAAGCTATTGCGCAGGGCGGGCGTGAGCAACATCACCAGCATCACAATGGCCAAGGGCAGAATCCACTTCACCAAGGATGCCCAGGCATTGGCTTGATAAATCACTTCAAAGTCCACCCTTCCAGGCACGCTGGCCTGGCCCAGGGCAATGGTCGATATCCTGCCGCGATTGAGGGTCGTAAAGCTCCAACCGGCCACATCAAAGCCACTGAGTCCAACCCGACTCCCCACCTCACCCCCGTCGCTCTGGGCCTCCAGGGTGACCTGCTGGGCCAAGCCCTCGAGGACGCCGGGCTTGGGCTGCACGATCACCGACAACGGCAACTGGCCGAATGGCGATTTATAGTAATTGATCTGATCAGAATAAAAGAGACCATTGAATTGATACCCCTGACTCAATCTTCCTTTTTCGAGCAGGACTGGTTTTTCGCTCAGAGGTTCAATATGCGAATTCCATGGCTGGACCAGATTATAGAAACTCACCAAATCAATCGGCATTAGCCCCGCCTTAGCAATCAACGAAGCGGTGACCTGATCAAAACTGAGCCAAAAACTGCCTTGAACGCTATAGGTCTTGTCTTTGGCAGAGAAGCCGTAAATGTTGTCGAGACGCATGGCGATCTCAATCGGGGCCGCCGGCAGCGGTGGAGCCTGGGCCGCCTGGGCCGGGAGGGGAAGCGGAGGCCAGGCAAGGAATAGCAGCAATGCAGCCAAAGCGCTGAACAAGGTCCAGGAGATCGTTCGCCGCAGCGGTTTCATGGCGTCGTGCTGCCCTAGCCGCTGATGCGACTGAAGTCGGCCAACACGGCGGCCTGGTTCCGCAGCACCCCCAGCAGGTTGAGGCGGTTGGCACGCACCGCTGGTTCGTCCACCATCACCATCACGCTTTGATCACCATCAAAAAAGGCGGCCAAAGCATCAGCTCCTGAGCTAAGCCCTTGGGCCAACTCGCTATAGCGCTCGGCTGATCTCCCGGCGGCGATGGGCTCTAGGGCGGTGAGCACGGCCAACATGGCCGTTTCGCTGCTTTTCTCAAACAGACCCGGATCCACCACCCCGTTGGCGCTCAAGACCTGGGCGGGGAGATCGCCTTTCTCCGCCAATCGGGCAGCCCGGATCACCACAGCCTGCACAGCCGCCAATTGGCCACACCGGCGCAGCTCCACCAGGAGCTCAACCCGTCTTGTGATGTCAGCGGGATCCTCGAGGATGCGATCCACGTCCTTGGGATCGCCCGCGACGGCCTGTACCAGGTCGCCATCGACGCCGTCTTCTTCGATCAGGCTCACCACCCGCTGCCGCAAGAATTCGGCCAGTTCCGCCGCCAGCAGCGCTGGATCCACCTGGAAATGAAGCAGCAAGCCACTCCAGTGGGAGGCTGCGCGCCGCAGCAGCGACCCCAGGTCGAGGGGCCAGCCATTCGCTTTCAGGATTTGGACAAGGCCATTGCCTGCGCGGCGTAGGGCGTAGGGATCTGAGGATCCAGTGGGGCGCTCCCCCTTGGAATAGATGCTCAACAGCAGTTCAAGCCGTTCTGCCAGGGCCACCACGGCCCCCGCCTCGGAGGTGGGCAGCCCATCGCCGGCGCCCTTTGGAAGGTAGTGCTCCTGCACTGCCAGGGCAACGGAGCGGGCTTCCCCTTCGGCCAGCAAGTACTTACCGCCGATCAGCCCCTGCAGTTCGGGGAACTCACCCACCATTTGGCTCACCAGATCGTGCTTGCAGAGGTGGGCGGCCCGGCGGGCGTGGTCGGCGGTGGCTTCAGCCAGGTTGAGGGATTCGAGCAGGACATCGGTGAGCCACTCCAGGCGCTCCACCCGATCCAGCAGGCTGCCCAGACCCTCAGCAAAGGTGACGCGCGCCAGCTGGGCCCGCCGATCGATGCTCGCCACGGACCGGTCGGCAGCCACAAAGAATTCGGCGTCGGCAAGCCGCGCCTTTAAGACCCGTTCATTACCCCGCCGAACCAGGGCATTGGCGGCCGGAAGGCCGTTGCCGATACAAAGAAAGTGGGGCAGCAGGCTGGTCTGGGCATCGAGGGCCAGGGGATCCACGCTGGCACCGATCCGATACAGGGGGACGTAGCGCTGGTGGGCGCGCATCACGGTGCTGAGCACTTCTGCCGGCAGGTGCAGGTAGTGCCCATCCACCGATCCCTCAATCATCAAGGGTGCTTCCACCAAATCCGTGAGCTCATCCACCAAGGCTTCTGGACAATCGGGAAGGCCGCCCAGGGACGCCGCCCTACTGGCTACCTGCTCGCGGATCCAGGCCTGGCGACTGGATCGATCGACCTGTACGCCCACCGCTGCAAGGGCCGAGACGTAGTCATCGGCGCAAGGGATTGGAACCGTATCGCCCAGTAGGCGATGGCCGCGACTGGTGTTTCCGCTGACTACCTCGGGATCGGAATCCGACAAGGTGACCGCAACCACGCTGGCATCCAACAGGGCCACAAGCCAGCGAATGGGCCGGGAGAAACGGCTCTCGCCCTCTCCCCAGCGCATGAAACGGCGCCCTTGCAAGCCGTTAATCCAGAGGGGAATGAGCTCGGCAAGAACCTGGGTGGTTGGTCGTCCCTTCTGGAGGCAGCGGGCAAACACGAACGGCCCCTTGGGCGTCTCGCGCACCTCAAGGGCCGCGGGATCAATGCCACAGCGGTTGGCAAAACCAATGGCAGCCTGGGTGGGCACACCCCCTTGCAAGGCTTGGCTTGCCGGAGGGCCCTTGCGGTCTTCGCTGAGATCGCTTTGGGCCAGGGGCAGCTCGGTCACGGTGATCGCTAGGCGCCGGGGCGTACTGGTGCAATCGATCGCCGCAAAAGACAACCGGGCAGCAGCCAGATCCCTCCGCACCAGGGAATCGAGTTGGGGCAGGGCTAGACGGGCGAAATCAGCAGGGAGTTCCTCGGTTCCGATCTCCAAAAGAAAGGTCGACAACAGAACTGCCCCATCTGCAGCTCACTGTATTGACCAGCCCTCTTCGCTACGGTCGAAGCCATTCGTTCGATTTGGGGACCTGTGGGCACGGGGCACACCTCTACAACCATTGGTCAACGCCATGCTGACCAGGGAGCTGCGAGTGCTCCCACGAAGTTTGAACAACTCAAGGCAAGCAGTGGCCATCTCAAGGAACCACTGTTGAGTGAGTTGGCGAACGGCAACCCCAATTTCACGGAGGGGGCCGTTCAAATTCTCAAATTCCACGGCAGCTACCAACAGGACAACCGCGATAACCGGCGCAAGGGTGAGGAGAAGGATTGGCAAATGATGTTGCGGCTGCGCAGCCCCGGTGGCCGCATCCCAGCCCCCCTTTACCTGGCAATTGATGAGCTCGCCAACCGGCTGGGCAATGGCACCATGCGCGCCACCACGCGCCAGGCCTTCCAGATCCACGGCATCGCCAAGGCCGACCTCAAGGAGGTGATCGGCACCATCGTGCGCAACCTCGGATCAACCCTTGCTGCCTGCGGCGACATCAACCGCAACGTGATGGCCCCTGCAGCCCCTTTCGAGGACCGTGGCTATCCGGCGGCCCGCGACTTGGCTGACCAGATCGCCGATCTCCTGACCCCCCAGGCCGCCGAAGGCTCCTACCTGGATCTCTGGGTTGATGGTGAACTCAGCTACCGAATCAAACCGAGTGCCTCGGTCCAGAAGGTGAAACAGCGCCAACAGAAGGGCGGCGTCTTCAGTGGTGATCGCGAGGAGCCCCTCTATGGCAACACCTACCTCCCCCGCAAATTCAAGGTGGCCGTCACGGTGCCCGGCGATAACGCCGTGGACCTGCTGACCCAAGACATCGGGCTGGTGTTGTTCTGCGACCCCCAAGGCAGGCCGATGGGCTGCAATGTGTATGTGGGGGGCGGCATGGGCCGCACCCACAACAAGGAAGAAACCTTTGCCCGCACCGCCGATCCCCTCGGCTATGTGGCCTATGGGCACGTGCTCGATTTGGTGCAGGCGATCCTCGCCCTGCAGAGGGATTTCGGCGACCGCCAGCAGCGTCGCCATGCCCGGATGAAATACCTGATTCATGACCGGGGGGTGGCCTGGTTCAAAGCGGAATTACAAGCCAACTATTTCGCCCATCCCATCAAGGGGCTGCGCCAGGAACCCAAGGCAAAACTCGAGGACTACCTGGGTTGGCATCGCCAGAACCAGAAGCTGTGGTTTGTGGGCCTGCCCGTGTTGTGCGGCCGTCTCTCGGGAGAGCTCAAAACCGGGCTGCGGCACCTGGTGGACACCTACAAATTGGAGGTGCGGCTCACCCCAAACCAGGATCTGCTGCTCTGCAACATCGGAACGGCCCAACGGGCCACCATTCGCGAAGCCCTCGGCCAGTTGGGATTGGCCAAGCCCGAAGCACCGTCCTTACTCACCCGCCACGGGATCGCCTGTCCGGCCCTGCCCCTGTGTGGCCTTGCCGTGACCGAAGCCGAACGGATTTTCCCCGACGTGCTCGAGCGTCTCGAGAACCAATTCCAACAACTCGGCATCACCAAACCGGTGCTGGTGAGGATGACGGGCTGCCCCAATGGTTGTGCCCGCCCCTACATGGCGGAGATTGGGTTGGTGGGAAGTGGCGTGGATCACTACCAGCTGTGGCTGGGGGGCACACCCCAACTCAGCCAACTCGCCGAGACCTATCTCGAGAAGATGCCCCTGGCTGAGCTTGAATCCACCCTCGAGCCCCTACTGAAGGCCTGGCATGCAGCTGGAGGCCGGCGCAGCTTGGGGGACTTTGTGGCCAAGACCGGACGTCCAGGGGTTGAGGCGCTCCTGGCTCAATCAGGAGTCCGTCCGTAGCAGGCTTGATCTGCGCCTGTGCGCCAGGCCCAGAGTTGATCTCCCCAGCTGAAGTGCCACCACTCATTGGGGTGCTGGGCAAAGCCAGCAGCTTGCATCGCCTGGCTCAGAGCCAGGCGGCGCCCATGCCAATTAGCTTCCTGGCCATCGGGGCACTGCTGGGCCAGGGCGGCGTAGTGGAGCGGCTCAGAGATCGGGCCGATGGCATCGATGGCACCACCCATGGCCAGCTCCAGGCCCTGGGCGTCAGCCAAGGTGAGATCGACGGCGCCACCGGTGCTGTGGGGCGGTGGGGTGGCGGCGCTCTGGCTTGGAGGGGCCCAAAACCGGCCGACGTCAGCGATCGCCAGGCGCCGGCCTGGGGAGTCGAGGCTTGGATCCACCCCGCGCCTGCTGCATTCCTCTCCGATGGCATGATCGACCATGAAGGCCTGGACGGCCACGGGGCGCCAGGCATCGAACACAGCAAAGCGCCATTGGGTTTGGTGCCGCTGCAGGGTCCCCTGGGCCTGGAGTAGTCGATCCACAACCCCCTTTCGTAGGCGAAAGGGAGACAGGCCCGCCCCATAGGGGGCTCCCAGGGCCGCATAGGGGTGGGGCTCGATGCACTGAAGTTCGGCTGGCAAAGCCACCAGCTCTTCATGGTTCTCCTGAATCGGTACGGAGCTCCAAGGACGCATGGGCTAATTGAGGCGCGATGCCAGGTCCATTTGACGCCGCCGTTGGTCGGCAAGGGCATCAGCCAGGCCCTGATGGAGCGCCAGATCGGGATCCCTGGCTGTGATCGATTGGGCCACCTGGCGCGCCTGCTCCAGCACTTCACCGTCGTCGGTCAGGCTGGCGAGGGCCAAATCGGGGAGTCCCGATTGGCGGGTGCCCAAGACCTGGCCTGGCCCCCGGAGTCGCAAATCCATTTCGGCAATTTCAAAGCCATCACCGGAGCGCACCAACACCTCCAGCCGTTGTCTGGCCTGCCCGTTGGTGCTGTCGTTGATCAGCAAGCAGTAGGAGGCCGCCGCCCCCCGACCGACCCGGCCCCGGAGTTGGTGGAGTTGGGCCAGGCCAAAACGCTCGGCATGGTCAATCACCATCACACTCGCCTCCGGTACATCCACCCCCACCTCCACCACGGTGGTGCTCACAAGCACCTGGGTCACGCCATCGGCAAAGGCCCGAATGGCGGCCTGCTTGCTGGCGCTGTTGAGTTTGCCGTGGAGCAAGCCCACCTCCAGATCGGGGAACACCTCCTCCGCAAGCTCGCGGTGCACCTCGATGGCAGAGCGCAAATCAAGCTTTTCGGATTCCTCCACCAAGGGCAGCACCACATAGGCCCGTTGGCCCATGGCCACCTGGTCGCGGATCAGTTGGTAGGCCTTGCTGCGTTGCCCCCCCTTGAGCAGGCTGGTTTGGATGGGTTGGCGCCCCGGCGGTAGTTCATCAATTTGGCTGACGTCCAGGTCGCCGTGGAGGGAGAGGGCGAGGGTGCGGGGAATCGGGGTGGCCGTCATCGTCAGCAGATGGGGCTGGAGGCCCTTGGCAAGCAGGCGGTTGCGCTGCCGCACCCCAAAGCGGTGTTGTTCATCGACCACCACCAACCCCAGGCGGTCGAACTGGACCGGATCCTCCAGGAGGGCGTGGGTTCCGACCAACAGCTGCACCTGACCGTTCACCAAATCCCGAAGCAACTCGCGCCGCCGCTGGGCAGGCGTTGAACCGGTGAGCAGGGCCGAGGTGACGTGCAGCTGGGGCAACCACTCGGCCAATTTGCGGTAGTGCTGCTCGGCCAGGACCTCCGTAGGCGCCATCAGCGCGCCCTGGCAACCCGCCTCAATGGCGGTGAGGAGGGAGGCAAGGGCCACCACCGTTTTGCCACTGCCCACATCCCCCTGCACCAGGCGGGCCATCGGTTGGGGCCGGGCCAGGTCGACACGGATTTCAGCGAGAACCCGTTGCTGGGCTCCGGTGAGGGGGAAGGGAAGCAGCTCGAGGAATTGCTGAACCAGGTCGTCACGACCGGCCGCAAGCACCAGGGGCGGGGCCGGTCTTTGGCTCAGTTGGCGTCGGCGCTGCAACAGGCCGAGCTGTAACAACAGGAATTCATCGAACACCAGCCGATGGCGGCTGGCCTGCAGCTCCTGCTGATTGCTGGGCTGGTGGATCTGCAACAGGGCCTGGGGCCTGGACATGAGGTTTTCCCTTTGGCGAAGCGCCTCGGGCAAGGGATCACCCCAGCGGCCCACCTCGGGCAGCACCGCGGCCAGGGCCTGGCGCAGCCGCTCGGACCCCAGACCCTCCGTGAGCCCGTACACCGGAACCAGCCGGCCAATGCTCTCGGAGCGAACCTGGCTATGGGAATGGTCGAGCACCTCCACCAAGGGGTCCTGGAAGGCGGGGCCGTAGGGGGTTTCCTTCACAAGCCCGCTCACAGCCACGGTGGCGCCCGGCGGGAAGTGGGCCTGTTGCCCCTTCAGCCAGCCAGGCGTAGAGAAGCGCTTGCCCGCAAAAAAACGACTCACCCGGATCTTGCCGGTGATGTCGGCCAGGTGCAGTTCGAGAATCGAAAGGTTGGGATTGCGGGGGCTGGTGAAGGCGTTGCTGCGCCGAACCGTGGCCACGATCGTGGCGGTGTGGCCGGGCTCAAGCCCGCTGATGCGGACCAAATTGGCGTAATCGAGGTAATCACGGGGGTAGTAGTGCACCAGGTCACGCAGCACAAACAGCCCCAGCTGCGCTAATCGGGTGGCCGTTTTCGGACCCACACCCCTGATGTCTGAGAGCGGCGTATCCCGATCCCAATGGCCGGAAGAAGCCCCAGGACCAGACCCAGGCGTACCTTGGGTCGCTGGGGCGGAACTGGCCCCCAGCTTGAGGCGGGGAGGGCCCACGGGGATGGTCGGTTGGTGGGCCTGGCGGAGCTGGTGGAGCCGCTCGCGGCACTGGCGCACCAGGGTTTGTCGGCGGGCCAGGCTGAGCTCTCCATAGGTTGCCAACCCCTTGGCCAGAGTCTCCAGCCCTTGCCTTTGGTGCTCGCTGATGCCGGCTAGGGGCTCGGCGAGGGTGCGAGCAACAAAGCCACTAAAGCGTTCCTGGCGTCCCTTGAGATCCCCAAACCCCCGCTCAGCCTCCAATTGCAACGCCTGCTGCAGGGGCTTCAACCAGGCCTGAAGGGCCTCTGGGGTCAGGGCGTTTCCGGTGCTGTGGTCTTGGGTTATGGAGTCTTGGGTGCTGCTTGCGCTGTGGTGATGTCCTGCAGCCACAGCTGTTCCGCCTCGAGCGACTGAAGCCGCCGCTCGAGGCGGCGATAGTGCTGCGCCATTCTGCGCAACTCCTGGCGATGCTGCTGAACCCGCGAGCGACAAGTGCGCAGTTTGGGTTGCTCCAGTTCCAAATCACCCAACCGCAGCAGAACGGCTCCGGCCTCAAGGGAAGCAGGTCCATCGGGTGAACCAAAGGGCAAGGGCACCCTCAACACATTGGCCGGTGCCGATAGGGGCTCCAGCTGACCCTTGAGGGCAGCATCCAGCAAACTCACTGGCAACAGGCTGCGGCTCACCCCCTGGCGCAGCAACTCCACATTCAAGGCGTGGGAGAGATTGCGCAGCCGTTGGCCAAGTGCCCGCTCAAAGCCATCGAGCCAGAGCAGCAAGGCCACCGGGTTCCTTGGTAAGTGGGCTTGATCCCATGGCGCTAACGGCCTTGTTTCAGCCCCGACATCGCTGTTGTCATCGCCAGTGTCATCGCCACGAAGGGCAGCTTCAAGCCCCCTGGCCTGCAGGGAAGACGAGAGAACCTCACCGAAGGCGGCCACCATCGCTTCGACGGCTTGGAGATGCTCCGCCTCATCCATGTCAGATGGAAGCTCAAAACCCGCATCATCCACCTGGCTGGCGCCCTGGGATTCATGGTCCCCAAATGGCGAGCCGCCGTCCTCCATCGGCAACAGCCCAGAAATGGAATCAGATTCAAACAATTCCGGGGCCAGGGGCAGGGCCAAGCCGAGGTTGATCGAGCCTTCCGGGCTGGGGAGCGATGGAGCGTCCCCATCCTTAGAAGCCCTGGCCTCCAGCGCAGCAATCAGCCGCTCTTGGTTCGACCGTTTGGAGTTGAGACGCTTTCGCTCCAGCTGGCCTGCCAAATGGGCCACCTGTTCCACCGTGAGCAGGCTGGTGGTGCGGGCCACCAAGCTGGCCATGCGTTGGTGCAGGTGTTGGCGTTGACGGCTTGGAAGATCTTGATAGCGACTGGGCTCAACCTGGGTGGCCAGATGAAAACAGGCTTGCTGAACGGCAGTCAACAAGCCCGATCGGAGCACCTGCAAATACAGGGCTAAATGGCGATAGAGATCTGGATTGGAAACGGCCAGCTGCCCCTGGTGATGGGCAAGCTGGCGTTTGACATCATCACGTAGATCCACGCAGGCATCCGCAGCGCTGGAACAAGACAAGCCTGATGGGCTTCAAGCTACGCCGCCCATGGCAGCAACTTCAGCGGCGAAGTCAGCCCTTTCCACTTCAATGCCTTCGCCAAGGGTGAAGCGGGTGAAACGGCGCACCTGGATGTTTTCCCCAGCCTTGCCAGCCACCGACTTGACCAGCTCAGCCACGGTCATCGAGCTGTCTTTGATGAAGGGCTGATCGAGGAGAGCCAACTCCTTGAGGCGCTTGCCAATGCGACCTTCCACGATCTTTTCCTTCATCTGATCGGGCTTACCAGCCAGGTCATCCCGGCCCATTTCAATCTGCTTTTCACGTTCGGCGATTTCGACTGGAATTTCATCGACGGAGACGTAATCAACGCTGGGACACGCAGCGATCTGCATGGCCACGTTGCGCAGAAGCTCCTGGAACGCCTCACCGCGGGCAACGAAATCGGTTTCGCAATTAACTTCAACCAGCACGCCAACGCGGGCACCGGTATGGATATAGCTACCGATCGAGCCTTCTGCAGCGGTACGGCCAGACTTCTTCTCGGCGGTGGCAATGCCCTTCTGGCGCAACCACTCTGTCGCCTTGTTGATATCGCCCCCACTCTCGGTCAGAGCTTTTTTGCAATCCATCATTCCTGCGCCGGTCTTATCACGCAGTTCCTTGACGAGCTTTGCGGAGATGTCAGCCATGGTCTTGGGGAGGGGTTAAAAACGAAGAAATCCCATGCTGGCCAAGGAAGGCTTTAACAGCATCAGGGAGATGGGGAAGGAGAAGTCGCTAAGGACAGTCGCCACCCGTTGGCGAGGCCAAAGAGTTGGCGAGTACCGAAGAATCCCCAGGAGAGGTTCTTCGGCACTCTGATCGATGGGACTGATGATCAGGCGTCGTCTTCGCGACCTTGGTCGTTGGCTCCATGGCGACCTTCATTGATCGCATCGGCCAAACGGCCCAACACCAATTGCACCGAGCGCACGGCGTCGTCGTTGCAGGGGATGGGCACGTCGCAGAGGTCGGGGTCGCAGTTGGTGTCGAGCATGGACACCAAGGGAATATCAAGCTTGCGTGCTTCGAGCACGGCGTTCGTTTCCCGGCGCTGGTCCACCAGAACGACCACGTCCGGCAGGCGGCGCATGTTTTTGAGACCACCCAGATACTTCTGAAGGCGATCCAGCTCCCTGCGCAGAACCGCAGCTTCCTTCTTCGGACGCATCGCGATGGCACCAGAGCTTTCCATGCGCTCCAGATCCTTGAGCCGGTCGATCCGGGCACGCATTGTGGTCCAGTTGGTCAGCATGCCCCCCAGCCAACGCTGGTTCACATAGGCAGCACCGCAACGGGTGGCTTCCTGGGCAATCACCTCAGAAGCTTGCTTTTTGGTGCCCACAAAGAGGAAACGCTTGCCGCTGCGAGCTGCGCTGCGCGTCCACTTGTAGGCATTGTTCATACAGACCGCGGTCTGCACCAAATCGATGATGTGAACACCATTGCGTGCGCAATAGATGTAGCGCGACATCTTCGGGTTCCAACGGCGGGTTTGGTGCCCAAAGTGGGCGCCCGCCTCCATCATTTCTGCGAGGGTTACAACAGCCATTTGTTTTTAGGGTTTCGGGTTTGCCTCCACCTGCCAGGGACTGAACGGGCCAAAGGACCGAGCAAGTCACCCGAAACATGCAGGTGTGCGGTGTTTAGGAACGCTGTCAAACTACCAAACCGCGGATCTGGCCTCTTGATAGAGGGCGCGCACTCCGATGCGGTTGAGGGGCAAGCGCAGCAGCTCCATCGCCCAGGAGCTGTGGCCGCGGTGAATCAACCAAGCCAAGAGCGGCTTGAGACTGCGTTCATTGAGCAGGCCACCCAGGGTGAGCAGTTCCCAGAGAAGCCAATGGAGGCGGGTGTACTGGATGATGAAGCGCACGCGCCGGGTGGGGTGCTTGCGGAAAAACACCAGGCCCATTTTGGCCCGCTCTTGCTCAATCCGAATCAAGGCCGGGATCTGGTCGAGGCTGAGCGCCGGGTGCCAGTGGTAGCCAACGGCTTCGGGGCAACGCACAAGTTCAACCCCCTGGAGCCGCAGACGCTCGCCGAGTTCCAGATCTTCCCAGCCGTAGAGATGGAAGCGGGTGTCAAAGAGACCCGCCCCTTCGAGCAGGTCACGGTCGATCGCCACATTGCCGGTGGCGAAGTAGGCCCAGGAGAGGTCGCGGAGCTTGTGGGGTTCGCTGGTGGGGTCTGAGAAATTGGCCGTATTGATCACCGCCCCGTAGGTGAAGCAACGGCGATGGCCGGCCAGCTGCCAGTGGCGCTCCAGCGCCTTGCCATGGCAGCTCAAGAAGGTGGGGGTCACCACCAGGTCGCTATCGATGAACACAATCACCTCACCCCTGGCGTTCTCCACGCCGCGATTGCGCCCCTGGGCCGGGCCGCCATGGCTTTGCTGAATCCACCTCACATGGGGCAGCTGAGCGGCCTGGGCCGTCAGCCAGGCCACGGTCTCATCGGTGGAGCCGTCGTCGACAAGCACCACTTCAAAACCCGTGACTGGAGCTTCGAGGCGCTGGGTTTCGAGGGCCCGCAGACACGTCTGCAGGATGGGCAGCCGGTTGTAGGTGGGGATAACAACGCTGATGAACATGGCTGTTGCGAATCAGACGGTGCAGGGGCAGGCCCCTAGGGCAGAAAAAAGGGGATCCCTAGGGATCCCCAACGCGGAACAAAACCAGGGCAGTGACGCCAAGGTCTGATCAGTCGGCAGCGCCGCCGTTGTTGGCCGTACCGGTGACGCCATTGCCGGCACCTTCACCACGGCCGTCATTGCGGAGCTTGCGCTTCTTGAACTTGCGGGCATAGGCGCGGTTGCGCTCTTGCTTTTCCTTCTTGAGATTCCTGCGCTTAGCCATGCGAGCGGCGTTAAGGGAGAGATGCGAACCAACACCCTAACCAACGGCGTACTGGCCGGTAGAGGGGAACCCCTTAAAGGGGCTTGGCGAAGAGGTGGCCGTCTTCCATTTGCAGCAGGCGGTCAGCGATATCCAGGATGCGGGGATCATGGGTGACCATCAAAACGCCACACCCCTGCTGTCGAGCCAAATCCTTGAGTAAATCCACCACTTCACGGCCGCTCTGACTATCCAGGGCAGCTGTTGGCTCATCGGCCAAGAGGAGTTGGGGTTTGGCCGCTAGAGCCCGGGCGATGGCAACTCGCTGCTTCTGGCCTCCGGATAGATCGTGGGGCAAGTGGCCCAAATGGTCACCCAAGCCCACAGCCCTCAGCCACTCCCGTGCCTGATCCCTGCGGGCTCGGTAGCTGAGCCCTGGTAGGAGATCCGAACCCATTTGCACGTTTTGTTCCGCCGTCAGGCAGCGCAGCAGGTTGTGGCCCTGAAAAATCATGCCGATGCGGCGGCGCAACTGCTGGCGGGCACCGCGTTGGGCACCGTTAAGTTGTTGACCCAGTACATGAACGGAGCCCTGCTGCACCTGGCGCAGGGCTCCAACCAAGGTCAGAAAGGTTGTTTTGCCGCACCCGGACGGGCCCGTGAGCAAGACGACCTCCCCGGCGGCCACCCTGCAATCGATGCCCTGCAGCACCTGACGGCGGTTGGGACCCGAACCGAACCAGTGCTGCAAGCCCTGCACCGCAATGGCCATGGGAGGGGAGGAATTCAAAAGATTTCGGCCGGATCCGCATCCGCCAAGCGACGCATGGCCAGGGAAGCCGATCCCATACACATCAACAAAATCATGGTGAACACGGTCACGGCCCGGGTTGTGTCCATGGCAACGGGCAGCTGGGTTGCACCACGCACCAACGCATAGAGACCCTGACCAGCTGCATAGGCGGGAAGGTAACCAAAAGCGGCCAACAGCAATCCCTCCCTGGCCACAACCCCCAACAGGGTTAAAAGGGGATAGCCCATGGCCATCAAGGTGGCGTATTCCGGCAGGTGATCGCTCACATCCGAATAGAGAACCTGATAAACAATGACACAACCAACGACGAAACCCATACCTGCTCCCAAGGTAAAGATGAAGCCAATAGACGTGCTCGTTCGCCAATAATTTTGTTCAAAGTCAATGAATCCCTGCTTTGTCAATACGGTGACATCGTCCGGGAGGCTTGTCTTTAATCGGGAGATCACAGCCGCTGGGTCCGATCCGGGCTTCAGTCGAATCAAGCCCACTTCAATACTTCCTGGTGGGGTATTGGGCATCAAGCCAAGAAAAGTCTCACTACTGGTCAGCAAATTGCCATCTGCCCCAAAGGAGGTGCCAAGACTGACCAGGTCAGCCACCCGCACCCGCATGCCGGAAATCTCACTTTCCACGGTGCGACCAGCCTTAAACCATTCGGCCACAGGGCCAAATTCTGGTCGCGATTGCTGATCAAACAGAACCCGGCCCCGTTGGTTGAGCACCGCGGCCTTACTCGCCAGGCTGGGGTCGGTGAACAAAGGGTCGGTGGGCTCAAAACCGAGGGCCAGAATCGAGCGGGTGGAAAGGTTCTTGGGATTACGCCAGAGCAGTAAATTCCAGTGGACAGGGGTAATTCCCTCCACCTGGGGGTCTGCCATGGCTTGCACCAGCCTGCGGCGGGGGAAGCCAGCCATGCTCACAGAGCTACTGGAGCGCGGGCTGATCAGAACCAGATCGGTATCGAAGAGCCGGTGAATCGTGACGCTGGCATCAAACAGGCCATCCCGAAATCCCAATTGCATAAACATCAAGATTCCAGCGAAGCTGATGCCAGCAAGGGCCACCGCCAGACGCACCGGCTGCCGGGTGAGCAACAACCAGGCCAGGGGTATACCTCGGCCGCCCCAAAGGGAGCGAAGGACCCTAAGCGAAGACTGCAAGGGGCTCAAGGCAGGAATCGGATGATCACCTTGAGTCCGGCCAACTGGCGCACCCTGGCCAAATCAGAAGGAACCAGGGCCAGTCTCACTTCCACCACCCGGGCATCGGCGTCACCCGTGGGGTTGGTGGAGACCACCTGCCGCTGGCGTACCTGGGGAGTGATCCGTACAACCCGAGCTTTCAGGGTCGTCGTCAAGCCCCCATTTTCACTAATCAAGGTTGCTGGCTGACCAACCCGAACCCGGTTGATATCGCTTTCATAGACCTCTGCGACGGCTTCCATCTGGTCGGTATTACCGAGTTCCAAGATTCCGGACTCCCCTGGTCGCTCCCCCGGACGGGCCAGAATCCGCAGAACGGTGGCATTCATGGGTGCGCGCAATTCGCTTTGCACTAAGTCGGATTGAACCTTGCGCAGTTGAACCCGGGCCTGGGCCAAGTCCCCGCGCAGGTTGATGAGCCTGATTTCCCGGTTATCCAGGTCCGCAGAAGGGGTTGCCCCACTTTTGGCTAGCCGCCGATAACGGCGGGTATCCCGCTCAAGCAGTTGCAACTGGAGAAGCGTATTGGAAATCTTGGTTTGAATCAGGGCCTGATCAGCCAGGAGGCCAGGTCTGCTGTCAAAGCTGGCCAGTCGATCGCCCCGACCCACCCGATCCCCCTCCTGCACCCAAAGGGCGGCAATCCTGGGACTCCCCCCCAGGCCTGACATGGGGGCCGCAAGCTTGCGCACATCCCCGGCCGGTTCGAGCCGCCCAAGGGCTGAAACCGCTTCCGGTAGCTGCTGGAGCGGGGCCTTGGCGATGGGGCGAGGCGCCGGTGATGAACGCCATAGGGAAACCGAGACGACCACCAGGGCTAAACCACCGATGGCCAGCCACCAAGGACGCTTCATCAACCAGCTCCCCAGGCCAGCGGCTGGGGATCGTCGAACAGGAGTTCCTCGATGTAGCGATCCGCCCACTCCGGATTGAAGGCCTTCTCCAGCACCCGGCGGGTCTTGTCGTTTTGCTTCTGTTGCTTGCAATAGCGGAGCTGACCCTGCCAGCGATTCACGGTAGCCGGATGGTCGAGGGGTTGGGGCTCGGCGGCCGTGATCGCCTCCGCCAAAACGTGCAGCACCTCGGCCACCTCGTCGACAAACCAGACTTCTTCTTCGCCGTTGGCTGGGCGCACAAATCGCACGAAGGGGGAGAAAATTTCTCCCCAGGGCGGCAGCTCCCTGGGTTGGCTGTAGGGCCTTGGGGTGCGGGCGGCCAGCGCCCTGGCGATGCCCTCAGGCAGGCAGCCGGAAACGGGGGAGAGATCAACAATGGCCGCCGAAACCCCCGCTGGGCCGGCCACGATGTCGGCGCCAAAAACGGGTAGATCAAAGCGGGGATCGGGGAACAGCACGCAATGCAGGATTTGCAAGCCAGCCCCAAGCCGGGCCGTCTCCAGGTGCAACTTGCGCAGCCCGCGGCACTGGCGCAGTTCATTGCGAATGAACAGGGCCTCCCCATCGAGACTGCCACTGATCGCCTCCAGGTCGGCGGCGATCTCCAGGGGTTCAAGCGCTGGCAACACCTGCCAGCTGGTGCGAATCCGATCCGCCAACGCACCGACCAGGGGATGGAGACCGCCGCTTGCGGGGGTGGCAGTTGAGGAAGGGTTTGTGCTCACAAAAGGCCCAGCAGCCAGCAGAATGCAGATCTTGCCATGGTTCTCTGCCTTGCCCCTGGCCCCCCCCTTGGCCCTGTTGCCAGGCCTCAGCAACCCCGAACGACGCCAGCTGGCCAATGGGGCCCAGGTGATGGTCCTGGACATGGAGGCCTCCCCCCTGGTCTGTATCGATTTTTGGTGCCGCGCCGGCAGCGTCTATGAAGCCCCCGGGGAAAGTGGCCTGGCCCACTTCCTTGAGCACATGGTGTTTAAGGGGAGCTGCAACCTGGCCGCCGGTGAATTTGATCGGCGCATCGAAGCCCTGGGCGGCCAGAGCAACGCAGCCACGGGGTTTGACGACGTCCACTACCACGTCCTGATTCCACCGGCTGCGGCATCCGAAGCGTTGCAGCTCCTGCTCGAGCTCGTGCTTGAGCCCGAACTCGACGGCGATGCCTTCGCCATGGAGCGCCAAGTGGTGCTCGAGGAATTGGCCCAGAGCGAAGACCAGCCCGATGAAATGGCCTTCCAGCAACTCCTCAAACTGGGTTGCGGAGACCACCCCTACGGCCAGCCAATCCTGGGTCAAAAGGAGGCCTTGCTGGCCCATCAGCCAGCCGCCATGGCGCAGTTTCACCAACGGCTTTATGGCGCCAACCGCTGTGTGCTGGCCCTGGGCGGCCAATTGGCCGGTTGGGATCTCGACGCCGAGATTGCGGGCAGTGCCCTCGCCCGGCTTGGTGCCGTGGGCGAACCCGGCCCCCGCTCCCAGCTTCAGGTTCAACCCGGCGAACACCGCCTTGCCATTCCCCGGCTGGAATCCGCCCGCCTCCTGATGCTGTGGCAACAGCCCGCCGCCGCCGATGTGGTCGGGGTGATGGGCGCTGATGTGCTCACCACCGTGATGGCCGAGGGTCGGCGCAGCCGCCTCGTCAACCGGTTGCGCGAGCAGCTGCGACTGGTCGAGAGCATTGATCTCGACGTTCACGCCATGGAATGGGGCAGCTTTGCCCTGCTCGAAGCGGTCTGTGAGTCCGACGACCTGCCCCAGGTCCGCCAAGCGATTGGCCAGGTTTGGCAGGAGCTGATGGAGGAGCCGATCTCCGAACCCGAATGGTTGCGGGCCCAACGGCTCGTGGCCAATGGGTATCGCTTTGGCCTGGAGGCTGCGGGGGGGATCGCCGGCTTGATTGGGAGCAATGGCCTCTGGAGCCGGCCCCAATCCTTGGCAGCTCCCTTGACATGGCTCCAACACTGGACCCCGGCAGCGCTGCATCGACAAGCCCTACCCCTGCTGGATCCGGCCAAAGCCTTTGTGCTCGAGGCGGTGCCCGCATGAACCCATGGAACCAGACAACCCTGCCCGGCGGCCTGCCACTGATCTGGCAGCAACGGCCTGGCCCCGACGTTGTCGCCGCCCGCCTCTGGATTCGTGGCGGCAGCAGCCAAGACCCCCGGGGCCAGCGGGGCGCGCACCAACTGCTAGCCGGTTTGATGACCCGGGGCTGCGGCGAGCTGGATGCCGATGGTCTGGCTGATTTGGTGGAGGGCCGGGGAGCTGTCCTGCGCTCAGAGGCCTCCGAAGACAGCTTGCTGGTGAGCCTGAAGTGCGCTGCGGCTGATGCTTCAACCCTGCTGCCCTTGCTCTTGACGATGGTGCGTGACCCCCATCTCAGCGCTGAGCAACTGGATTTGGAGCGCCAGCTCAATCTGCAAAGTCTGCAGAGACAGCGGGAGGATCCGTTCCAGCTTGCCCACGACCTCCTGCGGGAGCAGCTCTACGGCCAAGGCCCCTATGGCCACGATCCCCTGGGGGTCGAAGCCGAGTTGGCCAACCTGGATCGCGACGCGCTTCTACCGCTCCTTGCTGGCCTAGGGGCAACGGGCGCCTTGCTTGTGCTCACCGGCGCGGTGGACCCTGGGCTCACCCAGCAGCTGGGCGACACCCTGGCCCCGGCCCCCTGGGGCACCAGGGCCCCGGGACCTGTCCCATCAGCGCAGGGATCAACAGGCCAGGCAACAACGCCAGCAACACCTGGCCAGGGCCCAGGTGGTTTTGGCCCGTTGGAGCAGGACACCGAACAGCTGGTGGTGATGCTCGGCAGCGCCACCGTGCCCCTGGGCCACCCTGATGCCCTGGCCCTCAGGGTGCTCCAGGCCCATCTCGGCATGGGCATGTCGAGTCGGTTGTTTGTGGTGATGCGCGAGGAGCGCGGGTTGGCCTACGACGTGGGCGTCCACATGCCCGCGCGGATGGGTGCGACGCCATTCATCTGGCATCTCTCGAGTTCTGCCGACCGGGCCAGGGAAGCTTGCACCTGCCTTCTTGAGGAATGGCAGCGGATGCTGGAAACGCCCCTCGAGCCAGCGGCGATGGCGTTGGCCAAAGCCAAATACATCGGCCAGGACGCCATGGGGCGTCAGACCTGCGGTCAAATTGCGGATCGCCAGGCCCTGGTGCTCGGTCATGGCCTGGGTGAAAACTATGTCGAGGCCACCCTCGCCTTGGCCCACCAGTTAACCCCTGCTGACCTGGTCGGGGCGGCCCAGCGCTGGCTCCAGCGACCAGCCCTGAGTGTGTGTGGTCCGGGCGATGCCATCGACAGCGCCAGGGATGCCTGGTCCAGCTGGCGGGCTTGAGGGATTCCCTTGCCGGCCTCAGGCACCCGCAGCCTCAAGAACCGCCAGCTTGAAGCTCGTCGGCATCGAAGAGAAAGGTGCCGCGACGAAATTTCACGGCCACCTGGTCGAGGGCCTTCAAGCCAACCACCTCACCCAGCTCCGATGGATCGACGAGGTCGGGGGGCCGCAGCATCGGCATCGGATCGGCAGATTTCAGATAGCGAGGCCTGGTGATCAAGGCCACCGCATCGCCAATCGACCAAGGGCTTTCTGGCATGGCCAATCGCTGCGTCACCCGAAGGGATAAGGCGAACCTAATGGCCGACGCTCGCGCAGGGGCCAAACTGACTGCGAGCCAAGAGGGGAGTCGGTGAGGGCCATAGCCATCTGGAGCGGCGCCATTGCCGGCCTATTACTGATTTTGGTGGGGGGATTAATCCAGGCGGCCGTGCCATGGCCCAGCCCCGCCGGCCTGGGGTTGGCCAATTTACCGATCACCCTCCAGGTGCCAGCCTTGCTGCTCACGGCCCTGGTCTGCGGCCCCCGCAGCGCCATGTTGGCGGCGGTTGCCTACCTCAGCCTGGGGCTGTTCCAACTGCCGGTGTTCCACGGGGGCGGGGGTACTGGCTATGTGTTCAATCCTGGCTTTGGCTATCTGGCCGGCTTCCTACCGGCCGCATGGATCACGGGCAAGCTGGCCAGTCAAACGGGCATGGGCAGCTTGATCGGCCTGGCGGCCTCCTGCTCCGTGGGCCTTGGGGTGATGCAGCTGTGTGGCGTAGCCAACCTGCTGCTTGGGGCCCTGGTGGGGCAGTGGAGATCGAACCTGGGCCCCTTGCTGGTGAGCTATACCGTGGCGCCCCTGATCCCCCAGCTGCTGTTGATTTGCGCGGTGGCCGTTGTAGCCCTTCCCCTGCGGCGTTTGGTGCTGGTGGAGCCGTGAAGCACTCCCGTTGGTTGATCTATGGACTGGCAGGCCTGGTGGTGGTGCTGGATCAACTCAGCAAGCATTGGGCCGTCACCCACCTGGGGGCCCACGGCTCAAGGGTTTGGCTGCCCGGGTTGGTGCACTTCCAGCTCACCACCAATACCGGGGCAGCCTTCAGCCTGTTCAGCGGCTCCCCCAGGGCCCTGGGGTTGGTCAGCCTAGCGGTGTCGATCGCTGTTGTGGCTTGGCTGGAACGCCACGGGCCCCTATCGCTGGCCCGCCAACTTGGCCTGGCCTTGGTGTTGGGCGGCGCCATTGGCAATGGCCTGGATCGATGGCGCTCTGGGGCCGTGGTCGATTTCCTTGCCTTGGTGCCGATCGACTTTCCGATCTTCAATGGGGCCGATGTGGCCATCAATCTGGCGGTGCTGTGTTTTGCGATCGATCTGGTGAGGGGCAATGGCAAGCGCAGCGCTTGAGGCCCTAGGCCGTCGCTGGCGACGACTGATCCAGCCCGCCCAGGTACAGGTGCAACTCCACCTGCCAGGCCAGCCGCCCAGGGTGGTGCCCCTCCATGGCGGTGCCTATCAGATCGGACGCGATAGCGATTGTCAGATCAAGATCGAGCACAGCGCCGTCAGTCGCCACCACGCCCTGCTCGAACAACGGGGCCCCAACTGGCTCCTCAGTGACCAGGCCTCGACCAATGGCCTGTGGTGGCAGGGGCGACGCATCCGCCAGCTGCTCCTGAGCGACGGCGATAACGTTCGCTTTGGCCCCAGCCAGCAGGCCGGGCTGCCAGAGCTGGATTTCCAAATCCAACCGATCCCCAAATTCCACAAGCTGGTCCGCTCAGCCAGCCTCGGCCTGGCCACCGGGGCTGCCAGTGGCTTGCTGATCCTTGGGATCTCGGTAACCCAATCGCCAATCCGGGGCAGCCTGGCCAGCGTGCGGGGGCCCCTGGTGCTCTACGACCAAGCGGGCAAACCGATCACCTCCGTGGATGCCCTGCGGCACCACGAACCCAATGGCTTACGCCATTACCCGGCGGTCTTGATCGATGCCTTACTGGCGAGCGAGGACAGCCGCTTCTGGTGGCACCCCGGGGTTGATCCGGTGGGCACCGCCCGGGCCCTACTCACCAACCTCGTGGGGGGTCGCGTGCTGGAAGGGGGCAGCACCTTGACCCAGCAGCTGGCCCGCACCCTCTATCCCGACCAGGTTGGCCAGGGGGAAACCCTGGAGCGCAAGTGGCGGGAATTGCTGGTGGCCCTGCAAATCGAAACCCGATTTAGCAAAAGGGATGTGCTGTTGAGCTATCTCAACCGGGTGTATTTGGGAGTGGGCTGGGGCTTTGAAGATGCCTCACGCCATTACTTCGGCCACCCCGCTTCAACGCTCACGCTGCCAGAAGCCTCCCTCCTGGTGGGCCTGCTTCCATCACCAAACGGCTATGACCCCTGTTTCGATCCAAGCGCGGCCCTGGAAGCGCGCAACAGCGTGCTGGCCAAGATGGCCAACACCGGTCGCATCAGCGACGACCAAGCCCGCCAAGCCAGGCGCAGCGCCATCCAGCTTGCCCCCAATGCCTGCAAGGCCAATCAACAACGCAAAGGGGCTCCCTTTTACACGGATCAGGTGCGTCGGGATCTCGAACACGCAGTCGGCAGCAGGGTGGCCTCGGAGGGAAATTTCCTCATCGATACCTACCTCAACCCCACCCTGCAGACCCAGATTGAACAGCTGCTCCGGCAACGGCTGGCAGCAAGCCGTGGCCTTGGACTCCAAGAGGGGGCCGTGGTGGCATTGGATAGCCGTAACGGCGGAATTCTGGCCATTGCCGGTGGCCGCGATTACCGCCAAAGTCAATTCAATCGGGCTTCGATGGCGCTCAGGCAACCGGGAAGCGCCTTCAAGCTGTTTCCCTACCTGGTCGCCGTTGAAAAGGGTGCCAAACCGGGCGATTCGATCAGCTGTTCACCGCTGCTCTGGCGGGGTCAGTTCTATGGCTCCGACTGCAGGGGCACGCTCAGCCTCAGCTCTGCCTTTGCCAGCAGCAGCAACACCGCCGCGTTGCGCGTCGGCCAGCGCGTCGGCCTGGAAGCCGTGGTTCAGCAGGCCCTGGATCTGGGCATCACCAGCCCCATGGCACCGGTGCCTGGCCTGGTGCTGGGCCAGAGCGAAGTGAACCTGGTGGAACTCACCGCTGCCTATGGGGCCATCGCCAACAACGGGGTTTGGCATGCCCCAACCACGATCCGCCGGCTCACCGATGCGGAAGCCTGCACTGGTGCGACGGGCTCCCAGTGCAGGCCAGCCGGAAATCTCCAACAAACCAGTGCCCCAGGCCGCCGCATCGCCACGGTGGCCCAGGCCCAGACCATGCAACAACTCTTGCGGTCCGTGGTGCAACGGGGCACCGGAACGCCGGCCTACCTCGGAGGCCAAGAAGGCGGCAAAACAGGCACCACCAATGGCGGTCGTGACCTGCTGTTCATCGGTTACGAACCGAAGCGCCACTGGGTGATCGGCATCTGGCTTGGCAATGACGACAACAGCCCCACCCAAGCCTCCAGTGCCCTTGCCGCTGGGCTCTGGAGCGAGATCATCCGAGCAACCAATCCCTAAGCCCTTGAACCTGCGCACCCGCCTTTGGTTGGTTGGCGGTCTGGCCCTGTTGGGTCTGATCGGCTTGGGGATGGTGCTGCAGCTGTTTAACCAGCTGGTGTGGCAGCTCAGCACGGTCTTGCCCTACGGATTGGTGGGGCCCGTGGTGTTTGTGGTGTTTGCCGGCGCTGCCCTGTTCCTGGTCCAATTGGCCTGGCCCTGGGTTCGAGCAGGCCTGGCCAACCGCTCCCCCCAGGCTCCAACAGCGGCTCCGGAAGCGCCCAAAAACCGACGGGACGCCGCCCAGCAACATTTGGCCGCCATCGACCAAACCCTGGAACGGGTTCGAGACGCCGTCGAGCGGGAGGCCCTGCGCCAGGCCAGGGCCCGCATGGAGGCAGAACTGGAGCGGGGCGATCTGGTGATAGTGCTGTTTGGCACCGGTTCGGCCGGCAAAACCTCCCTGATCAGGGCGCTCTTGAAGCAATTGGTGGGTGAGGTGAACGCCGCGATGGGGTCCACCTCAAAAACCGAGCGCTATCGCCTCCGGCTCAAGGGCCTGCAGCGGGGCGTCTGGCTGGTGGATACCCCGGGGATTTTGGAAGGCGGCGCCGCCGGAGAGGAGCGGGAGCAGCTCGCCCGGGAGCAAGCCAGCCGCGCCGACCTGTTGTTGCTGGTGGTGGATGGGGATTTACGGGCTGCAGAGATGGAGGTCTTTGAGGCGCTGGCGGCCTTGGGCAAGCGGCTGATGCTGGTCTTGAACAAGTGCGATCTCCGGGGCGAACAGGAGGAACAGCGGCTGGTCAACCTGCTCAGGGAACGGACCCGCGGCACGATTGCCCCAGACGACGTGATCCCAGCCAGTGCAGCGCCCCAAACCATTCCCATGCCTGGATCCCTTCCCCTGCAACCCAAGCCAGAGGTGGAAGCCTTGCTGCGCCGAATTGCCTCGGTGTTGCATGCCGATGGCGAGGAATTGATCGCCGACAACCTGCTAATGCAGTGCCTTCAACTGGGCGAAGCCAGTCGCTCCCTGCTGGCCAAGCAACGGCGCAGCGACGCCGAAACCATTGTGGATCGCTACATGTGGATCGGTGCGGGGGTTTTGGCCGTGACGCCACTACCGGGTATCGATCTGCTGGGGGCAGCGGCTGTGAATGCCCAGATGGTTGTCGAGATCGCCCGGGTTTATGGCATCAGCCTCAGCCGCCAGAGTGCTCAGGAGCTGGCCCTGTCCGTGGGCCGCACCCTGGCGGGTTTGGGCCTGATCAAAGGCGGGGTCAGCCTGATCTCGGCGGCCCTAACCCTCAACCTGCCAGCCCTGCTGCTGAGCCGGGCCATTCAGGCCGTGAGTGCGGCCTGGCTGACCCGGGTCGCAGGCCTGAGTTTCATCACCTATTTCGAGCGGGACCAGGACTGGGGGGATGGGGGCATCCAAAACGTGGTGCAGCAGCACTACGACCTGGGCCGTCGGGAAGGGGCGCTACGCCGCTTTCTGGCCGTGGCCTTCAACCGGGTTGTCCAGCCCCTGCGGGAGAAGGATCGCCAACTGCCCCCCCGGCCTCCGAAGGCCTAGGGATAGGGGGGGCAACCGAGACAGCGGCCAGACCCAGGGCCTCCGGCGGCGGCGGCAGCATGGGACCGCGGCTATCCAACACGGTGATCACCACCAGGTAGAGGACACCGATCAACACCGAAATCACGCCAGTCATGATCGCTACCCAGCGGCGCCTGCCATCCCCTGGGGTCTGACTCACGGCACCAGCCCCAATTCGGCCTGAACCACCTGGGCCACCTGGGCTAAATGGTGGGGTTGGGTATGGGGATTGCCTAAAACCGCCTTGAGATGGTGCCTGCCTTGGTAGTGGGGCCTTGAAAGCATCAGATCTCTGGCGAGCAACGACTGGCGGGTGCGCTGACTCCAGTGGTCGGCGGCCAGGGCATCGCCAACCACGGGGGTGAACGCCACCAGGTGCATGGGGCCCGAGCAAACCTGGAGGCGCTCTTCAGCTGCCAACAGTGCTTGCAGCTGGCGGCGGCGGGCAATGGCGCCATCCAAGATGGTTTCGATCCCCTCCAGCCCAAGTTGGCGCAAGCCCAGCCAGAGCTTAAGGATTTCGGCTGGCCTGCTGCCCTGCAGGCCCGTTTCTCCGCCATGGCCGCCGCCCCAACTGGGTTCCATGTAGGGCAAGCCCGTTTGGAAGGCCTCCGCCAGCGCCTGGGGTTGGGCCAAGAGCAGCAGGGATGAGGTTTTGGTGATGCCCAGGAGCTTCTGGGGGTTCAGGGTGATCGAATCGGCGGCGGCCAGGCCCTCCACCCGATGGCGATGGCCCTCGGCGAGGCCAAACACCGCTCCAATCGCCCCATCCACGTGGAGCCACACCCCATGGCGCTGGCAGAGCGCCGCCATGGCCCCAAGGGGGTCGACGGCTCCCCGCACGGTGGTGCCCGCCGTGGCCACCACGGCAATCACGGGGCGCCCCGAGGCCTGGAGCGCTAACAAGCGATCTTGCAGGTCGTCGACCTGCAGGCCACCGGCCGCGTCAACCGCGATCGACTGCAGGGCTTCCGGCGGCAGGCCCATCACCGCTAGGGATTTAGCCAAGGAGACATGGGCATCGGCGCTGGCGATCACCACCGCCTCCGGGCAACTCTGCAGACCCCGGGAGCGACGGGCCGTCACCAGGGCCATCAAATTCGACAGGGTTCCGCCGCTGGCAGCAACGCCCCCGCTACCGGGCGGCAGGCCCAGCCGGTCGGCGAGCCAGGTCACCATGCTCCGTTCCAGGCGGGTCAAGCTGGGGGAGAGCTCCTCAGCGAGCAAGTTGTTGTTCAGCCCGGCACAGATCAAATCTGCCACCACAGAGGCCCCAAGCGCAGGGGGATCGAGGTGGGCCAGGGCCCCTGGATGGTTGGGGTTGTAGGCCCCGTCCATCACCAGCTGGAGATCGGCCAAGAGGGCGCCATGGCCCAGGCCCATCAGCTGGGGCTCCACCTCCGGCAACACGCTCAAGCCGGGTAGGGGCGACCGCTCGGATGCCGTGCCTAACCAGCGGCACAGCTGGGCGCTGGCCTGTTCAAGGAACAGCTGCAGCCCTGGATCCAAGTGATCCGGCTGGGCAAAGGGAAGGGGCGGGCGGGCCCGGGGTTCAGGTGGCGCGCTTGCCAACAGGGAACGCTCAGATCGGGCCATTCTGGCCTTTGGCGGTTGGGCTACAAGGGATGGATGACCAAGCCCAATCCCTTGAGCCCGGAGAAACTCGAATTCTGGATGGCGCGGCTGCTGCGCCACGGCGGGCGGGCGGGCCAGCAGGGGGAAATACCTGTGGCCGCAGCGGTATTGAATGGATCAGGCCACTGCATCGGCTGGGGCAGCAACCGCCGCCACCTCGGCCATGACCCGCTGGGCCATGCGGAACTCACCGCCCTGGGCCAAGCCGCCAGGCTGAGGAGCGATTGGCGCTTTAACGACTGCACCTTGCTGGTGACCTTGGAACCCTGCCCGATGTGCGCAGGGGCCCTGGTGCAAGCCCGGATGGGACGGGTGGTTTTCGCAGCGGGCGACAGCAAGCGCGGAGCCCTCGGCGGCTGCCTCGATCTGGCCCAAAGCCCCAGTGCTCACCACGCCATGGAGGTGGTGGGAGGGGTCTGTCAGGAGCTGGCCCAGGAGCAATTAACCGCCTGGTTTAAGCAGCGACGGCAACGGGCGCAGAACCCTTGAAAGCTGGCAGTTCGGTTTCGAACAGGTTCAGGAGCTTCTCTACATTTTGGGGCTGGCTGTTGTAACCCATCAGGCCAATCCGCCAGACCTTGCCGGCCAGGGCACCGAGGCCGCCGCCCACCTCAATGCCGTGTTTGTTGAGCAGATGGAGGGTGAAGGCCTTGCCATCCACACCTTCTGGAATCCGCACGGTGGTGAGGGTGGGAAGCCTCAAGTGCTCGGGGGCATGGAGCTCCAAACCAAGGCCCTCAAGACCGGCCCACAACAGCTCCGCATTGCGGCGATGGCGGCTCCAGGACACCTGTAGACCCTCTTCGGCGAGGAGGCGCAGGGCCTCACGCATGCCGAAATTCATGTTGACCGGAGCCGTGTGGTGGTACACCCGATCGCTGCCCCAGTACTGGTTGAGCAGGGTGACATCGAGATACCAGTTGGGCACCTTGCCTTGGCGCGCCATCATTTTGGCTTCGGCCCTGGGTCCCATGGTGAAGGGGCCCAGGCCAGGGGGGCAGCTCAGGCCCTTTTGGCTGCAGCTGTAGGCCAGGTCAACCTTCCAAGCGTCGAGATAGAGGGGAACGGCGCCCAAGGACGTCACCGTATCCAGCAACAGCAGGCAGTCGTACTTGCGGCAGAGATCGCCGACGCCCTCCATCGGCTGGCAGATGCCGGTGGAGGTTTCGGCATGAACAATGGCCAGGATGGCCGGGCGATGCAGAGCAAGGGCCTGCTCGAGCTCGTCGAGGCTGAAGGCTTCCCCCCAGGGACGCTCAATCGTGACCACGTCGGCGCGGTAACGGCTGGCCATGTCGGCCAAGCGCAAGCCGAAATAGCCCTTCACCGCGACCAAGACCTTGTCGCCGGGTTCGATCGTGTTGGCCAGGGTGGCCTCCATGGCCGCACTTCCGGTGCCACTCATGGGGATGGTGAGCCGGTTATCGGTTTGCCAGGTGTAGCGGAGGAGGTCCTGCACTTCGCCCATCAACTCGACATAGAGGGGATCGAGGTGACCGATGGGTGGGCGGGACAGGGCCTCAAGCACCGTGGGATGGGCATTGGACGGGCCTGGACCCAGCAGCAGCCTGCTGGGGGTGGCGATCGGAGCCAGCGTGCGGCGATGGGCTTGATTCAGGGAAGGCAGCACGGGAAGAGGAGCCAAGAACCGATCGTGAAGCAATGGTGAGCCTACTGATGCACCCGTGGGTGGGTGGTCGGTGGGGCTCCGATGAAAGGCGCGATGCTCAACGAGCCCGCAGGTTGGTGGCGGCCAAACCGCGGCAGAGGTGGTCAAATGGCACGCGCACGACAGCCGATGCGTCGAGTCCAGCGGCGGAGAGCTGCTCACAAATCACATCGGCCAGCAGGGCGATGCTGCGCACCGTTGGCCCCGTGGGCACCCCCAGGCTCTTGTAGGTGTCGTCCAATCCGTTCAGGACCCGCTCGTTGAGGATCGTGGCGTCGCCAGCCATCAGGGCGTAGCTGGCGTAGCGGAGGAAATAGTCCAGATCCCGCAGGCAGGCCGACAGACGCCGGGTGGTGTAGGCGTTGCCACCGGGGAGAATCAGCTCCGGATTCTCCAGCCAGAGGCGCTGGGCGGCCTCACGCACCAATGCAGCCGCCTCCCGGTTGATCAGCTCAACCGCGGCCAGACGTAGCTGGGCTTCGGAGAAATAGGAGGACATGCGATCGAACGCATCACGATCCAGGTAGCGGCCCAGTTGGTCATAGCGGCCAATCAAGCCGGTAATGGCATCGCGCATGGCGGATTCAGATCGACGCACCTAGGCGGGAAGCTAGCACCTGAAACCAGGCAAAACCCAGGCATGGGATGGGTTTTGGGGAATCTGACAGAAACGGTTACGCAACGCCGGACTTGGGTTTGGTAACAACTGCTACAAATGGGGCCTGGGCCAGCTCCGTACGGTCCGCACACGCCGGTTTGGATCGGCTTCCACCCCTTTGATGGTCATGGCTAAAACTGCCCAAGACGTGCTGCGTCAAATCAAGGACGAGGGCATCGAACTGATTGACTTGAAGTTCGTTGACCTCCACGGCAAGTGGCAGCACCTCACGGTGTGCAACGACTTGCTCGATGGGGCAGCCTTTACGGAAGGCGTGGCCTTCGACGGTTCATCGATTCGCGGCTGGAAGGCGATCAACGAATCGGACATGGCGATGGTGCCCGATCCCAACACCGCCTGGATTGACCCCTTTTACAGCCACAAAACCCTCAGCCTGATCTGCTCAATTCAGGAACCCCGCAGCGGCGAGCCCTATGCCCGCTGCCCCAGGGCCCTGGCCCAAAAAGCCCTCGATTACCTCGCCTCCACAGGCCTGGCCAACACGGCCTACTTCGGCCCAGAACCGGAATTCTTCGTATTCGATGATGTGCGCTACAGGAGCGCCAATGGATCCAGCTTCTACAGCGTGGATTCCGTGGAAGCACCGTGGAATAACGACCGACTCGAAGAAGGCGGAAACCTCGCCTACAAAATTCAACTCAAAGAGGGCTATTTCCCCGTCGCTCCCAACGACACCCTCCAGGACATGCGCAGTGAAATGCTGCTTACCATGGCGAGCCTGGGGGTTCCCATTGAGAAGCAGCACCACGAGGTGGCGACGGCCCAGCACGAGCTGGGCATGAAGTTTGCCGAGCTGATCAGCGCAGCCGACAACGTGATGATTTACAAGTATGTGGTGCGCAACATTGCCAAGAAGTACGGCAAGACAGCCACCTTCATGCCCAAGCCGGTGTTCGGCGATAACGGCAGCGGGATGCACGTGCACCAGAGCCTCTGGAAGGGCGGCAACCCGCTTTTCTTCGGGGAAGGCACCTACGCCAACCTTTCCCAAACCGCCCGGTGGTACATCGGCGGACTGCTGAAGCATGCCCCGAGCTTCCTGGCCTTCACCAACCCCACCACCAACAGCTACAAGCGGCTGGTGCCAGGGTTTGAAGCCCCGGTCAACCTGGTGTACTCCCAGGGCAACCGTTCGGCGGCGGTGCGGATCCCCCTCACAGGTACTAACCCGAAGGCCAAGCGGCTGGAATTCCGCTCCGGCGATGCCCTGTCCAACCCCTACATCGGCTTTGCAGCCATGTTGATGGCGGGTATTGATGGCATTGCCAACCAGATCGATCCCGGTGACGGCACCGACGTCGACCTGTTCGAACTTTCTACCGAAGAGCTCTCGAAGATTGCCACCGTGCCTTCATCGCTCAACGGTTCCTTGGAGGCCCTCAAAGCCGACAAGGACTACCTGCTGGCGGGCGGTGTGTTCACCGAAGACTTCATCGACAACTGGGTGGCGATGAAATACGAGGAAGTGCAACAGCTGCGCCAGCGGCCCCACCCCCACGAGTTTGTCATGTATTACGACGCGTAATTTAGGAATCAAGGGAAACAGGGGCGAAGGCAATAGAGGAATCGCAGACCTTAATATTAATTCTGATCAGCCTATTCGATTGCCAAATTTTAAGATGAACCGAGAATGAATGGGAAGTGGCCTTTAGCTTTTGGGCATGGGGCGATAATAAACAAGTAAACAAACATAAAGACTAGGTCTCAAGACTTGCTTGAAAGGGCTAGCTGGTCCATTGAACAAAGAACTCAATAGGACCAGCTAGAACGAAGAAGATGGGATGCGCTGAAAACAACAATGCCAGATAAATCTACGGATAGGGGCAAAATAAATCTACAGATAGAGCAAAATAACAATAAATGGTTTATGCGCAAAAACCGACTTTCGGCAATTCCCTAGGAAATGACAGCGGTAGTCTTACTCGCCTTGATCCGCTTCTTGATCCTGCGGCTGTAGAAGAGCACGGCCGGGAGGCCGAGGATAGGAAGAGGGGCGGGAACTATATTTATATTGAATGGGCTGACAGAAATAGGGGCGTATTTTAGACCACTCGAATTGATAAAAGCCTGTTGCTCATCTGGGAAGATCTTCCGATATACATTGTATTGCGTACTAGCGGTTGTCCAACCGTATCCGAACTCCGTTAATGCACCAAAAGTCTGTAATGACAAGTAATTTTGGGTTGTAAATTTATTGTCAATTGGCTCAAGTGTATCATATCCAAAACCTAGAGTTGTATTAATTTCGGTGAGCAATCCTGTTATTGCTTGGCCATCCCAAGTACCCCAAATTCTTGTTATTTGCCACTGGGTGAAATCACCTGCAACCAGCTGTGTTGCCTCCAAGGTACCAGAACCAGAAAACGTCTTTTGTGGCCCTGAGGAGGAGACGCCCGTAAAGCTCGAATTCCAACCGAAATAGTAAAAGCCCGCAGCGTGGGCGTCAGTGGAACCGAAAACCGCGGAAGCACCAAACAGCAGCCAGGCGGCCGGTTTAAGAACCGCTGAACGAAGGGACATGGGTTAAAAGGTTTGCGCATTCGCATTTTAGCATAGTTGCACAATTCTGGTCGGGGCGCGCGGCCCTGGATTCCAGGTCTGAGTTGCAGAAGCCTCATGGCAGGGGCATCCTCCAGGTGGAATGGGAATGGCCTTAAAGCATCTCAATGGCTTGGTTTGTCCCGATTCACCCACACTGGCAAACCAGTTGCCGCCCTTGATTCCACTCTGGGAACCACGGCCAGCATTGCCGCCAGCTAGCCCTTCTGGCGTTCGCCTAAGGGTGGTGCCGCAGGCTTCTCGGCGAGACTGAATCGGGGATGGAGTCCGCGGCTCCCGCCCTTTGTTGATGAATTCAGGCGCCAAGACTTGCTATCCAAGGCACCCAGCAAAAACCAGCTGCCGAGCCGATAGAAGGGCTTAGCGCGGCCAATCGATACTGTTGGTAAGATCGACTAAAAAGGCCCTAGAAAGGCTGGAGCCATCAAGTAAGGAGCCTTGGTTGGTCGTAATCAAAACACAGGAAAAAGAGTTAAGAGAAGAAGGCCAAATCATATTTTGGACCTTTTGCCAAAAGTCGAGCTTTGGAGCGGCAAGTAGCTGTCTATCAATTGCCACCTCACCGTTGGCCATCAGGCAGCCTTGATAGGCAGCAAAACCGTTGTGCTTGCCCATGCCAATTTGTAGTTGATTGCGCCTTAGGGTGAGCACCTTCGTCTCGGATAAACCCTGGGGAGGCGATAAAGCTTTTGATACGGATAGGGGATCAATCGAAGTCTGCATCCAGCTCGCTAGAGGGATCAAGCTGAGGTGATCACCATCGGAAGACACGTAGTACTGACCTTTACCTGCTAAATATTCGCGCTCAAAAATGCTATGTGCCTTGCCAATAGCTTGAGGGGCTGGCTGGAATCCGAGTTCGGATAAGAACGCAGGTAAGCCAACAGACGATTTTGGCAGGCGAGGTTTTAAGGGGGAGTAGAATTGCCGAAATACAGCAAAGACTGCTAAGCAAGAGAGTGTTAGATACAGTAATCGTTGCTTTGGTTTAGAAAGCCGCAAATCTCTATACTTCATGATGCCCGCAATTCACGGTCTAAAGTCAAAAGGTAGAAATAGCCGAAGAACGAAGCTGAAATGAGCGAAAAAATCTGACTACCAGCTGAATCATGAAAAAAATGAAAGAGCCAAGAGCCTGATTTATTTGGCCAACTTGTGAAGTAAGCAAGCAAGGACAAGCGCGCAATATTACAGGCAAATGCGATGGGGAAAGAAGAAAAAAGAATGAGGAGGATATTTTTCTTTTTCTGCATCGGAAATATGGCTAAAAAAATCAGTGCGACAAACAGTAAAAATGTAATTTGTTCGAGTCCAGCACAGGATTCTATCACACTGACTGAGCCAGAACCCAATTGAACAATTTGACCGGATAATGAGGCATTAAAGCCTAGAAGATAGAGCAAAAACCAGGTAAGGTGGGCTGCAAGCTTGGATGCTATCGGACCCAATGACCATGTCAGAAAAAGCACAACAGGTGTGTAAAATAGCCACAGGGAAGTAATCAATAAGGCTTTATTGAAGAGCCCCCAGTCAGCAATAGGGCGATTGAGAAGGCCCAAACCTAAAATCAGTAAGGGCGGAGCAAGAGATAGGAACTTATCATCCAGATTTGTTATTAGTGCCCCACGGACAACCACAAGAGCCAGTAGCCAGGATCCTAAAAAAGCCGAAAATCTTGATGGCTTTGGCCAGAGAGATGAAAGCTGATCTTCTAGGGAAATCAGGATTCCAAGCCACAAAAGAAAATTCAGGCATTGAAATGTTAAAGGGGCTTGATTAAGCCACAGAAGAGCCGTATTCCATAAAAAAAGCAGACCAGCCAGAAGTAACCAAAGGGAACGACGATTGCCTAGGTGGAGTCTTAAGCCGAGGACTAAATTCAATGCTCGTCTCCTAAAGCTTGGCAATCCCATAGAATGACCATGCATAGATCACCGACACCAAAACAATACGCAGCAGATCACGCAGAGCGAAAGCCCGGTTGTCGCCATTCGTTTTATTTAACTGATTAAGGGCTTCAAGTTTTTTCTGTCCGATTTGATTCAGCAATGAAATTCGTTGTTCAGCAGGGTTTGAATCTACAGCTGAAAAGCCCACTGGATTTTGGGACTGTTTGTAGTATTGGGAAATTTGATCATCTGTTCCGGTCTTGACGTCGCGCTCAAGACGACCAAATTGTTGGTCAATCTGTGTTGCTCCTGAAAGCTTTTGATTGTCTAGAAGATTATAGGTTGAAGACAGCAAAACCACTTGCCAGATCGCTAAAAATAACAGCAAGATGAACCCAGCAAAAGCAAGCCTGCGGAGGCCTTGGATAGGGTCAGGAGCGAATGGTTCCGCGGGCTCGTCTGATTCCGCGTCCAGATGGGCGGCATAGCGCATGAGCAGCAGGCCCACCAACGGAAGAGACGCTGCATCGACAATCAATGTTGAAAGCCGAGTTCCCCAGGCCGGGGAAGTCAGATCCAGGGGCAACAGGATCGAAACAACGCTCACAACAAAAACAGCCCACAGTGCCCGCCCAGAATTGCGGATTAGTTTTGCGTTCATGCCAGTGGATTGGAGAGACTTCTATGTAATCAAACCATTCTAACTTACCACAGGCTCATGATCCCATACCAGCACCGCTAAGCAGCTCCTGGCCAGGCAGCCCTGCCAAGCGTCTGACGATTGGCAGCTCAAGGAAAAAGCAGGGGTGTACGGCGCCAGTCTGGCCTGGGGCGATCAAACCAAAATGCCCTGACAACAGGTGGGTACTCGACGCAACCCAGCAGCGAAACCGCCCAATCAGCCCCCCCTCAACGGCTCGGTACCACTTAGTCAACCTTCTGAACCAGGTGGTCTGGGGCCCCTTGCGAAGGTCAGAACGGCGGCTGTTACCAGGCAGGAACGATGAATCTGAGCTCAAGCAATCAACAGATCAACCGGAGCAGAAGCAGACGTAAAGACATGGCAAGGCAAGCTGCAGGGGCTTGGTTTTGATCTGGCAAATACAGATCCATGAAAAGACCTTACCCAAACCTACAAAGCAGAGTTCTAGACTTCTCGGAAGTCCACTTGGCACTTGTTGCCTGGGTACCTTGGTGGCAAACAGCACGACGAAGACGGGATCAGGCCTGGCCCAAGGGTCTGGCATTTGCCTCTCAACCAGACCATGGCTAACAAGCGTGATCAGCTCCTGTGATTTCTAGAATTGTTGCAGCAGGCCTCATTGCGATACTTGGCCTGCACTACTTGATCTGGCGAATGAGCAGCAGCTTAAACTTCAGTTCAACGGCATCTTCAGTGCTTAGCCTTGCCATGCTTGCGGCAGAACTTCTGCTGCTGGGAAGTGCCTTTTTACAGCTGCTGTTCAGTTCACTGCCAGGACCCGATTATCGCGTCGAGATTAACTTGGCTGCTAAAAAACTTGCCGCCGACAGACGTGTCGACCCCCACGCAATCCCCAAGGTTGCTGTTTTGGTTCCTTGCTGTGGAGAGCCTAGCAAGCTAATTGAGCGTTGCCTGAGGGGATGTCTCTTTCTTGACTATCCCAATGTTGAAATTTGGCTATTGGATGATGCTAATAGGGAAGAGCTTGCCCTGCTATGCGGGCAACTCGGTTGTCATTACTTAGCTCGACCGCAAAGAAACCATGCCAAGGCAGGCAATCTAAATTACGCATTACCCCATCTCGAGGCAGAGTTAATTGCTGTATTTGATGCTGACGTAGTACCGCTAAGAAATTTTCTTAACCGCACAGTTGGCCTGTTTAGGGATCCGCTTGTTGGCTTTGTTCAAACCCCCCAAACCTATATGAATGCAGACCCGGTGATGCGGAATTTGCGTCTCGAGCGATGGTTGATGCCAGACGAAGAAAGTTTTTACCGATGGATTCAACCCGATCGCCAGCGCCTTGGAGCCGTTGTTTGCGCTGGTACTTCGTTTGTGATGCGTTCGCACAGCTTAGAGCAAATCGGTGGCTTTGAAACGCAGACGTCGTCGGAGGACCTCGCCACTGGAATTCGCATCATCGCAGCCGGTTATCGGGGTATTTATGTTCCAGAAAAATTGAGTGCGGGGTTGGCTCCTTTTACGATAGAAGCCATGGCCAGACAACGAAGTCGCTGGGCGAGTGGCACGATTCAAACCCTGCGTACGGGGGCAAATCCACTCAAAATTCCAGGCCTAAATCCCCTTCAGCGACTGGCGTTTCTCGAGGGAATTTTGCACTGGTGCAATGTTTTACCTCAGTTACTTCTGCTGCTTATTCCCATTGGCATTGGCTTGTTTGGAATTTTCCCCTATCGCATTGACACCGGCAGCCTATTGACAACAGTACTGCCATTTTACCTCAGCCAGGCAATCTTAATACCTTGGCTAAGCGGTGGTTCCAGGGGTGCCCTCATGCCTGAACTCTATCGCTGGGTGTTTATTTTACCATTGGCTGAAAGTGTCGTTTCAACCCTGTTGGGGAATCCGAAGGTATTTCAAGTCACTCCCAAAACGATTTCCAATGATCGATTCAGCGTCTCAAAAATTCGTTTTGTTGCTCCCTTGCTGATGATCTTAGCCATCCAACTCATCAGTTCATTGACGCTGATCGCAAACCACCCACTTGTTCCCTCCCGATCTGGCTTCGATGGGTTGGCTCGAGTGCTTGCCCTAGGCTGGAGTTTACTCAATAGCCTCCTGCTGGCCACAGCGATCCGAAGCTGCTGGGACCGGTACAGGACCGATACAACTCCCTGGTTCTCGCTCAATTTAGAGGCTGTGTTGAAGGGTCCTCGTTCATGCCAAGGCAACCCGATCCAAACCAAACCGATCCAAAGCAAGCCGGTATTGATTAAAACAATCAGTGAGCAGGGTTGTGAATTCGAATTCTTTGGTTCCAGCCCTTTCGAGCTTGGGATCAGCGAGGGCCATCCATATCCATGCCTTCATTGGGAAACCGGTGATCTGATCGGATCTTGGCCTGTCAAGGTGTTGCGTTGTCAACAGAACAACGGCCGCATGCGAGTCGGTGCCGCCTGGCAAGCCATTGACCAGCACCAGGGTGGGCAACTCCAGACATTTCTGTACCGCAGGGAGAAGCTCTGGCCTGTGCGTTGGGCCCCGTTCGATGGCTTTGCCGTGCTGGCCTTAATCCGACGCCTACTTCAACGGCCTACCCCTGAAGATTGGTTCAGTCGCAGTCAAGTTCCCGTCAATAGCCCAATTCGGTGAATTAGCACATTCTTTCCCCTCTCCCCTCAATCCTTGACCCATGGGGGGCTGGCGATCCTGGGAATCGGTAGCAATCGTTGCATCCAAGAAGTCAACCGCCGCCAAGGATAATGGGGAAAATCCAAGATTCCATGCCCAGTTCCCAGCGTCTTGCCGCCCTCCACACGATCCAGGAACGTCCAGCCACGGCGACGCTTCCCACTGCTCCCCTCCAGGAACTCTGGGCCCAGGACGTGTTTGACCTGGCCAAGATGAAGGCGGCCCTTCCCAAGGACGTGTTCAAGTCGGTCCAGAAGACGATCAAGGAGGGTGGCAAGCTCGACGGGACCGTGGCCAATGTGGTGGCCCAGGCCATGAAGGAGTGGGCCACCAGCCGGGGAGCCCTGTATTACGCCCACGTTTTCTACCCGCTCACCAACTCCACCGCCGAGAAGCACGACGGCTTCATCTCCGTGCAGGGGGATGGTTCCACCATCACCGAATTCACGGGCAAGGTGCTGGTGCAGGGGGAACCCGATGGCTCCTCCTTCCCGAACGGCGGCATCCGCTCCACCTTCGAGGCCCGGGGCTACACCGCCTGGGACATCACCAGCCCCGCCTTCCTGATGGAGACCCCCAACGGGGTCACCTTCTGCATTCCCACCGTCTTCATCTCCTGGACCGGTGAAGCCCTCGACAAGAAAACACCGCTGCTGCGCTCGAATGCGGCCATGAACCGCCAGGCCCAACGGTTGCTCAAGTTGCTCGGCTGCAAGGAGGTGGCTCCGGTCAACTCCAGTTGCGGTGCGGAGCAGGAGTATTTCCTGGTGGATAGCAGCTTCGTTGCCCTGCGCCCCGATCTCCTGCTCACCGGCCGCACCCTCTTCGGCCATCCCTCGGCCAAGGGCCAGCAGTTCGACGACCACTACTTCGGGGCCATCCCCGAGCGGGTCCAGGTCTTCATGCAGGACGTGGAGCGCCAGATGTACACCCTGGGGATTCCCGCCAAAACCCGTCACAACGAAGTGGCTCCAGGCCAGTTCGAAATTGCGCCCTTCTTCGAAGCGGCCAATGTGGCCACCGACCACCAGCAGCTCACCATGACGCTGCTCAAAAACACGGCCCGTAAACACGGCTTGACCTGCCTGTTGCACGAGAAGCCCTTCGAAGGCATCAACGGCTCCGGGAAGCACGTCAACTGGTCGGTGGGCAATGCCACCCAGGGCAACCTGCTCGATCCCGGCAGCACCCCGCACCAGAACATGCAATTCCTGCTGTTCTGCGGCGCCGTGATACGCGGCGTGCACCTCTACGGCCCCCTGCTGCGGGCCGTGGTCGCCACCGCCGGCAATGACCACCGACTCGGGGCCAACGAAGCCCCACCGGCGATCATCTCGATGTACCTCGGCAGCCAGCTCGAAGATGTGTTCAAGCAGATCCTTCTTGGTGAAGTGACCGGCTCTGCAACCGCTGGTGTGATGCAACTGGGTGTGGACACCCTGCCCGAATTCCTCAAGGACCCGGGCGATCGCAACCGCACATCCCCCTTCGCCTTCACTGGCAACCGCTTCGAATTCCGGGCCGTGGGCTCCAACCAGTCCGTGGCGGGCCCCCTGGTGGCCATGAACACGATCTTGGCTGATTCGCTCCAATTCGTTGCCAATGAATTGGAAGCCAAGCTCCATGGGGGCGATTCCCTTGAAACCGCCGCCTACGCTGTGCTGAAGGGCATCATGCAACACCACGGCGCCGTGGTGTTTGGAGGTGATGGCTATTCGAAGGAATGGCATCGCATGGCCGTCGAGGAACGGGGCCTCGAAAATCTCCATAACACCGCAGAAGCCCTGGGGGTCCTGCAGCGTCCGGCCATCCGGGAGCTGTTCGCCAATGTTGGCGTTCTCAGCCCCGTGGAGCTCGAAAGCCGCTACGAGGTCTACGCCGAGCAATACGTGCTGGGGATTGAAGTTGAGGCCAAGCTGGCCCTGCAGATGGCCCGCACCCAGATCTACCCTGCCGTGATGGCCTACCTGGGCCAACTCTCCAGTTCCTTGCATCACCAGGAGAGCCTGGCTCTCCCCTGCGACCGGGGGTTGGTCAGCACGATCGCTGGCCTCAACCACCAGCTCCTCCAGACCTGCACCCAGCTCGAGGAGGCCATCGCCAATCCACCCCATGGCGATGTTCAGGGCCACATGAACCATTGCGCCCACACCCTGCTTCCCCTGATCGAATCCCTGCGGGAGGCGGTGGATGGCCTGGAAGCCTTGGTGGACGACGCCCTCTGGCCCCTGCCCACCTACCAGGAGATGCTGTTCATCAAGTAGGCGTCTCCACGGCGCCCTCAAGGAGCTCGGGCCGTTCCGCCCGGAACAGCCCCACATCCACGCCCAGGTGCTGGTCCGGCCGACCCGTGATCAGCAGGGCGGTGCGCTGGCGGGTGGCGATCTGCCACATCCATTTGCTGAACAGGGCGATGCGGTTTTCGGTGTCGGGGATAAAGGCCAAATGGGCCAGGGCCCACACCACCCAGCCGGCCAGGCCTGTGAGGTGCACACCCCACAGGTCGGCCACGGCATACCAGGGACCAATCACCGCCATGGTGCCCAGGTCCTGCCAGCGGAAGGGGCCAATCGTTTGGTCCGTGAGCCTGGCAAGAATGTCGCGGGCGACCCAGCCACCGGCCTGCACCGCCGGTCCGGCCGTGCCGGGCAGCGGTTTGGCATCGGTGGTGTGGCTGTAGGAGCAGAGATCGCCCAACGCCCGGATCTCCGGATAGCCAGGGATCGAGAAATCGGGATCCACCACCAGCCGGCCGCCCCGGTCAACGGCACAGCCGGTGCGTTCGCTTAAAAGCCGTCCCAAGCGCGAAGCCCGCACCCCAGCGGTCCAACAGATGGTGGCCGCCTCCAGCTGCTGGACCCCGGCTGAGCCGAGGAGGCAGACGCGCCCCGGGGCAATGGAATCCACCTTGTGGCCGAGCTGCAACTCCACCCCGGCAGCCTCCAGGTAAACAGCAGCGGCGGCAGAGAGCGGCGCGGCCATGGTGGGCAACACCCGCTCCACCAGGTCGACCAGGACAACCCGGCAATCACTCTGATGGAGTTGCTTGAAGTTGCGCTGGACCGCCCGGTGCATCAACTCGATCAGGGAACCGGCCAGCTCGCAACCGGCGGGGCCCGCTCCCACCACCACCACGGTCTGCAGGAAGGCCCGTTGCTTGGGGTCGGTGGTCTGTTCGGCTTCCTCGAGGGCCATCAACAGCCGCCTGCGGATCTCATCGGCATGCTCGAGGATCTTCATCGGAGGCGCTAAGGCCCTCCACTCCTCCCGGCCGAAATAGGTGCTACCCGAGCCGGTGGCCAGGATGAGCTGGTCGTAGCCGTAGTGCTGGCCGTTGAACACCACGTGGCGAGCCTTTGGGTCGATGTCGACCACCTCCCCAAGCAGGATCTGGATATTGGGCGCATCGCCCACCATTTGGCGCAGGGGCGAAGCGATATCAGCCTCCGAGACCAATCCTGAAGCCACCTGATAAAGCAGCGGCTGGAACAGGTTGAAGTTGCGTTTATCGATCAGCGTGACGCGGACTGGCTGGTGCGCGAGGGAATGGCAGATCTTCAGGCCCGCGAAACCACCTCCAACCACCACCACGTGGGGCCAGGTGCACATCACCTGCTCGGGCGGATCGAGTTCGAGAAAAAAACGTTCCATGGGCTGGCTACCCCCCAGCCGAAGGCAAGAATCAACTCTATGGGCTCATCAATCCATTGGGTGTCCATTTCGACTGTGCCAGTCGTGGTTTGCAGACACAGATTCAATAGCCGGGCCTCGGAAGCCGGGGCTTGGTTTGGGCATCCGGTTCACACCAGCAGACCTCGATCCGTTGGAATGGAGCCACTGTTAAGCCCTGCCATGCCTGATCAGCTCACCAAGCTGGCTTACCAAACCATGCAGCAGGGCAAAAGCCTGCTGGGGCTGGCCCATAAGGAAGTGAGCACCCGCCTGATGGGGGTCCTCTCCCCCGAGGGGATTCCCAAGACCGTGCCCGTTCCCCCCGAACTCATGGGCCGGCTCAAGACGGCAATGGATGCCCTACAAGAGCGGGACTGGCAGGAGGCCCAACAGGGCCTGTATCCCAGTTCCCTGCTCTTTGACGCGCCCTGGCTCGACTGGGTTGCCCGTTATCCCATGGTTTGGCTGGACATGCCAAGCACCTGGGACCGGCGGCGCCAACGCAAGGTGCGCGACCTGCCCGACGACGTGGATGCCGGGGGCTATCCCGACTACTACCTCCAGAATTTCCACCACCAAACCGATGGCTACCTGAGTGACCACTCAGCAGCTCTCTACGACCTCCAGGTTGAAATCCTGTTCAACGGCACGGCAGATCCCATGCGCCGCCGCGTCATCGCCCCCCTGATTCGGGGGTTGCGGACCTTTGCCGAGCGTCCTGCTGGCCAAATCAGGGTATTGGATGTGGCCACCGGCACCGGCCGCACCCTCCGGCAAATCCGAGGGGCCCTGCCCAAGGCCCAACTGGTGGGCCTGGATCTCTCCAGTGCCTACCTGCGCCAAGCCAATAAATGGCTGGGCCAACTCCCTGGGGAGCTCCCCCAGCTGGTGCAAGGCAATGGCGAAACCATGCCCTTCGCCGAGGGCACCTTCCAAGGGGTGTCCTGCGTGTTCCTGATGCACGAGCTCCCAGGAGAAGCGCGGCAAAACGTGATCAATGACTGCTTCCGCATCCTGGAGGCAGGTGGGGTGATCACCCTTGCCGATTCCGTGCAACTGGCCGATTCACCCCAATTCAGCACGGTGATGGAAAACTTTCGACGGGTGTTTCACGAGCCCTATTACCGCGATTACATCAGCGACGACATCGAAGCCAGGCTGCAGGCCGCCGGCTTTGAAGCCGTGGTGGCTGAATCCCACTTCATGACCCGGGTCTGGACCGCCAGAAAGCCCCAAAAGCCAGGCCGGACCCCCTCGTGATGCAACCCCTAGTGGTGCAACCACCAGGCGATCAGGAATCCGCCGGTGCCCCAGCGCAGACCCCGCCAAAACAGCCGTTCGGCGTGGTTGGCAGGGGCCAATTCCTTGGGCAAGGGATCCAGCAACCGTTGGGTGAGGGCTAGCCGCTGGCGCTGGCGCCTTTGGCCCACCCCCGTGCTGCGGCGGGCCAGGGAAGCCTGGGTCAGCAGTCCATCCAACAGGTGGAGAAGCCGCACAGGTTGGCGGACAGGCTGGGCCATTGCCACGGAGGTCTCGGTACCGCCAGGATGGGACCAAAGCCGCGTCGCCGTCCAGTGGGTACCAAGCGTGAGTGGCCTGATCAAAGCCAAGATCTGGCCGAGCAATTGCAACGCTCCTTGGCGATTGGCGACCGCGATTGGCACGCCCTTAAAAGTCAACGGCCCCGCCGCGCCGCCGAGCAACTTGCTGCGGCGCTGGTGCAACTCCTCAGTGGAGACGATCCCGGCCAATCCAGCCCAACGGAAGCAAGGCAACGGGCCATCGACCTGGCCGAGCACGGCCTGCTATGGCTCAAAGCTGAACTGAAGGATCCCGGCTGCCCCAGCCACGGCCGATAGCCACGGTTCCCATGCGCCGGCGCGTGATGGCCAGTTGGAGCCGGTGACCCCTAGGACTCCAGCGGACATCGTCAAAGCACTGGTGGATCAAAAACAATCCGCGGCCAGCGGTGGCGCCATGGTCCAAGGGCAGCTGGTCGGGGCGGCCCTGGCCTGCGTGGGGCTGGTCTGGACGGCGCTGAAAAGCAAATCCCGCGCCCTCGTGTTGCACCTGCCAGATCAGCCAGTAGGCACTCTCAATTCGGCGCACCCTCAAACCTTTCGAGGGGTCAGCGTTGTTGCCATGGTGCACGGCATTGACCAGGGCTTCATGGAGACCCAATTTCAACTCCCCCTTGAGTTGTTGGTAGGTCACTGGCTCGAGAAGCAACTCCACGAACGAAGCCAGCTGGAGGGTGGATGGCGTCATGAAATCTGACCAGCGCAGCGCCAACAACCCTTTCTGCCAGAGATGCTTTGACCCTACCGGTGGGCCGCTAGCTGGCGATGCGCTTCAACAGGCCGGGATGGTTCAAAAGGGCATCCATCAAGCGCACCCCCCGCAGCTGGTTCACGAGGGGCATGTGCCCCTCGGGTGCATCGATCGACCACTGAAAGCTGCCGGGATAGCGCGTCCACTGGCCGCCTTGCTTCCAGCCCAATTTGGTCCACAAGGCCTCCCAGCGGCCGTTGCAGCTCCGCAATAGCCTGGATTGCACTGAAAAACCAAACCGGCCGCGGGAGAAACACACCCACAGGCGATCGAGGGTTTCTAGGTCGACGGCACCCATGCGGGCCACCTCGCTGTAATACACATAGCCCCGCTGGACGGCATCAGCACCGGCCAATTGGCGCAGAATCGCACTGGTCTGCCGATCGGCCTCCTCCCAATCCTGCAGGACCAAAAGCTGTTGCAGGGGGGCGTAATCCACACCCTGGGCACTGGTGGTGGCCAACCAGCCATCCGGGAAACGGGCGAAGAAGGCATCCCGTTGCCCCCCCCCCTCGGCCACAAGCCATTGGATCAACAGGCCCGCTGTCCAGTCATCGCCCGTGGCATCCAATCCTTCGAGATGGCCCCTGATCAGGGGCCGAATCTCGGCCAGCCGCTGTTGGAGTTGGGGGATCAGGCTCCGCCTTTGACGTTCGGAAGCCGCCTGAAAACGCTCAAGCAGGGCTTCTGGGGTGGCAGGTGCGGTGACCGGAGGTCCGGAAAGCATGGAAGGACCGAGCGCGCGCAAGCCAGGTATGGCCCACTATGTCAGGAGAGCACAAGGGAATGCGATGCAGGCCGAGGGCCCGCGCCTAACAATTGAAGACTTTCTCGAGCTGGACGCCCCGCTTGTGGATGTGCGCAGTCCTGGCGAGTATCACCAGGGCCACATTCCTGGCGCCCACAATCTGCCCCTCTTTACCGACGCGGAACGGGCCGCCGTTGGCACCACCTACAGGCAGGAGGGCCGTCAGAGCGCGGTCCAGCTTGGCCTGGAGTGCGTGGGACCGAAACTGGCAACCATGGCCGCCGCACTCCAGGCGATCGCAGCCCCTGGCAGGGCTGGCCAGGCAGCTGGACGGGGCAGAGCGGCCCTTGGCATCCATTGCTGGCGCGGTGGCATGCGCTCAGCCAGCGTGGCCTGGCTGGCGGGCACCCTGGAACTGCCCGTGGTGCTCCTGGAGGGGGGCTACAAGCGTTTTCGCCACTGGGTGTTGGCAGAGATGGAAAAACCACGGCCCCTGCTGGTGCTGGGGGGACGCACCGGAACCGGCAAGACAGATCTGCTCTTGGAACTGCACAGGCGGGGCGCAGCGGTCGTCGACCTCGAAGGGCTGGCCAATCACCGGGGCAGCAGTTTTGGCGGACTGGGGCTGCCTCCCCAACCCAGCAATGAGCACTACGAAAACCTGCTGGCCTTTGCCCTTAACCAATGCCCGAAGCCTGGCCCGCTCTGGCTGGAAGCGGAAAGCGCCCAGGTGGGCAGGTGCCGCATCCCGGCTGGTCTATGGGCCCAAATGGGCCTGGCCCCAGCCGTTGAAATCCAACGGCCCCTGGATGAAAGGGTGGCACGCCTGGTGGAGGTCTATGGCGCCCTGGGCCAGCAACCTCTGCGGGAAGCCACCGAACGCATCGCCCGTCGTTTGGGTCCCCAACGCACCGCCCTGGCCCTTGCGGCGATCGACCAGAGCGATTGGGCCGAAGCTTGCCGGCAGCTACTCGACTACTACGACCGCTGCTACGCCCACGATCTCGGCCGGCGAAGCCAACCCCCGCTCCGCCAAGTCGACCTCACGGGCCTCAATGAGGCGGAAGCAGCGGCCCTGCTTTTGAAGGAAGCCAGCGGGGAAGCCTGACGCCTTTAAGATCCATTTTTACCCCGTTGCCATGGGCGCCGCCATTCAGTTCTTCCAAGGTGTGGATGAACCGGTTGTGCCTGATATCCGTATGACCCGTTCGCGGGACGGACGCACCGGCCAGGCAATCTTCGTTTTTGAGCAGCCCCAAGCCCTTGCCCCAGAAACCATGGGCGATATCGGCGGCATGTACATGCTGGACGAGGAAGGCCAGATGGTGACCCGGGAGGTCAATGCCCGCTTTGTCAATGGCAAACCGGCGGCACTGGAAGCCACCTACACCTGGAAAACCACCGCTGATTTTGAGCGGTTCATGCGCTTTGCCCAGCGTTACGCCGACAGCCACGAACTGGGCTTTGCGGGCAAAGAGGACGACGACAACGTCGAAAACCAAGGAGACGCGATCAGCGAGGCCTGATCCCTTGAAATTTGGCCACTGGTTGGGTTTGTTGGCTCTGGTGGCTGCAGCCGTGGTGCTGTGGAACCTCCGCCAGAACCTGATCCTCCTGTTCGCCGCCGTGGTGCTCGCCATGGCGCTGTGCACGGTGGTCGATTGGGTCCGCCAAAGACTGCGGTGTGCCAGGCCCCTAGCCTTTGCCGTCAGTTTTCTGCTGGTGGTGCTGGTGTTGGGTGTGATCGCCACGGCGGTGATCCCTCCCTTTGTGGATGAATTCGGCCAGCTGATGGCCAAGTTGCCCGATGCGGCAAGCACCTTGATCCAGCTGTTGCGGGGTGCCATGGCCAGTGCCAGCCAGATGCTTTACGGCCAGCACAACGCTGACCTCAACTGGCTGCGCGACAACCTCTCCCGCGGCACGGGCCTCACCCCAGGCCAGCCCACCAACCTCGCCAGTAGCGCCCTTGGCCTGTTGGGCCTGGCCAGTGGCCTGGGTACGGCACTCCTGCAAACCCTCTTTGTGGTGGCGGTAGCCCTGATGATGGCCCTCCAGCCCACCGCCTATCGGGAGGTGGCTGTCTTGTTGGTGCCGTCGTTTTACCGGAGGCGGTTTCGTCAAGTGCTGGTGCACTGCGGCAATGCCCTCAGTGCCTGGATGGTGGGTGTGCTGATCAGTTCGCTCTGCGTCGGCACCCTGGCCGCCATCGGTCTCAGTTTGCTCGGGGTCAAGCTGGTGGCCGCCAATGCCCTGCTAGCAGGGCTGCTCAACATCATTCCCAACATCGGCCCCACCTTGAGCACGGTGTTTCCCATGTCCGTTGCCCTCCTCGATGCTCCCTGGAAGGCCCTGGCCGTTTTGGCGCTCTACGTGTCTGTGCAAAACCTGGAGAGTTACGTGATCACCCCATCGGTGATGCACCAGCAGCTCAAGCTTCTGCCTGGTTTAACCCTGGCGGCCCAACTGCTGTTTACGGTCATGTTTGGCCCCCTTGGACTGCTGCTGGCCCTTCCCCTGGCCGTCTGTGTTCAGGTGATCGTGCGCGAAATCGTGATTCACGACATTCTGGATCCATGGAAAAAGCAGCGCCTCAGCGCCTGAATTGGCGATGAAGCCGCGCACCCTGCTCGGGATCGTGGCGTTGGTGGTGCTGGGTCTTTTGGCCTGGGAACTGCGCTGGGTGCTGTTGGTTCTGTTTGGAGCCATCGTTTTGGCGGTGGCCCTTGATGTGCCCATCAGCCTGTTGCGGCGGCTGCTCCCGCTCAACCGGGGCACCTCCCTGGTGATTGTGGTGGTGAGCGTGGTGGCGGTGGGTGGGTTGCTGTCCCAGCTGCTTCTGCCCGAATTGGTCGACCAAATCCATGAGCTCACCAACCTGATTCCGATCGTTTACCAACGGCTGATCGTGCTGGCAGGGCAGATGCCAGGGCTACCAAACCTGGAAAACCAACTGCTTCAGCCCGGCACCTTGGAACGGTTGCAGCCTGTGGGCAGCCAAATCTTGGGCCTGGCCGGCGGCGCCGCCAGCTCCACAATCCAATTGGTGTTAATGGCCCTCTTGGCCATTTTGCTCGCCCTCGATCCCAGGAGCCACCAAAAAATCCTGATCGCCATCACCCCTGGGCTCTGGCGCCATAAAACCCGAGAGGTGCTGGCCGAATGCCGCCAGGCCCTGGGGGGCTGGCTAGCGGGGATGACCCTCTCAGCGGTGAGTGTGTTCCTGCTCACCTGGGCGGGATTGGCGGCCGTGAAGGTGCCCCTAGCCCTTTTGAGCGGCCTGGCCTGCGGCATGTTGACCTTTGTGCCCACCATCGGCCCCACGGCTGCAACCCTGTTGCCCTTGGCCCTGGCCTTGCTGGTCTCCCCCGCCACCGTGGTTCAGGTGTTGGTGCTGCGGCTGATTTTGCAGAACGTGGAGGCTTTTCTCATCACGCCCCTGCTGTTGAGCAGAACCGTGAATTTGTTGCCCACCATTTCGCTGATGGCCCAATTGTGTTTAGGCGCCCTATTGGGCCTCCCTGGGGTGCTGCTGGCTCTCCCCCTGGTGGTTGTTCTCCAGGTGATCTGCGAAGAGGTGGTGGTCAAGGAGGTGATGGACCGCTGGGTGTAACGGGGGGTGTCCGATCCTGTCTTGATGGCAGCTCAGCGGTAGTGGCGCACCAGGGACGGCATCAGCGCCAGTACGGCCACAGCCAACGGATGGGCCACGAGGGCTGCACCGAAACTTGTGAGCGTGAAATGATCGGCGAGCAAGATCAGTTCAACCCGCATATCCCCGAGGGCCAAAGCTCCAAGCACGATTGGAATGAGCAGGCTGCCTCTCAGATTACGGATGGACAAGTGGGGCCTCAATAGAGAAATTCAAAGGAACAAATTCATACACCAAACTTCAAACCTTTGACTTGGCGAGCACGGGAAGCAGCGTTGGTGCCACCCCAATGCTGGACCAGCTGCCAACGGAAATGCCAATGGTGAGGGCTACGGCAAACCAAAACAGGCTGGCACCGCCAAAAAAGATCAGCCCAAGTAGCGGCAGCAGGGTGGTGAAGGAGGTGTACAGGGAGCGGGTCAAGGTGGCATCGACTGCCACATCCACCTGCTCGGTCAAGGGCAGATCGGCGAGAGTTGTGCGTTGCTCACGGATCCTGTCGAACACAACCACCGTATCTGTAACGGAATAGCCAGCCACGGTGATCAGCGACACGGCAAACAAAGAATCCACTTCCACACCAGCGATCAGCCCCAGCCAGGCAAAGGCACCGCAGGTGATCAAGACGTCGTGGCCGAGGGTGAACAAGGCCAAAAAGGCAAAGACGCCGTCGTAGCGGAAGGTGATGTAGGCGGCAATTCCAAGAAAGCTGACCACCAACGACACAACACTGCCCTTGAGCAACTGTTGACCCAGGGTGGGGCCAATGGTGTCAACGGAGGTGCTTTCGGGATTCAGGGGTCCGGCAATGGCCTGCATCTCCTGCACCAGGGCGGACGCCTGGCCTGGATTGAGGTCCTGGACACGCAGCACCAAGGACTGACCTTGATCGAGCACCTGAACCGATGCATTGCCAAGGTTTGGGGAGCTCTCTCCCGGTTCAGCCGGCAACGTCAACGAGGTGAGGGCCTGTTGGATCTCGGGGGCAGAGATGGCAGAGCAGCCTCCCGCAGCACAGCTGCGTTCCAGCTGGATCTGGGTGCCACCGGTGAAGTCGAGGCCGGGTTTGAGTGGGGCATGGATCCCGGGATTCAGCCAACTGGCCAGCAGGCCAATCACGCTCAAGATGGCCGCCAGGCCTGAACCCAGCCAGGCGGTGCGGCGATGGCGACTAATTCGGAAGCGGGGCTCGGGGACGTTCATCAGGAAGCTTTCGCGGGCAGTTGCGTCGCAGGGAGGAAGTAGGTGGGCTGGCGCAGGGCCGCGTAGCTCATCAACACCCGCAGGATGGTGCGAGAGCAGGTAAGGGCTGTAAACAAACTCAGCAGCAGACCAATCGCCAGGGTCACGGCAAAGCCCTTAACCAAGCCCGTACCCAGGGCAAAGAGGGCAATACAGCTGATCAATCCGGTGACATGGCCATCAAGGATCGAGGAGAAGGCCAGAGAGAAGCCCGTATCTATTGAGCGAATCAAGGTGTTGCCCGATCGCAACTCCTCCTTGACCCGTTCAAAGATCAGCACGTTGGCATCCACAGCCATGCCAATCGACAGAATGAAGCCGGCAATGCCCGGCAGGGTGAGGGTGACGGGAATCAGTGCATAGATCGCCAGGTTGAACAGGGAATAGAGGGCGAGGGCCACCACCGCCACCACCCCGGGCAGCCGGTAGACAACCACCATGAAGACGGCCACCAAGACCAGGCCCGAAAGGGCCGCCACCAAGCTGCGGCGCACATTTTCCGTTCCCAGGGTGGCGCCGATCGTGCGCTGCTCAATCACCTTGACGGGCAGGGGCAAGGAGCCGCCCTTGAGTTGAACCTCTAAATCCCGCGACTCATCGGCCGTGAAATTACCGGTGATGCTTGCCGCACCTCCCGTAATCCCAGCGGCCTGGAATTGGGAGCCCACGCTGGCTTCACTGATTGAGCGGCCGTCCAAAACAATGCCAAGCAACCGGCCCGTTCCGGCGATGGTTTGGGTGAGCGATGCGAACTTCTCACCGCCTTCGCGGTTAAACGAGAGGGTCACATCCCAGCCACTGCCCGCCTGTTGTTGCTGGCGACCAGCACCGACCAAATCCTTACCCGTGAGCTCAGAAGGTTCAAAGAGCGCCACAATTTTTTGATTCACCGTGCGGAGGAGCAGCTCCAGCGAATCGGTTTGGCTACTACCAGGAGGCACCGCAATACCGAGGGCCCCAAGGGCTTTGGCCAGCTCTTCTGCCTTGATCTTGACCGGGACAGAATCAGTGGCGGAATCAGTGGCGAAATCAGTGGCGGAAGGATCAATGGAATCCTTGATTTCGGTTTGGACAAGGGCTGCTGTGGCCTGGCGCTTCAGCTTGAGCAGCCCCTGCATTTCGCTGTCTGTTCCGGGCTTTTGGACCCGGAATTCCAGCAGGGCTGTGGTACCCAAAACCTTGGCAGCACGGCTGGGATCCTGCTCGCCTGGCAACTGCAACACCAATTGGTCATTGCCAACGGTTTGGAGGGTGGCTTCCGAGACCCCCAGACCATTGATGCGCCGATCCAGCACTTCCTTGACAGCTTCAAGCTGTTCCTTTTCCACCTTTTTGATGGCCCCACTGGGCATCACCTGGAGGGTGAGCTGGCTGCCACCTTGAAGATCCAGCCCCAAAGGCGGCGGAACGTTCAGAACCAGCGCAGCAGAGGCAATCGCAAGGGCAAGGATCAGGGCTAACCACCCCTGTTGACGGGCCATCTCAGATCTGACCAGCTTTGAGCTGGTGGGCTGCCGCCACGATCTGGTGGGGCTGAATGATCGTCAGATTTTCCAAGGACCCGTTGTAAGGGGTGGGGATGTCCTGGGAAGAGAGGCGGATCGGGCGGGCGTCGAGGTCGTCGAAACAGTGCTCCGTAACCAGGGCAATCAGCTCAGCTCCGATTCCTCCGGTCTTCATGCATTCCTCCACCACAATCACCCTATGGGTTTTACGAATCGACTTAGCGATCGTGGCCATATCAAAGGGCTTGAGACTGATCAAATCAATCAACTCCACATCCACTCCATCACGTTCAAGCTGCTCGACAGCCTTCAGGCAATGGTGACGCATGCGTGAGTAGGTGAGGATCGTCACATCCTTGCCCTCTCGCACCACTTCAGCTTGGTCGAGGGCACAGATGTAATCGCCCTCAGGAATATCTTCGGAGAGGTTGTAAAGCAAGACGTGCTCAAAAAAGAGCACCGGATTGTTATCCCGAATGGCAGCCTTCATCAGGCCTTTGGCATTGGTGGGGGTACTGACTGCCACAATTTTGATGCCTGGCACAGCGTGGAAATAGGCCTCAAGCCTTTGGCTGTGTTCTGCGCCCAGCTGGCGGCCAACCCCACCGGGGCCACGCACAACAGTGGGGATTGTGTAATTGCCACCACTCGTGTAGCGCAACATCCCCATGTTGTTGGAAATCTGGTTGAAGGCGAGCAGGAGAAAGCCCATGTTCATGCCCTCCACAATCGGCCTCAACCCCGTCATGGCCGCACCCACAGCCATGCCCGTGAAAGCATTCTCAGCGATGGGGGTGTCCAGCACCCGCAGCTCGCCGTATTTCTCGTAGAGGTCCTTGGTCACTTTGTAGGAACCGCCGTACTGGCCGACGTCCTCCCCCATCACGCAAACGTGGGGATCTCGAGCCATCTCTTCGTCGATGGCTTCGCGAAGGGCGTTAAACAGCAGCGTCTCTGCCACGTGTTGGCGTGCACCGTATGGGCGCCAACCTATCTCAGCCTCCGGCAGCGAAGGTCGAGAGCAGCAGCACCGAGAGCAGCATCCCTGGCAAAAGCAGGGTCACCAGCAAGCCCAAGTCGTGGGGAGTCATGGGCTGAAATTAGGCCGTTTCCTTGGCGGAGTTGGGCAAAAGACTGCGGATAAACACCAAAAACAGCCCCAAGCCAATGAAGCCAAAACTGAACGTGGCCAGAAAGGACATGCCCACAACCAGGGTCTTCATGGCCGTGGCGATGCTTTGGGCGATGGCCGAGCTGTAACGGGGGGGGTGCAGGGCGTAGTGGGTCACCACCTTCCGACTCAGGCCCAAACACAGCCAGCCCAATAGAACTGCCGTGAGGGAGCCGGAAAGAAAGCTCAAGGGGCCCTTGCGGGGCTCGGGGGCCGCTTCAGGACCCGGGTCTGCCACTGGCTTGGGCCCTGCCACTGGCTTGGGGTCGGCAGCAGATTGGGGCGTCGACTGATCCATTAATCCAGGCTGACACCTTGAGGGACAAAGCCACAGCTCCAGGCCTCAAACCCCCCATCGATCAGTTGGGTCTCGAGCTGCTGCTGGGCAGCCTGGGCCCTGGGCAAGGAATCAAAGAGGGCAAAGGAACTGGGACCCGAGCCACTCATCGCTACAGCAAGGGGAGTGGTGGGGCCATCCAGCTGGCGCAACAGGGCAAGGCCCTGCTGAACACTGGCCACTTCAGGCTCAACCACCAACTGAAGGTCGTTGCGCAAGGCCGGAACGTCTACGCCGCTGGCGAGCGCCTTGAGCAACGGGCCCATGCGGAGAGCGTTGCGCCGCTGCTCGAACTCGTCCTCTTGATCCAGGTAGAAATCGGCCCGCAGCGCCTTGCAGCGCCCGTAGGCCCAGGGGGTACTCACATGGCAGCCGGGATGCTTGAGCAACAGCACCGCCAAGGCTGGGCCTGCTGGCGGTTCAACGGGCTCAAGCTGCTCTCCGCGGCCAAAACAAAGCTGGGTCCCCCCATCCAGGCAAAAGGGCATGTCGGAGCCGAGCTGGGCCGCCATCAGCCCCAGATCAGGGGCTGAAAATCCCAGGCCCCAGAGGGCATTGAGCCCCACCAGGGCTGCCGCTCCATTGCTGGAGCCCCCTGCCAGGCCCGCCCCAATGGGGATGCGCTTCTCCAGCTGGATATGGGCCCCCAACTCGGGGAAACCGGAGCGGGAGCGCAACATCTCGGCCGCCTGGACAATCAAATTGCTGCCATCGGTGGGCAGGTCGGCCCGATTGGTGCTGAGGCGAATGGCGGCGTCGGCCGTGGTCTGCAACACCAAGGTGTCGGCCAGGTCGATGGTTTGCATCACCATCGCCAGTTCATGGAAACCGTCGGGGCGCATGCCCAGCACCTCGAGGTGCAAGTTGATTTTGGCGGGTGCCGATACCTTCAGTTCTGCCATCGCAACGCCGCTAGGGCGGGGCCGGGGTTGGTTGATTCAAACCGGCCGCAAGAGCCACCCACTGCAAAGGGGCAACCTCCTGGGGCCGCTGTTGCAGGGTGATGCCCACCTCTAGCGCCAGGGCCTCAAGGGCATCGGTCTGAAGCAAGCCCGCCAGGCTGTTGCGCAGCATCTTGCGACGGGCCGCAAAACAACGCTTCAGCAGCTGTTCCACCCGGCGCGCTAGGGCCGGCTCCAGCCGCTGCTCCACGGGGAAGGGATCAATCGCAATCACTTCCGACATCACCTTGGGCGGCGGCTGAAAGCAGCGCGGCGGCACTGGGCACACCGATTGGCAGTGACCCAGGAGCTGCATGCGCACGCTCAGGGCTGAGTAGCTGCTGGTGCCCGGGAGGCAGCGGATCCGCTGGCCCACCTCCTGTTGCACCAACAACACCAGGCGCTGGTAGGGAACCGCCACGGGCCGATCCAAACGACCCACCAAGCGCTCCAGCAGTGGCCCCGTGATGTTGTACGGGATATTGGCAACCACCTTGGTGGCCTCCGGCAACGCCACCGCCAAGGCATCCCCGGCGGTGAGCTGGAACCTCGGGTTATGGGCGAAGCGTTCCTGCAGCCCCAGCACCAGATCGCGATCGAGCTCCACCGCAGCCACCGACTCAGCCGGACTGTCAAGGAGCCGTTCGGTGAGGGCCCCACGGCCGGGCCCCACCTCCAGGATCCGATCGCCAGCGGTCAGTTCGGCCGCTGCAACGATCCGATGGAGAACCCCTTGGTCCACCAACCAGTGTTGGCCGAAACGCTTGCGCGCGCGATGGGCAGCAAAGCTCATGGGCAGGCCAGGGATCCCTCCAGATTGCCTGTTAGCCCAATCGAACAGTTAGCCAAATCCAGCTGTCAAAGAAATCCAGCGCACCGGTTGAAGGGCAGGTGCCAGCGGTACCAGGGCAACCACCACTTGGAGTGAGCAGCCCTGCCATTGGGGGTGGTCGGCCAACCAGCAGCGCCAGGCCTGCTCAAGCCGGTTTCGCTTGCGGCGGTGCACGGCGCCCACTCCCCAGCCATCGGGGCCGCAGCGGCGCCGGCCTTTGACTTCAACCAGCAACAGCCGGCCAGGTTTCTCGACCAACAGATCAATTTCGCCCCACCGGCAACGCCAATTGCGAACCACCAGTTGCCAACCCCGCTGCTGCAGGAGCCGCAGGGCCCGCTGCTCCGCCCAGGCTCCCTGCAAAGCCAGGCTGCGGCGTTGGGATTTGGGACATACGCCAGGGGAGCCCATGGCAAAACGCGCAGGCCCCACACCAGTGCCCCAGCTGTTTCATTCCTAGGCTTGCTCCAGCAAGAATCCAGCCATGCATCCCCAGCCGAGGTTCCCACGGTTTGCCGCCCCCAGTGGTTGGCAGCGCCCGCTGCTGGCGTTGGCGGCCATTCTGATCCTCTGGTGGTCACCCCAGCCAGCGGCTGCGGCCATGGATGTGGCCAAGCAAGTGCTGATCGGTGCCGACTTCAGCGGCCAGGAGCTGCGGGGGGCAACCTTCAATCTCACCAACCTGCGCGACGCCACCTTCGCCGGCTCCGATCTCCAGGGGGCAAGCCTGTTCGGCGCCAAATTGCAGGACGCCGACATGAGCAACACCAACCTGCGCGAAGCCACCCTGGATTCAGCGGTGTTTGAGGGCACCAACCTCACCAACGCCGTCATGGAAGACGCCTTCGCCTTCAACACCAAGTTTAGAAACGTGGCCATCGAGGGGGCCGATTTCACCAACGTGCCGTTGCGGGCGGATGCCCTCAAAAGCCTTTGCGCAACGGCCACTGGCACCAACCCCGTCACGGGGCGAGCCACCCGTGACACCCTTGGTTGCAGCTGAGGGGGACACCACCATGAGCTTTGACTCCCGCAGTCTTGAGCGCCTCCAGGAGCTGGGTCGGACCCTGCCCCAACCCCTGGCCAGCCCCACTCCAGTAGCCAAATCCCAGCCCAAAGCCAGTGAAAGGCGCCACCGGGTAGAGATCGAGGACGATCCCCAAGCCCTGTTTCGCGAGTTGATGCTCATCAGCCCGGATGGCACGGTGCCCCCCCATTTGATGGCCCGGCTCAAGGAGGCTGAAAGCCGCCAAAAGCCCCTACAACAGCCCCCAAGACCTGGTGATCAGCCTGGCGGGAATCCGGCCCAGCAACAGCGGGGCCCGCAAAAACAAACCAGCCTGGGCAAACCCGATCCCCGCACCGCCCTGGAGCATGGGGAGCTCTACACGGCCTTCCAGCAGTTGTTGCTTGAAGACGAGGGTGATTGACGCCGGGGGAAGGTGCAACCCCTATCCTGACCTCCAACAACCCTGTATCCATGGCCATTCGCATCGGCATCAACGGTTTTGGTCGCATCGGCCGGCTTGCCTTCCGCCGCGCCTGCACCCTCGGCGATGTGGAGGTGGTGGGCATCAACGATCTCATCGACGTTGACTACATCAGCTATATGCTCCGCCACGATTCCAGCCATGGCCGCTTCAGCGGTGACGTGCGGATCGAGAACGGCCAGCTGGTGGTGAACGGCAACCGCATCCGCATCAGCGCCGAGCGCGATCCCAACAACCTCAACTGGGGCGACATCGGTGTGGATTACGTGCTGGAGAGCACGGGCTTTTTCCTCTCCGACGAGGCCGCCCGCGCCCACATCAATGCCGGTGCCAAGCGGGTGGTGATGAGTGCCCCGTCCAAGGACGACACCCCGATCTTCGTGATGGGCGTCAACAACCACACCTACGCCGGCCAGGCGATTGTGTCCAACGCCAGCTGCACCACCAATTGCCTGGCGCCGATCGCCAAGGTGGTCAACGACAACTTTGGCATCGTGAGCGGTTTGATGACCACCGTGCACGCCACGACCGCCACCCAAAAAACCGTGGATGGCCCCTCGGTGAAGGACTGGCGCGGTGGCCGTGGTGCCGGCCAAAACATCATTCCCTCCTCCACCGGTGCCGCCAAGGCCGTGGGTCGGGTGATTCCCGAGCTCAACGGCAAGCTCACGGGCATGGCCTTCCGGGTGCCCACCCCGAATGTGTCGGTGGTGGACCTCACCGTGAACCTGGCCAAGCCTGCTAGCTACGAAGCGATCAAGGCCGCCATGAAAGCGGCCTCCGAGGGTCCCATGGCCGGCATCCTGGGCTACACAGAAGAGGATGTCGTCTCCACCGATTTCCTGGGTGAATCCTGCACCTCGGTCTTTGATGCCGGGGCTGGTCTTGCCCTCACCGACACCTTCGTGAAGTTGGTGAGCTGGTACGACAACGAATGGGGCTACAGCTGCAAGTGCATCGATTTGATGCGCCACATGGCCACGGTTGCCTGACAACGGCGTTGGCCTGATTGATGGCTAGTCCCCTTGCGCCAGAGGATTGGCGTCGCATCCGTGACGCCCTTCGTTACCAAGCCCGCGACCTCCATCACCGCTCCTATGCGGTGCATGGAAGTCGTCGGCAATTGCTTTGGGAAGAGATGGATCGCTGCCTAGCCTTGGCCGACCAACTCGAGCAACCAAGCCACCCTTGAGACAGCGGGGGAACCAGTTGATGGTTTCTTCCGCTCTCTGTGGCTTCCCTTGATCTTGCCGCCCCTGGCCTCATCGACTGCGTGGGCTTTACCGGCCCCAGGATTGAGCAGTTTGTGCTGGAGCGGGCTGGCTATCCGGCGGCAGTGGCCTTGATCCTTGCTGAGGCACTGCAACGCTGCATGGCCAGTGGCGATCGCCCAGCAAAATTGCTGGATCATCTGAGCCCCACCTCACCCCTGGGCTCACCTACCTCGCTGGCATCGGCTGGGCCAGCAATCCATTTGGACTACCGCTATCTGCTGCGGCTGGTTTCGCCCCAAAGCCAGCGCTTAAGCGTGGCCTGCTGGCGGCGCTATGCCAGCGGTCTTGGCTGGCAACGACGCTGCGGACCCATGCCCCTCGAGCGCTTTGTGGCGCGATTTCTGGAGGTGCCTGCCCCACCCCGCTCCGCCGGGGTGCCCGCACTCAAGCGGGATGGCGCCTGCCTTCGCGGTGCATCCAGCTGATCCAATCGGCCGAAATTTGTTTCGGGCACACGGCTTCGCATTCGAGGTTGTTGCTGCAGCTGCCAAACCCCTGCTTCTCCATCTCGGCCTGCATGGCCTGGGCCCGATGGCTCCGCTCCGGTTGGCCCTGGGGTAATTGGGCCAGATGGGCCAACTTGGCCGCCACAAACAAGCTGGCCGAGGCATTGCGGCAACTAGCTACGCAGGCCCCACAGCCAATGCAGGTGGCCGCATCAAACGCTGAGGCCGCCTGGTCTTTGCCGATCAAGATCCCATTGGCCTCGGGGGCATTGCCGGTGTTCACCGAGCAATAGCCCCCCGCGCCAATCAGGGAATCCAAGCTGGCGCGATCCACCGCCAAATCTTGAATCAGGGGGAAGGCCTTGGCCCGCCAGGGATCCAGCACCAGGGTGTCGCCATCCTGGAATTGGCGCAGGTAGAGCTGGCACACCGTGGTGGCCCGCTGGGGGCCGTGGGCCTGGCCATTCACCAAGAAGCCGCAGCTGCCGCAGATTCCCTCGCGACAATCGTGCTCAAAGGTCACTGGCCTCTCACCGGCCCCAATCAACTGCTCATTGAGCACATCGAGGGCCTCCAGCAACGAGAGCTCCCTGGAGATTTGCGCCAGCCGATAGCTCCCGTAGGCGCCTGGGCCATCGGGACCCGCCTGCCGCCAGATCCGCAGGTTGAGCGAGAGGGTGCCACTCATCGGTAATTGCGGGGGCTGGGCTGCATCACCGTGAACTCCAGGGGCTCGCTGTGGCGCACGGGTTCTGCCGCTGGTGCTGGTCGGGCAGGTTCACCACTGCCCGGTTGGTACTGCCAAGCGGCGATATGGGCAAAGCTGCCATCGTCACGAAGGGCCTCCCCCTCTGGAGTTTGGTGCTCTTCGCGGAAATGGGCCCCGCAGGATTCCTCCCGGGCCAGGGCATCGCGCAACATCAGCTGGGCTAGGGAGAAGAAATCGGACACCCGCAGGGCCTTCTCCAACTCGCCATTGGGCCCCGTGGCCTCCCCTGGCACCCGCACCTCCTGGTGGAAGCGGGCCTCGAGGAGGGCCACCTGATGCAAACCCATTTGCAAGCCCTCGGCGCAGCGGCTAATGCCGCAGTACTCGATCATCAAATGGCCCAGCTCCCGATGGAAGGAATCCACGGGCTGGCTACCGCCCGCAGCGAGCAAGGCGTGCAAGCGCCCCTGGGCCCGGGCTTCGGCTTCGCGGCAGGCGGGATGGTCAGGGCCAATCTCCGGGGTGGGGTGGCCCGCCAGCCAGGCGGTCACCGTGGCCGGCGCAATGAAATAGCCATCGGCTAGCCCCTGCATTAGGGCACTCGCACCCAAACGATTGGCACCGTGTTCGGAAAAATTGGCCTCGCCCAGCACAAACAGACCGGGGATCGAGCTCATCAGGTGGTAGTCCACCCACAGCCCCCCCATCGTGTAGTGGGGAGCCGGATAGATCCGCATCGGCCCAGCCATTGGGTCATCGCCGGTGATGCGCTCATACATCTCAAACAAGTTGCCGTAGCGCGCGGCAATCGTGGCGCGGCCGTGATCCGCAATGGCGTCGTTGAAATCCAGATAGACCGACCTCCCCCCTGGACCCACCCCCTGGCCGCCATTGCAGAGCTCCCGGGCCCGGCGGGAGGCCACATCCCGCGGCACCATGTTTCCGTAGGCCGGATATTGGCGTTCAAGGAAATAATCGCGCTCCGCCTCGGGAATCGCCGCCGCTGCTCGGGGGTCATCCCGCTTAGCCGGCAACCACACCCGGCCGTCGTTGCGCAGGCTCTCGCTCATCAAGGTGAGCTTGCTTTGGAAGGCGTCGCCACTGGGGATGCAGGTGGGATGGATCTGGGTAAAGCAGGGATTGGCAAACAACGCCCCCTGGCGATGGGCCGCCCAAATCGCGCTGGCATTGGATTTGAGGGCGTTGGTGGAGAGGTAGTAGACGTTCGAATAGCCGCCGCTCGCCAGCAGCACCGCGTGGGCCGCATGGGTTTCGAGGGCACCGGTGAGCAAATGGCGGCAGACGATGCCCCGGGCCACCCCATCCACCGTGACCAGCTCGAGCATGTCCCGGCGGGTGAGGAGCTCCACCTGGCCGGCGGCCACCTGGCGCATCAGGGCCTGGTAGGCCCCATAGAGAAGCTGCTGGCCGGTTTGACCGCGGGCGTAAAAGGTGCGGCTCACCAGGGAGCCGCCAAAGTTGCGGTTGGCCAGGGTGCCGCCGTACTCCCGGGCGAAGGGCACGCCCTGGGCCACGCATTGGTCGATGATGCCGCCACTGATTTCAGCGAGACGGTGGCAGCCGGCCTCCCGGGCCCGGAAGTCGCCGCCCTTGAGCGTGTCGGCAAAAAGCCGCTCGATGCTGTCGCCATCGTTGGCGTAATTCTTGGCGGCGTTGATACCGCCTTGGGCTGCCACCGAATGGGCCCGGCGGGGGCTGTCGTGGAAGGTAACCAGCTTCACCCGGTAGCCCTGCTCCGCCAGGGTGGCCGCCGCCGAGGCCCCGGCCAGGCCACTGCCCACCACCAACACCTGGAGTTGGCGCTTCCGCAGCGGACTGATCAACGGCAGGCCATCGCGAGTGCGGCGCCAGGCATCGGCGATCGGGCCCGCGGGAATGCGGGAATCGGGTAACCCGGCGGAACGGGGGCTCATCGCACCGCCTGGGTGGCCAGCACCAGGGACACCAGGGCAAAGCCCCCACCCACCACCAGGGCAAAAGCGCGGGTTGCCCTGCGAATCCGGCCGGCATTGGCCGGCTCCAACAGCCCGAGGCTGCGGTGGGCGGCCTCGCCGCCATGGAACAGATGCAGGCCTAGGGCCAATCCAGCGGCCCCATAGAGCGCCCCAGCCCAGGGGGCCGCAAGCACCTCAGCCAAGCGCGCCAATTCCAGACCAGCCCCGGGCCGGGGCCAGCGCAGCTGGTTGAGGTGCACCACCAGAAACACCAGCAGCACGCCGCCGCTCCAGGGCGCCGTGCGGGCCGCCAGGGCCGCCAACGGATCGGCGCGGCGGCTCACCAGGGCCGCGTCATTACCGGCTTGACGATTGGCGATCACCTTCGCCACCGTTCGGCTCAAATGCACCAGCGCCACCCCAGCTAGGGCCAGCTCCACCGCAGGCAACCAGGGCTTGGCGTGCAGGGCCATGGCGTAGGCTTCAAAGACGCCGGGATTGGTCACCGCCAGGGCCACCCCGCCGAGGTGCAGCACCAAAAACAACACCAGGACCAACCCCGTTGGCGCGATCCAGGAGAAGAGCTGGCGCCCGGAACCCACGATCGCCACGCCAATGGGACGAATTCTATGGGGGCTCCCAGGGGCCAGCCCCACCGCCAAGGGCGATCCCGCCTAATCTCCTGGCCATGACCGGCAACCTCCAGGCCATTGGCTTTTTGTTCAGCTGGGTGCTCGGCTGGGGCATCGGTGGCTCCCTGATCGATGCCGGCCTGATTCAAGCCGGCGTCTACTCGCTGGAGGGAGGCCAACTGGGCACCCTGATCACCTTTCTGCTCTGGACCGGGGCGTGGGGCGGTGCCGGCGTGGCCCTCTACCGGCGCTTCACGGCCCCTGCTGCACCAAGCGATTCGGGGCCCCAGGAATAGGCCGCCCCAGCCTCCAGTCGCCCAGCGCCCAGCCTCCAAGCCCCAAGAAGCAATACGTTTGTACTAGTCTGCGGGCGACGGTCCCCTCCTGGCGCGGTATTGATGCACGACTTGGCCCCTGCCTGGATCCAGCTTGAGGCCCTCGGCGCGCTCCGCAGCGAGCGCAGGCGCTGCCTGCGGCCCCTCGCCAGTGACAGCGTGGCCGCGGGATTTCCCAGCCCCGCCGATGACTACATCGAAACCGGGATCGACCTCAACGAAGCCTTGATTCGCCATCCGAGCAGCACCTTTTTCCTGCGCGTCAGCGGCGACTCCATGCGCGGCGCCGGCATCCAGCACGGGGATTTACTGATCGTGGATCGCAGCCTCGAATTTCGCTCCGGCAAGATTGTGGTGGCCGTGATCGAAGGCGCCTTCACCCTGAAACGGCTGGTGCAGCACCAGGGCCAATGGCACCTGGAAGCGGCCCATCCCGCCTATCCAGCCACGCCCCTCCACGACGAGCTGGACCATTGCCTCTGGGGGGTAGCGAGCCACGCCATCCATGCCCTCTAAAGACCCGGCGACCAGCCCAGCCACGGGCCCAACCAGCGGCCGGGCCACCGTGCTGATCGATGGCAACAATTTCTACGCCTCCTGTGAAGCGGTAGTCGACCCGTCGGTGATGGGCCGGGCGTTGGTGGTGCTCTCGAACAACGATGGCTGCATCGTGTCGCGCAGTGCCGAAGCCCGGGCCCTCGGCATTCCCATGGGCACGCCCTACTTCAAGGTGCGCAACACCCTCGAGCGCCAGGGGGTGATCGTGCGCAGCTCCAACTACGCCCTCTACGCCGACATGAGCCAGCGCATGATGAGCACCCTGGAGCCCTGGGTGGAAGAGCTGGAGATTTACTCGATTGATGAAGCCTTCGGCCAGTTGCACCGCCCCCGCGATGGGGGCGATCTCAGCAGCTGGGGCCAACAAGTGCGCCGCATGGTTCTGCGCCAGCTGGGCCTGCCAGTGGCAGTGGGAATAGCCCCAAGCAAGGTGCTCGCCAAGCTCGCCAACAAACTGGCCAAATCCAGCGCCCACCACGGGGGGGTGTTCGACCTGGGTGCGGTCATCGATCCCGCCCCCTACCTAGAAGCGGTGCCCATCGAGGATGTTTGGGGCATCGGCCGCAAACTGTCGCGCTGGTGCCGACTGCGCGGCATTGCCAACGCCAAAGCCCTGCGCGACATGCCCACGGGCGAACTGCGCCGCAAATGCGGCGTGGTGGGCCTGCGGTTGCAACACGAATTGCAGGGGAAGGCCTGTATCCCGATGGAGCTGGTTCCCCCCGCCAAACGGGAAACCTGCGTGAGTCGCAGCTTCAGCCAACCCATTCGAGAACTACCCCAGCTCAAGCAGGCGATCGCCACCTACCTGAGCCGGGCGGCGGAAAAGCTGCGGCGCCAAGGGCAACGCACCGGGGCCATCACCGTGTTTGTGCGTAGCAGTCCGTTCAATGGCACCAGCTTCTACAGCCGGGCCGCCACCGTGAGCCTGGCGGTCGCGAGTAACGACACCGCCGTGCTGCTCGCTGCGGCCCTACCCCTGGCAGAGCAGCTCTTTCACCCCCACAAACCCCTGCAAAAGGCCGGGGTATTCATGCAACAGCTGGTGGGAGAGGACACCCTCCAGCACCATCTCCTGGTGCCCCTACCCGAAGAGCAGCAGCAGCGCCGCCGGAGCCTGATGGCCACCATCGATCGTCTGAACAAGCGCTACGGACAAGGATCGGTGCAATGGGCCGCCTGTGGCTTCACGCCCCCCTGGCAAATGCAGCGCTCGCGCCTATCGCGGGCCGCCACCACCCGCCTGGGCGAGATCCCCACGGTTTACGCCTAAAAGGCTTTACGCCTGAAAGGCTTTACGCCTAAATAAAGCTCAGGGCAGCTGGTCCAGGGCAGCCTCAATCATGGCCGCTGTGACCGGAATGGTTTCTAGCTCATTGGCGTTGTCGAGGTAGGCGTCAAAAGAGCCATAGCGCTTAATACAAGGGGAAGCCCCGGACTCGGCGCAAGCCTCGTGCCAGGTTCCCTCCTCAGGCCTCACCGCCACGTAGCTGGCGAGCGCTTCTTCGAAGTCGGCCCCATCGCCAATGCCTTCGCCATGCCAGAGCACCTCAAAAAAGGTCACGGCCACTTCCGTATCGCCAACCCAAACTAAGCTGTGGCACCGTGGCAGCCCCTGCCTCACACCCGAGGCACAAGCAAGAAGCGATCCACGGCTCAACAATTCCACCAAAAGCTGACAGCGACAACCAAAGGCCCGGAGGGGCGCCCATCATCACGGCCCTTAAAGCACCTCCTCACTGAATAGACCCTCCAGGGCCTCCAGTCGCTTAGCAAGCAAATCAAGCTCTTGATGAATCACAGGGGCCTCAGCCGACTCCATGGAGCTCGCCAACATTTCATGGCGCATGGCCTCATGAACAAAGGCCCTGAACGTCAATCCCCGCCTGCGGGCTTCTCACTTAAGCCCATCAAGAATCTCCGGGGGACAGGTGAGGTTGATTTGAGAACGCTTGCCAGTGGAGACGATGGAAGAAGAAGTGGCTAGCGTAGAAGTGGAGTGGAAGCCAAATTGCTTTTGTAAGCTAAGTGAAGGTTTGTACGGGAATCGTGAAGACCAAAAAGTCCGATCAATCGACAGCCACGGAAGCCGGGAGCAGAACAAGGCAACGCTCAAAGCGGCGGGAGCTCTTTTGCCCGGCCCACCTGGAGCAGCGGATCGAAGGCAATGGCAAAAAATATTTCCTGCATCTGCTCACACCTGAGCAACTCAAGGCGCGCGGGATGGGCGATAAAACCGCCAAGCTGTTGATCCAGGCCTATCCGGTGCTGGTACTCAGCAACGAATGGCTAGAAGAGCTGTTCTGCTCGAAGTGCGGTTGCAATCGCTGGTATCACATCACCAAGCACGACACCACGGGGCACAGGGTGCGCTGGGCGCCCCGGGAGCTTTGGGAGCAAGTGGCCCATGTGGACCCACTGCAAGCGAATCCCACGGTGGGGGAGTTCACGCGGCGATCAGCCCGGCGGCCCAGCCTTAAACGGGCGGATGGCAAGCGGTTCTTTGATCAGGGTTGATTAGCAAGCAATACATTTCAAGACGTAGTTATTGAATAGCGCATTGCAACTCAAAGATAACTTTGTAACTCGAATAGCAGCGGATCTGGCGGGAAGGGCGAACTCCCCAGACGTAAAAACCATCAATTGTCCCGATCGGGGGTGATCGATGCACTGGGCCGATCCCTGCAACTGAGCGGACACGCTGAGGAAAGAGGTCGTAGCCGCCTGAGCTTTCAGTACTGCGCTAGCTGGATAACGCACCCGCAGGCCATGGGCATGTCTTCAGCAATGCCAGATCTCCAAGCAGCACGATTTCGACTTGCTGGGGTTGGTCGGCGCCGTTGGCGGTGGGATGGAACCCGGCAGGGTGGCCTAAAGGCATAAGGTGCCGTAAGCAGGGTGCCAGTTGTGGTGCCGCTCTTCGAACGCACTCTTCCATCACGAGACTTTGCGATGCCCACCACGCTCCCTGACGCGGCCGACGCTTTCTACGCAGCGGGCAACCAGATGCTGTCGGGAGATCTCTCAGGCTTCCAAGCGATCTGGTCAGAAGCCGACGACATCAGCCACCTGGGCCCCACCGGTGCCATCTGCATCGGTCGGGCAGCCGTGATGGAGGAGTTTGCCAAGGAAGCCGCCATGGGATTTGAGGGCACCCTGGTGGCCGACGACCGTCGCTTCGTGGAAAGCCCTGAGATGGGCTTGATGGTTTGTGTGGAACGGACGAATGGCATGACAAAGGCTGGTGAATCGATCACGGTGGACATTCGCGCCACCACGATCTTTCGCAAGGAAGCTGGTGACTGGCGCGTGCTCCATCACCACACCGATCGCTTCTAAGCAAGGAAGACCACGCCAGAATCAGCCCTTTCCTGTGAAGGCAAGCAGCTGTTTCGCTGTGTGGGGTGCGATTGGCAGACCAGCAGGATCAAGCAAGCCCAATTGGGCTAGTAATCCGCCTTGATCCCAGTAGATGTGCTCGAAGGCCACCTTGTTTTCGCGCACACCAACGATGACCACCAAGGCCATCTCTACCCGGCGGCCGGTGGGGGCCACCCCCGGCAGCAGGTGGCCGATTGGCTGGGTGTGGGTGAAGCGAATCACCAGTTCATCCACCAACCGCTCAGCGTCGACCGTTCGCGAAATCGGAATAAACTCCACATCGGGCGGGAAGAACTGGCCGATCAGCTGGGTTGTGTAGAAGTTCCTCACTCCATCGGCGCCCTGGCCGCCCGTACCCGAGCCCAAATTGATGAGGTGCGGGTCATCGACCATGGTTGCCATGGTGGATTCGAGATCGGCATTGATCTCTGCCTGCATGTGTGCCTCAAACAGAGCAACAGCTGGGGAAGCTTTGGCATCCATGGGTTAGGGGAAATTCTCAATCAACCATAGGAAAAGCCGCCGCCGCCAAGGTCCGCACTACGCACCGAACCGGTGCCAACGCAGCGAAGCAAGCTGTTTGAGGCATGGGCCGGAAGGTGCACAAGCCTGGTGGCCAATTGAAGCAGTGTCCAGCATGGGCTTTGGCGCCTGGCGGATCCCTTCTGTAGTTATTGTATTGCTGAGTTGCTAAATATGCTTAAGAGCACGCTTTTTCCTGTTGCGGTTCTGCAGCCTGCGGCCTGGCTCCTGTTTGGGGCCGCCGCGATTTTCGCCCCCACTGCCGCCCAGGCGCTCACCTTCAATTGGACGCTTTCAGGGGCTGACTCTCAAGTCATTAATGGTGTAGTCACCCAAGTTACCAGGACTGGTTCTGGCACCCTGGGAGCCACATTGGTATCCGGAACCACTTACCAAATACAATCGATTAGTGGAACTTGGGCCGGAGAAACCATAACAGGCTTGAACTCCAGCTTCGCACATTTAAGTGGCTTTACCTATACCTCAGATAATCAATTTGTCTATGATACTTCAATAACTAATTCTCAGAATTTCAAGGCAGCCGCAAGCGGCGCAAGCGCTGGCTACTCTTTCACCACTGCAAGTTATTGGGCAAATTTTTACCCAAACGCAAGAGGACTAAACGGTTACGTTAGTGAGTCTTCACAACTATTTAATGGTGGTGTCGTAAGTGGTGCTTACACTGGATCAATAGAACTAGTCCCCGCCCCCCTGCCGATCCTCGCCCTACCCGCCGTGCTCTTCTACAGCCGCAAGATCAAAAAGCGGCTTAAGCAGCGCAGCCTTGCTCCTGTTTCTGACTAGGGCCCTGCCGAAAATCACGGCCTTTCGGATAGGCCATGGGGTTGGCCCCATTGGATTGGCCGTTGGGCGATCCATCTGGTTGGGTATCGATAGGGTCTTGATTCAATTCAAGCTGCTCGCATCGTCCCCGATGGCCCAAGGACAGCGAAGGGACCTGCTCAGAAAAACCAGACCACCCCACTGCTGGAGGCCTGGGATCAGGCGGCCATGATCCGGCGATCGGCACTGGTTTTCCAGAGTCTCCTTAGGTTTTTTGGAAGCAAGCCTTGATCTTGCGCTGGAGCTGGGGATAATCGAGCATGGCGCCGGTGCTGCCGGTGATCCGCCAGAGTTGCAGACGCAGCGCATCGCGCCACAGTGGCCACTGGCGCCAGGAGCCAGGGCCCAACGGTCCATTGAGCGCGAGGGGAATCACCTTGCTGCCACTACCGCCCACGGCAATCTGAGCGGCGAGGGTGGCTCGGGGGAAATGGTGGGTATCACTGAGCAGCACGATCTGACGCGGCGCCGGCATCCCCTGAGCCGTGCGCCTTCGCAGCCAGCCGGCCAAGGCGACGGCCTGGGTCACCGTGTCGAAGCCTTCCTGGAGCAGCTGCACGGGTGGCGAGGCGGCCTGGCGCTGGGCAGCGGTGGGTTGGCCTGTGGCGGGACAGGTGATCAGCAGAATCCGCTCGCCGGTGTGCTCCTGGCGCGTTAGGGCGGCATCAAGGCGGTGGTAGCCATCGAGAACCACCAACCAACCGGGACCAGCAGCCGGCCAGAGCAAGGGCCAGACCAACGGCCAGACGAGCCAGCCCAGTGGGAATCCGGCGAACAGCGCAACCGCGGGCCAACGTCTCATGGCGACCACTCCGCAAGCCAGGCCTGCCACATCAGTACGGTCCAGAGGCGGGGGGTGTGGTCGGCGTGGCCTTCCAGGTGATCGCGCCAAAGCTGCTGGATGGGTTCGGGGCGCAGGTAGACCTGGCGGCGAATCAGCTCGGGCGACAGCAGTTCACTGGCCCAGGGCCGTAGGGGGCCCCGCAGCCAGGAGCCGATCGGCATGGCGAACCCGGCCTTTGGGCGATCGATAAGTTCACGGGGCACGTGCTTGTAGAGAATCTGGCGCAGGGCCCACTTGCCCAAACTGCGGCGCCCTTGGCCGCGGATCTTCATCGCCAGGGGCAATCCCCACGCGACGGCTGCTACCCGGTGATCCAGCAATGGCGCCCGGGTTTCCAGGCTGGCGGCCATGGCGGCCCTATCCAACTTCACCAGGATGTCGGCGGGGAGGTAGGTGAGGGCATCGCCGAGCATGAGCCGTTCGGCCGGAGTTTGGCCAGCTGGAAGGGCGACCTGGAGGGGGGCTAACGCAAGGGAGTGGCTGCCACCAAGCAAGCCAGGAGCTGCCCACACCTGGGTGATGCTGGCGTAGAGGTCCTCAAGGGAGGCGGCGGCGCGGATGGCGGCGGCCAGTTTTTGGCGCTTGTCGCGCGCCAGGCCTTGAGACGACACCGGCAAGTGCTCCAGGCCCCGGGCCAGGCCGCGCCGCAGCAGCGGTGGCAGCCGGCCAAAACGCTGCTGCAGGGCAGGGGCGAGTCGGTGGCGGTTGTAGCCCCCAAAGAGCTCATCGCCGCCGTCACCGCTGAGGGCCACGGTGAGACCACTGCGGCGGGCCTCCCGGCACACCAGGTGGGTGGGAAGCTGGGAGGAATCGGCGAAGGGTTCGCTGTAGATCCGCGGCAACTGGGGGATCAGGGCCTGGGCATCGCCGGCTGTGAGGGCCACCTCGGTGTGGTCGGTGCCGAGATGGGCCGCCACGGCAGCGGCATAGGGAGCCTCGTTGAAGCCGACCTCCCCGGATCCAGCATCAGGAAAGGCAATGGTGAAACTGCGCACCGGCCGAATGCTCTCGGCTTGCAGGAGGGCGGTGATCAGGGACGAATCGATGCCCCCAGAAAGAAAGGCGCCAAGGGGCACATCGGCAATGGCCTGCTCAGCCACCGCCTGCAGCAGGGCGGCCTCGAGGTTGTCGAGGGCCTGGGCTTCGCTCCAGCTGGTGCTGGCAGCTGCATAGGCCTTGGCGGCTTGGGCCTCAGCCTCCAGATCCCACCAGACCTCTGGCTTGGGGAGCTGGGCGGGGGCACCGCCCGCTGCGCCTGGGTCGAGCTGGAGCCAATGGCCCGGGGGCAGTTGCTGCAAGCCAGCGTGGATGCAAAGGGGCGCTGGGATGCAGCCTGAGCGGAAATAGGCGGCCAAGGCAGCTTGATCGACAGAAGGTCGATGAACCCCTGGCAGGGCCCGCAGGGCCGCCAGCTCGGAGCCGAAGGCCAGCACCTGGCTGCCGGCGAGCTGGATCCAGCCCCAGTAGAGGGGTTTTTCACCAAAGCGATCGCGGGCCAGCTGCAGCTGCTGGTGGCGCCGGTCCCAGAGGGCGAAGGCAAACATGCCGACGCTGTGCCGCAGGGCAGCTTTCAGGCCCCAGGCCTCGATGGCTGCCAGCAGGGTTTCGGTGTCGGAGTGGCCGCACCAGCTGCGCCGAACCAGGCCAGTGGCCTCCAGCTCCCGGCGGAGGGCTTGGTGGTTGTAGATCTCGCCGTTGAAAGCGATCTGATAGCGGCCCGTGGCACTCGCCATCGGCTGCTGGCCGGCGGGCGAGAGATCGAGAGATCGCCAGGCGCCGGTGGGCCAGGGCCAATCCGGCTTGGGGTTCACACCACACGCCGGCGCCATCGGGTCCGCGGTGGGCGAGGGCAGCGGCCATGGCCTGGGCGCTGATCTGAAGCTGGTGGGCCGGCGTGGGGGAAGGAAACCAAAGGCCGGCAATACCGCACATCAGGCGTTCACTAGGGCCTGGCGCTGGCGGACCGGCAGGGGCAACAGGGCACTGTATTGGCGCAAGGTGCGCTCATTGACAATCGAGACCTGGAACTCGGCCACCACCTTCTGGCGGGCCGCCTTGCCGAAGCGACGGGCCAGATCGGGATTGGCCAGCAGCAAGCGAATGGCCAACTCAATGGCACGGGCATCGTGGAGGGGTACCAGCAGACCATTGATGCCGTGGTCGACCACGTCGCGGCATCCGGGCACATCGGTGGTGATGATCGGCAGCTCCATGGCGGCGGCCTCGATCAAGGCACGGGAAAGGCCCTCCCGCCAGGAGGGCAGCACCACCAGATCACTGGCTGCGTAGAGGGAGCGCATGTCGTCGACATGGCCGAGGCAGCGCAGGCGGGGCTCCTGGGCCAGGGTTTGCAATTCTGCGGCGGAGAGGGAACTGCGGTTGCCACCATCGAGGTCGCCGGCCACGAGCAGCTCGAGGGCGATGCCCTCATCCCAGAGGGTGCGGCAGGCAGCCAGCACATCGTCGACACCCTTTTCGCGGATCAGGCGGGAGGGGAAGAGCAGCTGCAGGGTGGGCTTGAAACGACCGGCGGTATCGGCAGGCGGACGGAAGTGGTCGATGTCGACACCGGAGCCGCGGATGAGCTCGGCCCGTTCGCCATCGGTGATGCCGAGCTGCACGAGTTTGTCTTGGTCGTCGGCGTTCTGGAACACCACGGTGGCGCGGCGGGCCATGAACACGGCGCGGTAGATGGGCTTAAGGGCGACGCGCAGCAAGCGGGTGCGCTTGCGGGTGCCAAGAAAAACGTGGCCCAGGCCAGTGACCGCATTCATGACCCGGTGCACTTGGGCCAGCTTGGCGGCGATGGTGCCGTAAAGGCAGGCCTTGATCGTGAAGTGGTGGGCCAAATCAGGGCGTTCCCGCTTGTAGACGCGCGCCAGATCGACCAGGGCATGAACCTCCTGCAAGGGATTGATCGAGCGGCGGGAGACCAGCCAGGGGTGCACCGTGAAACCCTCCTGCTCCAACAGGGCGGTGTAGCTGTCGTAGGGAGCTACCGCCGCCACCTCGTAACCTGCGGCGCGCAGATCCAGGAGCAGGGGCAGGCGAAAGTTGTAGAGATACCAGCTGGTGTTGGCCACTAGCAGGACCTTCGGGGGGGTCATACGTGCAGGCGACCGGTCACGAAAATCGCGAAGACAGCAGGGTCATACAACAAAGTACGTTATGGACGTTGAGAGCTAGAAGATGGCCCTGGGCGATGGGCTGCTGAATGCGTAAATGCAGAAACAACAAGATGGGCGAAAGGTCGGAAAACTTTACTTTAGTTCTCTTGCCCCGCAGCCTTTCTGTCGTACGGCAACCGTTGGGAGCTGGCCCGTCCTGCGTGAGGCTCAGCTAGGCGCAGGCTGTCAGGGAGTGATCCAAGGGCGGTGACTTTCAGGAAAGTTGAAACCTCACGAGGACCTAGTCAGGCTGCCAGATTCAAAGCAAGCTGTTTTGCTGGGAGTTCTGCGTCCGTGGAGTTGGTGATCCAAACCAATTTTGGGTGATGCAAGCAGCAGGTGGTGAATCGGCTCCAGGTGGTGGATGCGCTCAGCGGGCTTCCACCTAAGCAGCCGCACGCCGTTGGAGCGTATTCGGTGCTCCTGCAGCTCCAGACTTGCTTCGGGTTTGGGGCTTTGAGCCTTCCCCCGGATCTGGATGTCTGTGGAACCCGCGCTCGACCCCATCGATCGACTTCTGACCCTTGGCAGGCAGAACCCGGTAGAAGCTGCTTTCCAAGCCGAAATACGGCCCCTGATCAGCCTGGCCAGCGCAACGGCACGGACGCCAACGGCGATGACCACATCAAGGATCGGAAAACCCATCGGCAGTCATCAAGCCCCCGGCTGTAGAGATCAAAGAGGTGACGTCTTTCCTGAAACCGGGGGGATGCGGAGGAGCTTGAAATAGGGGGTACCTCCAGCGCTGGGAGATGGCATTCAAACCATAGGCAAGACCTCAAACAGCCTTCAAAACGGCAGCAAGACATTGCGATAGGGAAGCCAGTATTGGGCATGGGCAGCGAAAAACAGCCACACCAGCAAAACCGCAAGCGAAAACAAAACCAATAACTGATTCCAGAAACTCGGAGCAAGGCCCAAAAGCTTGGTATCGGGGAGGCGGGAGCCCACAAAAATCTGCAGGGGGATGAGATAGAGGGCGAGGCGATCAATCACCGTGGAACTGGCCACGGTGAACAAACCAACAGCAGCGGCTGCGGCGCCAAAGCTAAGGAAGATCCAGATACGCAGCGATTGTGTAGGGAGCTGAAAACGACGACGGAACAACAGGAACACCAGGGCCGGCAAGACGCTGAGCAGCACCCGTACCAAGGCACCTTCGGACGCTAATTTGTCGTCGATGTAACCACTCTGGAAACTATCAATGCTGGGGGAGAGCAGGGTATTAAAGAGGCCGTAGCCGGCCACCACCAGCAGCGCCAGGCGAATCAACTGGCTGAAGCGCAGGTTGGAATTGAGACTGGAAACTGGCAGCACCATCAAAATCAGCGCTGTTTTGTGAAAAGTTGCTGCCAAGGCGACCCAGCCCAAAAACCAGAGGAGCCGATCCCGCTCCAAGGCCAATAGGGCCAGGCATTCCAAGCCGATTGCTACGCCCTGACGGCTGTAGCCCATGGCCACCACCACGATCAAGTAGGGGAAAGCCAGCGTCAGGGCGAGCCAGGGGCGGGGCTGGGCCCGGCAGAAACTCAGCAGGCCAAACGAAAAGATCAGGGCGCAGAGGGTATCCACCAAAAATAGGCTACCGCCCCAGTTGGCGCCTAACCAATTGAATAGGGCGTAACCGGCTTCCTCCTGCTGAAGCACATCGCCAAAGGAGATCCCCTGTACATTTTTGAGGGAGAAGAGATAATTCTCCCAATCGGCGCCAACCTCATAACGCAGACCGATGAACAGGGTAAAAAACAACAATAACGCTACCACGGTTGATTGGCTCCAACGGCGGGAGCCAACAAGAGCCTGGTAACCCAACAGAGACCAACTGATCAGGTAGGGAATCATGGGTGAACAGACCCTTTTTCAAGCCCACAAAAAGCGAGACAATGAACCCAGTGCAGCGATCGAGATGGCACAGCGAAGGAATAGCGGCAGAATGGTGTCAATGGGAAGCCAGCAAACAAGCCTAAAGACACAAGAGGTGATTCACAGACATGCAGCCAGGCAAAAGACGTCAAACCAGAGGGGAAATGAACAGGAGAGACACGCCAAACGAGACCAACGAAATCCACACTAGAAAAAGGCAAAGTAATAGCCTCAGCGCAGCGAAAGGGATGACATAGACGAAGCGAGTAAATTCAGGAGGACAACCAGACGGCTGTACAAGTACAAATCATCTATAAAAAAGACGACGACTATCTGGATCGGGAAGGATCATGCACAGCTCAGCAGACAAGCAGAACGGGGAAAGGCAGGCCCCCCTAGGTAAGCTGGGGCCAACTGTATAAGTAGACGCCTAATAAAGGCGAAAGCATTGGAAATCACCTAAGCAGAAAGAGGCCAATGAACACGAGTACAATACACCTCAACTTATATCATCAAGACTGTTGAGAGAAATTAAATCAGCCTCCATAGCGATCGGGAGGGCTTCAACTCGTGCGTGCCGCGCCACCAAATGCTCAATACAATAAAGAAAGCCATGCTCACCCGTAGTAGGGCTGATTCTCCCGGCCAAGTTCTCCTGCAAAAGATCAAGAACTAACCTGCGCCTGAATGCAAAAAGACCAATATCTCGTTCACCATATTCAGTCTTAACGAAATTCTGCTCCCGTGTTTCAATCACCCTGAGGACATGTCCAGAGGCAGACCTGGAGACAACCGTATAGGGGCTGTCTACAAATCTTGTAACAAAAGTGAAGTCATTCTGTCCAGAAAGATGGGCGTCTGTAAGCCCACGTATTGTTTGCCGCTGCAAGAAAGGGATATCTCCCCAGGCCATAAGAATATGTTCAGGCTGAGGATCAGTGGTGGCATCACAAAAGCGAAGAACAGCATCTCCCATTCCCCTAGGACGGTCCTGAACCACAAGATGAGCATGAAGCGCATGGGTGGACAAAGAGTCGCGGATTGTCGATGCACCATCCGGACTTACAACCACAGCGGGCAAAGGATCGTAGGGAGATAAGCGTGTAAGCAGACGATGCAGAATTGGTACGCCATGGACTGGATAAAGGGTTTTGGGGTAAGCCAAACCAGCACGACTACCACGTCCAGCTGCAGGGATCAAAACACGAAAATCAGCCATGGAACGTGCGCCCTAAAAGCCCATTCAAGCCCTCACTGATAGCCTGAATCGACACAGGCATGCGTTTACCAAAGAGGTAGGACAGGGCTTCACCAAGACCATTACGACTAGAAACACGATAAAAAACGACAAACAGTGCAAAAACGTCTCTAAACAAAACAAAATTAAAGTAGCGGCGATTAAGAATCAGAGTATTCCTTATAAAGTAAAATATCTTATCGGCTGAGTAAGGGCGCCCACTCACATCCAAGTGAAAATGTCGAGCCTTTAAGACCGAGACTACCGAGCCTACTTTACGCAAGCGGAAGAAAAAGTCAACCTCTTCACCAAAGATAAAGAAACGATCGTTAATATTGCCAACCTGACGAATGGCAGAGGTTTTGACTAAAGCACCATTAAAAAAATGAGCGAATGGATACAATCCCCCTGGAGCCAAGCGCTGGAGATCCTTAAGGAGTGGCAGCTTACGCGGCCAACCGAATAATACGGGCAAACCATTTGAATCAAGCACTGGGAACGGAAAGACAAATCGATCGGGCCGGTGCTCTTGAACAACTACTGATGACGCGCAACTGAAACCAGGTTGAAGTGCCTGCTCCAATAAAGCCAAGGCAGCTGAATCGGGATAACCGTCATCATCCATCAGCCATACAGCATCTGCGTTGCGAATTAGAGCCTCAGCAATTGCTCGCTGCCATCCCCCAGCGGAGCCTAAATTAGCTTGACTGATAACCTCTACACAACGTTCAGCAAGCATAGCTTCGGTGTCATCGGTGCTGCCGTTATTAATTACCAACAATGCGTCCGGAGGACGGGTTTGTTTGCAGATATAATCTAAACAACGAGACAATAATTCAGACCGATTATGGGTAACAATTGCGGCAAGAATATACATTTTTATGAATTAAGGCCGTAGAGAGGACGCGTAACATCAATAAATTGAATTCCAGCAGAACGAGCAGCTTTAAAACCAACTTCTGAATCTTCGAATACGATAGCATCTTCAGGGAGAATCCTGTGAACCTGGAGAACACGAAGAAAGCCCTCGGGGCTTGGCTTTCCCTCTGCAACATCCTCGGCATAGACCTCCATACGAAAGAGACGAGAATAACCCAATTTATTCATTGCAAGGGAAACTGTATTCTTGGATCCTGAAGTTACCAGGGCGAGTATATATCTTGAACTGGCCCAGGAAATAAAGGCATCGATGTTAGGAAGAGGCTCAAGAAATATGGAAATCAAATCACGGACACGCTTCTGCTTCAGTGATACAAGAACTTGCAGGTCACTCGGATCGGGACTGTCCATAGTGCAAGCCTGAAAGCAATGTAGAATAGCTTCGGTAGTGCGTAAGCCAGCAATGGCTTGATAGTCTACGGGAATTCCGAGGGGATTTAGGATATCTGAAAATGCTTGAGCATGCAGTGCGGATGTATTCGCAATAGTTCCATCAAAATCAAATATCAAAAGTTTTTTGTTCTCTAGAAGTTCCAGCAAAGAGTCATTCATTTAACTATAGCCCTGTATAGCTTCTTAGTAAATAAATAAAACCTTGGATTTAAGGATAAAAGCAGACGCAGAAGTAAACGGGGATCGAAGATTGTCCTAGCAACCAGTAGCCTGTCAATCACAGACAGGGCATTCAGAAAGCGAAACCAACCCAAAATATCTTGGTTAACCAAGAAACCAATGCTCGATGATCTTGCTATCAATGCATACATTTTATGTTGCCATTTTTTTGCAAAACAAGATCCGTAAATAGGTTTGATATACAAAGCAACTTGATCTATCATGACGTAATTATTGATATATTTCTGGAGCTCAGGCTTGCGTGTTTCATTGTTACCGTGATGCACCCATGCTGATTCAATAGATCTCGAATAACCAACCCGGCAACCGGCTATCAGCCTAAAAAAGGACTCCCAATCGTTGCGTAAAATTTCAGGATGCCAATAAAAACCTAAATTAGTAGCTGAAAGCCTCTTGTAGACAATCGCGTTATGATTCCACGTTATTTGGCCATTGGCAAAGAGGTCGAAAAATTCAGCTCCTTCTAGCACACTTGGTAGACATTTATTGGTTATATTAATTGACTTCCCAGTAGATTGGTTGTACTCAGAATAATCGCCAAAAACCAATGCAATGTCGGGGTCTGATAAAAACAGGTTAATCGCTCTTTCGATAAAGCTCGGACTAACAAAAAAATCGTCTCCATCTAAATTAACAACGAAATCTCCCGTAGCCCGTAGAAGCGTCTCATGATAGTTCCTTAAAATTCCGAGGTTATGATTATTTTTTTGATAGGAAAGACGTTGATCTTTAAGATTTTGCGCAAGACTTCTGACAGTTTCCTCTGTATCATCGGAGGAGCAGTCATCGGCTATAAGAACTTCAATATTTTTATGGGTTTGCGCAAGGGCACTCTTTATAGCGCGGACAATATAACCTGATTGATTGAACGTTGGAATCATTACTGTGACTTTAGGATCAGTCATTAGGATGCTTCACGACGGGCAATTGACATCTATATTTATGGCCAGCGAGAATAGTCTCTACGAGAATATTTCCATCATGCTTGCCTGGGTGCTCAGCTGCTTCATAATCACCAACTGTAATTGGTATGTCCCAATCCGGAAACCCTTCTGCGTCAAATTCTATATAGCTTTCATCTGTCTTCAAGCGAAGCTTGTTGACCAAAATCTCACTGAATAGTTCAAGCGGCACGTAGTTGCGGCTACCAGATAGAGTGAGATACCGAAAAGCGCCTAGAATATAATCTGATGCTTTGTAACTAGGCGTTTCATAGTCAGCCCCTATATTTATTATAAATACTTTTTTGGCACTCTGATTGTCTGCGATTGCACTGGCGAGGCCTGATGCTAAGTAAGTGGGATACAAAGAAGAATGCTGGGTACCAGCGGCATAAATTATAATGTCAGCCTGGCGTATCGCGCGATCTACTCCAGGTGAAACCGAAGACGAACAGTGATGTTGTTCAAGATAAGAACGTTTATCATCAAGGGAAAGCAATTCAAACTGACCAGGCACGAGAAGATGGTCCAAGAGATAGATTCTCTCGATCCTAATATTCGAGCGTAGCTCGACAATCTCTGATTCCTTATAAAGCATTATGCCGTTCTCACGAAGGGCCACCATCCTCAAATTATCATTACTTGTAGGTAGCACAACCCCTCGAAGCCTGAATAGGCGATCAATAGCCTTTGTAGCTGCTTCTAGGTCGCGCCTAAAGACAAGAAAAGCTCCTGCATAAATACAATTCATTAGCGAACAGTCTGCAAAGCTCATGTGGGTATTTTTTACTTTCTCAATCAGACATAAAACGTCGAGAAACTTTCTGATAAATAGCCTCAGGTTGTCAAGTATAGGCACTGAATCAATGTGAATGCCCGCTAGGGAATCGCTTTTTGAATTTGCAAAGCAATTCATATCTTCAATAATCGAAAGCCGGTCACAGGGCACAGGATACCTATAGGAAAATAATTTGACATTAGAAATATGATTTGGATCGTCTTGAGGAAGCATAAGCTCCTGTACTTTGCGGATGTCTGAAGGGCCAAGCATGCCAAAGAAGTGGCGGATTTCTCCAGTTGACTTACCATCGTCGTAGGCATTGACAACTGAAGTGACATGCAACCCCTGGCGATCCAACAGGGCAGGAATAAGAGTGGCAGCGCCTCGCCCGCCATTTAGAACAACAACATTAAGCATTAATTTCTTAACAAGTTATAGACATTGCAATAGCTCCTGGCAGCCAGGTCAAGGCTGACCCTGTCTATGGCTGCGTCACGTAAGCGCTGACCTCCTTTAACAAGCAGGTCTGCTAGAGCATCAGAAACTGTGCACAGCTCCTTGTCGTCGTTGGCATCAATGACGATGCCTGCATCTAATTCAGCTACTAAAGTTGTCACATCCCCCACTCCGTGATTACAAATGACGGGGATACCTGTGGCCCAGACTTCGGCGAGCTTGGTTGGAGACATGGAGATTCGCGCATAGCTGGGCTTAGCAAAGGCAACAAGAAGATCCATGGCTGGCAACCAGCGAGCCACCTGGTCGCGGTTAGCAACACGTAGGTGGACCCGATCATGGAGACAGGCAGGAAGCTTATTATGCAACAAGTGGTAGAATTTATCCCGGTCAATTGTTAGAACTAGGGCCTGAACAGTTTGATACTTGGCGATGGCTAATTCCAGCAAACGCAAAAATCGATCAGTGAGATACATTCCACCAACTGAACCGAGATAACCCAGTACCAAGCTTGTTTCAGGGAGGCCCAACTCGATTCTGGCCTGCCTCCGCGTGGAGCGGCTGGCTAGGTGAAAGTGACTAAAATCGGCGCAGCAGGGAATGCACGTGATGCGGTTTTGGGCTGGAACACCGAGTCGCAGCACCTCAGGAACTACGGCCTGGGTAAGAACCACAACATGATCGGAGTAAGCCAAAAGAAAGCCTTCGATCCGCTTGCAGACTTTGTATTGAATAAAGTGCCACGAGTTTGATAGTTTCCATCCTCCCTTGTCGACCCGCTCGTCCACCCAGAGACCGCGAAAATCAAACAGAAATTTTGATCCGAATAGCAGCTTTACAAGCAGGGCAACAGGTGCAGGAACATGGCCGCGGGAATGCACCACGGAAGGTCGCCCACGGGCTGCAATCCTGCAAGCGACAAACACCATGCACAGGAAATCCCAGAGCTTACCAGCCAATCCCCAGGAACTTGTGAATAAAAGCGGCGACCAACGAATTTGAGTTTTGCTCAGTTCCTCTCGAAGACTCTGACCGCTCTGCGAATAGCGCTCTGGCTTTTCGAAACTGAGTACATACGTCAAATCCTCCTGAACAGAAATGGCGCGGAGATAGGGAAGAATCTGGCTTGCCCCGAGGGGATCGAGTAGGCCGTCATAGCTGATGAACAAACTGCGGCGCTGCCGTGGTGTAGACGATGGGAGCTTTGTACAAAATCCAGATTCAGCTAGGGCCATTTAGCGCCACTGTGCCAACCAGGCCTGCCACATCAAAACATTCCAGAGCTTGCCTGGGTGATCAAAGCGCCCACTGAGGTGTTGACGCCAGAGGACCTGAATCAGCTCTGGCACAAGGAAGCACTGCCGCTGCATCAAACCAGGCTCCAGCAGATCCTCCGGACAGGCACGAAGCGGGCCCCGCAACCACTGGTTAAAAGGCATGCCAAAGCCTGTTTTCAGAGGTAGCGCGACTAGCCCCCCAAAAACTCATCGCCTCCGTCACCGGAAGGGCCACAGTGGGGCCATTGCAGCGGGATGGGCAGCGATCACCAGCAGCGCAGCAATGCCGCGCAGGGCATCAAGAAAATAACTCCAGACTAAGGAAGTTGGTGTTTGAATCATGATCAAGCCTTGAACCCCACCACACACCAATGGGGTGCCCGCGGCGAAAACCGCAGATCCACCAAGCCGGCGGCAGTGCACATCGCGCGAATCTGGGCACGCGTGAAGCGCTGCTCCAGGGGAGTACCGAAGCGATCGCGGGCGTCAGTGCGCATCGTGTACAAGCTGCAGTGGCGGTAGTAGCTCAAGGGGAAGGAGGCCACGGGCAGACCGGCGGCTTCTGCAAGGGATGCAAGGCGGGAGAGGGGCCAGTAGACGGTGAGGGCGATCAGGTCGGTAACGAACTGCTTGGGGCGGGGCGGCAGGCGGCGGATCAGCAGGCGGGCGGCGTTGGAGAGAAGCCAGAGCCAGCGGAACCAGCGGGGCCGGATATCGAAGGCGTAATAGAGGTAGAGCAGCAGCGGCGCGCCGGGTTTGAGCAGTTCGGCGCAGGAGCGGATGGCAGCAGCGGTATCGGGCACGTGGTGGAGCACACCAAGGCTGTAGCCGAAATCCTGGGAGTTGGGAGGCAGGCCGCTGGCGGCCACCGAGGCCTGGTGGAACTGCACGTTGGGCTGATGAGCCAGGGTCTGGCGTGCAACAGCAAGGGCGATGGAAGGATCGATGCAGTGCAACCGGCCCACGTGAGGCGCCACGAAGCGGGCCCAGCGGCCGGAACCGCAGCCCATGTCGAACCCTTCGGCATCGGGCGGCAGCTGGTCAAAGGGAAAGATGGCGAAGTAGTCGCCAAACACGCGCTCAGCCTCCCCTGGGGCCATGCCCTGCTGGTCGAAGCGCTGCCACTCATCGCCGAAGCTGGCGACGGTGCGGGGGTCGAGGTTGGGGTTGGTTGTCATCGGCAGGAGTGGGCAGCTGTAGATCCCTGAATCACGGCGGTCAATACAGGCAAGGCGCTACTCAAGGAGTATCTCCTCTCCACCCAGTGGCGAGAGGCTTCTCCCATCTGTTGGCGAAGCTCGGGATCAGAGGCCAGGCGCCGGAACGCCGCAAGCCACTCTTCTGGAGTCACTACCAGCTTGCCACAGTCAGGCGGCACAACATCAAGGTTGGCGCCCACGCGAGAAGCCACCACAGGAATGCCGCAGGCCATGCACTGAATCAGCTTGAAGGCACATTTGCCACGGGTCCAGGGGGTATCCGGCAAAGGCATCACTCCCACATCGAACTGCTGGATCAGGGGCACTTCCTGCTCCAAGCTCCAGGGCTGCTCGATCACCTCCACGCCAGCGATGGCCGGAGCGGGTCCGCCCACCACAAGCAAGCGTACGTAGCGTTCGCGGGCAAGCTGCTGCAGGGGTTCAACCAGCAGCTGCAAGTAGGGAGCCGTGGAGGGGCTGCCGATCCAGCCCACGGTGAAGGGATCGCCTGATTGCCCGGTTTGCGGGGTCTCATCTGGGCGATAATGATCGGTATCAACTACTGAGGGAAGCATTGTAACGTGACTGCTGAAACGAAGCGCGTAGGCAGCAAGGCCGGCGTTGCCGGCAGTAACAGCTTTTGCCGCAGTCATTAAGTGATCAAATTTCGAACCAAGCAGGGGCCGGAGCCAACAAAAACGTCCCAACCTGTATCGGAGGTAGAAGGCATCATCAAAGTCGTAAACAAATGGAATTCTTAAAAGAAAACACTCTAAAAATGCTGGCACAAAGGGAAAAATCTCGCAATGAATAATAACCAAATCAAAGCGCTTTACTTTAAGCAACAATTGAATTCGAGAGACATATGAACGAGTAAGCGCTAATATGGCTGAGAGCAAAGTTGCACAGGCCATTGGCGAAGTTGCCATGCGCACCAAACTTCTCAAGACACCATTTGAAGGGAGCAAAAAATTCACTTCGCAACAAAAACCGTATTCAACCAACCTGGATTGATACTGCAACAGACGAACTCTAGTGCTTGCAGAAGTTTCGTCATAAAGAGCCAACATGAGTATACGCACTTATCTGATCCTTGTACTATTAAGTAGAGTGGTGAAACTCAAGCGAGCAAAGATCGCTATCATATCTAATATTTCAGGCCATCTTCTAAGCCAGACAGCCCAAAAACGCATACCAAAAAATACACGCATAGACAGAGCTCCCTCGGACTCCCATGTATTACAGAGATAATTAAATACAACATCTCTACTGTTAGACTCCGACACAAGTATCTCCAGCCTTTTAGATACACCAAGAGAATTAAAGTGCCTGTGAAGGCATATGTCATTCAAGACATAAGGATGCACTACAAAACAGACATCGCGCGGACGATAGGTAGGTGTCTCTTCAAAAAAATGAACTTTTCTAGCCATGAAATCGATTCGACAAAAACAAGACGAAGAATCTGACTTAATCTGAAAATATATATGATTATTCAAATACCACTTAAGAAATACTGGGCAAGCACTAATGACCTTGGTAAAATACTGCTCTACATGCCTACGGTTCAGAGTTGCACTGCTCTCTTCAAGGTACTGCTGTTCAAGACAAGTAGCTTTACTGAGGGCATATGCTTGAAGAACTTCTATCCTATCTTTCTCCAAGAGGAGCCGATTATGCTCACTTTTTGAAACTACACATGAACCTAGGCTTACAGACTCGCCGGGCAGCAAAAGCAGAGGAATAGTCTTGGAATTTGGGTATTTGTCCTGACAATAAGATACTGTCATGTCAGACGAATTTATCCCTTCATTGTACTTGAATGTATCTTTGTGAAGATAAGCCATATTACTTGCAAATGGAATCGCATATGAAGCACCAACTTTAGAGCAAAACTCATGGAACTCGGAAGAATAGACTTCTTTCGACTTGTCAGGCTGCGTACTATACCCCGTACCATCTAGCTTTCTTCTACAGGCGCGATAATTAGCACTTGAGTGGCTTCTTAGCACAAACTTAGGACGGCCAATCCTTCCTAGCAGATTATTTACGGCAAGACTACCTAACTTAGAATCATTTACGTTGAGAATATCTATACCGTCGACATCCATATAAAGCGCAGAATCCGCGAAGAACGGCCCAGATTGAAATGATAAAACTCGCAGCCAATCTGCCAATTGGTAAGAACGTCCATGAATCAATTCAGTAACTGGTCTTTTCTTTACAACACTCCGCAAATCTTTGCAGAGCCTTTGCTCAGGAGTTAAGGGCAACAAGAAATGCACATTATGGCACTTTTCAGCTATGCGTTTAAGAGTAGGGCCATGAAAATGATCCCAATGCAGATGGGTCACATATACAAAAAATGAATTGAGTTGTGACCACTCTTCAATCAAAGAATTTAGACACGATTGAGGCGGGAAGTTCCACCACGATCTCCAATATGATGACCCTATTAGCCATGGGTCACAAAGCAAAGCACTATCCCGGAACCTGATTTCGCAGCAGCTATGGCCATGAATAAATAATCTAGGCTCTTGATTTGAATTAAAAGTCATAATAATATTTTAGAGGTCTAATACGAAGGCTGGGCGCCAAAGGAAAGTGATACAAAGAGCAACAGGCAAGAAAACAAAATCTTGCCCATTCTCCTTATAATGAAAAGAATGGATTAAACTGTTCATTAGTCGAAAACAACCTAACAGGCCCAAGGCAGGAAGGTGGCAAATCAGCTGATGATTGGGGGACACAAGAGGGATAAAAATAGTATTTAGATTTTAAGGTAGCAAGTAAATATACTAGCGCAGTATTTTGGCATAGAGCTGGCGATAGGCGGCTGTACCGGATTTGAGAGAAAACAACGCTTCTGCGGTCCGCTGGCAACGGCTAGCGAGATCGGGATCCTGCAACAGGGCTAGTAGCTCAGCGACACAGGCATCCATCTCAGCAGCGCTATCTCCGCTTGCCAACACACCCATACGGTGTTGGCGAATCACCTGCTCCACATCGCCGACGCCAGGATTGGCGACGACGGGGCACCCGCAACCGAGCACCTCAGCCATGCGGGTGGGAGAGCGTCCCAACTCAGAGGTGGCCCCTCCTGCATAAAACATCACCGATGCGGTGTGCCTTTGCACGATGGCGGGCATCTCGGCTGGAGCTGCCGATTGAATAAGCAGTCGATCGGCCCAAGAGGGGGCGGGATGGAGCGCAGCAAGAATCGCCGCTGGAGCATCTCGGCTGATCAGTTCAAAACGTGCCGTGGGATCGGCGCGAGCGATCGCTTCGAAGAAGGCCCGCAACCAGTCGATCAGAAACCAGCCGCTCAGCACGGTACCGATGCAGCCGATCACAAGAGGGGCGGCCGGAACAGGCTCAGCCGGTTGAAAGCGCTGCAGATCGGCGCAGGTGGGAATCACGGTGATTCGCTGGCCGGAAAGCTCGCGGGGATACCGACCATGTAGGTAGCCAACGGCCGCTTGGGTGAGCGACACCACGGCGCTGGCCTCCCGCAGGCAGCGGCGTTCCAGCCAAAGCAAAGAGCGATGCAACTTCGATCCACGTTGCAAATGGCCAGCGGTGATCAGCTCTTCAGGCCAGAGAGCGCGCATGTCGAAGATGAAAGGCACGCCGCTGAGCCTGTGCAGCAGCAGGGCGATCGCGGCTGGCACGTAGGAGCGGGCATGCACAAGCTGGGGGCGGCTGCGGCGACGCCACTGCCAGAGAGCTACCAGCGCCAGCTGGGGGATGGCGAAAGCGGGGGCCCAAGGGCGCGGCTGCGAGCGAAATTGCAGCGGTACCCAGCGGATACCGTGATTGCTGCATAGCTTGCGCATTTGCTGCATGGCTAAAGCATCAACACGATCAGCTGGCTTTTCAAAGCTGATCAGGGTGATGCTGTAATCGTTGCTGAGCCCGCGTAGATAGGGCCAGATCTGGCTTTGGCCAAGGGGCTCGAGTAAGCCATTACGCGTGAGATAAAGAATACGGATTAACCGTTGAAATTTCACAGTCAAGCCCTTATTTTTTTTGCGGTGATGATGGTCGTCGATCCGAGGCCAAAAGCCGAAAGCACTTGGTTGATGGCTTTTTTAAGCACCCGTGAATATCTTGAACTCTCGGAAAGAGCTCTCAAGTCAAGGTGCGAATCGGTTTCGCCAATGGCTAACTGGCTAACATTAGTCTTGCGTCCTAGACGCAGGCACTTGAGCAAATCAATGGCACGGCTAATAAGCTGGGGAGACACATTATTGCTCTCAAAGGAAACAACTTGGAGCCTTGGCTCTAGTCTTTGAATAAGATGAACCAGCCCCCGGGTGGAGAAGTAGGTGATATGCTCAGGGTGAAAGACCTCCCATTGAGCTCCAAGCACAAGTCGATCGAGCGAATTGTAGTTTGGAGTTGTCAAGTAAAGAATTCCTCCTGGCTCTAGTAAATCCGTGGCACGATTGATCATGGCCATCGGCTGGTCGACGTGCTCTAAAACCTCAAACATTGTTATGGCACTCCAACGGCGGGAATCCAGCTGGCTAGAAAATAGGTTGCGTTGCTGTACAGGAAGGCCAAGTGAACGAGCAATTGAAACAGCCTCAATAGAGAGCTCTAGCCCTTCTATTGCGCAACCCTGCCCGAGTGCAGCCCAAACAAACTCTCCTTTTCCACAGCCAACATCTAGGATGGTTTGAAGGTTACAGTTCTTGCGAAGCTTACGGAGAACCCTGGAGTAACTGGCAAGGGTCAAAGGGGAGACAAGTTCCTCCATTGACCTACCAGCAAATCGTTCGTAGTAAGCGTAGAGATCTTCCTGGAATGAATGATCAGCCTCGTTGAGGTAAGTTGTGCTGCATTCAGCACACTTGATAATTGTGATCTCAGGCCTCAGATCACGGCGGTGATGCGCATCAACTCGGTAGACAACACGTGATCTTGTCGAGCAGCAGACAGGGCAGCTGACTTTCTTGTTTTGCATAAGCGCACCTCGAAAATTGAAGAATTTGGCTGCCTCTGGTCGGCGCAAACATTGCCTTTCGGCATCAGGGCAGCAGATTATGCTTACACTATCAAACCAAGTTTGTCAACGGCTGCGTTCATTTTCGAAGCTGCTTAGGCAAGAGTCAGGGCATGGGTTGAGCGCTGGAGCTAGCGCAGGAAATTGAATATTAGAATTTTTAGGGCCCACCAGGATTCATTCCTTTCAAGCCCAATCTGAGGATGATTGCGCGAGCCCTTTTCATGGATACGCCCTTCAAAGCTCCCAAGGCTCAGCAGATCTTAAAAGCCCTGTTCAGAGTAGGCGGAGTCAGCCCAGACATTGTCATCCTGATTTTCCGGATCTAGGAGCATTGGAAGTATCTGGCGGTCTTACGATTTTTGCGACGTGCCCATAAGAGTTAGATCTTCCACTCCACCAGCCACGCCTGCCACATCAACACAGACCACAAACGCGTGGTGTGATCAAACCGGCCACTGAGGTGCTGGCGCCAGAGTTTGTGTATCGGCTCAGGCCGCAGGTAGCCCTGCCGCTGCATCAAGCCAGGCTCCAGCAAATCCTCCGCCCAGCCGCGCAGCGGCCCCCGCAACCACTGGCCAATCGGGATGCCAAAACCGGCCTTGGGGCGCTCAATCAGCTCAGGCGGCACGTGTTTGTAGAGGATCTGACGTAGGGCCCACTTGCTCATGCCGCCGCCCCTGGTGGGATGGATCTTCATGGCCATCGGCAACCGCCAGGCCACTTCGGCCACGCGGTGATCGAGGAAGGGGGAACGGGTTTCAAGGCTGGCCGCCATAGCGGCCCGATCAACCTTGGTGAGGATGTCGTTGGGCAGGTAATTGAGCGTGTCAGTGGCCATCATCCGGGCCACGGGATCACCACTCAAGCAGGTGGGCAGGGGCCAGTCGAGCGGTGAGCTTGGCTCCTGGATCAGGAAGCCCTCGGGATCGGGCTGCATCAGGGCAGACGGATCACGCCAGTCGCTCACCAGGGATCGGTAGAGATCATCGGCGCTGCACACAGAGCCCAGGCGATCGGCCAGTTTGTGGGCCTTTTGGCCAAGCAGATGAATCGGCAGGGGCCGGCCGAAGGCATCCCAGCCGGCGGGCGGCAGGCTGCGAATGGCGAAACCGAGGCTGCGGCGCAGGGGCCAGGGCAGCCAGGCCAGGCGGTTCCAGATGCGGGGGCCCCAGAAGTAGCGGTTGTAGCCCCCGAACAGCTCATCGCCGCCGTCACCGGAAAGGGCCACGGTGAGGCCACTGCGGCGGGCTTCTCGACAGACCAGGTGGGTGGGCAGCTGGGAGGAATCGGCAAAGGGTTCCGAGTAGAGCAGCGGAAGCTGGGGAATCAACGCCTGGGCGTCAGCGGCCGTGAGGATCGTCTCGGTGTGATCTGTGCCCAGGTGGGCTGCAACGGCCCGGGCATAGGGTGCTTCATTGAAGCCGGCCTCCTCAAAGCCAATGGTGAAGGTGCGCACGGGCCGGCTGCTCTGAGCCTGCAACAGGGCGGTGATCAGGGAGGAATCGATGCCGCCCGATAGAAAAGAGCCAAGGGGCACATCTGCCAAACTCTGTTGCTGCACCGCGGTGCCCAGCGCAGCCTCCAGGGCATCGAGGCCAGCGGCAGGATCGGGAAAAGGCTCAGAAAAACTTTCCGCCACCATCGAGCGAAAACACCACCAAGCCCTGGGCTGGGGCTGCTCGACCGTGAATGGGGCCTGGATGCTCACCAGGTGGCCAGGCAGTAACTGCTGAATACCGGTGTAGATGCTGGTAGGTGCTGCGATAGCGCCAAACCGCAGGAGCTGGGCCAGGGCCGGCCGGTGAATGGCGTTGTTAAACCCCTGCCAGGCGCGCAGGGCCGCCAGCTCCGAGCCAAACAGCAATACTCTCTCAGGCCCAGTGCCGCTTAAGCCCCAATAGAGAGGCTTTTCGCCAAAGCGATCGCGGGCTAGGTGAAGCCGCTGATCGCGACGATCCCACAGGGCGAGGGCAAACATGCCCACGCAGCGCTGGAGGGCAGGCTCCAGGCCCCAGGCCTCGATGGAGGCCAGCAAGGTTTCGGTATCGGCATGGCCGCGCCAGGAACCATGCAACAGACCAGCACGCTCGAGCTCCCGCCGCAACTCCAGGTGGTTGTAGATCTCGCCGTTGAAAGCGATCACATAGCGCCTGGATGCGCTGAGCATCGGCTGGTGGCCGGCGGGGGAGAGATCGAGCACCGCCAAGCGACGGTGGGCGAGGGCTAGGCCGGCCTGCGGTTCGCACCAGACGCCCGCATCATCTGGTCCACGGCGGGCGATGGCAACGGCCATGGCACGGGCATGGTGCTCGAGCTCAGACGATGGAGCGCCACCGAAGTGCCATAGGCCGGCTATACCACACATGCTCAGGCGACCCGCTTGATGGCCCGCACCACCATCCCAGAACCGCCGGGGTAGTGCACAAGACCGGCATGGGTAACTTCGCAGCCGCGGCTGCTGAACATTCGGGCCACATCCTGGACCCGCTGGGGATTGTCGTATTCCGGCGAGAGGCCATCAAACGTGTCCATCACAGCCCACTCGCGCCGCTGGGTGGGCGAAAGGGACCGTGGAAAGCCGCGCACATCAGTGATCGGAATAAAGCGGGTGAACGCACCGAGGCGCAAGGCACAGAGCAGATCAAATAGCGCCAACATCCAGCGGATGTTGAGGCGGATCAAATTGAGCAGCACCGGCTTGGGCAGGCGCTTGGTGATCGGCCGGAGGAGGTATTTGGAGTGAAGCTTGGTATACCAACCGTTGATCGGATAGAAATCCACCACAATCTCGCCGCCCGCCCGGGCCTTACTGATCAGGGCCGCCACCGAATCGCTGAACGAGGGGGTGTGCTGGAGCACGCCCAGGCAGAACACCTTGTCGAAGCTGCTGTCAGCGAAGGGCAGCTCATAGATCGAGGCCTGGGCCAGCTGTAGCCGCTCGCCATAGGCGGCATTGCTTCGCCTGTTGGCATCCACGGCACTGGAGTAATCCACGCTGTGGAGCACGCCTGTGGTCGTGCGGAGAAACACCTCACTAAAGCGGCCGGCACCGCTGCCCACCTCCAGCACCGAGCTGTGGCTGAGCTCCTGGGGATCCCAACCCGTTTCACCGTAGAAACGCTGCTGGCTCTGATCCGCCCCGGAGTGCACATCAAGCTGGGTGCAATCAAACTGGTTCCACTGGAACCCGAAGCTCTCGGAGTAGTTGTCGGCTGGGCAGAAACGAGGAATGCCGTGGATTACGGGGAACTGCGCGCCTGAAACAGGATCTTTCAAGAAGCCGGGATACGACAACAAGTTGTTGCGAGACTTAGGATTAACAAATGAAATTGCTTGCGCCATCAAATTTAGGTAAATAAGAAGAAATGGTTAACGCACTAATCGGCAAGAAGGTGAAGCAAGCAATCGTTTTTAGCCAAAAGCTCAACGAAGCCTATCGAACACGCGGCCACCGCATTGGGTTAATTTTAGCAGATCAAAATGGGAAATGGTAGCACAATTTTAAACTAATAAATAATTTCAAAGCCACGTCTAAGATTTTTAGACAAAGGATTCTTTAGGAATGAATTTTACGCTTGATGGCGTTCCGCCCCACAAGGGATCTTAAGCAATACTTGTACGACCCAAAAGGAATCGAAGAAATCTTTTTACAGATTGCCTACTATATTTAATAATAAAAACAAATCCTAGACGAAAGTAAAACTCATACAGAAGAATGGGGCGGCCTACACAGGCAGCTCGAACTCTTTGAAAGAAGCCATCAAATTGAAAACTATAAAGCTCAGGATAAAGAGTCTGATTAATGAACCAATCAGAAGCATAAAAAATTGATCGACGGGTCTCTCGAATAAACGAATTATAGCCGAGTAAGCCTGTAGACAAAGCTCGTCGACACAGCCTTAGGTATTCGTCAATAAAGACTTTGCCGATATCATAACCTCCATGCTTCTTAGGCTTATCAATGGTAGCAATTTTCTTATTGTATATAACAACAGGATGGCCCATCTCAAAAAGCCTAAAAAGACAGTCAACATGACCTAGGGAGTTTTTCCATGCCAACTCAGGAAATAAATTTTTAATCCGAGAAAAATCATCACGCCAAATACCAAACGCTCCTATATAAGTAGAAATTCCAGATGACTGATCCAAGAACTCAGTCATTGAAAGGCCCAAAGAAGAAGACTGAATATGTGGTGTTAAACCATTCGAAAAAAATGGCGTAACCCTGTTGGGCATTGAACCACAAGAATAAGCCTTTGCAAGCACATTAAGCATATAGTCGAGCGAGCCTTGCTCATGAATGAGCGTATCGTTGTTGAGCTTAATAAAGCATCCAGATGCGAGGCTTAAACAATCGCGGAAATTGATATCTACTTGCACATGCTTGAGCTGCCTCTGATAGACAAACCTGTCGGGAAATAGCCGCAAGTATGATTTGCACAATTCGGCAGTTGCATCTAGCGAGCAATTGTCAGATACTACAATTTCAACACAAAAACGATCAAACTCAAATACCTGATGGATGATAGAATCAATCGTTCGCTTGAGATACGAGACTCTATTAAACGTAGGAATGCAAATACTTAGCAGAAAGTTAGAATGCTGCATTGTATTCGTACTCGGGGAAAAACTCGATCACTGTAAAGAGACTAAGCACGATGCAAGATGGGGGCTAACGACAAACAAGAAGTTAAGTATCGAACAGATGCCTTGGGGAATCAATTGGAGCGGACGATTCAGCGCAAACCGAATATTTACGACACAGTCTGATGTATAGCCTAGAATACTTGCCTAGCCAAGAAAAGAAGGGCACGGAGAAGGAGAAGGCAAGTAGCGGAGAAAAAGATATTACTCTGTAGGCCAAATTAGTTATACGATTTTTGTGCCGAGACAAGGAAAATGGGTATTTGGAAGAAGGAATTATAATCGCGATCAGGATCAAGAGGTTAAGGAGGCGACGGGAAAACAGCTCCCTTGAAACAAATATCAACTTTAATAGCCACGGAATCTGGAGACTATCAGAGGAGATCATATTGAGACGGCTTGCTTCGATTCCAGACCAATGAAGAATTGACATTGTCTCTCCAGAAGGAGCCAAGCCCTGCATTGCAAGGGGGCTAGGATATATATAACTAGGCAATTTGCTGGTCCACAAAACAGCAAGCAAGAGAAATTGGTGGGGCCAGAATCCCATCGCTATGGGGCTTGCACCAACACCGTCAATGATACTACTAACAGACTCACGATTAAAAACGAGGCTTGTGTAGTGACCAAAGGGGAAAAGACTTTTTTTGAAAATTTCAATGAAAATATCAGCAGAACCGCAAGGGCCGTGCCTGGGCATGCTTATTAACTTTTTCGAGCATTTAAGGCCAAGCCATGTATCAACTAATACTAGAGAGCAGGTCGAATGAGACTTAAGATGGTTGACAAGCTTGACTATCTCTTTTGCATAAATTGCATCATCATCGCCAGTAACCCAGCAGTAAGACCCTTGCGATTTCATCAACAAAAACAAATAGTTGCTTGTAGGGCCAATATTTACAGATTGGCGAAAGTACCTGATGGGAAGGCCTTGAGGCATTTGGCGCACAAGCTGCTCGGTGGTATCTGTTGAGCAGTTATCCGAAATAAGGATCTCTATCTGATCTCCCAAAATACTGGCACATCCTCGAAGATCAGAAAGCAGCTTTTGTAGCTGGGCATCTCGATTATACGTTGGGATGCAAATTGACAATATCGGCATAGTTTACTTTGCGCAGGCGAGAAAAATGAATGGAGGTGCTGATTAAAATCCTACAGAAGGGTCATCGCTATTTCGTAGTAATAGGCTAAAAGGGAATCATACGTGACCTTACCACACTGTTACAGGCACGAATAGAACGAAGTTATCGGCAGCAAACTCTTAAAACCAAGCCAGAATAATACAGCAGTGCGTGGACAAGACAGAAATATGCCGCAATTCTTCAGCCAGGTTGTATCCGAGGAGATATCGCTCAACTTGAATGACTCAGCCCGATGAGGCTTTTAGCCAGCTGTTAACGCTAGGCCCCAGAGCTGGTTACACCAGTGTGTTGCGGAACTCAGACGCACCGGTGCTGCGAATGGCTTCCACCAGGGGAACGGTAACGCTGAGGCCGAGCTCCAGCTGCGCCTTGCGGATATCGGGCACGTAGCGGTTGCGGGCGGCGCCGGGGTCGGGCTGGCCCAGGATGTGCACTGGCTTTCCTGGCGCCAGAATGTCGCGCACCAGATGGGCGAGGGCGGCGATGCTGATCACCTCATCGGAGCCCACGTTGTAGGCCTGGCCGGGGAGGCCGTGCTCCAGCAGGATGAGGAGCCAATGGGCCAGGTCGCTCTGGTCGAGGTAGGTGCGTAGGGGGGAGCCGTCGCCGGACACGGTGAGGGCATCAGCCGTGAGGGCATCGCGGATGAAGTTGCCGATGGCGAAGTGCGCGTTGAGCGGCAGATCTGCACCAAGAAAGGCAAAGCAGCGGGCCACCACGGTTTCCAGGCCATGCTGATCGCCCACCAGTGCGCAGAGATGTTCAGCGGCGCGCTTGGCCTGGCCGTAGGCCGTGCTGGCTTCGGCTATGGATGGGCTGCCGGGCCAATCTTCCCGGATGGAGAGGAGATCGGCTGGTTGTGGGCCGTAGATGGCGCCGGAGCTGGTTAACAGAAAGCGGCGGGCGCCAGTTGCCACGGCCAGATCAAGGATGTTTCGGGTACCATCCACGATCTGGTCGTAGCGCTGCAGCGGGGTGAGGCTGGATCCCAGAGTGGAATCTGTAGCGGCATGCAGAACATGACTGAAATCATTAGCCCAAGGCAGGGAGTCGCGAAACTGAATATCGCCCCTTAAAAAAGTAAGGGAATGACATCCAGCAAACTCTGGATGCAAAGCCAAGAATCGCTCAGGATCACGACTTAAAACATAAATCTCATAATCAGAAGCCTGTAATAATAAACAATGGCGAAGAATAGCTCTCCCGAAGAAGCCAGTGCCGCCAGTCAACAAAAGTTTCACGTCTTTATTCCTGCAACAAGGTCAATAGATGGCATCCCCCTTTGCTTCAATGACAATGCGATCTAATAAAATAGAACTCGCATGCAATGGCACAAGTAGGCTCTTTTCAAGAGTTTGAAGGGGCATGAGAGGGCTCAGATCCTCGAGGGGTGGTGAAACGAGCTTGCCCTCAGCCGTAATACTGACTGACAACTTCGGAACGAGCAATTGATCAGGTGCCATATAGACTTCTAAAACAGTCGGTTCATCAGCTTCCAGGAATTCTCTGATCACTGTCTCACTATCATCTTCCTTCCTCAAGGACAGATAGCGGAATCCGAAGGCCTTGACCAACGGCTCATACTCAGGACAACTCAAGCCACTGGCCACATCCGTGCCGGCTCGTCGGCCGGCGACGATGGCATTCTGGGTGTGCTTGATCATGAGATAGCCATCGTTATTGAAGATGACAATCTTCATCGGAATGGAATGACTGATGACTGAATGCAGATCCTGAAGATTCATCATCAGGCCACCATCACAATTGAGGCAGATCACCTGACGCGTGGGGTCCGAAAACCAGGCACCAATGGCACCAGGCAGGCCATACCCCATTTCTCCCAGGCCTTGGCTGGTAAACAAGCGCTGGCCATCCGATGGCTCCAGAACTTGAAAACCACTGATCAAAGCCGTGCCCATATCGGTCACAAATGTTGCATCAGATCCAGCAGCACTCCCGAGATCAGCTATGAATGCGTAGGAATCAACCCAGGTCTCGTTACGATGGCAGTCTTCAACGAGGGGCATCTCCTGACGGACGAGCCCGACATGTGCAAGCCAGGGCTCAATAGCTAACTGACCTACAGGCTGAACAACAGCATGAATCTGGCTCAGCGCTGTTGGGGCATCTGCTAGAAGCTTTTTCGTAAATCGGGGACCGAGTTTATCCAGCTCAACCTGGTCGCAATCAACAACAATGATCTCTGCACGGCGCGCCAACTCATCATCAACGTAGCCTTTCTGAGGGATAGCTAGACGGGTTCCCAATGTGATCAACAAATCACAAGATTGCAACAGCACATTGCCAGCACGGCCGCCATAGGTCCCTGCATGACCAGCATACAGCCCTTCAATGGGAGAAAACAGATCGGTGGCTGTCCAGGAGGTAAGATAGGGAAGGCCTAGATCCTTCACCAGGGATCGTAGATTATCAGACGCTAATCGACGGAGCCCATTACCCAGCCAGAGCAAGGGTGCTTGTGATCTCTGCAAGGCATCACAAATCTGCTGGAGATCTTCAGAAGCCAGGGCCAACAGCTGATGTTGAATCGAACTCAACGGAGCTGCAAGGGCGCGTTCTGCCACCTCGACATCTAAGCGTGCAGCCTGAAGATCAATCGGAATATCTACGATGCACGGACCTTGGCGATCCGCCTTCGCCAAATTCAATGCCTTGGCAAGTTCACGGAGAACCTGCTCTGGATCTTGGCAGGTAACAACGCTTTTTGTACAGGTTTTGTAAATGGATTCAACATATACCCCTTGAATGCCTATCATTCTCGCCAGATTATTACTCGTAAACTGTTTCGTTGCTTCCTGGCCACTGAGAATCAACACCGGTACACTATCGGCCCAGGAACCTACAACGCCGGTTAAGGCGTTGGAAATACCAGCTCCAGCGGTGACAAGAACTGCCGCCATTCGTCCAGACTGCATGTAGTAGCCATGGGCGGCCATCACGCACGCTTGCTCATGATGGAGGCAAACCAATTCCAGATCCGGATGCTGATAGACAGCATCGAAAAGGTGGGCATTCGCCGAGCCAATAATTCCAAAAACATGGCGAATTCCTTGTTTGGCCAAGAAATCAGCGACCGACTCTGCTACTTTGATTTTAGTCATTGGTCAAAAGCTCCGAAATGGAATTGGTAAGCAGTTTCAGGTGGGAATTAAAGTCATAATCGGCAAGTTCAGTATCGCCCTCTAGCGTAATCTGCAGTTGCTCAGCTTCTGCCGACGTAAACAACCTTGGTGATTCTTTAACTAGAGTTGCCAAGGACAAAACTGACATTCGCAGCATAGGTGGCCTGAGATAATTAACCGTGCGCTTCTTGCCGTGACTGGCGGATCCTCCAATCAAAGCTCGAATCCATACCAGTAGAGGATCTCGATGAGATAAGTACACGATACGATCGGGATGACGAGGCTCAACCCTTTCACCACGTAGCTTCGCCTTGCATAGGGAGTTCAAAACCCATGGGCTGAGATGATCGTCTTCAAAACCATAAACAGCAGGCATCCGCAAAAAAGACGTACAGATTGAATGCTGATAGGCATTGGCGGATAAGATCATCTCTTGATGCAGGCGACTGACCATATAAGGCCTGCGATAGCTCTCCTGGCCCTCGCAAATATCATCTAAGGATCTAGGGCCTTCGATCAAGTCACAAAGCGAGGAACTTAGATGAATAATCTCGGTACCTGGCTGCATCCATAAATCGGCCTCAACCACAGCTCGGCAGGATCTGGAGTGTAGTTCCAGAGAGTCAAGCGGCTGATTCAGCCACTGCTGTTTATTGTTAATTCCACGCAGGTTCAGGACAATGTGCTTATTAACATCTAAGGCTTCTGAATCGGGCTTGCTTGATGCTGTAATTGTGTTGAAAGCTGAATATCCACTGGCTTTCACTCGAGGCGAAGTTGAGGTTGAATAATGAGCCTGAATATCCGCAACTTTTGTGGAGTCACAATAGATTTGAATTGCGCTCACATTGGCTAAGGGCTGGGCGACCAACGAATCAACCAGTGCTCGCCCGATTCGGCCAGATCCACCGAGTAAGTGAAGTTTCACAGTCATCAGTGCCGCTGCTCCTTTGCAATTTCTGATGCCGTTGCGATGATCTGATCCTCTTGACCTGCGATCACTTGGGCCTTTCCTAGAGAGGCTATGATATCCATGGGATCGACATCAAAAGATGCTGCCGCCTCCAATATTTTTGGCTTAAACCCTGAGAAAACTCCGTAATAGCCTGTTGCCGTCGAAAGGCTATCTACGATCGGCAGGGAGGCTGGGAACTGCTTCTCAATTAATCCTGATAACTCAGTCAATTGTTTGAGATCGAGGCCAGTTGAGCATTCATCTTTCTCAAGGAGCGCAACGAAAGCCTCTAACGAAAGATTTCCGGCTCCAGCACCGTATCCCCGAGCACAGGCATCGATTGAATCGCAACCAGATGCCAGCGCAGCCAATGAATTGGCTACGGCTGCATGGAGATTATTATGGGCATGGAAGCCAAGCGGCACTTCAACCACTGAACGTATCTCATCCGTAATTCTCTCAACCATAGATGGCGTCAATGCACCAGCAGAATCCAAAAAAACAATACGGGAGGCACCGTAGCTCTCCATCTTTTTGGCTTCCCTGGCCAGCTGGTCTGGCTTGATCATATGTGCCATCATCAGCAGACCCCAAATCTCATGGCCCTGCTGTGAAACATAGTCCATGTATGTTTCAGTTGTATCAGCTTCTGTGCAGTGGCATGCGATTCGAAATACGGTTATTCCTGATTCGCTGGCTGATTGCAGATCTTCGAAAGTGGCTAGGCCCGGAATAACATGGACACCGATTTTTAAATCCTGATAATAAGAAGCCTTTTTAGTGATGACATCCCAAAGCAGAGGATCCTTAAGGCGGCCAATATGCAGGCTACTTCCGCCAAGTCCATTACCATGGCCGACTTCAAGATACCGCAAGCCCGAAGAATATGCTTTGTCAATGTATGAAGAGCAGAATTCTGCAGTGAAGCCTTGCTGATTGGCATGAGAGCCATCTCTCAGCGTGACATCATAAATGAGCGGTGTCTTCATAACTTTTTGATCACCTCCAGAGCAGCGCAATTGATAATATCAAGATTGCCTGCGTAGGCAGGCAAGTAGTGCCCACTGCCAGCAACTTGAACTTGGCAAATAGTTTTGTGTCCCAATCTACGTAAATCTACCGAAGTGTAATAGCCTGGCGAATAGGCTCGCACTCTAGCTGCAATGCTTTCAATGCTTGACCTAGTCTCAGATTCACTGAATATCGCCTCGGAATCAACCAAGATGGATGTTTTCATATGAATGGGAGGGCTAGCTGGAGTAATATTGATAATCACCTTTACTGATGAGATACCAAGCATATCGCGAATGGCTTTTTGAGTAGCCGTGATGTACTGAGAGATATTTTTTCTTGTGCCCGGCCCTGCCGACGCAGAAGAGATCGTCGAGACAATTTCGATATAATCAATTGCAGGATTAGCCTGTTTAATTGCCAAGCAAATCGGCATTGAGGCCTGGCCACCGCAGGAAATCATATTGATATTATCTGCATCAAGGCAGGCGTCAAGATTGACGACCGGGCAACATGAGACCCCCAGCATTGCAGGTGTCATGTCAACGATACGGATACCATGTTTTTTGCAAAGGTCATAATTATATTGATGGTGGGCAGCGCTCGTGCAGTCAATGAGAATGTCGGGTATTTCGCCATCCTCAAGCACGCCCTGCATGCTTCGGTCGGTAATGGGAGCACCACGCCGGAGCGCAAACTCCAAGCCCTTGGAATTGGCATGACGCCCGGCGAAGGAAACAATCTTCAGGCCGTCAGTTTCTTGGCACTTGACAAGCAAGTCACAGCCTATGTTTCCTGACCCAAGGATTGCAATTTTCTTCATCGGAGACCTTAGCTCTTCTGAGCAAAAGCACTGATGACCTGAATCTCAGTGAACAGTTGATCCTGAGTCAGACCCGGAAATGTCCCCAGAAACAGTGTGCTGGCCATGATCTCGTCGGATCCTTCCATGCTTGTGGCTAGCCGCAGGGATTCAGGCCGGTCGTGGCGCAATTGCACAAACGCCGGCTGTCGCAGCAAATTACCGCCGAACAGCATGCGGTTGCCGATCTGATG
>CALSBG010000002.1:0-245703 GCA_943373125.1 Synechococcus sp. UW140
TTTTGGCTGCTGAGGTGATGGCGGTCCTGAGGAAGGCTTCGTCGTCGAGCTTGGCGGGATCGCAGTTGTATAGCTCGAGAATGCAGTGCTTACCAACGGTGTCACTGACTGGGAACGGGTCACTGACAGGAAACTTTTCACTGGCAGGAAAGATTGCCGGAACAGCCCATCCTGGGTTGGGGTGCAGGGAAGAAAGGAGTTGGTTCATCAAGAACGCAGTACAGAATCCTCAAAGATACGCCCATAGGCAACCCAATCCCTTGGCGTTCACAGTTCTCGTACTCAATGCCGGTAGTGCCAGCCTCAAGGCCGCGCTGATCGGGGCCTCAGGCGAACGGCTTTGGCACGGCCAACGCTGCTGGGAGCCTTCGTCTGGGGCTAGCCAGGCCGACTCGATCCCAGCACCATCGCCGCGCTGGAAGCCATCACTCCCCTGGCCCCGCTGCACAACGGGCCGGCCCTGGCTCTGGTTCGCGCCATGGGGAGCTGGTTGAGGCCTGCCATCCAGCAGTGGGCCTGCTTCGATACTGCCTTTCACCACAGCCTGCCCGTGGAGGCCCGCACCTACGCCCTGCCAGCGAGCTGGCGGGAGCAGGGCCTGCGACGCTTCGGCTTCCATGGCCTCAGCCACCAGCACATCGCCGAGGTGGTGCGGGTACCTCGCCTGATTAGCTGTCACCTGGGCGGCGGTGCTTCCCTCTGTGCGATCCGCGCTGGCCACAGCATCGCCACCACCATGGGCTACACGCCGCTGGAGGGGTTGGTGAGCGCCGATCAACTCGAGCAAGCCCTCAGCCAGCAAAGCGGATTGCTTGGCCTCTCCAACCTCAGCAGCGACATGGGCCAACTGCGTGCCATCGCGGCCGGTCACCAGTCCAGCAACCGGGAAGCAGCCGGGCTTGCGATCGCTGTGTTTCGCTACCAGCTGATCGCCGGGATTGGGGCCATGGCGGCCTGCCTAGGGGGTGTGGATGCCATCGCCCTCACCGGCGGGATCGGTCAAAACGACCAGGCCCTGGCAGGAGAACTCAGCCAAGCCCTGGGTTGGCTGCAGCCGTTTGCGCTGCACCAAATCCCTGCCGATGAGGAGGGCCTCATGGCCCGCCAATGCCAGCAAGCCGCCAGCTCTGTTGCCAGTCAGGCCGGGGTGGCGCCCAGTTAGCCCTTCACGCCAGGAACATGGTGAGCCATGCCAAACCCCCGGCCCTACAGGCTGAATCCAACGAGCCCCATTGAGAAGGCTGGGGTGAACCTGCTCAATCCCAGGCCATTCAATCCGCAGGCCATTCAACGCAATCGGCAGGCCATTCAACGCAATCGGCAAGCTTCAGGCTGCAACAGGCTGCTCGACCTCACGCTTGAGCAGGGTGTAGAGATAATCAGGGGCCTTGTAGCGGGTCGGCAAGCACTTGTGGAGAAGGGCGAGACGCTCCCAGGCCAGCGTGCGCTGAATGGCATCGAGGCCTTTCTTGTCCTTAATCAGCCTCCGCAGGGCCTTGCAGCAGGTGGGGTACCCGGCCTCAAGTTCACCAATGGTGGGCTTGCCGGTGGACTTCGGGGCTGCTGACATGCAGGCTGGAATCACTCAAGGTTTATTTTCGCAATTCCCCCCTCCAGCCCGTTCCGGGCGCCACCAGCTGGCAGGCTGGACCCCGAGCACCGCGAGAGCCGCCGCGCCATGTCACTGGCCTCGTTGACAATCCGCCAACCCGACGACTGGCATGTACACCTGCGCGATGGCGCCCTGCTCGTAGCCGTGGCGGCGAGCACGGCCAAAACCTTTGGCCGCGCCATCGTGATGCCAAATCTGAGCCCGCCGGTAACCACCGTGGCCGCCGCCGAGGCCTATCGGCGGCGGATCCTCCAGGCCCTGCCCCCGGGCCCAGGCTTTACCCCCCTGATCACGGCTTACCTCACCGATGCCAGCGATCCCCTCGAACTCGAGCGGGGTTTCAAGGGGGGGGTGTGGACGGCTTGCAAGCTCTACCCAGCCAACGCCACCACCCATTCGGCCGCTGGGGTGACGGCCATCGACGGGATCGCCCCAGTGTTTGAAACCCTGGAGCGGATCGGCATGCCCCTGCTGATCCACGGGGAAGTGACCGATCAGGCCATCGACATCTTTGATCGCGAAGCCGTGTTCATCGAGCGGCACCTGGACCCACTGTTGCAACGGCACCCGGGCCTGAAGGTGGTGTTCGAGCACATCACGACAGCCGATGCGGCCGATTTTGTGGCCAGCGGCCCAGCCACCCTGGCCGCCACGATCACGCCCCACCACCTCCACATCAACCGCAACGCCCTGTTCCAAGGGGGCCTACGGCCCGACATGTACTGCCTACCGGTGGCCAAGCGGGAGCTCCACCGCATTGCCCTGCGGGCTGCCGCCACCTCCGGCAACCCGAAATTTTTCCTAGGCACCGATTCGGCGCCCCATACCCGCGGGGCCAAGGAAGCGGCCTGTGGTTGCGCGGGCATCTTCTGCGCCCCCCATGCGCTCGAGAGTTACGCCACCGCGTTTGAGCAGGAGAACGCCCTCGACAAGCTCGAGGGCTTCGCCTCGGAATTTGGGCCGCGGTTCTATGGGCTCCCGCTCAACGAAGGCTCGATCACCCTGGTGCGGGAGCCCCAGAGAGTGCCCGAGCGCCTCGAGCTCAACGATGGCTCAGACCAGCCGGTTGTGTTGGTGCCTTTCCACGCCGGGGAAACCCTGCCCTGGCGGATCGCGGCGTAAGAAAGGAATGATTAACACCTACAAAGCGTATACCCAGCTCTATCGAAATTCCAATCGATTAAAAAACTGCCGATCCTCAATGCAACTTATTTCGGCAATGTTCTAAGCAACAACAGCGAGAGCTTTGCGCTGCTGGATCCGCTTTTTTAGCCTCCGGCTGTAGAACAGCACGGCGGGTAGGCCGAGGATGGGCAGGGGGGCGGGGGTTGTGGCATAATTAATATCAGTACTAGTAGTGCCACCTCCATAACTAGCTAAATTGAAGCAATTTGGACCCTCACATTGGGAACCAACCCAAGTGGTATCGCCATTAGTTAGATACATATGTATCAGTTTGTTGTTGCTGGCGGTATAAAAGGCGTAGCCGCTTGAAACCGGTCTAAAGTTTTGCACTCCTTGAGTGTCGAATTGATTGATCGTATTAATAGTTTGGTTACCGAAAGCCCTATACGAGCTAATCAGGCCGGTTATGGTTTGTCCGTTCCAAGTTCCAGAAATAGAATCGAGTTGATAAGTTGTTCCAGACAGCAACGTGGCCTCCAGGCTGCCACCACCAGTCTGAGTAGCTCCTGAAATATTGAGGCTCATTGCCCAAGGCATTGTGATCGCTTGCGCGGCAGTGGAGCCAAAAACGGCGGCGGCACCCAGCAGCAGGCAGGCCGCGGGCTTCAGGAGGGCCGAGCGAATACGCATGAGGGCTAAACAATTTATTTAAATCATAGCACCAGCCAATAGCACCGATCTAGCGAGCAAGAATGTCTCTCTGTCTCCGCATATAGATGCATAAGCAGTTATCGAGGGTCTGGTGTAAGGCCTTGATGGGCCCTGGCACCGTTGCCTCTGATGGTGCCTCTGATGGTGCAGCTGGAGGCCCATCGATTCATTCTTTAGAGCGGCGCGATCGGTGCGGATTGACAGCCAGGGGTCGGAGGAAGCGTGGGAATGGAGCTCCTCCCAATCCCGGGACAACAATCTAGAAAAACTGATCGAAGTTGTCGAAGTCGACCGCGCTGAAGGTGCCATCTTGCACCTGGCCCATCAGCCGTTCGAGCTGGACCCAGAGGGCCCCGGCCGTGCCGACCGACAACACAAAGGACACCAGCAGGGCAGCCCCGGCGGAGAAGCCAAACACCTGGAGGCCGCCGCCAATGAACAAGGTGATACCCAGCACCACGCCCATGTAGGGGATCGTGACCACGGCTGTGCCGAGGGGAAGCAGGGCCAGACGGTCCTGCTTCCAGCCATCGAGCCGTTGCTGCACCAACTTGGCGAAGGTGAGGCCGCAGAGCAGGGCGATGGCCAGGCCAAGCGCCGCCACCAGATAGGGGGGCTGGCTGATGGGCGCGAACTCCAGCAGAATGTCGCTGCCATCGAGGTCGCCGTAATAGCCGCTGAGCGCATCGAGATCGGCATCCAGCAGATCGATCGGGGCGGCCATGGGCATAGCAGAGCGGGTGGGGCGCCAGGGCGCAATGGGGCGACCCTAGGCGCCTGGCGCCCCCGGTGGGAGGGCGTTAGGCCGCTGCAAGCGGGTTGAGACGGTGGAACAGGGTGCCGGCCATCTTCCGGGGCGAAAAGGTTCGGCCCAGCAGCGATGCCAGGGACCTGAGATCCCCTGTGTTGAGCCGATCGTCTTGGACCAGGGAGAGCAACAGCCGCTGGCGCAGGCTGCGGCCCCCAGGCCCCAGCAAGAGCTTCAGGCCATCCCCGGCGACGGGCAACAAATCGGTGCTGGGGCCTTCGCTTTCCACCACCGCCAGCAGGTTTTCGAGCCGCTCGATCTGGAGCCGGCCGTCGCTATCAAAGAGCACCTCCAGCAGTTTTTCGCGCATCTCCGCGGTATCGCCGGCCAACAGGCGCTTGGCCACATAGGGGTACGCCACCTGGACGATTTTGAAATCCGGATCCAATCGCAGCGCCAGACCCTCCTGGCTCACCACGGCGCGAATGATCAGGGCAAAGCGCGCCGGCACCCGGAAGGGATAGGCATACATCAACTCCGAGAAGCGATCGGTGATCGCTTTGAAATTGAAGGCCCCCACGTTTTCGCCGATGGCAGCACCGAGCACCTCCTCCAAGGCGGGCACGATCTGTTCGAGGTCGGTGTTGGGGTTGAGGAAACCCAGGCCCACAAAATCCCTGGCCAGGGCGCGAAAGTCGCGGTTGATCAGGTGCACCACGGCCCCGGTGAGGGTGAGGCGATCGCTCTCGCTGATCGAATCCATCATGCCGAAGTCCACGTAGGCCACATGGCCCAAAACCCCCGTTTTTCCCGGTAGGGCAAACAAATTGCCGGGGTGGGGATCAGCGTGGAAATAGCCGAATTCCAGCAATTGCTGCAGCCCCGCAATCACACCAGTGCGGATCAGGGCCGAAGGGTCGAGCTGGCGGGCTTCGAGCACCTGGCGTTCCTGGAGCTTGGTGCCGTTGATCCAGGTGGTGGTCAGCACCCGCTCCGCCGAGAGCAGCCGCTCCACCCGGGGCACGGTGACCTCGGGACGCTGGGAAAAGAGATGGGCAAAGCGTTCGGCATTGTCGGCTTCTTGCCGGTAGTCGATCTCGGCAAACAGGCTGCGGCCAAATTCATCGATGATGTCGCCCAAGCCAAAGCCCAGGTTCAAGGGCAACACCGGCGCTGCCACCACGGCAAGCAGTCGGATGATCACCAGATCCCGCCGCAGCACATAGGGAAGATTGGGCCGTTGCACCTTGACGGCAACCCAATGGCCATCGGCGAGTTGGGCCTTGTACACCTGGCCCAGGCTGGCTGCAGCCACCGGATGGCCAGGAAAATACCCAAACAGTTGGTCTGCGGGTCCTCCCAACTCCTGCTCGATCGTGGCCAGGGCGATGGCGTGGGAGAAGGGGGGCAGGTTGTCTTGCAGCTGGGTCAGTTGTTCCAGCCAGTCGCGCCGCACCAAATCGGGGCGGGTCGAGAGGGATTGGCCCACCTTGATGAAGCAGGGCCCCAGGCCCGTGAGGGTGGCCAGGATCCTTTGGGCGAGCCGTTGTTGAACGTCTGGTTTGGGGCTTGAGCCCTGGATCACCAGCACCACAGCCAGGCTGCCCAGTTCCCAGAGCACCTCCACCAGGCGGGCCACGAGCACCCAAGGCCGCAGCAGCAACCAACGCAAATCCCGCCCTGGGGAATAGGTGGTCACGCTTGCCGCCGCCGATGGGGAGCGCAGACTCTAGAAACGCCGGTGGTGGATCCATGGATTGGGTGGGGGCAACGGGGCGATGAGCCTGTGGCTGCATTTGCCGGCCCATGGCCGCGGGCGAGGCCTGGCCCCAGAGCTGCGCAGGCTTCTGCGGCAGCCGGCGGCCCGCTGGGATGTGCCCGAGCTGCCTGAGGTGGGCGGACCATTGATCCCCACGGGCTGGGTGGCCCAGGCCCAGCAGGAGTGCGCAGACCTGTTGGGTGCGGAGCGCTGTTGGTTTGGGGTGAATGGGGCCAGTGGCCTGTTGCAGGCCTCCCTGCTGGCGATGGCAGAGCCGGGCAGCCGGGTGCTGCTGCCCCGCAACCTGCATCGTTCCCTGTTGCACGGCTGTCTGCTGGGAGACCTGGAGCCGGTCCTGTTCGATCTGCCCTTTGACCCCGCCACCGGCCTGGGGTTGCCGCCATCGGCGGCCCACCTGGAGCAGGTGATTGCTGCGGCCCAGGCAACCGGTCCCTTGGCTGCCCTCGTGCTGGTGGATCCGAGCTACCAGGGCCTGGCGGGGGATCTGGCAGCTCTGGTGGCCCTGGGCCAGCAAGCGGGCCTCAAGGTGCTGGTGGATCAGGCCCATGGCCAGGGGGAAGCCCTTGCTGCCGGTGCCGATCTGGTGGTGGTGTCGTGCCAGAAATCCAGTGGTGGCCTGGCCCAAAGTGCCCTGGTGTTGCTGCAGGGCGCCAGGGTGGATCCTGGGGCAATGGAGCGGGCCCTGTTGTGGCTGCAAAGCTCCAGCCCCAGCGCTTTGTTGCTCGCATCGGCTGCCGCATCCGTACGGCACGTCACCAGCGCCCGCGGCCAGGGCCAACGCCGCCGGGCCCTCGCCATCGCCGGGCGCCTGCGCAGGCGCTGCCATCAACAGCAATTGCCCCTGGTGCCCAACCAGGACCCCCTGCGCCTGGTGCTCCACACCGCCGCCATGGGGATCAATGGCCTCGATGCCGATGGCTGGTTGCTGGAGCGGGGGGTGATTGGTGAGCTGCCTGAGCCGGGCACCCTCACCTTTTGCCTCGGCATGCAGCCCCCGGCCTGGTTGGAATGGCGCCTGCCTCGGCATTTGCTGGCCCTGCGCCGTGCCCTCGGCGGAGCGCCCCTGCCTCCCTTCAGTGCCCCCCCCCTGCCCCTGGTGGCCTCGCCAGCGATGCCCCTTGGCCAGGCCTGGCGCTCGCCTGCCACCTGTTTGCCCCTGGCCGATGCGGTGGGACGGATTGCTGCCGAACCGCTCTGCCCCTATCCCCCGGGGATCCCCCTGCTGGTGCCAGGGGAGCGGATCGATGGGGATCGGGCGGCGTGGTTAGTGGGCCAACGGGCGCTATGGCCGGGCCAAATCGCTGATACGGTAATGGTTGTGGCCACGGAGAGCTGATGCAGCAGGCCGGGGCCTACCAGTGGGATTTCGTGACCCCGGGCCTGCCCGATGGGGCCTTTGAGCACGCCCCCGGCTTCAGCCCCACGCCCATGGAGCTGCGGGTGATGCTGCTGGCCCACCTGCGGCCCAGGGCCGATTCGCTGGTGTGGGATGTGGGCGGGGGCACCGGAGCATTGGCCCTGGAAATTGCCAGGCTCATGCCCCAGGGGGCGGTGCACACCTTGGAGCGGGATCCCGATGCCATTCGCCTGCTGGAACAGAACCGCCAGCGCTTCGGCATCGCCAACTTGCACATCCATGCCGGCCAGGCGCCCCACGATCTTCAGCAGTTGCCGGCCAAGCCCGATCGGGTGTTGTTGGAGGTGGGTCGCCCGCTTGGAAATGTGTTGTTGGCGGTATGGGACGCCCTGGTGCCCCAGGGGCGCCTGGTGATCAGCACCGCCAGCCTCGAGGGCCTGGTGGATGCCACCGACACCCTCGGCCAGTTGGAGGCCCGGGATCTCCAGGTGGTTCAGGCCACCGTGCATCGCATGCAACGGCGCGGTAGCCAGGCCAAGCTGGCGGCAGCTGAGCCCCTGTTCTTGATCGCCGCGGAACGTTGAAGCCCAGTCCGCCTCCCAGTCATGGCAACGCCAAGGGGCGCAGCGCCACGCCGCTCGCCAGGCTGCTGAGTGGCTGGGCCGCCGGTGGCTTTGGGTTTGTGGTGGTGATGTTGGGCGGCTGGTGGTTCACCGCTGCCGTGGGCGTGATCGTGCATTTGGGTCTGCTGGAGTTCTTCCGCATGGCCCAGTTCAAGGGGATTCGCCCGGCCACCAAGACCACCCTGGTGGCGGTGCAGCTGCTGTTGATTTCTACCCAGGCCGCCACTGGCATGGAGGGCAGCCAGTGGTTTTCCGGGGATGTGGCGGCCGCGATCCTGCCGGCCTCAGGGGCAGTGATTTGTGGCTGGCTGCTGTTGCAGCCGGTCACGGGCACGATCGCCGATATCGCAGCCTCAATCTTTGGCCTGTTCTATCTGGGCTTTTTGCCCAGCCATTGGATCAAACTGCGCGACCTGGCCGACCAAGCCCTGGCCCCGAATATGGCCGGCTGGAGCTGGCCCCAAAGCGCAGGCCTGGGCCTCACCCTCGTGGCCTGCTTTTTGATTGTGGCGACCGATATCGGCTCCTATGTGATTGGACGTCGCCTGGGCCGCCATCCGCTATCGCCGATTTCCCCGGGCAAAACCGTGGAAGGGGCCCTGGGGGGCATGGCCTGCGCCTGCCTCGTGGGGGCCCTGGGCGGGGTGCTGCTGGGCTGGCACTGGGGGGCCCTGGTGGGGGCAGGGCTGGGGGCGGTGGTGGCGGTGTTTGCCCTGGTAGGGGATCTCACTGAGTCGATGATGAAGCGCGATGCCGGCATCAAGGATTCCGGCGATGCCATTCCCGGCCATGGGGGGATCCTGGATCGTATTGACAGCTATTTGTTTGTGCCGGCGGTGGTGTTCACCCTGGTGACCCTGGTGTTGCCGCTTATCCAGGCCAGCTAGCTGGAAGCACCGACTGACACCTTGGCGGTGCCATAGAGCTGAACCATGCCTCCTTCGAGATTGGCGCGCTCGATCGTGATGCCCGGATCCATGGGCAGTTGCACTTGAAGCTTCCCTTGGATGGCGTTGATGACCACCGCACCGTCGGTGGCATCCAGGTGGGTTTCGAGCTCCACCAGCCCCACCTCGCCTGCGGCCTTGGCAGCAAAAACAAGTTTGTCTTGGCTGATGCGCAGCTCCACCACGGGGCTGATTCCCAGCAGCATTTCGCCCAGGTGGTCGGCCAGCCCTCGCCACTGGGGCCTGCTGATCGATTGGTTGAGGCCTTCCGCCGTCAAGCCCACCTGGCCTCGAATCGTGAAGGGGTGCTGCAGTTGCAAGGGTTGGCCCTGCAACAGCTTGCCGATGCTCACCTCAATGGGGCTGCTGGTGAGTTGCACCAATTCCAGCTCCAACTGCTGATAGCTCACCCGCCGGGCCATCAGGCTCACCCCCGCCACCTTGCCCCGTAACAGGCCCAGGGCGGAGCCCTCCAATTGGATCTCCAGGCTCTCGATCGCATCACATTGCTGTCTGAGCCAAAGCTGCAGGCCGCTGGCGAGCAGCTGCATGACCGGGCCGCTACTGGTGGTCATTCAAAGGGGTTGGCAGGGAATCCAGGCCTCGGCCACGGTTTGGGGTTGGTCGATGTGGGGCAGGTGGCCGCAGTTCTGCAGCTCCCTGATCCGCTCTCCTAGCAGGGCCTGGGCTGCCCGTTTTTGGGGAGCCCGCAAAATTCTGTCGTTGGCACCCCAGAGCACTGCGATGGGCTGCTGGGGCAATGGGGTGCCGCAGCCAGCAAAGCCCCCGGAGCGGGCAAAGGCCGCCAACGTTTCGCCCCAGCCAGGGGCCTGCAGATGCCTCGAAGCGATTTCAAGCTCAGCCGCACCCACGTCCTGGTCGGGGTTGGCGAAGGCGGAGCGGCACAGGCCCTTGCGCACCCAGGGCAGGGCTAGAAATTTGACCCCCAAACCATCGAGTACGGGGGGTAGGGGCATGGGATTGCCGGTGAGGCCAGCAGGGGCCAGCAGCAACAGCCGATCGATCCGCTCTGGCAAAAGCCGGGCCAGCTCCACGGCCACTGACCCGCCCATGGAGGCCCCAATCAAGCCCAAGGGCCCTGGGGTGCGCACACCAATGGCGCTCACCAGGCTGCCTAGGTGCCGCAACACCGCTTCCGGGGTGGCCGCGGGCGGTGTTGGGCGGGGGCAAAAGCCAAAGCCGTACAAATCGGGAATGAACAGCTGGCAGTGGGGAGCCAATCGGGGGGCTAGCCGGCGGAATTCAAGAAACGAGCTGTCGAAGCCATGCAGCAACAGCACCGGTGGCCCGGCGCCGACCACGGCCACGGGCCATTCCGCCCCTAAGCCCGGAAGCTGCCACCACTGGATCCGGGCCGCCAGCTCCCGGCCGAGGGGATCGAGCAAGTGGGCGGCGGCATCGGCCACCAGGGCTTTGCAGGTGCTGAGTCGCTCGAGGAGCAGCTCGTGATTGCGGATGGTTTGGCTCACGCCGCAACGCGCTCGCCGCTGCAGGTGCTCACCAGGGCTGCGATGAGATCGCTCGGCGCCACGGCAAAGGGCAGGTGGTGGAGATCGGAGCCGGGCCGGCAGGCAAAGGCGCACGCCTGCTGCAGCTCGCTGAGGCTGGCGCCGGCCAGGCCCAGATCGCCCAATTCCACCGGCAGCTGAAGGGCGCGGAACAGGGGAATGAGCTGGCGCCGCGCCTGGGCGGCCAATTGGTTGCCCCCGAGGAGTTCTTCGAGCCGCAGTTGCACCAGGATTCCGAAACCCACCTTTTCGCCATGGAGCACGCCGTGGGTGGCTTCCAATTGGGTGAGGCCGTTGTGCACCGCGTGGGCAGCCACCGTGCGGCACCGGGCACCGCCAATCCCGCCAATCAGGCCGGCGGTCAGACCGCAGGCTTCCGCCACCCGCACCCAGGCTTCGCCGGCGGGGTCGGCCATGGCGGCTTCCGCTTCCAGCAGCAACTGGTCCCGCAGGACTCGGGCCATTTGCACGGCTTGCTGAATCAACCCATCGCTGCTGGTGCCACTGCTGATCGAGGCCTCGTACCACTTGGCCATGGCATCGGCGATGCCGCTGGCCAGGGTGCGGCCAGGCGCTTGGCGCACGAAGCCGTGGTCAAACACCAAAAGATCCGGACAGCGGTTCAAGCCCACATCCCCCTCGAAGGCGCCCTGGGGGCTGTAGATGTTGGCGAGGGCTGTCCAGCCCGCACAGGTGGCCGCACTGGTGGGAACCGTGATGCACGCCGAGCCGAGCCGGTGGGCGAGCAACTTGCCCGCATCGAGCACCTTGCCGCCACCGATGGCGATCACCGCATCAAAGGCTGGTTCCTGAGGGGTGCCGGGGGAGAACTGGACTGGAGCGGCTAGGGCCTCGATCCGGTTTAGATCGGCGTCGCAGCAATCGAACTCCAGTTCGAAGCTGGTGCAGTTGATGCCTGCCAGGGCGAGATCCTGGAGGCATTGCTGACGCAGGGGCCGGGTGGCTGGGCTGCGGCCCAGCACCAAGGCGTGGTTCGCAAGGCAGGCCATCGCTGGCAGGGCTTCCCGCCAAGCCCCTTCTCCCCGCAGCACGGCGGCTGGGGCAATCGTGTGGGAGCACACGGAGGAGGGAGGGGCCGTTTTCATCCCTGCAGTGTAAAAACTGGCGGGATCAGGCTCCAGCAGCGGCGAGTTCAGGCATCGCAGGGGCAGAGAGCTGCTTGCGAATCACCACCTGCTTCTCCTCGTTCACATCGACAAGGGCTGAATCCCCATCGCTGATCCTGCCGGAGAGGAACTCTTCGGCCAGGGAGTCTTCCAGCAGGCGCATCACCGCCCGGCGCAGGGGCCTGGCCCCGTAGCTGGGGTTGTAACCCTCTTCCACCAAGCGTTCCTTGAAGCTCTCGGTCACCGAGAGGGTGATGCCCTTCTCCTGCATCCGGCCGAACACTTCCTTCAGCATGATCTCGGCGATGACCTTGACCTCATCGCGGGTGAGCTGGCGGAACACGATGATTTCGTCCAGCCGGTTGAGGAATTCGGGGCGGAAGTACTGCTTCAGCTCCTCATTCACCAGGGAACGAATCCGGTTGTAATTGGTCTCTTCGGCGGCGCCACCAGAGAATTCAAAGCCCAGGCCGCCACCACCCTTCTCGATCACCTTCGAACCGATGTTCGAGGTCATGATGATCAGGGTGTTTTTGAAATCGACCGTGCGGCCCTTGGAATCGGTCAGTCGACCATCTTCCAGGAGCTGCAGAAGCAGGTTGAACACATCGGGGTGGGCCTTCTCGATTTCGTCGAACAGCACCACGGTGTAGGGGCGCCGGCGCACAGCTTCGGTGAGTTGGCCACCCTCGTTGAAGCCCACGTAGCCCGGAGGCGAACCGATCAGCTTGCTGACCGTGTGGCGCTCCATGAACTCGGACATGTCCAGCCGGATCATGGACTCTTCGCTGCCGAAGAAGTAGGCCGCAAGCGACTTGGTGAGCTCGGTTTTACCAACGCCGGTGGGGCCGGAGAAGATGAAGCTGGCAATGGGACGGTTGGGATTCTTCAGGCCCACCCGGGCCCGGCGAATGGCCCGGGAGACGGCCTTCACCGCTTCGTCCTGGCCGATCAGGCGCTGGTGGAGGGTGTCCTCCATGTTCAGCAACTTGGCCGATTCGCTTTCGGTCAGTTTCTGTACGGGCACCCCGGTCCAGGACGCCACGATGTGGGCGATGTCCTCTTCGGTGACCATCGGGGTGCGATCCCCATCGACGACCCCAGCTGGGTCTGTGCTTTCTGGGCTGGTGCCCTCGGCTGAGGTGATCTCTGTTGGGGCCGTTTCGGTGGGCTGGTCGTCCTTGCGGGCCTGGAGGATCAAGCGAATTTGCTCGCGCAGCTCCACTTCTTTGTCGCGCAGTTCGCCGGCCTTGGTGAAGTCCTGTTCCCGGACGGCCGTTTCCTTTTCTTTCTGTACGGCACGCAGCTGCTTGTCGACCTCCTTGGCGGCAGGGGGCAGCTTTGAGTTCATCAGCCGCACTCGGCTGCCGGCCTCATCAACCAGGTCGATGGCCTTGTCGGGGAGGAAGCGATCGGAGATGTAGCGGTCGCCAAGGGTGGCCGCTGCAATCAGGGCTTCGTCGGCAATCTTGAGACGGTGGTGATCCTCGTAGCGCTCCTTCAGGCCGCGCAGGATCTCGATCGTGTCTTGAACCGAAGGTTCACCCACCATCACCGGTTGGAAGCGCCGCTCAAGGGCGGCATCCCGTTCGATGTGTTTGCGGTATTCATCCAGAGTGGTGGCGCCAATGCACTGCAGCTCACCCCTGGCGAGGGCTGGCTTGAGAATGTTGGCGGCATCGATGGCGCCTTCGGCGGCGCCAGCACCAATCAGGGTGTGCACTTCGTCGATCACCAGGATCACGTTTCCGGCACCCCGGATTTCCTCCATGATCTTTTTGAGGCGTTCTTCGAATTCGCCCCGATATTTGGTGCCCGCCACCAGCAGGCCGATATCCAAGGTCAGAACCCGCTTCTCTTCCAGAATGTCGGGGATATCGCCGGAATTGATCCGCTGGGCCAGGCCCTCGGCGATCGCCGTTTTGCCCACGCCAGGCTCCCCAATCAGCACCGGGTTGTTCTTGGTGCGGCGGCCCAGGATCTGAATGACGCGCTCAATCTCGTTTTGGCGCCCCACCACGGGATCCAATTTTCCGTCGGCCGCTTGCTGGGTGAGGTTGGTGCCAAATTCATCCAGGGTTGGGGTCTTGGTGGACCCTTTGCCGCCGCCGCCACCCGAAGCGACCTCAGCGGTTTCTCCCAGCATGCGGATCACCTGGGTGCGCACCTTGGCCAGGTCAACCCCAAGGTTTTCAAGGACCCGGGCGGCGACGCCCTCGCCCTCCCGGATCAGGCCCAGCAGCAGGTGTTCTGTACCGATGTAATTGTGGCCGAGCTGACGGGCCTCTTCCAACGACAACTCCAGAACCCGTTTGGCGCGGGGCGTAAACGGAATTTCCACGGCCACGAAGCCCGAGCCCCGGCCAATGATTTTTTCCACCTCAACCCGGGCATCCTTGAGGTTCACCCCCATCGACTTGAGCACCTTGGCGGCCACGCCGGTGCCCTCACCGATCAGGCCCAGCAAGATTTGCTCGGTGCCCACAAAGTTGTGACCAAGGCGGCGGGCCTCCTCTTGGGCCAGCATGATCACCTTGATGGCTTTCTCGGTAAACCGCTCGAACATGGGCCGGGGCCTGGCGCAAGTGCTTCCAAGCTATCAGGGTTGGTGGGGCTGGTGTGGTTTGCGGCTCTGAGTCAGCAAATCAGCAGTAGCTGCAAGTGCTTTGTGGATTTTTATTGTTAATAAAGAGGGTCTATTTATCCAGTCAAAGCAGTAAGAAAAGGCGGTTATCCACACCCCTGCTGCGCATCATTAACTGGGGACAGCCTCAGCCATTGGATCAGGGCATCGTCGCCATCGCGGTAGTAACCACGACGAATGCCGGCATCGCGAAATCCCAAGTCCCGGTAGAGGGCCACGGCGGCGGTGTTGGAGGTGGCCACTTCCAGGGTGGCCCGCTCGGCCCCAAGGCGATGACCGTGGCTGAGCAGGGCTTGCAGCACCTGGCGCCCGAGGCCCTGGCGGCGCTGCAGGGGATCGACGGCCACCACGGTGATGTGCAGTTCGTCGACCACCAGCCAGCCGCTGGCCAGGGCGACCAGGGCGCCCTCGCGCCAAAGACCGATACCCGGTCGGCGCTCCTCAGCCAGCTCGCTGTGCCATTGGTCCTGGTTCCAGAGGCCCCCGAGGCTGCGTTGGTCCAAGTCTTGGCAGGCCTGGAGGTGGTTGGGCTCCAGGGGCAAGCAGGCCAGCTTTTGGAGCTGTTCACATGGCACAGCAGGCTGCCAGCGGCGTTCTTACCATTCATAGTCCACCCATTGTTCTGCCCGCCGCCATGGTGATCTCCAGTGAGCTCGAGCAGGCCGGCGCCGGCGTTCTGGATGGGGCAGCCGCCTCTGCCCAGCGTCTGTTCGAGCCCCATCGCGACGCCAGCAGTCCGAATCGCAACCTGGCGCCCATCACCGCCGAGCTCGATGCCGACGGCCGTTTGCAGGTGGGCGGTTGTGGGTTGAGCAACCTGGCCCGCACCCATGGCACACCGTTGTACGTGCTCGATGAGGCGAGTTTGCGGGGTACGTGCCGGGCCTACCGGGAGGCCTTGGCGGCCCACTACCCCGGCGAGGCCCTCGCCCTCTACGCCTCGAAGGCCAATAGCTCCTTGGCCATTTCTGCCCTGGTGGCCTCAGAAGGCCTGGGCCTGGACGCGGTGTCGTCGGGAGAGCTCCTCACGGCCCTCGACGGCGGCATGCCCGCCAATCGGATCGTGTTCCACGGCAACAACAAATCCCGCCAGGAGTTGGCCCTCGCGGTGGAACGGGGCGTCACCGTGGTTGCGGATAACTGGCGCGACATCGAGCTCTTGGCTGAATTGGCGCCTGGCCTGGCTGCGCCCGTGGAGCTCATGCTCCGCTTTACGCCGGGGATCGAGTGCCACACCCACGAGTACATCCGCACTGGCCACCTGGATAGCAAATTTGGCTTTGACCCCGACCAGCTCGAACCGGTGTTGCGGCACTTGGTCGGCTGCTCCTGGGCCCGTCTCACCGGGCTCCACGCCCATATCGGCTCCCAAATCTTCGAACTCCAACCCCACCGCGATTTGGCTGGGGTGCTTGCCGATGCCGTGGTTCTGGCCCGATCCATGGGTCACCCCGTGGGCGACCTCAACGTGGGCGGTGGCCTCGGAATTCGCTACGTGGCCAGCGACGATCCCCCGTCGATCCAGGAGTGGGTGCAAACCGTTGGCGAAGCGGTAGCCACGGCCTGCCAACAGCGGGGCCTGGCCCTGCCGCGCCTGCTCTGCGAGCCCGGTCGATCCCTGGTCGCCACGGCCGGTGTCACGGTTTACGAGGTGGGGAGTCGCAAGGAGATTCCAGGCATTCGCACCTACCTCTCGGTGGATGGGGGCATGAGCGATAACCCCAGGCCCATCACCTACCAATCTCAATACACGGCCCTGTTGGCCGACCGACCGTTGGCGGAAGCCACGGAAACCGTGACCCTGGCAGGTAAGCATTGCGAGTCGGGGGATGTGCTCCTGAAGGATGTGGCCTTGCCACCTGCCACCAGCGGCGACCATTTGGTGGTGCTGGCCACCGGGGCCTACAACGCTTCCATGGGCTCCAACTACAACCGCATCCCACGGCCAGCGGCCGTGCTGGTGCACGGGGGCGTCGCCGACCTGGTGCAACGCCGGGAACAGCCGGAAGAGCTACTGCGCTACGACGTTTTGCCCTCCCGGCTTGCAACGGTAAGTTGACCGAAAGGCATGGTTGCAACGGTGAGCGCGCTGCAGATCAACCCCCTGCAGCTCATCGACATTCGACTGCTGCTCGACTTGCTGTTTGCCACCGGCCTGGGGGTGTTGGTCCTCGGTCGGGTGACCGAGGCGCGCACCCTGTGGCTGCTGCGCGGCTATCTGCTGCTCGTGGCCCTGGCCTGGTTTGTGCAGCGCTACGCCAACCTGCCGCTCACCTCCAAGCTGGTTGACGCCCTCGTCCTGGCCTGCAGTTTGGCGCTGGCAATCCTCTGGCAAGGGGAATTGCGCCGTTTGATGGAGTTGCTCGGTACTGGCCGGCTGGGCGTTCTCTTCGGCGACCGCAAGCGCGACCAGTTGGCCTCGGGCTCGGTGGCGGTGCTCAGTGAAGCGGCTGGTCGCCTCTCCCAATCCCGCCGCGGGGGCCTGATCGTGGTGGACCTGGGCAGTGACCTGCGGCCTGAGGATTTTCTCAATCCGGGGATTTCCCTGGATGCCCAGCTCTCCGTGGATCTGCTCCTCAATGTGTTTGCGGCCGATACTCCCCTCCATGACGGGGCCGTGCTGGTGAAGGCCAACCGGATCGTGGCGGCGGGGGTGATCTTGCCCCTCTCTCGCCAGGGTTTGAACCGCTATGGCACCCGGCATCTGGCCGCCCTGGGCCTAACCGAACGCTTTGATCAATGTCTGGCGATTGTGGTGTCCGAGGAGACGGGCACCCTGTCGCTGGCCTGCCAGGGCAAGCTCGAACGGCCGATTACGAGCAGCCGTCTGCACGATTTGCTGAACCAGGCGCTGGCCCTGCCAGCGGGGCGTAGCGTGGCCAAAGACCCGCTGGAACGTCGCGGATGAGTCGCGTGCTGGCGACCACTCCTGTTAGGGGCCCGAGGGCCCTGCCCGAGGGGCTCGATCCGGAGCGCTTGCCCCGGCACATTGCCGTGATCATGGATGGCAATGGCCGTTGGGCCAAGAGCCGCAGCCTGCCCCGGGTGATGGGCCACCGCGAAGGGGTCGAAGCCCTCAAGCGCATGTTGCGGCTGTGCAGTGATTGGGGAGTGGGGGCCCTGACGGCCTATGCCTTCTCCACCGAAAACTGGAACCGACCCGGCGAGGAGGTGAGTTTTCTGATGACCCTGTTTGAACGGGTGTTGGCCCGGGAGCTTGAAGCCCTCGAAAGGGAGCAGGTTCGGATTCGCTTTCTGGGCGATCTTTCCCCGCTGCCCCCCGGCCTGCAGCAGTTGATTGCCGACGCCACAGCCCGCACAGCGGCGAACATCGGCATCCACTTCAACGTCTGCACCAACTACGGCAGCCGGGCGGAATTGGTCCGGGCGGCGAGGACCTTGGCGGAACGGGCGGCCCGCGGCGAATTGGATCCCAGCACGATTGATGAGGCCCTGTTGAGCGCCGAACTCCATACGGCCGGGGAGCTGGATCCCGATTTATTGATTCGCACCAGCGGCGAGCAGCGCATCAGCAATTTTTTGTTGTGGCAGTTGGCCTACGCCGAGCTGCATATCACCGACGTGCTGTGGCCTGATTTTGATCAACAGGCCTTGGTGGCCGCTCTGCTCGACTACCAGGGTCGCCAGCGCCGTTTCGGTGGCGTCACCTCCCTCCCTTGATGGCTGCTCTCTCCTGATGGCCCCTCTGCCAGTGATCACTCGCCACGACTGGACCCGCGCCGAGATCCAGGCCCTGCTGGATCAACCCCTGATGGATTTGCTTTGGCAGGCCCAGCAGGTGCACCGCGTGGCGAATCCTGGTTACGAGGTGCAGCTTGCTTCGCTGCTCAGTGTCAAAACCGGTGGCTGCGAGGAGGACTGTGCCTACTGCCCCCAATCGATGCACCACAGCAGCGATGTAGCTGGCCAACCGGAATTGGATGTGGGGCCGGTGTTGGCCCGAGCCCGGGCGGCCAAGGAGGCAGGTGCCCACCGGTTCTGCATGGGCTGGGCTTGGCGGGAGATCCGCGATGGGTCCCCCTTTGACGCCATGATTGAGATGGTGCGGGGGGTGCGGGAGCTGGGCCTGGAGGCCTGCGTCACCGCTGGCATGCTCACGGACCAGCAGGCCGCCCGCCTAGCGGATGCGGGACTGACCGCCTACAACCACAACCTGGATACCAGCCCCGAGCACTACGACCAGATCATTACCACCCGCACCTACCAAGAACGGCTGGAAACCCTGGCCAGGGTGCGTCGATCGGGCATCACCCTCTGCTGCGGTGGAATCATCGGCATGGGGGAAGGGCCCAGCGATCGGGCCGGCCTGTTGGAAGTGCTCGCCAACATCGAGCCCCATCCAGAGAGCGTGCCCATCAATGCCCTGGTAGCGGTGGAGGGAACCCCGCTGGAACACCAGCAGGCCGTCGACCCCCTCGACCTGGTGCGGATGGTGGCGGTAGCCAGGATCCTGATGCCCCACAGCCGGGTGCGGCTGAGCGCGGGTCGGGAACAGATGAACCGCGAGGCCCAGATTCTCTGCCTTTTGGCTGGGGCTGATTCGATCTTTTACGGCGAAACCCTGCTCACCACCGGCAATCCCGATGTGGCGGCCGATCGGGAGCTGCTGGCAGCGGCGGGTGTTTCGGTATCGCGCTGATCCTGGAGGGCCGATGGGGCTGGTAGTCGCTGCTTTTTATCGCTTTGCCGCCCTGGCCGAGGTGGAGCTTGCCCCTTGGCGCCAGCGCCTGGTTGCGCTGGGCCAGAGCGCTGATGTGAAGGGCACGGTGCTGCTGGCCCCCGAGGGTGTCAACGGCACCGTGTGTGGACCTGCCCCTGGGGTGGAGGCCCTCTTGGCAGAGCTGCGGAGTGATCCGCGGTTGGCCAAGTTGGAGGTCAAAACGGCGGTGGCGCAGCAGCAAACCTTCTATCGGCTGAAGGTGCGGCTCAAGCGCGAAATTGTGAGCATGGGCTGCCCCACGGTGAAGCCCTACGTGGGGGAGGGTGAGCTGGAAAGCGCGGCGGTTGGCACCCATGTGGCCCCCGAGCAATGGGACGCCCTGATTGCCGATCCAGACACCCTGGTGATCGATACCCGCAATGGCTACGAGGTGGCCCTCGGCAGCTTTGCCGGGGCCATCGATCCGGGCACCGCCAGCTTTCGGGAGTTCCCCCAGTGGGTGGAAACCGGGCTGCGCCCCCTGGTTGAGCAACGCCAACCCAAGCAAATCGCCATGTTTTGCACCGGGGGCATCCGCTGCGAAAAGGCCACGGCCTATCTGTTGCAGCAAGGTTTTGCGGGGGTCCACCATCTCCAGGGCGGCATCTTGCGCTACCTGGAAACCGTGCCGGAATCGGCCAGCAGTTGGACGGGGGAGTGCTTCGTCTTCGACCAGCGGGTCACGGTGAACCACCAGCTCGAACCCGGAGAAGCGAGCCTGTGCCATGCCTGCCGCAAACCCCTCACTGCCGCTGATCGCCAACAGCCGAGCTATGTCGAAGGGGTGAGTTGTCTGCATTGCATCGGCGAGCATGGCAGCGACGATCGGGCCCGCTTTGCCGAGCGCCAGCGCCAGATTGGCCTCGCCAAGCAACGGGGCGAACGCCACATCGGCAAGGTATTTGATGCTGGCTGAACTGCCCCGGCCGATTCTCTATAGCTTTCGCCGCTGCCCCTATGCGATGCGGGCTCGCCTGGCCTTGCTTCTAGCCGGGATGGGCCCTGGCCAGGATTTTGAGCTGCGGGAGGTGAGCCTCAAGGCCAAGCCCCCGGAGCTCCTGGAGCGATCGGCCATGGCCACGGTCCCCCTGCTTGAGCTCACCGATGGCACCGTCTTGGCTGAAAGCATGGAGATCATGCACTGGGCCCTGGATCTGCCCCCAGACCAGGCCCCAGACCAGTCGAACGACCAGCTCACCCATCCGCTCTTGGTCCAAAACGATGGGCCGTTCAAGCACCATCTCGACCGGTTCAAATATCCCGATCGCTACCCAGGGGTTGATGCTGAGCACCACCGCGTAGCGGCTGAATCGATCCTGGGGGATTGGGATCGCCAGCTGGCTAAGGGGTGGTTGTTGGGTGATCAGCCCAGCTGGCTGGATTGGGCGGTGCTGCCGTTCGTGCGCCAATGGCGTTTGGCAGATCCCGATCGGTTTGACCGGCATGGGGGCCTGGAGCATCTGCGGCGGTGGCTGCAGCGTTTTGAGGAGGGGCCGGAGTTGGCAGCGGTGATGGCTCCGCCCTGGGCCCAGCGCCAGGCCTGGCGTTCGCCCCAATGGATTTATCACTTGGCCCTCGCCGAGGAGTGGCGTGCGGCCAAGGCCTGCGGCGAATACCGCCGCTCGACCCGGGGGCTTTCCCTCGAGCAGGTGGGCTTTATCCATGCCAGCGGGACCCATCAGGTGGAGGCCACCTTCCGGCGCTTTTATGCCGATGCCAAAGCGGTGCTCTTGCTCACCCTGGATCCCGGCCGTTTGGACGCTCCATTGCGATGGGAAACGGCACCGCCCAGCGATGAGCTCTTCCCCCACATCTATGGACCCTTGCCCGTTGGGGCGGTGCGCCTGGTGGAGCCCTTTGGCCTCACTCCCCTGGTGCCATGACCAGCCTCACAAGCCTGGAACGACGGGCCGCCGATCGGGGCTTGCTGTTGCGTCTCCAGGTGGGACGGCCCTTGGGCCTGCTCTATGGGCTTCGCGTGGCCGTGGCCGGGCAGCCCTCTGCAGGGACCCAGCTGCGGTTGGTGGGGGAGCTGAAGGGCTGGGCCTGGCCCACGCCAGGGGGCCTACAGCTCGACACCCTCCAGGTGGCTGGCCGCTCCAGTGGTTTGCCAGACCTGGGCGTGGGGCCCTTGATTGCGGCGGCAGCCTTCGCCTGGGCCCTGGAGCAAACCCCCTGCCGGCGGGCCCAGATCTTGGCGATCCGCGATGACGATGGCCGGCACCGACGCTTGGTGCGCTATTTCCGGCGTTTGGGTTTTGTGCCCTCCAAGGAACTGGGGGCAGCGCTTTGGGATTTACCCGAGCGGTTGGTGTGGGGCGGCGCTGGTTTGGTGATGCAAGCCGATTGCCAGGTGGTTTTGGAGCGGGCGGTGGCGCTGTTGGATCAAAACTGGAGCTGAAGCTGCAGGCCAAGGGCCAGGATGTTGGCGGTGGTTCCCGTGCCCCCGGGATTGATCACCCACTGCAGAAATGGTTGAAGGGTGAGGGTGCTGTTGATCACGGCGCTGTAGTTGAGCTCAAGCAGGGATTCCGGGTTCAGGCCCGTGGTCACGTCGCTGTTGAAGCTGCTATGGCCCAGGCCGAGGGCCAGCACGTCCAGGGGGCGACCAGGGATGATCCCTTGACTCAGCCAGCCGCCACTGACAAACAGGGGATTGGGGTTGGTGGAGGTTGTCAGGCCGGAGCTGAGGCCGAGCCAGAAGCGGTTGTCGAGACCCAAGGGCGCTGGTAAAGCCAGGGTGAGGGTGCCGAACATCCCTGGCGTATCCGTGTTGTTGGTTTGGTCGTTGAGGTAGCCACCGCCGATTTGGACTAAGGGCTCAGGGAGTTGGCGTGCCACCTGTTGCTTGTCCACTTGGATGGGTTGGGCCAACCGTTTGGCCCCCGGTAGGCGATCAAAACTCCATTGCACGACCTGCATGGATCCATTGATCTGGGGTAGGCCGGTGTTGACGCCAAACAGCGATGCCAAAGCGTTTTGGGGATTCAAGAGAAAGGCCCCGTAGCGCCATTCCCCATAGGGCCCCAGCTCGCCGGTGCGGCCTTGACCGGCGGTTCCCGGCCGCCAATGCAGCTCAACGCCAGGCGCCACAGAGGGGTTGATGGGTAAACCCGTCACATTGAGATTGAGCGTGTTGTTGAGCACCGAGCTCACGTAGGCATCGAGCACCGGTGCTTCGATGAAGCCGGGGTTGAGGGAAAACACCCCGGCCTTGAGATCCACCTCCCCCAGGCCAGCGGATCGGGTCACACTGGCTTCCGTGAGCCAAAGACCGATGGGGTGGTCGCTCGCCGTTAGCGGAAAGGCGCTCCCGATGGTTTGGCCGTAGCCCGCCGTACCACTGAACAGGGTGAGTTCCACCTGGCCTTTCCAGTGGTCAGCTTCCTTCCAGAGGGCCACGTCCTTGCCAAAGCCCCTGCTGAAGCTGGCAGCCAAGTTGGTTTGCTGGATCCAATTGGTGGTTTTGCTGGTTCCTCGCCTGGGGATGCCCAAGCCATCGCTCTGAATGTTCAGATCGAGATCCAGCCAAGGGGGGGCCTTCAGCAAGCTGTTCATGGTTGGCCAGGGGCTGGCGGGTTTAAGAACAGCTTCATGGCCAGTTTCCGGACCTTTGTCATCCACGGCCCCGGCCTGGGTACGAACCGGCGCTACACCCATGGCTATGGCAACCCCTGCCCAAAGCAGGCCCTTGGCCCGATGGGATCTAGGGGTCTTGCGTTGACTCCGCGTGGTAGCTGCTTCGCACCAAGGGCCCACTGCGAACCTGCTGGAAACCCAGCCCCTTGGCGATGGCCCCGAGTTCATCAAACTCCTCAGGCCTCCAATAGCGGGCCACGGGAATGTGGGCCAGGGACGGCCGCAAGTATTGCCCGAGGGTGAGGCGCTGGCAATCCACCTGGCGAAGATCACCCAAGGCAGCCACCACTTCAGCAAAGTTTTCCCCCAGGCCGAGCATCAGGCCCGATTTCGTGGGAATCCCTGGTGCGAGCTCCCTCGCGGCGGCAAGCAGCCCTAGGGAGCGTTGGTAGGTGGCTCCGCGGCGCACCACCCCCTGGAGGCGTGCCACCGTTTCGAGGTTGTGGTTGAAGCACACGGGCCCGGCGGCAAGCACGGCACCCAGCCGTTGCCGCTGGGCTGCGATGGCCGCCCGTTCATCCCGAAAACCGCCCCAGAAGTCGGGGGTGAGCACTTCCATGCTGATCAAGGGATTGCGAGCTCGAATGGCGGCCATGGCTCCCGTAAACAGACAGGCCCCGTGGTCGGGGAGGTCGTCGCGGGCGACGGCGGTGAGCACCACATAACGCAGGCCCATGGCGGCAACCGCCTTAGCAACCCGTTCGGCTTCGAGGCCATCGAAGGGCGCTGGGGCTTCCCCCTTCTCCACCTGGCAAAAGGCACAACTGCGGGTGCAAATCGGACCACCCAACAGAAACGTGGCGGTGCCTGCCGCGTAGCACTCGCCCCGGTTGGGACAGCGGCCCTCCTCGCAAATGGTGTGGAGCCCTTGCTGTTTAACGATCCCCTGCACCGCCTCCAAAGCCGAAGCCTTGCCAATTGGCCGCCTGAGCCAGGGCGGCAGCCGCTCCGCCGGGGCGATGGCGCTGTATCGGCTGCCAGGGGGGCTCACGGTGGGTCTGCTCACTACGGGTCTGCTCACGGCGGGGGGCCTACTCCATCTGGCGGCGGCCCTCAAAGGCCCGGGCCAGGGTGACTTCGTCGGCGTACTCGAGCTCGCTGCCCACCGGCAGGCCGTAGGCGATGCGGCTCACCGTGGTGAAGGGTTTGAGCAGCCTGGCCAGATAGAGGCTTGTGGTGTCTCCCTCCACGCTGGGGGTGAGGGCCAGGATCACCTCGACCACCTGTTCCTGGTCGACCCGATGGACCAGCGGCTGGATTTGGAGGAGTTCCGGGCCAATGCCATCCATCGGTGAAATCAAGCCGCCAATCACGTGATAGCCCCCCTTGAACTCGCGGGTGCGTTCCATGGCCAAGAGGTCCCGGGAGTCGGCAACCACGCAGATCTGGCCATTGCGGCGCTCCCCATTGCGACAAATCTCACAGAGGGGTTCTGCCGAGAGGTGGAAGCAGCGCTGGCATTGACCCACTTGGCTGCGGGCCGCCAGCAGGGCATCGGCAAAGGAATGGATTTGCTCTTCCGGCTGGCGCAACAGGTGCAGGGCCAGCCGTTGGGCGGTGCGCGGACCAATGCCCGGCAGCCGTTCAAACTGCTCGATCAGCCTGGCTAGGGGGCGCGTGAAGCCGCTCAGCGATCCGCCGCAAGTGGCGCGAATCTAGGGGTGTTGTTGGTCCTCTGGACTGGGGCAGCTAGCAGAATGGGTTGACGCATTCTTTGGCGCGATTTGATGGCCTTTCTCCGCAAGGTGCTGCCTGCCCTGTTACCCCGCCTTGTTGCGGTGCTTCTGACTGGGTTTGTGCTGGTGGGATGCAGTGCGGCGGCGGCTGGGCTGAATGGTTTCCAAAGCCCAGATGGCCGCTACGCCTTTCTGTATCCCACCGGCTGGACCCGCGCCCAAGTGAGTGGCGGCCCCCAGGTGGTCTTCCACGACCTGATTAACAGTGATGAGACCCTCAGCCTGGTGATTGCTGATGTCAGCACCCAGAGCAACCTGGAGACCTTGGGCAGTGCGGTGGCCGTCGGCGAGCAGTTGCGCCGCACGGTGATCGCCCCCGAGGGCAGCGGCCGCCAAGCCACCCTGGTGGAAGCTAGCGAGCGCCAAGAGGGCGGTCGCACCTTCTACGACCTGGAGTACGCCGTGCACCTGGAGGACCGGGACCGGCATGAATTGGCCACCGTGGTGGTCGACCGGGGCCGGCTTTATACCTTTGCTGCCAGCACCAATGAAATTCGGTGGAACAAGGTGAAAGGTCTGTTCCACCAGGTTGTTTCCTCCTTCACCCTGCTGGTTTGAGGTGACGCATCGAGGCCGCCCTGGTGACGTCGCCGTCATTGGGGGGGGGCTTGCCGGGGGACTTGTGGCCCTGGAGCTTGCCGAGCGGGGCCTGGCGGTGGTGCTGATCAGTGCGGCATCGCTGGGTGTTTCGAATCCCCTGGGTTCGGCCCTTCCCCTGGGGTCCGCCACCTCCTGGAGCTATGCGGGGATTTTGGGGCCCGATCTTCGTGCATGGGGGCAACTCCAAGGGCGCCATGGCGATCTTGGCGTCCGCCGCCGGCGCTTGTACCGCCATGGTCAGGCCAGGCTGGATTCCTCCCGACTGGATTCTTCCCGGCTTGTGCCAGGGGCGCGCCAGGCCTTTGGCCAGGTGGATTTGATTCGCTTCTACCAAGCCTTGCCCCTGGCTTTGGATCGCTTGGGGGTGCACCAGCTCCAAGCCCAGGTGGCCCATCCCCCGCGGCGCCTGGGCGGGCTTTGGCAACTGGAGCTCCAGGGCCCAGCTGATGGGCCGCCTTCGCTGCAGGTTGGCCAGGTGGTGCTTGCCGCTGGGGCGGGTTGCCGCGCCCTGTGGCCCGGCCTAGGCGAAAGCCTGCGCAGCAGTTGGGCAGGGATCCTGCACCTGGAGGCTTGGCCCGATCCCAAGCGCTACCCCAGTTGCTGGTTGCGGCGGGCCAGGGGTGGTGGGGTGGTACTGCCCCAGGCCATGGTGCGCCCGGCCCTGGAGCAGCGGGCGGGGTCCTTAGCCCAGGAGGAGTGGGTGGTGGATCCGGGGCTTGCTGGCTTGGGAGACGGTCTGTTGGTGGGGCAGATCAGCCTGGTGCGTCCCGGTCTGGAGCTGGGGGCTCCCCCTGATCGGGCCGTCATGGAAAGCCGCCTGCGCCAGGCCTTGGGCCATTTTGATCCGGTGCTGGCGGAGTTGCCGGCCCGCTACCGCCAGGTTCCAGTCAGTTTTTGCCTGGATGGCAAGGCTCTAGCGGGGCCCGTGGCTGGGGCGCCAGGCCTGTGGGCCTTGGCTGGTTTTCGGGGGGCTTTTGGGGAGGTCCCCAGGGCCGCCCAAGCCTTGGCCGATCAGATCGCATCCAGCCTTGCTTTGCCATGGGAGCCTCCGGACCCTTCCGTGGGCTGACAGAAGGCCGGAGATCCTGCATGCTGGCCCCCATGGCGCCTTCTCCCCACACCCTGCCAACCCCTTGGTATCGGCGCCGGGCCCAGGCCTGGTCGCAGCGCTGGCAAGGCTTCAGTGACCACGATCAGGTGGGCGTATGCCTGGCTGGGATGGGGGGGGTGCTCGTGCTTTGGGCCCTGTTTTGGCCCGTGCCCACGGAAGTTGTGGGCACGGGCGTGCTGATCTATCCCGACAACGCAGGCCTCCTCAATGCCCGGGCCGCCGGCCAGGTTCAAGATGTGACGGTGAAAGTGGGAGACCGGGTGCAGAAGGGCCACGTGATGCTGCGCCTTTACCTGCCTGTTCTCAACCGTGAACTGCAGCAGCAGAAGGGCAACCTGGCCCAACTGCAACGTCACAACCGCGCGTTGGATCTCCGGGACGTCCTGCGGCTGATGAGCGAGAAGGCCAGCGTCGAAACCGCGTTGGCCAAGTTGGGCGACGACCGTCAGCGTTACCAGGGCCTGCAGTCCACCTATGCGAGCAAGCTCAAGAACTTGGAATGGCTCGGCAAGCGCGACGTCGTGGCGCCCTTGTCGAGTGAGGTGGTGTCGGCCGAGCAGGGCCTCACGAACACCAGCGTCAACCTCGATGACGTCAAGATCAACGAGAAGAAGGTGATCACCAGCTATCAGCAGGTGAAACTCCAAATCGAAACCCAGGCCCTGCAACGCCGCTATCAGATCGATGATCTGAAGCGTCAGATCAAGGTCACGGAAGCCAAGCTCGCCTACGACGGCAATGTGATTGCCGATCGGGATGGCGCGGTGCTCGATCTGCAAGTGATCCCCGGTCAAACCGTGGCCATGGGCCAACGGTTGGGCACGATTGGACGTACCGATCGGCCCTTGGCCACCGATCAGCCGCTCAAGGCCGTGGCTTACTTCGCGCCGGCAGATGCCAGACGCCTACCGCTTGGACTCCCGGTGGAAGTGGTGCCGATGTGGAATCAGCGGGGCCGCTTTGGCGGGATTGTCGGCAAGGTCAAGCAAGTGCTGACCTTGCCCGCCACCGAAGATGACATCTCCACCACGGTGGGCAACCCCCAGCTCGCCAAGGAGCTCACCAAGGATGGTCCGGTGATGCGGGCAGAAATTGAATTGGAGCGCGATAGGAGCAGCAACGATGGCTACCGCTGGACCATCTCCGGTGGCAGTGGGGTCTTCCCCGTTCGGGATGGCCTCACGGTGACAAGCCATGCCTATGTGGAATGGCGCAGTCCCTTGAGTTACGTGATTCCTGGCCTGCGTTCCCTCACGGGGGGCTATCGCAGCATCCGCATTGACAGCCTGTGGAACCGCCCCTTCCTGCGCCAGTCCGACGCCATGCCCTAGTGGCATTCCCATCAACAATGGCTTCTTTGCTCCCCAAATTGAAGCGCCCCTTCATTCGCAACGCCTTGCTGCGCCAAGAGCTGCCCTGGCTGGTCAGCGAGGTTGTGCTGATGTTGATTTTATTCAACGCCAATGCCCCAGAGCTCTGGTTCTGGCTCGTGGTTTTGCTTGTGATCTTGGCCTATCGCATTGAGCGTTGGCTTTCCTCTGCTCCGTCTCAATGAGTTGACGCCTGGGTGAATTAAGCATGCTTGAAATCCATCGTTTACGGGCGGCTTTGGAGTATGTAATAACCGCTACCTTAGCAGGGGCCTATGCGGTCACCCGGGGCAATATTTTATTAATTTGGTATTTCATCCTTGCTGTTGTGATGGGCTTAGATGAGACGAATGCCCAGATCATGGCTGCTTTCCGTGCCCGTTTGCTTGGCACGATTACGGCCGGAGTTGTGGTTTTTGGTCCGTACCATGCTGTCTAGGGAACCCTTGGGACAAGTCGAAGCCTTGGGATTCAGCGGATGCTGGGCACCGGCAGGGGAACGATCGCCGTGTCTTTGGCTTATAGCTGTTTATTTGGCTTGTAGCCGTTTATTTGGCGGGAACCTTGAATTGCATTCGGGCTATAAATTTGCCGGCTTGTTTGCAACGGCTTGCTGGACAATCTAACAGGTAGAAATGTTTACATGGCTGCCCGCCCGTTTGATCGCTACCTTGATCGGTGTGCTCTTGCCATGGATTGCTGTGGGTTATTTCTGGCCTGGTCTAGCTATTCAGCAGCACCACGATCTATCCCTTCCGTTCTTGTCTTCATTCGCGTCAGCCTTCCGGGAGTGGGCAAAGTATTTAGGGCATGGCATAGAAATCAGAGCCCTGTGCGCCACGGCCGATTGTCTTGACCATTGGGGCAGGCTGAAGTTGGGGTCTTTGGCGATCCGGAGGCCAACAGGATTTTGATGTTGGCGTCTGGAGGTCGGCGGGCGGTGGCCTGCCAACAGCTGCTGACCTCCACCCAGTGGTTTGATGCCGCCTGGAAAGCCGTTTCCTAGTTGGCGCCAGAACTGGAGCCGAGCCGCAGGATGGGGGTGATGCTCCTGTTGGGATCCTGGGAAACGGGTAGGAGCTCGCGCAACAACTGCGCGTAGGTGATGTTGACATTCACCGTGGCCGTGAGTCTGTTGATCAAGCTGTTGATCAGCTGGTCTTGGGTGTTGGAGAGGAGCAGCTCGTTGGAGAGGCCGCTCAGGTAGCGGAGTTTCACATCGCGGAACGCCTCCAGCGATGCGGAGACCGCACGGCGGGCCGACGCCAATTTGGCCAGGCTGGCTTCATGGTTGAAAAAGGCCTGCTCCAGCCGCAGCCGGATGTCATTGCGTTGGACGGCATAGCGCTGCATGGTGGCCGCTTCCCGCTTGGCCAGGGCCCGGGCTTCGCCCGAGGTGGTGCCGGCATCAAACAACAGCCAGTTGATGGTGAGGCCGATCGACCAATCCCAGCTGTTGGTGGTGCTCTCAGGAAGCAGGCTGCTGCCGCAACACCCACCTCCTCCAATCGTGATATCGGAAATGGTGGCATTCGAGGTGCTGCTGCCACCGGAAGCAAACAGCGACAACTTCGGCAGGAGCCCTGCGGCTGTGGCCTGTTTCTGCTGGGCCAGGGCCTCCCTGGTGGCGAGGATCGCTTGGAGTTCGGGGTTGTCTTCGTAGGCCGCCAGCAGGCTCTGCTCCAGATTCAGCGGCCAGCGGGCTTGCAGGGCGATCGCATCACTGGCGCTGGGGTTGATAGCCGGGGGCAGGTTGAGCACCACGGCCAGTCGTCTACGCGCCACGGCACGATCCGCCAGGGCTTGGATCAGGTTTTCTTGATTGCTGGCTTCGATGGAACGCCGGCGCAGCACATCCAGCCTGGGTACCAGACCAGCCTGTTTGAGATCCAAGGTGTCCTGCAGGATCACCAGATCGTTGCGCACATTGGCATCCTGAATCCGCACCAACTGGTCAGCCTGCTGCAGTTGGTAATAGGCCTCGCTCACCTGCAGTTGGAGCTTGCGCACCTCATTGGCATAGGTGTTGCGGGCATTGGTCAATTGGGCCCGGGCTGATTTGATCTTTGGAGTGCGGGCAAAATCCACCAGGGCGTAATCCAAGGAAAGCCCAGCACTAAAACTGCCTGTGCCAGTCAGAAGCCCAGCGCTGCCGCCGGATGGCACATAGAACGGGCCTGCAATGGGTGTGCCTCCAACCCCACCGCCTGATCCCTGAATGCCATTGGGCGCTGGGTTAAACAGCGGACCAAAACCAAGATTGTTATTGGCCTGGTTGGCGGTGGTTGTGGCGCCCTCCTGGCCATAGCTCCCATTGGCAAAGGCACTAATCCGTGGCCAATAGGTGCCGAGCTGGGCCTGGAGAAGGGCGAGGCTGGCAGCCACCTCCTCCCGCTGGGCCTGGAGACTGGCGCTGTTGGCAAAGGCGAGGGCGAGGGATTGCTCCAGGCTCAGACCCTGCACCAGGCCGCCACCCTTGAGCTGGATCGGGGTGGGCAGGCTTAAGGGGGGAGCTGGATTGGCCTGGCTGGTGGAGAGTTCGCCCCGGGGTGCCGCGTTGGGCGTCAGCAGTGAAGCCGGCAGGCGGGGCGTTGCGTTCTGGACCTTTGGTGCTGGTTCTCGATCGGGGGGGATCAGGGCATCGAGGGCCTTGAGCTGGGCATCGAGCTGGTTCCAGCTGCGTTCCAGCCTGGCCGTGCCTGGATCAGTCGCCTTGCCCTCCGCATTGGGGCCGATCACCGGAGCGAGGGCCTGGGCCAGGCTCGGCGTGCCAGCGAAGGGCCCAAGCCAGATTGGCACCAATCCGATTGGCGCTAATCCGATTGGCGCTAATCCAATGGCGATGAAGAACCGGCTGATCGCCCGCATGGATCCTGCAGGAGCAGCTCGATCCAGTTTGCTTGACGGCATCAGCCAGGGGATTGGTCGCTTAGCCATTCAGGAGGCCGGCCCAGCTTTGCTCGGCTTCCTCGATCGCTCGTTGGGCTTGGCGGCAGAGCACCAGGCGGCTGGCGATCCGCTCCAGTTGTTCTGGCGAGGCTTGATTGCAGCAGGGATCGCTGAACAGATTTTCAAGACCCATCCAGCTCTGGGGCCAAACCATCGGGGTCTGGGGCGGCGCCGGAAAGCGCATTCCCCCCTCGGCAAAAATGAACGCCCACTGGCCCAGTCTTTCGGCCAGTTGCAGCAGCAGGTCATGCTCGGCCTGCTGGAGTTGCCTCAGGATCTCGCGATCTCCACTGAAGGCTGGGGGCCTGCGCTCGAGGCCCACCACAGTGCCAATCAGGCGGGAGTGGGCGTTATCGAGCAGGCGCACCAGGCGGTAGGAGGGGTGGCGCTTGGGGTTGCTGCCCAGCTCGAGGAGCAAATCTGGAACGATGCGTCTGACAGCCATCAGGCCCCTGCGCAATGGGGCGGGCTGGTTGGGTTTTGGGAGCCGTGGGGCGGCCTGGGGTTCGCTTGGATCGATGCGACGGGCCAGGTTCTTCAAGTTGGCTTGGACCTCAAGGCTCAACGCCGCCAAGGCCGTCAGGCTTTGGTCGAAGGCGCGACTGGGCCAAAACCATTGCAGGCTCAGCAGGGCAACCAGGATCCCGAAGATGGTCCAAGCCAGGCGCAGGGGAATCCAGCTGCTCAGTTGGCCGCTATGGAGAAGCCAGCCCATGACCAAAAGCAAACCGCCGGCCTTGTAGCCAACCTTCAGCCCCAGCAGGCCACCGACCAGGCGCAGGCAGCCCATGCTGATGGCCATGCCCAGAGGGATGGGGATTCCCTTGAGCCCGTTTAGGCCAACCACGAGCACCACAGAACCCAGGATGCTTCCAAGGATCCGTTGCCGGCCCAGCTCGATGGAGCCTCCATAATTGCCGGCCAGTACAGCCGGTACGGTCATGGCGGAGTAATAGCTGTCGGCTAGGCCACTGATGCTGCCAAAGGCGTTGACCAGGCCGGTGGTCAACGCCAGCCTGATCTCGGAGTGGCCCATCAAGGGGCCCCACGAGATCCGGGGTCCCTTGGTGCTCAAGGGCATGGTGTGTTGACGCCCCCCTGGCCGAGACTGCGCAGATTGGCTTGGAGGGGCTTGAGCTCTTCTGCTAAGGCCAACAGCAGCAGCAAGGGCCTGCCACTGGGTTGGGCCAGCTCCTTCCAGTCGCAACTGGTGGCTGGAGCCCCGGCCCTCTGGCCCAGCAGCAGGTTGGCCATCCCCTCAAGGCCCCGGCGCAAGGGATGGTTGATGTCCATCGGCGTGGGTAGGTCAGAGGCGGCCACGAGGCGTTCCCATTGCACCCAATGCAGGCCCACTTGCTGCCAAAGCATGAGCCGCTGGGGCCAGCGCCGGCGGCTCAATTGGTGGGCGGCTGGGCCGGTTTGCTCCATGGTGACCAGCTGTTGCATGCGTTGCAGACCTTCGCTGAACTGGGCTGGGGAAAGGGGCTCGGGTCGTGGCTTCTGGTCTGTCATCCAGGCGCGATAGTTCTGAATTTGGTTAAGGAGCCTTGTTCGCAGACTGGCTTCAATGGCCTGGAGCTCAGCGGGCCGATTTTTCGGCCAAAATAGTACATTCGTGCCGATTCCTACGGCACAACCAAGGGCCGTATCCATGGTGCGATTGAAGACATAATCCCAGTTAAGTTCGGTATAGCTCGGGATCATTAAGAACATCAGACAAATGGTAGCCGCCGTCCCCAGGCCGCTGCTCCAGCCAAGTATTCGCAGGACTGGAATCATGAACAGCAGCGAGAGCAAGACCCCTCCCCAGCCCGAGGCAATTGTGTGCACCCAGAAGGTGATGAGCCCACCGACTACCGTACCTAGGATTCTGCCCGCTCCAGCTTTCCAAGTTTGGTCATCGTTGTCATCGACAGCGAACAGTGTCCCCGTTAGGGAGTAATAAACAAATTGAATATGATCAAAATGCTCAGCCAGGGCCGCTGTTAGGAAGATGGCCGTGGCCATTTTGAGGCTGTTGCGCAGCAGCAGGGCTTTCAAGGTGAGCTGTCTGCTTGGCGCTCGGCAACTATGGCGTTTCGCCAGCCCCTGGACAAGGATGGGGGTTGTGACGCAGACATCTTGGCCCTAGCTCCTGATTTGGAGGCCGTTGCCCGCATGGGCCTGGCGGTGTTGTGCGGGCTTGCTGTGGGCATGAACCGGGCTCACCACGGGGCCAGGACGCATCCGAACCGGCTGCGGGTGCATGTGCTGGTGGGCCTCAGTGCCTGCTTGATGGTGCTGGCAGCTGGCCCTAGCCTCGATGCCCGCAGCCGCGCGATTCAAGGGGTGGCCACGGGCATTGGTTTTCTGGGGGCAGGGGAAATCCTGGTGCCCAGGTGGCAGCCCAAGCATGCCCTTCCCGAGGTGCGGGGCTTAACCAGTGCGGCATCGATCTGGTTCACCGCAGCCCTGGGGGTCACGGTTGCCGCCTCGACGCCGATCTTGGCTGGGGCTGCCTTGCTCTTGGCCCTCATCACCCTCTCTGCCAGGGACAGTGCCGATGGGCTACCCCCCAATGACCAGCCCTAGTAGAGGTTTCGGTAGCGGTCGGTCTCGGTGCTGGAGCCATCCGATGCCGATGGGCTGGCGGGGGGCCATTCCGCATCCCAGTAGCTCAGGCCATCGCGGTAGAAGGGTCGCCCCCCGAGCCGTTTGGTTTCCAGATGGGTGGTGCCCATGGCCGTGATCAAACCTCCCAGTTCCATGGGGCCCAGGTCGGTTTTGAGATCGTTGCCGGCCGCACCCAAAAGGAGCGGTAGGCGCACCAGTTGCTCGGGCCGGGTGAGTTTGCGGAAGAGGGCCTGGAGGGCGAGTTGTTGGCGCTCGATCCGGCCGATGTCGCCCATCTCATCATGGCGGAAGCGCAGGAACCCCTCAAGCTGGCGGCCTTTGAGGTTTTGCAGCCCAGGTTTCAAGTCGATGTAGAGCCCCTGGCTGTTGTCCACGTAGTACATCCGCTTGGGCACGTTCACCTCAATGCCGCCAATGGCATCCGCCATCCTGCGAATGGCGGAAAGGTTCACCATCACGTGGTGGCTGATCGGCCGACCCAGCTTGCGAGACAGTTCTTGCTTGAGCAGATCGAGGCCGCCCAAGCTGTAGAGGGCATTGATTTTGTGGGGGCCATAGCCCTGGGCTTCGATATAGGAATCGCGGGGCACCTGGGTGATCCTGGTGGTGTTGCCGTCCAGGCGGAGGGCTGCAATCACATCGGTGTTGCCACCACCGACATCAGTTCCCACGAGCAAGATGTCTTGGTTACCAATCCCACTCCAGGCGGTAAACGGGTTGGTAATGGCTTGGTTCCCCAGGCCCTTCCCATTGAGCAGGTTGGACAGGGGTTCGGCCAGCAGTAGCCCGCACCCCAATCCCACGGCAATGGCGACCAGCACGGGGCCACGTTTCGCACGCTTTCGGCGGCGCTTTGCCGGAGTGCTGTTCATTCCCTAAAAGCTATTGCACCACTTGGAAGCCCAGCTCCATGCTGCCAAGCACAACGGTCACTTCCTGCTGTGACCCCAAACACTTTCCAGGCCGGGATCAAAGCCTCAACTCCTCGTTTTGGCGCAGCCCCGCTTGCACCCGCCAGAGATTGGCGTAGGCCCCATTGCGGCCGATCAGGTCATCGTGGTGGCCCGATTCGACGATGCGCCCCTGCTCCATGACCACGATTTGATCGGCATGGCGCACGGTGCTGAGGCGATGGGCAATCACCAGGGTGGTTCGGGAAGCGGTGATCCGATCCAAGGACCGCTGAATGGCGGCCTCGGTTTCGTTATCGACGGCGGCGGTGGCTTCATCGAGCACCAGCACCGGTGGATTTTTGAGGATGGCTCGGGCCAGGGCAATCCGTTGGCGCTGCCCACCGGATAGCCGCTGCCCCCGCTCCCCCACCACGGTGTCGTAGCCCTCCGGCAGGGTTTCAATAAACCCAGCGGCCTCGGCGAGGACGGCGGCCTGTTCGATGGCAGACCTCGGGGCGCCAAAGCTGCCATAGGCAATGTTCTCGGCCACGGTGCCGTGAAAGAGGAAGACCTCTTGGCTCACCAGGCCGATGGCCTGGCGGAGGTCTTGGAGTTTTAGCCCCTGGATCGCTTGACCATCCAAGAGGATCTGGCCACCTTGAATCTCATAGAGGCGAAGCAGCAGTTTGACGATTGTGCTCTTGCCTGAACCGGTGGCTCCCACGATGCCGATGGTGCTGCCAGCGGGAATCTCCAAATTGAACCCCTGCAGTATGGGCTTGCGGCCGTCGTAGGCGAAATCCACAGCTTGAAAACGGATTGCCCCGTGCACCTGTTGGCTTGGGAGGGCTTGATCACCGCTGGCAATCGCAATCGGCGTATCCAGCAGGTCCAGCACCCGGGAGGTGGAAGCCATGGCCCGTTGGTAGTCGTCGAGGGTGCGGCCCAAGGTGGTGAGGGGCCACAGCAATCGCTGGGTGATGAACACCAGGAAGCTGTAGGTGCCCACGGCAATGACCCCTTGCCAAGCCTGAAGACCACCAATCACGAGGATGGCCAAAAAGGCAAACAGGATGGCAAAGCGAATCAGGGGAATAAACGCTGCCGAGAGGCGGATGGCCCGCCCGTTGCTGAGCCGATAGGCCTGGCTGTCCTCGGCAAGTCGACCCAGCTCCCAGGTTTCGGCGGCATAGCTCTTGATCGTGAGCATGCCCCCGAGATTGTTGCTCAACCGGGATGCCAAATCCCCGGCCCGTTCGCGCACCTCCCGATAGCGGGGGGCAAGCCGCTTTTGAAAGCGCAGGGATCCCCAGAGGATCACGGGGATCGGGATGAAGGCCACCCCCGCCACCATCGGAGAGAGCACAACCATCGCGACACCCACCGCCAACACGGTGGTGATGAGTTGGAGGATTTCGTTGGCTCCCTGATCGAGAAAGCGCTCGAGTTGGTTGATGTCGTCGTTGAGGATCGCCATCAAGCGGCCGGTGCTGCCTTGCTCAAAGAACGCCAGCTCCAATTGCTGGAGGTGGCCGTAGGCCTCTTGGCGCAACTCGTGCTGAACGGTTTGGGCCAGGTTGCGCCAGAGCAGGGCGTAGAGATATTCAAAGAGCGATTCCGCGCTCCAAATCCCAAAGGAGAGCACGGCCAGCACGCCCAGCTGTCCTGGCACCGAGCTCACCCCCCAAGCCGCTAGCCAGGAGGTGTTTTGCTTCACCACCACATCCACGGCCAGGCCGATCAGCACCGGTGGCGCCAGGTCGAACAGCTTGTTCAAGACAGAACACCCTGCCGCTAGCCACACCAGGCGCCGATGGGGGTGGAGCGCGGCGGTTAAGCGCTGCAGGGCTGGAGCGGTCATGGAAGCAGTTTTTCTTGATGGGCTGGAGTCAGGGGCCACGGTCTGGATCAATCGCTGGGGCGATGCTGAAGATGTTCATACAGCACAACTTTTTCGGGCCCAACGGCAGTAGAACGAATTCGTCTCCTTAGGAGGTGTGATGACCAAAAGTCGAGCTTTCAATCGATTCCAGCGCTTCACGGCCAAAATGCGCCGCCGCCATCTCAAGGCCTGGTTGCCAGAGCAACGGGAAGGCGAACCCCTTGCCGAAGCCCGGGGCGCCGATCTGCGCAAACGGGGTTGGCACACCGATCAAATGCATGAGTTGGAGACCTTGGATTCAGGTTTGCAGTTGGGTTAAGCCCTTGGGGGTTGGGCCCCAGAGTTCCCCAAAAAACCATGCAAAAGACCCCCTGGATTGGCAAGCCCAACCCCGGGGGTTTTCTTTTTGGCCACCGACCAGCGGTTGTTGCCATCTCCGTAGCCCCCTTCAGGGCGCTCACTGCTACCCGAACGGCTGCCGCCCGGGCGATTTTCCCTGGGGGCAGCTTGGTTGACGCGGATCATGCGGCCCATCCACTCGACCTCCTGGAGGTCGTCGATGGCTTTTTGCTCAGCTGCGGCGTCGGCCAGTTCAACAAAGGCAAAGCCTCGTTTACGGCCCGTTTCCCGCTGAAGGGGAACGCTGCATTGGACGACCTCTCCGTAGGGGCCGAAGAGAGCCAAGAGGTCCTCCCGTTCCGCCTGGAAACAGAGGTTGCCAACGTAAATCGTCATGGCTGAAGGAGGAGGAACTAGCCCTCGAAACGCGAGATCTGCAGAGACTTGTTCATCACCCGCAGCTGGCGGAGGCCCTGAAAGACATCCTCTGGCATGCCCTTGGGAAGATCGACCGTGCTGTGGGTGTCAAAGATTTGAATCCGTCCAATGGAGCGGCCGTTCAGACCTGCTTCGTTGGCAATGGCGCCAACGATGTTTCCAGGCTTGATGCGATCGCGCCAGCCCACTTCCACCCGGAAGCGTTCCATGTGGTCTTCGGGGGGGCCCATGGGGCGATCACCGCGGGGGGCGCCCCGGCCAGCATCGCGGCCACCATCTCTGCCGCCGTCTCTGCCGCCATCGCGGCCGAAGTCCCTTCCGCCTTCGCGGCTCCGGCGGGGATCACGGCCGATGTCTCGGCCTGGACCGGTTTGACGTACCTGGTCGAAGTTGTCTTCGCCCTGAATCAACAGGGGTTTGCCAGCCAGGCTGAATTCGAGGGCGGCCAGGGCCAGTTGGTCGGCGGTGCAGCCGAGTTCCTGGCTGACCCGTTGCAGGATCTCGCTGAGCAGGGCCCGCTCTTCTTCGTTGCTCGCTGGGGTTTGCAGGCTGGTGGTGAGCTTGGTGCGCAGCCGATCCAGGCGGTTTTGGTTGATGGTGGCGTTATTGGGCACATCCATCGGTTCGATCGGTTTGCCCACAGCCCGCTCGAGACCGCCCAGGAAGCGGCGCTCCCGGGGAGTGAGAAACAGGATGGCGTCTCCGGTGCGACCAGCCCGGCCGGTGCGGCCGATGCGGTGGACGTAGGCCTCCGAATCAAAGGGGATGTCGTAGTTGATCACCAGGCTGATGCGTTCCACATCCAGGCCCCGGGCTGCCACGTCGGTGGCCACCAACACGTCCACCTGGCCTTGCTTGAGCCGTTCGATCGTCCGTTCCCGTTGGGCCTGGGGCACATCGCCATTGAGAACGGCCACGTCGTAGCCGTGTTGCTCCAGGGATTCGGCCACCGTCATGGTGATGGCCTTGGTGCGGGCAAAGATGATCACCCCCTCACTGCGTTCCGCTTCCAGCACCCGCTCGAGGGCCCCGATCTTGTGGGGGGCATGCACCATCAGGTAGCGCTGGCGGATGAGGCTGGCATCGGCAGCTTTTTGCTTGATGGTGACCTCGGCCGGACCGTTGAGGTACTTCTGGGAAATCCGGCGGATTTCGCTCGGCATGGTGGCCGAGAACAGCACAACCTGACGCTTTTCAGGCAGCTGGGTGAGAACCCATTCGACGTCGTCGATGAAACCCATGCGGAGCATCTCGTCGGCCTCGTCAAGCACCAAGGCCCGCAGGGAGGAGAGGTCGAGGGTGCCCTGGCGCATGTGGTCCATCACCCGTCCCGGGGTGCCAACCACGATTTGCACACCGCGTTTGAGTTGGTGGATCTGGTCGCGGAAATCAGCTCCGCCGTAGATCGCCAGGACCCGCACATGGTTCAGGTGGGCGGCATAGCTGCTGAAGGCATCGGCCACCTGGATGGCGAGTTCCCGGGTGGGGGCGAGCACCAACACCTGGGGCTTGCGCTGCTCGGGGTCCAGGGCCGCCAGCATGGGCAAGGCAAAGGCGGCCGTTTTGCCGGTGCCGGTTTGGGCCTGGCCCACCAGGTCGCGGCCGAGCATCAGTTCGGGGATGGCGGCCTTCTGGATTGGTGAGGGCTCCTCGTAGCCGATGTCGCTAAGGGCCTTCAGCAATTCGGGGCCGAAGCCGAAGCGCGAGAAGCCGGAGGGCTCGGCCTGGGGATTGGTCTTGGTACTTGGGGTGGCGCTGGTTTCGCTTGGGGCTGCGCTGATTTCGCTAGGGGCGCTAAAAGCTTCGCTGGAGCCTCTAGGCGCCCCAGGGGAGGTGGCTGCGGGATCGGGTTGGCCGGCTGCTGCCGTATCAACAGATGGGGCCGTGTCGCTATCAATTGCGCAGGTGAAACTGCCGCCGGTTGTAATTTCGGTCACTGGATTGTTTTGGGCCTGGTGATGTCCTTCAACGCAGGCCGGCAGAAACCCAATGGAAGTGAGGATTCAACGTGCCCTTTAGATGGACTCGAGCAATCAGATGACTGCACGCCTGCGCTGAATTCAGAAAACTGCCCTGCCCTTGAAAAAGGGTGAATTCTAAACTTATCACCCAGCCCCGCTGTCCCCTGCCCGCCCGAAATCCTCGGCCCGCCCGAAATCGTCATCGAACCGTTCGATGTCGTCTTCCCTGAGCACAGCCCCGCGCTGGACTTCCACCAGCAGCAAATCGCTCCTTCCTGCGCTGGCGCGGTGCAGGGTCCCCCGGGGAATGAAGACGCTCGTTCCAGGGGTGGCCGGGATGGGGTCCCCGTCGATCAGCAGGAGTCCCTCGCCAGCCACGATCACCCAGTGCTCACTTCGGTGCCGGTGTCGCTGCAGGCTGATCCGGGCACCGCTGCGGATCATCAGGCGCTTCACAAGATAGCCATCCCCGTCCCCCAGGTTTTCAAACCAGCCCCAGGGCCGCTCGACCCGCTCCGCGGTTGGGCTTGATGACCGGGGCATGGGCGGAGGCTTGGGGTCGCTAGCAAGCTCGCGCCTCTTTGCCGAGCTGGCAATGGTGCTTAGGGCCACCCTGATGCCTTGATCACGTTGAGGGTGTGATCAAAACGGCGCGCTGCTTAGCCCGGGTGAGGGCGGTGTAGAGCAGCCGTTGGCTAGGTCGACCCGTTTCACCCATCAGGATCCAAACCTCATCGGCTTCGCTGCCCTGGGCCTTGTGGACCGTCAGGGCAAAGGCCGGCTGGGCATCGGGTAGCTGGGCTGGGTGAATGAGCAGGTGGGCTTGGCTGCCTGCGACCCCAAACAGCAGGCGTTTGCCGCCCTCGTGGTCCACGACAAGGCCCACATCCCCATTGGCTAGCCCCAAATCGTTGAGGTTGCGCTGGCAGAGGACAGGGGTGCCAATCGGCCAATGCTGGGGTCCGGATTGGGCCGCGGCCCCCAGCAGCTCCTGGTGGATGGCCTCCAGACCCCAGCGCCCGCGGCGTAGGGGCGTGAGCACCACCAGGGTGTCGAGCTCCGCCAGGAGATGGGCCGCCGCCACCCCAGGCCCCTTCAAAGGAGCGTTTGCTGTGGTGCTTTGGCAGAGCTGCTGGAGCTGGAGCTGGCGTTGTTTCAAGCGCATGAGCAGCCCGTCTGGCAGCCTTCGGGGGGACTGCTGCTGCCAGACGAGGTTGTCGCTCGCACCCAGGTTGGCGAGAGCGGCCAGCGTTGCTGGGGGCAGGGCGATGGAGTCGTTCGGGGTTCCAACCAAGGTGGAGGCCACGGCCGCAAGGGCCCCGTTGTTGCGGTAAGTGGTCTGCAGGCGGACCGACGCGTCCCCAAGCCGTTGGCGCTGCTCTGGCGCGTTGAGTTCCAACAACACCGCTCCGGCGCCGATCGGTGGCAGCTGGCCGCTATCGCCCACCAGCACCAGCCGGCTTTCGCTGGGGAGAGCTTCGAGCAGGGCCTGCATCAGGGCGAGGTCCACCATCGACACCTCGTCCACAACCACGAGGTCGAGGGGTAAGGGGTGGCGGCGGTTGCGGCCAAAGCGCTCCCCCCGGCTCTCCAGGAGCCGGTGCAGGGTGGTGCAGGGCAGGGCCAGGGGGGCAATGGCGGCCTTGAGCCGGGCAGCGGCCTTGCCCGTGGGGGCTGCCAGTTGGATGCGGCAGTCGGGCTGTTGGTGGCCCACGGCCTCCACCATGGCCAGCACCGTGCTGGTCTTGCCCGTACCGGGGCCGCCCTCCAGGAGCACCAGCTGGCGTTCCAACACGGCTTGCACGGCCTTCTGTTGCTGGGCATCCAGGCGGTGCTTGGCAGCCACCGACTGGCTGAGTTCCGCGCTGGTGTGGGGGTGATCGCGGTGGGCTGGATGGGGTTTGCAGGCGCGGGCCATGAGCGCTTCAAGCACCTGCTGGCGCTGGGCCCACCAGCGGCGCCACATCACCCGATCGCCCTCCACCACCAAGGGGCCATCGGGGCTATGGCCCAGGGCTGAAGCTAGGGCGGCTTGACGATGCCCTTCGGAGGGCAGCGCTATGTCCAGGGATCCCTCCAGCAGGGCGGCCGTCAGCCCTTCCACCAAGGCGCTGAGTTCGGGGTTCGGTGGGCAGCCATGCAATCGGGGCAGCGCCTCCCCCAGGGCCACCGCAAGGGAACCCATCCAGGGAGGCTGATCTGGTCTGGTCACGCGGCTCTGGCCTCCGGTCGTCGTGTTAGGGCGCGATCCAGGGCGAGCACGCGATCGAGGCGGGCGCTCTCGAGGAACATGCCAGGGACAACCCCTCCGCTACCAGCCAATGCTTGGACGCCCCCCCCATGGACGGCATCGCCGCCACCGGGGACGCCGCGCAGGAACACATAGGCATAGCCACCCAGGTCTTGTTCGGGTTTGTAGTGGGGAAGCCGCCAGCCCAGGTAGCGGTGCAGGGCTACCAGGTAGAGGTGCGCCTGCAGGGGGTAGTGGTTGGCGGCCATCAGCTCGACCAGCGCCGCAGGCCCGTAGTGCCTGGGCCCGCAGGCCAGGGGTTGGCCCTGGTTGTCCCGTTCCCCAATCCAATTGCTTTTCCAATCGGCTACCCACCAGCGGACCTGGCCATCGAGGCCCGGGGCGCGAAACACCAGATCAATGGAACCGGTGAGGAAGCCTTCGCTCATCACGGCCAGGTGCCCCAGGCTGTTGGCATAACTAGGGCCAAATGGTCCGCCGGGGTGGTCGGCAAAGGCTGCCTTTAGGCCCTGGGCGGTGACCCGGCCAATGGTGAGATCGAAGTTGAGTTCGTTCAGCCTCCCGTCAACGGCCAACTGGTTGAGCTGGAAGCTGCCAAGGGGGCCGCCAAAGGGGGTTTCCAGCAGTTGTCCAATCCCCAGGAGCACGGCATCGGTGTTGGTGGTGGGAATGCCTGAGCGCTGCAATTCCCGCTCCACCAGGGCGATGTTGGCAGGGGTCTGGGCCGGCTGTTGGTAGTCCAGTTGCTCGAGGATGCGGTGCAGGCAATCGCCCGCATTGGCGCCCCGGGGAAAGGTGGCCAGGGGCCCCTGCTCGCCCCATGGCTCTGGGTTCGGCACCTCAAGATCTGCCGCTGCGAGCTCTGGGTCCAGGCTTTGGCCATCGGTTTCTCGACCCTCTTCCAGGGCCTCGGGGGCGGCGCCATGGCTGCCATGGGTCCAGCTGGTGTAGCTACTGCGCCCCCAGATGGTGTCGAAGCTGCGCCGGGGCACGGGGCCACAGCTGAGGGCCGGCCGCTCGAGATTGCTGCTTTGCAGTGGGCTGGCTGGGGCCGTGGTGGTGGGCTCCAGCAACTCGATCGGTAAGTCCCGCCCCGCGATGTCCTGCTCCAGCAGGAGGCGCCATTCGGCATCGCTGCGCCGTTGATAGGAGCCATCCGGGGCCCCAGGCCCAACCGCGGGGAGGGCTTCTTGACTGAACAGCCAGGGGTGCAGGGGGTTGCCTTCTTGGTCGTGGGATGGTCCCCAGGCCAGGACCAGCAGATGCATGGCCCGGGTTGCGGCCACGTAGGCCAAGCGCTCCCGTTCTTCCAGCTCGGCTTGCAGCTGGTGGAGATGGGCCTGATGGCCAATGCCCCAGTGGCGGTTGAGGTGCAGATCCAGCCCAGGCTCCCCTTCTCTGTGCCAGTGGGGATGCCAGCGCACACCCAGCCGCTGGGCCCCCGGCCCCTGGCCGCTGGGGGCTTGCCAGAGGTAGGGGCAAATCACCACCGGATATTCCAGGCCCTTGCTGCGGTGCACGGTCACCACCGAGACGGCCGCATCCACCACGTCGCTATGGGGCTGGTGGGCTTCCGGCACCAGGCGATCGGGATCGAGCCGGCGGCGCCGGAGCCAATCGGCCGCGGCAGCGGGGCCGAGGTGGTCGGTATGGAGGCACTCCTGCACCAGCTCGGCGCTTTGCTGCAAATCGGCCAGCAGCCTTCCGCCCAGGGATAGCTCGGCCAGACCCCGGGTATGGAGCAGGCTTCCCAGGACGCCCAACAGACCCCGGCGGGGCAATTGCTCGGCCAGCAGGCCCACCCGGCCGGCCAGCTCGCTCCAGCCCTCGGGGCCGGTTTGGGCCAGTTGGTCGGGGCTCCAGCCCAGCAGGGGCGATGCGGCCAACAGGCGCAGGCGGTTGGGGTTGGCCGGATCGGCGAGGGCATCGAGAAAGCGTTGCAAGGCCTCGGCACCCGGGCTTTCGAGCACATCTCCCTTGCTCACCAGCCGGCTGGCGATGCCCCAGTGCTCGAGGGCCTGGCGCAGGGCTTCGGCCTGGCCATGGGTGCTCACCAGCAGGCAGAGATCCCCCGCCGTGAGCCGGTCGCTGTCCTCGCCCCGTTGCAGAAGGAGCCCCCGGCCGAGGAGCTGGGCGCAGTAGGCGGCAATCTGCCCGGGCAGGGCCTGCTCCAGTGCGCTGCGGCTGGGGGCCTTGGTGCCTGCGGGCCTGGATCCACCCAGCCAGAGCAGCTTGAGGGGATGCTCATCGGCATCCAGGGTCAGCGTCCCTTTGGTGGCCTTGGCCTCCACCGGCGGCACCGCCAACTTGGATCGCCGCAGCCCAGGGGCCATCAACCGGTTCAGGGCTTGGATCAGGCCAGGAGCTGAGCGGTAGTTGTCCTGCAGACCACTGATTCCCCCATCGGCGGCGGCACAGGAGCGGGCCTGGAGATAGGTGGCCAGCTCACCACCACGGAAGCGATAGATCGCCTGCTTGGGATCTCCCACCATGACCAGCCGGTGCTGGTGAGGGGTAAAGGCCCTCGAGAGGATGCGCCACTGGATGGGGTCGGTGTCTTGGAACTCATCAATCAGGGCGGCGCCGTAGCGCGCCCCCACGGCGGCCAGCAAGGCTGTGCTCGACGCCTCACCGGGATCCAGGCCTTCGAGGAGTTGGGCAAAGCCAAGTCGGGCACTGCGTTGGCGCCGTTGCTTGATTTGGGCCCGGCCCCAGTGACAGGCGTGGAGCAGGAGCCGTTCGGTGGGACCCTCCACCAGGGCGGCGATGGCCTGCATGAGTTGTGGATTGGGCAGCGAAGGCTCCCCCTTAGCCGGGGCCTCGATCGGCCGCGCCACCTTCAAAAAGGCGCCGGGGTGGAAGTACGTGGTGAGCAGCTCCTGGGCCGAGGTGGCGCCGTAGTGACCCGCTTCGCCCATGGCCTGAATCCAGCCTTCGACCAGCCCGACCCGGTCCTTGGTGGGCTTGGGGCTGTAGGGCGTGGTGCTCTTCGCCCCCAAAGCGCGCCACTCGGCGGCGGCGCTGCGCAGGTTCCCCTCCAGGGCCTGGCCTTGGCTGCTCCATAAATCACGAAATTGCCGCCAGCAATCGCCCCAGAACGCCTCAAGCTGGGGTGCAAGGGGAGCCCCGCCATCGAGGTCAGCGGGCAAGGGATCCAACTGCAGCGCCGGATCGCCATCGAGTTGGAGCAGCAGGGGCTCGAGGCTCTCAGGCCCTTTGAGCCGGCTGATCAAACCTTCAAAAAGGTGGTCGGGCAGGGGCAGAACCTGCTGATGCCAGTAGTCATGAGCAATTTGACGCACCAGGGGGCCACTATCGCTTTCCAACTGCAGCGCCGGGGGCAGGCCGGCTTCAAGGGCCTGGCGTTGCAGGGTGCGGCGGCAGAACCCATGGATGGTGGTGATATCGGCGCTATCGAGCTCCTCCAGGGCCAGCAGCAACCGGGCTTGCAGGGCCTTGGCTTGGGCCAAGTGGGGCTGGAGCCAGGTGGCTAACACAGGATCGGGGGCTTCCCGGCCCGGCTCCTGCAGGCAGGCCAGGGCCTGTTGCAGCCGTTGACCGATCCGGTCGCGCAGTTCGGCGGCCGCGGCATCGGTAAAGGTGACCACCAGCACCTGGGCCAGGCTGAGCTCCGCTTCGGCGACGAGCCGCAACACCAGGTGGGCCAGGGCAAAGGTCTTGCCCGTGCCGGCACTGGCCTCCAGAAGTCGAAGGCCCGGATCGAGGGGAAAGCTATTGGCGTTAAAAGCGGCTAAGCCGGCTGCTGGCTCGCTCATTGCAGGTGCTCCAACAGGGGCGCGTAGAGCTCCGTGGCCAGGGCCAACGCCTGGGGTGTGAGCAGTTCTGTACCGGCCATGGCGCTGCCAAAGCACAGGGTGTGTTCGGAATCGTCCCGCTCGCCCCTCCTGCCGATACCACCCTCCCAGCAGGCGATGGCCTTGGCCAGGCCGCTGCCCGGCTTGCGCTGCTCGGCTTCGGCGTAGACCCAGCCGGTTTGGGGCGGTAGGGGCCAGCACTGGTCGCGCCAGGTTTGCCGCAGCTGGGCCAGTCGTTCGATCTCGGCCTGGGCCGCAGCGGCGCTGGGGCTGTTCACGTGAAGGACAGCCCCAAAACCCTTCTCGCCCCGCGCCACCAGGACCCCTTGGCTCGGGCTGAGGCCGCTGGCGCTGGCAACCAAAAGCTGGAGCCACAGCTCCAGGCCGTGGCGGCTACGGGCTTGGGCGGTATGCAGCAAGACCACGCTCGAACCCCGTTGCTCCAGTTCGCACTGCCACGGCCCCCAGCGCACCACCAGGTGCTTCGGCTCCCCCAGGGCGGCAAGGCTGGCGTGCAGGCTCTGCCAGCGTTGGGCCAGGGTGATGGCCTCCAGGCTGCCCGCAGCCAGCGGAGGCAACAGCCCCTGGCCCCGGTGCACCTGGAGCCAGCTGGCTGGATCGCCCTGGAACGCGGAGTCTTCTTCTCGCTTCTCACTGGAATCTTCCCTTGCGTTGAACTGGTCAAGGGCCTGGCGGAGCAGCTGGGAGCGTTGCCGTTCTTCCAGGCTGAGGCTGTCGAGGTCCCTGAGCAGTTCGGCCCATTCCTGGGGGTTGAGCCCCAGCTGGGCTAGCCATTGGGTTTGGGGGTTCGAGAGCCAATCACGCAGGTCGATGTAGGGATCCCTAGGAGCTGGGTTTGAGGCTTCGTTTTGGGCTTCGGGTGCGGCGGCGGTTGGGGTTTGGGTGGCTTGCCCGCGGCTGGCCAGGGGTAAGGGTTTGCGGAGTTGGCCGGTCTCAAGCCATTGGCGCGCCTCCAGCAGGCGCCGATCACAGCTGCCCGGGGGCCGCTCGCCGATCGGCTCGAAATTCGCCCGGTCAAGGGGGTTGGCGGGGTGCTCCACCACCAGGGCCGCCCCCCCGCAGGGGAGGGCTCCTTGCAACCACTCGAGCCATTGGCGCACGGGGGTTGCGGGGGGCATGGCTTCGCCTTTGCGCCCATCCCGGCTGCTCCAGCTCACCATCAGGTGGTCCCTGGCCGAGAGCAGCGCCTCCATCAGCACATAGCGGTCTTGATCCGCCGGTTGGGGATCCCCCAGGCAACGCCAATGCTCCATCAAATGGAACCCGGAGCGCTGGCGTTGCCTGGGGAATTGGCCGGCATCCAGGCCCATCAGCACGATCACCCGATGGGGAATGGCCCGCATCGGCTCGAGGGCGCTGATCGTAATGGCCCCACTGCGGTGGCCAAAGCGTCCTGAATCGACAGCCAGGCGCTCATCGAGGACGGCCGCCACCACCGCCGCATCCAGCACCAAGGCGCAGCCGGCGGCGGCCTGTTGCCAGTCGTCGATGGCAGCCAGGATCACGGGCAATTCCCAGGCCCGATCGCCCCCGTCGCCAAAGAGAGCCCCCAGCAGAGCGGTCAAGGTCTCGGCCCAGGCGCCGCAGGAACGGCTGCGGCGCAGGCTGGCCAGCCAATCGCGCAGGCTGGTGAGCAGATGCAGCCAGCGACCCACCAGCTCCAGGCCATGGCCGGTGGCCAGGGGCGCGGTGTCGCCTGGTGCCAGCCCCGGTGTCTCCGGGATTACCAGCCCCAGCAGGAGCCGATCGATGGCCCAGGCCAGACTGCCCGTGGCGTCGCCGCCGCGCTCGCGGCCGTCCAAACCCCAGCGGAAACCACAGCGCTGCAGCACCCCATGCAGTTGGGCGATCTCGGGGCCGCTGAGTTGGAAGTGCTCCTGCAGGGCCCCGCTATCGAGCAGGGTCTCCAGGGAGGAGGCCGTGAGCCGCTCACCGGCCAGCTGCAGCAGTTGGAGCAGGGATCGGCTGATCCCCGCCTCGCTCTGCTGGCTGCGATCGGTTAGGCGCCAGGGGAGGTAGACCCCCGTGGCTTCGCTATCGCCAAAGACGGAGGCCACCAAGGGCGCAAACGTGTCCACTTGGGGCGTCATCACCAGGATGTCCCGGGGCTCCAGGCTTGGATCCGCAGCGAGCCACTGCAGGATCCGATCCCGCACGATCTGCACCTGACGCCATAGGCCTGGGCAGGGATGGAACTCCAGGGAACCATCGCCTGGGGAGCGCTCCAGCTCCATGGCGCCATCCCCCTGGGCCAGCCGTTGTTGCAACTGGGCCAGGAGCGGGACGGGGCCCGGGCCGGGGTGGGAGGTTGCCGCTGCGAAAAACAGATCCCGGTCCTGGGCCTGGCCCAACAGGCTCTCGCCGGTGCCCTCGAGCAGCTGCTGAAACTCCCCGCCCAGGCGGCCAAAGCGGGCTTCCAGGCCTGGGGCCTCCATGAACCAATCCCCGGCGAAGGGCTCCTGCAGGGCCACGGCCGCACTGAGGCGTTCGCGCCGACCCGTGCAGCGCTGCCAGAGATCGGGACTGGTGGTGAGCAGGTACAGGTCGATTTGGGTATGGGCGCTCATCGCCTGGAGCAATTGCACCTGGATCGGCGCCAGGCTGCTGAGGCCAAACAGGCGGACCTGGCTGGGCAAGGTGCCGGCGGGGGGTGCCCCTCGGCGGAGCTGCCGGATCGCCGCCTGCACCTTCAGGCCAAAGGGTTGTTCCCCGAGCCGGTCCCGCAGCGCCGCCAGGAGCAGCGGTTGCCAGAGCTGGGCCGCAGCCAAGGGCTCGCCCCGGCCGTCCACAGGCTTGCCCTGCCACCAGGCAGCCACCAGGTCGGGCCGGTAGAGGGCGTAGTCATCGAAGGCATCGGCGATCGCCCGCCCCAGTTGCCAGTGGGCCAGTTCCAGCCTGTTTCCCATGCTGTGCTCCGCCAGCCAGCACTTGAGCAGTTGGCCCTCCGGTTGCTCCACGAGCTCGGGCAAGAGCGCCAGAACCGGCCACACCAACTGGTTGGCCCGCCAGGGATCGTTCTGGGGGGATCCCTCCTTTGGGGGCGCTCCCTCCACCAGGGCATTCACAATCCGACGCAGTTGGCTGGCGGGGAAAGGGAAGCGGATGTTGGCGGCGATGCCGCCGAGCCCCATGGCGAGCTGTTCGCCGAGCCAGCGGCTCGTGGGCCAGGTGTTGACCACCACCTGCACCTGCTCAAAGGGGCCGGGGGGGGACAGCCGCAGTTGGGTTGCGAGCAGTTCGGCGAGGAGTTCCGCCCGGTTGCTGCGGAAAACGGTGAGCAAGGGTTGGCCTCTAGGGCAGGCAGGTTTCCAGCTGGTGGCTGACCGATGCGAGGGTCAGGGAATAGGGGATCGCCCGCTGGCCGGCCACCTGGCGGATCTCGCCGGTTTCGGGGCAATAGGCCGACAGATCACCGCCGTAGCAGGCTCCCGTATCCACCATCACGATCTGCCCTAGCCGCCGCACGTGGGGCCCGGGGGTATGGCCGATCACCACATCGCCAAAGCGTCCGTCGTAGGCCTGCCAAAAAGGCATGCGGATGCTCAGATCGGGCTTCCAAGTTTTGGGATTAAAGCCGGCGTGGGTGGCAACCCAATTGGGTTGCATGAAGGTTTTGGGCAGGTTTGCGAGGCGCTCTTGCCAGCGCCGGCAGGGGATTTCGCCGAGTTGGCGGTAAGTGTCGCAGCCCGCTAGGGCCCTCTGGGAGGACCAGTTGCCCCGGCGGAGGGCTTTCACCAGGTCGGCCTCATGGTTGCCCTTAAGCCAGATGGCCCGGCCGCTCTCCACGAGCGACCAGGCCAACTCCATGGTGTCCAGAATCCTGGGACCCCGGTTGATCACATCTCCGCAGAGCACGAGCAGGTCTCGGCAGGGAAGCTGGTCAACCAGCGCTTGCAATGGTTCTGCGCAGCCGTGGACGTCCCCGATCACCCAATGGTTTCGAGAACGTGAGGGGGGCGTCATCAGTCCGTCGCGTTGCTAACAGTTTGGCCCCTGAACCAGTGGGTTGTCAGCCCCCCTTCGTTTCTGTGGGGGATCGCTGGTACGGTCGCCCGAGCGCTCGGGACCCTTCGATCGAAACGCCGCAGCCCAAGGATCTGAAGTCGTTGCCCGTGGTCCAGCGGGTCAATGCCCTGGTGGGAGCGCTCGATGGGGCCAAGCGCACCAATGAAGCCCTGGCCAATTGCTCCAATGGCGAGCAGATGCTGGATGTGTTGCTCGAGGCCTCGGCCAAGCTGGGTTTGGGCCTAACCCGCGAGCAGTTGGCCCACACCCCACCAATTCGCGACTGGGTTTGGTGGAAGAACAAGGAGGCGGTCTTCACCATCGGTGACGCCAAGCCCCGCTACCAGCAGGACACCCAGCAGCCCAAGCGCTTTCTGGGCCTGTTTTAAGGGCCGGCCTTTTTAAGCGCCAGCGAGGGGGTTGGGGATCGAGCCGCTGGGCGCCTCAAAGTTGCCAAAGGCCACAAACTCCAGGCGCAACTTGAGAAACGCAATGAATTTCCCATCCGTTGACACCACCGCGGCGGCCGGGCGCGGAACGGCGCTGGCGACCGGTTCCAGTTCAGGGGCATCGAGGAAGGCGGGCCGTTTCACCAACCAAAAGTCGATGGGCTTGCCCTGCTCCCCGTAATGGCGCACCCGCTCCCGCAGGACTTCGTCGAGGGGCTCTTCTACGGTGAGGAAGGCTTCGCTGGCAGCTACGAAAAAATAGGTGCTCATGGCTGGTGGCTACCGAACAAGGGGTCGCGGCGGGGATTCTGGACCAGAGCCCTCATTTCGCGCACGGCCTCCTGCAAGCCCACGGCGAGGGCGCGGGCCACGATCGTGTGGCCGATGTTGAGCTCCTCCATCCCTTCAATGGCTGCCACAGGCTCCACGTTTTGATAGGTGAGGCCGTGGCCCGCATTGACCCGTAGGCCCAGGCTGCGGGCGATAAAGCTGCCTTCACCCAGCCTGGCCAACGCGAGGGGTTGCTGGTTCCAGGGGGCCTCGGCATAGGTGCCCGTATGGAGCTCCACCCAGCGGGCACCCGTGGCTTTGCAGGCCTCGAGTTGCAGAGGATCAGCATCCACAAACAAACTCACCCCAATGCCTGCGCCCTGGAGCCGGTCGACCAGGCCCCTGAGGTGGTCCCGCTGGCTGGCCACATCCAGCCCCCCTTCGGTGCTGACCTCCTGGCGCTTCTCGGGCACCAGGGTGACCATGTCGGGCTTGACGCGATGCGCGATCGCTTCCATTTCGGCGGTGGCCGCCATTTCCAAATTCAACCGGCTTCGCACCGTGGCCCGCAGCAGCTCCACATCGCGATCTTGGATGTGGCGGCGGTCTTCGCGCAGGTGAACGGTGATGCCATCGGCTCCCCCCAATTCGGCCAGAAGGGCGTAACTCACCGGGTCTGGCTCCACGGTGCGGCGGGCCTGACGCACGTTGGCGATGTGGTCAATGTTGACGCCAAGACTGGCCATGGGCTTTCCAAGGTGTTCGGGCGGGCCGAGGGACCAGGCCCCGCAGCGAAATCCTATGGACCAGCCGTCGACCGCCGAGCCAACTGCCCAATGCCAGCTCAAAACCTGGGCCAAGCGCCTTAACTTTTGGCAATTCCCCTCGGAAAGGTTGGTGGCGGCACAGACAGCCCAATCCACTGGCCAGCTGGATTTCTCCGCATCCCTCCGCCGCGAGCGCAGCCTCTGCAACGGCGTGAGCCCCTGGCTGGCTCCCTTGGCCACGGTGGTGACCCAGGACATTGCCCTGCCGGCTTATTTCAAGCAGGTGCAGGTGTTGGGCCAGGAGAGGTTGCCGCTGGATGGTCCGTTGCTTCTTGCCCCCACCCATCGCTCGCGCTGGGATGCCTTGGTGATCACCCATGCGGTGGGTCGTCGCGTCAGCGGCCGCGATTGCCGCTTCATGGTCACCCTCGATGAGATGAAGGGGCTCCAGGGGTGGTTGTTGCATCGGTTGGGCTGTTTCCCTGTGAACCAGGCCCGTCCCACCACCGCCAGCCTCCGCTACGCCGTCAATTTGCTGGAAACATCCCACCAGTTGGTGGTGTTTCCTGAGGGCCGCATTCGCACCGACGACGGTCCGATGCAGTTGCGCCAGGGCCTGCCCCGCCTGGCCCTGTTAGCCGCTAGCCAGGGGGTGCGGGTTCCGGTGTTGCCGGTGGGAATTGCCTATGGCCATGGGCGGCCCCGTTTCCGCGACAGGGTGGCGATTTGCCTTGGTGAGCCCCTGGTGATCTCAGGCCAGGGCCGGGATGCTGCGGTTGCCTTCAACCAACGATTGGCGGCGGCGATGCTGTTGGCCGAAGGGCAGGCGCGCATCGCCATTGGCCTGAATGGCTGACCAGGGGGTGGGAGCAGGGCCCTTAGAGTTCGAACCACCTGACTGTCAGTTTTGTGCGCAGGTCCATCCGCTCCCTTAGCGGCCCTTGTTTTGCCCTCGCTGCGCTGGCCCTGCCACCGTTGCTTTTCTCCCAGCCTTTGGGGATCCAAGTCCTGCCTGCGGCCTCGGCCCAGCAACAGGTTCAGCCCGTGGATGCTGCCCTCACGATCAATGCGGTGCAGGCCGCCTTGGCCAAGGGTGACCAGGCCGCTTCCAGCGGCAATCTCACCGAGGCCCGCAAGCAATACGACTTGGCTCGCGATTACTGCCGCAAGCTGTTGGGTTTTTACCGCGATTTGAGCGGTTCCTTCCGGGGTTTGGATGCCCGTATCCCCCGGGAGATGGATCAGAAGGGTCGCGAAGCCCTCGAGACCTTGGCCCAGGCCAATCTCCGCTTGGCTGCTGTTTTCCGTCGCCAAAACCAACCAGAAGTGGCGGTGCCGTTGCTGGTTGAGGTTGTCAAAATCATGACCCCAGCGACACCAGAGGGTCGTAAGGCCTATCAGAGCCTGGTGGAAATTGGCTTCGCCACCACGCCCTACACCGCCGGCCAGGTCCTGGATGCCCCCCCCGGTAAGTAGGAACCATTCGAGAGTCTCGAGCCCCTAGATTTCCATTCTTCTTAGAGTGCGCTTGATGGTGAACCCCGACCACGTGAAGGCGGCGATTGGCCGTGCTTTGCCCGATGCCGCCGTTGAGGTCGAAGATCTCACCGGCGGCGGCGACCATCTTCAGGTCAAGGTCGTCTCCAGCGCCTTTACCGGTCTGAACCGCATCAAGCAGCACCAGTTGGTCTACGGCGCCCTGAGCCAGGAGCTGGCCAGCGAAGCCATCCATGCCCTAGCCCTGCAAACCTCTACCCCCGCTTAATCGATGGAAGCCACGACCAAACAGCGCATCGAAGACCTGGTCGCCACGAGCACGGTCTTCGTGTTCATGAAGGGCAACAAGCTCATGCCCCAGTGCGGTTTTTCCAACAACGTGGTGCAGATCCTGCATTCGTTGGGTGTGGCCTTTGAGACCTTCGACGTGCTGTCCGATGGGGAGATTCGTCAGGGCATCAAGGAGTACTCGGAGTGGCCGACGATCCCCCAGGTGTATGTCAATGGAGAATTCATTGGCGGTTCCGACATCCTGATTGAGATGTACAACTCGGGAGAATTGCGCGAGAAGATCGAAGTGGCCCTCGCCAGTTAGGTGCGTCCGGTCTCGTAAAGGGTGCGCGGATCCCCATCGGGTCCGACAAAACTGGAGGGGTCCCTGATCCAGCGATCCACAAGTTCCTCGAACCGCCGTTGCTGGATCGGGTCAAGGATGGTGCTGCGACGGAGGGCGTGCAGGTAACCATCGGCATAGAGCCGCATCTCCGCCGGGCTGTGGTAGTGGTGCGCCAATTCCTGGCAGGCATCGCAGAGCGATTGGAAATGGCGAATGGCTTCGGGGTGCTGGAGGGCTGTCATGGACGAAGGAACCCAAACCCCATTCTGGCGCTTGTTGCCTCCCATGGCGACGGACGATCGAGACTGCGAGCTGGCGACCGGTATCCCACGTGCCAGATGGCAAGGCATCGCTTGATACCCGTTTGGTCGCCTCGGGCGCATTAGCGTGGTCTGATGGTCATTCAGCTGCCCCAAGGCGCACCCTCCGCCCAGGCCATCCAGCCCCATCGGGTGCTGGTTGTCGATCCCCACGGCACCCTGCGCACTGTCCTGGCCCAACGGTTGCGCCAGGACGGCCATTTGGCAGCGGCTGTAGCTACAGCCCGCGAAGCCCTCGAGGTTTGCCAAGAGCAATCCCCCGATCTGTTGATTAGTGCCGAACTGCTGAATGAGAGCTCGGCCCTTCGGCTGGCAGCCCAGCTGCGTTGTCCGGTGATGGTGCTCACGGCCCGCACGGGTTCTGAGCCTGTGGTCACCCTGCTCGACGCCGGCGCCGACGACGTGCTGCGCAAGCCCTTCGGCTTGGAGGAGCTGGCGGCCCGGGCCCGTACGCTCCTACGCCGCAGTGCCAGTGGCTTACAGGAACGGGTATGTGTGGGCCCCCTTGAGGTGCACGTGTTGCTGCGGCAGGTGACGTTGCGCGATGAACCGGTGGAGTTGAGCCCCCGGGAATTTGCCCTGCTCTGTGCGTTGCTGATGCCGCCTGGGGTGGTGCGCAGCCGGGAGGAGCTGCTGCGCATGGCCTGGCCGCCCTTTAGTGGGGGGCCCCGGTCGGTGGATACCCAGGTGTTGACCCTGCGCCGCAAGCTGGAACAGGCCGGGCTTGGCGAGGGTGGCGGCATCGAGACGATGCGGCAGCAGGGCTATCGCTTCAGTTTGGAAACCCTGCCGGCCGGGACCCCGGAGCCCCAGGCTGACCTGGTGTTACAGCCCTCGGGCAGCTATCCCTAGGCCAAAGGCCAGTTCGGCAAGCAAGAGCGCGGCGCTGAAGCCAGCCAGCAGTTGGTAGGTCCAGGGTGGACTAATCCTGCCAATGCCGCTGGTGTCAATGCCAGTGGCCGCAGCAAAGCGGCTGAGGAAGTCGTCAAAGTTGGCGACCCGTTGAGGTAGCAAAAACGCCGAACCATCGGGGCTGCGCACGTAGAACACCCGGCCTCCCTGGCTGGTGGCGACCGGGGTGAGGGCCGAGATGGACGGCCACTCCAAGCTCCAGCCCCGCCGCAAGCACCAATGGCACCAGGGAGGATGGCCCACCCGGATGCCGGACTCATCCAGCTCCACCTGTTCACTGGTGAGGGCCACGATCAGGGCCAGGCCCAGGCCAACGGCGATCCCCACCCCCGCCCGGGCTTCAGCTGGAGCCAGCCAGGGCAACGGTGCCACCAGGGCGAGGTAGAGGCAGATCAGCGCGAGCCGGATCACGGGGGCCATGGGGTAGCTCATCGATCGTCGGCGGAGCCTGGCAAGGGCTCAAGCAGTTCTGGTGGTTGGTAGCGGCCCGTAAACACCTCCTGCTCCCGCCCCTTCCAGAACTCGCCCAGGCGCATCAGGTCGGCGTGGGCCTCCTGCAACCGCGCCAGGTACTCCTGGGGATCGAGGTCGTCCTTGCTTTCCTTGAGCTTGGTCAAGCGGAGCAACTGGAGCATCCAGGGTTTGCTGAGTTCACCCCGGGCCTCCAGATAGCGGGCCAGGTCTGCCGAGCTGGGGGAGGGAGCTGAACTCATCACAGGGCACGCCGCAGGACCAAGCTTATGGAGCCTGGGGGGGTTAGGCGGGTAGGGCCCAGGGGTTGAGGCCCAAATCGGCGCCAATGCGGTGGGCACAGGCAAAGCCGCTGAAGGCCACGGCATTGAGGCCCTGGCCTGGGAAACAGGAGTCGCCGACGCAATACAAACCGTTGATGCCCGTGCGATTGAAGGGCATGGGTAGCAAGCCAGGTAGGCGCAGGCTCGGGATGGGGCCATAGGTGCCCCCCATGCGGCCGAGGAAGCGGCGGTGGGTGCGGGGGGTGCCAACCTCGCGGTGCTCGATGCCGCTGGCCAGGCCCGGCACAATCGCTTCCAGCCGCTGGATCAGGCGGTTGGCATCGGCCTCTTTTTTGGCGGCGTAATCGGACGGGTTCAGCCCAGTCCAGGCCCCGATCGAGGAGGGGGTGAAGCTGTGCACGATGTGGCGGCCCTCCGGAGCCAGGGAGGGATCGAGCAGGGTCGGGATCGACACAAAGATCACCCCCTGTTCGTCTTCCATGGCCCCCCAATTTTCGAGCACCAGGTGGTGGCAGTGGGTGCCCGGCCGAATCAACTCAGCTTTGACACCCAGATGCAGCGAGAGAAAGGAGGGCGAGGGCTTGTAGCGCCTGCGCCAGGTGGCTTCGCTCTTGGGGGTATGCGCTTCATCCACCAGCGGCCGCGCCACGCTGACCTCGCTGCCGCCATCGCCAGCGAAGGTGTCCCAGCGGGTGGCATTGGAGATCACCCGCCTGGCGTGGATCTGCTCGCCGTTGGCGAGTTGCACGCCCACCGCCTTGCCGCCCTCAAGCAGCACCTTGGTGACCCGGGCCTTGTAGCGAATGGAGCCGCCGTGGCGCTCCAGGCCGCTCACCAATTTCTCGGCAATCACCCCCACGCCTCCCTTGGGGTAGTTGATGCCGCCGGCATGGCGATCGGAGAACACCATCCCCGCGTTGATCATGGGGGTGAGATCCGCGGGCATCACCGACCAGCAGAAGCACTCCATGTCGATGAACTTGAGCAGGGCCGGATCGCTGATGTGGGCTCGGGCCACATCACCCACGTTTACCGGAAGCCAGCGGGCCAGGCCCAAGCAGGCTAGGGGGGCCCGGAAAAACACCTTGGCCAGGTAGGCCGGATCCTCGAGGGAGAGGAGCGGCATCGCATCGAGGCAGTTAAACACCTGCCAGCAGGTGTCATAGAACCGGCGGATTCCTTGGGCCTCGTGGGGGAAGAGGGAACTGAGCCGCTGCACAAAACTGCTGTAATCCCGATCAACAGCCACGGTGAGCCCACCGGGAAGGTGGTACTCCAGTTGGGCTGGATCGGCGATGGTTTCGCAGTGCTCCCCCACGTCGGCAAGGGCGCGGGTGAGCAGGTTGGTCTGGCCTTGATCGCCAAAGCCAAAGATCATCGAGGCACCCACGTCGAAGGTGTAGCCCTCGCGCTTGAAGCTGCCTCCGGATCCGCCTGGGATCAGGTAACGCTCCAGCACCAGCACCTTGGCGCCCTTCGCGGCGAGTTGGGAGGCCGTCACCAGGCCGCCAATGCCCGAGCCAATCACGACGGCGTCTAAGGAAGGACTCGCACTCACAGGCCACTGGATAGGCAATGGGGCGACCCTAGGCGCCCACATCCAAGCTTCAGCCCACAGATGACTGGAGGTCGGCTAGGGACCGGTCGCGGTAGGCCCCATAGCGGCGGCGCTTATCGCGGATGCGTTCGGGCAGCTCGGGCATGAGCCCAAAATTGGGGGGCATGGGCTGGAAGCCGGCTTTGCGGGAGCCTTTGCCGCTGCGGGGCTCGGCAATGAACTGGGTGAGGGCCCCAATCATCGTGGTGGGGGGCAGGGCGATGGGTTGCTTGCCAAGGGCGAGGCGGGCCGCATTGGTTCCGGCCAGCCAGCCGCCGGCCACGGCGGCGGCATAGCCCTCGGTACCGGTGATTTGCCCGGCGGCGAAGAGCCGCTTGCGCCGGCGAAATTGCAGGGTGGCGTCCAGCAGCTGGGGGGATTCCAGGAAGGTGTTGCGGTGCATCACCCCGAAGCGCACGAATTCGGCCTTCTCCAGCCCAGGAATCATCCGAAGCACCCGCTTCTGCTCCCCCCATTTGAGGTTGGTTTGGAAGCCCACCAGGTTCCAGAGCTGGCCGTCCTTGTCTTCCTGGCGCAATTGCACCACCGCATAGGCCCGGTTGGCCCGGCGGACATCGCGGTCATTGACGTCGCCCCAGCGGGGATCCCAGAGGCCGATGGGCTTCAGAGGCCCGTAGCGCATGGTGTCTTCGCCGCGGCGGGCCAGCTCCTCGATCGGTAGGCAGCCCTCAAAGAAATTGGCACTCTCTTTTTCGAAGTCCTTGAGCTCGGCCTGTTCCGCCTCAAGCAGGGCCCCGCGGAAGGCAAGGAACTGCTCCTTGTCCATGGGGCAGTTGATGTAGTCGGCATCGCCCTTGTCGTAACGGCTGGCGCGGAATGCCACGCCCAGGTCGATGCTGTCGCCTTCCACGATCGGGCTGGCGGCATCAAAGAAGTGACAGTCGTCCCGGCCGGTGAAGGCGCGCAGGTCCTCGGCCAGGGCATCGGCCGTGAGCGGACCAGTAGCCAGCACCGTGATCCGATCGGGAGCCGGGAGGCCGAGCTGCTCCTGGCGCACCACGGTGACCAGAGGGTGGTGCTCCAAGGCCGCCGTGAGGGCCGCGCTGTAGCGGCCGCGGTCCACCGCCAGGGCGCCGCCGGCCGGCACCGCGTGCTCATCGGCGGTGCCGATCACCAGGGAGCCCAGCCTGCGCAGTTCCTCCTGGAGCAGGCCTGCAGCCCGGTCGCTGGAGAGGGCGCCAAAGCTATTGCTGCACACCAGCTCGGCAAATTCAGCGCTGTGGTGGGCCGGGGAACGCCGGGTTGGCCGCATCTCAATCAGCCGAACCCTCAGGCCTGCCCGGGCGATTTGCCAAGCCGCCTCGGTGCCGGCCAAACCTGCCCCGATCACCAAAAGCTCCGCCGGTTCGGGCCGGAGCGGGGCTGGCAGCAGAGCCCTCAGCCAGCGTTGCAGCAGGGCCCTTTTGGAGCCGTTCCAGGTCAACAGGGGGAGATCAGGTGCGGGCACGCATGATCATCAGCTGGAGCTGGCCGACAGCTGCCCGGCCGATGTGAAACACGGCCCAGCCCGCAGCAAGCAGGATGGGAGCGGCAACGAGGACCAGCCGTGCGTCCATGGAAGGTAGATGTCAAGGTTGGGCGATCTTAAGGACTGCCCCGCACCTCCCGCTTGAATTGGCCTGTTCTCGCAGTGTTTAGAAACGCGAGCTCCGGCCGGCATGGACCATGGCCAGCTGGCGATAGCGCTGGGCGTGGAGGCGTTGCTCGGCGGTGGCTTCGGGGCTGAGTTGGCGTTTCACCGTGGCCGGGGTGCCCATGACCAGGGCTCCTGGAGGCACATCTTTGGTGACCACAGACCCTGCGGCCACCAGGGCCCCTGCACCCACGGTGACGCCATTGAGGACCACCGCGCCGATGCCAATCAGACAGCCATCGTCGAGGCGGGCTCCATGGACCACGGCTCGGTGGCCAATGGTGACATCGGCACCAATCACCACCGGTTGGCCTGGATCGCCATGCAGCACGGCCCCGTCCTGCACGTTGGAGCCCTCTCCCACCCGGATCGGGCAGAGATCGCCCCTCGCGACGGCCAGGGGCCAGAGGCTGGCTCCAGCGGCAAGGTGCACATCCCCAATCACCACGGCGGTGCCCGCGACCCAGGCCTCGCTGTGAATCTGGGGTTCCGGCCAGGGGAAGGGGCTCATGTTGATCGGGATCGTGGGCCCATTCTCAAGGCCGTGGCCAGGGGACTTTGAGGAGGTCCCCCCAGGGTGATACGTTCCATGGGTGCCCAAATGGCGCGGGTCGCTAGCTCAGCGGTAGAGCACTCGGCTTTTAACCGATTGGTCCTGAGTTCGAATCTCAGGCGACCCATATTTTGGAACGCCTTAGACTACAAGGGATAAGCCTTGCAGTCTAAGGCGTTTTCAAGGGTCAAGAGAGCTTCTTCCTTCGGGCGAAATGAGTCCGGGAAGGGTCGCCGAAAACCCTTGTTGTGTCATTTCCTTGGGACAAGTCCCAAGGAATCTGCCCGTCTCACCTCGTGAGACTGGGTGGACCCGGGAGCCTGGTCGGTGGGAACACTCACAACAGAGATGCGTTCCCCATGGCCACTATTCAGAGCCCCATGCACCGCTGTAATGCGCGGATTTTTTTGCTCCTCAAGTGATTTTGTCCTAACCAGAAAGCCTTGGGCGCAGCGCTCCAGGTGCCAGAGGTAGTCGGAGCGGGGCATTGGGGTTTTTGTGGACCCAAAGCACGCCTTGATGGAGCTCCCTGCACCAGCGCTGGATTGAGGGCTTCTTGGCGGATGCCTAAGCGGCACGGTGCACGCCAGAAATCCCACTACAAAAGGTCAGAAAAGGTATAAAATCAGAACCCTATGGAGTTTGAGTTCGATACGCTTAAGAGTCAGGCCAACCAGCAGAAGCACGGCATCGACTTCGACGCCGCCCAGGCTCTCTGGGGAGATCCCGCCTTGATCGAGATCCCGGCCCGCACGCTGGATGAGCCCAGGTGGCTTGTCATTGGCCAGATCAACCACAGGCATTGGTCCGCTGTGATCACCCTGCGCGGCCAATTGATCCGACTCATTTCCGTCCGTCGTTCTCGCCCAGAGGAGGTGCAGCTCTATGAACAGTTCTGAATTTGACCGGCTCTTTGATAACGGCGATTCCGTGCTGGAGGGCCTCGATCTCGACGCCGCGCGCCGACCGCGCCTGCAGCAAAAGCGCGTCAATGTCGACTTTCCGCTGTGGATGGTTGATCAACTGGATCAAGAAGCCACCCGGCTTGGCGTCACCCGGCAGTCGATCATCAAGGTCTGGCTATCTGAGCGGCTGGAGCTGCAGCAGGCATCTAGACCCTCACCATCGGCAACCCACCACGCCTAGCCGCCTTCCAGGTTCCCGCTGCCCAACCCTCCCTGGCAGGAATGATCACCAGCTCCCTGCACCATCACGTCCAACCAGGGATAGACTGCCTGTATATCCAGCCGGAGAGCGCTCGTGGCCGCTGTCACCAAGTTGTTCCTCAGCAACCGCAGTCAGGCGGTGCGCATCCCGGCTCACCTGCGGATGCCTGATTCCGTGAAGGATGTCGAGGTGCGGGCCTGCGGGCAGGAGCGCATCATCTCCCCTGTGGGGAAGCGCTGGGACAGCTTTTTTCATGACAGCCCGGCTGTTCCTGATGACTTCCTGCCAGAGCGAGCGATGCAGGAGCAAGCCGACCGCGAGCCGTTCTGAGATCAGCCGTGTTGCGCTACCTGCTCGATACCAATATCTGCATCTATGTGATTAAGCGCAGGCCGGATTTGATCTTGGATCGGTTCAATGAGAATGCCGCCCACCTGGCGATCTCATCAATCACCTTGGCCGAGCTCCTGCTTGGCGCAGAAAAGAGTTCTCAGCCGCAGCGAACCCTTGCAGTTGTAGAAGATTTCTGCAGCCGGCTGGACGTCCTTGATTACGGAGCCAAGGCAGCCCAGCACTACGGCCAGATCAGGGCCTCCCTGGAGCAGCGAGGTACACCGATCGGCGTCAATGACCTGCATATTGCTGCCCATGCCCGCAGTGAAGGTCTGACTTTGGTCAGCAACAACCTGCGGGAATTTGAACGCGTGGACGGGCTGCTGTATGAAAACTGGCTCTGAGATTGATCGGAAGGACCTAACGGACAGAATGGCTTCATGACTGGGGTGAGCCCACCATCGATTGAGGAGCGGCTGCCAGCGATGGCGGCCGTGATTCACCAGGCCATCCCCGGCTCTGAGGTGCGTTTGTTTGGCTCTAGAGCCCGGGGGCAAGCCGGGCCTGATTCCGATATTGATCTACTGATCACCGCGCCCAACAGTTGGCTGCAGGAGCACCAACGCTTTGAGGTACTCAATGCCCTCTGGGATCAACTGACCCAGGCCGATGTCTCCCTTGATCTGCTGCTCTATTCCCAGAGCGAATGCGACGAGCGGCGCCACTGGCGCAGCCACGTGATCAGCCGTGCCTACCGCGAGGGGAGGTTGATCGATGAACTGGGCTGATTGCCCGGCCGTGGAACAGGATCCCCAGCGCGTCAGCGGCGCCTGGGTGTTCCGCGGCACCCGGATTCCAGTGGCCGCCCTCTTCCAGAACCTGGAAGACGGTGTATCGCTCGCAGAGTTTGTGGAGATCTTCCCTGGGGTGACCACAGAGCAGAGCCGGCTGGTGCTCGAGCACGCCGCCAGAAGTACGGCGGTGGCCCTGGCGTAGTGCAGATCCTGTTTGATCAGGGGACACCGGCTCCCCTGCGGCGATTCTTGACAGCTCACGACGTGAGTACGGCCTACGAGCAGGGCTGGTCCACCGTGACCAATGGCGATCTCATTCGCCTGGCAGAGCAGCAGGGCTATGAGCTGCTGATCACAACCGACACCAACCTCCGTTACCAGCAGAACCTGAAGACCCGCGCGATCGCGATCCTTGTGCTCTCCACCACAAGTTGGCCACGTATCAGATCCGCGGCAGAGCTCGTGGTGGTTGAGGTGGCCGGCATCCGAGCTGGCGAATACTGCGAACTAAGGATTCCTTGATTCGCCAACCGGAACCAGCAGAAAAGGCCGGCCAACAGCCGGCCCTGCCCTCAGCGGGCCCTGGGATCTGAGGCCTCAAGGGCCTGGACCTCGGCCTCTTGATCGGCCTCAATGGCCCGATCGATCGCATCCACCCGGGCAAGGAACACCGCCATCACCGGCAGGAGCTCCTCTTCCAGCAGGGTGATCTCTTCTTCCCCGTAGGGGGGATCCACCCAGGGCCTGGGGATCAGCACTCCACGGGCGGTGTGGGTGGCGAGGATCCATTCGATCGCCCGGTAGCAGGACTCCACCAGACCGATGGGATCTCCAGGGGCATAACCGAGAGCTTGGGTAGCCATGAACGAACTGACGCCTTCCGGCGCGCAGCCTTCTGCGGTGTCAAAGGGAGCTGTTGCCCTGCATCCCGCGGCTTGTTGACCGAGGTGATGAGGCCATAGCCGCCAGCCTTGCTGAACCAACCGGCGGTGCACACCAGTGCCCGGCTCAATTCACGTGTGTGCGGTGGCGTTTGCCAAAGCAGTGGCGTGGTCCCTCCCAGCGTGCCCCCTGCTGTGAGCTCCGCACCCTGGTGCTCCACACCTATCCCGATGGCATCAAGGCCTATGGCCACGAGCGCATCACCACCCCCATGGGCCGCCGCGGTAAGCCCGTCAAAAAAGCTGCGCCTGATCCCCGCTGAGAAGGCCTTTGCTCTAGCCCGCAAATTCCAGGGTCGCTTTGGCACCACCGTCTCGGTGCTCTAAGCGCTGCAGGGAGGCTCCGCCTCCCACCGGCCGAACTCCCCGGCCGGTTTTCTCAGTGCTGACAGCTGATCCGGGGGACTGTGTTCTGGCGAACCTGGCGCCCTCCAGGGGGCTTTGGCATCTTGTGAGACCAGGCGCGAGGTGCCATGAGCTGGTCTGAGCTGGAGCGCTTGGTGCACGAGGCCGAGGTGGACGCTTCCCTGCGGCGCTCACTCAAGGGCTGCCGCTCAACCCCAGAGCTGATCCTGGCGGCACGGCGCCTGGGTTATCGAATCACCCGCATGGACCTGCAGCGGGCCTGGGAAGAAGAGCGGCAGGAGTACCAGCGGGAGGCCCAGGGCTAAGGCCGTCAACCCAAATGCTGTGGGGCTTTGGGGCGCGAAGGAGTGGGCGGAAATGGCGGTTGATCAGTTTTTGATGATCCCGCCAAAACTCATCAAGACAGGTGGCTTTAGTGGGTTGAGCTGCTGGGCTGTGGCCTCTAGGAAGGCCACCAGGATCGTGATCAGCAGGATGTAATCACGCAGGCTCGAATCGAGCTCCCCTTGGGATGATTTGGGCTGGGATGAAAGCGCTGCTTCCAGCGGGCCCCAAAGCGAATTCAACCGAGCATGGGCATAGGCCTCTTGCAGCCTGGTGCTGTGGGAAGGGTCTGCCAGGGATGCGGATCCAGCCGAGTGAGCGAAGGTATTGCGCAGCTTGCGGAGGGCGTTAATGGCCTGCGCAACGGGTTCATCAATGAGCCCCAGACGGCGGGCCAAAGCCACCTTGGCGCCGAGCGATCCGAGGGGGCGATCCGGTTGAAAAAGACTGTCGCGCCGTTCATCCCCAGGTGCCATGACTGCCTGTAGTAGGTGCTCGATAGCTGTATCCACCCGAGCAACTCCCACCAGCACAGCTCCGCGCCCCCGTTCCTCCAGCATTTGCAAAGCAATCGTGCGAGCTGCGCCAGATGCCGCAGTTTCTGAAGACGTGGATGGGCCCATCGCGATGTCTTGTATCGCCTCAGACGATGTAAGGAGAGGGCTTGCCGCTGTAGCTCACCACAACTCGCTTTTTAGCCCTAGTCGCCGCCACATGGAGGAGGGATCGTTCTTGTTGCTCGAAGAGCTCTCTGGAGAGTTGATCAGGCCGTTGATTGAGCTCATGGCGCAGGGGCATTTGGGCCTCGTCGAGCCCAGGGATGAAGACCTGATCGAATTCCAGACCTTTAACGCGGTGCATGGTGGCCAAGCGCAGGGCGGGGTCGCTGGGGTCATCGGATTCGTCGGAATTGATCACCCGCGTGGTGAAGCCTTCTCGTTGCAGGATTGTGTTGAGTTTTTCCACCGCTTTATTGGTGCGGGCGGTGATGCAGGTGGCGGCAAGGCTGAATTGCTCTGCCTGGATTTGGCGGAGGGTGTTCGCCAGGAAGCGCTCCTCTTCAGCGGGGTCCTCGAAGGCTTTGACCAGCGGACGATCGCCATGGAGAAGGGAGCGGTAATCCGTGCAAGGGTCACTGCCGCCGTCGAGGTCATCGAAGTCGAACCCATGCAAGACAGCTGTGGCCCAGGCGCGCGTTTCCTCGGTGGTGCGGTAGTTGATGCGCAACTTGCGTGAGCGCCCGCGGATTTCGATGCCGCACCGGCTCAGCACCACGGGCTTGCCATAGATCCTCTGATGGGGATCGCCCACGATGAACAGATCATTGGCATGGGGCCCACCCACCAAGGCACGCAGCAGGGAGAAGCTCGCCCCATCCAGATCCTGGGCTTCATCCACTACGACGGCGGCATAGCGGGCTGCCTGGCCGGATTCATTGATCAGATCGGTGGCCGCTTGCTTGGCTTCCTCTGGTTCCCAGAGGCCGCGCTGTCGAAATTCCATGCGCAAGGCGTCGAACACGGGCCAGATCTGGACGCGCTCTTGGCGGGTTAGGCGGGTGCCGCGACCGACACGGCGGGCACTGAGGTACTCGGGTTGGGTGCGGCAACCATTTGCCAACACCACCTCTTTCCACTCTTCTTCATAGAAGCGTCGATCGAACTTCAGAGTGGTGTCGGCGATTCCCATGGCGAAGTCCCAACAGGCATCCCGGGCGGGTTTGTTGAACACCCGCACCGGCAGCCCCTGGCCTTTGAGGAAATTGGTGACCCAGCCATCGAGGTGAATGACCTCTATTCGTTGCAATTGCTCAGGGCTGCAGATCTTGGTGAGGTTGCTGCGGATATCGGTGGCCAAATTGCGGGTGAAGGTGGTGAACAACACCCGACCGGTTGTCCCCGATTGGATTAATTGCTGGGCCAACCAGCGGGCGCGATGCATGGCCACCACGGTTTTGCCAGTGCCCGCTCCGCCCAGGACTCGCACCGGCCCACTCCAGTCACGATCCACCAGGCGGCGCTGGCTTGGGTGTAAAAAGACGCGCCATTGCTCTAGGGGCGCCGAGAGCATCGCTTCCAGCACATCGTCATCGGTGATGACCACGAACTCGGCCTTGCTTTCTGGAGTTTCCAGGGCTGCCGCTACATCGTTGGGGTCGATGTGATCAGGCCGCCTGCGCTCCAACTCCTCGATTACGGAATCGATGGGCCTGCCATCGGCGAGCAGGATCAAGCCATCGACGCAGTCTTGCGGCACCCATTCGATCAGCCGGCTCAGCGTTTCGTCGCTGTTGACTGCCCGCACCGCGGGCAGGAGGGCTTCCGGAACGCCCAGGAGCATCAATTGGTCGTCATCACAGTGTCCAAACAGGGAGCTGGCCTGGGCTGCTGGTAACGGAGCGGTGGGCTTCTGCTTCGGAGGGGTGCTAGCAAGCGCTTCGTTGACAGCGGCTGCGATGGCATCCCCTACGGCTGTTTCGGCAGCCTCAACATCGATGACCTGCAGGGCACCATTGACCCGGTTGACATGACAGGTCTTACGCCGTGCCCATTGGTAGGCATCATCGTGTTTGTCGATCCACAGGAGTACATAGGTGTTGCCGTCCTCTGGTGCGCGGACGATGCAGCGGATGTCCTGGTCGACGCGGATGGAGCGAATGAAGGGGTCTTTGCCCCCCTCGATGCGTTCGTAGTTCAGCCCTGGGCTGCGCGGGTTATGGCGGAATTTGGAGATGAACGCCGCCACCTTGCCGCGCGCTTTTTCCGGCAACGCGCCGTAGGCCTTGAAGAAGTCGTTGGACAGGGCAACGGTGAGACGGGGCTCGCTCATGGGGCTAGGGCAGCGGGTGCGGCTGGTGTTTGCAGGGCGTTGAGTAGGGCATGGACGATTTGATCAGGGGGATCGGCGATCGTCCAGCTGTTCCAGCCGGCGGTCTCAAAGGAAGCACGGTCGTCGGTTTGCAGGGTGATTGCAAGTTGTTGGTTGGGCCAGGCCATTTCTGCCTGGGCCAGGACCTCACCCTTGGCACCTTCCAGCTCATAACCCAGCTCTGGCAAGGGGAAAGGGTCTCCGTTCCATGCAGTGCGTAGGGATTCCAGTAAAGGCAAGCACTGGGGATCGGCAAACTTGATCAGCTGCTGCCAAGCGAGGACATCCGCTGGGGCGGAATCGGGCCTGGTGGTGAGAGATGCGCCAGGGGCAACTTCAATCCAGACGCTGTAGGGATCGATGGCGGCGGCCTGTTCGGTGCCGCTCCAACCCGGGGTGGAGATGAAGGAGTGGGGCAGGAACTGGAACAGGTTGGCTTGGCGTAACCACTCACGCCAGGCGGACTGCTGCTGCATTTCAGTGCCCGCCTCCTCAGGGTTGAAGTGAATGACGCGCAAGCTGGCGGCGGGGTGGCGTTGCTTGTGCAGCTCCAGGTCGGCCAGGTTGAGGCCAACAAGTCCTTGGGCTATCGCGAGCTGCTGGCCGATGCAGTTGCCATTGGCTGAAACCTGCCACTCTTGAATGTGCTCTTGGAGGCCGAGCTCTTCGATGGCCTGGCTGAGGTCGGGGTGCGAGATGGGCGTAGGGGTGAGCTGGGCCTGGGCGAATTGCTGGGCCAGCCCTTGCCACCAGGGCTCGGAGGGGTTGATCAGATAGGCCATCAGTAACTCCAGGCTGCCAGCGATCTGGGCTTGGCGTGGCGCCAAGGTCGCAACCCCTTTGCTGAGTTGCTCCTGGAGCTGTTCAGGCCACCAGCGGGTGAACAGTTCTGGCTTGCTGATGAACTGGGGTACGACCCCAAGGCAGAGCCCGTTGGGCTCGAGGGGGCTTTGGGCTCTGGGAGGTTTTTCGACGACGTCGTCCCAGCTCAGGCCCCAAAACAGGTAGCGACCACTGCGTTGCAGGGCCATCCGTTGTTGGGCATCGGTGGCCAGCCGGCCACGGTGGTACTCCCAGCCATCGGTGTAGATGGCGATTGGTTTGCCACCAGCGGTGGGAGTGAGCAGAAAGTCGGCTCGCGAATAGGTATCAACACCCTCTCCATCGCCGAGGGGTACCTGCTGCTCCAGCTTCCAACTGACGCTATGTCTGCCATGGCTGAGGGTGAATAAGTAACCCTTGCGGCCATTGATGACGTCATCGCGCAGCGATGCTCTGGCCCCCTCAGGCAGGCCTTTGCCGTCGCGGAGTTTTTCGAGAAACCGCAACTCGAGTTCGCTCTCGGCCCGGGTGTTGATGGTGACCTGCGAGAGGCTGCGCTCGGTGGGTTGCAGTTCAGACCAGCGCTTGAGAATCGTTTGGAGCTGCTCGATGGCGCGGCGCTTGCTGGTGCGTTCGCGATCGAAGCGTTGGCGATATTGAAAAATGCAGCGGTAGCAGCCATCGCTACAGGGGCAGCTCTGCAGGGTTTGTAGAGAACGCTCAAAAACCTGCTTGAGATCCGCTCCGCCCTGTTCCATCAACTGGCGCACATAGCCGGTGCCGCCTGGGACGGAGTCAAAGAGGTAGAGGAAGGTTTTGCGTTGCTGGCTGCCGGGCTGGGGTTCTTCGCCGAGGGCCGATTGCAGGTGGTCCACCTTGCCGCCAAAGCGGTGCTTGAGGCCGAGGTGGAGGGCACCGATGAAGGAGGGCTGACCCGCTTCATCCCAAAAGCTGGCGCCTGGGAGCAAGAAACGCAGCGCCTCCGATTTGAACTCCCGGTACATAAACAACAGCTGACGCAGTTGGGCGTCATCGGGCTTGTCGCGGTAGCGGCAACCGAAGGTGTGGTTGTTGGCCTTGGCCGGGCCGTGTTGCACCTTGCCGCAACTGCGGCAGAGCTCAAAGCCCCTCACCTTGAGGGTTTTACCGGAAATTCTGTGGCCGTCTCCAAACGGAACCTGCTCGCCAAAGTTGATCTCTCGAAAGGTGGTGCTCGCTAAATACTCCGCACCAAAGGGAAAGTCGCCATCGTCGATGGCGAGGGAGATTTCGCGGCGGTTGAGGTCGGGAAGGATTAGCAGCTCGCGGTGGAAGAAGCGGGGATTGCGTTCATCGGTGTCATCCCCGAAGCGGCTGCGCTTGTCTTCTGTGGTGGCCTGCACTTGCTTCAGTTTGGCCATCTCCTTGACTTGGCCCTGGTCGGCGTAGCCGCTGTTGCTGCAGCGGGGGCATTCCTTACGAGCGAAGTCGTCGTCGGTTTCGCGGCAGCTGTAGGAGCAGGAGGGGCAAAAGCGCCAGCGCTCAGATTTGTTGAGGTGGGGATCCACCTGATCCACCTTGACCCGGCGGCCCTGGGCATAGAACTGACCATCGGGCACCAGCTCGCGGATGGCCACGTTGGCGGGCCGCTCGTAGCTCAGGGGCGCCAATTCTTCGCTGCGGTTACTGCCATCAGCGCGGCCTGGATTCTTGCGCCAGAGCACGGATTTAAGGGTTACGCCCGCTTCTGGAAAGGCGTAGTTGGGCAGGAAGCCCTCATCGGTGAACATGGCCAGCAGGGGGCGCTGGTCGAGTTCTTTGCGCAGCTGGGTAAAGGCGCTCTGTTCACGGCGGATCTGGTCTTTGTCCTCCTGCTGGACTGGCGTTAGGGCGTCGCCGAGCTCGGAGAGTTTGTTGAAGCGTTCGCGCAGGCGACGCGCTTCGGCGGTGAGGCGTTTGCGCTCGGCGATCAGCTCTTCCAGCCGCTGCAGGAGCTCCTGGGCGTAGGGAGCGCTGAAGGGCATGTCTTCGCTGTTGAGAAAAACGCGCCTGAGTTCCTGGCGGCTGGCTTCCGCCAAGACCTGATCAAACAGCCCGAGAAAACGCTCCAGCAGTTCACCCTGGTGGGCTTCACACCAGCTAAGCCAGGTGTATGGGAAGGCTTGCTTGATGCCACTTGATCCGGATTGCTCCACCGCGTCGAGGGCGGCCTTGAGCTGGCGAGGTAGGGCCTGATGGTCGATGCCACTGATGACCCAGCGATCGAGGCTGTAGGCGAGCAGTTGGCGACGAAGAATTTCGGCCGCATCGAGGTAGCAACCAGGTGGATTCACCTGGCCCTGCAACATTTCGCGCGGATCCGCAAAGAAATAAAGATCGTGGGCCGTGCCGGTCACGAGGGTTCCCACCACGGCATTGCCATCGCGGCGTCCTGCCCGGCCAATGCGTTGGAGATAGTTGGACGGCTCAGGGGGCACCGAGGCGAGCAACACCGTGGAAAGATCGCCGATGTTGATCCCCATCTCCAGGGTGGAGGTGGCGGAAAGCAGGTTGGGATCGCTGCGGTAAGCGCCGCGGATGAACTGGGTTTCAAGCCGTTCGCGATCGGGGCGCGGCAGTAGCCCCGTGTGCTCGCGGGCCACAATCCGGTGCACATCGCCGCGTTCGTAGAGACGGCGGTAAAGCTTGAGGCCGCCCCCGCTGTCGGTGCGGTAGTGCCCCGGGCAATGGCGCACAAGACAGGGCATGCCATCCCAAAGGCTGAGCTGCTCACTGGGCACCGCTTGGCTATCGCGGCAGCACTCGCAACGTACGGCTAGCGGTTGGGCGCTGATCTGGATGCGGGAGCGGGGTATCGCCCAGATGTGCTCGCTCTTGTTGCCTTGGATTTCCAATAACAGCCCTGCTTCGATCAGCGCGGCAACGACCGCCTGCAGCACCTCTTTTTGTTGCTCGCCATCAAGGGGTTTGTTGGGGTCGAGGGTGCGGCTGAGCCAGTGCTGGGCCCAGGTGGGGCGGCCGCTTTCACGCACCAGCTGCTCAAAGCCGCCCTTACCGCGGTGGCTGGTGGGAAAGGAGGGCCGGGATGTGGCCTTGCCAAGGTTCGGGGCGTATTGGATTTGGTTGAACGGATAGGTGTTGATGCCACCGGAGAAGAGGAAGTCGCTGCCCTTGCCACTGGCCCCGAACAGTTCGGGGAGATCAAGGGCGCCCCGCTGCCGCCAGTGATGCAGCAGACCCATCACCAGCTGTTGCAACTGGCCAGTGCGGGCTTGGCGCAGGGGCTCGATTTCGTTTTGCAGTCGGCTCAGTAGGGGCGGGATAAGGCGACCCACCGCATCAGGCGCCACCGCGGCGGCTAAGGCACCGGCCTGCTCCACCGACGAGCCCAGCCGGGAGCGATAGCCAAATTCGGCGGCTACCTCCCAGCGCAGGCGGTCACAGACAAAGCGCAGCAAGATGCTTTCGCCATCGAGGCTGGGGGTGTCCTGTTGCTGCAGGGCATCCCATTCCCGGAGCCATTCGAGGTCGTGGGGGATGAAGGTGGCGGCGAAATCCACCGGATTAGGCAAACGCTGCTGCCAATCGCTGATCAGCCGTTCTTGGAGCTGATCCAGGGCGATCGGTCCGTTCTGCTGCAACTGCGACTCCTGCACCGTGGTGGTGAGGGCGGTGCGGAACGAGGTGCGGTAGGCCCGGGCTGCGATGAAGCCGGCGCGGTGGGCGGCATCCTGAACCGAATCACAGAACGCGAGCAGCTTTTTGTCGCTGTTGAAGGCGGAGGCAAACAGCGAGGCGCTCCAGGTGCTGGTGAGGCTGGCGGCGGATGAACCAATCAACAGCAGGCCCTGTTGGGCGTTGCAGTAGGGGCAGTCGCGGCTTACGTGGGGGTGGTTGTTGTCGTCGACATAACTGCAATCAGGAACCTCGACCGCCAACAGAGAACGGCTCTGGCAGTTGGGGCAGGTGCCCGCTGCAACATCCTTGGCCGGATGAAAGCTGAGGCAACTGGCGCAAAGCCGTTGATCAGCGCCCCCGGTTTCTGAAGTGGGAAAGAGGTAGTGGAGCTCGGGGGCGCCTGAGAAATAGGCCTTATAAAAAGACTGGAGGTTGCTGGCGCGATCAAGGCGGTTACTGCCCTGGCTGATCACCGTCGAGGCCCAGGCGGTGGCGCCGCAGTCGCGGCAATGCACCACTGGTAAGTGGAAGTTGGCTTCCGATCCGGCCAGGTCATCGGAATGGCGCAGCTGGGGCTCGGCTTCCACAGAAGCCACCATGCGCTTGAGCTCCCGCAGCCAAAGCTGCTGGCGCAGGTTGAGCCAGGGCACCACCACATCCTTGCCATCGAGCTTGGTTGTGGTGCGGCGGGCATGGGCGAGTAGGGCAAGCAGGCTGTCGAGCAGCAACACCCGATAACGACGGGGGAAGCGATCCCCGAGACCCAGCTGGCGGGAGAAGCGCTCGAGCAACTCCTCAATGGAACAGGTGCCAGCGGCCTGGCGCACCAGGTTGTGGACGGCGGGCAAGGTGCCGAGCCGTTGGCCTAGGGCCAGCCGCCAGCCTTCGTCTTCCACCTTGGCCTCTGGTGGAGAAGCGAGGGTGTCGCCTAGCCAGAGCTGGGCCTGGACGGCGAGATAGGCCTCGGCACTGGGTGCATGGCCTGGATCGAGTTGCAGCTCTTGATCGACCCCGGGCAAGGGCAGGGCATAGAGCCCCTCCTCGCCGTAGGCCGTATGAACCGTGAAGAACTCCTCCGGGCTGAGGCGTTCTTCTTCGATGAGGGCAGACGGCTCAAAGCTGCTGGCAAAGATTTGGCCGGCGTAGCTGAGCATCGCCTCCCGCGATTCGGGGCCGCCAAGGGTGGCGGAGGTGCCCACACACACCAACCCATCGCCAGGGCATTGGAGGCGATCGCGTAGGCGGCGGATCAGGCAGGCGAGGTCGGTGCCCTGGGCCCCATCGAAGCTGTGGAATTCATCCACCACCAGGTAGCGCAACACGCTGGAGCCATCGGAGAGCTGGCCGTTGTGGGCCCAGAGGCTCTGGACGTGGGGCTGGATCAGCAAATAATCCAGTTGCTTGTAGTTGGTGAGCAGGATGTCGGGCGGTGCCTTGTGCAGCGCTTCCTTATCGGTGATCACGCTGGTGGCGGTCATCGCCGCCGTTTTCGCATCGTCTTCGGCACCGATGTAGAGGCCGGCGCGCAAGCCCGCCAGGGATGGGGTTTCAGCAATGAGTTGGGCGATGCGACGCCCCTGGTCGGTGGCCAGGGCATTCATTGGATAAATGAGGATCGCCTTGATGCCCTTCTGCCCATGGCTCTGTTGCTGACGGCAGTGCTCGAGTAACGGCAAGAGGAAACACTCGGTTTTGCCTGAGCCAGTGCCCGTGGCTACCAGGGTGTTACGCGGAGTGCCTGGCAGCAGGCGATCAAAGGCCTTCTCCTGGTGCCGGTAGGGCGGGAAGGCTAGAGGGATCTGTGGAAACCAATCGCGGCCTGAGCCCTGGTGAAAGGGCAAGGCCACCGACACAAAGGGGCCCTTGAGCAGTTGCTCGCGCTCTGCCAGGAAACGATCGATCAGGCCGGCAAAGCCAGGGGTAGTGGGGTGAAAGGCGGTGCGAATGGCGTCTTTCGCAACCTGCTCCAGCTCACTGGCAACAACGGAGGGGAGCAAGGGATGCTGCAGATCTGCACCTTCACACTAGGCGAGATCTCAGTGCTGCCAATCGATCTGCATATATGCACTCATTGCATAAAAAATGCATAGCCGTCAGAACAATCAGGTAGAGCGAGACGGTGCTGGCTGCTATTCAGATCCGATCAGGGGGCCTAACCTCATTTCATGGTGATCACCAGCCCCGCGATTGACGCCGACCTGCAGGCGGTGACGGCAGCCCTGGCTGGGATTCAGCCCAGTCCACGGAGGCTGGTGTTGTTTGGATCGCGGGGCCGCGGCGACGCTCGGCCTGATTCCGACATTGATCTGCTGGTGGTGATGCCCCAGCCGACCCTCACACCGATCGAACGTCAATTCGCGCTGCGATCGCTGCGGGCAGCGTTGCGGCCCTTGCCGCTGCGGGTGGCGGTGGACCTGGTGGTTGTGGGTGAACAGGATGCCCGCGACCTGGCCGGCTCCCGCTGGCATGTGGTGGCGCGGGCGCTGCGGGAGGGCCAGGAGCTTGATGTCGCCCGCTGAAGACGCACTGCTGCTACTGCGCCTGGTGGAGCGCCACCTCGGCAGCCTCAGGGGAACGCTGGATCCCGCGGCGTTTGCCGATGAAGACTGGGGTTTTCTGGTCCAGCAAAGCCTGGAGAAGCTGCTGAAGGCCCTGCTGGTGATGCATGGCCAGGAACCGCCACGGAGCCATTCGCTACAGCGCCTGCTGCAGGAGCTGGCCGCTTGCGGCGAAACCGTGCAGCTGGCTCCCGAGCTGCTTGATCTTGATGATTTCGCCGTGCTGGCTCGCTACGACGCGGAGCCCACGCGACTCCCCGCAGAACGCAGCCGTCTCCTGGAGCTAGTTGAAGAGCTCTACGGAGATCTTCAGGCGCGCCTCAGCCTTCAGTCCTGACTTCGGCCCACTCCCAATCAGGTGGCTACGAAGCACGACCTACATGGAGTGACAAGCCCACGCGCTGGAAGGTTTGTTAAATGATTTCTAGCTCTGGAGATCTAACGAAGAACTAACTAATCAAGCTTGGTTCAGAGTAGACAACACAAGACGTCACCAGGCCTAGACCCCATGAGCGACTCCAACCCGACTGCAAACGGTGGAGGTAGCTACGACGCGGAGGCCATCAAGGCCGGGATCCTGCAGGAATTCGCGGATCTGAAGCACACCGTCCAGTCCTTCGGGGTTCAGGCGATCAAGGACGGCACCTGGTTCAACAAGTTCCTCATGAGCTGCCTGGGCAGCTACGACACCAGGGTGATGGAGCAGGGCGGTGCGACCTATTTGCGCGGCAAGTTCCCCGGCCTGCCCTCCGATGCGATTGCCGGCAAGTTGTGCGAGCTGGCGGAGACCTATGCGGCGGTTGCCGGCGGGCTATCGGGTGCGGCAGCCAGTGCAGCCGTAATGACGGCAGGGGTGGGATTGCCAGTGGCCATTACTGGGGTGATGGCGGAGGTCCTCTACACCGTGCGGCTTCAGCTGCGTTTGACCTACGACCTCCATCTGGTCTACGGGATCCCCCTGGATGCCAACAATCCTGAGGAGCTCATCCAGCTCTTTAGCGTTGTGTACGGAATAAAGGCCGCCGAAGTGGGAGGCCTGGGAATCAAGGCCTATGGACCCGAGGTGGTGCGAGCCCAGCTCTTTCGCCTCATCCATGGCAATACTCCCGCGATCCAGGCTGCTGTAAGCACGGTGTTAGGCCCACAGATCGCCAAGCATGTAACCCAGAAGGCGATTATCAAGACGGCCGTGCCAATCGTAGGCACGGCAATCTCAGCGGGTTGGAACTACACCACCACCCGAATGATGGGTACTCGGGTACGCCATAGCGTTCGTGTGACCGCAGCATTGCGGGAAGAGACCAAGCGGTTGCAGGGCCAAATCGGCAGCAATGAGCAGGCGGAGCTTGCGGTATTGGAGGGGCTGATGGCCCTGGCGCTGGCCGACAGGTCCTTCGACGACAAGGAACGCGAGGTGTATCTCACCTTCCTCAAGCAGCTGGGCCTGCCCCAGGAGGAGCTGGAGCGGCTAGCTGAGAAAGTTGACGCTGATCTCGCGGCAGTCTGTGCGGCCCTGGGCACGATCCAAGAGCCAGAGAATCAGGAAGCCGTGGCGCGCTGTTTTTGTCTGATCACGGCTGCTGATGGGGAGTTGCAAGCAGCGGAGCAGGAGGTGCTAGGCCGGCTACTCAAAGCCCTAAGGCAAGAGCATCTCCTAAGGGAACTGCCGGCCCTGGCAAAACGTTTTCGCCGGGAAGATGGTGCAATCGATCAGGCCCTATTTGCGGTTGGCGATGCGGCCAATCTGGCCGGAGCCAAGGTGGGTGAAGCCATTGGTTGGGCAGGAAAGTTGTTTGGCGGGGACAAGCCCGCCGAAGCCGATGGGACCCAGGTGGTGTTCGAGGCGTCGGTGGAGGAGAAAACCAATGGAGTGATCCTGGATGGGATGGAGCGTCTCACCCAGCGTTTTGCTAGTGGCGAACTGAGTGAGGAGGAGTACAAGGCTCAATTTGCGTTGCTTACGGAGCAGCTGAAGCGATGAAGTATGAACCCACCAGCAAGCCGTCGATCAAGCCTCGACGGCACGAGGCAGGCATCGCGCTACACGCACCTCGTTCGAGGCAGCATTGCCTTTTTTGCCGCTTTTGAGGCATGATGCCGAGAGATGGTGTGGGGGTCATGGAGGTTCAGGAGCTCTCCAATGCAGCGGCTAACGGGGTAGACGGGAACCTGGTGCTACGCAAGGCGCTGCAGCGCGCTGGGGAGGAACTGGGGTTGTCAGCTCAGGAAACGGCCCAGGCAATTGGTAAAAGTCGTACTTTTTTTGAGCAGGCACGGGCACAGAGCCGCATCGATCAGCACACCCAGCGGATGGTTGCCCTGATGCTGCGCTTGCATCGCAGCCTCTCGGCCCTGGTGGGTGACGACATCGAACTGATGCGGCACTGGATCAACACAGCCAACCGCCATACCGGAGGTCTGCCGCGGGAGCAACTGCAGGATCCGGAGCAGCTGGTGGAGCTGGTGCAGTACCTCGATGCCATGCGTGGCCGGCCGTGAGCCAACGAACCCATGTGGATTTCAAGGCTCTCGCCAAGCTGGATGGGGTGGTGCTGCGGCTGGTGGAGCAACAGGGCGCTCCGGCCACCCGCCGGACTACGGACAGCCTGGATGAACAGGCCTGGCTGGAAGATTTTCTGGAGGCCAGCAAGCCCGAGCTTCCCAGCGCCGAAGAGTGCGCGGTGCGGCATCGCCTGCTGCTCACTCCCTTTCGTTATCTGAAGCGCCACGGATCGCGGTTTGCCACACGCTGGGAGCGAGGGATGTTTTATGGCTCCCGCAGCCGATTCGGCTGCCTGCTGGAGGGGGCGTATTACGAATTGGTGTTTCAGAATGGGCCCGAGCGTCCCTTTCCCCGCAGCAGCGCGATGAGGAAGGTTCTCTTCCACGTTGAGGTGCGCACCTCGAGGGCCCTGAAATTGCAGGACCATGGCGGCAGAGCGCTTCAGACCAGATTGCGTGATCCGATCGACAGCAGCTTCTGCCAGGGCATTGGCCGACAGATGCGCGAAACTGGTATTGAGGCCTTTGAATACCACTCAGCGCGAAGTAATGAGGATGTGATTCAACTCGGCGCCATCAGTTGCTGTGTTTTCACCGGCACTCCGTTTGATCAGGTTGAGGTGCAGCTGGAAGCCAATGAGCTGGACGTTTCGATCCGTTGCCTTGATGACAACACGGTGCACCATTTCCGGCGCGAGCAATTTGAAGTAAATGGAGAGCTGCCACAACCAACGCTCTGAATCTGGCTCCGCCATGGATTGGCACAAGCTCCTCAGTGAGAGCCTCTTGGGCAAGCATTAGGGTCAGACTGAGTGGGCTTCTATGCTTATACTGGGGGTACCTGCTTTGACGCAAGAGATGTTATGCGAACCACGTAACAAACCATGGCAAATAAGAGGGGTTGGAATTGTCTTGGTATGCATATAGAGTTGCTTTAGAGCAGGGCTTTGAGCAGCAGCTTATGCGTCAGAAAACAGACACTCGGATGCTTATGAGATCCGTCGAATCACCGCTAGGCAAAGGGCATAGATCATGAAGCTAATTCGCCGGTTTGAAATCAAGTACTTCCGATCTATTTACTCGGCAAGTCTTAAACAGTGCGGTTCGCTCAATGTGCTGTCGGGCAGAAATGATGTTGGCAAGTCTAACGTGTTGCGTGCATTGAACTTGTTTTTCAATGGCCAGACTGACTGGAAAACACCGTTGGATTTTGGGCGCGATTTTTCTCTTTCTCGACGCGAACAGGTCCGCAAGGAGTCTGTGAAGGGTAAGCAGTTTGTGCAGGTTTCAATTGAATTCGAAAGGCCAGACAACTTTAAAGGGAGCCTGCCTGAGCGGTTCGTTGTAAAGCGAAACTGGTATAGAGACCAGAATCAATTTGGTCAAACTGACAACCTCGTACCGTTGGAAAAATCCGGGAAATGCCCCTCGACGCTGGCGACCGCGCAGAGGATGCTTCCGGTTTTCCTTAACCGAGTGCATTTTGAGTACGTGCCCGCCGTGAAAGAAAGAGCCTTCTTCGATCATATTCTTTCAAGATTGCAACACTCGTTACTGGGCGTGGTATTAGATACAGAGAATCCTATTTCGCAGCTGTCAGTTCAGCTAGCCGAACATATTGGTCAGCAAGTCGGGAATTTACGTGATGACTTTTCAAGGGCAACTAGCCTAGATACTTCGATAGAACCGCCTCAACAGCTCTCAAGTCTATTTCAAGCATTTCAGGTGTCGGTGCCATCGGGTGAGAATCAAGTCTCTCTGAATCTGCGTGGTGATGGGATGCAAGCGCGGTATATACCATCGGTTCTCCACTACATTGCCTCTAAGAGTTCATCCTTTTTTATCTGGGGTTTTGAAGAGCCTGAGAACTCGCTTGAATTCTCAAGTGCCGATTCACTCGCGACCGATCTTGAAAACCTATATTCGAAGGATGCTCAAATATTTATAACTAGCCACTCTCCGGCAATGGTATCCCGAACTGGAGCAGGAGTTTCATGCTATCGAGTGTGGCAACCCATAGACCGAACTGAGGTCGAGTGGCTTGAAAAACCCCTTGGAAAATCGATTTCTGGAGCCAGGCTTCAGGAAGAAATTGGCCTGCTTAGAATTCAGCAGGAGATCCACAGCGAATACACTGAAAAGCTAAGGAAGCTTGAGGCACTCTCTCAAAGAGTGGCCGATCTCGAAGGTGAGATAGCAGCGAATCAACTTCCGCTGGTCTTGGTAGAAGGGGTTACGGATGCGGCGATCTTTGAAACCGCTTGGTCTAAGCTTTATCCGGGAGTGAAGATGCCATTCCTCGTTAGATCAGCAGACCCCCTAGCAAATGTGGCCGGTGGTGGTAGTGGAGGGGCAAGCTCACTCGCGAAAGCAATCGAGAGTATTCATCCTGCTGATAACCGGTACGTCGTTGCAGTGTTTGACCATGACCAAGAAGGTATAAAAATGTTTGATGGGCTAAGCAAGAACTTTAAGGCTAGTGCTGGACATACATACGAGAAGAACCATGCGAATGGATATGCCTTCGCTATCACACTTGCCGTGGCTGGTGAGGAGCTTCCGACGGTTTCCGCGAAGAATCTCTGCGTAGAATATCTATTTGACAATGATGATCTCGGGCTGAGGAATGAAGATGGCTACGGACTCCAACTTAAAGACCAAGAACTATTTGTGGCTGCGGGCGGAAACAAACTTGTGCTTTCCGCAGAGCAACAACTACTTTGTGCTGGAGCAGTTGGCGATCTATCAGCTTATCGAATCGTGAGCGGTGGCAAAAAGGTGTTTGCGGAAAATATTGTGCCTACGCTGGAATCTGATAAATTCTACCGTTTCGAGGGTATTTTTGCTCGAATAGCTACGGCTCTGAGGGTAGATGCCTAACAAATCATTGCACCGGACGTTTGACCCGCTGCCCATTTTTGCTGCCGCAAAAGCAGGTATCGCTTCAAATCCTGGTGAACTCAGGCGTTAGACACAATCAAAAAACTCCCAAGCCAGCCGATAGTCCTTCACCCGATCACACAGATCAAACGGTGCTTCGTAGGTGATCGTGCGCTCCACCGGGCCACCAGGGAGTGTGTCGTCAATGATCGTGCGGGAGACAGTGCCGGAAGTCATATCAGAGATGTCTTCCCAGCCGGTGGTCTTGTTGGCGCCGCGCCCTGAGCCCTTGCGCGGGAAGCCCACCCCCACCAGACCCTTGCTGGCAGTGAACACAATGCGCCCGTTCTGGTCGTACCAGGTGTCGCGTTCGTATTGCTGCATCACTGGGAACTGCACGCGGTAGATGGTGATCAATTCTTCGAGGGTGAGCTTGAGGGCTTGAGCCACCAGCACATCTATTTCCACCAGGGCCTGACGGCGGGCGTAATCGGTGCGCAGGGCGCAATCGCGTTGCCAGGTGGGGGTGAGGTTGGTGAAGAAGCTGTTTGGTAGGCGGGGATCTTGCTTGGCCCAGCGTTGGCTCCTGAAGGCTTCATCCCAGCACTCGCTCCAGAGATCGGCGTAGTGGGTGGTGAGGCTGTTGAGAGTGAGAGTTCGCGATACAAGAACTCTCAGCTCTAAGTTCGAAAGATTAGGGAGAGGAAGCTGGCGGGCGAGTTCGTTTCTGATGTCTCCTTTACCAGTTGTCTTGACAAAGAAATCAAATGGTAGTGATGACCATAATCCGGAAATTTCAGGGATGCAAGATTGGTCCCTGACGGTGACAGATAGGACTCCATCGACGTGCCCAGCGCTTTGAGTTGCAATGATTGGAAGAAGTGTTCTTTCGCCTGACTGGCTAAGTTGACGCCTGCAGGCAACCCGATAAAACTCCGTCACCGGCCTCTTGTCACCCCACGGCACCCGCGCCGTGCGGGCTTTGTATTCGGAGGGCGACACATCCGGGCGGTAGTTGGTGCGGGGAAGGTAGTCGTCTGGCAGGGTGGTCAGATCAAGGCAGTCGTAATGTCCCTTTTCGGTGCAGATAGCCCGGGGTGTTTTATAGAGCGGTGAGCCCCCATAGAAATGGGGCCCTGAGAGCACAAGCTCAGTGGCATCAGATGGGAAGGCCGTATCGCGGCGGATCGTGCCGTTTTTCTGGGCACTGGTCTCGTTCCACATCTCCGTGGCGATGTACTCACCCTGGAGATCACCCAGCCGTTTCGGTGCCGCTGCAAATTTTTCCAGCACGCTCTGTAGTTGCTGGGAGTGGAGTGCCGGCAGGCGGGCCTGGCGAGCAGCGGTACCTGGATCGTCGTACAGCTGGGCAAACAAGCCGAGGGCTTCCTCACCAACTGGAATAAGCCGTTGGCGATGGCCAACCATGTTCCATTGGTTGTCGTTGGTCTTGATGCCGCCCACCGCACCGTTGCCATCGTGGGCAAAGCAGGCGTCCACGGTTTTGGAGTGGAACAGATTTGCCAGGTGTATGAAGCTGGGCTGACGGCTTGGACCGTAGATGTTGAGGCTGTATTTCACCCGGTGTCCGATCGGAAACAGCATCAGCTGGTTCTGGAATTGGAAATGATTCCTTAGCCGCCCATACAGCACCTCCCGCAGATCCCCACCCTTCGGGTCGTCGTACACCCCTTCCGGATGCAGGAACCCTTGCACCCCTTGACCTGACGCCACCCGCCAGGCCTGGGGCAGGAAGCACTTGAACAGATTTGTTGGACTTCCCTTGAGCAGCGAATAGTTTGCCACCGCATTGAGAAACGCCTGGCTGCCGTTCTGACCTTCAAACTCCTGCAAATAAGCGGCTTTTAGATCTGGGTGGCCCGCAAAAGCATCACCCCGGCGTTTGGCTAGTTCGCTAGCACTTACTTTGCGGATCAGCACCATCGGGTCGGCGTCGCCGATCACGCCCTTTTCCTCCCACTCCACCTTCAGCCAGGGAGGATTACCCACGATCAGATCAAAACCGCCGCTCGCCAGCAGATCAGCAAATTCCAGATCCCAATGCAGCGGCCGGATGCGCTTGGCTACTGCTTCTACCTGACGCAATCGCTCAAACTCAGCCTTGAGCTTTTCCACATCCACAAAGCCGTGGCGGTCGCTGAAATCCACTGCCAGCTGTTTGGGCTGGGTGTCGGCAAATAGCTGTCCTTGGCCGAGTTCAGGAGCCACGCCCTGCTCTAGATCACCCAGGATCATGCTCAGCTCCAGCAGCCAGGTATCTCGGCTGGGTAATGAACCTGCCTGGTTAATTGGCCAGAACCAAAGCGCACTCCAGTAATCCATCGCCCACTTCAGCCGCAGTCGGGCATTTGTGTTGGCCACATCGCGGCCATTCACCTCCTGCTCTTGGATGCGGTCTTTGAGTTTTAGCGAAGTCCAGGCAACGTCGTTTGCCCCAATTGTTTCGCTCTCAGGCCACACCGGCAGCGGATCGGTGGTCCGCAGGCGTAACTGTTTCTGTTGCTCGGCCCAAGCCTTCCAGAGGTCATCAACCAGCTTGCTAAGCCTGAGCAGATGGGAAATCTGGGCCTCACTGAAGGCCTCACCCACAAACGCCTTGTTCCAGCGCTGGCAGCGCTCGATTGCCTCTGGTTCCAGCTCCTTGATCACCTTGTCTTTGTAAGCCGCCATGCCCGGATCGGGCAGCAGGAAGTGGAAGATTGCACCTTCCGGCAGTTCCGCATCCCAGGCCAGCTCCTCTGGAGCGTGTTCATGCCAGAGCTTGCTGGGTTTTGTCTTGCGGCCACTGCTGGTGGGTAGCTGGCTCACCCGGTAGATCTGCCTGCGTGCACCAATCAACGAGTTGCCGCACACCAGCTGTTGGCTGAACCAGGGCACAAAGGCCCGGCCCTTCTCAGGCGTAAAGATGCTGTTGAGCCAAAGGCTCACCTCAGCTAGCTCCACCGCCACGGGGTTGAGGTCAACGCCGAACACGTTCTGATCGGCCAGGCGCATCTTCACCTTTTGGAGCTCGGTGGCGAACTGCTCGTGGGGGATGCTCCGGCCCGTTTCCTGCTGGCGCAGCTCTAGGTAGGCCTGGGCCAACTGGTTCACCACTTCGTTCAAAAACGCAGCCGAGCCCATGGCTGGCTCACACACCTTCAGCTGCAGGATTTCGGCCGCCGTTTTACCTGGCAGCAGCTCCTTGAGCGCATATTTCACCAGGCACTGGGTGAGCGATTCGGGTGTGTAGTAGCTAGCGCTTTTTTCGCGGTCGCGCCCGGCCAACCTGTAGATGAAGCTGCCCTTGGGGTGACACCTGGGCTTACCGGTGTCTTTTTCAGCCACGATCTCTTCCGCCTGATAGGCCTTGAGCTGCTCGGCCGTTACGAAATGGCCCACCTCCAGCTCGTTGTGCTCCTGGCCGCTGGCAGTGGCGTTGTCTGTGTCATCGCCTCCTTCTTCTTCGTGGCTGTCTTCTGGCTCGTCGTCGTCATCGCTGGCGGTAGCTTTGGCCTTTTTGGGGGCGGGCTGCACTTCAAAGAGGTCTTCTTCTGCAAAGAAACCCCGGAAGCTCAGCAGCGCTTCATACACAGCGCCCAATTGGTTAATGCCCAGCTGGGAGTAACTCACCCGGCCGCGCCGTTTTCCCTTGCCTTCTTTAGTGAGCGACATCAGCTCGATCACCTCGCGCAGCACCACGTTGCGGAAACGCACGCGCGTGAGGGTAGGCATGCGCTCGGGATCAAACAGGTGCGCCTTCAAGGGGGTGAGGCGGAAGCTGTCGTGGAAGGGAGTATCGCCATCAGCAAGCGGCAGCTGGGCTGTGGCGTCTTCCCGTTTGGGGTAGCCCTCCCAAATCATCTGGAACAGCTGGTTTAGAGAATCGCTGATGTAGGTGCCTTCTTTATCTTCTTCGCTGGCTAGCTCGGTGCTGTCCATATCCCGCAGGCTTTCGAGGCTGTAGCCGAGGCGATACACGTCGCTGCCCATCGGCGCATAGCCCAGATCTGGCCTGCTCTCGATATAAAAGAGAAACAGCAGCCGGTACATGTACCGGAGGCACTCCAGCGTCAGCTGGTCGGCGTCGGTTTTGCCCTTGAAGACGCCTTCGCCTTTGCTGCGGCGCCAGTGGATCGCCTCATTGCCCAGCAGCTCGATTGATTTGCGCAGGGCGTACTTGAGGTCGCCGCTCACCTCATAGGCGTGCTTATGGCTGTTTTCATCCAGCTCATCGAGATAGGGCGTGCCACCACCGCTGGGGCAGGTGTGCTCGCGGTGCAGCAAGGTGGCCGCCGCCAGCAGGGCATCGGCATTGATGTCCCCCAGCAGGGTGTCGAGTTCAAAGCGCAGCAGCCTTGAGGCCGCCCACTTCTGGCGGTCGATCAACAGCAGCTGGTCGCGGCTCACCGCCAGCAGCCAGCGCGGCGGGATCTCCTGCCCGAAGATCCGCTCGCTGATCAGCTCTTCCCAGGTTTCTTTGCCGTTGCCATCGGCGTCGACTTCGACGTTACCCAGAGCTGGATCGGCAATCTGACAACCCCATTTCGTCGCGATCGTGAGCTCCAGCGGATCGGCCGGCTCATCGCTTGGGTTGAAGCACTCCACTGCCCATAGCCAGGGCTCACCCTTGGCGTTGGTGACTTCCGCAAGCAATGGCACTTGATAGGCATCGCCGCCCACAAACACCGGTTCTGCCTTGGGGGCGTAGGCATAACCGAGCGCCCCAAGGAGTGGCTTAAAAAACAGCTCCCGCTGCAGCCGTAGCCGCTCAGCCGAATCGCCCGTGATGCCACTTTCGGCTTCCCGCAGCTTTTGCCAGGGTTTACGCAAAGCCTTGAACTGGGCTTCTGGCGTGTTCACCTCGGCGGTGGGATCGTCTTCCAACTGCGCCTTGGCTTCTTCGCTCCAGCGCTCCCGCACCTTCTTGATGTCGCCCGAGAGAACGCTTTCGAGGTAGTGGGCGGAATAGAACTCGTTGGCGTTGCTGATGCCGGGGAGAGCCATGGGTTACGCCTCCCGGTGGAGTACAGCCACCAACTTCAGGTAGGGGGCCGGCTCGATCGTCATCACCTCACTCACGAAGCGTTCATGGTCGTGGAAGCGGGTTTCAATTGCTTTTTGCCGTTCCTGGCGCTGCCTGTCTTTGATTTGCTGGGGGCGCTGGTCGGTGGCGTAGTTCAGCTCCAGCTGCTCCACCTGACGGCCCCGCAGATGCCTCAGGCGCTGACGCTGGCTCTCTAATTCGGGCTGCATCTTCTCGGTCCACCGCTCCCTGCAATCGAGCAGGTATTGGTTTGCGGCCTCGACGGCCACCCGCCGCTGCTGTTTGAGCGATTCAGGAATTTCCGCATGGGCGTTGGCGTAGGGCTTACGGCCCAGCTGGAGCCGTTCGGCAACATCGGCAAAGGGCTCCACTGCAGATACCCGCAGGCCCGAGCCCATAAAGCGCACGGCCACCCACTCCTGCACCACAGGCATACCTTTTTGGTTGGGGATCGTGCCTTGAAGCACCATCACAACTTCGCCCGGCTCGAGCCCCTCGCCCAACTGCAGCACCGGGGCGCTGTGGCGCGCAAAGGTGATCTGGCCGCGATCCGCCAGCCAGTCAACCAGGGGATGCAGATCCCACAGGTATTCCAGATCTGGCCTGGCACTGTCCTTGCGGCGGGCTTGCTCCAGGGCCCGCTGCAGAGCCGCTGGATCGGTTGAGAGAGCAAGCCGTTGCCCCTTTTCAGGCTGCAGCTCCCGGGGGTAGCGCTCGTAGCGGCGTTGCAGTTCGGCCGGTGGGGTGATCTCGAGCCGCTCTTGATCCTCAAAGGCCCGCAGATCAAGCTTCTCGCCGCGGCGATCCATCGCTTCGCCCACCGCAGCAAGGGCCCGATCCACGTAGGTCCAGAGACTGGGGTAGAGGCTGAAGGGCTTGCGGCATTCCACCGCAACCTGAACGGGGGCGGTTTCGGCTGTAGGGCCGGAGCCCTCTTCTCCAGTGCCAAACATCTCCTCAAACAGATTCAGCTCGCTACTGCGCTCCAGATACGGCTTGGCATTGGCATCCATGCGCCGCTCCAGGCCTTCGGCATCACCGGCTTCAAAGGCCTTGCCGATTTCGTCTTCCTCCACCTCGGCATCGAACAATTCGCCCTTTTGGCGCAGGAACACGGACGGATCACCAATATTTTTCTGGGCTTGATCGTCTTTGCGGATCAGCACCCGCAGGATCTTCTCGGCATCGCCCATCCCCTCGGTGCGCGATTGGGTGAGCAGGTAGCGAATCAGGGGTTGCTGCGGTTGGCCGTAGCGATCGATGCGGCCATTGCGCTGCTGCAGCGTCATCAGCGACCAGGGGATATCGAAGTGCACCAACCGGTGGCTGAGGTAGTGGAGGTTGAGGCCCTCAGAGGCCACTTCTGTGGCTACCAGGATCCTCACGGCTTCCTTTTCTTGGGCGAATTGCTCAACAACCTTGGTTTGATCCACATCGGCCATGGCGCCATCGAGGCCCACCACGGCACCCTTGGCGAGCTTGAGGTCGCGCTCCAGGTGCTCCAACAAAAAGCGCTGGGTTTCGCGGCGCCCAGTGAAGATCACTATCCGGTCTTTGGGGTCTTGGCCGCGCCAAGCCCAGTCGCTTCCGATCAGCTCCAACAACCGCTGGTATTTGGCGAATTCAGCCGGCCCGATGGCCGCAAGGAGGGGGTCGAGTGCCTGCAAAGCCGCGATGTCCGCCGGCGCGGGTGTGGCTGCCGCTGCCAGGCGTTTCAGGCGGTTGCGCACCGTTTCCAGGGCGGCCATGGGGCTCGAGAGCAGGCTTTTGGCCAGGGTGGTTTTGAACAGTTGGCCCGCCTTGGCCTTGGCATCGCTATCGGGCAGCTTGAGCTCGGCAAGGGCGGCAAAAACTCTCTCCTCTTTGTCGCTCGCCTGGCAGTCCACATCCCGGGTGTCCCGCTCCTTGACGCTGTTGCGTAGATCGGCGATCACGTCCTTGCGAAATCGCCTGAGGTAGAGATCTTTGATGTCGTCTTTGGTGTACTTGCTCGGATCAGCAATCGCAGTGGGGTCGAGCATGTTCATCAAGCTCGCGAAGCTCTCCGGCTTGCCGTCGTGCGGCGTCGCCGACAACAGAATCAAGGTTTCCGACCTGGTCGCCAAGCGCTCCGCCAGCCGCGCCCGTTGGCTTTTCTGGGAGCCCTTGGCCCGCTCGGCCACGTTCTGGCATTCATCGATCACGATGATGTCCCAGTTGGCGCTTTCCAGGTAGTAGCGGTAATCGCGGTCGTTTTTGAGCGCATCGACCGAGACGATGGCTTTGTTGTAGTAGTGAAAAGGGTTCTCACTGGTCGAAACCTTAACGCGAATCCGTTGGATCGCCAGGGAATCGAGCCGCACCAAAGGAATCGAGAAGCGCGTCCAGAACTCCTTCTGAAACTGCACCAACATGCTTTTGGTGGTGACCACCAAGATCCGTTTACCCCGCCCGCGACGGATCAGCTCGCTGCAAAGAATCCCGCATTCCAGCGTTTTGCCCAGGCCCACCGAATCGGCGATCAGTAGCCGTTGGCGCGGCATGGCCAGGGCCTTGGCCGCCGGTTGCAATTGGTAGGGCAAGGCATCCATCGCTGCCCTATCGCCCACCACCAGGGACGCGTCAGTGGGCACGGTGCGGCGCAGGTGGGCTTCTACAAACAGCAAGCTGTCGCGGTACTGGGGCGAGAGGTCGGCCACCAGCTCGGTGTCTTCTGGCTGGAGCACCTTGAAGCTGCCAGCTGCCTTTTCCACCTCCACCAGGAAGCGAGCTTCCTTCTCCCGCAGGAAGGGGGAGACCCCCACCACATCCACCACCTGCTGGCCATCGGAGCTCCGCCCCAAGCTGCGGACCATCCATTCGGCGCTACGGCACTCAATTCGGGCTCCGGGCGCAAGAACGGCTTCGTTCATCGGCTGCGCAGCCTGCCCTGGGCCACCCCAAGGAGGGAAGGCTTGAGGGCCTCCCGATCGCTGGAGCTCGCTGGGCAAGCCATGCGGCCTGTTGTCAGGCTCCCATTAGATGCAGAACTATTCACTGGCTGCATAGAAATGGGGTAAGGCCAGCGATCTGGGCGATTTCTGTGCCGATCCTCCCACCAAGCTTCAGCGCTTCAGCTGTTTTTTGCAGGGTGTTGTGGTTTTGCTCGCCCTAGCGCACCACCAACCACAGCTGGAAATACAGAACCCCGCCCCTCCATGGTTCATTGAATGCAGCCCACTCCCACTAAGCCGTTGCCAGAGTCCGACCCCCTGCCGCCATGGCGGCCGTTGCTGCGGGCGGCCCGGCAGCGGGAGGGGCGCTCGCCCATGGCGCGCTGGTTGCAGTTGGCCACCGTGGCAGCCGATGGCACGCCGCGGGTGCGCACCTTGGTGTTTCGGGGCTGGTGGTGCTGCAAGCTGGCTGGATCTGCTCACCGATGGCCGCAGCGCCAAGCTCGCCGAGCTGCAGGCCAATCCGGCCGTGGAGTTGGCCTGGCTCCTGCCTAAGGCCCGCGCCCAGTTCCGCCTCAGGGGCCAAGCCCAGATCCTGCCTGCTGCCCCGGCTAGCGCCGAGCACCACCACCACTGGCAGGCGCTCACCCCCGGCGGCCGGGCACTTTGGGGTTGGCCCGAACCCGGTGCCCCCCTTAGCGGGGCGGAAGCCTTCCCCGCCGAGCTGCCGCCTGAAACCTTGGTCCCAGCCAACTTCGTTTTGCTGCGCATCGCCCTGCACCAGGTGGAGCTGCTCGACCTCAGCGCCCATCCCCACCGCCGTCGCCGCTGGTGCGTTGGTGATGGCGCTAGCGATGGGAATAGCTGGAGTGAAACCGAGCTCAATCCCTAAGGCGCCGCTCCATCCAGCGGGCAACAGGCTGCCCTTGAGCTCGAGGGTTTGAAAGCTAGGGGTGGCGCTGGTGCGGACCTAGGGAAGGATCGAATTGGAGGCGGCAGATGCAGGAACTCAAAAGTTGAACAGAGCTGTCAAAATGGAAAAAGATCGCGCCTAGCTAGGAGGCCTGGCTCCATGGCCACTCTCACCCTCCACGACATTCCCGATGCGCTGCTTACGCGCCTGGAGGAGCGAGCCCATGCCCATGGCCGCAGCCTCAATAGCGAGGTGGTCGATTGCCTGACGCGTCAGGCCAGGACCACCGCCAGCACCGAGGCTTGGTTGCAGGACGTCGAAGCCCTCCGTTCCCAGGTCAAGGGCGGTCCGATCCCCGTCGACGAGCTGGTGGCCGCCACAGAACGCGATAGCCATTGACTGTTGTTGACACCAACGTCTTGGCAGCGCTGATGCTGCCAACGGCCTCAAGCATTGATGTTGCTGAGCAACTGCGCCGCGATCCGGATTGGCGAGTTCCACCCCTCTGGCGTTCTGAATTTCGCCATGTCTTGCTGAAGCACGTGCGTGCAGGCTTGGTGCAACCAGAGCAAGCGATCGCGGTCTGGCACAAAGCCCTGGAGCGTCTGGAGCTGTGCGAACACCCTGTGGTCGGGCAGCAGGTTCTTGATCTGGCGATCCGCCATGGCTGCTCCAGCTACGACGCCGAGTTTGTGGTGTTGGCGCAGCAGCTGAATTGCCCACTGTTGACCTTTGATCGCAAGCTTCTCGAGCTCTTCCCAGCTGAGGCATTGAAACCTGGGCCATAGAAGCGGCGCCGGCAGGAGCAGAAACAGGCCGATCAGATCCACGGCAGGGGCTTGTTCACAACGAAAACACATCCCCACTCCTATCCAACGGAGGTGTTCCCTCCGACCAGGCGCTCAGCCTTACCGACTGAATTACAGCCACGATCCGGTACATCGTCCTTCGGTCTGCCAGCGGTTGGTTGATCCATTGCTGCAGCTGGAAAAACTGCTTAGTCGACTAAATTGGCTAATAGAGCAGATCCCATGATGCGTCAGCTCAACATGCATGAGCCCCAACCCCGCCGGCCAACTCGGTACCCCTGAAATCGCCGATCTGTTTGAGGGCCGCTGGCTCCAGCCATCGGGCCGTAGCCCCGATCAGAACCGATAGCGCGCCCCCACACGAGCGCCCCAGCTGTTGAGGGGGTCGTAGTTGACGTTGTCCACGGTGAAACCCATGGCGCCCTGGTAGGTGGCTTCTGCAAAGACGTCGGTGTTCTTGCTGGCCAGATAGCTAACGCCGAGCTTGGCCTGGTAACCAAAGACACTTTGGTTGCCGGCTTCCTGGGTGAGGGTCACGCCAAAGGCGGTGGCGTTGTAGGCGCCCCAGCCGACGTTGGTGTAGCCAATCCCGCCGCCGATGTAGGGCACCCAGCGGCTGTTGGTGGGGATGTCCACGTAGGCCGAGGCAAAGACGGAGTTGGTGTTCACGCCGCCGTTACTGATCGAGGCACTGGCGCTGGTGCCCAGGGCCGTAGCGGTGACGCTGTTGAGGCTGGCGTGGTTGTAGCTGTAGGTGAGCTCCGCGCGCACCGGGCCAAAGTCGTAGCCGGCGCCCACTTCAGTGGCAAAGCCGCCATTGAGGCTGTAGTCACCGTCGATGACCACACCACCAATCGTGGTGTCTCCAGTCACGTTTTGGGGCCAGGCCGCACCCAGCCCCAAGGTGGCGTAAAAGCCCTTGGCATCAGGGGTTGGCTTGGTCGTACTCGGCTGGCTCGTTGAGTCCTGGGCGATCAGTAGGGGCGCTGGTTGTTGCTGAACAGCTTGTTTCTCAGCACCCTGTTGCTCGGCATGGGCCGGTTGCAGGGCCTGGAAGCTGAGGGCGGTGGCGGTAAGACCAAGCGCCAAGGGGTTCAAGGCAATGGTGCGGATTCGGCGCATGGTGATGCAGAAGCTTTGACCCAGTTCACCAGTTTCCTGCGCTCGGGGTCAGCAGTTCTCAGATGACTTCTCCAGCTGACCCCCGGATTGGCAACAGCGTTAATCGGGATCCGCATCAAATAGGGCCGCTGCAGCGATCAGTTGCTGGGGCAGATCGCGCAACAGCGATGGCTGCTCCCAGTGGAGCCGGTGCAGCAAGAACCAAACCTGTTCGCGGGCGGGCTTCCCATGGGGCCCTGCCTGGAGCGGCTGCCAGCGCCAGTGGGGCAAACGGGTGCGCAAGGCCTTAGCCCAGGGACCAGCCGCCAGGGCAGCGGCCTTCTCCTGCTCAAGCCAGGCCAGCCAACCCTTGAGCTCCTGGCAGCCTGGAGCCGCCGGCAGGCAACGCCACTGCTGTTGGCGCACCAGGGCGGCCAAACCTGGGGCCGTCTGTTGGCCGGGCACGGCCACTGGGGCCCAGCGGGACGGTTGATCCCCGGGGCTGGGCGGCTGCACCAACCCCAAGGGCCAATCGGCGATGGGAACCGCCACGCACGCCCCCCAATGGATCGGCCCGTGGCTGCCAGCAAAGAGCTGCGGCTCCACCAGTTGCAAATCGAGGCCGCTGATGAGCGCCCCGTCAATCGCATGGTGTTCCACCAGCTGGCGCCAGCTGAGGGGATGGCGAAACCGGGGCGGAACCAGCTGGGTGGGCTGCAGCTGCTCGACCACGGGCTGGTGCCAGGCACTGGTGCCCGCGCGCCAGACGCCAGCTTCCAATCGGTGGGATTGGCTGGCTTGGCGGAGTAGCTGCAGGCAGGTGGTTTCTCCGTAGCGCAGAACCTGGGGCCGGCGTTGCTGCCTTCTCTGCAATCCGAGATCCTTTTCCAGGGCCCGGGCGCGGCGGCTCACCGTGGGCTGCGACATGCCCAGGGCCTGGCCCACCGCGCTGGTGGTTCCGCAAACTTCGAGGTAATCGAGCAATTGAATTGGCTCCAGCAGCGCCGGGGTGCGGTAGCGGGCGAGGGTGGGCATTTCGGGCGGGCTTGCTCGGCGTCGCAGCCACCGTCGAAGCGCCACCCCCCGAGGAGCTCATTCTTCCTGCGAAAGAGCAGCAGGATCTGCATGAACCCAGCTAGGGCAATGGGTGGGTGGTGCTGTTTCGCATGGAGCTCTTGCGAGATTTGCTCCTTCTCGGGAAGCTGGGTGTATGCCTGAAGCCCTCCGCTGTCACCTGCTGATCGGCCCAGCCGCCAGCGGTAAAACCACCCTGGCTGGGGTGCTCGCTCCCTTGCTCACCGCTCCTGGCGAACCGCCGGCTGTGCTGCTTTCCACCGACGTGATCCGGGCCGAGCTGTACGGCGATGCGGGCGTGCAAGGCCCCTGGCGCGACATCGAAACCCGTCTGCAGCAGCGCATTCGAGAGGCTGTGGCAGCTGGCATTCCCGTGATCGTTGATGCCACCCATGCCAAACGGCCCTGGCGGCTGGCCCTCACCCAAGCGCTGGTGCTTCCAGAACCGGTGGAGTGGATCGGCTGGTGGCTCTACACCGATCTGGCCACCTGCCTGCAGTGGAACCAAACCCGCAAGCGCCTGGTGCCAGAGCCGGTGATCCGGGAGATGGCAGCGGCCCTGGCTGATCCGGTGTTTGGCCCCGCCAGATCAGAAGGTTTTGCCTCTGTGGTGGCGGTGGTACCCACCCATCACCAGGAACTCTCTCCCTATTTGCAAGGGGAACTGGCCCGGCTGGATCACCGCATCCGCTCGGCCCGCAACCGGGAAAACCGCTTCCAGCTGCATGGCTATTCGCGGCTGCTTGATCTCGAGCGCCTGCTCTATCTGATCCAGCTGCTGGCCTCCTACCCGGATCTAGGGGCCACGGATCCAGCCACCCGAGCGGAGCTAGAAGCGATCGTGTCGCCCTGGCCCCTAGGTGATTTAGCCGAGCAGGCAGCTGCCGTGCTCAGCCGACGCCATGGGGTTTGCTACGGCGATGCCGCCGCCATTCGAGCTGATCTGCTGTGGCTCGAGGCCCAGGGATTTACCAGCGCGGAAGCGTCGCTGGCGCCGATCACCCCACCTGTGCCCAGCCCCGAGGCAATAGCAAGCTTGAACACTGGTGGCTACCCATCCTTGGCCGATGGGCCGGTGTTCATCCGGGTGATGACGCTGCTGCGCCACATCCTTAAAAACCCGTTTGATCACCAAGCAGGCACTGGCTTGGGTGAGCACCTGATCAACCAGTTGCAGGAGATCCCTGGGGCCTACTTGCCCGGTGAAACCGCCACCCTGCGCAAGGACCTCGAAAAGATCCTTACCCCCTACGGCTTTCGCTCCCGCAACGACAACGTGCGCCATGGCTATGCCCTGGGCACCGCCCTGCTCTCAGCCAATCGCTTGCGGGAAGTGCATGGGATGGTGAGCCAGGCCGCCGGCCGGCTGGCCGATCCCAGTGCCCAGGATTTGCTTGCGGAGCTGGAGCAACGACTCCAATGGGGCGGCCTTGATACCGATCACCGGGCGCCGGTACGGGCCTTTGCCAACCGCTCGATGGTGAGCAGCGCCCTGGTGCGGCCCGATTCCTTGGCTGTGGAGCGCCAGGCCGAGCTGCTGGAGACGGCGATTGTGGAGCGGCGCCGCATTGAGCTGGAGCGCTACGCCTCGGTGGCCGTATTTAGCGATAGCCCCCTGGGGATTTTCAGGGCCTGGCCGCTGCAGCTTCTGTTTCACACGATCGGTTGGTATCTGGTTTATGAGGAAGACAGCGTGGGTACAGGCGTCGGCCTAATCCGCACCGAACGGCTTGACCGCCTCGCGTTGCGGCGCAGCGAAAGGGGTTACCGCAGGTCAGACGATGCCCACCTGCAGGCCCTCGAAAGGCTGGAGACCCTGCTGCATTGGAGCGGCGGCATCTATTTCGGAGACAACCTCGAGGCCCAGTTGGCGATCACCACGGGCACTGCCAAGGCGCGCAGGCAGCAGCTGGTGACCCTGCGCTTTTGCTGCCAGGGCTGGGCCTTTGCTTTTATTCGAGAAGGGTTGCAGCGTTACCCGATTGAGCACACCCGCTTCTCGATGCCCCTGGCGGGCGACACCTGGTGGCACCACCCCAAGGCCCCCCATGTCTTGGAGCCAGGCTTAGCCAGTGACAGCCATCCCTATCCGGTGGAACTCGACTTACCGATCTGGTGCATCGAGCGGGATGTGGACCTGCGCAACTGGCTGTTTGGCTTTGGCGCCGGCATCCGCATCGAAAGCCCAGAGGCTTTGCGGGAGGAGCACCTGGCCAGAGCTAGGGCCGTCGAAGGGGTGTATCGCTCTGGCCGCTAGGAACCTGCCCGTGCGGCAACGACGCCTCCTGGGCCGAGTTCTCCAGGATGAAGCCCGCCAGGTTTCTCAACGAGCGGCCCTCTTCTTGCGAACGCTGGCCGAGATAGTCGTAAACCGACTGGCTCACCGTGATCGTGATGCGCACGGGGTGGGGGGTGCGGACATCCATGGGCTCAGTCAGCAGCGAGGAGGCGGGTCTTCTCTGCAGACGCCATCTGGGGATATTTCTGCGCCCAAGCGCGCACGGATGCGTTCGCCTCGAGGTATTGGCTCCAGCTGCACTTGTAGGGCTTGAGCACTGGGGCGCATTGCAGCGCCGCCAGACGGGCCTTCTCGGCTGCTGCAGCCTGCAGGGTATTGATCTGTTCTTGCAGGGTTTTGTTGGTTTCACCCATCGATAGGCCGGTCATGCCCATGAGTTCACTCATGAACTGATTGGCTGGCACGTTGTTCTTAAAGCCCACGGTGGTGGCTTGGGTCTTGCCTGCCTCATCCACGTAGTTGATGGTGAAGAGGTAATCGTGCTTTTTAGCGCCAAAACCAATCAGCCCTGGCAGACCAAACATCACAACAGAAGCCACACCGATACCGACATCGGTTTTGGTGCCAGACCCGCCTTGGGACCACGAGAACACCTGGTCTTTATTGATCGTGAGGCTAGGAAGGCTGATTTTGCCCACGCCCAACAACACGCTGCACTCCGTGCCACCCGAGCAGATCGCGGCGTAGCTAGCAGCGATGCCAGGGACAGGGAGAGAAAGAACTCCTAACGCTGAGGCCAGTAAAAGTGCCTTCTGGGATTGATGCGTCAAGGAGCTTGCGTGCTGCAGGCATCACCGTATGGAGCGCAACAGAGCAAGGGCAGCTTTATGGATCTGCAGGGTGCTGTTCTAGTCAGTTATTGAATAACGCGTGATTATTATTGACAATTAGGGTGGATTTCGGCCTGACAGACGCAATGGGTTGACATTGACGTAGGGCGCAACCAGGATCAATCAGCAAGCAGTGAACGAGCAGTGCTTTCCACTCCAGAAGCCCCCAGCCAAAAGATCCGCATGTCCTGCGAGCTGGATAGGGTAAATCTGGAAAGACTCGATACATTAAAGAAAATGTGGAGTTTGTTAACGCGCGGCGAGGTGCTTGATCGCATCCTCCATGAAATGGCACGTTCCGCTTAGCGCTTAGTTCCTCAATGTGACCTGATGCGGCTACTCCTTTTATTGCTGGGTCTGCTCCCTTCTGCCGGCTTAGCCCAGCAACCGGTGCAACCCCTGCCAAAGGTGGGCAGTTGCCCGCTCGGCTACTACAGCTCCGGGAGCTATTGCGTGCCCTCGGGCAGTGGCAACAGCAGGGGCGCGATCGAAAAGAGTGGCGGCTGCCCCTTGGGGTTTTATTCCTCGGGCAACTACTGCGTCAGTAGCCCTTCAAGTAACCGCGAGGCGATCCAGAAAACGGGCAACTCCTGCCCGCTGGGTTACTACGGCTCCGGGAGTTACTGCGTCAAGAGCCGCTGATTGCCATGGGTTTCCGTTTTCGCCGCTCCGCCCGCCTGGGCCCCCTGCGCTTCAACTTCAGCAGGGGTGGGCTTAGTTCGATCTCCGTTGGGGGCCGCAGTGCTTCCTTCAACATCCCGATGAACCGCAGCGGTGGAGCGCGCACCACCGTGGGCCTGCCGGGCACGGGCCTGAGCTGGAGCGCGGAGCCTGCCGCGGGGTTGCCCAACAGCCGCCGCCTGCGCTCTGGCCAGCTCGATGCCCTCAAGCAGACGCTTTTGGCAGTACTGCACCAGGATCTCTTCTCTCCAGGTTCCCCAGGGGAGCAGCTGTGGGAGCAAGGCCTTGTTAGCCGTCTGCTCGCCAATGGCTCCCTCCCTGCGCGAACCACCGGTCTGCTGGCTCTGATCGAAACTCCAGAGGCGATGGAGGCCTATCTATTGCGCGCCCAGGGTCAGGACGATGCCAAGCGCCGCGCCCATCGCTGCATCACCGCCGTGCAAGAAGCCCTTCTGCTGATCGACGATCAGCGGATGTTGCGATGACCCTGGATCCCCGCCCCTCTTCAGCGACCAGCGCTCTATATTCGCTATTCGCGAATGCCGAATAGCCGTCTGCGACCTTGGCCCACTCACCCTCCAACCCCCAGCTTGTCCTGCGTCCGCAGGATCTGGTGGTGCTGCTGCGCCTGGCTATGGATCAAGGTCCCGCACCCACCTATGCGGCCCTTGGCGCAGAGCTGGGCATGACGGCCTCTGAGGCCCACGCTGCGGTGGAGCGCGCCGTGGCTGCCAAACTTGCCATCAAAGGTCACGATGGCAAGCCATCGGTGGTGCGTGCTGCCCTGAGAGCCTTCGTGCAGCACGGGGCCCGCTATTGCTTCCCGGCCACGCAAGGTGGGCTCAGCCGCGGTGTTCCAACCGCCTACGCCGCCTCCCCCCTGAGTGAGCAGATCCGGCCAGGCAACGACCCACCACCGGTGTGGCCATGGAAGAAGGGAACGGCCCGCGGCATCGCCTTCTACCCGCTCTATCCCAGTGTTCCCGAGGCGGCGGATCGCAACCCGGCCCTGGGGGAGCTGCTGGCCCTGTTCGATGCGGTGCGTGGCGGCAGCGCCCGGGAACAGGCCCTGGCCCTGGCTCTGCTGGAAGAGCGGCTGCAGCCATGAACCCCAACGACCCCAACGTCTGCCTGCTGGAACGGGCAGCTGAGCAGTTGGGCGAGGCTCTGCTCGCGGAACTGGTGTTTGTCGGCGGGGCGGTGGCCGGTGTATTGATCACGGATCCGGCGATGCCAGAGATCCGGCCCACCAAGCTGGAGGCCTTCCGCGGTCGCGGCCAGGGAAATTTTCTCTTCAGTCACGATCTGGAGGATCTGATGGCCGTGGTCGACGGCCGCGCCTCGCTTCTGGACGAATGCAGGACGCTGCGGGCGATCACAGGTCTGGCTGAGCCTTGATCTCCAGCTCGGCAGTGGCGATCGGGGGGAGGTCAGGGGAGCGCAGAAGCGTCCTGGTGATCCTCGCCCCCGACAGCTATACCCCTTTACCGACTGAGCTGAATCCACCAGCCGGTTCCTGGGCCATCGACCTGCCAGCGGGCTCCCCAGTTTTTGAGGGAATAGCGCACGCCCTTGCCGCTACCGATCGAACTGCGCACGAACCCACCTGCCACCAGATCGGCTTCTCCGTAGGGGTCGTGCATCAAAAGCTTCTTGGTATTCGGATCCCAGCCCACCACCAGGCTCCAGTGGCCGCCGCCGCTTGGTGAGCTCACGCTCCCGTGCTGCAACCAGCCCACCGGGCAGGGGATGCCTTTAGTGAGTTGCTGGATCAGGGCCTTGCTATCGCCATTGGTGCGGAACTGGGCCCGGATCCCCACGGTCCCTAGGGCCTGAACCTGGGCAGCCGCATTGGTGCTGTCGCCAAAGCGCTGCACCAGCTGGAGGTAGTGGTCATCTGCCTGGCCCTTGCCCGATAGGCAGCCAGGTTTGATGAAAGCTGCCGCCATGGCGCAGCTGATGAAGTAGCACATGCGCTCGCCTTGGCTGGTGGCGCTATCGCGCTGGCCGAAATAGGGAACGGCCAGCTGGATCGTTTGGGCGGGAATAGTGGCCACAGGTAATCGGTGGAGATCCCCATGGATTCCCGCCGGCTGGTGGTCTGGATCTCCACCGGAATCCTGGGGTTCCAGGGCGCCACCCTGGCGTTTGATCTGCTCAACTGCACCGCCATGGGCTGGCTGTACGTCCACCTGAATGGCCTGCCAGCCAAGAATCGGCAAATCGATGCGGCACCCTTCAAAGGCCTAGTGGAACCTGGTGCACCGCAGCAGCCCTCGCCTGGACCAACGGCAGAGCTCCTCACCTCCGACTTCTGTAGCCGCTCCCAGGGCCGCATCGATGCAGCGGTAACCCAGGGATTAGGTATCCTCGCGGGCCTGGCCCTGGGGAGCTCGGTGCCTGGCAGGGGAGCGGATCAGCCCTGAATGCCGGTCTTTCGTCTCGCCTCTCTTATTCATTGAAAGCCCAATTTCGGGCCCTTTCTGCCAAAATAATCCCACCAGTCGCGGCTGATTTGTTTGGGGGAGTGTTTGGGGGTTTATTACTGAGCCCATGCACTGCAAGGGATTTCAGTGATGTCCAGTTGGCTTTTAACCGATTGGTCCTGAGTTCGAATCTCAGGCGACCCATAAATTTTTTTGCTTTGCGACAACAGCAGCTTGCCTGTTGCACCAATTGATTGCAGGCTACGGCTGGGGGCAGCTCACAAGAGCTCTTTGCCGCGAATTGGGCTAACCAGCGATGGCCATCACCCTGCAGAGCCGATTGATTTGCTCCGCCTCCTCCACCGTCTTGGCGATGCCCGTTGCCAGGCCTGGCGAACCCACCACGATTGAGAGGCATTGGGCCCGGCTGATGGCCACGTTGAGTCGGTTGGGCTCGAGCAGAAAAGCCAATCCACGGGGTGCAGCATCGCCATCACTTGCCGTCAGCGAATGGATGGCGACAGGGGCTTCCTGCCCCTGGAACTTGTCCACCGTGCCCACCCGGGCTTTGCCTTGGAGCCGCTGTTGCAGGCGGTTGACCTGAACGTTGTATGGAGCGGTCACCAAGATGTCATTGGGGCCAAGAATCCCTTGGTTTTGGCCGCCTGCTTCTGCGCGGACGTAGCGGCTACCAAGCAGGTCATCGACGATCTGGCTGATGCGCTCAATCTCGGGGTCACTGCAGACGCTGCAGCCCCTGTGGGCCACTGGATCAAACACCAGCCCCTGGCTGGGCAGCTCTTGACCGCCCGCGGTTAAGCAGGGGTGGCGCCACTGGATCCCATTGATCTGGTTTGCCGGATGGGCCCGCAGGCGTCCGTCATAAAAGAGCTCCGACACCATGGCCGTCAGCGTTGGTTCCATCCGCCAGCTCGTGGCAAGGAACACACCGCGATCAGGTGGCACCGCATGCGCCCCCTGCATCAGATAGTCGAGGGAGGAAAGGCCCGAGTCCCCAGGGTGATCCGCCTGGGACGGCTGGGCGAGCTGCTGTTGATCGCCCACCAACAGGATTGTTTTGGCACAGCGGGCCATCACCAACAGGTTGGCGAGGGACATCTGACCGGCCTCGTCAACAACGAGCAGATCGAACTGATCAGCGAGCTCCTCGCGGCAAAAGATCCAGGTGGTGCCACCCACCACAGCCATCCCTTCCCCCAACTTTGCTGGGGCCACAAGGGCGATGCCGCTTTCGGTAAGCGTTGGCTCCTCCCTGCTGTTGCTGCACTTCACCACCACCTGGGGCAATCCCCGCTTCTGGCAGGTGGCCTGGGCTTTGAGCAGCAAATTGTTGATGGCTGCGTGGCTGTTGGAACTAATGGCCACGCGCTTGCCCTTGGCCACCAGTTCGGCGATCACAGCGCCTGTGACGGTGGACTTTCCTGTGCCCGGCGGCCCTTGCAGGGCCAGGGTGCAACCGGAGTGGCTCACCAGAAACTCCGCCAGCTGTCCTGCCACAGCTGCAGGCTCCGCCTCGATCGCGCTGTTGAGAGCCTCTAGGCCCTCCACCGGCCGCCGCTCCAACAGTTGCTGCATGGCAGCGGGGATAGGCGGTTTGCCTTTTAGCCATTGGCTGGCCTGCTCCAGCAAGCTCTCCCGCAGCTTCTCGCTGATGTCGGCTGGCACCTTGATCAGGGAGGTCACCCCCTTGGGGATGCCCTCGGGCAGGCCATTGGCCTGGCGTTGATCGCGCTTACTCCAGGCGTACTTGAGGGTGACGCGGCCCCGCTCAGCATCGAGGGAATCCACGGCCAGCTTGAGGCCCGTTTCTGGGATCTCCAGGCTCAGGCCGCTGTCCCCCTGGCCCGCGTGCAGCTTGAGGGGCTGGCTTGGATCAAAGCCAAAGGTGTGGAAGTCGGCGCCAGTGCGCTTGCTCTCGCGGGGCTGCACGCTCAGCCACTGGGCCGCTGCAATGGCCTCGCCGTCATCGACGAGCTCCGTGGGGCTGAGCTGGGCCTTGTGGCGCCGATCGAAATAGGCCCACCAGGCCACCTTGGCTTCCCGGTGGTGGAACGGCAGCAGCTGGGCCACAAGGCGCTGGACCCGCCAACTCAAGCCCCGTGCTCCGAGCTCCTCCTGGGCCGTGAGCAGCTCCTCACTGGCATTGGTAGGCGGATCACTCTGCAGAGCCTCAGGGATTTCCGAGATCAGCTGGCTGGCTCGAACCTCCAAAGGGGAAGGCTCTTTGTTTGGTTTTTCATCGAGCAGCTGCTCCAGGGGCTCTTCTGGCAGGCCTTGCTCCTGGCGCAACTGCCGCAGCCAGTCGTGCAGAAACACCGTCGACTCGCAGTCCTCGCGGTTGTAGTTCTCAATCGCGAGCAGCTGGGGGCTGCCCTCCGGCAAAGCCCCTGGCAGAGGCGGTTCTTCTGAACCCATCCAGTTGAGGTAGGCCACCACCGAGTCGCCGGCATTGGTCACCTCGGCTTCCCGCTGCACCATGTAGAGGTGCTCAACCTTCTTGATCGAGTAACTGGGTTCCCCCAACACAATGGAGCTGGTCACGATTGGCAGCAGGTCAACAAGCAGGCCTGAGCGCAACCACTCATCAATCACCGCTTCTCGGGTGGAGTACTGCTGCGCCAGGCGCCGCATCGCTGTTTTCTCGTAGCTGGCGTAGTGGTAGACGTGCAGCCGTGGATAGCGCAGACGCCGCTGCTCCACCCAATCGACCCAGTCTTCAAAGGCCTTTTTCTCCTGCTGGGGGTCATGGGCCCACCAGGGTTTGAACAAGGGTTCGCCGTCTGGCGTGTCGCGAAGGCAAACACCAAAGAGGTATTCGAGCTTGGTTGCAGCGACCGAATCCTGGAAGCCTTCCATGTCGAACCAGAGATCACCAGGATCTGCCGCGGGTAGGGCTGTGAGTCCTTTGCCTTGAACCACGGGCCGCACCCGGTAGGCCGGCCTGCCATTGGCATCAACAGGGGTGAGTTGGAGCTCTGCCTGCTGGCGCAACTCATGCAGCGCTTCTGAATTGAGGCCCGCAATGGCAGAGCCGCCTGGCAAGGCAGCCAACTCTTCAATGGTGTTCACCCCTGCGGCCTTGAGCTTGAGGCGCTGGGTTTGGCGCATGCCAGCCACCAGCATCAGATCCCGGTTGGCCTCCAAGCGCTGCTCGATGAAAACCGTCCAGCTGCTGTGATCCCCCGGGCTGTCCTCGGGGATAGCGGCGGGATCAAAGACCTGGCGGAAGTCGCGGTAGCGGCTGCGCAGGAGTTGATACCAAGCCCAGAACTGATCGGTGGCATAGCTCTTGAAACGCCCGCCACCGAAATAGAGCTCAAAGCGATCGGGCCTCTGGCCCAACAGGGGGCTGAGGAGCTCGCAATAGGCCGACGCCTGAACCAGAAAGGTGGTTTTGGGCTTGGCGGAGAGCTTGCACTCAATCGGGATATAGCTCCAGGAACCCAACGCCGAGGGCTGCTCGATCCTGCGCAGCAGGTCAGCAGAGCCGCGCATCTCGTCGTTGCAGAGCGAGGCCTGGTGGATGAAGTCATACCCCTCAGCCATGGCCGCTTGGGTGGCTTCGTAATCGCTGGCGTGCTGCTTGCCCGGCAGACGCGCTATCCGATGCCCTTGGGCCTCCAGCTTGGTGAGCAGAACGTGCTCATGGCGCAGGCCATCGGCAAACAGGGTTTGATCCAGGGCAGATGGCGCAGGCCTCTCGCCTGCAAAAAGCTTCTGGGCTGCAAGCTCCTCCCACCATGCCCCGACAACCGGGCTGAGGCTGAAGAGGGAGAGCTGACTGGGGGTGATCAGACGGTTATGGGAAAGCATATTTGAGTAAAAAACAATCGAAGCGAACTAAGAAGACACACTTGTAATTGCAATTGCTTCTAATTCAACAAGATCTTTGCTGTCATGATCGCGGCATCATTCTCATAGCCTTTCTGAGCTAAGGCTTGCATTTTTTCTTTGACTACCATAGGCGACCAAAATGCCCACCCTTTTGAAGCCATGAATTCAGCCCCTAGGTCTGTCTGGTTTCTGTAAATACGACCAGCTGCAAGACCAAGTTCAATTGAGGTATTGGAATTTGCCATGCCATTCTCTGTCAATTAACGAAGCAAACCTCGAAACACGATATTGCGATAGCGCTCTGAAGTGAAAAGCTTGTAACGACCCTCTGGTACATCGTGCACCTCCTCCAAAGAGGAAAGTGAAACACCCCCAGAGTCAAAATACGGCTTTTCCTCTGTGGTTAAATTAACTTTGCAGGAATGGCAGACCCAGTAGCCCTCAGCCCGGAGTAGTGCGCCAAGGATTGACTCGAACTGATCCACGGGCAATAAGCGTTTAGGCTGTAAAATCTAACATAGATCCATTCGCCAAGGATTCTGAATGATCATTTGACGCCAATCACGAAATAAGCAAGTTTGTGTTGATTGACCGTATTAAAAAGAATAAAATTGGCGCACAGCGAGTACGAGCATGATGAAATGGATTGGCGATAGTTCCTGGCAGTCGGCCATGAAACTTCCGCATTTTTTAAAGATTGTTTGGATCGCAAAATCGCGAAGTTGGCAGAAGAGATCGATGTAGGCCAAGCGCTCACCAAGATTAATTGGTTCTATCCCCCTCATGCCGCCTCCAGCGCACAGGAATTACCTTTGGCTTGAGGAGTGGCTTCAGCTGGATCGAGACGCAGGGCAGTCAGCTTCCCGCTGATGAAAGCGCCTGTATCAATCCCGATACGGTGCGGCAATCGCGTGACTTGGTAGTCCTGATGAAAGGTGTGGCCATGGACAACCGTGTAGGGAAGGCTGTGGGGCCGGTTTAGAAAGGGCCTGCGAATCCAGAGCAGGTCGTCGGCCTGCTGATCCTCCAGGTCCAAGCCAGGTCGCACCCCGGCGTGCACGAACAGATAGCTGCCCCGGATGGCCGTCAAAGGCAGTGCCCCGAGCCAATCCTGATGCTCACGAGCAGCATTTAGGAACGCCGGATCGCCGCCATTCCACTCCCAAAGGTCGGTGGCCTCGCCCGGCTCGTCCTCTGCCAAGGCATCCAGGAGCATCTGCTCATGGTTGCCCCGCAGCACCGTCACCCCTGCCAGGCCATAGGCCTCAGGGTTGGCCTGCAGCTCCCGAACCAGCTCAATCACCTGCCGATCGCCATCGGGTTCTGGGGAGCGATCAATCAGATCGCCAACCAAGATCAGCTCCGCGCCCCTGCCCAGATGGGGCCAGATCGCTTCTCGCAGCAGGGTGGCGCAACCATGGACATCACCAATGGCGACCACTTCGGTATTGCTTGGAATTGGGTGTTCAGCCGCCTTCTTCCTTAGGAATTCCATTTGATGCATGTGTTCTTTTCTGAAAAAGTTACAAAGTTGTCAATCAGCCAATCTCAGCAAGATCCACCAAATTATTAGCGATATCTCATCTCGAATCTTCAATCAAGCTCTCGGGCCTGCACCTTGGCGCGAATCTTGCGCAGCAAGGTATGAAGCTGCGGACAGTCAGTGCTGTCAGTGCCCGAATGTCGGTGGGCTCGAGACATGAAAAATAAGGCGCAGCGAAGTCTTCAGCAGCGGCATAGCCATTAATCGTGTGGGCAAACTTGATCCATTTGTTGATCCGTCCATCAGGATTGGGAATCCTGTCAAGCCTTAGGGACGAGTTGCGAATTGCTCTCATCACAAAGACCCATTGGTCGTATCGGTGTCTGGTTCCCAGACGCTCATCGAACTGCGGAGCGACTCGCGCCGCAGGCGTTTGCGGCTGAGGTTGCGGTCCTGATCGAGCAGGGCCTTCTTCTCCTCCAACAGCAGCCGCTCTCGCTGGATCGCCTCGCTCTGCGGCAGCAGCGCCAACCTCTGATCGATCGCCTCCAAGTGCCCCCGCGCTGCTCGCAGGTTGCCGCGATCGAGTTCCTCGATGGCGAGGCTGCGTTGGCGGTTGGCTAGCAACAACTCGAACTGCTCCATCACCACGGGATCCGGTTGCATCCCCACCAGGTCGGCGGCTGCCATGACAGGCAGGGTGATGTGCTCCACAAACGAGCGGCGCCCGTGGCCCCCCGGCTGCTCCCAAGCCAGGCGCAGGCTGACGATCTCGCGGTTGGGCTGCCAGGGGGGCAGCAGAAACCGGGCTGCAACAGTCAGTTCCTGGCCGTAACGCAGGTTGGGCAGCTGCCAGTTCCCGGCAGCGGTGAGCGCGCAGTCGTTGATCACATCCAGCAGCTGAACATCGCGCTTGGCGCGGATGCCCAGGCTCACCTTCTTGCTAAGGGTTTTTGCCAGGCCATTCAGCTCGCTGGCGAAGAGATCTGCCAGCTGCGTAGGACTTTCAATCTGGGCCATGGTGCCGTCGCCCGCGCCGGCTATTGCACCCATCAGGTCTTCATCAAAGCCATCCCCCAGTCCAAAAGCACTGGTACTGATTCCTGTTGAAGTGAGACCTGCCACCTTGGCCGCGATTTCAGCACTGTTGGTGAGGCCCTCGTTTGCCTCGCCATCTGAAAGCAGCAGCACCCGGTTCATGGCCGCTGCATCGAGGTGGTTCGCCACCTGCATCGCGCCAGCAAGCCAGCCATCAAACAAGGCCGTACCGCCCCCGCGATGGATCGTGTTGATCGCACTGATGAACAGCTGGGGATTGCGGACCGGTTGGGAAGGCACCAGCACCTCGACCTCATCGTCGAAGGTGACGATCGCTAGTCGGTCGCGCTCAGTGAGTTCACCGGCCAGGAAGCGCGCTGCCTTGCGGGCGAAGCTGAGCTTTTGACCGCCCATGGAGCCGGAACGGTCGATCACCAGGGCCAGGTTCAGTGGCGGCCGCGGACGGGTCTCCAGTTCAGGCGGAATGGCTGGAGCGGCAATGGTGATCAGCAGATCAAGCGTGGTGGCGCTATCAGACGCCACCGCCGGCCGCAGGAAACGGACGTGCAGAGAAGGTTGCATGGTTGCCTGTGAAGTGAGGGTCAGAAGATCGGTGTGGGCTAAGTAGCAGGAGTGCGTCAATCCGGCTGATCGAGCTGTTCGCGCAGGCGATCGATCAGGCGCTGCAGCCAGGCCTCACGCCGCGATCCAGATGACGGGATCGCGGCGGATTCACTGAGGTGCAGCTCCACACCAGGGGCCAGCGCAAAACGATGCCAGCGGCTGGAGGATGCACTGCTGCGGCTGGCCATGCGCGAGGCGCGCAAGGAGGGAGAGCGGCTGTTCAGGGGGGAGCCGAGTAGCGGCAGCAAAGAGGGGGTGGGGTCGGACCTAACGTCCGTTTCCGATTGGGATTGAAGGTTCTGCAGGTAAGCGAGGGCGTCGTTGGTGGTGGGAGTGCTGGGCGGAGCGAGGCTGAGAGAGTTGTCGTCCAGTTGTTGTAACTGCTGCTCCAGTTCCTGATCACTGGATGCCACATGTGGCGCAATGGCCGAGAGGCTCAATCCACGCCGGGCCAGGGAACGGATCAGCAACAGTTGCAGCAAATGCCTTTGGCCATAGACCGCACTGCGCCCCTCCTTGCCAGGTCGATCGATCAGACCCTGGGTGGCATAAAGGCGCACGGTGCGGGAGGTGATCTCCTCCCCCAAGCGATGAGAGGCAAGCTCCAGCAGCTCGTCGAGACCCAGAGGGGCCTCAGCGTCAGAGGAGGCGGATGCCGAAACGGGGGGAGGAATCTCCATGGGGCAATGGTTGCACCCTTGCAGTGCAACTGTCAAGCTTTTGGCTAGGCTGCTCTCGTCGCTGCTGCCCGCAATGCCCAGTCCTTCCCTGCCAAGAACGGAACCACGTGCCCAGGCGGCAGCTCCTACGCAGGGGCTGGTTATTGCAAGGTGCGCGGTTAAGGCCGCGTTCAGTTCGCCCTAAGCCGGATAGGACCCCGGAAGTTGCTTCAGGTTTTGATGATAAAGCAGGATCAGGCTTGACCAATAGCATGCCAGACTTAGAAGATGACAAGCAAAGCATTTATCTTGAGTTCAGAAATGACTACCGCCACAAATGTCTGTGATCTCAGCATGCTATCCACGGGATATGAATTAATTCCGCTAATGAATCCATGAGGGGCGTCTTTCTGGTAAGCGTGATTTACATGCTGCTGCCGATCACGCTGCTTTACCTGTCTTATCTCTTCTCTTCTGGATTCCCGATCTTTCCATTGCTGATTGGTCTTGCCATCTGGTGGTCCAACCGTAAAACCAATCGGAGTTGAGACTAGAAGCTGCAGTCCACCCATGATCTCAGCTACTAAAGGCGATACTTGCCCAGGTGGAATGAGCTACGCAGGAGCTGGCTACTGCAAGGCCCGTGAAACCGGTTCGCTGATTGTTCTGATGGAAAGCCTCAATCCTTTGCGGAGTAACGCTTGAGCTGGCATTGATCCAGGGCCTGCCAAGAGCCTCCATTGATTCGAGGCGAATGGCTGGAAGCATGTTGGCCTAGATGGCTCCCGTTCCTTCGTTCAAAGACTCGCAAGTGAGGAGTCCGTTTTGGTCTGCTGGGATGCCCCCCTCACTGGGCCGACCAGGGATGGACTTTTGAGTTATTTGTCAGATCAAATTCATGACGATTCTGCTTGCCATGCATTTTCTCTCGCCGAGGCAGTAATCAAAGATCCAGGAAAAGGTTTTGATGATATTTTCGACTCGTGCACTGCCTATATTCTTGGTGATCTTTGGTTGCGAAACAGTGGAGATGTAATCCTGCTTGGCAACCTTGATAGCGGGGCAATGCTTCTTCCCAATGTGGATGGATTAAGAGACAAGTGGGCGGAATTCCTGATTTCAGTATCAAAAAAGCCCCAGGCGGTAGCCCTGGGCTGATGCAAGCAACTGACAGATGACAGGGCGTAGGTGGCCAGGCCGGATTGCTGTTCGTAGCTCTGGCGGGCCTTGAGCGGGCATTCGATTTACTTGCAACCGAGGCTGTAGCTCCACTGCTTACGGCCTGCCCTGCGGTTGAGCATCAGATCAGGGGTGATCTGATACCCGTTGCCGTCCTTGCCGGCAGGCAGGCGGCTGGAGAGAAGCGGGGATCATCGACTCCCGCATTGGCGGGCAGAACACCAGCACTGGCAACAGGCAGTAGGGGCCGCAGGCAAAGCGGGAGCTGGCGCAGCGGGGCTTTGATGTGCCTGGGGTGAGCTGCTCCATCCAGGGTTCAGCGTCCCCAATGGCAGATCTCCCGCTGCCCACCTGGAGCAGGGCGCTTTGCAGTTCGCTGGCACTTTGGAGCAGCTGCCCCCAAAACAGGCGCAAGCGCAGGAACGGACGCAGCTGCGGGAGGTGGAGAGGGTTGAGCTAGGCATCAAACATCGACCTGATAAACGAGAGAAGGGTTGTGGAGCTTGCGCTCGCTTTTCGGGCAGTAGGCCTCCCACTCGGAGGCAAAGGGATAGGGCTTAAACCCCTTGGTGTCCTGCAGGTCGACCCTCATCCCATCAATCGTGCCGGCCCCATAGCGCAATAAAAAAGCGGACCCCCTGGGACCGCTCGATAACTAGATTTCATCGCATAAAGTGCGGTGACGGAACGCAAGCATTCCGACCAAATCGGCACCGCTCTGTCCAGATCTGCTCCAGGACCTGCCTGAAGGGGTGCGTTCGAGATGGGACATCACGGCTTGCCACTTTCGTGCATGGGTGGGCCTTGCTGCCCATTCATCTGAGCGCAGCAGCAGCAGCATTGGGCAGTAGCACTTGTACCCATCAGCAGGGTCCTATCAGCAGTGTATCGGCGCTTTTGTTGTTGGTGGGGACTGCCCTAAAGCAAACGCAAGACCGCTGGCCGACCAGTGCCCCAGTTGATGGATCGAGGTTTATGCCCTGATTGACTTCTTCGGATGTCACATGAGTTCAGGTGAGCGTTCAGGTTGTCTTGACCCACCGCAGTCCTCCTAACGCAAAAAAACGGTTGTCAATTCGGTACTCAGATTTTCCAGATCCACTATCTTCTTTTGAATTACCTGCACCTTACTGGCGATGGTTTCCTTGCGGGCAGCAACCTCGCCGATCTTGAGGGCGCCTGACATTTCAGAACCCACTTAACCCACTTCCTACAGGAGACTTAATAATAGGAGGAACTTGTCTTTTCCCGGTATGCGCCGATTCCCCTTGCTGCTGATCGCCGCACTGATTTCCTTCCTGCCCGGGGGCGCACGGGCGCAGCAGGGTTCCCATGGGCATGGGAACCATCCCATGAACCATGGCAGTCCAACACCAGCAGTCCCCACAACTGAGCAGGTCCATGCTGACCATCAGCACGACATCGGACCAGCAGGCCAGACCTACGACCTTCGCTTCATCGACGCCATGGTTCAGCACCACAAAGGTGCCTTGCTGATGAGTGAGTTTGTCTTTGATAGTGGCTCACCAGGCGTGGGTGCTTTTGCCAAGGAGATTTGGGATGCTCAAACCCAGGAGATCAAAGCGATGGGGCAATGGCGCAAGGCCTGGTATCCCGAGGCACCGATCTATCCGATTGCCTACTTGCCAGGTGGTGACCCTAATTCCATGGGCGATCTAACACGGATGAGTACTGGGCAGATTGCAGCAATGCAAATGCTAAACAGCACACCGAGCAGAACAAGCCGTGTGAACTGGTTTTTAGAGAACATGCTCTATCACCATGGCGGGGCACTTGTTATGGCGCATGATGCCCTCAAGAAAAGCACAAATCCGACAATCATTCGACTTTCTAGAAACATTATATTCTCTCAACGGCTGGAGATGCTTAGGATTCGCCAAATGCTTCGATTCAACGGTCTCGATAAACCCGCATATTATCAATACGACCCGTTCTTCTGAATGCTGAGAAGCAAGCTCGAACCCCGTAGGATTCACCGTCCCCTGGTTGCCAAAGAGCCACCCAAGCAACCTTGATTTGTTCAATCTCAAACCTTACTAGTCCACCATCTTCGCTATCCCACCAGTTGTTCCTGCCTGATTGTTCCAAGTTTTGCTTCCCCATCAAGAGGGCCTGGCTTAGAGGTGCTCTCCGTGGGTTGCCGGAGGAAATTAATGTTTATTCGGTACTTGGACGTTCAGCTTTATTGGGGAGGCGACGGCAAAGTGCCTATCCAGTTTCAACATTAGGAATGGCCCAGTCTTGTCCTGGAAAGCACTCGGGAACTCAAGCGCAAGCTCTCTTGCCTCTGTCATAGGCGCTACCGTTGATTGCTTCTGCTCTAGCAGTGGCTGGAGAGTCCCGCGTTTCCAATCCCACCAGGCGTCACGACAGAGGTCAGGCGTAGTCAGGTGTGTCCGGTGGCCTCCCTGGTGACTGGGATTGTCCCTTCCAGCTTCGGTTTGCGAAGGCTGCCATAAAGAAACGCGAAGGTCCGCCACAAAGTGTGTATTGCTACGCGGCCTTCTTAAGATTTGCTTTAGAAATGGATTGGTCGTAGGAGGTTTCGTGATTTCTACTGGTTCGCTCTCGTTGCTAGCGGTTTCTGGTTTGGTTGGTTTTGTTGTGGTTCAGGTTGCTCTTGGGGTCTTTGCTGGCTGATCGGCCTGCGCGCAGCCGCTCTGCTTGTCAGCGTTGCGGGCACAGCTAAAACAAAATCCCCACCCTTGGTTGCGGCGGTTTGGTGTTGCTTGTGCTGGTTGGCTTCTTGGGCCAAAGACCGTCCGAACAGCCAGTCGAGATCCTCAGAGCTCAATTCTCCATCCCGATCCCGACCAAGCAGCCTAATCAGGGGTGTGTCTTGGTTCTGCCCGTGGTTGCTAGGGCGTCTCGTACCCCGATCAAGCTTGGCGAGGTGAGGATGGCAGTTTTGTGAGGGTCCCCTGGGGCCTTCGGAACCAGGCGCCGTTTTCCAGACCCTCGCCTCCCCCCACCGACCCCGGGGATACCAGCCCATTCTTATAAGGATTGGTGGACCATCTCGATGCCGAGCATGGCCGCACGGCCGTTAAAAAGTTCAACCCGCTTGAGCTGCTCGCTATGAATCTGGTGTTCAGCCCTGTTCTGGCACCACTGTTCGGTTGATTGGGATGGGGCCTTGGGGGGCTTGGGGGAGAGGGTGATGGATTTGAACGTGGAAGGCAGCGGGCAGGGCCGAGGGTGGTGACAGCGGTGTCGTCGGTGCTCAGCGATCCCCAGTCAAGACATTGCAGCAGAATGTAAACGGGCTTTTCAGGATTTGAGCCGCGCGGGTTGGCCCATGGCCTGGGCGCCGAAGTGCTTGGTCATTTCAGCTTGCATGTGCCAAGCCTTGAGCAAGGACATGGCCACGCCGCGAAGCTCTTCCATATCAGTGCAGCCCTGAATGGCCCTGGATTGGGCCTCCAGTTCAAACTGGCGGGCAAGGGAGGGCTTGATCAAGGGTGGGCACTCAGGTTTCGGAATGCTACAAAGCTTGCCCCTCTCCCTGCGGTTACGACCTGGGTATCCTCCTGCCAGGGGCCGTTGGGTTCGGGATTCCCCTCCCCTTGGGCTTCGCGTTGCTCCATTTCCAGTTGCCAGGCTCGTAGAAGACGGATGTTCACCCCTTGATCGACTCAGATCTGCCCTATTGGCAGGGCATGCGCCAGGCCCTGGAAGCAGCAGGCGACACCCAAAGCGCGATTTACAAAAGGGCTGTATCGATCACAGACCAGCACGTGGATCCCTTGGAGAGCGAAGGGTCCTCAAGTTGAAGGTCGAACCTATATCACGAGAGCGAGCTCGGCTTTCACACACTTAACAGATTTTTACACTAGGGTGGATATCTTAAAGGAGTCCCATGTTTGAAGCCCTGTTCCCGTTCGTTTACATGGTTTGTTTTGCGGTCATCGCAGGCGGAGCTTTCGCCCTGATGACCCAGACCATGCGAACCCCATCCGCCCAACCTTCTCCCCGGAATCGCCACCCCGAAGCTCCGGCCCCTGGCGATGACGTGCTCTACGTGGACTTGAGCCGTGAGCGACTTGAATACCTATACGAAAAAGCTTCCTAACGGCAAAGCTCTTGATCGGAGAATACCGTTATTTTTGAAAGTTCCGAATAGGAATTTTCTGCCAAGGAATCAGCCCGAAAAGAGATCCAATTGGCAGATCTCTTTTTGTCTAATATTTGTGTTGGCCATTCAATCCTACGGCTCCTGTAGGTTATCCCTACGCAGGTTAAATCCCTATCTCTAGCCATGAGAGACCAAAGAAGATTAAGGTGTCCGCGCTCGTACTGATGCTGATCGTCAAGATGGTTGCCGTCAGCGAGAAAGCCGGGCTCCATCGCAATCGAATGCTGACTCTCCCAACTCAAATACTCACCGTCTTCTGTGGGGTAAAACCAGCAGGTGTCATTGTTGACATCCAACAGGGAGAGCTTGTCTTGGCAGGTGATCTGCTCAATGCACAACCGTTGAGCAGGACTGTCAAAACTGTCTGCATCCTCTCTTTTTGTGCCACTCACCTGGTAGACACCAAGCCAGAGGGATTCTGGTTCAAAGTGGGGAATCAGTGTGTCGCAGATCCGCCGGGAAGAAGCAGGGCTTGGCTCCGCTGGAGGCTCAACACGATTGATTGCACTAGAGACACTACGAACAGAGGCAAACGGATCATGGCCGCTGATTTTCGCTTTGCCCGATTCGACAAGATGCTCGAGGGATAGGCGGTTGCCCTCGGGTACATGAAAAATCCTCAGTGCCTTGCCACTTTGAATGCCTAAATGGTGGGCACTTGTAAGTGATTCCCAGGAGATTTGCTCAATTGGCAAGAGCTCCTGGGGTGCAATAACAAAGAGGAGCGCGTTCTCGATACAAGTTTTTGCTAGAGGTATGAAACCTGATGCCGCATGACCGACCCCCATGGGCCGGCCCTGCGGCAGCAAGTCGCTGGTCAGCCCAGGCCGATTTGGCCCAGGATGCTCTGACCGGTGAGCAGCTCGGTGCCCAGGCCGATGACGAAGCCGAGCATGGCCAGACGGCCATTCCAGGTTTCGGCGAAGGCGACGAATCCGAATTTGGACGTGGTGTCAGCCATGGTTGCAAAGAAATGTCTCGACAATCTTAACAGATTATGAAGTGCTGTCGGTGGTCGCCACTTCCCAATCCAGGACGGCCCTGATCCAAGTAGCCGAGATCCAGGCGCCGCTTTTGTCATAGCGACGGATCAACCGCTCCATCTTGCCGGGGCAGGGCAACCAGCCGGCTTCCACCCTGAACGCCTCCCGGTGACTCACCTGCAGGGGCACCAGGCAATAGCCGCTGTCCGGTAGGCGTATCAGGCGTCCAGACTGCCCGCCCCAGGTTTCTTCCACGGCGCCGATCCTGGTGTGAAGGATGAGACTCCCATCGCCACCGCGATGCACCCCTAAATCACAGGGGGCAAGATCCGGCTCGGGCCACTCGGCCCTGATCGTGGCGGCCTGACCCTGCCAATGGCCCAGCAGGTGATCGGCCCCTAGGGGTGGCCGTTCGCTCGAACCGCTGCCAGCTCGGAACTCACGGATCAGCACCAGGCTTTCAAAAGCCCCCTCCGGGCTGTGGAGCTGCACCAACCGGTGACGGCGATCACCCACCACGAAGCCGAACTCGGCGCCGAAGGCCGTTCCCGGAGCCACTTGCAAGGAACCCTTGCAGAAAGTACCGGATTCGAAGAACACCCCCTGCTTTCCTAAGGAGCGGACCTCCTGGCTGAACTCCCTGGTGGGTGGGCTGTCGAGGCCGCTACCAAAGCGACGCAGTTTGAAATGGACCAACTGCTGCCCTTCACCCTGCTCCAGGCTGAGGATTGAGGGTGTGCTGTCCACGATCGTGCCGCTGGCATCGAGGGAGGCAAAGGAGCCATGCCACTCGCCAAGGTTCTGTAGGAAGTTCTCCCATTGACTTCCCATCGGGGTTGGCCATCAGCCGAGATGGCAAAAATCGTAGGCATGGACAAGGACCTCACTGGATAGGCAGGCGCCAGCCGAGGCGCCATCTCCAGTCCCATTCAGTTCAGCGGCCACCGTTGAAGGCCTCCACGGGGATGGCCGCTGGGATCAGGGTGCCTGAGTTGGAGGCCATGGCTGCATCAGGGGATGGGCTGCCTGCGCCGATGCCAGCGATCAGCTCAGGGCCCATGGCCGCGTCAATGGAAAAACGACCCGCACCATTGAGCAGCAGGGCCAGGCTGCCTCCCAGATACAGCACCACCAGTTCCAAAACATAGAGATTCAGCCCGGCCGTGAGGATGTGCTGGTATGCCGCTGTGGTCATGGTGGCGGTGAGGGCGAGAGCACCCAGGGGGGTGAGGAAGCCAAGGATCACCAGCCAGCTGCCGATCAGTTCAGAAAAGCCGGCCGCGTAGGCAAAGAAGAGGGGGAAGGGCAGATGCAACGACGCCACATAGGTGTTGGCGAACTGCTGGGGATCGGCGAGCTTCTCCTGGCCGTGGTGGATCATCATCACCCCGATGCTCAAGCGCAACAGCAGCAGGCCAATCGAGCCCAGCAGGCCTGGCCTCTGCAAATAGGCCAAGGCTGCTGGCTTGAGCGGCGCCAGGCCAGCCAGCAGGAAACCCCGGGGTGACCCCAGGCTCTGGGTGGCCAACCAGAGGGCGAAACAAGCGCCTGCAAAGCCACCGATGAGCTCCAGCAGCAAGGTGGTGGACATGGACCAAACAGCATTTACGAAATCTTGGCAGGCTGGATTAAGAAACGTGAAGCACGGGCTTTACAAGGGGGAACGACCTAACCCAATTCAGGGATGTCCGTATCCGATTCCCCTGCCATGAGATTCTGCTGTGCTTGGCGGGCAATGGCTTCGTATTTGTCTCGAAAGAAGTCCTGTTGCTGCTCTGTTAATTCTTCCAGATCTAGCAGTGCATTGTGGGCACCTTTTGTTGCTCTTATCAATTCATCCAGTTTAATCTGTACGGCCTCTGCATCTCTATTTTGGGTATGCTGGATCAGAAAGACCATCAAAAAGGTCACTATTGTTGTGGCAGTATTGATGACAAGTTGCCAAGTATCGCTGTAGCGGAAGAGTGGCCCTGTTGTGATCCATAGAAGGATCACGACGCAGGCAACGGTGAACGTCATGGAGCGACCAGCGCCCCGCGCCGATGTCCTGGAAAAGCGGTCGTACCAGCTGATGGACCTCATCCCAGTGAGTTTGGGTCAGGTCTTTTGAGCCCTGACTGACTGGCCGTATTTCTGCATCAGAACTGGGGCGGCATACCACCAATTCCACCCTGTTGTGAAGTAGGTCGCCAACCCATTTAGCAAAATTTTCTACTCTAAATCCTCATTCGGGCCCAAAGAATGGGTTGTCAGGTTCTGTTCCCGAGCAATTGAATTCCACTGCTGAATTGCAGCCCGAGTCTGGTCTTGTCGAGTAGGATTGTGGTACTAGGCTACAAGAAATTTGATTCGCGAAACCCTGGACCCTCCCTTCCCTTCAAGGGGATCCTTGCTTGGCTAGCGTGCACCGAGCAGCAAATGCTCAACCATTGCGCTAAGAGCTGAGGGGAGTGACGAGGATTTTATCGACACGGTTTCCATCCATATCCATCACCTCAAAGCGATAGCCACGCCAGTCGAAATAGTCGGAAGCGCTAGGGATCCGCTTGAGGGAATGAATCACGAAGCCAGCTATCGTGTGAAAGACATTCTGATCAATGGAGCCGATCAGTTTGGTGCCGATTCGAGCATCAAATTCATTGATATCGAGGCTGCCATTCACAAGCCAACTGCCATCTGGCCGAATCACAAAGGTTGGTTCATCCTCGTCTTCCAGGGCAGGGAGGTCGCCAACGATGCCCTCCATAAGGTCGTTCAAGGTGACCAGGCCCTCAACACCACCGAACTCATCGGTGACCAGGGCAATGTGGATGCCCGTGCGTTTGAACTCTTCTAGAACGCTGAGTGAGAGCGTCGACTCCGCTACATGCAGCGGTGCCTGGCAAAGGGCAGGGAGATCAATGGGCTCGCTGCCCATATGAGCGGTGAGCAGGCTGCGGACCCGTACGATGCCAATGCAGTTGTCGAGGCTGCCCTGGGCCACCGGGAAACGGGAATGGTTGGATTCCCTTACTTCGGCAAGATTCTCCTCGAGGGAGTCTTCCAGATCCAGCCAACAAATAGCGGTGCGGGGGGTCATCATGGTCCTGATGGCACGATCACCAAGTCGCAGCACCCGTTGGACCATGTCGTGCTCACTTTCCTCAAACACCCCGGAATCGGCGCCTTGACGAATCAACGCCTTGATTTCCTCTTCCGTAATTTCAGGCTCAGTGGAGACCTCCACGTTCAGGAATCGCAGCAGGGCATCGGTGGAAGCTCCAAGGAGGTGAACCGCCGGGGAGCTCAGCCGCGACAGGGCTCGCATGGCGGGGGCGAGGCGGCATGCGATCTGCTCCGGATTGGCCAGGGCTAAGCGTTTGGGTACCAGCTCGCCGATCACCAAGGAGAGGTAGGTAATCAGGACAACCACTAGGGTGACGCTCAGCCCTTCGCTGTAGGGCTGCAATGGCTTGATGCCATCGAGGGCGGGCTTGAGATGCTTCGCCACCGTGGCCCCGCCGACGGCACCGCTGAGAATGCCAATCAGGGTGATGCCGATCTGGATAGTCGAAAGGAAATCGTTTGGAGTCTCCGCCAGCCTTAAGGCCACGCGAGCGGGCCTGCTCCCCTTATCAACCAGTTGCTGCAGCCGCACTTTTCGGGCGGTGACGACGGCAATCTCAGAGCTGGAGAAGATCCCGTTGCAGATAATCAGCAACAGGATGAAGAGAATCTCAAGCGCCAAGCAGAGTCGACTACAACAACGTAGGCATCCAATCTAACCCCTGTATCAAGGCGTTGTTTGATCTGCCGCCCCCAAGGGGCTGGGCTCCCAACTGGATGGCAAAGAAGGGGCTTCATATACCACAGCACGGGTGCGACCTGCTGATTCCTAAGCTTTAAAAAGAAATCTTGATGCAGATTTCCTTCCCTTTGTTCTGCAACAGCTTCATTGACTCCACCCGTTTCCCTGCAGTCCCTCGCCACCGCGCCACGCCCAACGCCAGCCCCCGCCTATCCCAGCAAAGCGGAGCTGCTGGCCTGCCTGCCATTTGAGCTCACCCAGATCAACCCGTTTAAGGCTTGGGGAAGTTTGGCCATGTCCTTGGGCCTGTCTGGGTTGGCCTACGGACTTGGCACCCTGATCCCCCTCCAATTCAGCGCTGCACCCCTCTGGCTGCTCTACGCCGTTGTGACGGGAACGGTGGCGGGAGGTTGCTGGGTCCTTGCCCACGAGTGCGGGCACCGGGCCTTCCATCCCAACCCCCGGGTGGAAGCCGTGGTGGGCTTTGTGTTGCACAGCTTGCTGCTTGTGCCCTATTTCAGCTGGCAGCGCAGCCATGGGGTGCACCACGCCAACTGCAACCACCTTGAGGCTGGCGAAACCCATGTTCCGCCCCGTTCGGATTCCAGCTCGGGACGCTTTGTGGCTGGAATCAGTCAGCATCTTGGCAAAAGTCTCTACGGCGTGGTCTCGCTCTTTACCCACCTGGTACTGGGTTGGCCGCTCTATTTAATGTTTGGCGTTGCCGGTGGCGAAGATTACGGCAGTCCCAGTTCCCACTTCACGACAGCTGCACCCTTCCGTAATGGTCGGCGCCGCTTGTTTCCCGACTCCTTCCGCCGCCTGATGGTGGTCTCCAACCTCGGCCTGTTGGCAACGGTTGCTTGCCTCGTGCTGGCCTCCATCCAGTTCTCCCCAGCCAGGGTCCTGTTGGTGTACGGGCTCCCCTATCTCGTGATCAATGCCTGGTTGGTTGCTTACACCTGGTTGCAGCACACCGATACCAACATTCCCCATTTCTCCACTAACGACTGGAATTGGGCAAAAGGTGCCCTACAGACGGTCGACCGTCCCTACGGCCCCCTGCTGAACCTGCTGCATCACGGCATCGGCTCAACCCATGTGTGCCATCACATCAACCCAAGAATTCCCCACTACAACGCTTGGCAAGCCAGTGCCCTGCTTAGAAAGCGTTTTCCGGATCTGGTTCGATACGACAGCACCCCAATCCATAGGGCCCTGTGGCGCATTGCAACGCGCTGCAACGTTGTGAGTCAAAGGAGAGGGGTAGATGGCTACTTCTATCAGTCAAAACCATAGAGCCAGGCGACAACAACCAGCTTGCATGTTGCCTGAATTGTTTTACTCTTCCTGTTCTTTCAAGCCCCCAATCGAAGGCCGACCCTAGGAGGATCCTTCGATGAAACAACGGCTCACAAATGGTGATGTCATCGCCCGCAGCAGGCTGCTGTAGCTGACCTGGAAGCGCTGTTCATCACCCACCGCCAGCGCCGATTCCGTTCCGCTCACCACCAGGTGGTCGCTGGATGCCCCCTCAATGTTGATCCCAGGGGAACTGAGACCGGCCGGATCGGCATCCTGTTCGCCCAAGGCAAGCAGGGCTCGCATGGCCATGGGCTGGTCTGATGGCTTTTGGGGGGCGGCTGGCCCCTTGGCAAAGCTGGTGAGGTGGCGCGTTCCCCATGCCCGGCTCGGCTTGTGCTTGGACTCGATCACCTCTGCCACGAGGGTGATGGCATCGGTGTATAGCCCTGGTATCGCCGTACGGGTGAGGGGCTCTCGGCCCAATAGCAGGGCCTCACCGAGGCGCAGGTGGTTGATGCGGCCAGGATCACCGCCACCAGCCAGCCAGGGAAGATTGGCCGAATTGCCTCCGGAGCACCACGCGAGCCTGATGCCAAACCGTCCTTCTAGGGCTTCGATCAGATGCGAGAGCTCGCCCATGTTCGAAGGGTCTGGAGCTACGCCGTTCTGGCAGCCAAGATTGGTGCCGATCCCCACCAGAAACAGGCTTGGCAGCGAGAGGGTTAGCAACACCATCGCTTCGAGGTCTGCCGCAAGAATGCCCTCACGCAGATCCCCTAGCTCCACCATGAGCAGGACCCCGTGGCGCACCCCCTGGCCATGGGCCGCTGCCGCCAGGGCCCTCAGCACCACCGCCTCGCTGTTGCAGCTGATCGCCGCATGGGCCACCACCCGATCCACCTGGCTGAGCATCGGTGAGCGAATCAGTAGCAGGGGCACGCCGAGCTCACAGCGGCTCAGCGATTCAATGGATTCGATGCGCGATTCACCGATGGAATGCACCCCTGCCGCCACCCAGGTGCGGGCAATTTCCGGCAATCCCAGGGTTGCCTTGCTGACCCCAGACACCTTGATCCCCTGGCGGGCAAGCCGGTTGACCATGGTGGTGGCGTTGTGCAGCAGATGCTCGAGATGAATCTCCAGCCGTGGTGCGCTCAAAGCTGCCCGTCAGTTGGGACACACAATTCAGGGAAAGCCCGCAGAACCATCGCCACCAGGGCAGAGGGAGCACGACTCACCGCATCGGTGACAGGAATGGCGAGTTCGGCTGCATAGAGGGCAATGGCAGCACTCACCTCGGCGTCATTCATACCCTCGTGGTTCAGGGTTAGGCCGATGACCCGGGTTGGCGCGAAGGATTCAATCAGGCGAATTTCGCTTGCAGGAGTGGGCATCGGCAGCAACGGAAAATCGCTGAGTTGGCGCCGGGCCGGTGCGTGCTGCAACACCACCGCATGGGGCTGGCTGCCCCGCAGAATGAAACTGGAGGAGAGGTAGGCAGGATGGCTGAGGGCCCCCTGGCCCTCAATCACGATCACCGCTGGGTTTTCCGTGCAGTAGGCCTCGACCACAGCGGCCTCAACCTCCCCTGAGCAAAACTGCGACGGAATGGCATCCAGGGGAATGCCATAACGCCCCCCCTGGATCAGACCGGTTTGCCCGGTGCTGACCAAAACGGCGTGAATGCCGCTGGCGTTGAGGGCCTGAACCAGAAGCGTCGCGGTGGTGCGCTTACCGATGGCGCCATCGGTGCCGAGCACGGCAATGCGAATGCAGCGTGCCTGGGCAATCGAGCCACTGAACAGGCGAAGATCCTTCAAAGCCGGTGGGCGACGCACATCCCGGATTGACACGCCGTGCCGGGCAGCCGCCAGGGCAAATTCGGGGTCGTCATTCAGGTATTCGCGCATGCCGCTGACCAGATTCAGGCCAGCGCCCATGGCCAACAACAGAGCCCGGCGATCGTCCCTGCCATAAAGGCCATCGGCAGGCGCCATGCCATAGATGAAGGTGCTAGCACGGGGTCCAGGTAGGGCAAGGGCTTGCCCTAAATCGGCCACGATTGGAATACCGTTGCTGACGCCATCTAGGAGCAGGCCTGCATCAATTCCAGCCGATTGGCTGTCAATAATGGCTCTAATTTCGAAGGCTTCACAAAAGCGAACGAGGCCATGGGCGGTTTTGCCGTCGAGCCCGGCGAAGTTTCCCTCGCAGTAGACAACAGCAGCCGTCTGCACAGCAGTTTGATGCGGTGCGGAGGGAATCGTCAGGTCATTGACCTGTTTTAAAAATGCCAAATAAGCCATGACCCATCAATGACCCAGGCTTGAAACAAGTCTGGGTTAGAGATTCCAGGGCTCAGGAGTGGCCGCTGGAGGGCGAGGATAAAGTTATCCTAGGGGGTCAACAGGTGGTTTGGCTATCCCGTTGGCCATCGCCCTGGGCCAGCCGTAGGGCCCGTTCAGCCCGAAGTCGCACATCAGGGGCTGGTGATTGGCTGTTGCAGCAACAACAAATGGGGCGCCGCAGCAACGGGAGTGATGCACATGTGCTGCATAGGGTGACAATTCAATAGCCTGTGAACGCTGCAAGTGGCACTGCCCGGGCCTGAAGAGGTCAAGACATTCAATCCTCGGAATCACCATCTAGGCATTGCTCCAGAAGAAAGGCAGAAAGATTGCTTAAGGATCTCCCTTCAACAAGGCTACGCTTTAACAATTTTTTGAGCGTGATCGCAGGGACCGTAATCGTGATCCTCTGGGGTGAACTGAACTGATTTGCAGTATCCCTATCCCTATTGACACCTGACGAGGCATTCATACGCCTCCTCTTCACAAGTTAACCCCTTTACAGTACAGCAAAAAGCCAGAGATGAATGAGCAAACATACTTATTGATTAAACAGTTTGGCATCAAAGCCCTACGACTTAACAAGCAAAACCGCCCGCCATGCCACCCACATCTGGTTTAAGACTCCGGGGGGCTCTTCTGGCTGCGGTTACGGCGACACCGATCAGAGCAATAACGCACGTCATCCCATACATCCTTCCATTTTTTCCGCCATTGGAAGGGGCGCCCACACACCATGCAGACCTTGGTGGGGCGACCGGCATGATGGGGCATTGATCAAGGGCGGAGTTGACCTCAGCATGGACCATGGGGTGTGCCCGTAGGCATCGAGAGGCGATGAGTTCAAGCACTTCTCGGTAGTTCGCGAGGGACTCAGACCTGCCTAGCCACATAGCCCAACCGTAAACTGAAATCAGTTGCTGCAACAGGGTTGTGGCATCGCGCTCGACAACCAGAAAAGGCTTAGATTGCTAGTTAAGAGATGGATAGTCGGTATAGCCATCCTCTAAATTCCGGTCCGGCTTGCCATAAATAGTCGCAAAGTCGAGCTCGTTCAAGGGACCATCAAGGGCAAATCGCTCTGGCAAATCAGGGTTTGCGATGAACAATCTACCGAAGGAAACCAGATCTGATTGGCCAGTTTCAAGGATCTGGTTTCCTTTGATTTTGTCATAGCCTCCATTTGCGATCGTTAAACCATCAAAGCAAGAGCGAAAGGTTGAAACCACAGAAGGGATCACATCGCGGGCCTTGAGGTCATCTTCGCTTGGCTCCATCAAGTGAACATAGGCCAGTTTAAAAGGATTGAGCTGGGAAAGAGTATAACTGAAGGTTGCTAAAGGATTGGAATCATGGATGCCATAGAACGTATTGCTAGGAGATAGTTTGATTCCGACGCGATCGCTCCCCCAAACCTGGCAGACAGCTTCCACAACCTCCAGAAGAAAGCGAACTCGGTTTTGAATGGAGCCACCATAGTGGTCAGTGCGCTGATTGGAGCCATCCTGCAGAAACTGGTCAATTAAATATCCAAAGGCAGCATGTAGCTCAATGCCATCAAATCCTGCTTGTTTTGCATTTTCAGCTCCCTGGCGAAACTGCTCAACGATTTGAGGAATTTCGTCAGTTTCAAGAGCGCGAGGTGTATCTAAAGTAACCTTGCCAGCTGGACCATGAAGCGTTCCAATCGCTGCGATCGCACTCGGTGCAACAGGCAACTCACCGTTCAGCAGAGAGGGATGACCAACGCGACCACTATGCCACAGCTGCAAGAAGATTTTGCCACCCTTGCGATGCACCGCATCCGTTACGTGCCGCCATGCTGTAACTTGCTCCAGCGAGTAGATGCCCGGACAGTTGACATAACCATGACTCAAGGGTGAGATCATGGCGCATTCAGTGATGACCAACCCGGCTGAGGCTCTCTGGGCATAATAGTCTGCCATCAAAGTAATGGGAATCGAGCCAACTGCTCGCAGGCGAGTCATCGGTGACATGACGATCCGATTGGGGAGTGTAAAAGCTACCATCTCGATTGGGGTAAACAAATCAATCATCGTATTCATTAAAGAGGACTCTCTAATAAGGGTTCAATCAGACCAACAAGGGTTGGGCAGCAATCAAGTTTTGAAGTCGGCCTCTGTAGGAAAACGATAGACAAGATGTAGCCAATACCGAGAAGCCAGAATTCACTCAATGGCTAGGCAAAAGAGCTTAAATCTCTTATGCCTTGATCCATTACTACACTCTCTGCAAACAAAACTGCATAAATTTTAGGCGAACCAACACCGCTAGGCGGTGTTGGCAAGAACGAAAGGTTAAACGAACCATTCAGACCATACTTACTTTAAATGACTGGCAATAAACGAGGTGATGATTTCAAGGGATTGGTCTGCTGCCTGCAAAACGCCAGTACAATTTTGAAATACGTGGGGCATGCCTTCCCAGGTATGCAAGGTAACATTGGAACCCTCACCATGGGCACGCTGGGCATAACGAATAGAATCGTCTAGTAAAATTTCGCTGGTACCCACATGAATTTGCAATGGAGGAAGGCCATGCAACGACGCATTCAAAACAGATGCCTGCGGATGACTTGCCTTTTCCTCACCAAGGTACATGTCGGCACAAGCTTGCAGCATATCTTTGGTTAAATAAAGTTCTTCATCCGCCTTGCCTAAGATACTTTCACCACTCAGCGATAGATCCGTCCAAGGCGACATAACCACTGCGGCTGCGGGCTTGTGCGCCAGCTTCGTCGCTTCAGCTTGCAGTAAGGAGAGCAGGGACAGACTCAAGCCTCCTCCAGCTGAATCTCCGACTATCACAATTTGCGTGGCACCCTCAGCCAACAAGCCCAAATAAGCCGCGTGTGCATCTTCAAGAGCTGCGGGGAATTGATGTTCTGGCCCCAAGCGGTAATCGGCGATAAAAACTCTTGTTTGAACGCGCTCTGCAAAATGTCCCGCAAAATTGCGATACGATTCTGCCGAACCCATTGTATAACCACCACCATGTAGGAAAAGGATGGAGACAGCCAAGCGCGGATTGGTTGGATTACACCAAACTCCTTTAACTTCTCCAACCGTAGCTGGTTCATAGTGTACTCCACCCGGTGCTATAACGCTATTCATGATCCCGTTATAGGGATCTCTACCTGCGGGTCCGAATGCGGCACCCTTGAAAGGGGCGGTATGTTCACGAATGCCTGCAACTGTTCCCTGATCTTGGCTACTCAGGGGGTAATGGACGATAGCTAAGCTGTTAGAAGGTGTTTGCAAGATAAGTCTCGGTTGAAACAGCGATTTGTTGAGTCTAAGTGGCTGAATAGCAAAGAAATCAGCATCACAGGGGACTAAAGCTGCCCCTGGGGAGCAAGCATCCTTGGGCTGCAGAGCTGGGCCCTAAAGGTGGTCTGTAGACCTGAAGAATGTAGCAGAAACGCTCCCAAAAGTTTACACCTGCATGATGCAGTAGCCACCATGGGGGGTTCACACGACTCAGCGCGCACTCTTCTCAATGCAGCTTCAGTCGATGATAACCGCTGCTCCCTATCTCTTAGAAACCAGAGAGTGTAATTCCACGGAATGTATGAAAGCTCTTTAGCCCCCAACAAGGCCAAGATGGTCCCAACCAAACTGGCTAAGCCAGTGGCAGGATGTAATCCTTCACTGAGATGCAGGCATGAAAGTCAAATCAAGCAAACCTGAAAATGTCAACAACACCGCCCCAGAGCCGGGTGACGCCCCTCAAACAGAAGCAGCAAAGAAAACGAGGAATCCTGCATGCAGAAACCAGGGCCTATAAATTAAAATGTTTGACCGAGTGGTTAGGCCACAGGCTCTGGGCAACAGTCGTTGAGCTAGAAGCTAGAATCGGGCTGTTGCAGGAACGCCAACTCATCTTGGCTTGACTGGCGACTGAGGATTGCGTTTCTGTGGGGGTAGCGCCCAAATCGGTCAATGATGGCCTTGTGCTTAAGCTCTGCCTTGTAGCTGGCCTCTGGCGCTTGGGACCGAAAAAGGGGCTCAGCTTGAAGATGAATAGCTACTGACTCACTGTGCATGAAGGGCATGTAGAGAAATGCCCGTTGCTGAACCGGAAGGGCTTGATCGGCGCCTGTGCGAACAGCCTCTTGCGAAAGGGCCAACGCCATTGGATCGGATGCGAAGGCGAGTGGTGTATCACGGTAGATGTTCCGGGAGAACTGGTCCAGAACGATGATCTCGGCCAGGCGCCCTTCCGGAAGGTCGCGCCACTCAAAGAGTTCACCCGCGGTGGCTGCTCGATGGATCAATCCAAATCGCTCGTGAATCATCTTGTCGAGGTCAGGATCAACACGCCACCAAAGCGCTGGCTCCAGTTCTTCAAACCAGAACTTCAAGATTGCGCTGGGCATGAGATCTGATCCGGTGTTGGCTTGGACGAATTGTTAGTTTACATTGTAGCGATCTTGGCGCATCAAACTTGCCGTCAGCCCCATAACGAATGTGCAGCCTAAGCCCATGGCGATGTTCGCGGCAAAATAGCCGGCATCACAATTGTCTGTGTCACAAATCGAAGGGGAACCCGGCAACTTCTTGGCCGTCGCGTTGGTGCGCGCCGGGAGTACCTAAGTGGGGGGCTGTGTTAACTACAGCAGCCAATAAGCTAACCTTGCGTGTCATTTTGTGTGGGGACTAACGCTCCAGATCAGAAGCGGGCGATAGCTTGATGGAATGATTGGATATCTTTGGCTCCCGCCCGCTGGATCTTGATGTTAGAACTCTCAATCAACCGGGGGCGAGTCAGAGCAAAATCAGAATACGGGATCGGAATACAAATCGGATTTTCTTGTCTGAGCGGTTATCCCATACTTGCCATTTATGTCAAGCAATGCGCTGTATAGCCATTGAGGAGACCTTGGGGAAAGATGCACCCTGAGTATTAGCTGGTTGATATTGACACGTACCGCGAACCCTGGCTGATCATTACTTTTGCCGAAGTCAAACCCTGTTTCAATTGCAGGGAGATCTGGAATCATTGCCCGAATTTCGCGTTCATGGCTAAACGATAGCCTTTTATGAAAGAAGGGATACATACTATTGCCTTCTGGTATCCATTCCGTAGCATAATCGATATACTTTACCTTCCCCAGCATGGAATTATCTGGCAATTCATTCTTTAATCGCTCGTAGGTGGATTCGATGGCAACCGCATTGTTTCTATTTCCGTATAGATCCCACATTGCAGCGGACTCGTGTTCATTTTCGTGCCAACAGCAAATATACGTCCACTGACGGGACCACTTTATGAATCCACCAATGTGCGCTGTCATAGCTTTCAGAGCTTGGGAATCCATATCCCAATATACTTGAGGGCGCACTTCCTCATTGGCCTTTGAGAAGGCCCCCTCATACGGGTCATCAAATCTGTCCGCCCTACAGAAGAATAGGCTTTCACTGGATAGAAGCGCAACATATTTTGAGAAGTCCATGTATCGCCATATTTTTATCTCTCCTGATGAAGGCTGATAAAGGACAGGATGATCGGTTGTTGCTGGCATGGATTCCAGGATGGTGAGTCTTACATAGAGTAGTTCTAACGCTCAAGATCACCTGCCCGCAAGTCGCCATTGGGCATTGAGATTCGCATGGGTGGCGGGACAGGTGCATCTTGTTGTTATGCGGCACCAATAGGGATAAAACTGCATCTTCTGTGAGCCCACCTAGCACGAATCTATCATCCTGTAATGTAAATCTTTGCGCTACTGGTTACCTTGTCAAGTCTCTCTAGAATAGATTGCTCCAATACTGCATTTGACAAATCATATCTTACGTCACAGGGAAGCAGGAACCTCCTACCTCTTCTTCCTTGATTAACGTCTCCAGGCACCTTTCGGATAGTAGTGTGCCCACTAAAGAAAAACAATACAGTGTCACTAGCTTCAGAGGTATTAACCAGCCATTCAATTTCTTCAATAATCCTGTCTCTTGTGGCCTCTTTGCCAATCAATACATGGCAAAGTAGTTCGGTCCGTGGCACGTGCTCGTCAAGCAAGACCTCGTGGATCAAAGCAACGTCATTAGCAGCACCCTTCAGTCTGCGCACATCATCTGACAGGTAGTGATCAATTCCGACAAGCAATGCCAAAATTCTACCCGTGGGCGCGTTCTTCACGACAGATCCATCTAGGACATACAAGGGATAACCACTCTCAGGCCCGTAAACATCTGGTGACTGTGGAATACTCTCGCTTGAAAGCGCATTGCTTGCGCTTATAACTGCCTCTTTAAGGGATACAATGCCGTCTTTATTCGTATCACTTAAGGGGTCTCTTAAGGCCCTCGCAAAGAAGTAAGCAAATGCCCCATAGTATGCGTGATCCCGATAGATCTCTGTAGCGCTTTGATCGAGTCCAGCGGGATATACTTTAGTCACGGAGGGGGGGATATCTCCTTCTTTGTATGTGGTCGGGCTCCCCAATTCAGCTGCCGTCAATTTTGTCGCAACCAACTGGTTGCTTGAAAGACTGGAGACTTCTAGCTGCTTACTCTCGCAGACTGCAATAGCCTTATCACTTGCTTCTTGAACTCTTTGAGTAGTCTGAACTGTCTGGCTTGTGAATGATTCGAGTGCCGCCTGCATGACCTGGCCGAGATCGTCCAGCTCTACTTGTTTCTGTGCAATCTTAATCTTTAGAGTTGTCAGTTCGTCAAAGAGTCTTTGGCTAATGTGTCTAAACGAATCTTCTTTGTCTTTCATCTTCTGGTCAATCCTTGCTGTAATAATATCTGACAACTTCCAGAATCCACCTAGGGTTGCCACCGCTATAGCAATACCGAGTATCAACAGGGAACGGTTGACCAAGCCGGAGAAGTCTTCTTCTGCTTTCTTCGTCAGATCTGACGATAGTGCCTTCAGCTTTGCGTTTAGGTAGTCACTTTGCTGGTCAAGATCAGCTTTATATAGATCTCGCTCTTGGCGAAGCCTCTGATTTTCCCTAAGTAACAACTCAATTCTTGTCGGTGGCGGAGGCTGATTGATTGCTGTTTGTCGTTGTGAGGTATTGCTTTGCGCACCAACTGCACCTGTTAATGACAGCAGCAGAATTGATGAGAGCAGCCAGCATGTTCTGATTTTCATGAGGAAATCATTGACATTCATTGTTGGCGGGAATCTTAGAGGCTGAAGCAGGCTTTGGCGCCGCATAACAGTATATGGGCGGATACGTATAAAATACCGAATTAACCCTTCTCAGCAGGATTAGAACCCTTCGCTTAGGTGGCAACGCCTTGAAATTCTAGGCTGCGCAATGGTTTTTGCAGTCCAGCTCCTGAAAGTGTTCTTCCTATGCGGATCCGGATAAGACCGCACGTTTTGCTACAAAGCTCCCTGGCCATCCCCTCTTTCCAGTCCAAGCCAGAATCCCCTCGGTTTCATTGATAGGTGCAGGCCATCGCCGTCTCCCATCGCCGGGTCTCCCAATAACGCACCCGGACCCATGCAAGCTCCCAGGCTTCGGCGGAACCCGGCTCCCTGCTGAGACCCAATGGCCCACGCTTATCCGATGACCCACCAAAACCACAACACGCGGCTTACAACAGCCCAATCGCTGCGTCTTGGTGGGAAGATGCAGCCAGAGAGAGCCCAAATCGGTCGAAGCCAAAGGTCTCTCCACAGCAGAGGGCTTTGTTGTGCTGGCCGGTTCAGTTGGCCGTATTGACACCGCTCCCTCCCTTGGGGAAACCAATGAACGCTGGAGACAACGGCTTTTGGGCTCCGGTGTCATGCAGCCCGGCGACCGGGCCCGCCTTGTGTTCCCGAAAGACCACTTGTTCAAGTCCCCAAGTGGTGCTGCCATTGCCTTGCTTGGTCGTACCGCCAATGGGTGGAAGGAATGGAAGAGCCCCCAGGGGCAAACCCTCCACCAGTTGGTAGGCGCACCCTCTACATCCGCCACGTCCCCGACGACGTGGCTGAACGGCTGGAAAAGCTGGCAAGCCGCGCCGGCGTTCCCCTCAGCACCTTTGCCCTCCAGGAGCTCAGCGAAACCGCCCGCCGCGCCGACAACGCCGACCTTCTCAATGGTTTGCCTACGGACGCGATCGATCCCGCACTGATCCTGGATCTCAAAACCAAGCTCGATGCCCTCAAGGCCGCCAAGGATGAACTGGCAGCGCTGGCCCTCTTCCGCAGCGACCGCGGGACGGCATCAAGCCGGCTGATTCCCCCACCATCCCAGCCCCGCCCTCATTGACTGATTGATGCAGCTGCACCTTCGGGGCAGATTAAACAGATTGGCGGCAGCTGCGCAGCAAAATCTGATAGTCCTGATTAAGTTGCTACGTTACCTAGACAATCAATACCAATACACATGACTGGACAGGCACAGATTTACCCCTCATTTGCTATAGACCATCGCGTTAGCAGTCCAATTGCTGAAACGGGAAGGCTGCATAGATTCGCTGCGGAGCTGATTAGCCATGGCCCACTCTACGCACTTGTAAATTATCGAATACATTCACCTAAACCGCTAGTCTCGCTCGAGAACTGGAAGTACTGGACTGATCCTAAGCCACAATGGCTAGAAGGATTAATGCGAGCCTATCCACCCAGGTGGAAGCGAAAAGCCTATTTGGATGCGATGTTCAAGCAGGACCATGCCAGTGGCATCGAGGCCCACTACGATGTATCCAATGCGTTCTATGCGTTGTTCCTGGATAAGAACTACAGGTTCTATACGGCTGCGGATTTTTGGGATAAACAGGAAACACTGGAACAAGCCCAAGCCCACAAGGCAGCGTTTATCCGTCGATTATTGAGGCTGTCTGGGGGTGAAAAAGTTTTGGATTTGGGCTGCGGCTGGGGTTCGATGCTCAGATTTCTTCGGGAAACAGGGCATAGCGGCGAATTGATTGGCCTTACGTTGTCGAAGGAGCAACTAACTTACGATCTGCAACAAGTGGGCTTGAGCGTTTCTCTTTCTGATTTCATCACTGAGCCATTTGAAGCTGCGCCATATGATCGCATCTATTCCATTGGCTCGCTAGAGCACGTGAGGCCAGCTGAGCTAACGTCTCTCTACCAAAAAACCTACGATGCGCTTGCGCCGGGAGGGCTGGCCGTACACCAGTTCTTCTCCTATAAATCCGAACCCTATCCGATATCTATTGCAGTTCTTGATTTATTTTTTCCCGGCAGCATGTTGTCGATGCATCGCGCCCACAGGGAGGCTGCGGAGGCTGCAGGATTCAGGATCACCCATGATTCCATCCACGATTACAAGCCAACGCTCAAGGCCTGGTATGACCGTTTGGTGGCAAACCAGGACAAAGCTCTGGCTTTGGTCGGGCTAGAGGTTTACAACCGATACATGACCTTCTTACCGTTTGCCTGGCTTTTCTTTCAGCACAATGAGGCCGATCTCCATCGCCTGGTCATAGAAAAACCTGCCTGTTGATCCGCAGATCCAGCTCCTCAATGCGTGTCAGCCCAGCTGGTCCCAGGCGGACCTCAGCCACCAGGCGGATGGGGGGCAGCTCCAGTTCCACTCCGACCGCGATGGCCCCATCAGCCATGTCGTCGCCAGCACCGGTGAAGACCCGGCTTACGCCGTGGAAACCAGAGGTTTTCCACAGGTTTTCCTCCTGCCTCCAGCGTCGATTTCGCCTGCTGGCAGGGGGCTTGACACCAGGCACTGAACAACGCACCGCCCCTTGACAAGCTCCGGAGCTGGCTAGCGGGCGAGGTTGAGGGCCCGGGGTTTGGCCAGCAAAACCATTGCGCGGCAACAATTATGGCCAAGAGACACCGGCGACCACCTGGCGGTGATCCTTTTTTCCATCGGGCCTGCGGCTTGCGCTGCTGGGTGGGTTAACGGGAACAGGACAAGATCGGCAGACGTTCCTGATGCAATGGCTGTCCACGTGAGTGTGGAAAACCAATACCGACTGCTGCAATCAGCCTTGGCTGGTTTTCTGTTTCATTCGGGTTGTCAGGACCGTCCGGTGGGGCGCCATGCCCTCGACGGCTTGGTCCACAAACCTCAGGCGACAGCCAAGTGGGGTTCACCGGCCAAGACCTGATCGAGGAACAGCGCCGAACGTCGCCATGATCGGGAGGATCTCTTTGCCGTGGGATGAAGCCATGAAGCGACCGCTCCGCGTTCTGGGTTCTCTGCCCTTCATCACTGGTTTCTGGCTCACGGCCGGCTGGCTGCTTCCGGCGGTGGCTCAGGAGCCTCCGACCAGTTCAGCGACGACCACAACAGTGGCGCCAGCAGCGGCAACACGAGGGGCTGGGGATGCCTCTGGGTTGAGCGACAAGGAAAAGGCGTTGCTGCAGAAGCTCAATGCCCTCAAGACCCCGCGCTGGCGAACGTTCGGGCCTTGCCATTACGACTGGTCCACCTGGAAGTTGATGCCTGAGAGCGTGCGCATCACCAGCGTCCAATGCGGCGCTGCTCCTCCTGTCGGCAAGGAAAAGACAGCATCCGCAGCCACTGTCAGCGAGAGCGTTGCCGTGCACTGCGACTCCCTCAAGCTGAGCATCAAGAGTGCAGATCAGCCCTGGAGCAGCTGGCGGCTGCCCTATTCGGTCACCGAATCAACCGCACGCGGCAGTGAGGACCTGATGGTGGTGGCGCTGTGCGCCAACTCCAAGCCGATTCCCAAAACCCAGCCCGCCACGCCACCAGCACCCCAGCGGCCAGCCCCAAAGACGTAACATTGTGTTACGATTGATTTTTACAACACGCAATACCCATGGCTGACCCCACCCCCAAGTACGGATTCGTTGCTTTTGCCGAAACCTGGAATGGCCGTTTGGCCATGCTTGGCTTCGTGATCGGCCTCGGCACCGAGTTGCTCACCGGTCAGAGCATCCTGGGCCAAATCGGTTTGGGCTGATCCCATGGCAACCGACTATTCCGCTGCTGTTACCGGTTTGATTGTGGTCGGCGTGCTGTTGACCGCCATGGTTGGCTACGTGCTTACCCGGCCGACCGACCTTGGTCGCTCACGCTGAGGCTTCCCAGCCAACCCCCCCTCCCCCCCCCAACCATTGCATCGATGAATGTTGGGGGGGATTTTTTGTTCATGAAGATCGCGGTTTCCGCCATCTTTTCAGCTCAGTTTTTTGAACCACCCTTTCCACTCAAACTCCATGGCCGTCGGTGTTGCTCTGCCATTGGATGAGCTCAAACTGCGTCAACTCTTTACCAAGCCCTACGGCGCTGACGCCCCTGATGAGCAACAGTGGCGGGACGTCTATGCCGCCGATGTTCAGTTTGAAGATCCAACCCAAAAAAGGGCTGGCATCGGTGCTTTCATCAAGGCCCAGCAAGACTTGGTTAACCGTTGTGATGATGTGTTTTTAGAGGCTGGGGCTGTCGTGGTTAATGGCAGCCAGGCCTTTGTGGAATGGCGCATGGGCCTCAAAATCAGGGGCATTGAATTCATCTACCCGGGCGTTACGCGTCTCCAGCTTGGAGCCGATGGACGGATTGTGGACCACCGCGACTATTTCGATTTTGTGGGCCCCACCTTTGAACCAGTGCCTGTCATCGGTGGTTTTGTTCGTTGGATCTACCGACGTTTCGTTGCCTAAGTCTTCAGCGTCTTCATGACAAGCAATCAAGCCGGAACCAGCAATCAAGCCGAAACTTCGTTGGCGTCGCAGGCACCGGAAGCTCTGCTTCGCTACCTGGAAGGGGTGGCCGGCATGGGCCGGGGCCAGCGAAGACTCGTGGTGTTGTTCTCCCAACTCGGGGATTTCGACAGCCTTGAATACGCCCAAGCCCTGGTGCCGGTGTTGCCGCAACTGGCATCAGCTCATATCTCCATCCTGGCCATTGCCATTGGCGATGGGGCTGGTCGCCAACGCTTCTGCGCATTTACGGGCTTTCCCTCCGATCGTCTCGTGGTGACAGCCGAACCAGAGCTCCATCGAGCCCTGGAGCTCTATGCGGGGCTAACCGTGATGGGCGGGCCATGGCCCAACCTGCTGTTGATGTGTGCCGGGGTTGGTTCCCCAGGAACCCTGGCCGAAGTCCTGCGGGGGTACACGGGCGATCGCCAAGCGCCCCAGCGGATTGGCGACGATGAAACCGTTCAGGCCGGCCCGTTGCCGCCGATCCAAGGGTCGTTCTTCGCGCTTGCTGGTGGCAAAGGCTTCCAAAGGCCCTTCGAATTGGCCACCCTGCGGCTGCGCAACATGGCCGAGGTGATCGCCCATTGGCGCACCTACGTTCCCTCCGACACCCACCTCACCCAGCGGGGCGGCACCTTTCTTTTGGATGAAGGCGATGCCCTGCTCTACAGCTACAAGGACCGGGGCATCCTGGGTTTCTCGGCAACCATGGCCCGGCCCTTGAGCTTTCTCGATCCCTACCTGGCCTAATCCAGCCAAGTTTTAGGGCCAATTCCAGTGGGTCTGCCCTTCACCGGCCCTCCCTCTGGGCGCAAAGGCTCTGGAGGTCAGCGCGACCTGTGAGCTGCAGGCGCCAACGTGCCCATAGGCCGTAGATCCCATCAACCAGCGGCTTGAGCAGGGGCCAGGTGCTGGGGGCATACAGCCAACCCAGTCCCACCAGCCTGTAGGCCTCCCGGAAGGCAGCCACGTCGACGATGACCCGGCCGTCAGCCGCAATCGCGTGGATGCGGCCCATCGCCTCGCGGTAGCTGATCCCTTGATGGGCGGCGGGGTCGTAGTCCGGCGCATCGATGTCGACAAAACAAAGCCGGCCCTTGCCCTGATCCCGGCTGCGCAGGGTCTCAACTTCTCTTCGGCAAAGGGGGCAGGCTCCATCAAAAAGGAGCGTGAGTGGGGGGTTGGCCATCGCCCCAGCCTAGAAATCATCGGGGGGCCAGCGTTCCTAGGGTTGGTGCACCACCGGAACACCCAAGGGAACTGTTTGGAGCCCACGCCTTCCAATCTCCAGCTGGCCCTGGCTGTGCCCTTGCCAGTCTTGTGGAGTCAGCTGGGCCAGCGGCAGCTGAGGCCCGAGGTGATGGACCAGCCTGGCCTTGATCCCCAGGACCACCAGGCAGCCCTGCTCGGCCTCGCTCGTATCAATGCCTTGACCCGCAGTGCGAGCTGCTTCTTTCCCGCCATCCGGCGCCTGGCGAGCCAAAACCCCTCGCGGCGGTTGCGCATCCTGGATGTGGCCTGCGGTGGGGGCGACACGGTGCGGGCCATCGCTCGCCTGGGCCGGCGGGAGGGAATCGATCTGGAGGTGCACGGCTGTGACATCAGCAATGAAGCCATCGCCCTCGCCACCGCAGCGGCCCGGGCGGAGGGCCTGGAGGCCCAGTTCTTCCAGGCCGATGCGATCGGTGCCCCGCTCCCCGGCGGCTATCACCTGATCACCACGTCGTTGTTTCTGCACCACCTCAGGCAGTCCGATGCGGAGACCCTGCTGCGCTCCATGGCCGCCGCCACCCTCGACCAGCTGTTGGTTCACGACCTGATCCGCAGCCATCTGGATCTCTTGCTCACCTGGGTCGGCACCCGGTTGCTGAGCCGCTCCCCGATCGTCCACATCGATGGCCCCCTCTCGGTGGGGGGTGCCTTTCAGTGCGATGACGTGGCCGATCTGGCCGCCGCCGCTGGCCTGGCGGGCGCCCAGATCAGCCGTTTCTGGCCCGAGCGATTCCTGCTCTCCTGGAGCCGAGATGCCCCCAGCGTCTGATTGGGATGTGGTTGTGGTCGGAGCCGGACTGGCCGGCTCCCTTGCGGCCCATGGCCTGGCCCGTCGCGGGGTGCGGGTGTTGCTGGTGGAGCAGCGGGTCTTCCCGCGCTGGAAAGTCTGTGGGGCCTGCCTCAGCCCCCAGGCCCTGGCAGCCCTTGAGGCCGCGGGTCTAGGTGGGCTGGTGGCAGAGCAGGGCGGCCTGGCCCTGGGCTCGCTGGAGTTGGGGGTGGCTGGCGTGGTGAGCCCCATTGCCCTGGGCTCTGGCCGGGTTTTGTCGCGGGGCTGCTTGGATCAGGCCCTGGTGGAAGCGGCCGAGGCCGTAGGTGCCACGGTCTTGACGGGCACCCGGGCCGTACTGGCCCCCGACGCTGGTCCGGTCCCCCACCGGGAGGTGGTGCTCCAGAACGGCACCGAACGGCGCAGGGTGGGCGCCAAGGTGGTGTTGATTGCGGCAGGTCTCACCCACCGCTGCCTGGATGGCGAGGCCGAAATCACCAGCACCATTGATCCCAACAGCCGTGTTGGGGGCGGATGTGTGCTGCCCGCGAACGCTGCCGAGCTTGCGCCAGGAGTTCTGCAGATGGCCGTGGGCCGGGGCGGCTATGGGGGATTGGTTCGGGTGGAGGGGGGCGAGATCAACCTGGCCTGCGCGTTCGATCCGGCCCTGCTGCGGTCCTGCGGCGGTGCGGCCGGCGCCTGCCAGGCGATCTTCAGCGAAGCAGGCTTTGACCCTCCATCCGGCCTGGAATCGGCGGCCTGGCAACTCACCGCAGCCCTGAGCCGCCGCACGCGCCCGCTTGGGGGCCACCGGCTGCTGCTGCTTGGCGATGCCGCCGGCTACGTGGAGCCCTTTACGGGCGAGGGCATGGGCTGGGCCCTCACCTCCTCCCTGGCGGCCCTGCCCCTGGTGCTGCGCGGTCTGGAGCATTGGGATGGGGCGATCGAGGCGGATTGGCGGCGCCTGCACCACCGCTGGGTGAGCCAGCGCCAGACGTTCTGCCGAGCGCTGGCCTTGGTTTTGCGGAACCCCTGGGCCACCTGGGGAGTGTCCAGGCTGGCGGCGACCTTCCCCTCGATCACCAGCTCCATGATTGGGCTTGTGCAGCGGCCCACCGTGCCCTGCCTGACGGACTAATCGACCATGCCCCTGTCCGTGATTGGTCTTGGCACCGCGGTGCCCCAGGGGCGCATCAGCCAGGCAGAAGCCCTGGCCCTGGCACCGCAGATGCTGACGGCCAGCCCCCGCCAACAGCGCCTGCTGGAGCGGATCTACCAGCGCTCGGGGGTGACGCACCGCCACTGCCTTCCCCCTGCGGTGTCGCCCAACCCCACCACGGCCGAACGCATGCGGCGCTATCAGCCGGCGGCCCTGGAACTGGCCCACCGCGCTGCCCGGCTGGCCCTCGAGGATGCCGGCATCGAGGCCAGGGCGATCACCCATCTGATCACCGTGTCGTGCACGGGCTTCGGCGCCCCGGGCTTCGACCTGGCCCTGATCGCCAGCTTGCCGTTATCCATGGATGTGGCCCGCACCCACGTGGGCTTCATGGGCTGCCACGGGGCCTTCAACGGACTGCGGGTGGCCCGGGCCTTTGTGGAGGCCGATCCCAGGGCCTGCGTGCTGCTGTGTGCGGTGGAGCTGTGCAGCCTTCACCTGCAGGAGGGCTGGAACCCCGACCACATCGTGGCCAATGCTCTGTTTGCCGATGGCGCAGGAGCTGTGGTCGCCGTGGGTTCCGGGGTGGGTGGGCCCAGCTCGAGCAAAAGAGGCGGCCTGCGGCTGGTTGCCTCGTCATCGACGGTGCTCCCCGGCACCGAAGACCTGATGGGCTGGACCATTGAAGACCATGGTTTTTCGATGGTCCTTTCCTCCCAGGTGCCCAGTCGCATCGCCGCCCACCTGCGTCCCTGGCTGGACCTTTGGCTGGCTGGCCAGGGCCTGGCCTTGCCGGAGGTGGAAACCTGGGCGGTCCACCCCGGCGGACCCCGCATCCTGCGGGCGGTGTTGGAGAGCGCCGGCTTACAACCAGCTCAGATCAATCTCTCCACCGAGGTGTTAGCCGAGTTCGGCAACATGTCTTCGGCCACGATTCTGTTCATCCTGGAGCGGTTGCGCACCAGGGCCGGCTCCGGGCCATGCCTGGCCTTGGGTTTTGGGCCGGGCCTCACGGTGGAAGCGGCGTTGCTGATGCGTCAGGAGTGCCATTGATCAACAGATACGGATCAATCCATTGGCATTAAAAATTAAATGACAACCCAACCAAGGGCATCACACAACTTTCAGTGATGCCCCTGAATTCTGTTTAGGAGGGGGAGATTAAGGAGCGACGCGAATCTCCCAGCCCGAGAGAGCGGTTGGCTTTTCTCCAGGACCCCGGGTAATCGTGTAGCTGAAGCGGCTGCCATCGGGACTGATGAAGCTCACGAGGGTTTGACCATAGGGATACACCGCCTTGCCGATGCAGTCGGGGCTGACCGTGTAGGCGGCGCGCATCGTGCCAGTGGCGTCACCTGTCCCGCGGAAGGTTAATTCCACACCACCGTTGCCGTCATAAACCTCGCGGCCACTTTCGGCGTAGGGTTTGCCATCAAGCATGCCGATCGAGCTGTAAAGGTAGGTGCCCTTGAGGGTAGCGATCGTGCAACGGTTCGATGGGGCGGAGGCCGGTTTAGCCCATGCGGGGTTGATCCCTAGGATGGGTACCAAGGGCAGCAGCAGGGCGAACAGGCCAGCCAGACGAAAACGGGCAACCATGGCCATGGCAAGAAGATTGGAATTGATATCCCAGTGATTTTAAACGCTGGAGCATTCAAACCCTGGCTGGGTAGGGCTCTACCCTGGGGCGCCATCCTGGGGCACCAAGTTTTCAGGTCCGTGTGACGCAAATTGAAGCTTTAGGAGTGAATCTCCCCATCCTTGAGGCTTCTGATTTTGCAGGCCAGGGAACTCACTCCGATCGGCGGATGGTTGAATCATGGGCGTTGTGCCGAGCACTCCCCTACGCCATGGTGATTGCTCCAGGCCTGTCCACCTCGGTGCAGCAGCAAAGGGCGGATGTGCTCCTGCTCACCGGGCTGCATGAGGAGTTGCATTGGGCGCAACGGGTCTTGGGGGTCGAGTTCCAGCGCTGTTTAAGGCAGGGCACCTCCTACCTGCTCGGAGAGATCCAGCGCTCGGATCGCAGCATTTCCATCGTGACCCAGCGGCAACTCCAAAAGGGGCTCACCTCCGCTGCGGTAACGGCTGCTAAGGGCATCTGCCTCTGGCAGCCAAGCTTCGTGGTGATGACCGGCATCTGCGCAGGCATCCGCGGAGTGGTCGAGCTTGGCGATTTGATCGTGGCCACCCAGTGCTTTGAGCACACCACCGGTCAACGGATTAGCGGCGACATCGTGCCGGTTCAGAACCGGCTGCCGATCGAACCCTGGCTGCTTGATTTTTTGATGACGATCACGGATGCCACCGATCTCAACGCCAGGATTCAAGCCGGCTTTACCAATCCCTTGCCCCAGAATTTCAATCCAAGCATTCACTATGGTCCCTTGGCTTGCGGACCCTATGTGGTCAAGGATTCAGGCTATATGGAGATGCTGAAGGCGCGGGAATACTCCCTGCTTGGCCTGGATATGGAATCCTATGGCGTGGCTCTGGCTGCGGAGATGTGCAGCACCCATGCTCGACCGGTGGTGCCCTTGATCATCAAGGGGGTCTGCGACTTTGCGGATAGCAGCAAGAATGATGATTGGCATGATTACTGTGCCTATGCCAGTGCTTCGATGGCTGTGGCCCTGATGGAGGAAGCCCTCGCCCGCGAGCATGCCTACGAGCGTCTCAAAGGCGGTGGCTTGTCCTGATGGCTGGGGATGCTTTCAGGCCGCCATTCCCAGCCGCTGCACCACCTGGCGCCTGAGGGCAAGCGATTCCGCCTCAATCGCCTGGGCATCCAGGGTCTGCAGCTGACGATCGCGCAGTAGCACCTGCCCTTCCACCACCACCGACGCCACATCACTCGCCTTGGTGGCATACACCAGGGCCGAATAGATGCTTTGAATCGGGATCTGGTTGATGGCCTCCATATCCAGCATCACAAGATCGCCCCGCTTGCCCACCTCCAGCGAACCGATTTGATCTTCGAGATGCAGGGCCCGGGCTCCGCGGATTGTGGCCAGCTCGAAGGCCTCCTGGGCTGAGACCAGCTTGGGATCGGCGTTGATCAGCTTGTGCAATTTGGCGGCGGTATCAATCTCTTCCCACAGGCTGAGGTCGTTGTTGGAGGCCGATCCATCGGTGCCCAGTCCCACCGCCAGATCGCGGTCCAACATCGCCGGCAGCGGCGCCACGCCGGAGGCCAGCTTCATGTTCGATTGCGGGTTGTGCACCACCCCCACCCCGTGGTCGCGCAGCAGATCAAGCTCGTGGGCTTCAGCCCACACGACGTGGGCCGCCACCAACCGCTCACTCAGAACCCCGAGGCTTGCCAGGTGTTCCACGGGCCGGGCTCCCTTGAGCCGCAAGCTTTCCTGCACTTCGTGGCGGGTCTCCGCCAGGTGGATGATCACGGGGCAATCGCGGCCAACCGCGAAGGCCTGGGCTTCGACCAGGTGGCTGTCGCCCACCGTGTAGGGGGCATGGGGCGCGATCGCCGGGGTGATCAAGTTATGGCCCTGCCAGCGATCGACGAAGTTGCCGATGCAGGCCATCGCTGCGGCATGGTCGGCGGCATCGGGGGCCGGGAAGTCGATGAGGGCCTGGCCTAGCAGGCCCCGCAGCCCTGCGGCCGCCAGCTCTTCGGCCACTGCCGACTCGTAGTAATACATGTCGCACACGGTGGTGACCCCACCGCGGATCAATTCCGCCACCCCGAGTCGGGTGCCGCAGCGCACAAAGGCCTCATCCACGTTCATTGCCTCGGCAGGGAAGATGGTGTGCTGCAGCCAGTCATCGAGGTCCTGGTCGTCGGCCAGGCCGCGGAACAGGGTCATCGGCAGGTGGGCGTGGCCGTTGATCAAGCCCGGAATCACGGTTTGGCCGCTGGCATCGAGGCGTTCCGCAGCCGTGAAGCTGGCGTCGATCAGATCTCGGCTGTCGACCGCCACGATGCGGCCGTTGGCGATGGCCACCGACCCATCGGCAATAACCCGTCGCTGGGCATCCATCGTGACCATCAGACCACCGGCCACGATCAGATCGACTGGTTGGCGGGGGCCCGCGGTGGGGTCGGGATGCGGTGCCATGGAGTCAGGTGAGGCGGGCGGCAGGATCAGTCTGGGCTGCGGGTAGGGATTTTGGGCTGCAACACCACCGCGGGAAGAGTTGCTCTTTTGACCCAAGAGGTACGTTTTAAGTCTCTCTTAGCTGCCAATAGGTTTCGTGGCTTTTCATCGTTCATCGACCCCAAGTGGACAGCTTTCATGAAAGTTTCCGGCAAAATTTCCAGCTCTGCGTGGTTCCCTATTCCCGTTTCTCGCCATTCGCTGCAGGCACAACACCTGATTGTCCGTTGCGAAGGAAGCCCAAGCGCCGATGGCGCCTGTTGACCCCGCTTCCTATGGGCCTACGTTCCCAAGGAGCCCTCGCCCAATCCTTGGTCGCCATGGGGGTGAACACCCCAGGTGTGAACGATCCCGAGTGCCGCACCATGGCCCTACCAATGGTGTACGGCCTCACCTTGCCTGTGGGAATCGGCACCTTTCTCTGCATCCATTTGGTCAAACGCAGCCTTATCAAGCAAGGCTGGTCCCTCGCCAAAGCCCGCTCTGAACCAACCCGACTCACCATTCCCGTGGAATGGCGCTGGAGGGAATCAACTGGAGGACAGCTGTCGACGCCAACGGGAGCCGATGCCGCCAAAAACACCTTGCGGGGCCCGATGGTGCACCCATGCCCATGACCCTGTTGGAGGCGCCGCATGATCGCCACGCTCGGTGGGCTAGCGATCCTGATGCTCTACATGGCTGCAGTCAGCACGTTTCTGCTGTCGGGCTTGAGCCTGTTTGCTCCCTACCTGGCCAACATGATTTCCACAGCCATCCAGCCCAATATCCGTAAGGCGTCCCGCGGGGATGCGGCACCGTCAGCCCCAGCCCAGCCGACCATGGCTAACGCCCCTGACCCACGGCTAGGGCTTCACCACCCTCAATGGTCGCCCCGTGCAACCGGGCCAAACCATTAGCCGCCAGGAGGTGAATGACGAACTGCAACGCCAGGCCGAAGCCACCTCCGACCATCTGGCTGCCAGCATTCCCTACTGGTCATCGATGAATGCCAACCAGCGTTGCTGCCTGCTGGATTGCGATCCTGGATCCTCGGTGGAGGCTGGAGGAATCAAAACCCAAGGGGCTGCTCCCGCTCCGCTCAATGGCGCCCAAAGACCTGTCCCCATTCGTTATTGCCCCCCGGGGCTGAAGTCGACACAGGCTTTGCGGTCGAGGATTACATTCCCTGAACCAGGGTTATGTTGCTTTGGCTGTGTAGTTATCGTCGGCACTGCCATCGACTAGGCGTTGATTTGGCGTCTGTTCGCAAGACTTCATTGACGACTTGATTGCCGAGTAAGCCGGACGGTCCAAAAACGTTGACGCGTTTTATCGTGATACTTCCTTGTTATAGGTTAATAGGGGATTGTTAGCACTTAACGCTAGCATTGCGCAGCCACCGCACAAAAGAGGAGGCCTTCAGCGCTTACCACCGTTTCCCGGTTCGGTTGGTAGCGCCTGGATTGAGCGCAGCACTGCCCTGGCGATGGATTGTCTCTTGCCCAAATCTGCCGTGGGATTCGATGTATCAATGTTGAGGGCAAAGAAGACCGGGCCTTCGGACCATTCAACCCAACCTACCCACCAACCGTATCGCCCTTCCCAACCCGTCTTTGCGCGCAGTCTCCATCCATAGTCAGCTTCGTTGACCATGAGGTCTTTCACGAGCCGTTGATGCTCCAGCGCAAACGGCAGCTGATTTCGATAGAGCTTCTGCAGAAACGAAATTTGCTCTACTGCTGAAATTCGTAGCTTTCCATCCACCCAGTAGTCGCCCTTTGGTGTTATTGAGTCCGCGTTACCGTAGTCAATTGAAGCTAGATACTTCTTTGCTTGAGACTCACCAATTTGTTTTGCGAACTGCTGATAAACCCAGAGAGTAGAAAAAGCCATGGCCGTCCGCAGGCTTTGATCTTGGTTGTGGCCTGGAAATGTTCTGGGCATTCCATCCCAATGAAAAACCTGAAACTCATCGCGAACCGCTCCCGCCTGCAGCGCAAAAAGCGTGTGAGGGATCTTGAAGGTGGAAGCGGGCGAGTACCGCACGTTGGCCCTGGACGCGTTGTAGACAAAGGCGCCCCTACTGGATGGGCGCTCGTCGATCACGACAATCGTTCCTTTGGCGCTGGCGCCTTCAAAGTGTTTCTTCCAATCAGCGCGTTCGATCGCAGGCTCGGCCGCATTGCCAGAACGGATCAAGGAGAGGAGCACAAGAATGGCTAGTCCCAGCCTGCTGGGGTGGGTCCGGTTGCTTGAAGGGTTAGGTGTCATTTTTGATTACGCGTTTAATCTCGACAGTAGCCTTCACCAACACGCACTGTCAGGCAGTCGGACTTTTCGCCCAACCACTTCATACCTGTTTCAGCACCGTTTGTTGCGCGGAGAGACTCCTTGACGCCATCTCGGACAAACTCGATCTGATCACCTGCTGCGATGCCAGTAAAGGTGCGCGGGCCGTCTAGGTTTTGGATGATGATTTTGTACTTGCCACCGCCATCACTGAGTTGAAGAGATGTTCCCTCCGGGCCACTCCACTTGCCAAGCCACTTGTCGACTAACGGCGCGGCGGACCTGCCGGGTGAGCTTGCCGTGATGAACGATGGGGATCCGGGCTTGTCGTTTTCGCAGCCAGCAACCAGAAATGCCACCGCGGCGAGTGCAGGTAGCGACTGAGACGAGAGATTCATGGACGGGATGTGCCTATGACGCCTACGGCCTAGTTTAGGCCGCGGGCTGTCGCGGAGCTGAAAAGTGCTGCCCAGCAAGTTTTATTAGCTCATTGTCGCTAAATCCTTCGTCGCTAAATCTTTGAGCGCTAAATCCTTCGGTGCGTCCACTAAAAGGGCAGCTGGTCTTGCGGAAATAAGTACATAGAAATAGTCGTTGTATTGTATTGTTTGCAAATACTATGACTCTGCCAGTTATCCGCCCAGCATGAGCTGTGAAGCCAAAATCCCGATATTACAAAATTTGCTATAAATCAAATTCGATGGCAAGTTCTTGGTGGATTTAATTGTTTAAAAGCATATTACGAATTTCGCCATTGATAGTTTTTTCAGTATCGGCTCCTTGAGCCGTAGAACGCTCATGATCAGCGGGGGGCAGTAGCATTGTACGAATATAGTGAATTGCTGCTCCCATCCGCTGAATCTTGTTATTGGACGGGCGAACAATTGCTACTGCAACCTCCTCAGAGGAATCTACGGTAAACACAATGCCTGAAACGAGCACGGATTCGGATTTGGGCTGTCGACCTCCTCAAACCTGGGCCCGCGATGGCGACATGGCATCGGGTCTCAGCCGCTATGACGCCAGCGCCGCTAACCGCCGGGCCCAGAAGGGATGGCTCCAGAAGCGACGCGGTCCGGCGTAGGTGGCGTGCAAATGGGAGAGATACCGGGCGTAGACCGCCGCCAGTTCCGCGATGGTGGCCGCCTGCGGCATGGCCTGGCCGGCGAAATGTCGATCGATGGCCTTGGCAGTGGCCTCGGCCGAGGCCAGGGCATGAAACAACCCCTGGGAGGCGATGGGATCAAAGGCGATGGCTGCATCGCCCATGGCGTAGAAGCCATCGATAGCCTGCAGGGCCGCCAAATCCAGCGTTGCGCTGCCGGCGGGGCGCCCAAATACCGGCGGTAGCGGCACCGCCCCCTGACCACACCCGGCGTTGGCTGCCAACACCTCCGCCAGCAGTGGATGTGAGCGGGCCTTGCCGAGCAAGGCCGCTGCATGGCGCAGCGAGCTGAGTTCGGGGTCGTGGCCATCAAGGTGAAAGGCGAGCACTCGCCGGCCACAGGGCAGGCGCACGCTGTACTACCAGCCGTCGACGTCGGCGCAGAGGCGGGTGCAGCGGTCCTGGTCGTGGGCGACGGGGGGCAGGTGGATGGAGAGGCAGATCAGGGCGTCGTCCTGACGGCGCGCCAGCCCCAGGCGCCGAGCTATGGAGCCACTGCGGCCGCTAGCATCGATCAGCACCGGGGCACGATGGCCCTGCCCAAGCCGCGCAGAGCGCAGTTGCCATTGCCCATCCCTGCGGCCGAGCGCCAGTCGCCCGCAGCCCTGCTGCAACACCGCGCCAGCAGCGAGGGCGGCGGCCCGCAGGCTGTCATCGAAGCGCCGACGATCCAGATGCCAGCCGGGTCCACTGGGGTCGAACCACACGGGCGCCGGATCATCCCAGCTGGCCACCATGGCCGTGCGCTCGGCATGGCCGCGGCATCATGAGTAATTAGGCGGTTATCAATGGGAATGTGGGAGCGGATGGCCGATGGCGATGCCGTGAGGAGGGCAGCAACAAACTCAATGACCTGCTCGCCACCGTCCGCCCCGCGGGTCGTGATCTCGACGCCCGGGCCCCCGCCTGGGCGGGGCTTAATCGCCACGACGGGCGTGTCGACGACCTTGCCGATCGTCGCTGTCCACAGGTTCTGGGCGCTGCCGTCGGCAAGCGTCGCGTTGTGGATCAGGAACGGAGACAGCATGTAGCTGGTGCCCCCACAAAGGTGCTCTAATCGGTTTCGTCAGCGTGCAACTGAATGCGTAAGGCCTCCATGAAGCTGGTCCAGAGAAATACCTGATAATCTCCCGGAACCGGGCCGAAGAGCTGTTCAATGGTGGGGCATGCCTGGTTCGCATCGAAGCTGGAATACGCCGGCGTGGTAATCCACCCATTGTCGCGAAGCACCTCGTAGAGGCTCTTTGCCTCGAATCTCCGGTTCAGGGCATTCCACTCCTGCTTGATCGCCCTCTCCACCGCCGCTGCCGCCATTGCGTTACCAAGTTGCATCTCCTTGGTGTAGCTGAGGTACAAGGTCACGATTTCGCGAAGGTAGCCGGAGCCTCCGTGCGGTCCGTGGCCCGGCTCACCGAAATGAGGTTGAAGTAGGCAAACACCACGTTGCGGGCGCCCTCGTTCAAGTCTCCCAGCCTAGATCCCAACTCGACTCGATAGAAAGCCCGGCAGGATGTAGACACCTGATCTGGCGGGGCGACGCCTGCGATATAGCAAACCATCGGATACGCAAGCTGGTCTAAATCATCCGGAGCGCCGTAGGGATTGGGCTCACGGTTAAATGAATTATAGTCCCAGCCCTTAATGTGCAATAAAAAGCACCACCTCAAAGTGCGCCTTTTGGACTAAGGTAAGGACTTCCTTGGGGCTGACATCGCAACCCGAACGAGTGGCTATTCAATATAATTATTTTTCAGCCAAAATGCTTGGCTACATTCAGGAAAGTCCTAACAAGCCCAATCTACACCATCTAGAGCCGCATTATCCCAAGATAGCATGACCGCAAAACCACAATTATTTCGACTGCATTCAGATAACAATCATAGATCACTTGCGGAGAATTGGCCGGACAACGGGCTTATTGGATGAATTTCGTTGATTCAGCTGCTGTTGCTGGACAAATTCCACCTGCCGCTGCAAGGCATCCAGCCTGGTTATCAGCAAACTATTTTGTTCTTTCTGGGAGATATTGTTTTGACTTGGCTCAACTCTCTTCTTGCCAAGGGGGAATGAGACACCTATTCTGCCGGCAAAAGAGGGAGTCCTGCCGTACACATAGTCAATCGAATTAGTCAAGGAAACAGCTGCATTAATGCTGACGTCTGAATAGCGCTCGCTCAAGCGAGAAGCACAGCCCAAGGCCATGGCATAGGAGCTGCCATAGCCACCAATGCCAACTCCGCAGCGCACGGGCTCCTGCTTGGAGAGAACTACCTGCGGAACAGCGGTGAAGGCCGCAGCCATGGCACCTGCACTAGTCACAGCAGTTCCTAGTCCTCTAACACTCTGTTCGAGCTTGGAGACCGAGTTCTGAATACTGTCAAGGTTTAGAGATGACGTACCAATGTTACCAGAACCATCTGTAGTTAGCAGTTGTGTATCGCCTGATTGGTTGGCTTTTCCCACGAAGCTCCCTTTATCCGCCACCCCTTTAAGGGTCAAAGATGTGCCCGACGCTCCGATCACCACCTGGTTGGCCCGGGTAGTCTCGGCGCCAGCACCTATGGCGGTAGAATTATCATAAATAGCATTTGCGCCAGTACCAATAGCGACAGATTTGTTACCAGTAGCTTTTGCATTGTAACCAAAGGCAGATGCATCTACTCCGGTGGCATTGGCGAAAGCACCAACGGCAGTGCCATTATCCCCCGTAACTTTGGTCTGAACGCCGACGGCCGTACCTCCCGCCACGGATTGAGCATTGGTGCCAAGGGATGTTGCATTGTCACCAGATGCCGCAGCTCCGGATCCCATGCATAAAGATTTGCTGGTAGTGCCGGCGCATTGTTGCAGTCCGCTTGTTATTAGGTTGCCATTAACATAAAGCTGACCTGGCAGCGGCGGCAGCGGCGGCGGTGCGCCTACGACCAACCAATCTTTAACGGTTTGGCTGCCATTGATTTGTGAGTTGCCGTTGACGGTTTGGGCGCCACTGGTCAATGCACCAGTGTTCAGGGAGCCGCTGGTCAACGCGCCGGTGACGGTTTGAGTGCCATTGATTTGTGAATTGCCGTTGACGGTTTGGGCGCCACTGGTCAATGCACCAGTGTTCAGGGAGCCGCTGGTCAACGCGCCGGTGACGGTTTGAGTGCCACCGACGGTTTGGTTACCAGCGACAGCTTGAGTGCCACCGACGGTTTGGTTACCACCGACGGTTTGGTTATCCGTGACGGTTTGGCTGCCATTGATTTGTGAGTTGCCGTTGACGGTTTGGGCGCCACTGGTCAATGCACCAGTGTTCAGGGAGCCGCTGGTCAACGCGCCGGTGACGGTTTGAGTGCCACCGACGGTTTGGTTATCCCTAACATTCTGACTACCATTAATTTGCGAATCGCCATTTATAATAGAAACCGGAGCCGCTACGGCAAGCCGAGGCATGGACAATAAGCAGGCAAAAAACAAAAACTTTTGCATAATTCCGGGTTTATTGATTAATAAAAAATTTACAATTCCCGATGATGCGTTGAAAATGCATTTCATTGAAATAAATCTGCTAGAAAGCTAATGGCAGGTGATTAAAAGAGCCCCGGGGAACTCGGAGAATGACCAAGTAAGAATCAACCTATCCCTGATGCTTCAAATCGCTTATGCTAGCTGCTGAACTGCTGAACTGCTGAACTGCTGAACTGCTGAAGTGACTCCCGAAGTAGAATTGAAGGTTTGGCCTTGGGCCAGCTTGGCTGTGTCACTTTTGAAGCTGGCACAGTTGGGAGTCTGGGTGTTTATCCCCATCGAAGGGTTGCAACAACAGCAATTGCCACGCATGAGCCGACACTTTGTAGCAATCAGGGCTTTCCGAGTAGCCCAAATCATCTACACTGCAGTGGATTCTAATGATATTTTTGCACTAGGATCGGCCAAACAAAGCCGTTTTAGACTTATAAAAATGGTCGCAACGGCTCGTATGTCTTTTCAGCACAATGGCCAGCCAACTATAAAGGAATTCTGTTTTCCTTTTAGGTAGAAGCTGAATCCAAGCAACCACTGGGTTGTACTGGGCAATGTGATTGGGTTGAGGCTGAACTGGAGGTGCGTCCAGGGTCGGAGGATCCCGACACCAACTGGGCCAGGGCTGATTCAAAGTCTCAGCAAGCATCGGGCTGCGGTTGTCGCCGCGCCATCGCCAGCAACGCTGTGATGTCGTGCATTAGGGCCTTTAGGCCGGCCCGAATCGACCGGAACCCGGCCAGGCGCAACAGGTTCAAGGCCGCGGTGCGCAGCGTGGCCATCACGCCGGCGCCATTGCCCCGGTAGCGGTGGGCGTCCTCATGGAGTTGGGTGTCACGGATCCAGTGCCAGCCCTCGATACACCAGCGGTCTCGTACCAGTTGCAGCAGGGCTTCTGGCGTGGTGCGCAGGCTGGTGCCGATCCAGGCCTCACGGATGTGCTCTGGAGCCTGTTTGGCACGCAGCGTCCAGGTGATGTTGCGACCGTGGCCGATCTCGTGATCCATTGCCACAAAAGGGATGTGACGCTTTCCCTGGAACTGAGATCGGATCTGACGATGCAACGTCTGGTTGCCCTTGACGGTCAAGAGGAAGTCGGCCCCCTGCTCCTGGAGCTGCCGAACAACGGGCGCTGGGTATGGAGCGCGTCCGCCTGGATCAGCACGCCGCCCAGATTCAGCTCGCCGAGCAACTGCCGCAGCACCGCCCGCTCGTGATTTTCGCCAGTGGCGTAGCAGGCCTGGCTGATCGCCACACCGAGGGCAGCCGAATACAGCGTGACCTGGGCAATGTAGACGCAGTCGGCCGGAGGCCATACGCGGAACCGCCGCCGGCTGTGGGCAAGATCGACCCTCGCAAGGCTTTGCCGTCACACACCAGCTGGTCAAGATCACTAGTGCCACCAGGGATCTGGGCGATTGTCCAGTCACGAATCGCAGCGCACAGTGCCGCCACGTCCACCTGGTGGAAGAAGTAGCGGAACGAGGAATCTGATGGCGGCCGACGCAGATCCAGGCCCCGCAAGCTCTGGCAGCCGCTAAGGATTCCGAGCACGGCCACCAGCAGCAGATACCAGGCCGGAAACCGAACCCCGCGCCGCATCCGTGCATCAGGAATCGACCTCACATCAGCTTTGATGGCCTCGCTGTATCGACGCATTAGTTATGTCCTCAAGCCCCCGGATGTACTGATCAGAGGGGTGACAACTTTCCTGAAACCGGGGGAGGCATCTCTGCATCGCTTTGCGACTCTTTACAGATTGCCGCTAAGAAACCACCAACCAAATAGGGTGATGGCTTCCTAATTTCACCCTGGCGCGGGATGGAAGAGTGAATTCATGGGTGATCTCAATTATCAAACGCCTCTATCGAGCCCACGAAGAACAGCCAAAGCATAAAAACAGCTTTGGTTTTCTGCCATGATCAGTTTGATGCTCTACCGGTTTCACTGCAGCCAGCACAAGTGCGGTCTTCCTTGGATCTTGCTGAAGGCTTTCAGGCATCCTTTGCCTTGCAGCCTGTCGTACCAGTGAGCGGGATGTTTGGGGGCATGAATCTGCAGAGGATCGACTTGGTCCAACGCTCCAGATCAGAAGCGGGCAGGGGCTTCCAAGGAGAAGCAATCCTATGCCCCCGTCTTCTGTATCTGGTTGTTAGCGAGCCTCTTCAGGCCGATCCCAAGTCCAGTCGCATGATTTTGTCTCCCCTAGTTTCCATCACGTAATATTTGCTTCCTTACGATTTCGTTCGTCTGCCAGTTAATGTAGCGAGAGAGGCCATCAAGGTCCGGGAAGATACCGTGGCCATGGACGCCGTATTCATCCAGCATTTCGAGGATGGGTAGCTTATGTTGCTGAGGAATTTCAATACGGACCAAGTTAGTTCCAGTAAGTGGATGGCCAAGCTCCTTTACATCAATCTCACTTGTAGCATCGTTATGGACTGTAAAGACCCCTGATTGGCGACTCACACGTTGATCAATTGCTCGCGGAAGGTAAACAACAACTTGATCAAGCTCTTCTTCTATAGAAAGAGTGGTACAATCAATGAATAGACTCGGTAGGAAGCAGTATATTGCTGCATCACATGCGGGACGTTCATTCACTGCAAAATAAGTTGCTATAAGCGGATTACAGGACCAATCCAAAAGGCGTGTAGCTAGACCGTAGTGCTGAGCGATCGCTAGGCACTCCCAGTCGTTATCAGGAAGTGGCCCATGCGCATACGCACGTTTTCGCCAAGCATTAAATCTCCCGAGATCGTTGCCATTCCTAAACTCAGGTCTTCCTGCTTTCGGAATAAGTGGCCACGAAATTTCAGCTTGTCCACGAAAGATCCAGCCAACTCCCCCATGGCTTCGGTAAGCACGAAAGAGCTGGTGCAGATCGAAGGGATCTTTGATCCGATAGGCATTCATGATCTCATCTTTTCGGTCACGCTAACTAGTCATTAAACGGTTCCGTGAACCACGGCCCCATAGCCATTCCTTTCCGTGAACAACCCTGAAGCATCGGCCTGGATTCTGGTGAAACCACTGCTATGCAGGGCTCCTTGGCGTAGACAACCCAACTATAGGCTTGGTTTGCGGGTCCGATAACCACTTGTTTGGTGCAATCCCCAGGCAAAATCAGATGGCCAGCTCAGCCAGGAGCGCGCTTGAAGGCCAAGGAACTCAATCAGATTCATCCGATCCCTCAAACAAGTTTTGGGTGGTCTACTAGCAGACCCCGGGCCACATAGGAGACCGCTCGTTAGGCCATCGCCGCTCTTCCCATCCCCGTAGCTGGCGCAACACGGCCCCGCAGTGGAACGGCGGCTGAGCTGCGGGCTAGACCAGTCCCATGATGGTCCCCTGATCTGGGCATCTCAACTGGGGAAGCCAGGCCATGCCCAGGCCGTTACAACCCCGAGTACCCAGTGCCCACAACAACCTTCGCGGAGTTTGCCCAGCAGGTCGACTATTCCCTGCTGGATTCCCTGCATCCCGATCCCCAGGCAACTGCCGATGGCCGTGATCACAGGCCCCGCCAGGTGTTTTCGGGGCACTACGTGCCGGTGACCCCCACGCCGATTCCAGCGCCGGAGCTCGTCGCCCACAGCCCAGCCCTCTTCCACGAGCTGGACCTGGGCGATGGGCTAGCCACCGACGAAGACTTCCTCCGCCTGTTCTCCGGGGACATCAGCGTGGCGCGCGAACCGATGCGAGCGATTGGTTGGGCCACCGGTTATGCCCTTTCGATCTACGGCACCGAATACAACCAGCAGTGTCCCTTTAAAACCGGCAACGGCTACGGCGATGGCCGGGCCATTTCCGTCTTTGAAGGCCTGTTCAATGGCAAACGCTGGGAGATGCAGCTCAAAGGCGGAGGCCCCACGCCCTACTGCCGAGGCGCCGATGGCCGCGCCGTGCTCCGCTCCAGCGTGCGCGAGTTTTTGGCCCAGGAGTTCATGCATGCCCTCGGGGTTCCCACGTCCCGCTCCCTCACCCTGGTGATGTCGCGGGCGGAAACCGTGCGCAGGCCCTGGTATTCCCCGAACTCCAGGTCGTTCGATCCCGACATCCTGGTGGACAACCCCGCGGCGATCACAACCCGGGTGGCCCCGTCTTTTCTGCGGGTCGGCCAGCTGGAACTGTTTGCCCGCCGCGCCCGCACCCAGGCCCACCCCGGTGCCATGAACGAGCTGCAGATGATCGTTCAGCACCTGATCGAGCGCAACTACCGGCCCCAGATTGATCCGGCCCTGGAATTCAGCGAGCAGGTGGTTGAGCTGGCCCGCTTGTTTCGCGGCAGGCTCACGGCCCTGGTTGCCCATTGGCTGCGCGTTGGCTTCTGCCAGGGCAATTTCAACAGCGACAACTGCGCCGCCGGTGGCTTTACCCTCGATTACGGCCCCTTTGGCTTCTGCGAACTGTTCGACCCCAGTTTTCAGCCCTGGACCGGAGGCGGTGAGCATTTCTCGTTCTTCAACCAACCGCTGGCGGCTGAAGCCAACTACGAGATGTTCTGGGCCGCCATCCGGCTGCTGCTTGAGGACAACCCCCAGGCCCGCTCCAGGCTCGACCAGATCCGGGCTGGCTTCGCAGGTGCGATGCAGCAGGAGCTCGAGGCGATGTGGGCCAGCAAGCTCGGCCTGGGCAGCTGTGACACTGCCAAGGTGAACGAACTGGTGAACGAGCTGCGCCAACTCATGGCCCTCTCCAAGGCCGACTACCCGATCGCCTTCCGCAAGCTCTCTGCCATGCCAGCTGCTAGTCCAGCTGGCATCCCAGAACATCTTTCCAGCCTGAAGGAGAGCTTCTACCTGCCCAGTTCAGAGCAGCTCGATCGCCAATGGAGTCAATGGCTGCAGCGCTGGCGCCATCACATCATGGGCTCTGGCGACCCAGCCGTGACCTCCGCAGCGATGCAACGCACCAACCCCAAAATCGCCTGGCGCGAATGGCTGGTTGCACCGGCCTATGACCAAGCTGCCCTTGGTGATTTCAGCCAGATCCACGACCTACAGGCGGTGTTCAGCCATCCCTACGACGGGCAAACAACGGAGGTGGAGGCGCGCTACGACCGCTTGAAGCCCAGGGAATTCTTCAACGCCGGCGGCGTCTCCCACTACAGCTGTTCGTCTTGAGCTGATTGGTCCTGGTCTGATTCATGCAGATCAGCCACGATTGATTGGCTCGACAATGAAGCGGGCCCATTGCAACAATGTCAAACTGTGGCAGCGTAAACAATGGCTAAAGCCATGGCGAAACCCTATCAGCCTTCCCTACTTCGGCTGCTCCACGGAGCAACAGGCTTGTTGGTGGGTGCTGCCTGGCTGAGCGGCCTTGTGCTGCTGCTCACCCTCGACCGTCGATGGGGGTCCTTGCCCTTTGTCTTGCCAGGGGAGTGGGTTGATATCCACGGAATGATTGGGGTGGCTCTTCTACCAATTGGTGTCATTTTTGGCGGCTATGCCATCACAATCGGCCGCCATAAACTTGGCAGAGAAACAAACCTGGTACCCCTGCTATCCCTTGTTGCAATCGATGCCGCAACTTGAATGGCGGCCGAATGATTCGCCTAGCCACTGGTGGGGACAACTGCAGCGGAGGGATTAGTTCTCGTTGCCGCTTTCCCCGTTCCCATTGCTCTCAGCGGTTCCGCTGCTGGTGCCCTGGCCAGGGCCCTCCACCTGGGGGCTGGACCCCATCGTGGCGCCAAGCGCCCGGCAGGACTCGATTGGATCAACTTCCGGTGCAACCCCGAGGGCCTTGCGCAGGGCATCAAGCTGACCCACAGACTGCAGATCGATCGTGCTAGCGACCTGTTCGCAGGCAAGCTTTTTGAGGGCCTTGGTGTCGGGGGTTCCACAGCCGCTCAGCAGGGCTAGCGCGATGCAGGCACCAACCGTCCTAACCCTTGTCATTGTCAGTGTTCCGGAACCGCTGCCAATGTAGGGGTGGCAGATAAGGGACGGCCCGATTTGTTACGACGGATTGAGTTGGAGCCCTGTCGTCTGTGACCACGGGCCTCGACGCAGGCGTCGGATTGGTTTTACCCGTCCACGCTAATCCTCTTTCCCTGGCCTGCGAGATGGTCAAGAAAGGCTCAACCTATCCAAAACCCCAAAAGATTCTAATCAATCGAGACGTGGCATCTGGTGCTAGCTCCTATGACGTGCCACAGCTAGCAAAATCAAAGCGACTTGTCGCTATGGTTCAAGGAACTTTGATCACGCTGAGAAAGGAACATCTTCTGGGAATTAAGCGAACTGATGATTCAACTTTAGCCCTCCATACCATGGATAAGAAAATTGTTAGGACCGTCCAGGGTCTGCGACCTTGCCCCCCCGTGCAGCACACGTTTTGAATCTCAGGCAAGCAGCAAGAGGCTCACGGCCATGACTGCCATCCCAGCGGTGACGCCTCCAATCATCAAGTTGTGCTTGGCTCCGGTGCGCTGGGCAGCTGGCAAGAGCTCATCAAGGCAGATGTAGATCATGATTCCGCCAACACTGGCAAAGACCAGTCCCAGCAATAGGTCGCTGTGAAGCCAGCCTAAAAACAGATAGCCAGCCAGGGCCCCAAGGGGCTCAGCCAGGCCTGACACGAAGGAAACCAAAAAGGCGATGCGCCGACTCCCTGTGGCGTAGTAGATGGGGGCCGAAATGGCCAGGCCCTCCGGAACATTGTGGATGGCGATAGCCAGAGCTATGCCAGCCCCAAGGCGAGGTTCGGAGAGGGCAGCCACAAAAGTGGCAAGACCTTCGGGAAAATTGTGGATGGCGATGGCGAGAGCGGAGAACAGCCCTGTTCGCATCAGCGCAGAGGAACTCTCCCCTGGCCTCACTCCCTGCAAGGGCAATCCGTGGGCCGGCAGGCATCGATCAACCAAGGCCATGGCGAGCATGCCGCCGAAGAATGCCAGCACCGCAACGAGGTATCCGGTACTGCTTCCGAGCGCTGATGTGAGGATCTGTCGAGCCTTAGGGAATATTTCTACAAACGAGATAAAAAGCATCACCCCGGCCGAAAAGCTCAGCGCCAGGGTGAGCAAGCCAGGACTAAACCGACGGCTCATCACCCCCAGCAGGCTGCCTAGGCTTGTCGCAAGGCCAGCGCCAAGGGTGAGCAAAAAGGCAAAGATCACCCGGTCATCCAGCTCTGGCAAAGGCTCTCCATGCTGGGCGGGCAGGACTTCATGATCGCAGAGCGCCTCGATCTCACCAGTCCGCCGACAACTCCCGAAACTGGTGCCACCCACCGGGCCATTGAATTCTCCGACAGCAAGCACTCCTGAACTGCAGCACAGGTGGAGGGGATTCACACCCTTGGCTGCCCAGGGCCGAATCCTCTGTTTAGGGATGGGAATGGCACCCCGTGCCGTTCCGTTGCCATTAACGCGATGAAAGGTCTGATCGTTGCCCTGTTGGCGGTCGTCACTCTGCTGACGTCGTTGCTGAGCCCACTTCCAGCATTAGCACGTTCCAGCCCCAACACCAGCCTTGGCTCTGCCTATCCCATGCCGACGGTCTTGATGACCAACAAGATCGCCGACAAAGTCTCCTGATTGGTGGGCTCGTTGGGAGTGGTGGGGGGATGCCGCTATTCGGGGTTAGCACGTTCTTGCGTTTGTCCTCAGCTTCGCAACCCCCTGGCTGCCATGGCCAGTCTCCAAGACAGTAATCAAACCCTGAAGCCAAGGTCAATCACCATGGGCCGTGAAAATCAAATCTGTCTCACCGAAGCGATTGTTGCTGTCATTGAATTTGGCTCCATAGTGGTGATCAAGCAAAGGGCCAGATTGGTCAACAGCAGCGGGCCATGGATCAGCAGGCACTCCAGGCCAAGGGCCTGCAGGAGCGTTGGCATGCCAATGGCGCAGGCTGCTCAAAACCTACGGGTCGCGTAGCATGGGCAAATCCGCTCCACATCAAGGTAATGGTTTTCGGCTTTTGGTCGTTTCTGCATAGGGTTTGGATGAGCTGCGAGGGGTATCTGTTTGCAATATACAGAAAGTAATCCATCGACTCTTTTCTTTGGAGTGGGAATTTATTCATTCCCGCTCTATGCACTTTGTTTGTTCATCATTATTCTGGTTCGTTATTTAGTTGTGGCGGGTTTGGCCTGGTGGCTTGTCTGTTCCCGGTCTAGCCTACTAGATCAAGATGTCTTCCAGGATGTTCGAATGTCGATTGCTTCTGCAGCCATCTTTGCAATGGCAATGGCGGCAGCAATTGAGCTCCATCTGCTTGGCTATACCCGAATTTATGACCAGCTTGGTGCCTATGGCTGGTGGTACATAGGCGGCAGTTATGTCCTGGTGCTGATTCTGCAAGATGGCTTCTTTTACATCACCCATCGCCTGTTTCATCGCCCAAGCTTTTACAGCTGGGCCCACCAGGGACACCACAGGTCCCGCAGGCCTTCGCCCTGGACTTCCTTTGCTTTTGAGCCCATGGAATCCTTGGCCCATGCCATGTACTTGGTCGGTGTTGTGTGCCTCATTCCACTCCATCTCGGCACCATTTTGGCTGTGTTGACCACGATGACCATTTGGGCCGTGGTCAACCACCTCGGCTTGGAACAGCTGCCAGTGCGATTTCCCCACCACTGGCTAGGACGGTGGATTGTTGGTCCAGCCCACCACTGCGTCCACCACGACCACCAGAACAAGCATTTCGGGCTCTATTTCACCTTCTGGGACCGACTCCTGGGTACGGAGGATCGGGCGTATGCCTGCAGGATCAAGGGTAGAGCACCCTCCCTCCCTGCCCAATCTCCCGTTGTCGAAGGTTAGCCGCCTTTGCCCATCAGCAAATTGAGTACGGCTTTGAGTCGTTCCACCTCCTCTGCCATGGCGCCTTGATGGGCCACCGTGGGGGTCATCTGCCCCATGCGGTTCAGCTCCGCGCGCACCGAGCAGGCCAGCCGGTGCCGCAGCATCACCGATTCCTTCAAGGCCTTAATGCTGGCGGGGGTGCCCAGATTGGTTTTGGTGACCATGGAACCGATTCAGTTCCCCCACCATGGACCAGCGCCGGCCCCTCCCGCCCCCGGCTGCAGCAGAGCTGCTGCAATGGCTGGCCAGTTGAATCATTTCTCCCATCGTGCACTCAACTTCGGTGGCTATCGATTGGAGTTCACCATCACCTGAAAGGACATGCACCATTACCTCGGGGCGAATCATGCCGATAGGGATGTGATTGTCTTCCGTGTAGACAGAGATCCGGCAAGGAAGGGCCATGGTGAGCATTATTTGAACGTTGAGCCCCGATCTAGCTGCTTGGGATTACCCACCACAACGAGGGGCATTGTTCTGTGAATGCCATCCCTTTTGAGCGAAGGATTTGACCGAGGTCATGGATCCCCGGCATGGCGACAATGTCCCTATTGGGGCCCCTTTCCTACGCACTTCTACCAGCATTGGCAGGGTGATCTCTCCTTCGTCCAGTACCAGATCATCCACCTCCTTTAGCTCCTCTGCTTCGGGAGTTGACCACGCGAATGGACCACCCGTGGAGATCCTTCTTTTGTACGATCATTGCCAAGAGGATGGCTAGCTCAGCCCACGCCCACTGCTCCTCCCTCTCCCCGCGGACGTTGCAATCCACCAGTTTGAAGACCAAGTGGTGGGCTGCCAGGCACCCATGCTGGAGACCGTTGTCATTTCCGTAGGCTTGATTCCGCAGAGTTGGTGCGTTGTATTGCCTCACCGCATCGCTAGGGCTGGGCCTGGTTCATTGGTTTGGCTGTTGACACCCCATTGTTGCCAGATGCAGCTGATCCACTGCAGTGCTGATGGGTATCTGCTTCGCCCTGGCTCCTAGGAGTGGATGGTCAGATTGAATGGCGTGTGCTAGCCATTGATGATCTTTTGATCCCATTGAAATTGCTCATCATTGGCCGGTCCGATCGCCCATTGTGTGAACCACGAATTTCTGTTATGTCCAACCCCTATGGCCTCACTTGGTCCACAAGGTTGTTGCTGTGGTTCCTGTCCAAGCGACCGGACATTGGCTCGTTACAACTGCGAAGTCAGCATGAGTATCTAAATTCCTGTTGGCACCAGCGTAACCAACGGCTTTAATTTGGCTTTCGTCTACTTGATGCGCGCAGATCCGTTGTATTCGACCTGAACTTCTTGCTTTGGCGAAACCAGAGCACCCGTTTCGATGGTTGCCCTTTCCCGCTGGGCCGCTTTTGTACTGTGTCCATGGGCTGAGCCTCAAAAAATTCAGCAACCATGAAGCAATTAAAGACACTGTTGCAACAGATCTTGCCACTTGCGATTAACTTGAACTCCTGGAATTGCGATTCTTCTCAGCAGCTGGAAGCAGGCCTGTGGTCGTCTTGGTGCTCATTGATCGTTGTAGTTCCTTGTCCCTTTGAAGCTTGAAGGCAGCAGCGCTTGAGCTGACAAAGGCACCACAACGAGATCCCCGTCGAATGCCCTGTTGAACAGGCTCGATCGACGGCCTCGAAAAAGGGCTTTGGCCTGAGTTGGGCCATCACCCTGGCTTCGGCTTCCCTTGGCCAACGCTGCCCAGGCAAAGGGTTTGGCGCTGGCACCAGGGCGTGATCGCTTTCAGCTTCAGACGGTTTGTGCCCGGGTTTTTTTCTGGCGCAAGGCATAGGCGATCGAGCCTGCAGAGACGGCTGTAAGCAGACCCGTCGTTGCTAGAAAACCGGCCAAGAGAACCAATCCCACCAGGCTGCCCAACAGGGACATCTTGACCCTGAGCAGATTTGACTTCATCAACAGCATCAGGAGCAGGAGAACCGTGGCTTGCAGGCCCGCCACCTTGGCTGCCGTGAAGGGGGAGAAGGGGAACAGCATGCTCAAGGGCTCCGAAAGCATGGATTCTGGTCACGGTTTGCCCCCGGGTGCGGGTCTGGCTTGTTTTGGCATTTCCAAGCAACCTGTTGATCAGGTCCCTTGGGCTTGGCATTCGGGCCTTAGGGGCTGGATAGGCCATCCCTACTGGCCTGGGGCCTAGGCGGCGTGTCAGGCCTCAGAACTGGAGCACAACAGCCGTGCTGCCGCCACCTTGAAGACTCCAGCGTTGGGGTTGCCCTCCGTTTCCCATGGGTGAGGGGAATGGGCATGGGATACGTACAGGGTTGGGAACGTGAATTGGCCATCAATGCCCTGGGTTCGGTCACTGCTCGGGTCATGTTTCTCCCCCATTTGAGCTGGCTACCTTTCCCTCCTTTGAGGGAAAGACAACAGCAGAATTACAGCAGAGACTTGGTAAGCCAACCGGCACAACATCCCCCGATTCACGATCCATGCTCCTACATCAATCGCAACAAATTAACTTGGGCGCCCAGCAAAAGTCGCCGAGGCGGATCACCATCACCGTCCCCTTCGCCATCCTCAACCAATTGGTCGAACGTTCAGGCTACGAGGGCCGCAGCATCAGCAACCTTGCCGCTTTTATTTTGGAGCAGGGTCTATCAACGAAGCGTTAGCGGTCACCCTACCCTTGAGCTCAAGCCTATCCTTGAGCTCAAACCTGTCTTTAATTAGAAAACATCCCTTCATGGAAAGCGATCACAACAGCATGGGTCCGGTCCTTGGCTTTTAGCTTGATTAATAGCGCCTTGACGTGTGATTTGACCGTCTCTTGGCTAATGCATAGGGCCTCTGCAATTTCAGCATTGCTCTCTCCCTTGCCCAGATGCTGAAGCACATCCCGTTCGCGTATCGATAGCATGGTCAACAGTGGCGATTTCACGCCCTTGCTGGCATTCGGGTCGCCTGCGACATTGACCTGGCTTGTGCTGCGTCTCAAGAGGGCGTAGACCCTGGCCTGGAGTTCCTCAAATGAAAAGGGCTTAGCTAGATAATCATCAGCTCCAGATTGTAGCGCCAAAACCTTATGATCAACCCCGTCGTGGGCTGTCAGCATCATCACAGGCAGCAGGTAATTATTTTTGCGCATCAACTGCAGGAGTTCCAAGCCACTGAAGTCAGGCAGGTCCCAGTCAAGTAAAACGACATCGACAGGCTCTGGCTGCCTTAATCGTTGTAAGGCCCCGGCTCCTTCAGGGGTAGTTTCTGCGACGAACCCTTCTGTCTCAAGTTCAATGCATAGGCATTGGGCCAGGGCAAGATTGTCTTCAACAATGAGGATTGTGGGCATGGGGAATGCTCAAGATTGGCCCATTGGAACGCAGATAGTCATCTCAAGACCACCGCCATGCCTTGCTTTGGCTGTCACTTTCCCGTTCATGGTTTCCATGATGCTGCGCACAAAATAGAGGCCAAGCCCGCTACCCAACTTGCCTTGGGCATTTTGGGCACGGAAAAAGGGATTAAAGATTTGCTCCAGTTCCCTGCTCGTCAACTCGTTTCCGAAATCTGATACCCGGATTTCCAGTTTCCTTTCGGTTGGGTGAGCCTCAATGGCTAACTCGATGGGATGCATACGACTGGCGTATTTTGAACTATTTTCTACCAAGTTAAAGACCACTTGTTCCAAGTGATCTTGATCGACTATCGCGATTCGCTGGTGAGGCATGAGTTTGCAATTGATATTGACGATGATGTCCATGCATTGGGTTGACTTGCGAGCAACTGTCTTCAGTATCGGCAGCACATCGAGCGGCTGAAGAGAGAGCTTGATACCGGCCTCCTTGCCCCTGCTCATGTCAAGAAGATCCCTGAGTAAATGTTTGCAGCGCTCTGCTTCATGGGTAGCTGCATGCAGGGCCTTCTGATTGGAGGCGGTTAGCTCACCAGAGGTGCGCATTAAATGGTTTAGCGCGATCAAAATTGTGCTGACCGGATTGCGCAGTTCATGGGCTGCTAGTGCAGCAAAGCGATCAAGTTTGTCAATGGCAAGCTTGCGTTGATCGAAAAAGTATCGCAAGCCAAGAAACAATAAACTGCCAAGCCCGATGACATTGAAAGCTGCGATGGTATTGCGCGATTCGATGGGGGTGTCTGGATAGCCAAAGAGGTTGCCATGGGCACCAAGGGCCAATCCATTGGCCACAATGAACAGGTAGAACCACTTCAGTGCCGTGTTCGGCTCGCCAAGGAGAAGGCCAAGTAGGGGGCAAAGAAGCGACCAAATAACCACCATGCTGCTCGCTTCATATCCCCCGAGCAAGAATGTCAGCAGGACAGGGCAAATAAACGTGAATAGAATTGTGGCGTGGCGATAAATCGTAAAGCTGAGGTAGCCGCCCATCCGCAGCAGGACAATGGCGCTAACTGTTGTAAATGCTATGGCCATTAAAATTGCGGACGGCCATTGACCTGTCAAGGCGTAGTTCACGCCAAGAATTAGTCTTAGTGGCAAGATCCCAATCAAGTTGGCAATGTTTAGGGCGATGATCTTATGTCTTTGACTTTCTTCAATCCCTGCTGGCATGCCAATTCGACACATCTTTTGCCAGCCATCAAGGAGCCATTGCTTGGGTTCCAATTGGAAGGCTCTGCGCTGCGTAATGGAGACCACAAGCGTTATCCAACTTATGCACCTGCTATTTTAATGCTTGGGGCACAACTTACGATCGCTTTTGTATTTTTACACTTTTGCGCTTTTGTGTTTCGACCTTGGCGTTCTCCTGTTCTCCATGCGACCACTGTGATTTCAGCTGAACCGTTGACCGTTGCATCCAGTGTGGTTGCCCACAATTCACTCGTCTAAGGGAAGAGGCGATATCACCCAAATGGGTGAGGGGCCATCCGTTAATTCGCTTGGGGGGGGGGCGGGGGCGCCGAGGCCGAACCTCTTGCCAGGGGATCGGGCGCTGTTGGTTGAGCCGGCTCTGCCACGGGAGGGAGGTCTGACTTGGTTTCCGCTTGCTTTTCGAGAAGTTGGCGTTTGAGATCCTCGATGATCGTTTGCTGTTTTGAACTGTTGACCTGCTGGCTTTCAAAGACTTTGTAGGCAGTCACTGATGTGACTGCGATGGTGCCGAGGGCTGCAAAGGTCGAAATAATGGATTGAAACTTGCTCACTGGTGCTCGCTGTGATGGTGTCTGGATGGGGTTGGCCAACCTTTTCTAGGGGAGGCGGCATGGTTTTGTCCCATTCCCCCTGTCTTCAGGGTTCGCCGAATGTTGTAAGGGCCTGGGCTTTGCAGGTCGCCTTCCCCTGGCACCACAACAGACTGGAATGACAGGTGGATGCTGAAAGTTGGCTGGCACCAGCTCGCCCTCCTTCCCCGGGCAAGTCGTGCAGCCATCGACAAGCTCAGCGAGGTGTTGATCGCAGTGTTGGGGTCTGAGTGCTGGGGGATTTGGGTGCTGGCTCCTAGCGCTGTCGCCGCCAAAAGCCCCAGACGTTCTGAATCACCAGACTGTGGATGGGCGTGATGTCGACCATCTGATCCCGGGCCGCTCTAGCGGAAACCACCAGGACTCCCGCCCCAACCCGGGCAGCGATCGCCAACCACTGGGGAGGTTGCTTGCAGGGAAGGAGCCCCATGGCATCAACCTATGGGCCGCTGACCTCTGCTGTCAGCAGGTTGCGGTAGAGCCAGCCGCCAATCAGGCCCCCCACGATGGGTGCCAGCCAGAAGAGCCAGAGCTGATCCGTCGCCGCTCCCCCTACCCACAGGGCCACGCCGGTGCTGCGGGCTGGGTTCACCGAGGTGTTGGTCACAGGAATGCTGATCAGGTGAATCAGAGTGAGTGACAGGCCGATGGCCACACCTGCAAAACCCGAAGCCGCCAAGCGGTCCGTGGCCCCCAGGATGATCAGCAGGAAGAAGCCGCTCAGCACCACTTCGATCACCAGGGCTGCAACGAATCCGTAGCCTCCGGGTGAGTGGAGCCCGAAGCCATTGGTGGCCAAGGGGTTGGAACCCGCCAACACAAAACCTGGCCTACCGCTGGCTACCAGCTTGATGACGCCGCCGGCAAGAACGCCGCCAACAACCTGGGAAACGATGTAAGGAAGGAGCTGGGAGCCCTTGAAGCGGCCTCCAGCCCAAAGGCCAAAGCTCACGGCCGGGTTGATGTGGCAGCCCGAGATCGGGCCAATGGCATAGACCATCGTGAGCAAGGTGAGGCCAAAGGCAAGGGCGACGCCTAAAAAGCCAAGCCCCAGCGGATTGACTGCTGCATTGTCATAGGGAAAGTTGGCGGCTAAAACGGCGCTGCCGCAACCGCCGAGCACGAGCCAGAAGGTGCCCAGCAGCTCCGCTAGACATTTCTTGGCCATCGGCATCCTTGTCTCCATGGGATGGGGTGTAACAACCCCAGCACGCTATGGAGCTGGATTGGGTCTGTCAGCGGCCTGTTACAAAACCAGCATGGCCGTGGCCCCGACTGGAAAGCGGGATTGATTGTCCTGGAGTCTCATGGGTCGGCTAAGGTGAAGGGCCAGGAAAAGCGTCAGCCCATTCCAGAGACTGTCAGTGTCATTACCCCCACCAGGCTGTTGCCTGACCGGTTGGGGATGTTGGTGGAGCTGAATCAGAGCCTCACACAAAATCATTGCAATGTTGAACATGTCGTTGTTGTCGATGGCAACACCACTGACAACATCCCTGACGAGTTGGTTGATCGAGCAACTGTCCTCGCCACCAACCGCCAGATTGGCCAATCCGCAGCCCGCAACCTGGGCCTGGTTGTGGCCCGCGGTGATTGGATTACCAGTGCTGACGATGACGACTGGCTGTACCCCCACTCCCTTGATAAAAGGCTGAGCGCAATCCACCAGCATCCCCAGGCGCTTTGGTCGGCTGGCTATTGCACCGACGACTTCAAATCTGATCCCCAGATCCTGCCCGCAGGATCCTGTTTGCTTGGAGACGTATGGCGGGCCTGGCCGGAGCCAGGCGCCAGCATTCCCCTGGGTCCCACCACCTTGCTGGTTGAAGCCAACCTCCTGAAACGGGCCGGGGGCTGGATGGGCCTATCCCAGGGAGAAGATATCGGCATGATGATCGCCGTGACCTGTATGGCTCCCGGTGTTGTTATCGACGACTTTGTTTATCACATTCGTCTGCATGGTGGGCAGATGACGAAGTCGAGCTGGTTTGATGATTTGGAACTCCTTTCAAGGCGTTGTGCCTGGGATCGGGGTGAAAAAATCCTGTCCCACGCCCTCAGCATCGATGCGCGGTTGGCGATTTTGGAATTGCGCTAACGGTGGCATCGGGCGCACCGGCCCCTTGGCAACTGGAAACGGAGAGGGCGGGATTCGAACCCGCGGAAGCTTTCACTTCGCTGGTTTTCAAGACCAGAGCCATCAACCACTCGACCACCTCTCCAGAGGTTGCTTCCGCAACAGCGCAAGCCGACGCATCTTAGTTCCTGAGCCCTTGGAGGGGCTGGAGCAACTTGGGGCACAACTCCGGGATGAACCGGGTGAGGGCCGTACTCACCACCCCATCCACCTGCAGTTCGGCCGATTGCAGCCCTGCTGTCTTGAAGGCTTCATCCAGCTGGAGGCTCAGCAGGGGCTGGGGCACCTCCGCATAGGCGGGATCGCAAACCATTCGGCTGTAAATCAGGGCAGCACAACCCGTGGTGCCGTAGTCACCCAGGCAGCCCGCGGGTACTGGTAGCTCTTTGGATTGGCCATGAAGACCCAGCAGGCTCAGGCCTATGGCCAAAACCGGGCCGATGCCAAGTCCACTGTGCTGCCAGGAGTCGCTTCGCCTCAAAAAGTCTGGGGATCGCAGTTGCTGTACTTCTCTACAGCCTGGCGGTTCAGCTCGAGGGATCCTGGCTTGTTGGGGCTGCGTTGCACAACCGCGGGATTGAGCTGCTTGAGGGCCTTGGCCTTGCGTTCCACTTCAAGCTCGAGGGCTCGCAGTCTCCGGGTGTGGTCGACCAGCCAGAGCCGGTAGCGCTCTGCATGCATTTGCTCCCAGACCAGCAGCGAACTTTGGTAGCGCTGCTCATCCAGCTCCCGATCCTGCTGGCTGTAGCGCTCGGCCAGTTCGGGGTCAATCGCGGTGGGCTTGGCCGGAGGTACGAACGTTTCTTTTTTGATTGTCGCCAGGGCTTGGAGCTGGGGTCTCAACCCAGCCACTTGGGTAACGACCTGGCTTTGATCACGTAAACACCGGACCAGCAGCGGATTTGGGGGTTGCTTGGCCTTCTGACAGCCCCCCATCAGGGCAACCAGGACCAGCCCAAAGCAGATCCGCTGAGTATGCCCTGGGCGTCCTGGTTGCGCTGTGCCCCGTTCCATGGCCATCCTTGGTACTCCCTTTGCTCAGGTTGGCCTAGTTGTTCGGCTTGGCAAGGGGCAGTAGACACTTGTCTGAATCACATCCCGCAGGCCCCGCTTCTACCAATTCGCCGCGGTCGTAACGCTGGAGGGCTTCAAAGAAGTCTGGGCAGCTCCGCCGTTTGGCGACCTCGGTATTGAGACTGAGGTAGGTGGCCCTATCGATAGGTTCGAAGGGTAGGCGGGGGAAGGTGGCGTTGGCGTCGAAGCGGGCCAGCAGGGCCGCTGAGATGTAACCCTCGCCTTCCTCAATGGCCTTGTGGATGGCTTCAGCGAGGGGTTCGATCTCGTTTTCGCGGAACTCCACCGTGGCGGAGGTGTTGTGGGCGGTGTAGTGCTTCTGCACCTGCATGTAGAAGTCGAACTGGGCCATGGCGGAGAAGTTGTTGATCTCCACGGTGTCGGCCCCGGGGATGTTGGCCCAGCTCACCTCTGTGGGGATTTCTACCAGCCACTCGGTGCAGCGCGCATCGAATGGATCATCCAGCAGGCGTCCCTGGTCGTCCTTGTCGGATTGGGATGGCACGATCGAATAGCCGTAGTCCAAGCAGGCCAGGGCCACCGGGTCGTTCTTGCGGAAGGTGATGCGACGAATGAAGCGCTGGGCCTTCGGGGGGTGCCAACCGGGGGAGGCGCCGGTGAGCAGGCTCTTGGTGCCGGCGGGCTGCACGGTGGTGCAGCGGTTGGGGCGCCGCAGACCCTGGCGATCGCAGTAGTCCCAAACGGCTTCATTGACGATTTCTTTCCAGCGGCTCAGATAAGCGGCTTCCTGCTCCTTGAAAGCCAGACCGGCTTCCGTATCGGGGCGACCGGCCTCCCACCAGTTCAGCCACGGGGTGCCGAACGCATGCACGAAAAAGTCGAACAGGCCGGTGAAACTCACGCCCACGATCGGATCCCAGGCGCGGCTTTGGCGGTAGCGCTCCACATCGAAGCGGTGGTTGAGCAGGCAAGCCACGGCCAGGCCTGCCGCCTTGAAGGCATCGGCTTGGGCCTGGTGATCGGCGGGATCGATCTGGTTGAGATGGATTTCGGCCAGGTTGCAGTGAAAGTCGGCCCCGAGGATTTCGCCGCAGGGGTTGAGGCCATAGCGCCCGAGCCTGTGCTCCAGTTCGGCGGCGTCGATCTCCGGATGGTGGGTGGTGAGCCATTGGCCGGCCTGCTCCCGGCCTTGGTCGCAGTAGATGCCAATGAATTCCTGGCGCAGTTCCGGGGTGCCGAGCAGATCGGCATTGGAGCGGGCAATGGCCTCGGGGGCGAATTGGATGGCGCCCTCACCGCTTTGGAACTGCTTGGTGACGGCCTCCAGCACCACCGCCTTGGTGGGGCGAACGTGGAACACCCGGGTGTGGTTCGCCATGCGCAGCGAATCGCGCTCCGGATCGATCCGCCAATTGCCATCGGCGTCTTGCTGCCACAGGTTTTCCTTGGCACCGGCAGCCGAGGTGTCGTCGGCGCAGAACTGGCGCATGCCTGCGCTGCGGCGGATGTTGCCGGCCACGATCGTGACGGCGGCCTCATCGATCAGGAGGCAGCACTCCACGGAGGTGAGCTGGCGGCCCAAGGCCTTGTTGAGCAGGTGGGCAACCCGGCCATAGAGATCCTTGAGCTTCACAGGATTGGCCATGCCGCCAAACCCCTTGAGGGTTTCGCCGACCGGGCGCACATCCGAGAGGTCGATGTTGATGCGGATCTCCGCGCCGGCCTCAAAGCGTTCATCGCTGCAGAGTTCGAGCAGCAGTTGGTAGCTGTCCACCCAGCCGCGTCGGGTATCGCCCACCTTGATCCGCACCTGGTGCCCGTCGATCGAACTGGTGGTGTGGTCCTGGCGTTCGCCGGCGGGGGTGGCGCCGATGTCGGTGACGCCATCGATCACCAGCTTGTTGCGGATGGCTGGCAGACGGCTGATCAGGTGCGGCTCAATGATCGCGCCGGTGCCGCAGCCCATCATGGCCAGGTCCATCATCAGACCAAAGGCTTCCCAATCCACCAGGTTGGTGGAGGTGCAGTTGTAGGCACCGGAGAAGTTTTCGTTCCGCTCAATCCACTCGGTGCCCCCAATCCAGAGCCAGCGGCCCGAGGGCAGGGCCTTCTGTTGTTGCTGCATCAGGCGCAGCAGGCTGATCTCCCCGTCATTGAGGTTGCCCAGTTGTTTGAGACCGCCCAAGTTGCGCTCGGCCACCTGGTGCCAGCTCTCGCGGCCCCTGGGGGTTTTACGGCTGTAGGTGCGGTAGAAAACCGGGTTGGCGGCCGGCGCTGTTGAGGGAAAATCCCCGCTCTTCGCTTCGCCCACCGGCGTGCCCGCCGCTGCAGCAAAAGCCTTTTCAGCATCTTGTTTATGGGCTTCTGCTTGATCGGCTTCGGCCTGCTGGGTTTCTGGGTTGGCGGCTTCTGGGGAGAGCGCTGAGGGTGAGCTTGCTGGCGAGGCGGCGGAAGGGGGCACGGGTATGGGGCCTGACGTGTGTCAAACGATAACGCCACCGGTGGGGTGTGCAAGCATCCACTACCACCATCTGCAGTGCGGTTTCGCGGTTGTCATGGAGCGCAGCGTTGAACCCGAGCTGATGGACGACCCCCTGCAGGTGCTGACCTATGCCCAGGCCGATTTCAAGGCCTCAGACCAAGCCCTGGTGGAGCGCTTGGTGGAGATTTTTGGCGAGGCCGTGGGAGAGCGCCTGGTGGATCTTGGGTGCGGTCCGGGCAACATCACATTTCGCCTGGCGGAGCGGTTCCCCCAGGCATCGGTGCTCGGGCTTGATGGCGCCGCCGCCATGGTCGCGGTGGCTGAACAGGAGCTTGCTGGGCGGGAGTTGGCCCAGCGCGGACTGGGGGGATCTGGCCTGGCTGATCGGCTGGGCTTTACCCAGGTGCTCTTGGGGCCTGAAACCCTGGCCTATGGCGGGTTTACGGCGGTGGTGAGCAACAGCCTTCTGCACCATCTCCATGATCCCCAGGCCCTCTGGAGGCACCTGCGCCAACTGGCAGCCCCTGGCGCTGCCATCTACATCAAGGACCTGCGCCGCCCTGCCACCCCCGGGGCCGCCCTAGCCCTGCAACAGATGCACCTGGCGTCGGCGCCCCCCGTGCTCCAGAAGGATTACCTGGCCTCTCTCCATGCCGCGTTTGAGCCCGCCGAGGTGGAGGCCCAGTTGCGCTCAGCTGGCTTACCTGTGGGAGAACAAGGCCTGCAGGTGGCCGCCCTGGACGACCGCTATTTGGAGGTCTGGGGTCGCCTCTAGGTTGGCCCCATGACCAGCAGCTCCACCCATTCCCTGAGCTCCCAAGGCAGCCCAGCTCCAGAACTGGCCGCGCTGGCTGCCGCCGTGGGCAGGCGCCGCAACTTTGCGATTATTTCCCACCCCGACGCCGGCAAAACCACCCTCACCGAAAAGCTTCTGCTTTATGGGGGCGCGATCCAGCAAGCCGGTGCCGTCAAAGCCAAGGGCGAGCAGCGCAAGGTGACCTCCGACTGGATGGAGCTGGAGAAGCAGCGCGGCATCTCGATTACGTCCACCGTGCTGCAGTTCGACTACGCCGGCAGCACAATCAACCTGCTGGATACCCCGGGCCACCAGGACTTCTCGGAAGACACCTACCGCACCCTGGCCGCTGCGGATAACGCGGTGATGCTCGAGGACGCTGCCAAGGGTCTGGAACCCCAAACCCGCAAATTGTTTGAGGTGTGCCGGATGCGGCGCATCCCGATCTTCACCTTCATCAACAAGATGGACCGGCCAGGGCGGGAGCCCCTCGAGCTGCTCGATGAAATTGAGCAGGAGTTGGGGTTGGCCTGTTGGCCGGTGAATTGGCCGATCGGTAGCGGCGACCGGTTCCGCGGCGTGATCGACCGGCGCACGAAGCAGGTGGTGTTGTTTGAGCGGGCCGAGCGGGGCAAGCAGAGCAACGAAAGGCGGCTGGAAGCCAGCGATCCCGAGCTGGCCACCCTGGTGGAACCGGAATTGTTGGCTGCGGCCCTGGAGGAATTGGAGCTGCTCGATGGGGCCGGCGCCGACCTCGACCTGGAATTGGTGCATGCCGGCGAGCTCAGCCCGGTGTTCTTCGGTTCAGCTATGACCAACTTCGGAGTGCGTCCGTTTTTGGATGCTTTTCTGGAACTGGCCCAGAAGCCCACGGCCCGGCAATCGGCGGCGGGGGAAGTGGATCCCTTGAGCCCCGATTTCACGGGGTTTGTCTTCAAGTTACAGGCCAACATGGATCCTCGCCACCGCGACCGGGTGGCCTTCGTGCGGGTGTGTAGCGGCAAGTTTGAAAAGGACATGGCCGTGCGCCATGCCCGCAGTGGGAAAACGATCCGTCTGTCCCGGCCCCAGAAATTATTTGGCCAGGACCGGGAGGTCGTGGACGAGGCCTACCCGGGTGACGTGATAGGCCTTAACAATCCCGGCATGTTTGCCATTGGCGACACGTTGTATGTGGGCTCCAAGGTGGAATACGAGGGGATTCCTTGCTTCAGTCCGGAAATCTTTGCCTGGTTGCGCAATCCCAACCCCTCGGCATTTAAAAGTTTCCGCAAGGGTGTGAACGAACTGCGCGAAGAGGGGGCGGTGCAGGTGCTCTATGACACCGACCAGAGCAAGCGGGATCCAATCCTGGCAGCCGTTGGTCAACTCCAGCTGGAGGTTGTGCAATACCGGCTTGAACATGAATACGGGGTTCAAACCCGCATCGAACCCTTGGGGTTCAGCGTTGCCCGCTGGGTCAGCGGCGGTTGGCCAGCCCTGGAAAAAGTGGGCCGCATCTTCAATTGCAAAACCGTGCGGGATGCGTGGGATCGGCCGGTGTTGCTGTTCAAGAACGACTGGAACCTCAACCAGCTCGCCGAGGATCACCCCAATCTCGACCTCAGCGCCGTGGCTCCGGTGGTGAGTGGGGTTGAACCGATTGCCCTCTAGTTGTGTTTTGTTCCTGGATTATTCTGTCGCTAAAAAGAAATTCATGGGCCCATGAAGCCAAGACAATAGACTTATATCTTTTTGAGAGAATCAGTCTTGTCCTTAAAGTCGCTAAGCAAAAGCTGGAGGTAGGTTACTTTTCGTAGCTTAACATTGGCGGTTAATGACATACCCACCTGAAGGGGCAATCGCTGGCCTGAGCTTAGTCTTAGGGTTTGGCTTTTAAGCGCCACATTGACGGGATAACGATAATCTTGATTCAATTGATCAGGGGGTAATGCATCCGATCCTATGCGTTTAATTTCCCCCTGCAACACGCCAAAATCGCTGGCTGGAAAGGAATCGATGCTGACATCAACGCTTTGACCTAGCCGCACAAAACCAATCTTTGAGCTGGGAACTTCCACCTTGGCTTGGAGAGCATCAAACGGCACAATTTTCATCACCGGCTCACTGCCTTGGCCCACAAAGCCTGGACCAGTGGGTTTGAGGTCAAACACCACCCCATCGACCGGCGAACGAATCGCCTGGTAACGGTTGGCGACCCTGGATTCGGTCAACCTCGTGGATAGGTCAGCCAATTCACCCTTGAGCGACTGAATCTGCTGCCTCAAAATGGCACTCTGACGCAAGCGATCAATTTTTGCCTTGGTGACATCACCTTCGCCCTGCTTGACTTTGGTTCTCTGTTGCAGGTATTGCAACTCAGCCACTCCTCCCGCCCGCCGCAATTGCTCCAGTCGCATCAAAACCTCCCGGTCGAGATCAAGGGTACTGACGGCAACTTGGCGTTCGGCCTGGTTGATTTCCAAAGTGCGGTCAAATTCCGTTTGCTTCAGGGTGAGCTCATTGCGTTTGGCAGCGATTGATTTATCCAGCCCACTTTCCCTATCCACGCTTGCCTCGTTGTCAAGCCTTAGAAGCACATCCCCTTTGCTCACGCGCTGCCCTTCCTTGACCAACATTTGTTTGAGCACCCCACCCTGGGGCATTTGTACCGTTTTTACATCACCAATGGGTTGGAGTTTGCCGGGGGCCGTCACCACTTCCTCGGTTTTGGCGAAGGCCAGCCAAGCCACTCCGAAGGCGGTGGTTCCCATTAACACCCACACCACTAGATTTACCATATGGGGTGACTGTTTGACAGCCATCTGTTGGTGATCCGAACCCACCCTTTGTTCGAGGGAATTTTGCGCCTTGCGGAAGAGCCGAAGGGGCGAGAGTTTTAGGGTCATTATGCTGCCTCCTGTTGTAGGAACAGGCCGTAATAGCGGCCCTTGAGTTCCATTAGGGCGTCGTGGGTTCCCTCTTCTGCTACCGCACCTTGGTGCATCATCACGATGCGATCAGCCCGCTTAATCGTGGACAGGCGATGGGTGATGAAAAACACGGTGCAGTTGTCCAAGCTATCCAAAAGGTTGCGAAACACCCTGCGTTCGGTGTCGTAATCCAAGGCACTGGTTGCCTCATCAAGCACCAACAGCCGTGGCTTCAGCAGCAGGGTGCGTGCCAGGGCAATGCGTTGCCTTTGGCCGCCCGATAGCCCCGCTCCCCGTTCGCCCACATCACTGCTGTAGCCCGCAGGCATGTCCATGATGAATTCGTGGGCGCAGGCTAGGCGGGCTGCTTCGACAATGGCATCGCTGCTGGCATCGGGGTCGCCCAGGGCAATGTTGGCTGCCACGGAGCCGCTGAATAGCAGGGGTTCCTGGGGCACGATGCCGATCTGTCTGCGTAGGGAGTAGAGCTCAACCTTGGCGATGTCATAACCATCGATCAGGATTTTTCCCTTGTCGGGGGCATAGAGCCGCGACAACATTTTCGTGAGGGTGCTTTTGCCACTGCCGCTTTGGCCTACCACTCCGACAAAGGTGCCGGAGGCGATATCCAAATTCACCTCATGCAGAACCGGTGGGTTGGATCGCGAGAAGGCGAATTCCACCTGCTCAAAGCGCACCCCGCCAACAACGGGTGGCAAGGGAATCTTGGCCTTATCGGCATCATCGGATTCCTGGGGAGTATCGACCACATCAGCAAGACGTTCAAAGGAGACTTTGAGCTCCTGGATGCTCTGCCAGATCGAGGAAAGCCTTAGCAATGGCTGGGTTACATAACCCGAGATGATGCGGAACGCAATCAGTTGACCCAGGCTCATCTCACCTTTCAATACCAGGGTGGCACCCACCCAGAGCACCAGGAGTTGGGACAGCTTCTGAAGGACTTGGCTGGTTTCTGTAAGGGCCGTACCCGTGACGGTCTTCTCAAAGGTGCGGGCGATGTACCTGGAGTAGAAGTCTTGCCATTTCCAACGGCTGATCATCTCGATGTTTTGGGCCTTCACCGTTTGAATGCCGCTCAATACCTCAACCAAATGGCTTTGGGTACGGGCATTTTCCTGGGCGGATTCTCGAAATTGGCGCCGAAACAACGGAGCCCCGAGCAGGGTGAGGCCAATTTGAATCGGTAGGACGCCAAGGGCAATCAAGGTGAGCAGCCAGCTGTAGGCCACCATCACCACGATATAGAGAACCGATAGAACCGCATCAAGCACGGTGCTGAGGGCCTGGCCGGTGAGAAAACTGCGGATTTTTTCCAGTTCCGCAATCCGCGTTCCCAATTCGCCGACGGGCCGCTTGTCGAAATAACTCAGGGGGAGTCGCAGCAGGTGATCAATCACCTCTGCGCCCAGGCGCAAATCAATCCGATTGGTGGTTTCCGTAAACAAGAAGGTGCGCAATGCCCCAAGCACCCCCTCCAGCAGGGTGACAACCACCAAACCGATACCAAGAACCTGGAGGGTGTCGAGGCTGCGTTGGGTGATCACCTTGTCGATGATCACCTGGATGAGCAGGGGCCCGGCTAGGCCAAACATCTGCACCACAAAGGAGGCCAGTACCACCTGCACGAGCACGCCGCGGTAGCGCTTGATGGCAGGCAAAAACCAACTTGGCCCAAAGCGCTGCTCTGGGGTTTGCAGCGTGCGCTCAAGCAAGAGCAGTTCAATCCCCTCGGGGTAGTGCTCCTCGATCTGTTCGGGGGCAACCTGCACGATGCCATCCCGCGGCGATGCCAGCACCATGCCCCCCGCATGGCTGGCCCGCAGCAGGGCAAAACCCTCCTTCCAGGGGACCAGGGCGGGTACTTGTAGCCGGGTGCCCTGGGAGGCGGCCACCCTGGCGCCACTGACGTGCAAGCCGAGCATGGCCGCCAACTGACCGCATAGTTGCAGATCCGGGGTCTGCCCGCGGCGCAGCACATCCCTGAGGATTTTCTCGATTGCATCGCGGCGAAACGGCAGCTCCAGCTCCAGGGAGAGCATCTGGAAGCAGGCCAGGGTCTCTTCGAGCACACCCTCAGCGCGGATCAAGCGAAAACGACGCTCCCCTTGCCCAGTCAAATCCAAACCAGTGGCGAGGGGCGCAGGGGCTAGGTCATGGGCGAGCTCCAGGTCTCCGGACTGGCCTCGATCCTGTTGACCGTTTGAGCCAGGGGGTTGCTTGGAACGCCGCTGCTCTGCGGCGGTTAAAAAATTCTGGGGAAGGGCAATCAAACGCAAGGGCAGGGGCCCGTTGCTTGGGGGCAAGCCATTGGCTAGATCCACGACGGATCCATAGGCATGGTCGGTGCCATTGCAACTGGCTAGATAGATCTGCCGGTCTGGTTGATTGGTGCCCGCATTTGCTGGCTCGGCAACGGCTTTCGCCTGCTCCAGGAATTCCTTGAGGGAAAGGGTTCCGCCGGCTCCCTTGGCCAGTAGGCATTGGAGCAGTGCGGTCAATTCGGCGATCAAAACATCGCCGCAGGCCTCGCGGTAAAAACCGACATCGGCGATCAAGTCAACGGCGAGGGCATCGGGAATGGCAGCGGCCACCACTGGCTCTGCCGCACTCACCTCTTCGCAGCCACCGGCCCGCAGGAAGGAGGCCAAACCAACCCAACTGCCTGGACCCAACTTCTCAACCGTGAGCAAGCGGCCCTGATCCCGGGCCATCAATCGGGCGCTTCCTTCGACGATCAGCAGCAGTTCACTCGGAAGTTGCTGATCCAGGGATAGGGCCTGGCCGACCTCATAGCGACGGAATTTCAGCTCAGTTTCTAGGCGTTCAACCAGGGGTGCGGGCAGGTCGGCCAGGGCAGGTTGACTTAACACAAAGGGATGGATCCTGGCTTGGGTCATGGCCGATCAGCACCCTGTTGATTGGATTGTAGTTGCTGGGCTGTCTGGGCTAATTTGATTTTCAATTCCTCCTCAAGCCATTGCTCAAAGAGCTCCTTGGCCATGGCCATACGGGTGTTGTCATTGAGGACGGCAGGGGTATAGTTTTCGACCCGAACAACGACCCACCACTGCTCAATCTGAAAGGGCTCAATTAACTGGCCGGGCGGATGGGTCCGCAGGCGCTGGGCTAAATTGGGATGGGCTTGAAGCAAGGGTACTGGGCCAACCAGACCTTTGCTTTTGCTCTCTGGGCCCAGACTGTATTCCGTAGCTGCAGTGGCGAAATCAGTCTCTTGATCGGTAATGCGTAGGTAGAGTTCTCGCGCTAGTCCCGCATCCGCCACGCGCAACAGGCTGTAAACAATTTGATCGAGCCCTGTCTTACGCTCAAGGAACCGGGTATCGGCTTTAGGTAAATAGTTTTGCTCGCACAGCCGCTTTAGCCGCAGGGGCCGTTCGATTAGAAACTGCAAATCCTCCTGCTGCAAAACCTGTTGCTGCCTGTAGGCCTCAACCTCCTCAGGGCTGCTTAATTGCTGGTCGCTGCAAAATGATTCAAAGGCCTGCAGACGCTCTTCGTCTGTCAGGGAGACCGAGGCCAAGACCGGATCGGCGATGAGCCCACGCAAGACCGATGACAAGAGCTGGGCCCGCGATAGCCAGCGCAGCTGCTCCAGCGAAAATGGCAATGGCTCGGCCTTGGAGGGGCTTACTAATTCCGTCACAATGTTTGTCAAGCCGCTTGGGTTATAACACCCTCCAGGACCCAGTCCCTTGGGCCCTGGCTTCGATCGATTGATGCTTAACCTCTTGTTAGGGTAACATTAGGAATTGGGTAGCCCCAGGGGCGACCACCGGGTTTCCCCGAAATGGGAGGCTAAAGGCATTGAGGCCAGGCTTTGGAGGCGAAGTGCCGGGTTTGGCCCGTTTTGGTGGCCAGGGATCGGCGCCTTGCGGTTGTGAACCTACGGGCAGCGATGTACTGCTGATCATGACCAATCGGACTGCGGGATCACCGCTGGAAGCCGTTGCATTGAGGTGGGATGGAAGCGACTGCGGCTTATCGCCACAAGCTGGTTGGGCTGGACAACTCCCGCCTCTAGCTGCGGGCTCGGCAGAGGTGAATTGACAACCCTGGTCGGAATCAAAGATCTCTGGTCTGCTGCCACTCAAGAAGGCCATTCCAGCGCGTCCATGCAGAACTGGGTATCCAAGCTGGTGCAAAGCTTGCAGCCGAGAATGTTTCTGGAGAAGAGGTCAACAATCGCCACCAGATACAGGAATCCTTTGCGCAGCAGGAAAGAGGTGAAAGTCGTCGCCCAAACCTGATCGATGGATGGGATCTTGTCGAGGTCCACCAGCCAGGCAAACCGCTCAGAAGGGCTGTCTGGAAATGTCGTCCTTGGGTTCTGGTAGATCGCCCGCGGCTGATCGGATTGCCTTCTCTTGCCAAATAGTGAACAATCCTGCGGCTACCACGGGTGGGATCCTCCAGGTCGCTGGGATCCTCCAGGTAGGTGGCATCAATCCTGGCCATGATCGCCAGAATCGAGATATTTTTAAGCCACTCCAACTCCCTCTGGAGCTTGCCAATCTGCTGAAAAAGCTCAGCTTCCCTGGCCTGACCCTCGTCCTTGGCCTTTGATTTCCTGCCGCGGGTGAACAGCTCACTGGAACCCTCCAACAACTGCTTCTTCCACTGGCTCACCTGGATCCGGTGAATGGAGTGATCGGCGCCAATCTCCAGGAGCGTCTTGCGACCACTGATCGCCTCCATGGCGACTCTGGCCTCGACCTCAGGCCAGAGTTGTTGCACTCGCTTGTGATTGACGCTCCAGCCATCAAGCCGCAGCCGCCGGGCCAGCCCCCGGATCCGCCTGCGCAGCCCCTGCTCCTCGATAGCGGCCAGCGGCCCAGGGCGCCGCTCGGATAACCGGAATCGATCCCACGCCCTTCAGAGTGCTTGGCCCATGAGCATTGCTGCAAAATCCCTGCACAAAACCCTAAGCAACCATGCAGGCACCGTGGCGATAGGCCTTCCCATGCTGGCCCACAGGTAACAGGCTTCACCACCAGTTTTACTTCCGGCAGTGGCGCCTCCCATTGCAATTCGACGGGAGCGTTCAATGGCGCCAACCCACTCCAAATGATCACCGAACCAGGCAATACGGAGATGATCTGGCGACCGGACGGACGGAACCTTTGCCAAGTCAATGTTCTGGCAGCGCTCACGAATCTGTATCGTGCTCGAACCTATCGACTGGCGTCAGGATAAACGCACGATTGGTGGGTCTATTGGCTTCGATCCGTGCTCAAAATAGGCAAAAATTGCCCTTAAATCAGTAAAGACAAGCTGGATTTGGGGGTGATTCAGCCCAAAATCGACCCACCATTAACTTTGTGGGCTGAGGTCAGCATCAACCCCGCGTTGAATAGTGGTTCCCTAAGGTTCAAAATGGCGAATTCACTCCCAATCATGCCTGATCTGAAGGGCTCAAAACGAATGATCGGGAACAGGCATGGGTTATGAAACTGCCCCGGTGTTCCCGGAAGTCGGGCCGATCGGGATCGACGGCCTGCCACCACCAGCGGCCATCGGTATAGCTGGGGATGCCGGCATTGTTGGTGCGGGGCAATTGCAGGCTGGCAGCTCGCCACTGCAAGACGATGAAGGCCCCTGGCACGGTGCCCCCATCGCTATTGGGGATCTCGCTGGCATCAACGGCGCCGTTGTGGAGCGTGGCCTCCAGGGCATCGCCATCGCACAGGTAGCGCTGGGTCACCTCCGCAGCCCAGCCAGCTGGGGCTGACAGGAGCATCAGCAGAACCAAGACGAGGCAGAGCAGGCGAGTCACGGTGGGCGTGGCGATGGCCAGGGTGGGCGTGGAAGCAGCCAAGATGGAGCAATGACGCTCGCTCTCGTTTACGACGGCGGCTGCCCCTTCTGCCGCCAGTTCGCCCTCGCCACCGAGCTCAAGGGAGGGATCCCCCTGCTTGAGCTGCGTGATGGCAGGGCCGATCAAGAGCTGCGGGCTGCCCTGAAGGCGCGGGGTCTCGACCTGGCCCGCGGGGAGGTGTTGCTCGAGGGTGAACAGGCCTGGCACGGAGCAGAAGCAATCTCTGAACTTTGCCGTCGCCTGGCCCCCAGCGGCCCCCTTCTGCAACTGTTGCGGGCCCTGTTTGCCGTGCCAAGCCGGAGCAGGCGGATCTATCCGCTACTACTCCTGGCCCGTCGCCTGGCCCTGCAATGGAAGGGGCTGCCAGAGGATCCCGATCAAATCCGCCCCCCTGGGTGAATACACCAACAGCCCCGGGCCAGCCTCTGTAGTTTTTATCTCTTTGTGTTCCATTCCCTTGCTTTGCCGGTCCCATGCCCGCCAGTACCAGCAAGAAGCCCAATCCAGGGCCAGTCAGCGCTGCACTGATCACGAAGAGCTGCGCGATGGGGCCATGTCCCTGCTCAAGGCCTGGCCCATGAACTCGGAGATGATCCAACACTTGGGCGCCCAAGCCATGGGAGCCCCAGGCCATGGGGGCCGGTTGATCTGAAGCAATGGAAGGGCTCCAGATCGTCTGGTTCAAGCGGGATCTGCGGGTCGTTGACCACCAACCGCTGCTGCAGGCGAGTCGCCAGGGCCCAGTCTTGCCGTTGGCCATCGTGGAGCCCCAGCTGTGGCAGCAGGGCGACTGCTCAGCGCGCCAATGGAACTTCTGCGCCGAGGGCCTCGAGGAGCTCCGGGTTTCGCTCGCAGGTCTCGGACAGCCGCTGGTGGTGCGAACCGGTAGGGCGGTAGACGTCTTGGAGCGGGCACGACGCCAATTCGGCATCACGGCCCTTTGGAGCCATGAGGAAACAGGCAACGGCTGGACCTATGCCCGCGATCGAGCCGTGGCCCGATGGGCCAAGGACCAGGACATCGCCTGGCATGAGATTCCCCAGTCCGGGGTGGTTCGTCGGTTGCCCAGCCGCGACGGCTGGGCCGGGAGGTGGGAGGGGCGCATGGCCAAACCTGTGGCGCCAGCGCCCCAGGCCCTACAACCCCTCGTGGGCATCGACCCTGGCCCCATTCCCGCCGGCGCCGAGCTCGGCTTAGCGCCAGATCCCTGCCCGGGCAGGCAACCCGGGGGGCGGCGGCAGGGCCTAGCCCTGCTGGAGAGCTTTCTCAGCAATCGCGGGGCTAACTACCACCGGGAGCTCTCGAGCCCGCGCACGGCTTTCGAGAGCTGTTCGCGCCTGTCGCCCCATCTGGCCTGGGGCACCCTGTCGATGCGGGAGGTGGTGCAGCACAGCCGCCGCTGCCGCGACGCGCTCCAGACCCGATCGAGCCAAGGGCGAGGCGAGTGGTTGCGGGCCCTGCGGAGCTTCGAGGCGCGGCTGCACTGGCACTGCCACTTCATCCAGAAGCTGGAAAGCCAGCCAAATCTGGAGTTCCGGGAGCTCCATCCCCTCACCGCAGGATTGCGTCAAAGCAACCCTGAACGCCTCGAGCTCTGGGCTGGGGGACGCACCGGACTGCCGTTTGTGGATGCCTGCATGCGAGCGCTGCACGCCACCGGCTGGATCAACTTCCGCATGCGGGCCATGCTGATGTCGGTGGCCAGCCACCACCTCTGGCTGCCGTGGCGAGAAAGTGGATTACACCTGGCGCGGCTGTTCGTCGACTACGAACCCGGCATCCACTGGAGCCAGTGCCAGATGCAATCCGGTACCACGGGCATCAACACCGTCCGCATCTACAACCCGATCAAACAGGGCCAAAACCACGACCCCACCGGCGACTTCATCCGCCAGTGGCTGCCGGAACTGGCGGCCGTGCCCGCCGTGCACCTCCATGAACCCTGGTTGATGGCCGAGATCACCCAACAGCGCGTGGGTTGCGTGCTTGGCATCGATTACCCCCTACCGGTCGTGGAGCCAGCCGCCGCCGCCCGGGAGGCAAGGGAGCAGATCTGGGCCCTGCGCCAAGAGCTGGGCTTTCGGGAGCTGGCCCAATCGATTCACCAGCAACACGGATCCCGCCGCTCGAACCAGGCACCTCGCAGCCGCAAACGCCGGGGCCGATCGTCGCCTGATACCTCAGCAGTGCAGCAACTGGATCTGGATCTCAGCTGAGTGCGCCGATGGACCCCTGATCGGGCGGTGTTGCCAAGGGAGCGGCTACGGATCGAGATGGGGCGAGCGCAGCAGTGGGAACTCGGTTCGTGTCGAACGATGATTCAACGGGCGCCACCCGAAGCTGCAAGCAAGGGCGCAACCCCTCAGAGCTGCTGGCCGATCAAGAGAGCGAGCGCCTGCCCTAGCTCTGAGCCGTGGGCCCCATTCCGAGGACCTGGTGGAGCTCTGTGGTGATGCCCACCTGCTCAATATCTGTTTCAACGAATCAGCCAAACACAAGCTGCGATTTGAGATCAACAACGTTGAAAGAACCTATTCGGGTCCCATTGAGTGGGATGGGCAACGGCTAAGGAGCCGCTGGAAAATGCAGGCTGATGTCGCGAGAACAGGGGCTGAACCCATGGTCAGTCCTGGGGTGGAACATGGACACCATGCAAGACCCCACCGTTCCATGGGGAGCAAACACCCCATGGGGTCTACGCCTGGATTAAAACCTGGTCCTCCCGCCCTGGGTTAATGATCACAGGCACCAAGCCTGTCCAATAAAAGGCAACCACCTCAGAGTTCATTGCCCATACCTTGCAGGAGCGGTGCACAGGCAGCCTGGAAGAATCAATATTAGGAATCGTTGAGTAGCAGGCTCAGGGATAAATTTTAGAATATTAAGCTCTTCCCATCCTTGCGTGAAGCAAAGTTGTTGGCAGAGCAGCACCGAATCAATTGCAAAGCCTAGAGAACGTAAGCAGTGGAACGCGGGCTGACCAATCCATCAGCTCTCATAAAAACTGGAGCAACAAAGGGGCTTATGTCAAAGCCAACAAACAGATTAGGGCGGAGGGAGTTGGTGAACGCAGCAGAAGTTAACAAACCGAAAGCTAAGGCCAAGATCAAACCCGCGCCATAAGGCGCAGCTTCCGCAGAAAATAGGTCATCACGCTATTTCGACCTGTCATGACATCAGCTTGGAGATCCATACCTAATCGAAAATCACAGCGATCATTACCGCGTTGAAAGGTTTGGGTCTTCGGCTGAACACTGACCTCATAGGCAGGCGGAGCAGTCACCATGGCCTTGTTCTGCTGCAACGCATCAGCAGAGATTGCTGTGACCTTGCCAGTCATCAAACCAAATTCTGAATAGGGGCAACCAGTAACACGCAGGTAGGTCTTTTGACCAACCCGAATCTTGCCAATCGATTGGGCGGGAACAACCACCTTCGCTTCCATTGGGGCATGGAGGGGGGCAAGCCGGGCAATCACCTCACCAGCACTCAAAACCTGACCAGGATGGTTAAGTGACGTTGCGACAACTGATCCGGAGATCGGGGAACGAATCGATGCCGTAGCAAGGGCTCGGGTAGCATCGATCAAGCGGCTTTCGAGACCGGCCTTCTGACGAGCAAGCTCGGCGAGGGTGTTGTTAAAGCCATTAACGCCTTGACGCAATTTAGCCTGCTCAACCAGTTGCCGTGCCCTTTGTTGGGCAACACTCAAACGTGCCTGTTTCAGTTCACTCATCGATTGGGAAAAACGGGCTGCCTTTTCCTGGCTGAGTAGTTCTGGTACAGCACCAACTTTGGCAAGAGATCCATAGCGCCGGGATTCGCTTGCCGCAAAGACAAGCGATGCACGAGCCTTATCCACATCACCGAAACTCGAACCAATCTGGGCAGTTGAAAGCAAGTCAGTAGAGCGAAGTTCCAAGGCCAAATCCTTTTTCTGCTGAAGAGTCTGGCGCCATTGCAAATGCAGTTGTTCAAGTTCAGTCACGAGCTGCTGGCGAGAAGCCTTAAGACTGGATTTATCAATCACAGCCAAGACTTGATTGGGCTGGACCAGTTGATTGGGTTGGACGAGAACCTGCTGAACACGACCAGCCAACTGGCTCTGCACCACGATATTTTCACCGGTCGGGCGAACAACGCCAGTGGCGCGCACGGTTTCCTCAATGGGCCAGAAACATGAAGCCACAACAAGCAAACCTGATGCGATCAGCACCCGGCTGCCGATCGAATGGGACCAGCTACCAGGGGGTGGCAGAAACTGGTCCGAGGCAGCGTGGACCAGATGATGGTGGGAGGTGGTCGTGATGGGGTGCTCCATTAAGCAGCAACCAAGAAAGGTGAAACGTGGGAACACTCGCGAAGGGCAGATGGGTAATTCTGCTCCTTAACACGACCACGCTCTAAATAAACGATCCAGTCGGATCGCATGATCACTGAGGGGCGATGGCTAATCAAAAGAGTTGTTAAACCCTTCCTCTGGGTCAAGAGGTTGTCCATCAAACGGGCCTCAAGGACGGGGTCGAGGGCGGAAGTCGACTCGTCGAGGATCAGAATGGAAGGCCGCCCGATCAGGGCCCTAGCAATAGCTAGCCGTTGACGCTGCCCCCCCGAGAGGTTGGCGCCAAACTCACCAAGGATCGTTTGATAGCCCTCTGGAAGCTCCCGAATAAAATCATCAGCCAAGGCCAGACGACAGGCCTCCACAACCTGGGAGAAATCGATATGGGGATGGGCAAAGGCAAAATTGTCGTAGATGCTTCGGTTAAACAGGATGGAATCCTGGGGTACAAGAACCACCTGCCGGCGTAGGGAGTCAATATCAAGATCAACACTGCTATAGGGTCCATAGTGGATCGAACCCTGTTGGAGGGGGTACAAACCGGCAATAAGTTTGGTGATCGTGCTTTTCCCGCAGCCCGATTCACCAATCAATGCCGTCGTCAACCCTCCAGGAATACGTAATGAAAGCCCATCCAAGAGGGGACGACGGCCGGGATGGTGAAAAGTAACCTGATCGCATACCAGGTCATCGTGGCCGGTCAACGTAACGGAATGCTTACTGGCGTTAGCGGCCGCTTCAGGCTCCCTTTCGAGCACGTCGGCCATGCGCTTGATCACCACATCAGCCCGGAGAATCTCCTGACTAATGCCGCTAAGGCCGGCAAGGAAGCCCAAGACATTGGCTCCCATGCCGTTAAAGGCCAAAAGCTGACCAATACTGAGTTGCTGGCCGATGACGAAGGAACTGCCGTACCAAAGCAAACCGATGCTGGTGACACTGCCAAGAAGACCAGTAATCGTGGACTCCTGAAGATCAAGTCGGAGGGCAGACCATGACATGTGGGCCAACCGACCAAAATTACGTTGATATTCCTCCCATGCTTGAACAGTAGCCTCGCTAGTCTTGAGAACAGTAATACCACGAAAGAGTTCAACAAGAAAGCCTTGATTATCGGCTGACTTAACCAGTAGCTGGCGAGAAAGCTTCTGCTGAGCAGGTAAAAAGCAGAGATTACTAACAAGAACGATGCAGTAACAAGCCAAGGCAGCGAGGGTGAGAGATGGGTTATAAGCCCACATAAGAAAAAGAGAGACGATCGCAATGCACAACTGACTTGGCAGACCAAGGACCACCTGAGTCATCAATGAATTAAGGTGTTGTATGTCGCTAATCCTGCTCACAACCTCACCACTTCGATGACTCTCGAAATATCGAATTGGCAAGCCTAACAACCTCTGCCCATAGTGCATCACCATCTGGAGCTGAAGCTTTTGGCCGAAATAGCCAACCATGTGACCCTGGAAAAGATTGAGAAGACTACGAAAGCCAAACAAAAGCATGAGTCCAATACTCAAGCTAGCCAACATGCCATTGTCACCACGAAGCAAGACATCGTCAGTGAGAACCTGCATTAAAAGGGGCATACCCAAACCAAAAATGCCGATCAAGCCATTGAGTGCAATAGCCTGGGTCAGCAGGGGGCGGAAGGGAACAAGATAATGGCGAAAAACCCTGAGGCCTTCGGAATGGCTGGAGGTTCTACCGAGCCGTGCAGGATCAGGCTCAAGTAGAAGAACAACGCCATCATTCCAATGAAGCAAAAATTCTGAGATTGAATACTCAACCAGGCCAACACCCGGATCGGCAACAACCAGCTTATCTCCCTGTCTTTGGTACAGTACAACCCAATGATTTCCATTCCAATGACAGACTAAAGGAAGGGAAATCGCATTGAGTTCATCTAAAAGTTCTGGACTGGCCTTGGCTGCCCGGGCGTGAAAGCCAAGGGCTTCTGCACCACGGCGCAATCCCAACAAACTCGTACCGGTGGATGTGGTTCCAACCGCATCGCGCACATGGCCAAGCTTGAGCGCAGATCCGTGGAAAGCCGCAACGGTTGCAATGCAAGCAGCACCACAATCTTCCTCATCAAATTGGCGCACGCAAGGGTAGGCTGAAGACCTACCCCCGAATGCCTGCTTCCACAGTCGATGATAAGTTGACCAATCGTGACTGGAGAACCAACTGCGCAAGGATAGGAGCATTGAAGTTTCTAGATCTAAACAGTCGCGAAGTTAAAAGCAGTATTAGAAACCACCAAGTTGACATTGTCTAGAATGCCAGCCAGCACAGCGGTAGTAGCCACCGTGTTCACCTGAGTAATCGGGGCAACAAAAGTTGTCGGGGACACATTAATGCTCAGAGCAATAGTTGCGGCCGAAGGGAAAGCAAAACCGCCACTGATGATCTCAGCATCGAAATCAGATAGAAGTTGCATGATTAAGTAGCAGGTGGAAGGAAAAAGAAAGCCGGTAAAACCGGCTTTCAGGCATGCAAGAATTTACACGAATTACAAAGGCTAAAGCCAAAAGTAAAACGGAAAATTAACCAATCAATGAAATATTAGACAGGGAGTTGGTGATTGAAGCGGCAACCAAAGGTGCTCCAAGGAAAGAGGGAGCACTCACAACGGTATTAGTAGCAGCGTTAAATTGATTAACGTTGTAGGTTTGACGAAGCGAGGTCAGGCTGATTCCAACAATAGTCGTGGTGTCACCAAGACCCCAGCCGCCACAGATCAATTCGGTCTGGGTATCGTCAAGCATGGAGAGATAAGTCATGAAATTAATGGCTATGAGTGAAGGGCTAAGCCCGTATTTAGTGTGACAAGGAAAAAGTTCTTGAAGGCGAAAAAAGCTGGTATGCTTTATTTGTGCAGCAGAAAAAATCAAGATGCTGGAGTAATGCAGGTGCACGGCAGAACCATGCACACCACTTTAAATGCCAGACAACTGATTGCCTTGCAGGTTGAAGATAGAATTACCGCTACCTCCGAAAATCATATTTATGGCCAGGTTAAGCTGGAAGACATTGACAGACATCAAACCACCGAAAGCTTGAGATCCGTAGCTACCCAGCAACGAACCAATCGGAGACCTCTCCTTCACTCGATCAGATCTAGAGCCACAACGAGATCCAGAATCATCGACACGACCGCGCCGGCCTCCGCAAATTTGCTCAGACTGACAGTCACTGAGAGGAGAGAAAGGGAGTAGTTCGATTAAAGAAATTTCAATCAAATTGTCAATAGCCATTAGGGGATAGCCAAGGGGATGGAAAGGTTAAAAAGGGTAGAAACATACCCAAAATTACAGAACAATAACAATCGATCTAGAAACTATCGAGTAGCCAGCTGGGCAGGGAGGAAGACAAACCACGAGAACAGTGACGTACACTGGGCATCCTTGCAATTCGACTGAGCTGCTACGTTTTGCTGGCCATCAAAAGGTTCCGAATTATCAATTCGAAAATCAACTGGCAATTTGCTCATAATTCCGGCTCCGGAAATTGAACCATCGGCGGCATCGAGGATGATTGCCGACCGCAGCGCCTGGATCGACCACATTCTTAGGGTCCAATAGGGAACGTAACTACGGGTTTGTTCAGTGAGGTAGGTCTCACCGGCTGGTGAGTAAAGAAAGTTACTGAGCCGAAGAAAGTCGATGTTATAGCTTTTATTGAGGCCAGCACGAACCTCGTCTGCCGTCCAACCAGAGCGCTTTAGACCACCCTGCAAGCCTCGGTCCGTGATTTCACCAGTTTCGAGGAAAGTCATCATCGCCTCCTGGGGAGTAGACCAAACGGCACCACCAGTAACCCAGCGAATGGGATTGTCAGTTTCAGCTAAAGCCGAAGCGGAAAGAAGTACCGGCGAGAAAAGGGAAGCAGCAAGCAAACCCTTGATCAAACGTTTTTGAATTGACATCTTTAGGAAAGAAGACACTTCAATATAGAAATAGGAATTCAACTCGAGCGACTATGACTTAAAGTTGCAGCAGAAAAGAGACCAAAAGCCTGAAGCTTGCAACAGCTAAAATCTTGCCACCTAGTGCTGAACAGGTAAATGGCGGCTGGGGTGTCGGCCAAGATACTTAGCAGCAATGACCAACAATTCTGCCTGCGTAACGGTGTGGACATCAACAGTCGTCTTATCAAGGATGCGATCAAGCAAGCTCGGGTGATGGCTCGACAGATATTGAAGCAAAATCTGCCTCATATCACTCTCGCCGTGGCCATGGCCGAGGAGAAGAACCACATCGGAGTCTTGTATGGCATGGACCAAAAGTTGCAAATAGTCAAAGTCGGCTGGAGCTCTCTGACCTGAGAGATCCCGCTCCCGGCGATTCTGCAGGCTTTGATGGGTCGACCAAAGTCCAAAGGGCTTAAGCGTAAAATGCTCAGTATCTAGACCCTTGGCGTAAAAAGCCTCTGTGGAATGGTGGCTCAGGTGCAAAACCAGATAAGTTCTCTGGTCGCGAAGGACGGACGTGGATGGAGCGTCAGGACCTTGGGGTGTATGGCCTGCGCTCTCCAGAAATCGACGTACAGCCATCACCGCATCGCCATCAAGTTCCGTACGACTTGTATGGTGGCCAAGGGCTATCCAAACAAACTCACCGGAGGGCCAACTAATTTTTAAGCGATTGCGTTCTAAGGGATGGACTGTTGCACCAAGGCTAGAGAATAGGACTTCTACATCATGGATTCGTATTCCATGCTGTAGTGGGTGGGCAAATATTGCATGAAGAGTCCGAAGATTTGAAGGATTCATGGTCCAAGGATCAAGCGTATTGAATCAGACAAAAGCATTCTTAGGTGAAAACTGACTGGACGAGTTAGAAACCGCTAACGAGAGCAAATATGGGACAAAGAAGAAGCAGAAAAAGCCTGAAATATATTGACTTTTGACAAAATTAGCCGATACCAATAAAGACGATAGACAAAGTAGGCAAGTAGCATGTTTGGTCATCGCCTGGCAATGCAAAGCAAACAACGAAGGCAAAGAAGATCATCCCAAACCAATAGGGACACAACCCTTGAAAGCTCTAGTTAGGGATCTAAACGCTTCGACACATCAAGCTTGTAGGCGTCCCTATCCTTTAGATAAAATTCAAGAGCCTCCAAAACGATGGTACCAAAAGCCTTACCCTCCGAGATGCCAAGTAACTTGAGCGCGCGATGGGCCTCATCTGGCACCGAGATTGTGATTCGCCGCATATCAAGTTAAGCTATCAAGGAGAGCATAAGTACCCAATGCAAGGCCCATGGAGTTCATGGCAGTAATGCATCAGATAGGGAGCATGAATGCAATGGCAAGAGCTCAAGTCGTCTAGGCCATAGATGGAAATCGAAAGTGGCGGAAAGTGAAAAGAGCAAAAAAACCAGGCGGGAAAGAAAACGGCTGAGCAAAAAAGTCAATATAATGATACAGAGGTTAAACTGAAAACTTGCTATTGCAGCAGATCCGATGGAGCGATGCTGCGAGGATTAAAAGAACAGCATGACTGCTGCACAAATAAGGCAGTAAGCTGTACGGGGAAGGGGAATTGCTCCCATAGGCTTAATTTGCTCAATCACCAAGAAGCAGAATCCATGAATGAACGCATTCGAGTGATGCAGCGGCAACCAAGGAGGATATCGATCACATTGAGTTACCACGTTCATGAGGCCCTGCTGTCGCGGTCTGAAGAGGAAGGCCGGTCAGTGTCCAATCTGTGTGCATTTTTACTGGAAGATGCCCTACGTGAGCCGAATCGCCAAATCCAAGCCCCCGCATTTGGTCAACCAGTGGTTGCTAATGGTACAAAAAATAAACCCGTTCGGGGCCTGCATACCTACTAAGGAGGAATCGCATAGGGCCTTGGTTGGATCTCTGCTACCAAGGCCCTCAAGCATCGCATCCACAAAGGCCGCCAACGGCCGCGCGTTGACGGAAGCAACCAGCCAGACTCCATCAAGAAACCGGAGGGTTAAGACATGGCTCTAAACGCCGACGCAGTTTTGAAAGCGCATTACGCTCAATACGTTGGACTTTATCCTTACTGAGGCCGAGCTGGATCGAGACCTTAGCCAGGGAGGGCTTGCCTTCAGTCGCAAACCGCATCCGCAGCACCTTCCGCTCCATGGGATCGAGATTGCCAATATGGGTGTGCATCCATTGGTAATCATCATGGATTGTTGGGCCCTCAACGCTAGCTACAGTATCAATCAAGGTCATGTCCTGACCATTGCTACCCACATGCTGATCCAAGGACTGAATATGACAACGTTCAGCCGTATGGAGGACAAACCTAAGCCGCCGCTCCGATTGCCCTAGTTGGCTTGCCAACTCAGATTGGCTCAGGGACTCTTCAGAGGCAGCTTGAAGCTGACCAGCCTTTACCGCTAGATCGGTCACACTAACTGGGAGGCGAATGGAGCTGCTGTGCTCGTGCAGGTAACGACCCACAGCTTGCTTAATCCACCAATAGCCATAGGTCGAAAACTTGTAGCCCCGGGAGGGATCAAACTTTTCGACAGCGCGAATGAGGCCAATATTTCCGGCCTGAATCAGGTCCATGGCATCCTGATTGAGATGCTGGCTACGACGGGCATAACGGCTAACAATGGTAACAACAAGCCTTAAATTGGCATTCACCATCCGGGTATGGGCCCGACGCCCGCGACGCACAACGGAAGGCGTTTGCTCCTCGGCATCTTGCCACTGGCGTACCAGGCTTCCCAGGTGCACCTCCTCTGCATCCGTAAGAAGGGGGATCCGTCCTATCGTTTTAAGGTAGTCACCAAGGGCATCGGCCATACAGAGGGTTGCGTAGAACCCCGGAATCCTCTGTTGAAAGTCGAAGGAATAGGAGCACTAGCTGCCCAACTGCCGCACCGATGCCGCAATCTCAGGGTTCATGCTAAAAAAACAGCTCTGATCGATCAGTAGGTTTGCTGCCGAGACGGTTGACCCAGCACAACTTGCCAGAGCTGGCCCTGACCCAAACGGAAAAGCCCAGCACAAGAGGGGAGGTAGTAGCTCCAAGGGCGATAGAAGCCAGGAGCGATATCCTGGGAAAGCCTGGGCCAGGCAAAATCAAAGTTGGTCAACCAAGCTAATAAGACTGTGTCATAATCACCTCCAAAATTCTGCAAATCTTGAAGAATTAGGGAACACTCAAGTCCCCGACATAGCTGTTGGGTGGGAGGCGATCAGCCATTCGGAAATACAAAAGCATCTATCCAGAGATTAATTTTAGTGCTGGTTTGACGGCTAATGATGCTCTGCAACAACCTCAGGCCGTTATCTGTCAATAGGTCTTTGAGATTCTGAAAAAAGAAGCGTCATTAAGACAACCAATATGCTCCATCCTGCCAATTGAGACAATGCGATCAAATCGGCCATCACGCACCCTGATATCCCAAGGTTGGTCAACATCAAAGCCAATTCCAACTGCCTCAGTAACATTAGTAAATTCAAATCAAACACGGCAATTGAACGCTGTAGCGCTAATAAGTAAAGGGGTGATTCGGTGCTTGTCTGCGGCGTCAACGGGGGCATTCCGCCACCCGTTGCCGGTAGGGGCCATCGCAAAGCGATCTCTACCCAAGATGGAGGTGTGCCCACCAACCGCAAGGGACAGGCCATGGTGAGAGAGGAAACAACCAAGCAGTTGCGTGTTCCGTGGCGGGATCGGCGCGAAGCTGGGCAGGAACTCAGCGAAAAATTACTGGCTCTGAGGGAAGGCTTGCTGCGCTCCAACACGATGGTGGTGGCCTTACCCCGGGGCGGAGTGCCCGTCGGCCTGGAAGTTGCCCAGGCCCTCCAAGTTCCACTCACCACCTGGTCGGTCCGCAAACTTGCCCGGCCCCAAGCTCCGGAGGTTGCCGTAGGAGCTATCGCTGCAGGAGGGATCGAGCTCTGGGACAGCAATCGGGAAGCCATTCCGATCCAGGAACGTCGTCAACTCCTAGAAAAAGAGCATCAAGAGCTCAACCGGCGCCGGAGATACTTTCAAGATGGACCAATCGAACGGCTGAAGAGCAAAAATTTAATCGTGGTTGATGACGGCATCGCCACCGGCTTGACCGTCGCTGCAGCGCTTCACTCGCTTCGTGGGCTAAAGCCCAACAAACTTATTTTAGCCATCCCAGTGGTAGATCAGGAGCTGATCGCACCTCTACAGGGTCTCTGTGATCAATTAATCGCCATAAGAGTTATCTCAAACTTGCATGCAGTGGGCGAATACTTTGAAAACTTTGACCAACTCAATGATGCAGACGTCATCAGCTTACTCGAAGAGGCCAAGCGCAGCATTCACAGCAGGGTGCGACAGCAATAGAAATGGTATAGAAATGGGCAAGGAGACGGCAATCCCCTTGCCCAAGGCTGCATTTATTCCACTGGTATTGCCACGGATTTTACTTGCGACCCCTCAGCCTTTGGAATATCAAGCTCCAAAATACCATCATGATAATGAGCTTTCAAGCCCGAACTTTTAATATTCGCGGGCAGGGTAAAGCTGCGAATGAAATTACCGTATTCACTCTCAACGCGATGGAAGCGGAAACCGTCCTCCTCGCGATGTTGCCTGCGCTCGCCTTCCAAGGTCAAAACCCCATTGTCGAGGGTGACATGAACATCTTCTTTTTTAACACCTGGAAGCTCAGCCTTAATTTTAAAGGCATCATTCATTTCAACAATGTCGACACGGGGGCACCACTCTTTATTTGAAATCACATCACCTGATCGGCCAAAGGAGTAGGCCATCGAACGGGTGTAGCGGTCAAGCAAATCTTCCATTCCCCGAAGGGGCTCCCAGCGTGTGATTGCCATCAAAAAAATCCAAAAACTACTCTCTTAATTTAAAGAGTGAATACCAATCTACAGGACGCATCCTTGCCTCACATGGATAGCACCTTGATGCAAGTGTGTAATTTTATACGGTATGCTTTAACCGAAAAGAAGAAGAGAGATTTGATCTCTGCCATTAGCTTTTGCCACAAACAATGCACGCTCAGAGCGGGTAAATAGATCGGTAAAGTCCCGATCAGATTCACTTAAACTTGTAATCCCACCACTGAGATGAAGATGATAGCCAGAGCCAGTAAAAATTCCAAGCATGCGCTTGACAGCATGACGAAGTTCCTCACCGATGACCATCACATCCTCCGCCTTTCTGTTGACAAAGAGCAGGCCAAAAGCTTCGTCATAGAGCCGTACAAAAAGATCATCATCGCCGAGATAGCTCTCACACAAATGACAAAAGTCGATCAAAACTTGATCACCAGCCTTATGGCCCCAGCGAAGGTTGATTTGACTGAAGTTATCGAGGTCAAGATGAAGCAAGCACAACGGAATACCATCCCGACGAGCCAGATCAAATTCCCTCTCACCAAGCCGAAACAACAAATCCCGGCGGGGCAAGCCGGTAACTGGGCAAAGGGTGGCTCGGTAACGCCACTCAATTTCGCGCATCGCCAAATGGGCAAACCCTTCGAGATGCCGTGCATGACGCTCCGTAAAGACATGGGGCTCACGGTCGAGAACACAAAGGGTCCCAAGCGGGAAATGACGGGGGGTTTGCAGCGGTGCCCCTGCATAAAAACGAATCCCTGGCTTGTCGATCACCAGGGGATTCGTACAAAAACGTTCGTCATCATGGGTATCAGGCACAACCAATACCTGATTTGCGGCTATGGCATGGCTGCAAAATGCCATGGTTCTTGGGGTACCAAGGGTGTCTAAGCCATGGCGGCAGACAAAACGTTGATCGTTTTCAGCCACAACGGTGATCAGACCCATCGGCATGCCAAGGACATCGATACAAAGCTCCAGAACATGGTTGAGGTGGGGATAATCGATGCCCGAATCCAGTGCATAACGCTCCAATTCCCGCAGACGCTGATTTTCGTTCAGCGGCAATGGATAGTCGGGATAGGCCATAGGCAATGCCTTCTTCAGGCCAAACAAGATCACTCCAGACTGATGACCAGTTCTGGAGTGATCGCTAGCAAGCCCCATACGCCGCAACGCCAAACCGGATGGGAAGCAGATACCAAGCACATGGGGCCTCGAAGGCCAGGCAACTTGCAACCCTGCTTAGGTTTCCTTCAACTCACCATGGCCTGGACATGGAAGAAAAAAGTGTGCCAAATGGCGACGTCGTCGCCCAAAAAGTAGGGCCCCACCCCGGGCCGCGGGCCCATTGGATGGGGATGAGGCAGGTTGTGGTGGCATCAGCCGGAGTCCAACTCCCAGGCCTCCTGGCCATGCCAGCCCAACCATGCGGCCTTGTGGTCTTTGCCCATGGAAGCGGCAGTAGTCGCCATAGTCCTCGCAATCGGGCAGTAGCAAAACATCTCGTCCAGGGCGGGCTCGCGACACTCCTCTTTGACCTGCTGACCGAGGACGAAGATCGACCCATTGAGCAGATGCGTTCAAAGCGTTTTGATATCGAGCTCCTTACAGCACGCATGATTGGAGCGATCGATTGGCTCACCACCCAAGAACCCTTAGCCCAATTACCTCTAGGCCTCTTCGGAGCAAGCACCGGTACGGCCGCCTGTCTGCGAGCGGCAGCGGCCAGGCCGCAACATGTGCGGGCAATCGTCTCGCGGGGCGGGCGGCCCGACCTAGCGTTTGATGTGCTAGCGGCAGTTCGGAGCCCGACACTGCTGATCGTGGGATCCCACGATGTTGATGTGCTCGAGCTGAACGCTTGGGCTGCCTCGCACCTGCAAACCAGCCATGCGATTAAGGTCGTTGCGGGTGCCGGCCATCTCTTTGAGGAGCCTGGCTGTTTAGAAGAGACTGCCAGGTTGGCGAGGGAATGGTTCCAAGCCCGGCTATAGGCATGGCCAAAAGGATGTTAAAAAACCATAGGGGCGTCATTCAAGCGCCCAGAGCTCATTCCTCTTCATCAGTGCCTGATGGGATTAATTTGATCTGCTTGCGCCCCAACTTAATTTCAAATTCATCGCCTGGATTGAGCTCCAACAAAGCCGTGTAGGCCTTACCAACAAGCAAGTTGCCATTGCCTTGAACCGTGGCCACATAGCTCAGGCTTCGACCCGCCTTGCCTTTTCCTTTACCGACAGGATCACCCAGACTCACACCCTTGGCTTCAAGCAGCGCTTCATAGAAGGCTGTGAAGTTCAGGCGCTCAGTGCCGTCTTTCTTGGAACTCACGTAGCCACAGCTACGAACCAGATCAGATTTGGAGACCTCTCCGGATTCCTTTACATGAGCAAGGAGCTCAGAACCGATCAAAGCCATGGGGACCATCCTGAATTACTAGAAAAAATAGCGGATTCCTCTCATAGCGCCACCCCCATCGCGCCAAACAGCATGGCGGGCTATGGGCCAATACAAGTCCCCCATGTCGTCATATCCCAGCTGAAAGATGGCTGGATGCTGCAAGGCGACCATGTAACCAAAATCCAAAATGGGGATTGGATTTTGGATCGGGAAGAACTGGACGAGCTCAGTGCCTTGCTCCAATCTGTGCTGACCAGAAGCTGGGTTAACTCCCATTCGGAGTCCAAACCGCTTAGACCAGAAGCACCACGAAAAGCCCCCTAAAAGCCCATGGTTCGCAAAGTCTTGCCCTTGCTCGCTGGTGGCCTGGTTGGCCTCGCTCCGATCGTCTCAGGCCACCGCCCAGCGGCGGCAGAACTCATCTGTAATACGGGGTACTACCTCTCCGTGGGTCAATGCGTCCTGGTGCCAGGCCAACCCTTTGTGGTAGCTCCAACACCTGTCGTCATTGCACCTGCCCCTGTGATCGTGGCACCCGTGGGGGTGGTGGACGGAGGACCGGTTTACCGGGGCGGGGCCTACTACGGAGCCAATGGGGTGACCGGCTATCGGGGACGCTACGGGGGAGGAGCCGTTGCCGGACCCAACGGCTCCTATGGAGTCCGTGGTCCTGGGGGGGCCACCTACGTCCACACGGAAAGCCATGGCAATTATTACCGACGCTAACAGCATCTCTGTTGCCACAGAGCTGTTGGTCGGCTGAAACCAACCCAAACCAGCTCCCCCAGGTTCACCCTTGGTAGAACTGGTGGTTATGCGACGGAGGACAGTGAATTTTTTGATCCAGATTTCTTGGCATCTCTGGCTGACTTCTTTGGCAACCGTACTGGAGCGGTCACTCTTGTGAGCATTTCGTAAAGTTTTTTTGAGTCGTATTCGATGTGAAGAAACACCGACAGTTTCAAGACCTGTCGGTATCCAGGTTGGCACTCATCCCGGATCTTATCGTCGGAAATATTGCCAATCTTAGTGATGAAGAGATCCACATCAATTTTGGGGGATCTATCTTTTTATGGTGCTCGGTCTGGATTTTCTTCGGTTCATTGGCGCAACCATAAAGGCCCACAAGCGCTTCCACTGTATCCGCATCCATATGGACGGTCTCAGCTCGAGAATTTGAACGGCCAGCCGAAACTGCGCAATCAGTCAATCTCAACCATCTCCAAGGCAGCGGCGACGCCGTAGACAATCCACCAATGGCCACTCCTATCGGTGATTGACTGAAATCCACCTGAGTTGTTTAATTTGGTTCCTTACATTGCCCTGTATCAATCAAGCTAAAAGCCGTTAGAACTTAGATCAGCTTTAGTGGCTATGGGTGGGGCTGTGGCAAGCCTTCCCTGCGAGATCGCGCTCCCCACCAGCGGCAAGGTACTCCCTGCAATGCAGCAAAATCTGTGACCCCATCACTGCCAAGCACCAGCCGAGCCTTGGAGTCCTAAAGCCATGAACCTGCTGGGATTGGTTCAAGAACCCAGCAAGACATTCCAGAACACATTCCAAAAGCGGTTTCTTAGCTCAGGCGTCCATCCATCGCTTTCCTCTCCAGTTCAAGGATGCTACTTTCTTCCTTTTATTCAGGGACTATCAGGCAAAAACTGATTACCTACCCGCCTGACAATGGCAATAGCTTCCTAGATTATTTAGACAACAATCAAGCGGGCCTGCTAATTACGACCGATCAACCTCAAGGCATAGAAGGCGAAGCGTTGATTCAAAGAGGCCTACACATGCAGCCAACATTGCACACGATCTTGCCAATTAAAGATCAGCCAAGCGTCAACCAGCAGAACCCAGATTTCAAAATACCGATCATTGTCGTCGACAAAGATATGCTCACAAATTCCTATCCCTTTCGAGCAGCCCTTCTTGCAGCCATTGGCAATGCTGCCTGCCTATCGCTCCCAATCCGCACCAGAGCCCAAAAACCAGCTCGATCCAATCTCAATCAAGCTCTCAGCGACTGAGGTCCAAATGCTCGAATACTTCGCCGAAGGTCTCAGCTTTGGCGAGATCGCAGTACAAACTCAGCATAAAGCGAGCACCGTTAAAGCAGGCCGCCCCAACTTACCGTAGGAACTTGGCATCTCTAGGAGGCAAGAGGCGTTTATGAAAGCACTTCAAATTGGCGCCATCAAATCGAAGCAGAACTTCTGACTACCCAGGAGAGTTCGGCACTGCCAAGCTCCTAAAACTCGTATTCTGAAGTAAATTGCTCGAGCTCCTGATCATAGCGCGAGAACCCCGTCAGCAGATCCTCCGTAAAGCCGTTTGTATCATATTCGGAACGCAGAAAAGCCCAGACATTCACCACAGGTCTGTACCCAGCCTTGAACTCCTCGCGGAGCTCATCATCACGAATATCGCCAATCTTAGCGATGAAAAGCTCGACATCTCTCTTGAGCATATTGATCTTTTTATCGTGCTCAGCGCTGAGTTTTCTTCGTTTCTTTGGCATGGCCAATCAACATCAAAACCCACCATAGCAAATTCCCTCACAGGGCCCATGGATGACCTGCCATCCAACCGCGCAATCAGATTCCTACCTTTTTTTGGCATGCATTTGGCGGGGTCTAATCGATACTGCGCCAAGTCGATACCGCGCCAAGAATGGTTAATCACTTTAAAGGAAATTAATTAACCATGGGTACTCGCCTGGCATTCGCTGCGGCCTGCCTCGCCCTTGCCCTCCAACCCCTTGACGCCAGTGGTCGGACCGGCAAAGCTCCGTCCTATCCAGAGCATTCCATTACAAGGCAATCTGCAGATCAGAGCCAAGCCCTGAAGGCTATATCAAACATGATGGAAGGGCATTGAACCTACTACAAAAAATGGCAGGTTCCAGGCCACCGTATCAACCGTCCAGACGAATTTTGGCTTTACGTTACCTCCCAACTTCAGCCACGCCATCAGAACCATCACCTATTCTGCCTATAGCTATGTGATCCCCAAACAGCCGGCCTGCACGGGTCTACTCAAAGCCTATTTTGGCGCCAGATTTATGACTCCTGGCAAAAACCCCATGATGATAACGATCATCTGCCTGAACACCCAACCCGGTCAAACCAGGCCCGCCGATCCCAACTTTTTGCTTGGCAGGTTTACGCTGAATCCAACTGTCAGCATCAACGGTCAGCATCAACGGTCAGCATCAACGGTCAGAATCGTTCAATGCGGTAATTTCCCGACCCAGTTCAATGCATCAGTGGTCAACGAATAGTATTCCTCTTGATGGGGAAACGACCAGATAGAGGAACCCATGCTCCAAGGATCGTTAAGGGCCCTGATGCCCGCCCTGGCCAACAAGACCTACTTCAACTACGGCGGCCAGGGCCCGCTGCCCACCCCTTCCCTTGATGCCATCACCACCACCTGGCGCCAGATCCAGGAGCTGGGTCCCTTTACTGGTGCGGTGTGGCCCTTGATCGAAGGCACCACCAGCGGGCTGCGTCAGCACCTGGGCCAATGGTTTGGCGTGGGAAGCCATCGGGTGGCCTTCAGCGAAAACGTGACCACGGCCTGTGTACTGCCGCTCTGGGGCCTGCCATGGCAAGCCGGCGATGAACTGCTGATCAGTGATTGCGAGCATCCCGGTGTGGTGGCGGCCTGCCACGAATTGGCCCGCCGCCTTGGGCTCGTGATTACCAACTTGGCCGTGGCCGATCTGCGGGGCGATGCCCCGAGTTCCGCCGTTGCCGTGCAAGGGCGGCTGGAGGCAGCCCTATCCCCGAAAACCCGGCTGTTGGTGCTCTCCCACCTGCTTTGGAACACGGGCCAGCTGATGCCCATCGCCGCCATAGCCCAGCAATTGGCCGGCCACCCCAACCACCCCTATCTACTGGTGGATGCGGCCCAATCCCTGGGCAGCATCCCCGTGGCAGAAGCAGCCGCAGCCGCCGATATCTACGGCTGCACGGGCCATAAATGGTGCTGCGGGCCCGAGGGTCTGGGGGCCATGGCCGTGTCGGAGCGGATGCTGGTGGAAGCCCAGCCCACCCTGATCGGTTGGCGCAGTCTCAGCCATGAAAACCAAGCCGGCAGTGGCTTCCACGCCGACAGCCGCCGCTTTGAGGTCGCCACCTCCTGCCTTCCCCTGTTCGCCGGGCTCAGCAGTTCCCTCGCCTTGCTCGATGCTGAAGCCAGCGCCGAGCAGCGCCACGCCACCATCACGGCCCTCAGCCAGCAGCTCTGGGAGCAGCTCCAGACCGTGCCCCGGGCCCAAACCCTGCTGCAAACGCCACCGCCAGCCGGCCTGGTGAGCTTCACCCTTGAAGGCCCGAGACCCGAGGCTGTGGTGGCCCAGCTCGGAGCCCAAGGGATCTGGCTGCGCAGCCTGGATGAACCCCACTGCCTCAGGGCCTGCACCCACGTCACCACCACCGCCGCCGACATCAGCCGACTGATCGAAGCCCTCCAAGGCCTGGCCCCCTAGCGCCTAGAGCCTGGCGCGCAGGGCCTGGGCCGCCTCTTCCCGATCATCAAAATGGATGCGGCCCGTTGCCAGGATCTGATAGTCCTCGTGGCCCTTGCCCGCGATCAGCACCAGGTCCTGGGGACCCGCAGCAGCGATGGCCTGGGCAATCGCCACGGCCCGATCGGCTTCCACCATCGGGGCCATTCCAGCTGGAATACCCGCCACCACGTCCGCCAGGATGCTGGCCGGATCCTCCGTGCGGGGGTTGTCGGAGGTCACCACCACCTGGTCGGCCAGCCGGGCCGCGATCGCCCCCATCTGGGGCCGCTTGCTGCGGTCGCGGTCGCCGCCGCAGCCAAACACACAAATCAACTTGCCATCGCTGAAGGGCCGGCAGGCGGCCAGGGCGTTCTCCAGGCCATCGGGGGTGTGGGCGTAATCCACCACCACCGCTGGTAAAGCCGCAGCTGCCGCCACAGTCACCCGCTCCATCCGACCCGGCACGCCGTTGAAGCTGGCCAGGCCATCCAACAAGTCAGATAGGGGCAACCCCTGTTGCAGCAGGGCGCCGACGGCCTGCTGCAGGTTCATGGCGTTAAAAGCTCCCACCAGGGGCGTGGTGAAGCGCCCTTCACCCACCGGGCTCACCAGGGTGCCGGCCATGCCGGCCGCCCCCAGCTCCAGCCCCCTGACATGCAGCTCAGCGCTGGTATCCACCAGGGAACTGCGCCAGCAGCGCTCGCCCAGGCGGGGCTTGAGTCGCTCGATCAAGCGGGCCCCCCAGGGATCGTCGCCATTGACCACGGCGCTTCCCAACTTTTCGTCAGACGTTGCACCAGCAACACCACCGAGCAAAGGCGGCGCAAACAGGCGCGCCTTGGCCTCGAAATAGGCCTCCATCGACGGGTGGTAGTCGAGGTGGTCCTGGGTGAGGTTGGTGAACACCGCCCCCGCAAATCCACAGCCCGCCACCCGATGTTGGTCGAGGGCGTGGGAGCTCACCTCCATAGCCCCAATGGCCGTACCCGCAGCCAGCGCCTGGGCCAACTGGGCCTGGAGCAGGTCGGCAAAGGCCGTGGTGTGTTGGGCCGTCACGCTATGGCCCGGCCAGCGGTTCACCAGGGTGCCAAACAGGGCCGCAGGCCGCTGGGCCGCTGCTGCCAAGTGCTCAATCAGATAGGTGGTGGTGGTTTTGCCATTGGTACCGGTCACCCCGATCAAGGCCATGGCCCCGCTCGGGCGGCCCCAAAACTCCGCCGCCAAAGCCCCGGCCCACTGGGCCACCGGATCGGGCAGCACCACCACCGCATCCCCCGCCGCCGGTGGGTTGGCCGCCGCCGCGGCTTCACCAATCAGGGCCGCCGCTGCTCCCGCCGCGAGGGACTGGGGCCAGAAGCTGCCGCCATCCACCTGGGCCCCGGGCAGCCCCACAAAGAGGGTGCCTGGCCCCACCCGCCTGGAGTCACAGCTCACGCTGGTGATCTCCCCATTGGCCAAACCAGCCGGCACCTCCAATCCCACCTGGGCCAGGAGCGGATGGAGCAACGGGGCCATGGAGGGCATCAACCAGCTGGCGCCTTTCTAAGCCTGCTGGACTGCAAAACCGTTCTTGTCCAACCAAACGGCCAGGCCATCCCCGCTGAGCCGGGGCGGAACCCTGGGCAACTCCTGCCAGTCAGCCGAGCCCTTGGCCACCGCCAACACCGGCACCTCCAGGCCGTAGCGGGCCTGCAGAGCCGGATCTCCATCCACATCAATCCGGGTGATCGCAGGGGCCGGCACCAGGGCAGCCAATTTCTCTTCCAGGCCGTCGCAGAGGCAGCAGCCCTGGCGGGTGAACAACAGCAGCTGGCCCATCAATCCGGCACCGGGTCGCAGCCACAGGGCGTCCAGGGATGGCAGCGCAGCAGCCGCTTGAGGGTGAGCCAACTGCCCCGGGCCGCCCCATGGCGGGCGATCGCCTCAAGGCCATAGGCGCTGCAGCTGGGAATGAAGCGGCAACGGGGACCCAGCAGGGGCGAAATCCAGTAGCGATAGAAGCCAATCACAGCCAACAAGACCGTCCCGAACCAGCCCAATGCCGCCGGAACCTCGTCCATGCCGAGGGCCCGGGGACCAACCGATAGGATCGACCGTTGGCGCAGCAAAGCGCGGACCTGCGGGGGATCTCCCCAGCATGCTCGATGCTCCAGCGCCATGGGTTGCCTTGGCAGCCCCATTCCGTCCCATGCATCCCTTTTCATGTCTCGCTACCGCGGCCCTCGACTGAGGATTACGCGGCGCTTGGGAGACCTTCCCGGTCTCACCCGTAAGTCCGCCAAACGGTCTTATCCCCCCGGTCAGCACGGCCAAGCCCGTCGCAAGCGCTCCGAATACGCCATCCGCCTCGAAGAGAAGCAGAAGCTTCGCTTCAACTACGGCATTTCCGAACGTCAGCTGGTTCGCTACGTGAAGAAAGCCCGTGCCCAGGAGGGTTCCACCGGAACCAACCTGCTCAAGCTTTTGGAAAACAGACTCGACAACGTCTGCTTCCGCCTCGGTTTTGGCCCCACCGTTCCCGGTGCCCGCCAGCTGGTGAACCATGGCCACGTGACCGTGAACGGTCGCGTCGTGGACATCGCCAGCTTCCAGTGCAAGGCCGGCGACGTGGTGGCCATTCGGGAGCGCAAGCAAAGCAAGTTGCTCGCCGAAGGCAACCTGGCCTTCCCAGGACTGGCCAACATCCCTCCCCACCTCGAACTCGACAAGAACAAGCTCACCGCCAAGGTGATCAGCAAGTGCGAGCGCGAGTGGGTCGCCCTCGAAATCAACGAACTACTGGTGGTCGAGTTTTACTCCCGCAAGGTCTGATCGTCAGAATCAACCACCAACGCCGTTGGTTGCCAAGCCCCCGCCAAAAGCGGGGGCTTTTTTGTGGTCTTTTGTGCTTCGTGGAGTTGCTCGGCTGGTGGCGCTCAGCCCTTGATCAACGTTTCCAGTGCAGCGGTCACATCGTCTTGGCGCATCAGGGCTTCGCCCACCAACACCGCATCGGCGCCGGTGTTCTGCACCCGGTCCAGGTCGTCGCGGGTGCAGAGCCCCGATTCACTCACCAACAGGGCTCCTCTGGCGCGAATTTGATCGCCGTAGCCGGCGGTGAGCTGCTCGGTGGTGGCCAGATCGGTGTGGAAAGTTGCCAAATCCCGGTTGTTGATGCCGATCAGGGTGTGGGCCGCCCCCTGGGGTTCGTTCCATACCGGCAGGGCCAGCACCCGCTCCAACTCCTCGGCGTCGTGCACCTCCACCAGCACGGTCAGGCCAAGGGCGCGGGCCACCTTGAGCAGGTAGGCCATGTCCTGGTCGGTGAGAATCGCCGCAATCAACAGGGCCGCATCGGCTCCGGCCGCCCGCGCTTGGTAAAGCTGGTAGGGGCTGAGGATGAAGTCCTTGCAGAGCAGGGGCAGCTCCACCGCCTGGCGCACGGCCACCAGCACCTCAAAGCCCCCTTGGAAAAACGTGCGATCGGTGAGCACCGACAGACAACTAGCGCCCCCCGCCGCGTAGCCCTTGGCAATGGCGATCGGGTCGAAGTCTTCCCGGATCACCCCCTTGCTGGGGCTGGCTTTCTTGACTTCCGCAATCACCGCTGGCTTGCGGCAAGCGGCCAACAGGGCCGCACGAAAATCGCGGGTGGCGGGCAGATCGGCCACCTGGTCTTTGAGTTTCTGAAGCGGCACCCGTTCGCGGGCCACGGCCACTTCCCGGTCCTTTTCCCAGACAATCTTTTCAAGGATGTGGCGCGGCTCACCCTCCGCATGGGGGATGGCGTATTCCAAGAAGGCCACCTTGATCTTGGGGTTGGGCGGCCGGCGGCGAATCTCCATGGTCAAGCGGCCACCTGCTGCACAGCTTGCTTGTAGGCCACTTCCACCACCTCGCTCAAGGTGGGATGGGTGTGCACTTCGTTCACGAGGTCTCTCACACTCTGGCGGCGGGCCACGGCGTTGGCGATCTCCTGGATTAAATCGGCCGCATGCAGGCCATAGATGTGGGCCCCGAGCACTTCGCCGGTGGTCTTGTTGAACAGCAACTTCATCAGGCCTTCGCTCTCGAGTTCGGCCAGGGCCTTGGAATTGGCCTTGAAGTAGCTGCGCACCGATCCCAATTCAAACCCGTCCTGGGCCGCCAGGGCCTTGGCGTCCGCCTCGGAGAGGCCCACGGAGCTGATCTCGGGGTGGGTGAAGGTGGCCGCAGGGATCGAGCGGTAATCGATGGAGCGGGGGTGGCCCAGGATGTTGTCGACGGCCACGCCCCCCTGGGCGGCGGCGGTGTGGGCCAGCATCATTTTTCCGGTCACATCGCCCACGGCCCAGAGATGCGGCACGGGCTCCCCTCCGGCCAGCACCTGCATTTGGTCATCCACGGGGATAAAGCCCCGGTTGGTTTCCACCCCCATGGAGGCCAGGTTGAGGTCTTGGCTCACGGGCACCCGGCCGGTGGCCACCAGCACCGCATCCACCTCCAGGGTTTCCACCAGCTCCTTGGTTTTCATGTCGGCCAGCTCAATTTTCACCGGACAACCGGGGGTGATCTTGCGGGCCAGCACCCCTGAGCGGGCATCGATATCGCGCCCCTCAATCAAGTGGCGCGCGGCGATCTTGGCAATGTCGGGATCGAAGGTGGGCATCACCTTGTCGAGGGCCTCAACCATCGTGACCTCGCAGCCCAAGGCCGTGTAGACATCGGCAAATTCCAGGCCGATATAGCCGCTGCCAATGATGGCAATCCAGCGGGGCAGCCACTCCAAGCTCACCGCCTCATCGCTGGTGAACACCGTGCGGCCATCGGTTTCAATGCCGGGGGGCACAAACGGATCGGAGCCCGTGGCGATAATCACGTCCCGGGCGGCATACACCCGCTCCACCCCACTGGCCTCGCGCACGGCCACCCTCTGGACGCCATCCAAGCGCGCCTTACCCAGCAGGATCGTGGCGCCGGCCCGCTCCAGGGCCTTGGTGAGGTTGGTGCGAATCGTGGCCACCAATTGGTTGGCGTGGTCGGCAATTTTTTGGCGCTCAAAGCGCACGGGCGCCGCATGGATGCCAAAGCCCGCCAGGTGCTCGGCGTCCGCCAATTCCCGCACCCGGCCGCTGGCGGCCAACAGGGCCTTGGAGGGCACACAGCCGCGGTTCACGCAGGTGCCGCCCATGTCGCGGGATTCCACGATCGCCACCTTGAGGCCGTGCTCAGCGGCGTGTTTGGCCGCATCAAACCCGCCATAGCCGGCCCCGATCACGATCACATCGAAGTCGAAGCTGCCATTGGACGACGTGCCTTGGCTCACCGGGCTGCTCTGCAGTTGATGCCTGGCATTCTCTCCCGTCAGGGGGCCCTTGCTTCTAGCGCTGGGCCTGCTGACGTCGGCGCTCCAACAACAGCGGTGCCGCCGAGACCGCCACATTTAAGGATTCCACCGCGGCGCTATGGGGGATGGTGATGCGATGGCTGGCCAGGGCCTGGAGCTCAGGTGCCAATCCGGCGCCCTCCTGGCCCAGCAGCAAGGCCGTGGGCTTGGTCCAATCCAGCTGCCAGTACGGCACGGGCTGTTCGCCATCACGATCCGCCAGGGGCGGCACCGCCGCCACCAGCTGCAGGCCCCGGGCCGCAGCCGTGATCAGCCGTTGGACTAGCCCAGACCGGTCCATACGCTCAATCGACAGGGCCAGGGCCGCCCCCGCCGAAGCACGCAGCACCTTGGGCTGGAAAGGATCGGCCCCCTCCGCCAGCCAGAGGCCATCCACCCCGGCCGCCAGGGCCGTGCGCATCAAGGTGCCCAGGTTGCCAGGGTCCTGGAGGGTGTCGAGCACCAACACAAACTCCTGTCCTTCCGGAGGAGCTTGGAGAGCTGCCGTGGCCAACGTAAGCACCACTCCATCGGGGTGGGCCGTGGTGGCCACCGCCTCCAGCACCTCCTGCCCCACTGGCTGGATCGTGACCGCTGGCGATAGGGCCGCCACCAAATCTCCGTGGGACCAGATCCAAGCCTCTGTGGCTAGCAGATGGCTCAGTTTTAGTTTGCTTGTTACCAGCTGCAGGCGGATCACCTCCTGCACCAGGTGGGTGCCCTCCAGCAGCACCAAACCCTGCTCTCGGCGTCCCTTGGCGGCATGGAGCTCGCGCAGGCGCTTCACCAAAGGGTTGCGCCGGCTTGTGATCAGCTCGGCGGGGAGCTGCCGATCCCAGGCCACCTAGAAGGTGTCGTGACGGCGCAAGTGCATGCCGTCTTGGACCACCAGGTGCTTGCCCTCTAAATCCAGGCCCTTCACAGAAGCAACCTCACCCTTGAGGCCTTCGGTTTGAAGGTTTTCAATCAGTTTCTTCAGCAAGACATCTTCGATGGCGGCCTCATCGAATCCCTCGGGCGTCAGCCTCTCTAGGAACTTACCCATTTTTGAGGCGATGATCTCAGAAGCATTCGAGATCTTGAGGACGATCATTGAGGAAAAAGTGCGGATGGGGAGACTTGAACTCCCACGACATTGCTGCCACTAGTACCTGAAACTAGCGCGTCTACCAATTCCGCCACATCCGCGTGGCCGTCGCCGAAGCAACCGCAAAAACATACGCCATCACCCCCCGGCGCAGCCGATCGAGCCAGTTCCACCGGCGGCCGTCTAGACGGTCTCACCTTTTGTTGTCAACATGCCCCCGTAAGAGGGGGGACAGCCGTCCATGATCTTGACTGCTGTCCAATCTCAAACGATTCTCAATCCCCAGCTTGAAATCGCCGGTGGCCGCAAGCTTTCCGGAGAGTTGCGCGTCAGCGGCGCCAAGAATTCAGCCCTGGTGCTGATGGCCGCCTGCCTGCTCACCCGCGACACGATTCGGCTGCGCAATGTGCCTCCGCTCACCGACATCAGCGCCATGGGCGAAATGCTGCGCAGCCTGGGCGGCACGGTGAACCACACCGCCGACGGCATCGAGCTCAACGGCAATCACATCAACAATTCCACCGCTCCCTACGAGCTGGTGAACAGCCTGCGGGCGAGCTTCTTTTGCATCGGCCCCCTCCTGGCACGGATGGGCATGGCCAAGGTTCCCCTGCCCGGCGGCTGCCAAATCGGCACCCGTCCGGTGGTCGAACATGTCAAGGGTCTCAAAGCCCTCGGCGCCCAAGTCACCATTGAGCACGGGGTGGTCACCGCCGTGGTGCCCGGCCGGGGCCACCGCCTCACCGGTGGGCGCATCTATCTCGATTGCCCCAGCGTGGGCGCCACCGAAACCCTGATGATGGCCGCCGCCCTCGCCGACGGCGAGACGGTGATTGAAAACGCCGCGCTGGAACCGGAAGTGGTGGATCTGGCCGGCCTGCTCCTGGCTATGGGGGCCCGGGTGCGGGGTGCCGGCACCCCCACGATCACCATCACCGGAGTGGAAAGACTCCACGGCGCCGACTACGCCGTGATTCCGGATCGCATTGAAGCCGGCACCTTCATGCTCGCCGCGGCCATCACCCGCTCCCAGCTGCGCATTTCCCCGGTGATTCCCGAGCATCTCGGGGCCGTGATCACCAAACTCGAGGAGGCCGGCTGCACGATTCGGCACGACGGCATTGGCCTCACCGTGAAGGCCGATCGGGTCACGGCTGTCGACCTGAGGACCCAGCCTTTCCCAGGCTTCCCCACCGACCTGCAGGCCCCCTTCATGAGCCTGCTGGCCACCGCCCATGGCACCAGCGTCATCACGGAAAACATTTTTGAAAACCGCTTGCAACACGTGGCTGAACTGCAGCGCATGGGTGCGGCCATCCGCATGCAAGGCAACACGGCCTTTGTGGAGGGCGTGCCCCAGCTCAGCGGCGCCCCCGTGCAGGGCACCGACCTACGCGCCTCCGCCGCCATGGTGCTCGCGGGGCTAGCAGCGGAAGGCATCACCACGGTGCGGGGCCTCGAGTACCTCGACCGTGGCTACGCCGGCCTGGAAGGCAAGCTCAATTCCGTCGGCGCCTGCATCGAACGGGTGAGCGCCAATCCGGCCCTGGTGAACGTCGCGGCGTAAACTCCGAAGCGGGGGAGCGTGGCGGAATTGGTAGACGCATTCGACTCAAAATCGAACGCCTTCGGGTTTGTGGGTTCGAGTCCCACCGCTCCCATCGTGCCTCCATCCCGGGAGGTCCCCGCCCAATCGGCGGTGATGAACACCTACGGGCGCTTCCCCCTCGAACTGGTTCGGGGCCGGGGGGTGTGGGTGTGGGATCAAAACGGCAAGCGCTACCTCGACTGCGTCGCCGGCATCGCCGTCTGCACCCTGGGCCACAGCAGCCGCGTCATGCGCCGTCAACTGGGCCTGCAGCTGGGCAAGCTCCAGCACGTCTCAAACCTTTATCGGATCCCTGAACAGGAGCAACTCGCCGCCTGGATCACAGCCAACAGCTTCACAGACGCGGTGTTCTTCTGCAATTCCGGCGCCGAAGCCAACGAAGCAGCGATCAAATTAGCCCGCAAGCATGGCCGCATTGCCCGGGGCATCGGCAGCACCTGCGCTGAGACGCCAATCATTCTCACCGCCCAGGCCAGCTTCCACGGACGCACCCTGGCCGCCGTCACGGCGACCGGCCAACCCAAATACCACCAGGGCTTTGAACCCATGGTGCAGGGATTCCAGTACTTCCCCTACAACGACATCGCCGCCTTCGAGGCCCTGCTCAGCAGCTGTGAATCGGCCGGCCCCAGGGTGGCGGCCGTGATGCTCGAACCGCTCCAAGGCGAAGGGGGCGTCCACCCCGGCAACCCTGCCTTCTTCCAGCGGGTGCGGGAGCTTTGCAGCCAAAAGAACATCCTCTTGATCTTCGATGAGGTTCAGGTGGGTGTGGGCCGCAGCGGCTGCCTGTGGGGCTATCAAAAGCTGGGGGTCGAGCCCGATGCCATCACCCTGGCCAAGGGGTTGGGGGGGGGCTTCCCCATTGGCGCCCTCGCCGTGAAATCCGCGGTGGATCACTTCCTACCCGGGGAACACGCCAGTACCTTCGGCGGAAACCCCCTGGCCTGCCGGGCCGCCCTCACCGTGGCCGAAGAAGTCAGCCGCCGCCAACTGCCCGCCCATGTCGAAGCGATGGGGGTTCTGTTGCACAAGCTCCTCAGCGAGCTGGTGAGCCGCCACTCCGGCCAGCTGGAGGGGGTGCGGGGCTGGGGACTCCTGCAGGGCTTGGTGCTGCGGCCCGAAGCCCCCGCCGCCATCGAGCTGGTGAAGGCGGCCATGGCCCAGGGGTTGCTGGTGGTTCCCGCCGGCCCCCAGGTGGTGCGCTTTGTGCCCCCCTTGGTGATCCAGCCGCGGCACCTGCGCAAGGCCGTGGCCCTGCTAGAGCGGGCCTTGATCAGCCTTGGCTGATCGGCTGGCGGGGGACACGGGCCCCGATGCTTTCACCCCCGATCCTTTCTCTGCGGATCCCTTTGCAGATCTAATCGAACCCTTCAGCCGCCGCGGGGTCGACCTCAGCCTTGAGCGGCTCCGGGCGGCCCTCGCCGAGCTGGGTCATCCCGAACGCCAATTCCAGGCCGTTCAGGTGGCAGGCACCAACGGCAAGGGCTCGATCGCCACCCTGGCGCACAGCAGCCTGCTGGCCGCAGGCATCGACGCCGGCCTCTACACCTCCCCCCATCTGGTGAGTTGGTGCGAGCGGATCCGCATCGGCAAAAATGCCATCAGCGAAGCGGCTCTGCGCCACCAGCTCCTGGCGCTGCAGAGCCTCGGCCAGCGTCACCAGCTCACCCCCTTTGAGCTGGTGACGGCCGCCGCCTTTTGCACCTTTGCGAAAGCGGGCTGCCCCTTGGTTGTGCTGGAAGTCGGACTGGGGGGCCGGCTCGATGCCACCACCTGCCATCCCGATCGGGGCGTGGTCGGCTTTGGCTCGATCGGGCTTGATCACAGCGAGTTTCTCGGGCCCACTGCAGCCGCCATTGCCGCCGAAAAAGCCGGGGTGCTCCAACGGGGCTGCACCGCCCTGAGCGCGGCCCAAAGCCCGGAGGTGGCTGCCGTGCTCCAGCAGCGGGCCGCCGCCTGCGGAGCCGAGCTGCGCTGGGTGGAACCCCTGGATTTAGGCCCATGGGTCCTGGGCATCCCCGGCGCCATCCAGGCCAGCAATGGGGCCGTGGCCCTGGGCATGCTGCACGCGCTCTCGGAGCGAGGCTGGGCCATCAGCGCGAGCGCCATTCGCACCGGCTTCGCCCAAGCCCGCTGGCCGGGGCGCCTGCAAGAGCTCCACTGGCACGGCCATGAACTCCTGCTGGATGGGGCCCACAACCCCCCCGCGGCCCAAGTTCTGCGCTTGGAGCTGGACCGCCGCTCAGCAAACCAGGGCGATGGGCAAGCCGGGCGCCATTGGGTGCTGGGCATGCTCGCCAACAAAGCAGCTCCCGAAATCCTGGAGATCCTGCTGGCCCCAGGCGATCGGGCCTGGATCGTGCCCGTCCCCGGCCATGTCAGCTGGGGCACCGAAGCCCTCCAGTCCGCCTGCCCCGCCTGGAGCCGGGCCCTGCAAAGCGCCCCAGATCTTGAAACGGCTATCGAGCAGGCCGCCGCCGCCAACAAAAACACTGCCGCAGGCCAAGCAGCCCCACCGGTATTGGTAGCGGGTTCGCTGTATCTGATTGGCCATCTCCTCGCCACAGTTGCGAGAGAGTGACCACTCCCGAGAGCGATCTCCATGGCAAACGTTATCCGCCTTCTGATCAGTCTGGTGATCAGCCTGGTCATCAGTCTTGGTGCGGGGATCGCCACGGCCCTGGCCTTTGAAGGCGTGGATTACACCCTCACCAACCAAAACGAGCAGAACTTCAGCAACCGCAACCTGGCCGACACCTCCTTCGCCGGCGCCAGCGGTCGCCATGCCGATTTCAGGGGCTCCGACCTCCACGGCGCGATCTTTACCCAGGCCGCCTTCCCCGAGGCCAACTTCGCCGGAGCCGACCTCAGCAATGTGTTGATGGACAAGGTGGATTTCAGCGGTGCCGATTTCACCAATGCGGTGCTTGCCGGCTCCATCGCCTCAGGCTCCAGCTTCATTGGGGCCACCGTCACCAATGCCGACTTCAGCGATGCCCTAATTGATCGCCTCGACCAACGCTCCCTCTGCCGGGACGCCGAGGGCACCAACCCCACCACGGGGGTCAACACCCGGGTCAGCCTGGGCTGCTGATGGACTAGCTCTCAAGCCAACCCCGCAATTTGCCGGGGTTGAGCAGGCCCGCAGGGTCGTAGGCCTCTTTGGCTGCCACCTGGTCGGCATCCACCACCCCCAAACCACCATCTTCCGCGGTGATCACATGGGGATTGAACACAAACACCCCTAGCTCTTGGCAGTGGGCCATCAGCGCCTCAAGGGGTTCTGCCCCCCGCCAGCGCACCAGGGGCAAGGCCGCCAACCGGGCAGCGCCCCCCTGGCGAACCGCCTCGATATGCCAGCGCAGGTCGTCGCCCCAGCGCTGGCGCAGGGCATGGATACAGGCCGCCTCAGGCTGGGGCAAGAGCAACTGCAGGTAGGTCCAGCCGTTGTGCTGAGCGCGCCAATGCAGGGTGGTGTGGTTCCAGCTGAGTTCCCGGAGGGGCAGCCCGGCCCCCGCCGCCGCTGCCGCCACCTGCCAGCGCACGCAGCCCCCAAATCCAGCCACCCAGGCCGGCAGGGTTTCGAGGGCATCGGGAGCGGCCCACAGCAGCAGACGGTGCTCGCCAGGCGCTGGCGGCGGACAGGCAGCGGGCCAGGGCATGGCCGCCGCCACCGGAGCCTCCAGCAGGGTGATGGCCTCAAGCAGCAGGGCCGTTTGCCCCAACTGGCCCGCCGCAGCGAGGGCTCGATCAAAGCTCTCAAAACCCACCACCAGCTGCTGCCAGGACACCGCCTCGGTGGTGGCAAGGCGCAGGGCCGTGATGATGCCGTTGGTGCCATAGGCGTGGTTGAGGGGTTCGCTGGCCGCCCCATCCAGGCGCAACAGCCTGGGCTGGTCCTCCACCGTCACCACCTCCAGGCCCAGCACGTTGCCTGGATCGCGCAAAAACCCCCAGCGCAGGGAGCCAATCCCGCCGGAGCCCCCGCCGATGAAGCCCCCCACCGTGGCGCTGCGGTAGGTACTGGGCACCAGGCGCAAAGCCCGGTCCTGGCGTGCCAACTGCTGATCCAAAGGGGCCAGTCCGCAGCCCGCCTCCACCTCCACCACACCGGTTTCTGGATCGATGTGGCGCACCCGGTTCAGGCCCTTGAGCTCGAGCACCACGCCGCCGACCAAGGGCACGCACTGGCCGTAATTGCCCGTGCCGGCCCCCCGCAGGGTGAGGGGCACCCCATGGCGGCTGCAGGCCCCAGCAACCAGCTGCACCTGCTCCACCGTGGTGGCCAGCACGGCCAACTGGGCGCAGCAGCCCTCCAACTCGAGCACCAACACGGGCGAATAGTCGTAAAAATCCCGCGACAGCCGCTGCAACTCTGCCCCGCCAAGCACGAGCTGGAGACTGGGATCGGCCTGGGCCAGTTCAGCGGCCAGGGCCGCCACCTGGGCCCCGCTGACCCGCAACCCGTTCACGTCTGCGTGATTCACCCCTGAACGCCCAAGTTCTGCTTGCTCCCCAGCCTGCTTCACCTTCACCCCAGAGCTCCTGCCACGGGACCAGAAACCAGGCCCACCAAGAGCGGTGATGGCTGCTCGGCCCCAGGGGGCTCGAGCCATTGGCCCGCCCGGAGCACCCGCCGCTGGGGCGAGCGGGCCAGTAGCTCCGCCCAACCGCTGGCCGCCAGCACCACCAGGTCCGCGGGGCCGCCCACCCGCAAGACCCCATCCCAGGCCAAACCCAGCAGGGCCGATGCGGCAGTCGTAAACGGCGCTAAACCCTGGCGCTGAATCGGCACCAGGTGGCAGGCGGGCAGGGCAAAGCGCAACAACTCAATCGGATCGCCGTCACCGCCTGGGAACCAGGGGTCCTGCAGGTTGTCGGCGCCCACCGCCACCGTGACCCCAGCCCGCTGCAGGCTGCGAATCGGCGCCTGGGCCCGCTGCACCGGCGTCTGGCCGGGGCGACGGCCCAGCAGCCACTGGTTGGTGAGCGGCAAGGCCGCCACCCCCAGGCCAGCGGCGGCCATCTTGTCGGCTAGCCGATCAAGGGCCCCCTCGCCCAACAGGCCCATGCTGCAGCTGTGGCTGCAGGTGATCGGCACCCTGCTCCGCTGCTCCAAAGCCTGCCGGGCCACCAGGGCAACGCCCCGACCCCGTTGGCGGTCGGACTCATCCACATGCAAATCCACCCCGCAGCCAAGCTGCTCCGCCAGGGCCAGCAGGGATGCCAAGGCCTCCTGCTCCGCCAAAGCCGCACCCCCATAGGGAGGCCCGAGCACCCCGCCAAGCAAGCCGCCCCAATCGGCCACCTGCCGGGCGAAGGGCTTGCCCTCGGGGCTAGACCAGTACAGCAGCGGCACGAGGGCCACCAACTGCAAATCGACCCGGCCCTGCCAACGCTGGCGCAGGGCCAGCAGGGCCCGCCAACTGGCCTGGGCCCCAGGGCCGCCGCTGTCGATATGGGTGCGCATCGCCCGCAAGCCATAGCGCCAACCCCGCTCCAAGGCCGCTTCCGCGCGGGCCACCACCTGGGCCTCGCTGCGTTGGCCATGCTCCCGCTGGTTTTGCGCCAGGGCCTCGGCCATGGTGCCCTCCCAGTTGGGGAAGAGGGCCCCGGTGAAAGCCTTGTCCAGGTGGGCATGGGGCTCCACCAAAGGGGTCAGGGCCAGGGGCAACGCGGATCCACCGCCGCCCGGGGTCAGGGGCTGGATCGCCCGCACCAGGCCTGCGGCGTGGTCAATTTGCACCGCCACCAGCCCCTCCTGATCGGCCCGGGGCAAGGTTTGGAGGGCAGGATCCAACAGGCAGCGCGGCATGCGCACCTGCAGGGGCCGGGCCAAGGGCAAGGCGCTCACGAAGCCTGATGGGGTGGATGGGTCTGTTGACCCGATTCCAAAAGCACAAACGTGCCGGCAATCGCCAGCACCGTGGCGTGGAAGCGGGGCGCCTGCCAAGCCAGCAGGTTTTGGCCACCAATTTCGGCCCGGTAGATGCTGAACACTCCGAAGTTCTGACGCCTGGCCTGATCGCGCACCAGGCGGCCCAGGGCCTGCCTCTGGTCGTGGACCAGCCCATGGCAATTGCTCAGCGCCAGGCGCATCACCGCCGGCAGGCCATCCCCGCTGCAGAGCTCGTCGCTGATTTCATCCACCAGGCGCTCGGAGGCAAAGGTCTCGAGGTCGGCTGGCGAGGGATTGCTGATCGCAAGGCCAGCAGCCCCCAAGGCAATCGCCAAGGCGATCGGAATCCAGGGCCGCCGTGATGGAATGCTCAAAACCTTGGCTGTCAGGCACCTTGGTACATTGGCATCGATCACGGCGGGCGTCGCCAAGTGGTTAAGGCAGCGGCTTGTGGTGCCGCCATTCGGGGGTTCAAGTCCCCTCGCTCGCCCTTTCCTCCCCTCCCTCTTCCAGGCCCTTGGGCTTGGAAGAGGTTTTTTTGTGGCTGGCCTCTAGTAAAGCGTTCAGTAGCCGATCCGCACCCCCTGCACCTTCGCGCACCGCATCGGCGCAAGGCAGGCCCGTTGCCTTTTCAACCTCCGCAATCGCAGCTTCGGCAGCGGTGGACTCAAGCAGGGCGGTATTCAAGGCAACCGCCCGCACCTTCGGCGCCGGCGCCAACGCCGTAGCGGGCCTGGCCAAGGCGGCCAGCGCTTCCACCGCCCCAATCAGCTGGGGCAGGGGCGGCAAGGGCACATCCGCCAGGCCCCTGATGTGCTTCTGGCCAACCCGGTGAACCAACAGCAAATCGGTGGGTTGACTGCCCCGGAGCAGGGGCAAGGTGGCGGTGGAGCCGGGGTGGCAGAGGGAGCCCTGGCCTTCTACCAGTACCCAGCTGCTGGCATCACCCCCGGCAGCAGCGGCCAGCACCACCTGCTCCACGGCCCCAGCGGCGTAATCCACCCGCACCGCATCCAGAGCCACCCCTGCCCCACCAATCAAAATGCCCGCCTGGCCCGTGCCCACAAAGCGGGCATCCAGCCCGCGCCTCACTGCCGCGGCCTGCAACTCCAGGCAAGCACTCATCTTGCCCACGGCCATGTCGCTGCCCACCGCCAACAGGCGCCGACCGGGCAGGGCTGCGGCGCGGCCGGCGGCCACCAGCACATCCAAAGGTTCCCGGCGACAATCCCAAATCCAGGCCCCGCTTTGCACCAGGGCCGCCAAGGCAGGGTCATCACCCAGGCGGGTATGGAGGCCACTGGCCACCGAGAGGCCAGCCCCCAGGGCCGCTGCCACAGCGGCGTGAACAGCCGGGGGCAAACGACCGCCGGAGGGGGCCAACCCCACCACGGCCACCTGGGGCCCATGGACCAGGGCTTCCGCCACCGAAGCCACAATCGGCACCGCCCGATCGATCCCCGTGATCGCCCGCAGGTTTTGGCCGGCGTACTCGGGGTCCACCACCGCCACGATCGGCCCCTTTCGGTAGCGCAACATCGCCAGGCCCGTCTTGCCTGTGAGGTTCGCGGTGCCGCCGTGCAACAGCAGGACCACCGTTGCCTGGGGATCGAGGTGGGTCATAGCAGTAATCCTTGCGGGCCAATGCCCAACCCCGCTCCGGTGGGGGGCTGCAGCCGATCCCCTTGGCACTCCAAACCCACAAACGGATCGTCCACCAGGTTGAGATGACTATCGAGATCGGGCCAGCGCACCAGGGGCAACAGGTGGGCCGCGGCCCCATTCAGCAAGCTGCCATCGGAGTAGCAGCCAAGCATCACGGCCAAATCCAGGCCCTGGGCGGCGCGGGCCATCAGCAGGGCCTCCGAGAGGCCACCGCTTTTGAGCAGCTTGATGTTGATGCCATCCACATGGGGGGCCAGGCGCACCAGATCGGCCAGATTCCAACAACTTTCATCCGCCACCAAGGGCAGGGGGCAATCCGGGGCCAAAGCCGCAAATCCCGCCGTATCGGCCTTGGCATCGGCCAGGGGCGCCAGGGGCTGCTCCAGCAACACCACCCCATGGGTTGCCAAGGGTTCAACCATGGCGCGGGCCGCAGCCAAGCTCCAGCCCCCATTGGCATCCACCTGCAATTCGAACGCCGTGCCGGTGGCCTCGCTTCGGGCCTCCAGGGCCTGGGCCACTGCCCGCAACAGGGCTACATCGTGGTCGAGGCCGTCGGGACTGCCGAGCTTGAGCTTGATCCGGGTGGCTGGCAATTGCTGCCACCAAAGTTCAAGCCGTGCAAGGACCTCAGGAATCTGCCCCAAGCCCAGGGTCACGCTGGTGGGAAGGCAGGCGGCTGGATCCAGCCCCCAGAGCTGCCACAGGGGCGCCGCCAGCCGCTGGCCCCACCAATCGTGCAGAGCCAGATCCAGGCCGCACCGGGCCGGGGGACTCAATTTGGCCAGCAGGGGTTCGAGGGCCTGCCGTGGTTCGCAGCTGCGGGCTTCCAGCAAAGGAAAAACGGCCTCCAATTCGGCCGCGATGGCGGGGGTCTCGTAGCAGCGATGGCCCGTCTCCAAGCCACCGGTTTCGCCGATGCCGCGGATGCCGTCCTGCTCCACCACTACCAGCAGATGCTCCACCGCGGCAGTGGTACCCCGGCTGATCGCCAGTGGCACCGCCTTGGTGAGGGGAAAGTTCCGCAGGCTGCAGCGCATGGTGGGGGATGGGGGTCGCATCCAGCGGATGCGGCGATAGCCGAAACTGGAACCATGATGGCCACCCCTCTCACTGCCCCTGCCGCCCCTACGGCGGGCCCAGGCGGGCGCGGCAGCTACTGGATCACCACCTTTGGCTGCCAGATGAACAAGGCGGATTCCGAGCGCATGGCCGGAATCCTCGAATCCATGGGCTATGCCCCTGGCACAGACGAACACAGCGCCGATTTGGTTGTGTACAACACCTGCACGATTCGCGACAACGCCGAACAGAAGGTGTACAGCTATCTGGGACGCCAGGCCCAGCGCAAACGCATCAACCCAAACCTCACCCTGGTGGTGGCCGGCTGCGTCGCCCAACAGGAGGGGGCTTCGCTGCTGCGCCGCGTGCCCGAACTCGATTTGGTGATGGGCCCCCAGCATGCCAACCGCCTCGACGTGCTGCTGGCCCAGGTGGAGGCCGGCGCCCAGGTGGTCGCCACCGAGGAGCACCACATCCTCGAAGACATCACCACCGCCCGGCGCGACAGCACGGTCTGCGCCTGGGTGAATGTGATTTATGGCTGCAACGAGCGCTGCACCTACTGCGTAGTGCCGTCGGTGCGAGGCAAGGAACAATCCCGCCTACCGGGCGCCATCAAACTGGAAGTGGAAGGTTTGGCCGCCAGCGGCATCAAAGAAATCACCCTGCTAGGTCAAAACATCGATGCCTATGGCCGCGACCTGCCCGGCATCACTCCAGAAGGCCGCCGCCAGCACACCCTCACCGACCTACTGCACCAAGTGCACGACGTGGGAGGCATCGAGCGGATCCGCTTCGCCACCAGCCACCCCCGCTATTTCACTGAGCGGCTGATCGACGCCTGCGCCGACCTGCCCAAGGTGTGCGAACACTTCCACATCCCCTTCCAAAGCGGTGATGACGACGTACTTAAGGCCATGGCCCGGGGCTACACGATTGATCGCTACCGCCGCATCATTGATCGGATTCGCGATCGGATGCCCGAGGCCTCGATCAGCGCCGATGTGATCGTGGCGTTCCCCGGCGAAACCGACACCCAATACCGCCGCACCCTGGCCCTGATTGAAGAGATCGGCTTCGATCTGGTCAATACGGCGGCCTATTCGCCCAGGCCCAACACCCCTGCGGCCGATTGGCCCGGCCAACTCTCCGAAAACGTGAAGGTGGAGCGGCTCCAGGAGATCAATGCCCTCGTGGAAGCCACGGCCCGCAGACGCAGCGCCCGCTACGCCGGCCGCACCGTGGAAGTGTTGGCAGAAGGCATCAACCCCAAGGACCCCAGCCAACTCATGGGCCGCACCCGCACCAACCGGCTCACCTTTTTCCCGGCCCTCAAGGCCGACGGCTCCAGCCACCAGGGCGGCGATCTGGTCAACGTGACGATCGAAGGGGTGCGCCCCTTCTCCCTCAGCGGCAAACTGGCCTGAGTTTGGTCGGCTTCGGCCTGCCCTGGCGTCCGCATGAGCACCACCCCCATCCGCGTCGGCCTGATCTTTGGGGGAGCCTCGGGCGAGCATGCGGTCTCCATTCGCTCAGCCGCCACAGTGGCCGGCGCCCTGGTCGCAGGCAGCAATCGCTACCGCTATGGCGTGAGCTGCTTCTACATCGACACCCAGGGGCGCTGGTGGGGGCCAGAGGTGGCCGATGCGGTACTGGCGCAGGGCACCCCGGCTGGCCCAGGCCAATTGCCGAGCAGCCCAGCCAAACCAGGGTTTTCCGGCTTCCCCGCCGGCGCTGATGCCATCGACGTGTGGCTTCCGGTGCTGCATGGCCCCAATGGCGAAGACGGCACCATCCAGGGCCTGTTCACCCTGATGCAGGTGCCCTTTGTGGGTTCGGGGGTGCTGGGCTCGGCGGTGGGCATGGACAAACAGGCCATGAAGGCCGCCTTTGCCGCGGCCGGCCTGCCCCAGGTGCCCTACGTCTGCGCGTCCGCCCGGGAACTGCGCGCCAATCCCACCGACCTCATCACCAAGCTTGAAGCCCAATTGGGCTATCCCTGCTTTATCAAACCCGCCAACCTGGGCTCCTCGGTGGGCATCAGCAAGGCCAGCGACCGCCAGGGGCTGATGGCGGGCCTGGACACTGCGGCGGCCCTGGACCCGCGGCTGGTGATTGAACGGGGGGTAACGGCCAGGGAGCTGGAATGCGCCGTGCGGGGAGGCGGCCACCAACCCCTCTTGGCTTCAGTGTTGGGTGAAATCTGCTTCGACGCCGATTGGTACGACTACGACACCAAATACAGCGTCGGCAAGAGCCACACCGTGATCCCCGCCATTGTGCCAGCGGAGGTCACGGAGCGGGCCCGCTCCTTTGCGATACAGGCCTGTGAGGCCGTGGGCGCGATGGGGCTCTCTCGGGTCGACTTTTTTTACGCCGAGGCCAGCGGTGACCTGTGGCTCAATGAGATCAACACCTTCCCGGGCTTCACCAGCCAGAGCATGTACCCCATGCTCTGGGCCGCCAGCGGCCTACCCCTTGAAACATTGGTGCACGAATTGATCGAAGGGGCGAGAGAATGGCATGAACCCAATGAGAAAGGAGGACCAGGGGCATGAGTCATGGACTGATGTGGCTGCCTCTGCTCTTGGTTTTTGTGCTGCTGGCGGCCTTGGGCTGGCTGGAACGGCGGCGGCAATCGCTGTTTCGCGCCTGGGCCGAAGGGTCTGAGCTGGCCAAATTGGATGGCTGTGGCGCCGCCCGGCTCGTGGATGGGGTGCTGAGCTGGACCCGCTTTGAAGCCGGAAAAATGCAACCGGAAGACTCCTTTTTGATCAAGCACTTGGAATTGGTGGAGCTGCTCTCGTTGCACTCCGGAGAAGCTCCCCTCACCGAGGAAAGCCACGGCTCCTGCCGCCTGCGGCTGGTGGGCAATGGCCAGCACAAGGACCTGCCCTTTTCCGATGCCGACCGGGCCCGCTGCTGGATCGCCGAATTGATGGCCCGATCCCGCTGCGAACTCTGAACACCCCTTGGTCAAACAGCCCCACTTATCACCTGGAGCGGCGCGGCGGCGCCAGCTGCGTCAGCAGAAACGGCACGAACGGCTCCGCCACAGCTGGCGGTTCCTGGTGTTCACGTCCGTCGCCCTCGGCCTGGGCTATGGCCTGCTGCGCAAGGGCTGGATCCTCACCGGTGCCAGCCAGGTGGAGGTTGTGGGCAGCTCCCAAGTTGGGGCGGATCAGGTCATTGCGGCCACCGGCCTGCGCTTCCCCCAACCGCTTTTAGGCCTGCAACCCCAAGCGATGGCCACGGCGATCGAGGAGGCCCTACCGGTGGAACAGGTGCAGGTGAGCCGGCTGATGGCTCCCCCCCGGCTGCGGGTGGAGTTGGTCGTCCGGGAGGCCGTCGCCCGGGCCCAACGCCAAAGCGCCAAAGGCATGGAGGAGGGCTACGTGGATCGCTTGGGCAATTGGATGTCGTCCCGCCAGGGCCAAGGGAGCCCCAACCAGTCGGCCAATTCCCTGGTGGTACTGGGCTGGCAGCAGCGGCTGAGGCCGGCCTTGGCGCTGGTGCTCGAGCAACGCAAATCCCTCGGCCCCGATCTCCAGGAAATCCGCTTTGAACCCGGGGGCAGTCTCTGGTTGAAGAGCACCCGGCTAGGCGAGGTCCACCTCGGCCCCATTGATGGCCAGCTGGCGCGGCGGATTGACGTTCTCCAGCAATTGAGCCAGCAATTGCCCGCCAAGATCAAGGGACGCCATGTGGTGTCGATCGACCTCATCGATCCCAACCAACCCGAACTCGGGCTGCCGGCCCCGGCCCAAAGCGCCAGGGATGGCGGCCCTGGCGCCAAACCCACAGCAAACCGCGATTAACCCTTCGCCAAAGAAAATGATTTTCGATCAAAGGGGGCTAGATGATGTGAAGTTAGAAGATATGGAGTTAGATGACCCTGTGTGACATCGCCCGGTGTGACATCGCTCGGGGCCCCCGATCCCCATCGCCGACATAATGCAGTTACAGAACGTCCCGCCGCAGATCGACGGCCCAACCGCAGCCATGGTGCAAAGCACGCCCCAGCCCAATGGCATCACCCCGAGCCAAACCGCCCGTATTGAGGTGATCGGCGTCGGTGGGGGCGGCAGCAATGCGGTCAACCGCATGATCGCGTCCGACCTGCAGGGGGTGGGCTACCGGGTGCTCAATACCGATGCCCAGGCCCTGATCCAATCCTCCGCCCTGAAGCGCATCCAACTGGGCCAGAAACTCACCCGGGGTTTGGGGGCGGGCGGCAACCCGGTGATTGGTCAAAAAGCGGCCGAAGAATCCCGGGCTGAACTGATCGAATCCCTGCAAGGCGCCGACCTGGTGTTCATCGCTGCGGGCATGGGTGGGGGCACGGGCACCGGGGCCGCCCCAATCCTCGCTGAAGTGGCCAAGGAAGTGGGCGCCCTCACGGTGGGCATTGTCACCAAGCCCTTCAGCTTTGAAGGCCGCAAGCGCCTTCGCCAAGCCGAAGAGGGCATTGCCCGGCTGGCCGAATCGGTGGACACCCTGATCGTCATCCCCAACGACCGCCTGCGGGATGCGATTGCCGGCGCTCCGCTCAACGAGGCCTTCCGCGCCGCCGATGACGTGCTGCGCATGGGCGTCAAGGGCATCAGCGACATCATCACCAAGCCAGGCCTGGTGAACGTCGACTTTGCCGACGTGCGTTCGGTGATGGCCGATGCCGGTACCGCCCTCCTGGGCATTGGCGTGGGCTCAGGGCGCTCCCGGGCCAGCGAAGCCGCCCAGGCCGCCATGAGTAGCCCCCTGCTGGAGTCGGCCCGCATTGATGGCGCCAAAGGGTGTGTGATCAACATCAGCGGCGGCAAGGACATGACCCTCGAGGACATGACTACCGCCTCCGAGGTGATTTATGACGTGGTGGATCCCGATGCGAACATCATTGTGGGCGCCGTGATCGACGAAAAACTCGAGGGGGAGATCCACGTCACCGTGATTGCCACCGGCTTTGAAAGCGGCACCCCCTACCGCAACGAGCGCAAGGGCATGGCCTTTACCAACACCTTTGCCCAACTGGCCGAGGAGCGGGGCGCCAAGATTCCTCCCTTCCTGCTCAAGCGGCAGAACAAGCCCGATGCGTAAGCCGGGCCCTTTGATTTGGCGGCGCTCTTGGTGTGAACCCAGCCAATGTTGCTAGGCCCCTTCCGGCCGGTGCCTGCCATCGCTTTGAAGAGGGTGACCCGGAATCCACGCCTGCCTTGAGCATCCCGTGTGGCTGCTACCTTCCGGTCCTGACCAGATTTAGGCGTCAGGGCCGCGTGGGTCCGAGTCAGCAAGATGCTAGCAATGGCTTCCCCCGATGCTGCTGGTCGTGCCCCTGCGCCCCGCTGATCTCGCCAGCCGCAAACAAGCGGGCCTGCCGATCAGTGTGCTGACGGCCTGGGATGCCCTCTCAGCCGCCGTCGTGACCGAAGCCAACGCCGACGCCATCCTGGTGGGCGACTCCCTGGCCATGGTGGTTCTGGGCCACAGCACCACCCTGCCGGTCACCCTCGACGAGATGCTGCACCACTGCCGGGCCGCCGGCCGGGGCATGGCCGCTGCGGCCCAGGCCCAGCAGCCCCTATTGATCTGCGATCTCCCGTTCCTCTCCTACCAATGCAGCCCGGATGAGGCCGTGGCCGCGGCCGGCCGGGTGCTCAAGGAAACCCCCGCTGCTGCGGTGAAGCTCGAGGGGGCCGAGCCCGAAACCCTCGCCGTGATCGATCGCCTGGTGCGCAGCGGCATCCCGGTGATGGGGCACATCGGCCTGACCCCCCAATCTGTCCACCAGCTGGGCTACCGCCGCCAGGGCAACACCACAGCCAGCCAGGAAGCCCTCAAACGCCAGGCCTCTGCCCTCGAGCAGGCCGGTTGCTTTGCGCTGGTGCTCGAGCACATCCCTAGCGAGCTGGCCGGGGAACTGCAACAAAGCCTGGCCATCCCGGTGATTGGCATTGGGGCTGGCGAGCGCTGTGACGGCCAGGTGCGCGTCACCGCCGACCTCCTTGGCCTGACGAGCCACCAACCCCCGTTCAGCCCGCCCTTGATCCAAGGGCGGGCCCTAGGGGCGGAAGCCCTGCGCGGCTGGATTGCGGGGCTGAGCCATCCAGCTGCTCCTGCCACCAAGCCAGCAGCTCCCGCAGCACCCCATTGCTGAGCGCCAAACCGGCCGGATCGCTCAACCGCCAGCGCGGGCCTTCAATCACCAGCCAGCCAGCCTCCAGGGGGGCGGCCAGCCGCTGACGCAGCTGGGCCACCTGCCGTACCACCTCCTGGGGGGCCCAGCCCTGCTGGGCCAGCAACGGCTCCATCGCCACCCCCTCGCGGCGCCTAAGCCCCACCATCAGCCGCTCATCGAGGGGGACCCCCCTGGGCGGCGTTCGCCCTGCGGCCTCGGCGCAGCGGCCATTGATATCCCACTCCCTCAGCTGCTGGGCGAGCCAGGCGGCGTACCCCTCCCGGGTGCGAGGCCTGGCCACCCGTTCGCCCCACGGGGCCCCGGTGGCCCCCATGCCAAAGCCCCACCAGCCCGCGCCACTCCAATAGACCCGGTTGTGGCGAGAGGCGTGGCCTGGCTTGGCGAAGTTGGAGATTTCGTAGTGGCCATAGCCGGCAGCGGCCAGGGCGCTCCAGGTGAGCTCCATCAGGTCTGCCCCCTGGTCCGGATCTGGCAAGGCAAGGGCTCCTTGCTCCTGGAGCCGCTCAAACACGGTGCCCGGTTCGATGCTCAGGTCGTAGACCGACAGATGGGGGGGCTGGAGGCCAATCGCCTGGTGGAGCTGCTGGCCCCAGGTCTCCAGGTCCGCCCCAGCGGCCTGCGGCACCCCCTGGATCAAATCCAAGCTCCAACTGGCCAGCCGCCCATCTCGGCAGGCCTCCGCTAGCCAGCGCGCCGCCTCCAGCACATCGGCGCCCCTGTGGCGCCGTCCGAGGTCCGAGAGCACCTGGTCGTCGAAACTCTGGCCGCCCAGGCTGACCCGGTTAACCCCCCCCGCCAGATAGCCGCGGAGCCGCTGCTGGTCAAAGCTGGCCGGATCCAGTTCCAGGGTGACCTCCGCCCCGGGGGCCAAGCCAAACCTGGATCGCAAAGCCCGCACCAGATCACCAATTTGGGCCGGCGTGAGCAGGGAGGGGGTGCCGCCACCGAAATAGACCGTGGAAAGCGGAGGCCCCAGGGGAGCCGTCGCAATCTCTTGGTGCAGCAGCCCGAGGTAGGCGGCGATCGAACTTGCGCCAGGGGCTGGGGCCTCGCCCCTGGCCAGGTCTCCCAAGGGCACCACAGGGAAGTCGCAATAAAAACAACGCCGATGGCAGAAGGGCAAATGCAGATAAGCGCTGCGGGGCGGATATCCAGGCGGGCGAAATGGACCGAAATCAGGCATGCTTCGGCCTGGGCTGTCGGGACGTCACACACCACAGGAATGTTGGACTCGCTCATCCTGATCCTGTTCATGATCTCCGGGGCCGCCGCTGGCTGGCTGGGGGTCGATCTCCTGCCGGAGCAGCAGTTGATCCGGATTCCCAACCTGGAGCAGCTCACCTGGATCCTCGCGGCCATGGGGGCTACCGCCGGCCTGGTGGCCGGGCTGGTGTTCGGCTACCTGCGCAAAACCCTGATGCGGCAGGTGCGCAGCATGCCCACCGACCTGCTGGTGAGCCGGGCCGTGGGGTTGATCCTGGGGCTGCTGGTGGCCAACTTGCTGCTGGCGCCAATCCTGCTCTTGCCCCTGCCCTGGGAGGTGGTGTTCGTCAAACCCCTGGCGGCCGTGGTGAGCAATGTGTTTTTTGGGGTGTCGGGCTACAACCTGGCCGAGGTGCACGGACGCACCCTGTTGCGCCTGTTCAACCCCACCAGCACCGAAGCCCTGCTGGTGGCGGAAGGGGTGTTGCTCCCTGCCAGCGCCAAGATCCTCGACACCAGCGTGGTCATCGATGGCCGTATCCGGGGGCTGCTCGATTCCGGCCTGCTGGAGGGCCAGGTGATCGTGGCCCAGAGCGTGATCGATGAATTGCAGGCCCTGGCCGATTCCAGCAATGCCGAAAAGCGGGGCCGGGGTCGCCGGGGCCTGAAACTCCTCAGTGAGCTCCGGGAGCAGTACGGCCGCCGCCTGGTGGTCAACACCACCCGCTACCAGGGGAAGGGCGTCGACGACAAACTGCTTGAGCTCACCGCCGAAACCGGCGGCACCCTGCTCACCGCCGATTACAACTTGGCCAAGGTGGCCGAGGTGAAAGCGCTCAAGGTGCTCAACCTGAGCGAATTGGTGATCGCCCTGCGTCCCGAGGTGCAGCCCGGCGACGAACTGCCCATCAAGATTGCCCGCGACGGCAAGGAAGCCGACCAGGGCGTGGGCTATCTCGACGACGGCACCATGGTGGTGGTGGAAGGGGCCCGGGGCCGCATCGGCGAACGGTTGCCGGTGGTGGTCACCGGAGCCATGCAAAACCCCACGGGCCGCATCGTGTTTGCCCGCACCGACTCCAGCCAAACCCCTGCCGAAAGCACCGCATCGGCGGTGCCTGGGCCCACCACCACCAAGCGCAAGGCCAAGCCCAAAACGGCCCCACCCAAGCCGGAGGCCGGCAGCCCCAGCTAGGCTCCGTCCACATGCCAGTGTGGTGCGCGGATGACGGCGTCAGCTCCCTATTACGGAGATTCGGGGGTGCTACGCACTCCCCCGCCCGACCTGCCGAGCCTGCTGCTCAAAGAGCGGATCGTCTACTTGGGCTTGCCCCTGTTCAGCGACGACGATTCCAAGCGGCAGCTGGGCATCGACGTAACCGAATTGATCATTGCCCAACTCCTCTATCTGGAGTTCGACAATCCCGAGAAGCCGATCTTTTTCTATATCAACTCCACGGGCACCAGTTGGTATTCCGGCGATGCCATCGGTTTTGAAACCGAAGCCTTCGCCATCTGCGACACCCTCAGCTACGTGAAGCCACCGGTGCACACCATTTGCATCGGCCAAGCCATGGGAACCGCCGCGATGATCCTCTCGGCCGGGACCAAGGGCCAAAGGGCCGCCCTGCCCCACGCTTCAATCGTGCTGCACCAACCCCGCAGTGGAGCCCGCGGCCAGGCCACCGACATCCAGATCAGGGCCCAGGAGGTGCTGCACAACAAGCGCACCATGCTCGGGATGTTGTCCGACACCACGGGCAAAAGCGTGGAGCAGCTCTCCAAGGATTCCGATCGGATGACCTACCTCACCGCCGAAGAGGCCAAGGAGTACGGCCTGATCGACCGGGTGCTCACCAGCCAGAAGGAGCTCCCCACCGGACTGCCTGCCACCGCCGGAATCAGTCCTGGCAACCCGGGAATCAGCTAAAAGCCCGGGAACGTCCCTCGGCGCCCCTGCATCACTCGCTTCTCCCAGCTTTCAACCGCACCCTTCTTCAGCCATGCCCATCGGCACCCCGAGCGTTCCCTACCGCCTCCCTGGCAGCCAGTACGAGCGCTGGGTTGACATCTATACCCGCCTGGGCGTCGAACGGATCCTCTTCCTGGGCCAGGAAGTGAACGATGCGATTGCCAACAGCCTGGTGGCCCAGATGCTCTACCTCGACTCCGAGGACAGTTCCAAGCCGATCTACCTGTACCTCAACTCCCCCGGGGGCTCGGTGACGGCTGGCCTGGCAATCTTCGACACCATGCAATACGTCAAATCCGATGTGGTGACGATCTGTGTGGGCCTGGCGGCCTCGATGGGAGCCTTCCTGTTGGCGGCTGGCACCAAGGGCAAACGGCTGGCCCTGCCCCACAGCCGGATCATGATCCACCAGCCCCTGGGCGGCACCAGCCAGCGCCAGGCCTCCGACATCGAAATCGAGGCGCGGGAAATCCTGCGCATTAAGGACATGCTCAACCAGAGCCTGGCTGACATGTGCGGCCAAAGCCTGGAGAAGGTCACCAAGGACACCGACCGCGACTACTTCCTCAGCGCCGCAGAAGCCATGGAATACGGCTTGATTGATCGCGTCATCTCCCACCCCACCGAGGCTTAAACGCCGAGATCAGCGGCAAAGGGGGCGGGGTCCAACGGCCCTTCCGTAAACTCCCTGTTTGCTTCGCTCGCGACAGCCCTGATGGCCAAGCTCTACTACGACACCGACGCCGACCTCAGCCTGCTGGCCGGGAAGACGGTGGCCATCATTGGCTACGGCAGCCAAGGGCATGCCCACGCCCTCAACCTCAAGGACAGCGGGGTGAGCGTGGTGGTGGGCCTCTACGAAGGCAGCCGCTCCGCCGAAAAAGCCAAGGCCGACGGCCTGGACGTGTTGAGCGTGGCCGATGCCTGCGCCAAGGCCGACTGGATCATGGTGCTCCTGCCCGATGAATTCCAGAAGGCTGTCTACGACGCAGAAATTGCCCCCCACCTCAGCGCTGGCAAAGTCCTGAGCTTTGCCCACGGCTTCAACATCCGCTTCGAGCTGATCAAGCCCCCCAGCGATGTGGACGTGGTGATGATCGCCCCCAAGGGCCCCGGCCACACCGTGCGCTGGGAATACCAAAACGGCATGGGCGTTCCCGCCCTGTTTGCCATCCATCAGGACGCCACCGGCAAGGCCCGGGAACTGGCCATGGCCTACGCCAAGGGCATTGGGGGCACCCGCGCCGGGATCCTGGAGACCAACTTCAAGGAAGAGACCGAAACCGACCTGTTCGGCGAGCAGGCCGTGTTGTGCGGCGGCCTCTCAGAGCTGGTGAAAGCTGGCTTTGAAACCCTGGTGGAAGCGGGCTACCAACCCGAGCTGGCCTACTTCGAGTGCCTGCATGAAGTGAAGCTGATCGTGGATCTGATGGTGAAGGGCGGCCTCACCGCCATGCGGGATTCCATCTCCAACACCGCTGAATACGGCGATTATGTGAGCGGCCCCCGCCTGATCACAGCCGAAACCAAGGCTGAGATGAAGCGCATCCTGGGCGACATCCAGGACGGCACCTTCGCCCGCAACTTCGTGGCCGAATGTGATGCCGGCAAGCCTGAGATGCAGAAAATCCGCGAGCGGGACGCCCAGCATCCAATCGAGCAGGTGGGCACTGGCTTGCGCTCCATGTTCAGCTGGCTGAAAACCGCCTGATCGACCAGGACCCCGTCTTGCAAGGCTGGTTGCTCGTAGCCCTGGCCTGTGGTGTGGATCGCCTCGTCGGCGATCCACGCTGGTGCCCCCACCCCGTGGTGGTGATGGGCTGGTTGATCAGCTGGCAGCGGCAAGTCGTGGAGAGCCTGGCCGGCGACCGCCCCTGGGCCCTGCGCCTCGGCGGCGGCGCTATCACCCTCGTGCTGGTGGTTGGTAGCGGAGGAATGGGCTGGGGCCTCGAACACCTGGCGATGGCGAGCCGGGGCCCATTCCAGGTGATCGCCTGTTTGGCGCTCTTGATCGCCCTCGCCAGCGCCCTGGCTGGCAAAAGCCTGGAGCAGGGAGTGCAGGCCGTACTCGATCATCTCGATGATCTGCCCGAGGCAAGGCGCAAGCTGGGTTGGATCGTGGGCCGCGATACGGACGATCTTGATCGCAGCACCATTCTCAGGGCCCTCGCCGAAACCGCCAGTGAGAATGGCGTTGACGGCCTCTTTGCGCCCCTGTTTTGGATGCTGGTGGGCACCTGGCTGTGGGCTATCAATCCAGCCTGGCCTGGGCCCCTGAGCCTGGCCTGGGCCTTCAAGGCAGCCAGCACCCTCGATTCCATGCTGGGCTATCGCCGCGGCAAGCTCGCATGGCTTGGCACGGCAGGCGCCAGGTTGGACGACCTGCTCGTGTGGCTGCCCTGCCGGCTGGTCGCCCTCACCCTGCCGCTGGCCTCAGGCCAAAGCCTGGGAAAGGCCCTGCCGAGGTGTGGACCAACCCTGCGAACAGCCCTGCAGCAAGGGGCTGCCGATCCATCCCCCAATGCGGGCGTTTCCCAGGCGGCCTATGCCCTGGTGGGCCAGGTGCAACTCGGGGGGGCCAATCGCTATGGGGGCCAGATTCATGTCAAGCCGATCCTCGGGGCGGGCCTGCATCCCCCCGACAAGGCGGCCATTGGCGAGCTCCTGGCAATGGGCCAAAGGCTTGAGCAGATCTGGCTTGTGGGCGCGGCCCTGCTGATCGCGTTGCCTGCAGTGGGCATTTTCATCACGAAAACTCTCAGCTGATGGCCGCAGCCCAAAAGACTCACGATGCTGGAGGCCAGGGTGCACCGACCATGCCAATTCGCGAACTCCTTGAAGAAGCTCTGCAGGAGCCCGAGATCGGCATCACCAACTGCTTTCGTTGGCATGCAACCCCCGTAGGGATTGCTGCGCTTTGGAATTCGGGCGTAGCCCCCACGGCCCCTCCCTTTGAAGACGCCCTCAAAGAGGGCCTCCAGGTGGGGCTTGATCTCAGCCGGGAAGAGCGGGAGTTTCACCAACTGAAGTCGGGGCTGGTGCTGCTGTTTCACTCCTAGGTGGCCCTGGTTCGAAAGCACCGAACACCAAGCTCCATTCATGCAGGCTCCACCGCACACAACCCCGCTGGATCAGGGGATCGGTGCTGATGAGGCGTTGGGCCTCGACCCAATCCAGGGCCCAAAACAGCAACATGCCCCCGGCGCCATCGCCATTGAGGCCCTTGCAATCAGCCCAATAGCCGCTGCGGGGCTGGTGACCGGCCGTAGCCAAATTTTGAAGCCAAGCCAAGTGCTCTGGGATCACCGCATCGAACTGCGGCTTGGCCACGATCCCCTCTTCCAACTTGACAAACCAGGGCATGGGAGCAGCTGCGCAGTGACTTGGCTGGGGCTGTGCCCCGGGAGGACAGGGATCAAAAAGCGCAAACCTTCCGGAATCAATTCACTTAAGCAAGACTGGGCCAGGCAAGAAAAGGCCAGGGGGGCTTAGCAGTAGAGCATAATTACAGAATTCGATTCAAGGCAGAGGCGTGCCAGGCCAACCGAAAGCTGAAAGCAAGCTAGACATTGAAGCAGGAAGCCCCCGAAGAATCTCTGTGACTCTGTCGTACGCGGCCTTTAAGGCCCTGGGTGAGCGCAGCCTCAAAGAGGGCCGCTCGGTAAGCAACCTCGCAGCCTTTTTAATTGAAAACGGATTGTCGGGTAAGACAACTGGCTAGCAAGGCTTAGGCACCAACTGCCTTCAGTTGGAAGTCCTACAGCCAGGCAAGACGTGCTTACCTAAAGGCCCTGATCGTCCCCAGAGGACAGCTCAGCCCCTTGCGCAACCAAAGTAGAAGCGATTTCCGTGATCGAAAGCCCCGTTCTCAAGCTGATCTGCTGGAGCCGATAAAGCACCTCCTCAGACACCTCAAGATCGATGCGCTTGGGAAAGTTTTGCGGATCTAGCTTCCAATCCACCACGAGGCGAAAACAAGCGCAGGCCTAGTGCTGCATAATGCATCACCGCCGGCATCCTTGGCAAGTGAGCTCGCGAAAGCCCTGCACGCTGAAACCAAGACAGGCGCCAGCGGAAGCCAGGCGAGGGGGCCAGAATGCAGCGGAATGCTGCACAGACACAAGGAGCGTCGCATGGGGCGAGCCGGGGCCATTAATAAGAGTAAACACACGAAAAAGTGGAGCCAGAAACTACAAATCCAAACCCGTTGGTCGGATACAAACCAAAGGATTCAGCTCCTCAGGCAATCAGCCAAATTCATTGACAACAACCATGCCAAAGCCATCGTGGCTGCTGACATTCACCAGCACCTTGGCCTACATGCCAGAAAGGTGAACGAGATCTTTCTGCGATTTTATGGGGTCAGCGCCAGCACTTACCTCAGAGAGTACAAATGCAAAGTGCTGTTTGCACAAATTCTCCTAGCACGCAAAAGCCTCAAGGATGATCACTATCCATCAGCTGGCATGACAGGAAATCCAGGCGAGAAACGCGCCTTCAAAGCCCTGTTCGGCCTATCAGTCGACGAGCATTGGAACCGATCAACAGCTTGGCCTTCAAGGGATCAAGTAGGCGAAGGCCCCCATCCCACCCTGCCAAGTGCCCTGCGAGAGGCAGAAGTAATGATCCAAAAGCTGGTGGCGACCATCACGGAGCCAAAAACACAACCAAAACCAGAACTTCGGAACCGAATGGCGACTGACTTGCCCTGGCTGAGCCCAGGGCCCTCAGCCTGAAGTCGAGGATCCAATCTCTCCTCTCCCATGGGGCGACCAATGGGGGCAGCTCTCGATCAGCGACCAAGACGCAAAAAGAACGGTGCCCCACACATGGCAGAAGGGATTTCCCACCTCACAACCAGAAGAATACCTGCAGCTCCCGCATTTGGCGTACAGGGCAGACATCAAACCCAAAACAAATTTAGATATTGTAACAGATTATTGCGCCTTGTCCCCCACGGATCGAGGCATGCGCCCAGTGAACCGGCAAGGGTATTCGAGAGTAGCGAAACAAATGACACCAAAAAGTAGTCATCAACGGCTGGCAGCGCCTCCCCCAAGGATGAGACAAGACCATAGGCAGCCCATGAGATCCCTGAGCTGATGAGCTCGCTTCGCTGGTCTTGTGTGTTTTTTGATTTTACAGCCCTGTTTTGAAGGTTTCAGCAGGCCCTTTGCTGCTCCAGTTCTTATCAGAGCGGGGGGGATGGCCTGGTCAGCTGGCTTGCTGCTGTGCCAGATTACTGCTAGTGAATTGAAGCAGTGTCCGGCATGGGCTTTGGCGCATGGCGGGTCCCCGCTAAAATGCAAAAATATGTTTAAGAGCATGCGTTTTTCTGCTGCGGTTCTCAAGCCTGCGGCCTGGCTCCTGTTTGGGGCCGCCGCGATTTTCGCCCCCATTGCCGCCCAGGCGCTCACCTTCAATTGGACGCTTTCAGGGACTGACTCTCAAGTCATTAATGGTGTAGAGACGACAGTTACCAGGTCTGGTTCTGGCACCCTGGGAGCCACATTGGTTACCGGAACCACTTACCAAATACAATCGATTAGTGGAACTTGGGCCGGAGAAACCATAACAGGCCTGAACTCCAGCTTCGCACATTCAGTTGGCGCTACCTTTACCTCAGATAATCAATTTCTCTATGATGCTTTAATATCTAATCCTCAGAATTTCAAGGCAGCCACCGGCTATGGCTACGCTTTCACGACTGCAAGTTATTACGGAAATTTTTACTTAGCTCCAAGATCAACAAACGGTTATCTTAGTGAGTCTACTCGAATATTTAATGGTAATATCGTAGGTGGTATTTACACTGGATCAATAGAACTAGTCCCCACCCCCCTGCCGTTCCTGGCCCTACCCGCCGTGCTCTTCTACAGCCGCAGGATCAAGAAGCGGCTTAAGCAGCGCAGCCTTACTCCTTTAGCTGGCTAGGGCCCTGCCGAAAATCACGGCCTTTCGGATAGGCCATGGGGTTGGCCCCGTTGGATTGGCCGTTGGGCGATCCATCGGGTGGGGTATCGATAGGGTCTTGGCTGGGCGCCTACCGCAAGCAGAAGCCTGCGGCTCGAGCGGTTTCGATCCGATCCAGCAAGCGTCCATCCGGGGTGTTGGGTAGGGATCGTCTTGGGGTTTAAAGGAGGTATTCCCTCAATCCCGATCAATTGTTGCCTGGGAACCAGCTTGCCGCGAATCGCAAACCCGCTGGAGCGCCGGATCGACGTCGGCCAACCGGGCCATGATCCGCTCGAGATCAAGGGCCGAAAGCTCCCCATCACTGGCCCACTTCAACGCCGTGCTGTTCAGTTGGTCGAGGTGACGAGCTTGGGGAGAGGACATCGGCAAACCCTTGATCCACAACCGTAGGCAGTCAACGCGCCCTCGCCAATGATTAGGCAGCTGATCTACAGAAAGTCTTTCGAGTTTGAGACTTTTGCCGTTGGACGCGTTTGCCGTTGGCGAAGAGGCCAAACCCAAAAGGCTGGACTTTCGGCTTAGTTAACCAATTGGGGATCAATTGTTGCCAAATAGCGACTTTCGCAATCCTTGATGATCTTCACGGCCTCAGTGGAATCAAAGAAACCATTCACCTTGCAGGTGCCGGGCTTTTTGAGATCCTTGTAGTGCTCCCAGTAGTACTGGGTTTCCTTGAGCCAATGGTCACCAAGCTGGGTGTAGCTGGTGATGTGGTCCATCCGCTTGTCATCAGCCAGCACGGCGATGACCTTGTCATCCACCTCGCCGCCGTCGTCGAATTTCATGATGCCGATAATCCTGGCCTCCACAATCGATCCAGGCACCAAGGGTTCGGTGACACCAACGATTTCAATATCCAATGGGTCCCCGTCCTCGTCCCAGGTGCGGGGAATGCATCCGTAGGCAAAGGGATAGGACAGGGAGGAATACCCCACCCGATCCAGCTTGAGGTGGCCGGTTTCCGTGATCAGCTCGTACTTGTTGATCGTCATGGAGTTGAGCTCAACGATTGTGTTGAGCCGCAGTTCCGATTCATCGGCGAAGGCCGGCAGCACGTGCAGCAGGTTGAGCATCGTGCGGCTGGGGGCGTGGTCGATAGTCGCCATAAAAAAAGAAGCTTTTGCGCCGAGGCATCCTAAAGAGCCACCAATCGCTCCAATTTGGCCCTGAGATAGGCCAGGAAGGGGTCGGGGCTGAGATCCTGGCCACTCACCTGCTTGACCAGCTCTTCGCCATTGACCTGGCGGCCCAAGGGGTAGGAGGGGAAATAGCCAAACAGGCCCTCAAGTTAGTTCCAGCAGACCTACAGGTGGCCTGACCTGTTGCCCCGTCCGGGTTCTGAGGTCTGAGACGGCGAAGACAGGACCGGATGGGCAGCCTTGGTTCAGCTCCTACTGGAGCTCGGCCACCTTCGCCCTGAGGTAAGTCAAAAAGGGCTGGGCGCTGAGGGGGTGGCCCGAGACTTTCTCGACCAATTCTTCGGCGTTGACCGACCGACCGAGCGGCCAGACGGTCTCGCCGAGCCAGGCTTGGAGCCGGTTCTCATCTCCGCAGGCGAGCAGGGCCTGGATCGAACCATTTTCCTTCTCAAAAGTCTCCGAAATCTGGGCGCTAATCAGGTGTCCAAGGGCATAAGAGGGGAAATAACCCATGAGTCCTTCTGCCCAATGGATATCTTGAAGGCACCCCTCGGAGTCAGTCTGGGGCTGGATTCCCAGCAGGTCCTGCATCCGTTGATTCCACTGCTGCGGTAACGCGTCCACCGGCATCTCCTGTTCGAGCAGGGCCAGCTCCAGCTCGTAGCGCAGCACGATGTGCAGGCAGTAGCTGAGTTCATCGGCCTCAACGCGGATCAGGCCGGGCTTGAGAGGGTTGAGGGCGCGCCAAAAGCCGAAGGCGCCATTCCATGGATCGCTGCCGAGTCCGGCGCAGAAGCGCGAATGCCAGCGCTCAGCGAAGGCGCGGCTACGGGCCACGCGGCACTCCCAGAACAGACTCTGGCTTTCGTGGACCCCCATGGACGTGGCTTCTCCGAGGGGCCAGGGAAAGTAGTGGTCGTCGCTGCGGGGCAGTCCCTGCTCGTAGAGCGAGTGGCCCCATTCATGGGCCGTGGCCAAAAACGCCGAGAGAGGCTGGCCCGGCACCACCCGAGTGGTGATGCGGAAGTCCTGGGGACCAACAGTGCAGGAAAAGGGGTGCGCTGAGCGGGAGCGTTGGCATCGCGCGGGGTCATAGCCCCAGCTGTCGAGCAGCTCGCCGCAGAGCTGCTCCTGCAAGGCCTCAGGCAGCTCGATGGCTAGGGGCTGGGTACTGCCGATGGACCTCACCTGGTCCAGCATCGCCGGCAGCTCATCCTTCAGAGGCGCAAACAGCTCGGCCAACCTTGTTTTGCTGATGTCGGGTTCAAAGGGTTGGGCCAGGATTTCCCAGGGACTGCGCGGCACCGGTTCGGCAGCGGCCAGCTGGGTGGCCTGCTGGCGACGCAGGGCGATCAGCTCCTGGAGGGCCGGGGCAAAGGTCGAAAAATCGTTCCGCTTGCGGGCGTCCTGCCACACCGCGTTGCCGCGCGACTGGGCCTTGGCCAGCGCACGAACAAGGGCCGGATCCAGGCAGCGCTGACGTTCAAGCTCCAGGCGCAGCAGTTGCAGGTTGCGGCGGCGTTCGGGTGAAACCTCTCTATCGAGCTCGCTCTCCGCTGCCGCCACCAGCTCGGCGTATTCCGCACTGCTCTGCCGTTCGTGGAGCTGGCCGGCCAGAAGCGCCAGCTGCTCGCCGCGCCAGGCCGCACCAGCAGCCGGCATCACAGTGTTCTGGTCGTAGTAGAGGGCGCTGCTGATTGAACCCAGCAGGCGTGTCTGATGCAGGTGCTGGTGAAGCTGGGAGAAAGCAGAGCCTGCGGATGGCATGGGCAGACGGAACCAATGGGCTCAGCATGGCGTCGCAGGTAGCCCAAGCGCTGCGGCTGTCGAGGCCAAAACCGTCAGTCCTTCAGGTGACCGGACCAAGCCCGAAACACTGGGCCTGGCGCACCGCAGGGCTCAGGCCAGCCGCCGCCGCCCTCCGCTCTGGAGGTGATCCGCTCCGCTGACCGGGCCGTTGAGGCTCCAGCACCAACTTCGGCACCGGAAGCCCCCCAGGCTCCGCCTTCCGGCTTCTCCCCCGAGCAGCTCGCGGCGCTCTCCGCCCCACTCGATCGCGCCAACGTCCGCCAGCGGGAGCAGGGCCGCAGCCGCGTGAGCTACCTGGAGGGTTGGCAGGTAATCGCAGAAGCCAACCGCATCTTTGGTTTTGACGGCTGGCAGCGCCAAACCATCGCCGTCCGCTGCGTTGCCCAGGCAGAACGAACCATCGGTGCCAGAGGCACGAGCCGGGAGCAGAAGCCCGGCTGGGGCGTCACTTACACCGCCCGGGTACGGATCACAGTTCAAGCCGGAGTCCGGCCGCCCCTGATCCGCGAGGGCACAGGCGCCGGCCACGGCATCGACGCCGACCTGGGCCAGGCCCATGAATCGGCCATCAAGGAGGCCGAGACCGATGCGATGAAAAGGGCGCTGATGACCTTTGGCAATCCGTTTGGCCTCGCCTTGTACGACAAGGCGCAGCGGCAGGTCACCAGTTCAGCCACTGCGGCCCCCCACACCAACACCAGAAGCAGGCCGCCAGAAGTGGCTCCCCGGCAGCAGCCCCAATCACCTGCGCAGCAAGAAAAAGATCCAAGCCTTGACCCGCTCGATCCAAGCACCATCCAGCAGATCCTCACCACCGTTCGGGGCTTGCCCCGCCCTGCTTTGGAGGGGTTCACCAAAGGCTTCCGCAAGCGGTTCCAGGTGCCGGAGGAGGCTGCTTCTATCGCCGATCGGATCTGCCAGCGGCGGCATCATGACTGGATCCAGACGTTTCTGGTGTCGCACCGGGAGGTGCGCTCAGCAAATCAGCACCGGGAGGTGCGCCCAGCAAATCAGCACCAGCAGGAGATGGCCTAAGAGCTGCTTTGCAGCCAACGCCATGCCGTGGGGTATCTACCGTTCAAAAGTCGGCCAGGATGGGGGCATGAGCGATCAAAGCGCACTCGGCTGGGCTGGCTGCACCGCGGTGGAGCAAGATCCCCGGCGCGTCAGCGGTGCCTGGGTTTTCCTCGGCACCAGGGTCCCGGTAGCGGCTTTGTTCGAAAACCTGGAAGACGGGATCTCAGTGACGGACTTTGTTGAGCTCTTTCCAGGGGTGACGCAGGAGCAAGCCCGCTTAGTGCTCGAGCATGCCGCCCGGAGCACGGCTGCGGCCGTGGCCTGAGTGCGGATCCTGTTTGACCAGGGAACACCGGTTCCCCTACGGCGTTCACTTAATGACCACCTCGTGGCTACGGCCTACGAGCTGGGCTGGTCCACCGTCACAAACGGGGAGCTGATCCGTCTCGCGGAGCAGGAGGGCTATGAGCTGCTGATCACTACCGACACCAACCTCTGCTATCAGCAAAATCTGACCGGGCGCAGGATCGCAATTCTTGTGCTGACGACAACCAGCTGGCCCCGGATTCGCCAGTTCACTAGCGAGATCCAATGCGCTGTTGCCGTCATTAGAGAGGGCGAGTACCAGGAACTAAGCGTCCCCTGAGCGACGCATGGCCAGCGCCAGGGGAGGGGGCCACACCCCGCCAACTGTGCTAGTACAGGCGTACGCATACAGTTGTTTGTGGGCATCCCTCTCCCCCGACCCGCAGCGCTGAATGCCCGGCTCGATCTCCCGATCGAGGAGTGGCCCTACCTCGATGAGGCGGTGCTGCTCAAGACCCGCAGCCGCAAGGTTTGCATGACCTGCCATTGGTTTAGGCATCACGCCGGGGTGAACTGCATCCCGGTGCTCACCTGCCGCTGCCAGGGTTGGACCGACGACATGACCCATCAGCAGGGCTGGGCGCTGGATGTGGTGTGAGGTATTCAGATATCAAAATCTTTTTGTGAGACTCAAATCAATGAAACCACTGTCTAGAGCAGTAGGCAGTCCCCATCCGTAAGCGATCAAGCAGATGTGATCAGCTAGGTAGAAGCCATTAAAAAGCCGGTCCCGCCAAACCGGAAACGGCTGAATCGGCCACTTCATTACCCCTAGACAAAACTGAAATTTTTAGCAGCCGGTTCTCGACTCCGGCCTCTAGGCCACTCCCGTGAGCCAACGCCCCCCCAGGGCTAGGGCGAACGCAAGGGTTGTTCCCAACCCGAGCAAGCGGGGACTCGTGAGCAGCAGACGGCGCAGGATCACCACGCTCCAAAGCAGTCCCACCGCAATCACTGCGCTTTGGCAGAAGGCGATTACATGGGAATCGGCGCTCCAGCCTGGCCAAAGGGCAGCCTCGGCACCTTGCCAGGGGAAGGCGCTCACTCGCAGGAGCTCGCCGGCCTCGCCCATCCCCAGGGGCAAATAGCGAGACAACAACAGGGCCCACACCAGCGGCAACAGCCCATAAAGCAAGGGTTTTGGCCACCAGCCGGCCACCAAAACAGGCATCAGCAGCGCAATCAAACCCACCCCAATCCTGGGCAGCAGGGGACCTACTTGCAGGGATTCAGGGGCCCATGGCATCCAAGCCAGCCAGCTCTGCCAGTGATGCAACGTCACTCCGCCCAGCAGCACCAAGAGCAAGAGCCGTTCGCCAAAGGGCACAGCCATGCCCTTTTGCAGGTCGGCCGCCGGCGGTCGCAGGCGCAATTTCACCGAACGGTGCGGGCAGGCCTGAACGCAGGTGAGGCAGAGCACGCAATTGCGATTGTCTTCCAGGTGGGCCGGATGGGTGCCTAGGGGACAGCCTCCTGTGGCCAAGCCTTCTCCTTCCGCCGGCCCGCCTTTGAAGCAGGCATAACTACTGCAACTGCCGCTGCAGGTGCCCGCCTCGGCCCGCAGCTCAAGCACCGATAACTTCGCCATCAGGCCATTCATGCCCCCCACTGGGCACAGATAGCGGCACCAGAAGCGCTTTTCAAACAACAGCGAACACACCACCGCCCCACCCGTGATCACGAGCAGCAGACAACTACTCAACCAGGCGGTGTCTTCCAGATTGCCCAACTCCTCCCACAGCAAAATGGCACCAAAGCCAGCGGCCAATACCGGTGCGGCCCAGCGGTCGGTGTCGCCCCGGGGCCAGCGGCGTGGCTGCCAGCCCAGGGCCCGGGCCAGCTTCTGGGTGATTTCGCCCCACACCATGAAGGGACAAAAGGAACACCACAGCCGCCCCACCAGTGGGAAGGTGAGCAGAATCACAGGCCACCACCAGACCCAAAACAGATTCAGGGCTCCGTTATGGGCCCGATCCTGGGGGCCCAGCCACAGGAACCCATTCACCAGCACAAACACCCAACTCACCAAGCCAAACAACAGGCCATTCCAGAGCCAAGGGGAGCGCATCAACTCCCTCAGCCGAGGCTTCCAGCGCCAGATATCGAAACGCAGATTGCTTGGGCGGCTTAGGAGCCAAAAGACATCTTCTGGCAGGAGATCGGGCAGCTCACCATGAACGGCGGAGGCCTTGGCCTGAAGCAATGCCCGGTTGATCACCACATCCAGTTCCCGCAGGTTGTTGGGGAAGTCGTGGCTTTGGAGACGCTTCACCACGTTGGCGGGCACCTGGGGTGGATTGGGCCAGCCCAATTGGCGGGCGCGGCGCCGCAGGGAGTAACCGATCCAAGCCCCCAGGTCTTGGCGCCGCACCCTTAGCGGTGGCACCCGAATTTGGTCGCAAAGACCTTCCAGTTCAGGCACACTGGCTTCTGCGGTGAACAGCAACCGGCCTTGAAATGGTTCGCTGCAGCCGGGCCATTGGCCCGTTCGTGCCAGCTCAATCAATAGGGCCCGTAGCTCGGGGGCAGCGGCATCAAAACGATCCAGCAGCACACATCCCTGACCGAGGCACTCCAGCAACGGCGGCCCTTGGCTTGGGGAACCGTGAAACAAATCACCGCCATCGGCGCGCAGCAGGCTGGTGTCAATGCGAATCAAGACATGGCGCCGGTCGCCCGAGCCGAAGTGGACGAGCGCAGCAAGGTTGTCCTTCTCCAGCCCAGGCTCGCCACTGATCAGCACAGGCCGCCGCAAAGGGTCCTGAGCAGCTTTGGCCAAGGCAGCCCGGAGTTTGACGGCGTAGCGACTCCCCCCTACAACCCCACGCCGGGTGGAACCCACCAGATAGGGAGCCAGGCGGCGCAGGGCTGTGGCATCAAGCTCCTGGGTTGGAGAGGTCATGGCGGGGCCGTATTAACTGCGTTGTCAAATCGAGAGCAGGGCTTCACTCAGATTGGCGCCCTTGAGATTGGCCCCGGTGAGATTGCTGTCACGCAGATCGCAGGCACCCAAGTTGGCTGCTGCAAGGTTGGCGCCACTGAAATCGGCCCCGTAAAGGCAACACCCTGCCAGGTTGGCCCCTTGCAGCAAGGCCCCCTGGAACTGGGCAAAGCTGAGGTCTGCAGCTTGAAAATCCGCACCACCTAGGTCTGTGAGTTGATCTTGGCCACTGCGAAAGTCAACCTCCACAAGCCGGGCTCCCTTCCAACAGCTGTCGGCGGCCACCACTCCCCGAACACAGCAGCGGTGCATCATGGCTTCGCTGAAATTGGCCCCCTGCAGCCGGGAACCGGATAGATCGGCCTCTTGCCACCATGAACCGGTTGCGTCGACGTTGGACAGATCGGCGCCCCAGATCAGGGCTTGCTGGAAGCGGCAATGGCTAAGGGTGGCCTGACCAAAGCGCGCTTTCCCAAAGCGGGCCTGCTGAAAGTGGCCCCCTTCCAGGTTGCAGCCTGAGAGATCGATATCGACCCCATCGATGTCATCGAGGCTGAGGCCGGGAAAGTGGCGAAGACCCGACGTCAAGGCTTCGCGCAGGGCTGCCACGGAGCTGGGCATCGAACCCCCCGGAGGGGCGGGGTAATGGATGGACAAGGGAATCCTCCATGAAGGCAAAGCTTCGAAAGGGGAGATCTAGAAGAGCGCTGCAAGGGAAGCCAATTGCTGCCTGCGACTGGCAAGCAGCAATTGTTCCGCCTGAGCCACCAGCTGAAAAACCCCTTGGTCGAGAACCTCGTAAAACACCAGAGCACCCTCTGGCCGGCGCTCGATGACTCCCGCAATGGTGAGCAACTTGAGGTGCTTCGACACCAGGGCTTGGCTGAGTCCTGTTTTGTCGACAACCGCTGTCACGTTCAAGGGGCCGTCATGGAGGGCTTCGAGAACCGCGAGGCGGTTTGGCTCAGAAAACACCTTGAAGTATTCGGCCAGGGGGACGTACTCAACCTGGGGATCCATCGACCGCACCTGCGAACAACCAGACTTCACCACACTAACGCGTCCTCGCCCCATCAAGCTGACGCTTGGATGTAGTATCACGATGTCGTTATGTCATATGGACGGTCTGACTCATGGCGCAGCCCGCTTTGCTGGGGCCAACAGCCCAGTTGCTGAGACAGCCAGCTCTAGATCCCGTCCCCCCAGCCCGTTGGCCTCGCCATTGGACTGAACGGGAGGACCTGCTTGAAGCTCAGCACGATCGATTGGCAGCCTTATTGGTTGCCCTGATTGAGCACCACGAGCTTTCCCAGACATCCAAGGCAATCAGCCCCGGCCCAACGTCCACGATCAATGGCCAGGCTCTCTCGATTGCAGGGGATCTCGGCTGCTCGCGTTTGCTTTGGCAACTCCGGTTGCACCTTCGGTTGGAAGAGCGCTGGTTAGCCCAGAGTCATTGCCTTTGTCCTGGCCATCGGGCAGCCCATCGACAGGCGGCCTCCGATGCATTGGAGGGATACCAACACGCTCGCATCGAAAGCACGACCCGATTGACGTGGTTGCGGGAACTCCAGATCTGGTTTGACGACCACCGCAAGGGGATTGATGCCCGCGCCTACGCCCAAGCCCGTTCTTTAGTCCAACCATGACCAGCACTCTGCCGGCCCCGCACCTGCGGGAAGATTTACTCACGCCGCGTTTTTACACCACCGAAATCGACAAGGCGGCCAAGACAGACCTGGCGCTGCAACAGGTCGAGTTCGAGGCCATGCTCCAGGAAATGGAGACCGATTACAACCGCGAACACTTCGATCGAAAGACCCCCCTTGACCGCCTGCGGGTCCTCAATGCCATTGAGAAAGAGGCGTATGAGAGCTACTTGGTGCGCTCCTGCGTTTCAGAGTTTTCCGGTTTTCTGCTCTTCAAGGAGCTGTCGCGGCGGTTGCTTCAGGCGGGTCGCACGGACCTAGGCCGATTGTTCCAACTGATGGCCCGCGATGAGGCCCGCCACGCCGGCTTTTTGAACCGGGCCCTGGTGGCTGAAGGCATCGAGATTGACCTACCCTCCCTCAGTGGCAAGCGGCCGATCACCTGGTTTCCGCTGAGCTGGGTGCTCTATTCGGTGTATCTCTCCGAAAAAATTGGCTATTGGCGTTACATCCTGATCGACCGCCATCTCAAGGCCAATCCCAACAACAGCTTTGCACCTCTGTTTGATTTCTTTGAGCCTTGGTGCCAGGACGAAAATCGCCATGGTGACATTTTCAACATGCTGATTCGTTGCTGGCCTGGCCTCCGGCAGGGTTGGCGCGGTCAACTGTTGAGCCGTTTTTTCCTCTGGTCGGTGTTCCTCACCCACAGCCTGACGGTCTGTGAGCGCGGCAGCTTTTACACCCTCTTAGGCATGGAACCCAGTCGCTTTGATGAGGACGTGATGCGGCAAACCAATCACACCGCCCGTCGCGCGTTCCCGGTGGTTTTCAAATTGGATGGCACCGCCTATGTCCAGTTGCGGGATCAGTTGGTGGAGACCTATCGGGCAATCAAAGCAACGACCGATCATCCCCTCAGTCTGAATCAGGTGCTGAAGCGATTGGGCCTGCAGGGCCGCTTTGTCGGGCTGTCGGTGCGCCAGTTCCTCCAGCCCATGGAGTCCTCAGGGCAGGTGATCCCATGAGCATGACCTTGCCCCGCCAACGCGCCCTGCCTTCACTGAAGCAAGGCATCCGGGTCGATCCTCGACACCAGGCCCATCGCTGGGGAACCGTGCTGTTCATGGTGGTATTGCATGCCTTGGCCCTGGTGGCCTTGCTGCCGCGCTTTTGGAGCCCTACCGCAGTGGCTGTGTTGTTGGCGCTGTATTGGATCACCGCCTGCATTGGCGTCACCCTGGGTTACCACCGGCTCTTGGCCCACCGAGCCTTTGAGGTACCCCGCTGGTTGGAGCTCGTGATTGCCACCTGCGGCACCTTGAGTTGCCAACATGGGCCGATCGATTGGGCCGGGTTGCACCGCCATCACCACCTCCATTCCGACGATCCGGCGGATCACCACAACAGCAAGCTCGGGTTTTGGTGGAGTCATTTCGGTTGGATGCTGCGGGATGTGCCCGCCATGGCGTACGTCGTAGAGCTGACACCCGACCTGCAGGGCAAGGCCTACCTGCGCTGGTTAAACCGCAATTTTCTGCTCCTCCAGCTGCCCTTGGCGGTCGTCTTGTATGGCTTGGGTCAAGCCACGGGAGCGGGAGGCTGGGCCCTTGTGCTGTGGGGCATTCCATTGCGCCTGGTGCTGGTCTACCACTTCACCTGGCTCGTGAATTCAGCCACCCACCGCTGGGGCTATGTGAGCCATCCCAGTCACGACAACTCCCGCAACAACTGGTGGGTAGCCCTCCTCACATTCGGAGAGGGTTGGCATAACAACCACCATGCCTACCCCAGCAGCGCTCGAATGGGCTTTCGGTGGTGGGAAATAGACCTCACCTGGCAACACATCCGGCTGCTGAAACACCTTGGCCTGGCCCGTCGCATCCGACTAGCCAAGCCGGTCTTAGATGCTTCGCGCTAATCACAAATCTGCCAACTTCCCCCGTCCTCCCATCTGCACCGCCCATGGACTCCACGACCACACGCACCATGCCATCAAGCTCGATCCCATTCACAACGGAGATCTACCGTCAGTCCTACGGCCGCATCAACGGTGTGGTGGTCGTGGGTGAGGCCCTTGCTGAGCAACATTTCAGGCTCCTAGCCCGAGCAATCCCAGAAGATGCCGGCGAGCTGAAGCGCCTTGGTGCCATGGAGGGGCGCCATGCCCGCGACTTTGTGGGATGCGCGAAAAATCTAGGTACCGAACCCGACGCACGGTTCGCCAAGGAGCTGTTTGCTCCCCTTCACGCGCTGTTTCGTGACTGTGATCGCCGCGGGGACCTTCCTGGCTGCCTGGTGATTCAGTGCTTAATTGTGGAGTGTTTTGCAGTGGCGGCCTACCGGGTCTATCTGCCCGTAGCCGATACCTATGCCCGTCCAATCACAGCGTCCGTACTCCAAGATGAAGTGGAGCACCTGAATTACGGCGAAGTCTGGCTGAAGCAGCGCTTTTCAGCGGCCAAAGAGGCGATTACAGCAGTCTGCAGCCAGGCCTTGCCAGCGACCCTGCCAATCCTGCGAGCACTGGTGCCCGACCTGCAAACCATTGGGATGGACCCATTGGAGCTGATGGTGGAATTCACCGAGATTTTTGAGCAGTCACTTGAGGCCATTGGCTTTACGCGCCATGACGCCACACGGCTCACGCTGCGAGCGATGGCTGCATAACAAACACTGCTGAAGCAGAGGATGACGTGGAGGCAGTTAAGAAGGCCTCATCGCTTTCAAGACCGGCAACAAGCCCCCGTCTGGTTCCTGAACCCACTCGAGAACATTGCCGTCGGGGTCGCAGGCATAAAAGGAGGAACTGCCATCGCGGTGGGCATGGATCATGCCCACACTGCGAGCGCCTGCTGCGCAACAGTCCAACCGCATGCGTTCAAGATCGGCCCGACTTTCCACATGAAAGCCCAAGTGTGGGCCTGCACCCCGGTAACTGGGCGCCAGCAGGGCTAATCCCCAACCTTGCGGACTGAGCAAGAAGGCCCAGTCGGAATCGTGCCAGAGCAATTCAAAGCCCAACTGCCGATAAAAAACTTCCGACTGGATGAGGTCTTGAACCGCTAGGGCACTGTGGCCCGACAAGGCCGCAAACGTCATGGGTGATTGAACTGTGGTCATGGGATAGGAGGCAACAGATGGGGCAGGGATCAGCACGGCGAGCTACGAATTGAAACGGGGACCTCGACCGAGTCAACTTGCTACAATGATAACGTTATATCGTGAGCTCGTTTGCAGGTTTTGTGATGACTGCTGCCCCCGACCACCCATCCGCTCCCCGCCATGCTCCCCATGTCGATCGCGAACCGATTTCCGTTCACACTGGTGACGGCGATGTCCAATGGCGCCAGGGGTTCGGCCCTCGGGTAAGGCGTTTGCATGCCCGCATTGGCGCGGCCCACCACCAGGCGGAGGGAATGGTGTTTTCCCGCGCGCTCTTGGCAGGGGAGGTGGAGCCAGAGCAATTGGCGGCGTTGCTGCGTGCGCTGGCACCTGGCTATGCCGTGCTGGAGCAATGGGGACCGGAACTGGCCGCAGCCCTAGGCGCAAGCGCTCTTCCATGGAAGTCCTTGGAGCGCTCAACTGCCCTGCGCCACGACCTCGCCTTGGTCGCAAACCTGCCTTCGAGGCCGCCATCGGCTGCAGCAGCGGTGTGGATTGAGCAATTGAAGGCTCTGGCTCAGTACGCACCGCATCGTTTCTTAGCCCATGTCTACGTGCGCTACGGCGGCGATCTCTCCGGTGGTCAGCAGTTGGGTAGCCAAGCCGACGCAATCCTGCAGCGCCATGGGCTTCCGGGTTTGAGCTTCTGGGCCTTTGATCGCCCCACCGTCGAGCTGAAGCGTGCCCTCCATGGGGCCTTCGAGCAACTGGATCTCTCCGAAGGGGAAGACGAAGAACTGCTGGAGGAGGCCGTATTGGCTTTCCATGCCACCCAGCGCCTCTTTGCCGAATTAGGCGATCGTCCCTGATTTGCCGTTTGCGATCCCCTGCATCACTACCGGCCAAATCCCTACCTAGCCTCCCCCTCAATCCCTATGGCCACTGCCACCCTGCCGCTCGACCAACTAATGCGGCACGACCGTCCCGTGCCCCGCTACACCAGTTACCCCACCGCCCAGGCCTTCCACCCGGGGGTACAGGGCAGCCACCTGCTGGCGGAACTGGCCAAACCCAACCCAGCGCCCCTGTCGCTGTATGTGCACCTGCCCTTCTGCCGGGAAGCCTGCTGGTTCTGCGGTTGCAACCGGATCACCACCTCCGCCGGTTCCAAGGCGGTGCTGCCCTACCTCGATGCCCTCGAACGGGAACTGGATCTGCTGGTGGCGGCCATGCCCAGCCCCCGACCGCTCGCCCAGCTGCACTGGGGCGGTGGCACCCCCAACTACCTAAATGCCGAGGAACGCCAACGGGTGTGGCAGGCGGTTGCCCAACGCTTCCCCCTGGAGGCCGACCTGGAGGCCGGCATCGAGGTGAACCCCGAACGGCTCGACCGCAGTGAAGTGCAACAGATGCGCCAGCTGGGTTTCAACCGGATCAGCTTTGGGCTGCAAGACGTGGACCCGGACGTGCAGGCGGCGGTGAATCGTCCCGTGCCGGTGGAACAACTGCGGGCCGCCATGGGCTGGATGCGGGAGGCGGCCTTTGAAAGCGTCAACCTCGACGTGATCTGTGGCCTACCGCTGCAAACATCGGAACGCTTCGCCGCCACGATGCGGGCAGTGAGCAACCTGCGCCCCGATCGGGTTTCCCTGTTCAGCTTTGCCTACCTGCCCGAGCAGCTGCCGTTGCAACGGCGGATCAAAGCGGAGGAACTGCCCTCGCGGGAACAGCGGCTGCAAATGCTGAAAAACGCCCATGGCCATCTGCTGGACCAGGGCTATGTGGCCATCGGCATGGATCACTTCGCCCTCGCCGACGATCCCCTAGCCATAGCGGCCCAGCAGGTCACCCTGCACCGCAATTTCCAGGGCTACACCACCCGCGCCAACCTCGATTTGCTGGGGGTGGGCCTATCGGCGATCAGTCTCTTCCCCGAGCTCTACACCCAAAACAGCCGCTCGCTCAAGGCCTACCAGGAGGCCACAAAACAAGGCCAACTGGCGGTGGACCGGGGGGTAGAGGTGAAGGATCCCATGGTGATCTTGCGGCGCCACATCATCCAGGAATTGATGTGTCATTTCGCCGTGGATTTCATAACCATGTCCGTTGATGGGGCAAGCATTTTCCCCAAGGAGTGGGCCATTTGTGGGGATCTGGAGGCGGAGGGCTTACTCAATCTCCACTGCAACAGCATCACAGTTACTGAACGGGGTCGCTGGTTAATTCGGGTGATTGCCGCAGTGTTTGATCCTGACATCCAAGAAAAAGCCTCCGGATCCCGGGTGATTTGAATTTCAACGGCCAGGGGGCAGGAAGGGGAGATTAAAAACAAAATAGTTTCCTAATACCCCCTTTGCCATAGCCACCTAGACCACATTTACAAGTACCGCCCTAACTGAAATGAGCACCACAGATTTGGGGCTAAACCCCAGCCAAAAAACTGGCCAACCCTTGGGCGAGCAGGAGCTGCAACAGCTCCATGCCTGGTGGCGGGCTGCCAACTATCTGGCGGTGGGGTTGATCTATCTGCAGGACAACCCGCTGTTGCGGGAACCCCTGCGGCCGGAACACATTAAAAACCGCCTGCTGGGCCACTGGGGCTCCAGCCCCGGCCAAAGCTTCATCTGGGCCCATGCCAACCGGCTGATCCGCCGCCACCAACTTGACATGATTTATCTGTCGGGTCCAGGCCATGGCGCCCCCGGCATGCTCGGACCGGTTTATCTCGACGGCAGCTACAGCGAGGTATATCCCGACAAATCGCAGGACGTCATCGGCCTGAAGCGCTTTTTCAAGCAGTTCTCCTTCCCCGGCCACATCGGCAGCCACTGCACCCCGGAAACCCCCGGTTCAATCCATGAGGGGGGCGAGCTGGGCTATGTGCTTTCCCACGCCTGCGGCGCCATCTTTGACAACCCCAATTTGATCGCCCTGGCCTGCGTGGGGGATGGCGAAGCGGAAACCGGCCCCCTGGCCACGGCCTGGCACATCAATAAGTTCATCAACCCGATCCGCGACGGGGCGGTGCTGCCGGTGCTGCACCTCAACGGTTACAAGATCGCCAATCCCTCGATCCTCTCCCGCATTCCCCACGGGGAACTGGAAAGCCTGATGCGCGGCTACGGCTGGCGGCCGATCTTTGTGGAAGGCAGTGAACCACACGCCATGCACCAGGCGATGGCCGCCGCCATGGATGGGGCAGTGGAGGAAATCCGCGCCATCCAGCAAGAAACCCGCAGCAGCGGCAAGGCCTACCGGCCCCTATGGCCGATGTTGGTGCTGCGCTCCCCTAAGGGTTGGACAGGGCCAAGCGAGTTGAATGGCCACAAGCTCGAAGGTTTCTGGCGCTCCCACCAGGTGCCCCTCACCGACCCCAAACACAAGCCAGAACAACTGGCCGCCCTTGAAGAGTGGCTGCACAGCTACAAGCCAGAGGAATTGTTTGATGAGGGCGGTCGCCTGCGGGCTGAGCTGCGCCAGCTCTCCCCTACGGGCCACCAGCGCATGGGCTCCAACCCCCATGCCAACGGCGGTCGCCTGCGCCAGAGGCTGCGCTGGCCCGACGTTGATGCTTTGGCTGTGCCGGTGGAAACCCCCGGCCAAAGCGAAGCGGAGAACACCTACCCCCTGGGAAAATTAATCAAGGAGTTAATCGAAATCAACCGCGGCCGCTATCGCTTGTTTGGCCCCGATGAAACCCATTCAAACCGTCTGCAGGCGGTGTATGAAACCACCAAGAAAGTATGGATGGCGGAATATCTGCCAGAGGATGCCGATGGCGGTGAACTGAGCATGGATGGCCACGTGGTGGAGATGCTCTCAGAGCACACCCTCGTGGGGATGATGGAGGGCTATTTGCTCACCGGTCGCTATGGCTTCTTCCACACCTACGAAGCCTTTGCCCATGTGATCTCTTCGATGTTTAACCAGCACTGCAAATGGCTGGATGTGTGCGAAGACGTGCCCTGGCGGGCGGCAATCGGTTCCTGGAACTGCCTGATCTCCTCCACCGTCTGGCGTCAGGATCACAATGGTTTCACCCACCAGGACCCCGGCTTCATCGACCTGGCCGGCAATAAAAAAGGCAGTGTTACCCGGGTATATCTCCCGGCCGATGCCAACTGCCTGCTGGCGGTGGCCGAGGAGGCCTTACGGGAAACGAATGTGGCAAACATCATCGTTTCAGACAAGCAGAAACACCTGCAATATCTGAATCTGGATGCCGCCCGCCGCCATGTGGCCAGGGGCATCGGCCTCTGGTCTTGGGCCTGTAATGACAGCTGCACCGACAGCATGGATTACCCCGATGTGGTGATGGCTTCCGCCGGTGATGTGCCCACCAAGGAAACCCTGGCGGCGATCGAAATCCTGCGGCGGGAACTGCCGTCGCTGAAGATCCGCTACATAAATGTAGTTAAGCTATTCAGCCTTACCCTCCCCTCCGAACATCCCCACGGCCTCCCCGACCGAGACTTCGACGATCTCTTCACCACCGATCGTCCGGTGATCTTCAACTTCCACGGCTACCCCTTCCTGATTCACCGCCTCACCTACAAACGCCATAACCACGTGAATATCCACGTGCGGGGTTATAAGGAAAACGGCAACATCAACACACCGTTGGAGCTGGCGATCATCAACCAGATCGACCGTTTCAACCTGGTGATTGATGTGATCGATCGGGTGCCCGAACTGGGCTCCCGGGCCGCCCACCTCAAGCAACAAATGCAAGACGAAATCCTCAAGCAACGGGCCTACGCCTACAAACACGGCATGGACGATCCCGCCGTGAATGATTGGCACTGGCCGTTTGGCTACGGCTCCTGCGAAAAGAACTGAGGAATGATGTCGACCCTGGTGCTTAATGCCGGCAGCAGCAGCCACAAGCTGGTGCTGTTTGACGCCGAAGGGAAGCGGCTCTGGCAGGGGGCGATCGACTGGAGTGAGCAGGGGGGGGCCCTCGCCCAGGACCAGGCCAGCCTGGCTGCCGCCTTAGGGCAACTGCTCGAGCAGTTGCCCCCCAGCGCAGGGGGGGCCGCAGCGATCAAAGCCGTGGGACACCGGGTCGTGCATGGCGGCGACCACTTCCGCTCAGCCGTGGTCCTTGATGCGCAAGTGGAACATGAATTGGAGGAGTTACGCCGGCTTGCCCCCCTCCATAACGGCCCGGCCCTAGACAGCCTGGCGGTGTTGCGCAAACTCCTGCCTGGGGCCTGGCATGGGGCCGCCTTCGACACCGCCTTCCACCGCAGCCTGCCGCCGGAGGCCAGCACCTATGCGCTGCCGGCGGAATGGCGGGCCCGGGGTTTGCACCGCTTTGGCTTCCATGGGCTCAGCCATGGTTCGATCGCCCAACGTTTCCCAGGGGTGCGGCTGATCAGTGCCCACCTGGGGGGTGGCTGTTCCCTGGCGGTGATCGAAAAGGGCCGTTGTATCGACACCACCATGGGTTACACGCCCCTGGATGGTCTGGTGATGGCCAGCCGCAGCGGCAGCCTCGACCCGGGCCTGTTGCTGGAACTGCTGTCCCAAGGGGTAACTCAGGCGGAATTGAATGAGGGGCTGCACCACCGCAGTGGCCTACTGGGACTCTCCAATCGCTCCGGCGACATGCGGGTGCTGCGCCAGGCCAGTACCGCCGGCGATGGCGACGCCCAACTGGCGATCGCCGTGTTCCAGCAGCAACTGCTCAAGGCGATCGGTGCCGGCATCGCCCTGCTGGGCGGTTTTGATGTGCTCGCCCTCACCGGTGGCATCGGCGAACACGACAGCGACCTGCAGGCCTGGCTGCAGCAACGGCTCCAGGGTCTGGGCCTCGCCCCCAGCGGCCCGGCCCAGCTGCAGATCGTGGCCGCCGATGAGGAGTCAGAGATCTATCGCCAGGTCAGCGTCCTGCCGACGCCCGCAAACAGGCCCGCCACATGAGCGCCATTGATGTGAGCGTGGAGCTCTGCCAACCGGAGCTAGCCCCATCGGTCACCAGCAGGTTGGGGCAGGTCCAGAGCAGGTTCCAGCGGTCCAGCGTCTACCTGGTCGCAATTTTGGTTAGCAGTACTCGCAAGACTAATTGGTATTTATTGAGTCTGGTAAATCTTTATTCGACAAAAAAACTGAAATGCTTACCTTAGGGTCAATTCATTTTTTCTCTTTCACTACTTAAGCGATCCACTAATCGGGTCTTCGCGACGCTCGTCCCTGTTGCGGCGGAAATAAATCGAATCTTTTGAGTCTTAGGTAATGGTCAGCTGAACCGCACATGAGTTAATAACCTCCGTTACAAGCCAGTCCTAAGCAGATAGCTCAGCAGCGGCTCCAGGTCCCAGAGCCTGCTAGTTCCAGCAATTGAGCAACCAATGCCCTCAAGGGCCCATTTGCCAGCGGTTACCTGCATCAACGGCTCTTTAAGCAATAACTGCCGGAGCTAAACCAACCAAGCGGGCATGAATTACCAGTTTTTTGGATTGCTTCCCGTTCATTACTTAGGGAAACTCTGGAAAAGCCAGGCCATCTGAGCGAGACTAGGGGCATAAACCAAGGCCACGGACTTTGGTGATGGGCGGTAAGCAGCTTGGGTTTGCTGATGACGAACAGACGACCGCCAAAAAGAGCACCAAGAAGGAGAAGTTCCTGGCCGAGATGGATCAGGTAGTGCCTTGGCAAGCACTGATCGATCTGATCGAGCCTCACGACCCAAAGACCAGCAGCAAAGGTGGACGTCCGCCTTATCCATTGGCCACCATGCTGAGGATTCACCTGATGCAGCAGTGGTACAGCCTCAGTGATCCAGCCATGGAAGCTGCTGTGAGAAGCAAGGCACGATCATTGATGCCTCCTTGATCTCTGCTCCCAGTTCCACCAAAACTAAAACCGGTGAACGGGACCCAGAGATGCACCAGACCAAGGAGGGCAACCAGTGGTCTTTCGGCATGAAGGTCCACATAGGGGTGGACAAAGATTCTGGCCTGATCCAATCGGTGGAAACCACCTCGGCCAATGTGCATGACATCACTCGAGCAGCCCAGCTACTCCATGGTGAGGAAGAAGTGGTCTACGGCGATGCTGGCTATCAAGGAATGGAGAAGCGGCGGCACGGCCGGCATGACAGCCGACCTGCGCCGCGAAGCAGCTGGAGGCTCTTCGGTGGCCACCACGGCCAAACCGATCGACGATGGCGGTGCCCGCCTGCTGGTGGAAGATGACGAACTGGAAGGGAAAGCGGTGGTGGCGGTGCTGTTGAGCCCTGATGGCCGCGTGATCGCCCAACGCCGCACCGTGGTGGGAGGAGAAGCGTGAAGAGCAAAATCCGGCCTAGTGTGGTCGCATCGGCGGAGTCAGGCATGGCAGATGTGGTCGCAAGTCAGGTGTCGGTGCGGGATCTCAAGACCCACCTCTCCGAATGGCTGGCCCGTGCCCAGTCCGGTGAGGTGGTGGAAGTCACCTCCCATCGCAAACCCATCGCCCGCATCACCGCTGTGAAGCCAGCGGACTCAGGGATAACCAGCCCGCTGCAAAAAGCGATTGATGCGGGCCTGATCAGCTGGAACGGTCAGAAGCCCAACTTGCCCCCTCCCGTGAAGTTGCGGGGGCAAGGGAAGTTGCTCAGCGCCATCGTGATTGAGGATCGGGGTTGAGCTGGTGATCCTTTTCTGTGACACCAGCGCCCTGATGAAGTTGCTGGTTGACGAAGCCCAATCAGATCAGATGCGGCAGGTCAGCACCACTGTTGATGCCATCGGGGTCTGCCGGATCAGCTGGGCCGAAACAATGGCTGCCCTTGCTCGCCTCCAGCGGGAAGACCCGGTTTGCAACGAAGATCTCGAACAGGCCCGGCAGCACCTGATCCAATCCTGGAAGACCTTCACCATTGTTGAAGTCAGCCAGCCATTGGTGGAAACGGCTGGGCGCTTTGCCGAAGTCTTTGCCCTACGCGGATACGACAGCGTGCAGCTCGCCGCGGCCCATGAACTCCATGTCAACGCTGAACAGAGCGTTCTCTTCGCCTGCTACGACCGTCGTCTGAATCAGGCCGCCCAGCTCCTCCAGCTGGAGGTGTTGCCATGACCACCACTGGCGATGGCATCAAGAAAGGCTTGCTCAGCGATTGGGGTCTGCTGAGGATCGTCACCGATCAGCAGCCGCACCACCACGTTGGTGTCAAGCGTCTTCACCGCCAACCACTAGGGCAATGGCCCGGTCCATGTCGCCGGTGGTCATCACCCGATTCACCTTGGGGCGGTCCCGGAATAGATCCTCAGGCTCGTACTTGGATGGCACAAACACCAAACGGCCATTCCGGTCGATGGAGGCCTGCAACCTGGCACCTGGCGACAGGCCGAGCGCGTCCCGCAACTGCCGCGGAATGGTCAGCTGCCCTTTGCTCGTGATCGTCACGGTGGCCATGGGTCAATTGTAAGGCGATCTGCCTTACGGAGCAGATCACAACCAATGCCTGTAGCTGCTCCGCTGCCGCCGGGCCCTGGCCTTGGAGCGAGCACTAGGTTTTTGTTTGGCGCGGGCACGGGAGCGGTTGCGCCAGAACACCAGATACCAGGCCATCAACTTTTGCCGCAGGGGGTAAACGCTGTGTTCATCAGCGCCGTGGTGCAGCCGCCCTGGGCGTCGTGGCTTTGACGGCCTCTAGATACAGCTCGGCGGTGCTCAGGGACTGCAGGTTTGGGGCAGCGCTGTGGTCATGGCCCGCCTCAGCAACCGTGCCTGCGTACAGGCCGCTCCTCTGCTGGAACAGGAAGCTGAATACCGGGTGGCGGCGTAGCTCCTCCATGTAATCGCCATCGCACAGCGCGACCCCATCGGCGGTAAGCGGTTGGCCCTTGCCATCGACGGGCAGCAGCCGCTCGCGGCCCTCCAGCTCCGCCAGCTGGAAGTGACCACCGCACAGAGTCACGAAGGTGTCAAAAAACGTCCCCCGCTCGTCGCCACCGACCCGGCCCTCGGCTTCTGAGAACAGGCGCTCCAGCAGCCGCTCCTTGCGCAGGTTCTGCACCTGGGAGCGGGCCTCATCCCGTTCTTTTTCAACGCTGCGCACCCGGCGGATGTTGGCCTCATTGAGCTGGCGTTCGCGCTCGCCCACCTGGCGTTCAAACTCCTCGCGCTTGCGTTCGGCGTCCTGCAGGCGGGCGTATTCATCGGGGTTGATCTCCGAGAAACGTGACAGCTGGGCGCGGGCCTTGCGCAGCTCTTTTTCCAGCTGGTTGCTGCGGCGGCGTTCAGCGCGCAGCGGTTCAGCACTGCTGGCTGCTGGCGTGTCGTCGGTGTCGCCGCTGCCGCCGGAGTCCTGGGGGATGGCGGAATCGAGGCCGTCGTCAGCGCCGCCCAGATCACTGCTGCCGCCCTCGTCCTCGTCGCTGTCGAGAAGGTCAGGGTCAGTGGCAGGTGGGGCAGAGCCAGCGGGCCCCTGGTTGGGCTGCTGCTGCTGGCCGTAGCTCTGCCAAGGAGCCGTAGGGGCCAAAGGCGCTGGAGCGGTGCCGCTGCTGGTGCGGCTGAAGTCAGAGAAGAAGGAGGAGGGCATCACCCATCACGGCTGTGGTGCTGCGGGCGCCCCGTCCGGGCTGCGCTCGCATCTCCTGTTGCCAGGCTGGGAGCACTGCGGAAGATCCGATGATGCGCTTTGTGCTCAACGTGCTCTGGTTCTTGCTGGGGGGCGTTGTGATGGGCCTCGGTTGGTGGCTGGCCGGTCTTGTGGCGGCGATCACGATCGTCGGCATTCCCTGGGCCAGGGCCTGCTTTGTAATTGGCAACTACTCCTTCTGGCCGTTTGGAAATGAGGCCGTCAGCAGGCGTGAACTCAC
>CALSBG010000003.1:0-154311 GCA_943373125.1 Synechococcus sp. UW140
CCAGCTCCACGGAGATCGCAGGCAGGAGCACCCCTGGCCGCCACTGGCGCCAATGCTGCCACTGGCGCCAGTGCTGCCACTGTCCTCTCGGGTTCTCAGCGATGAGCAGCACAACCGCTCTGGTGCCCTATTGGTTTGAGGGGCACCGCCTCCGGGTGAGCACCGATGGGCACGGTGAGGCCTGGTTCGTCGCCGCTGATGCCTGCTTTCAGCTGCGCAACGAGAACGACGACTGGCAGCTCACAGAAGCGGGTCGCGACTGGGCCGTCGCCCGACCGCTCTGCAGCAGCGGAGAGCGCCGCCAGCAGATTCTCTGGGGTCCAGCGGTGGTGGCGTTGCTGCAGGGGGAAGGGTGATGTCAAACAGCATTGCTCTGGTCGGCCTACCTCCCGAGGGGCAGTGCGGCCTCGTGGCCCAGAAGTCGAATGTGAATCCCCGCTGTTGCGGGAGGGGCCGGTAATGGTCTCTCCAAAAGTTCGTCACAGCCGTCCGCAGCCCCCTGCCAAGCCAATCGAACTAGCCCATACCCAGGAATGGGCTGATGCCCGATCGACGGCTCCGCTTCTCGGTGTGAGCGAGAAAACCCTGGGGCGGTGGCGCAAGGCCGGCTTGTTCCGGGCTGGGGTGCATTGGCGCCGCAAATTCCCAAGCAGCAATTCACCAGTTCTGTATCACCTAGAGCGCTGTAACGAAGCGATGAATGAAGCAACGGCCCGCACACCCCATCTCCTCGAGAAAAACTGAGCCTTTCAGGCACGGCAAAGAAAGCCCTGGTTCAGTCCGTTACTGGATCAGGGCCTTTTGCTGGAGTGGGCCAGGCCTAAGCCAGCTGGGATGGACTGGGATCAGCCAATGACGCCCTGAGAGGTGTCCAGAAGAGCTTGTAGGGAATCAAGCCGCCAGTCCTACTGGTTTTGCTGTGTCCCGCTGCCAGAACTTGAATCTTGAAGAAGGCGGCGCCTGGTGGATTTGCCCACATCTTGCCCACAAAGCAGAAGGCCTATCGGTGAAAAGTCAATCGGGGCGACAGGATTCGAACCTGCGACCTAGTGCTCCCAAAGCACCCGCGCTACCAAGCTGCGCCACGCCCCGCTTTAGGCAACTTAACCCTTTGCCCCCCATTGGGCGACATGGGGGTACGGGGCGGCTAGTCTTGAAACCAACACAGAGAGGGATCTGCGATGTCGTTTGAAACCCGCTCCACTTTCGAACCCGCCCAAGGCCCCGGCAGCTCCTGCATGAAGTGGGGCGCCGACGGCGAGCTGTCGGCGATTGATTTGCAATCCATCCTCCATCGGCTTGGCGCCGTGGATGAGCAAGCCTCCACCCTGATGGTCTGTCCGATCGACCGCGGGGCCTAGCCCACGAGGGCGATGCAATCAATTTCGACCCGGGCACCCTTGGGCAGGGCCGCCACTTCCACGCAGGCCCGGGCCGGGGCCACACCCGAGCTGAACAGCTCGGCATAGAGGGCATTCACCTTGGCAAAGTCGGCCAAATCAGCCAGAAATACTGTGGTGCGCACCACCTGCTGGGGGCTTGAACCGCCGGCGGCCAACACAGCTGCGAGGTTGCTGAGCACCTGGCGGGTTTCAGCTTCCACATCGCCCCCGCCAACCATCGCTCCCGTTTGGGGATCCAGGGCAATCTGACCAGAGCAGAAGAGCAGGGTGCCGGCTCTTACAGCTTGGTTGTAGGGGCCCACGGGGGCCGGGGCTGACGCAGTGATCACCGCTTCGGCTTGGTTGCTGCTCATGGTGCTAGGCCTGAACCTGAAAGGAACACTGGAAGAGTCATTTAAGCCATCCAGGCCAAGAGGGCGGCTACCACGGTGCCAACAACGGCCGAAACCTGGAAGATGGTGTCGGCCCGATTGATGGTGCCGAGAGCTTGTTCTCTTCCTTTTTTGGGTGATCTCTGGTAGAAGTTAATGCCCCAGACAAACAGTAAAAACGTTCCGATAGCAATCCCATAGCCGCAGGCCTAGATCCAGTCAAGGAAGGTTAAATAGTCGAGGGCAGGAAGCTTTCCCTGGTAGGCCTGTCGCAGAAAGATCAGGGTAAAAAGTATTTGATACTACTGGGCAAGGGGATGCTCTTCAGGGTCGTCTGGAGGACCACCCCCGAGTAGGACAAGTCTCCTTTGTCCAGCCCCAGGTTGGTGCCAAATGCTTGAACAGTGGGCTTTAAAACTGAGGAAGTAAACCTGGAGCCGTTGCTTTGCGCAAACGCGCCCACAAGCGCATTTCTGCCTGACTCAGGTACCAAAATCCCATTGCCTTTTTGGATTGCCAGGCTGTCAGGACTAACTTCAAAAATGATGGGCAATTGCATCGATTCAAACGGAAAACGTTTAAGGTTAATCTCAGGCATAGAGAATTTTGTTGAGAATTGAAATTTCTGATAATAGTTTTGATTGGCTAGGCGGACGGGTTCTTCGCTAGCGGTAGTGATCTGGCCGTCCCAGGTTTCGACCTGGTTGTTCAGAACGATGAGCGATTTGGGTTCGCTCCACTTGGGCTCTGGAGGGCCACGATCAATTCCAAGCACAGCGCGCTCAACTCGAAAACGCCATTGGCCTCCATGGGGTTGCAAGCTGGATGGCTGGCCGGCATGCAGGGCCTATTGCCAGTGATCTTTGCTCTGGCGCAATTCGGCTAGGGCCCCGGGATTGGGGGCCCTGACAAACAGATTGGTGGCCCTCTCCAGCCCGATGCTGCTGGGGATGGTGGGCAGATCGTTGTGTCTGCGATCCAGCACCTCAGCCAGACGCGCCGCGATGGCCTGGTCGTCGGGCTGCTGCTCTGCCGCCCAGGCCAGGTTGGATGCGGTGTACTCGTGGGCACACCACACCTGGGTTTCAGCCGGCAAGGCCGCCAGCGCCTGGAGTGAGCCGTGCATCTGCTCGGCCGTGCCCTCAAACAACCGGCCGCAGCCGCCGGCAAACAACGTGTCGCCGCAAAACAGGTGGCCGCTTTCAGGCAGCACATAGGCGATGTGGGTCCTGGTGTGGCCAGGCACATCCAGCACCTGAACGTCCTCGCCCAGCAGGGGGACATGGTCGCCCCCCTTAACGCCCACGGTCTGCAGGGGGATTCGCAGGCGATCGGCGGCACTGGCGATCACCCGGGCCTGGGGCCAGCGCTGCAGCAGGCCGGGGGTTCCGCCGATGTGATCGCTGTGGTGGTGGGTCTGGAGAATGGCCGTGAGCTCCAGGCCCTTGGCCTCCAGGGCGGCGATCACCGGGGCGGCCACCGCGGGATCGACCACCGCCGCTTGCTGACCGCGCTCGATCAGAAACACATAGTTGTCGCTGAGCACAGGGATCAGGGTGACCTGCAGGGCTTCTGGGACCTGGCCCATCGTTAAAGTCCCACCGGCGGCGTCTCTCCATCTTGACCGCCCTACCCAAGGCATGATCACCGTCGCCCTGGCCAAGGGAGCCCTCCTTAAGGACACCGTTCGGCGCTTTGCAGCAGCCGGCCTGGACTTCTCAGCGGTGCTAGAGCCCAGCAACCGCCAATTGATGGTGCCAAGCACCTGCGGCACGGCCCGGGCCCTGTTGGTGCGCAATGCCGACGTACCGGTGTATGTGGCCTATGGCCAGGCCCAACTGGGGGTGGTGGGCTACGACGTTCTGCAAGAGCACCAACTACCCGTGGCCCACCTGGTGGATATGGGCTTTGGCGGCTGCCGGATGAGCGTGGCTGTGAAAGCCTCCAGTGGCTACCGCCGCGCCGCCGACCTGCCTGCCCACTGCCGGATTGCCAGCAAATTCACCCGCTGCGCCGAGGCCTATTTCGAGGCCCTGGATCTGCCTGTCGAACTGATCCATCTGGCTGGATCAGTGGAACTGGGCCCCATCACCGGCATGAGTGAAGCCATCGTGGATCTGGTGGCAACTGGCCGCACCCTGAAGGAGAACGGCCTGGTGGCCATTGAGGATCTGTTCCACTCCACGGCCCGCCTGGTGGGCCACCCCCTGGCCCTGCGCCTGGATGCCGGTCCGCTCCAAACCCTGGTGGACCGACTCGCCGTGCTTTCAGCCGTTGTTCCCCAAGCGGTGGCCTAATGGCAAAACTGGATCGTCAGCGGCTGCTGGGCCTTTTGCCCTACCTGGGTCGAGACCGCAAACGGCTGATGGCCACCCTGGTGCTGCTGATCCCGGTGGCAGGGGCAGCCGCCATCCAACCGCTGCTGGTGGGCCAAGCAATTGCGGCCCTGCGCCACGAACCCGTGATGCCCTGGCTCGCGGGCAGGGCGGTGTCAGAGCAGCTCCGCACCCTGGTCTTGCTGCTGTTGGCGGCTGTGTTGGTGCGCCTGGGCCTACAGGGATTCCAAACCTTCAATGTGCAGGCCGTGGGGCAGCGGCTCACCGCCCGCATCCGCGACGACCTGTTCTCCCATGCCATGGCCTTGTCGTTGCGATTCCACGACCGCACGCCGGTGGGCAAGTTGCTCACCCGCCTCACCAGCGATGTGGATGCCCTCGCCGAGGTTTTTGGCAGCGGTGCTGTGGGGGTGCTGGCGGATCTGGTCACCTTGATCGTGATCGCCGTCACGATGATTTCGATCGAATGGCGCCTGGGCTTGCTGTTGCTTCTCAGCCAGATTCCGGTGGTGTTCGGGATCCTCTGGCTGCAGAGCCGCTACCGCAAGGCCAACTACCGGGTGCGCGAAGAATTGGGGCAGCTCAATGCTGACCTCCAGGAGAACCTCCAGGGCCTGGAGGTTGTTCAGATGTTCCGCCGGGAAGCGGTCAACAGCGCCCGTTTCTCCCGCACCACCGATTCCTATCGCCAAGCCATCACCGGCACGATCCTCTACGACAGCTCCATCTCTGCCTTCATTGAGTGGGTGGCACTCACCGCAGTGGCTGTGGTGTTAGGGCTGGGGGGCTCCATGGTGAGCGAGGGCTTCATGGGCCTGGGCACCCTCACCACCTTCATCCTCTATTCCCAGCGGCTGTTTGATCCCTTGCGCCAGCTGGCCGAGCGTTTCACCCAGATCCAAGGGGGCTTAACGGCCGTCGAGCGGATCGGCGAACTGCTGGAGCAACCGATCGAGATTGCGGAACTGCCGGACAACCAAAAAACGGCCGCCGCCATGCGTAGCGGCATCGAGCGCAGCAGTGCCGGGGAGGTGATCTTTGAGAACGTCTCCTTTGCCTACCGGGCCGACGATCCGATCCTGCAGGATCTCTCCTTCCGGATCAATCCTGGTGAACACGTGGCCCTGGTGGGCCCGACCGGGTCCGGTAAAACTACGATCATTCGGCTCCTGTGCCGCCTCTATGAGCCCCAGCAGGGCCGGATCCTGCTCGATGGCATCGACATCCGCCAATTGCCCATACCCACCCTGAGGCAACGGCTCGGAGTGGTGCTGCAGGACACCTTCCTGTTTAGCGGCAACGTGGCCGACAACCTCAGGCTGGATGCCCCCATCAGCACCGATGAGCTGCGCAAGACCTGCAGGGATCTCGGCCTGGGCCCCCTGCTGCAGCGGCTCCCGGATGGATTGGCCACGGAACTGCGGGAACGGGGCGGCAACCTCTCCTCCGGGGAGAGGCAGCTCCTTTCGGTGGCCCGGGTGGCCATCCGGGACCCCTCGGTCTTGGTGATGGATGAGGCCACGGCCTTCATGGATCCCTCCACCGAAGCCACCCTGCAGCGCGACCTCGACCTACTGCTCAAGCAGCGGACCGCCATCGTGATTGCCCATCGCCTGGCCACCGTGGAGGCAGCCGATCGGATCTTGGTCCTGAAAAAGGGCCGGGTGGTGGAGCAGGGCAATCATCTGGAATTGCGGGCTGCCGGCGGCCTCTATGCCCAACTGGCGGAACTGCAGGAGCGGGGCCTTGCAGCCCTTTAACCTTCCACCCGTTTAAAAATTTGGATTGGGGAACCGCTCCAGCAGCCAGCCGCCCAGGGTGGTGGCCAGGAGCTCGGGGCTCTCCCGCATGGCCAGGTGGCCGACTCCTTCAAGCACCACGATCCTGTGGTCAGGGGCATAGCCCGCCAGGTGGCAGACATACCCCGGCTGCATCACCTGGTCGCGGCTGCCCGCAATCCAAAGGCTGGGCACCTGCAACGCCGCGGTGATCCGGGGCAATTGCCGCACGGCCCCCCGGTTGGTGCTGCAGGCCAGCAAGCCCCGGGCGGCGCGCAGGTCCGCCCCCAGGGGGCTGCGTATTGAATCAGTGAAGGGAAGTGCCCGCAACCAGCCAGGCCGCCATTGCAAAAAGGTCGATCCCGCCCAGCGCACTTGGGCAAAGGCCTTCGGTTGGTACACGCCACCGCCGGAGGCAACCTGCACAATCCCCTTGAGCTGGGTGCCCAAATGGGCTGCGGCATGCAACACCACACTGCCGCCCAGGGAATGGCCGATCAACACCACCGGTCGGTTGGGGGCGCGCTCAACCACCGCCTCCGCCAACCAGCGGCCGTAGCTGGTCAGACTCGGCTGCAAGCCCCTTGGGCGGCCTGTGGTGCCAAACCCGGGCAGGTCGGGAGACCACAACTGCCAATCCGGCTCCAACACCCGGGCCAGGGGATCCCAAAGCCTTCCAGCCAGCAGCCAGCCATGGACCGCCACCAGCAAGGGACGTTCAGAGAAATCTCGCAGGGATGGCGTCATCGGGCAAGATCGTGCCATCGCGTTGGCCTGGGGCTGTGAGTGCTACTGAGCTCCTGACCAGTCTCTACGGCGAGCAGCACAGGATTTGCACCACCCCAAACCCCCAAATTGGCCTGGTGCTGAGCACCGAGCGGCCCATCGATCTGATGGAGCTGGAGCGGTTGTGTGATGCGGTGGGCTGGAGCCGGCGGCCGATGCGCCGCGTGCGCAAGGCCCTGGAATTCAGCTTGTTGCAGGTGGGCCTCTGGCGCCACGACCAGCGCATGCCCAAACTTGTGGGCTTTGCCCGCTGCACCGGAGATGGGGTGGTTGAAGCCACGGTGTGGGATGTGGCCGTTCACCCGCTCTATCAACGGGTGGGACTGGGAAAACAACTGATGGTCTACATACTTGACCAACTGAAAGAGCTTGAACTCGATCGGGTCACCCTGTTTGCCGATCCAGAGGTGGTGGGCTTCTACAAAGACCAAGGCTGGGAGCTGGAACCCCTGCAGCGACGCTGCGCGTTTTGGTATTCGTCCTAACTTGTCAGGACTGAGTTAGCTCCAGCGGCTGGGATCGTTAGAAATCGCCAACTGGGAGAGGGGATGGTCTTGGCCAAGGAGATCCCGGCTGATGTTGATACAGATCCAATCCATCGGCAAACAGAAACTGCTGCCATCGTTATCAAAAGGGCCCTCAACATAGGAGCCCAATCGTTCCGCAGTGAGAAAGCCTAGGAAGAGCAATAGCCCAGGGAGGGGAGTGCCAGCTGCTAGAAAATCGAGATAGACAGCTAGTCCAAATAGCCAGCAAACGAGTCGAATAAAGACGTCATAGGCCGGAGGTAAGGGGGTATTGCGGATCCTCTGAATACCCCCAAGGGCATTTGTCATGGTTTCGGTGCAACGCAACAGGGCGTCGCGCCCCCACTCACTGATGGCATGGGTTCGGTGCAGCTCGCCAATGCCGGAGGCGCGAAGCTTCATGGAGTCTTGAAGCGTGATGGCAACAGGTACCTTCAGCCCGTGGCACAGACCATCAACGGCATTCCTTGCATCCGACCTCCAATAGTTACGCAGCTCAAAATTCAATAGCCATACCTGCAACACCTGCAATTCCAAGAGGCGTTGCCTGGCCTGGGTCAGCCCCGAGTCTGCTAGCTCAGCCTCAGCACCTAACAGGGCTTGGAGACTATCGCGCCAATGGCGCGCCTCATTGGTGATAGCACCCCACAGAACCCGGCCTTCCCACCAACGGTTAATGGCCTGGGTGTTACGAAAGGCCACGAAGATTGAGACAGCAATCCCGAGCATTGACAAGCCGGGGCCATGCAAAAGCGAGAGGGTTTTTGGTTGAAAAAAATTGTTGTATTCAAAAATCAAGATACAGGCAATGGCATAGGCAAGGATGTCACCGCGCATCCGCCAGTACAGCTGAATCAACACCTGTAAATAATGTCGCCGCTTTACCCGGGGGGCAAGATTGTGCGCTGCCAAAATCAGACTTGCGTTCTTCTGGGCTTGATTCTGCCCGAAGGAAATCAGGCTTGGCGTCCCTCGGCTTGGCCGTAATAGCGAGACGCCAGCTCCTGGCTACCCACGCCCCGGCGCCAGGCCCGCCTGAGCAGCCAATTGCTCCAGCCCACCGCCCACACGCCCCGCTCAATCCAACGGCGGCCATCCACCCGCAACGGCACCCCCAGGCACTGCAGCCGGCAGTGGGGCTTGAGCCTCAGGACCAGATCCAAATCTTCCATCAAGGGCAGGCTGGCAAAACCACCCACCTGGAGGTAAAGCCGGCGGCTCACCAGGAGGCCCTGGTCGCCGTAGGGCAATTGGCGCCACTGGCTGCGCAGGGCTGCCGCCCATTCCACCAACCGCAGGGCCGGCAGGGCTGCATCAATGGCCAACCGGAAATACCAGGCGCTGGTCTGGCATTTCCGGTTGGGGCCCCGGGGGTTCGCCAATTCCCGAGCTAAGGCCCGGGCTAATTCCTGAGCAATGGCCCGATCCCAGCCCGCTGGTAGGCGCCCATCCCCGTGCAGGAAGAGCAGCCAGTCGGCTTGGCTCACTGATGCACCCAGGGCGAGTTGCCCCCCCCGCGATGGGTCGCCGCGAACGACGCGGGCCCCGGCCAACCCGGCCACCATCGCTGTGGCGTCAGTGCTGGATCCATCCACCACCACCAGCTCAGCCAGGGGCAGCTCGCCCTGGTGGAGATCCGCCAGCAACAGGGGCAGCCTTTCGGCTTCATTGCGGACCGCAATCACCACGGCGATCGATCCAACGGCCTCGATCACGGTGCTACCGCCATGGGAGCAAATCCCTCGGCCAATCCAAATCGCTGCGGGTCGCGAGCAAGCCCACATCCAAACCAAGCCTTGCGGCGCTCTCCAAGGTGCAGGCCATCACCTGGTCGCTGCCCCAAGGGATGCCTGCAAGCAGGCTTGGCTGCGCCTGGTGCAGCCCGATCAGCCAATAGCCGCCGTCAGCGGCTGGCCCCAGCACCAGATCACAGCCGTCGCCCGCCGCTGCGCCCAAACAGGCAAAGCCCGCGGCCAGATCGGCCCGTTCCAGCTGGGGCAGGTCGCTGCCGATCAGAACCACCGCCTGGGCCCCCTCCCGCTTGGCTCGGTTGATTTGCCGCTGCATGCGCACGCCCAAGCTGCCCCTCCCCTGGGCAGCCCAGCGCAGGCCACCGTGGGCCCCCAAGCAGCGACGGGCGGCCCTCGGGCCCAATCCGTCCATGGCCACCACCACCTCCACCCCCTGCAGCTGGCTGGCCACGGCCAGGGTGTGGGCGGTGAGCTGCTGCTGAATTCGGGCCGCTCTCAAGGGGCCCAGGCCACGGGAAAGCCGTTGTTTGCAACGGCCCGGAGCTGGCCAACGCGCCATCACAACCAGCTGAAGCCTCACCCTTGTTGCGGCAATTCGGCAGGCCTCACCACCAGTTTGATCTTTTGGGTTTGGCGGCGGATGTTGAGCGTGAGCGGGGCGCCCACCCGACCACCATCGACGGCGAGCTGAACCTGGGATGGATTCTTCACGTCATTGCCTCCCACCTGGTCAATCAGGTCGCAGGGCTTCAGGCCGCTTTGGGCCGCTGGGCTGCCAGCCATGACCTCCACCACCAGCACCCCGTTCACCTCCGGAACTCGGCACTCATCGGTGCTGGCGTTGATCTCCCGGGCCAGCTGGGGGGTGAGGGCCTGCAGGCGCACTCCGATGTAGGGATGGCTTGCCGTACCCCGCTCCAGGATTTGGGCCGCGATTTGACGGGCCACGTTGATGGGGATCGCGAAGCTCAAACCAGCCCCCGGGGCCTTGCGAATGGCCGTGTTGATGCCGATCACCTGACCGTGGTCGTTGATCAGGGGTCCGCCACTGTTGCCGGGATTAATGGCGGCATCGGTTTGCAGGTAGGGCACCCGTTGGCCCTCACCGAGGGCATTGGTCCTCTGGATGGCACTGATGATTCCAGCGGTCACGGTGTTGTCAAGACCCAAGGGATTGCCGATAGCAATGGCCCATTCGCCGGGCTTCACCTTGGAGGAGTCCCCGAGGGCGGCCACGGGCAGGCCCGTGGCCGCAACCCGCACCACCGCCACATCGGTCACCGGATCGCTGCCCAAGACCTTGCCGCTAAAACTGCGGCCATCGGGCAGGGTGACACTGACCTCGGAGACACCCTCCACCACGTGGGCGTTGGTCAACACAATTCCATCGGAGCGGGTAATGAAGCCGGATCCTTGGCCCTGCTGCTGCTGAATGGTGCCCCCGCCGCCGAACAGGCCCCCCAAGGGATTCACCAAACGCTTCAGGGTGTCGATCCGCACCACCGCAGGGCCAACCTTGGTCACGGCATCGGCGATCACGTTGCTCCCGCCAGGCAGCACCGGAGTGATGGGGGCATCACTGATGCGGCCATCACGCTGGGCGCGGCCAGGGAACCCCGGCAGGCCAATGCCACAGCCAGCCAACAACAGGGGCAGCACTAGGGGGGCCAGCATGCTGACGCGGAGGCCCTGGGGAAAACGGGACATGGGGATTCGGGTGGCCAGGTCTGCTTTCGCATCATTAAAGGCCGAGCGGCCCCAGGGCACTGCGTATATTCAGCACCCGCGACGTGGCCCCTTCGGTGCAGCAGGCAACCCAGCTGTGGCACCAGGTTCAACAGGGCCTTCAAGCCAATCTCAGCAAACCCACTTTCGAAACCTGGATTCGGCCAGCGCGCTGCACAGGCTTTGATAACGGCCAGCTGAAGCTGCAGGCTCCCAACAGCTTTGCCTGCGGGTGGCTCCGCAAAAATTACTTGGGCACCATCGAAGCCGTTGCCTCAGAACTTGCTGGCCGCCCGGTGGAGGTGCTCGTTTCCGCCGCCACGGACGACGATCCCAACAACCTCCCCACGAACGGCACCTTCAACAACGGTGCCTCCACCAGCGCTGCCCCCAAGACCAGTGACCGGGTGGCTCGGCCCCAGGCCGCTCTCCTGCCAACGGCCAAGGCCACCGGCGAAGCGCCCCGCAATCTCAAAGCCGGGCTCAATCAGCGCTACGTCTTCAACCGGTTTGTGGTGGGCCCCAACAGCCGCATGGCCCATGCGGCCTCCTTGGCCGTGGCTGAAGCCCCTGGACGGGAATTCAATCCCCTGTTCCTCTGTGGCGGCGTGGGCCTCGGCAAAACCCATCTGATGCAGGCCATCGGCCACTACCGGCTCGAGATCAATCCCGATGCCAAGGTGTTTTACGTTTCCACCGAAACCTTCACCAACGACCTAATCCAGGCCATCCGCAAGGACGGAATGCAAGCTTTCCGTGATCGCTACCGGGCCGCTGATTTAATCCTAATCGACGACATTCAGTTCATCGAAGGCAAGGAATACACCCAGGAAGAGTTCTTTCACACCTTTAATGCCCTGCATGAGGCGGGTCGGCAAATTGTGATCGCCTCCGACCGCCCACCCAGTCAAATTCCCAGGCTTCAGGAGCGCTTGATCTCGCGCTTTTCGATGGGCCTGATCGCCGATATCCAGGTGCCTGAAATGGAAACTCGCATGGCGATTCTGCAGAAAAAGGCTGAGCAGGAGCAGATGGTTTTGCCCCGGGAGTTGATCCAATTCATCGCGGGTCGCTTCACCTCCAACATCCGGGAATTGGAGGGAGCCCTCACAAGGGCCGTTGCGTTTGCCTCGATTACGGGCCTGCCTATGACCGTGGAATCGGTGGCCCCAATGCTGGATCCTGGCGGTGTCGATTTGGAGGTCAAACCTGAGCAACTCATTGAGAAAATTGCCGAGGTCTTTGGCGTTGGCGCCGATGAAATGCGCAGTGCCAGCCGCAAGCGGGCAGTGAGTCAGGCCCGCCAGGCAGGCATGTTCCTCATGCGTCAAACCACAAACCTCTCGCTGCCTCGCATTGGAGAAGCTTTTGGTGGCAAAGACCATTCCACCGTGATGTACGCCGTGGAGCAGGTTGAGAAAAAGTTGAAAACCGATCCCCAGCTCTCCAGACAGGTGCAACAGGTCAAGGACCTGTTGCAGATCGATTCACGCCGGCGCAAGTAGCCCTCTCGAATCCACCCCTCCCTAGCCCAGCTCCGGAACCACTAGGGCATCGATGGCCGCCGCAAAGCGATGGTCTGCATCCCCAATGGGGGCGTCTTCGGCTTCGGCGCGAATCGTCAGATTCACGTAGGTGCGTCCAAAACTGATATCTGGAAAGCGCTGTTGCTCTTCTGATAGGCCATTGAGCTGCTCGAGAAACAGCCGGGTGGCCCCGTAATCGGCAAACTCAATGCGGCGCTCGAGGCGCTCGGCCTGCTCGGGCTTGGGGCGAGGGGTCCAGGGCTGATCCATGGGGGCAACCCTAGGCCAGGGCTGCACTCTCAGCCGTGAGGCAATCGGTGCGGGCCGCAGCCAACCGGTTGGCCCAGCTGGCGGCATAGACCTGGTTCGCCGCCTGGCCTGCGGGGTCGTCCGTGTCTAACGGGTGGGGCATGGTGCCATTGATCGCCCCATTGGTGACACAGAACATGGCTTTTTGGAAGCTGGAACAAATTTTGACCCGCACATCCCCCTCGCCGCGGGTGCGCTGCTGATACCAGTGGTGGAGTCCATCCGGCAGGTGGCGATACATGTCCTGCATCAGCAAGCTCGGCGGGATGCCCGCCCCCATGCTGGGCAGGGGATCGGCGAACAGGGCCCCATAGGCAAATTGGCCCTGGTCGGGGGAGATTTGCTGCGCCTGGGCGTTGAAGCTCACCGTGCCCAGAAAGGGCATGCCCCTGAGGAACACCGCCTCCACATAGGGGACCGCCACATCCACCAGGAAGGTCAAACCGGCTTCTGGGGGGAGCACCCAAAAGGTGTCAGCTCCGATCACCACCGCATAGGTGATCGGAGCTGCGGCAGCCGCCACGAGCCCCTGCTTCACAAACTCCACCACGGCTGGAATCGAAGCCACCCGTCCGTCCCGCCAAGCGGCAGCGAGATCGATAAAGAGATCACTCATGACACGCCAGAACTGGCCCAGGGCATGGGTGGTTGCCGCGGTGCGGATGAGCTCAGGCAAGAAGGCCGGAAACAGCGGATGCAGCAGGGCCAACAACGGGTCAGCCCGGCGCTTGCGCTGGATGATGGCCTCACAGCGCTCCATGAAGGGGGCGGAATCGAGGTAGGTATCCAGGCCGCCCGTGCCATGCCAAAGCATGGCTTTCATGCAGTACTCGGCGTATTCGAAATTGATCCGGTCGTGGAGGAGATGGCGCCAGATCTTGGCTGGACTCAAATCCCCATCGAGGTACTTGAAAATCGGCAGGGGATTGAGGAACTGCTGCTCTGCCTGATAAATCAGGTTGATGCTGTAGGCATCCAACACCTCGCCATAGCTCTCAAGAACTCCCACCACTTCCAGCAGGTGGTCTGCGGTGTCGGCAAGCAGCGGTTCTCCCGCCAACAGTCGCCGTTGCAGTTCTCGAGCCGGAGGCATCCCCCCCTGGCGCGTCAGGGCGGCAGAAATAACCGGCATTAGCCCATCCCTCCCGTACGGACCATGGCCAGGAGGTTCGGCCATGGGGCCATCGCCGTGGTGGTGGCTTCACTCAGGTGGCCCAACACGGTGGGGAACAGGCCCAACACCACAACCCCTAGGGCGAGGGCCAGGGCCGGCAGCGTTTCCCGAGGCGCCACGGGCGCCAGCTGCACATCAAGCCGGGAATCTTGAACCGGTTCGGCACTGGCGGGGGTCACCGCAAGACGGCCGAAGAAGGTCCGGTTGACCAATAGCAAGAAATAGACCGCGGTGAGGCCCGAACCAACCATGCATACCAAGGTGGCCAGGGGGTAGGCCTGAATGCTGCCGCGGAACACCAGAAATTCGGAGATGAACCCTGCCATGCCGGGCAGGCCCGCGCTGGCCATTACCCCCAGGATCATCAAGGTGCCCGTAAAGGGCAGGCCCCGCTCCGGATTGAGCAATCCCCGAAGCACATCCAAGTCTCTGGTCCCGGTTTTCCGATACACCGTGCCCACCAGCAAAAAGAGCAGGGCGGAAATCAAGCCATGGCTCACCATCTGGAATTCCGCGCCCAGCAGGGCCACGGGTGTTCCCGCAGCGCCAGCGAGGAGCACGTAGCCCATGTGGCCCACGGAGCTGTAGGCCACCATCCGCTTCATGTCAGTTTGGGCAATGGCCGCCAGGGATGCATAAACCACGGAAATGGCAGCCCAAATGGCGAGTCCTGGCGAGAGCAGGGCCCAGGCCTCGGGGAACAGCCCCATGCCGAAACGCAGGATGCCGTAAGTGCCCAGCTTGAGCAGCACCCCCGCCAACAAGACCGACACCGGGGTTGAGGCCTGGGTGTGGGCATCGGGCAACCAGGTATGGAAGGGCACCAGGGGCAGCTTGATGCCAAAACCCACCAGCAGGACAACCAACAACACCACCTGGCTGCCCATGGCAAGCCGTTCACTGGTCACCGCGGTGGGGCTGAAATCCACCGAGCCCGTGAACAGGGCCAGGCCGAGGAAAGCCCCCAGAATCAACATTCCCGAGACAGCCGTGAAGATCAGAAACTTCGTGGCCGCATAGGCCCGTTCGCTGCCCCCCCAAATGGAGATCAACAGCCAGAGGGGGATGAGTTCGAGCTCGTAGAACAGGAAAAAAAGCAGCAGGTTATCGGCCAAAAAAGCGCCATTAACCGCCCCGCTAATGAGCAGCAGCATCGAGAAATAAATCCTCGGGCGCTTGCTGAAATCCCGGCTGCAAACCGCAGAAACCAGGGTCAATCCCGCATTGATCAACACCAGGGGCAGAGATAGGCCATCCACCCCGAGCTGATAGTTCAAACCAAGGCCCGGTAGCCAGCGATGGACCTCCTGGAGTTGGAGCCCCGGGATGGCCGGATCAAAGACCAGCAGCAGCGCCAAGCTGGCGGCCAATTGGGCACTGAGCAGCACAATTGTGATGGTGCGCAGCCTGCCAGGGCTGGGCTCTCCAGGCCATAGCAGCAGGGCCAAGGTTCCCAGGAAGGGAATCAGCAACAGCAGGGACAACCAGGGAATGGTCGCCAACCCAGGGTTGGTCATTAAGCCGGAGATCATCATCCCTTCACCCCTGCCAAAGCCAGCCAGTTCAAGGAGGTGACGAGCACCACAAGAGCAAGAGCAACGGTCAGGACGTAGCTCTGTAACTGACCACTCACTCCAAATTTGAGATTTTCAGCGCTCTGCAGGGACAACCTGCCGATGCCATTGACCAACCGATTCACGGCCTGGCGATCCAAACCATTGGTGATGCGGGCCAATCCAGCCACAAAAGCCACGATTGTTGCCTTGTAGATCCTTTCGGTATAGAAATCAAAGGCCAGCAGATCCTGGAGCCCGCGCAGGGGCTGCTGGATCGAGCGCGACCAAAACTGATCGAAGCCAATCTGGCTGCCAATCACCACCCCAGTTAGTCCGGAGAGAGCCACAGCGATGGCAACGGGCAGGGGAAACGCGCCAATGCCAGGGATTGGGTCGAGTTTGTCCATCAGCAGCGGTGTCAACAGCACCATGACCGTGAGGCTGACCATGGGCAGGGCCATCAGCCAATTGACCTCTGGTGCTCGCTTGGTTTTGGGCTTGGCCGATCCCAAGAAAACGGCTCGATACACCCGGGTGAGGTTGATCGCCGTCAGCAGGTTGGTGACAAGAATCACACCAGCAAAGAAAGGAGATTCAACCCAGAGGGCCTGCACCCCGAGTCCAAAACACCAATAACAGCCCAAGGGCAGAAAACCCACCAGCCCAGCAGCGGCCACCAGGTAAGCCACCGTTGTCGCCGGCATCCTGGTGCCCAGGCCTCCGAGCTCGGTGAGGTCTTGGCAGTTGGTGGTGGCAATCACGCTGCCCACAGACATAAACAACAACGCCTTTGCGAAACCGTGGGAGAGCAGAAGCAGCAGGGCGATCCCCGGCTGGCCAAGGGCAAGGGCAATGAAAACCAGGCCCAAATAGGAGGTCGTTGAATAGGAAAAGGCGCGCTTGAGATCCACCTGGGCAAGGGCAACCAGGGCACCCGCAATGGCACTAATCGTGCCCACCACCAGCAACACCGTGATCGCCAGGGGTGCCAGACGCAGGAGGGGCATCAACTTGAACAGCACCAGGGCGCCGGCGGTCACCACCACGGAATTACGCAGGATGGACGCCGGGTTGGGCCCCTCCATCGCCTCATCGAGCCAGAGGTGCATGGGGAACTGGGCGCATTTGCCCATGGGTCCCGCAATCAAGCCCAAGCCCAGCAAGGTGCCTGCCAAAGGGCTGAGCAGGCCACTGGCTTCGGCATCGGCAGACCAGCGATAGAGGTCGGTGAACTCCATCGACCCGGCCCAAGCTGACAGAGCTACGACCCCCATCAACAGCAGGACATCTCCCACCCGTTTGGTGAGAAAAGCATCGCGGGCTGCCGTCACCACCAAGGGCTGGGCATACCAAAAGCCCACCAGCAGATAGGTGGACAGGGTGAGCATCTCCAGCAGGAAATAGCTCATCAAGAGGTTGCTACTCAGCACAAGCCCGGAGAGGGCGCCCTCAAAAAAGCCAACCAGGGCGTAGAAGCGCGCAAGTGACCATTCCTTGTCGAGATAGCCCAGCGCAAAAAACTGCGCGAACAAACTCATCAAGGTCACCAATTCGAGGGCGGCCAGGTTGGTGAGGGAAAGGTCGAAGCCGATCTGAAGGTGCAGATCGGCAGCTGAGAACCAATCAAAACTGAGGTGTTGGGCCCCCCGCCGCCACACCTCCAGGCTCACCCAGCTGCCATGGAGAACCGCAACCAAGGTGAGCAGAAGATTCAGATAGGCAGCTGGGCGCTGGCCATGGCGCCTCAGGCGGCCGCTGGCCCATGGCAAGGCAACCAGCATGCCGCCGAAGCCATAGAGGGGGATCAGCCAAACAAGCTGAATCGGCAGGGGAAGGGGGGGGCTCAAGGGGGCGGGCAGCGGTTAGAAGGTAGCCCGATCGTGATGGCGGTTCACCTGCCCTCCAAGGCTTTGTAGCCAAGCAGAAAGTTCAGCACCATGGTGCTGTTCGTCGTTCAGCAAGTCGCGGAAAAAGGCCTCGTTGCTGACATCACCAACCAAGACACAGAAACGGCTGGCTTCTGTGTAGAGGTTGATCAAATCATTTTCCAACTGGGTGTTGTGACGCAACAGCCCAATCAGGTCGGGAGCATGGGTCACGGCCCTGAGCTGGGAAGCGGCAGGGGCAACCCCAACAGCCAACATGCGCTGCACAATTTTTTCTGCGTGCTGCATTTCCTCCACCGTTTCGCGGCGGAAGCGTTCTGCAGCGTCAGCATCGCCCCAGAGCCCCACAAGGGAGGCCTGGGTCATGTACTGCTGAACCGCAGAAAGCTCAAGGCTTAGGGCGCGACCGAGGTAACCCAGGACGCGCGGATGAACGGCGCCCATGGGTATCAGAGACGACGGGTGGTGGCAGTGGCGATGAGGGCAGGCTCAACTTCACTGTGGGGACGGGCAATGATGTGGGCAGCAACAAGGCCATCACCGACGCGCTCGCAGGCATCAGCACCAGCGCGAACGGCCGCGTTGACAGCACCGGTTTCACCACGAACCATCACGGTGACGTAGCCGCCGCCAACAAATTCCCGGGCGATCAAGGTGACTTCAGCCGCCTTGGTCATGGCGTCGGCGGCCTCAATGGCGGGAACCAGGCCGCGGGTTTCGATCATGCCGAGGGCGATGCCCTGAATGGAAGGAGCCATGGCGTTGCTGCGGGATGGGGTGGAAGGACGGGAGGTGCCGGCGCCGCCGCCGGAGGCTTGGGCCGAACCAGAACGGTTCGGGGCAGCCCGGGGGGCTGCCTTGGCTGGGGTTTTGGCGGCGGGTTGGGCCGCACTGGAGCGCGAAGCTGCAGGGCGAGCCGAGGCTGCTGCTTTGGCTGGGGTGGCCTTAGCAGCTGGGGCAGCGGGCAAGGCCTTGGGAGCCGATGCCGCAACTGATGGCACTGAGCTGGCTGGCCGCGTGCCGGCCGGGGTACTCGCGGCAGCTGCCGAGCTCGCCGCGGGGGCGGGCTTGGCAGCTGCCGAAGCACTGGAGGTGGAACGCGGGGTGGGGGTAGCCATGACTCAGTAGAAATTGGGGCTAGGGAATGACCAGGTGAGCGGGGCGGGGAACGCCCAAATCAGCTAGCCATCGGGCTCCCAAAAATCGATGATTCCGCCGATCGTGAGATCAGTTTGAACCTCCGGGTTGCCGCAGGCAAAGCGAGCTGCCGAACCACTGGCTGTGAAGACCCAGTTACCTGGAGCTGCACCGACAGGATCAACAGCAACGCTGAGCTTGCCCTTCGAGGTGCGAAGTACACGCAGGTTGGAGTGATCCAAGCCAGGCACGCGCTGGGTGCAAACCAGGGATCCCGTCACCTGCATGATTTCCATTACTTGGCACCCCCGGACGGTGCGGCATCACTAGACGTTGGGGGCTCAGATGAAGCAGGGGAACCGGCAGGGGGAGTTTTGCCAGCCTCAGGATCCCAGTGGTCAATGATGCCAACAATGGTGAGATCGCTGGGATAGGACTTACTTCCGGCAGCTTCCCGGGCGGCGGAACTACCCACACAGATCACCCAGTCGCCGGGAATGCAGCCCACGGCATCCACCGCAACTTTTTGGGTGCTGCCATCGAGGACCACTTGCAGGTGTTTGTGCTCGAAATCGGGAATGCGGTTGGTGGAGACCAATGGCTTAACCACTTTGCAGATCAACATGTCAGTGCCCTCCTCCGCTCGCGAACGTGATTGTGGAACCTACCGCTTCGGCAGGGGTGTGGCGGTCCTGGTCCCGAACCGTCAACAGGGCATGGAGCAATCCCTGCTGAAAAAGGTCGGAATAGCGGTTCTCAAGGGCGGCTTGAATCCGCTCACAGTTGCGAACCGCCCGTTCCCGGGCTCCAGGCACCTGGCTGTTGTAATCAAAGCGGACCACAACCGGCACTGGCAAGCCCCGGGACACATTCAAACCGGTGAAAATCTTGATGCCGACATCCAGGTCGGCGGCCCCTTCTTCGACCGTGTCCATATAGGCGAAATAGGTGAGGTTGCGCAGGTGGATCTCTTTGAAACCAATGCCCACGCCAATGAACCGTTCGGCATGGCCCGCATCGGCGTAACTGCCGCCGTGGTGTTGGCGCACATAATCGATCTGGGACATGTTGTTCTCCAGCAGGCGGGCGACCAGCTTCACCATGCTTGGGTCGGGGCTGGAGGCGGCAGCCTGTTCCACCATCGCCTGAATGCGGGCTTTTGCTTCCTGCTCGCCAAGGGGGACGGTGGCTGCGTAGACCTCCTGGGCATCGACCCAGCGCTCGAGGTTGGTGCTGCCATCCAGCCCGGGAACGTGCACCCGGATCGCGTCGGTGTCGGTGTCGATGCCCATCAAGAGCAAATCCACGGAGGCCCCGCAGCAAAAACTGTTCTGCACAGCCTGCTGGAAATCCTTGAGCCGTTCAAAGCCACAGGAGGCTGCAAGGGCATCGTTACTGCCATGGGCCGCACAACCCTCATGGCGGGGATCCTGGGAGCTGAAGTGGTACAAAACCACCTTCAGATAGCGGGTGTCTTCCTGGGCCGGATTGGGGATGGCCTCGCGGTAACGGCGGTGCTCAGTCTTTACCCAGCGGTTCACCGTGTTTTGCACATCAAACAGGGCCCCGGCATGGGAGCGACGCCGCACCGAACTGAACGGCAGGCGCAGGGCGTAGGCAATGGCGTGGGCCAGGCGACCATCCGAACAGGGCGTGATGTCGAGAAGGTGAAAACCACAGCGCAACAGGAAGTCGTTGAAGGCCTCCGCGGCGGGACTACCAGGTTTGCCGCCTAGGGGATCGGCTTGGAAAAAGGCATGACTGGTCTGCTCGTAGGTCTCGAAGAGGCACCAGGCAAACAGGGTGCGCATGTCCAGCTGGGTGACCCAGGCCTTCTCGAGGATGGGCAGGGGAAGCTCAAAGCCAAGCTCGGTTCGGGCTAAACGCTGGGCAGCACCAACGAAGTCGTCTTCGTGTTGGAGGGTTGAGAGCCGCTTGAGCACCGGCACAATGCGGTCAAAGCTGCCCTTCACCTGGTTGTCATAGGCATGCAACGCCCCATTCGCCTGGCGATCGGTGAGGGGATGGAGGCTGTCCCGGAACGGGGGGCGGGCTGACGCCGGGCTGGGTGGGTTGTTAGGCACGGCTCCGGGTTCAGCCGCCATGGCTCCGGGGCGACGACGGGGGGCCGTCGGAGCCGTGGGCCGATAGGGAGTGGCTGAGCGTCGGGGCATCAGGGATTAACCGCGGGCCCCACCGGAAACCGTGATCAAGGAACCGGCGGAGGTGTTGCCGCTGGAACCGGTCACCCGGCTCACGGGTTCAGGAACTTCCTCATTGCGCTTGGGCTGTTGGGCTGCCATTGCCGACATCGGACCCGTGCGGGTGGGATTACGGCGGCGGGCCGAGACCCCTTCGGTGCCCGTGACCCGGTCACCCCGGTCCCAGTCATCGCCGGTGATCTTCAGGCCGGCGGAGATGCCTTCACCGGTTACCCGGGAGATGGGACGGGCGTCTTCGTCGACGGAGACAGGAGCCATGGCAACTGCTATGGGGCCACGGGAGAGCTGGCCGCCGCGACGGTCGAAACGGAACTGTTCGGTGCCGGTGACTTTGTCACCGGCCAGGTCAAAAGGGCCGGTCACCCGGCTGCCTTGCTCGTAGCTGGTTCCGGTTACGGCACCAGCACGGTCGTGGGCCGTGTGGGCTGCCCGGGCAGGCGACTGAATGCTGAACTGCTGCCAGGGTTGGCTGCCTGCCAACGGATTCGGGAAATCGGCATCGGATGCGCTGGCCGCACCGCAGGCCTGGGCCATCTGGTCAGAGCCCACATAGGGGGTGCCAGTGATGGGTTCACAGGCCCCACGGTCGGCACCGGTGAGGCTGCCGCCGATGCCGGGTTGAATCCCGCTCATGCGGTTGGCACCGCGCACGGGGGTGCGCTGGCGGATCGCCGCAACCTGGTTGTTAGAGCAATAGTCTCCGGCCTGTTCAAAGCCGGTGTAAGGCGTACCGGTCACCACCTTGCAGGTACCGGGCTCATCGCCGGTGACATTGCCGGAACGCCCTGTGTGGGTGCCACTCACCACAATGGCCCGGTTGGTGAAGCTGAAGCCAACCTTGGCTGCCTCAGGGGCGGGCTTGGTGCCACAAAAGCGATCGTATTGCTGGCTGCCGACGTATTCGTCGCCGGTGACCAAGCGGCAACTGCCGGGTTCATCACCGGTGACGTGCTCACTGCGGCCCACATGGGTCCCGGTAATGCCCGTACCGCGGATGGTATTGAGGGTGGAAACTTTGGTGGGGGCCCGGCCTACCAGCTGACTTTGGTCACCCACGTATTGGGTACCGGTGAGCTGCTTACCGGAGCCGGATTCATCACCGGTCACCTTTTCCGAGCGACCCACCATGACGCCGGAGACGGCAAGGCCAGAGCGGGTTTCGCTGCGACCCACCTTGCGGGGGGAGGGGTTGCTGGTGCCGCAGTATGCGGCGGATTGGTTGGCCGACACGTATTCCGTACCGGTCACGTTCTTGCAGGTACCGGGCTCATCGCCAGTCACCTTGTCGGAGCGGCCCACTTCATTGCCGGTCACCTGGTTGCCGTGGCTGGTGGCCGTGACCCGCACCTTGGCGGGTTGGCTGGCCACGGGCTCGCTTTGGCAGAAGGTGCGGAAGATGTCGGCACCCATGTATTCAGTGCCCGTAATTGAACGGCAGGTGCTGGCTTCGTTGCCGGTGGTTTTGGTGGAGCGGTTGGCTTGGGTACCCGTCACCACTTGACCGCTGGTGGTTTCGCTGACGCCCACCTTCCAGGGGGCATCGGCTGCAGCCGCCTGCTTGGAGCCATGGCGGTTGGGTCCGGAAGGACGGGTACCACCGCTGCGGGAGGTGCCGGCGCTACCCACCTTGCTCTTGAGTTCGCGGAGTTTCTGGGACAGCTCACGGGTGGTCAGATCGGCATTGCCTTGCCGGACAACGGCTGCAGCTCCGGTACTGCTGGATGTGTTGGCTGACTTGCCACGCTTGGAAAGGGCCTCACGGCGGGCCAAAACAAGGGCGCGGCTGGGGTTGTGCTGGGCCGCACGCTTGGCTGTCACCTTCCGGCTGCTGCCGGCGGCATCACTGCGGCTACTGCCAAAAGAATCGCTGCGGCTGGGGGCGGACAGGCTGGCCAGCTTGGTCGAACCCTTGCAACCACACGCGGGCTTCTCGGGAGCGGTGCTGCTGGCTGCGGAAGTTGGCACGGCTGAGGCGGGAACAGCGCGGTCCGTCGCCGTGCGGGTTCGATCCTTCGATGTATCGGCGCGCTTACCCCGCCTGGAGAGGGCATCGCGGCGGGCCAAAACCAGATCACGGCTGGGATTAGCAATCGGCCGCGCTGCACTGTGGGTACGGCCACTTAGGGGCGCCGCCAGGCCGCGGCTTGCTGCGGACTGCGGCGCGACTGCAGCAGGAGCCGGAGTCGCCGGGGAGCTGGCTGGCGCTGCAGGAACCGCCCCCGTGCGGGTGGGGCGGGCGTCAACGACCGTGCGCACACGGCTCTGACCTGAGGTGAAGCGGCTGGAGGCTTGTTTACCTCCTGTCGTGAGGGCCCTACGGCGCTCAAGCGCTGCTTCCCGGCTGGATGTGCTGGCCATGTCCGCCCGTCGAATGGAATGCTAAAAAATGGTTTGTTCTCCCAAGCAACAGCCCCACGGCCACTGCTCAAGACAGCAAAAAAGGGGTGGGTCCAAGCCAAGGCAAGGACCCGTTTTTAGACGCTGAAAATCAGCGGCCTTCGAATACCACGAAGCAAGAACCCTGGCTTTGGGTATAGGCGTCGTAGCCCACCAGGCGAACGTGGTGGTCGGGGTAGGCGCGGTGGCAAGCCTCGAGCTCGCTCACGATGACGCCGAGATCCTTCTCGCCGAAGAAGGGAAGTTTCCAGAACGACCAGTAGGTCGCCATGGAGTTGCTGGGGTGGACGTGCTCAACGAGCGGGCTCCAACCCTGGGCAATGATGTAAGCAATTTGGTCGTAGATCTCGTCCTGAGTCATCGGCGGGAGGAAGCCGAATGTCTCCAGGGTGGCGACTGTTTGGTAGTCACCCACGGTGCTCTTGAAAGGCATGGGGATCCTTTTGGTGGATGGAGTGAAGTAACCCTTGAAAGGGTTGTTGTCGCGTTCGAAGCGTCTTAGATAGTTGGGAAAAAGATTGGGGGTGATTAGGGTTTAAAAACTGCCGAAACTGTTTTTTAGTCCAACCACACCCGTTATCGTCCCGAATCCGATCAGTTGACGTCGAGCTTGTCGACGGTGTCGAACTCGAACTTGATTTCCTTCCAGGTCTCAAGTGCGATAGCCAGCTCGGGGCTGTGCTTGGCGGCTTCCGTAAGGATGTCGCGACCTTCACGCTCGATTTCGCGACCGGCATTGCGGGCCTTGACGCAGGCCTCGAGGGCCACGCGGTTGGCGGCAGCACCTGCAGCAGAACCCCAGGGGTGACCGTGGGTACCACCACCGAACTGGAGCACGGAGTCGTCGCCAAAGATGGCAACCAGCGCGGGCATGTGCCATACGTGGATACCGCCGGAGGCCACGGCGAACACACCGCCCATGGAGCCCCAGTCTTGGTCGAAGAAGTTACCGCGGCTGCGATCTTCGGGAACGAAGCTTTCGCGCAGTTGGTCGATATAACCCAGGGTCGACTGGCGGTCGCCCTCGAGCTTGCCGACCACGGTGCCGGTGTGGAGTTGGTCACCACCGGAGAGGCGGAGGCACTTGGCCAGCACACGGAAGTGGATGCCGTGCTTGGGATGGCGGTCGATCACAGCGTGCATGGCACGGTGGATGTGCAGCAGCATCCCGTTCTTGCGGCACCACTTGGCAAGACCGGTGTTGGCGGTAAAGCCACCGGTGATGTAGTCGTGCATGATGATCGGCTGACCCAGTTCTTTGGCGAACTCGGCCCGCTCGTACATCTCTTCAGGAGTTGCGGCGGTGCAGTTGAGGTAGTGCCCCTTCTTCTCGCCGGTTTCCTGTTGCGCCAAGTTGGTCGCTTCAGCAACGAACTCGAAACGGTTCTGCCAGCGCTGGAAAGGCTGGGAGTTGATGTTTTCGTCGTCCTTGGTGAAGTCGAGACCACCGCGGAGGCATTCGTAAACAACCCGGCCGTAGTTCTTACCGCTCAGGCCGAGTTTCGGCTTGATGGTGCAACCCAGCAGGGGGCGGCCGTACTTGTTCATCCGGTCGCGCTCAACCACGATGCCGTTCGGGGGACCCATGCAGGTCTTGATGAACGCCATCGGGAAACGGATGTCTTCCAGACGCAGGTGGCGCAGGGCCTTGAAACCGAACACGTTGCCAACCAAGGAGGTCAGAACGTTGGTGATGGAGCCTTCCTCGAACAGGTCGAGGGGATAGGCGATGAAGGCGTAGAAGGCTTCCTTGTCACCAGGAACATCTTCAATGCGGTAGCAACGGCCTTTGTAGAAGTCGAGGTCTGTGAGGAGCTCGGACCACACGGTGGACCAGGTGCCGGTTGAGGATTCAGCGGCCACAGCTGCGGCCACTTCTTCGCGGGGAACGCCGTCCTGGCCGGTGCACTTGAAGCACGCCAGCAGGTCGGTATCGAGGGGGACGTAATCAGGAGTCCAATAGGTGTCGCGGTACTCCTTGACCCCGGCGTCGTACTTCTTGCTCATGGAGTTTCTCCGGTTGGGTCGGTAAGGGAAATGGGTTGGTTAACGCCGTTGGCGCTGGTCAACTCAGTCCTTCTGACCGGCGTAGTTGCCGTTGTTCAAAGCAGGCTCCACTTCTTTGTGGGGGCGCGCAATGATGTGGGCCGCAACGAGGCCGTCGCCGACCCGCTCGCAGGCGTCAGCGCCAGCGCGAACGGCTGCGTTCACAGCGCCGGTTTCGCCACGCACCATCACGGTGACGTAGCCGCCGCCTACGAATTCGCGACCGATCAGGCGCACTTCTGCAGCCTTAGTCATGGCGTCAGCCGCTTCGATCGCGGGGACCAGGCCCCGGGTTTCGATCATGCCGAGGGCGATGCCCATGGTTTCGTTAGCCATTACCTGCTCCTGGAGGAGGGGGTGGAATGTTCATCCGCAACCTTGCTTCGGCGATTAGCCCCCCGTCAACCCATTTGGGCTGCCCGGGCTATCACCGTCTGCGCTGCGATTGATAAGGCAGGCTCATCCATTGCACACAAAACGTTGGAGATCCTGCTGGGCCCTGTGGTGCCAATGGTTTTCAGGGGGGCTTAGCAGGGGACAGCTGGCCCTTTAGAGGGGGTTGGCTTCGGCCACAAAGGCCACGCCGCCGTAGTAATCGAGGAGGGGCTGGATGCCTTCCCGCAGTTTGGGAAGAATTTCCGGCTCACAAAACAGGATCACGTGGGCATTGGCTCCCAGCCCGCTGAAGTCCATGGCGTCGGAGACCTCGCCATGGGGGCCCTTCCCCGTGACGTGCTTCATCACTGAATAGCCCGGCGCACCGGAGGCCTCGATCGCCTTAATCACCTTGTCCAGCTCCCGCTCGCTGAGGATCAGATCAACACGTTTCATCGAATCAGCTGGCAGCAGGGATAAGTTTGTTGACCAGCGCCATGTAGGCAGGAATTCCAACAATGATGTTGAAGGGGAAGGTCACCCCAAGCGCTGTGGAGATGTAGAGGCTCGGATTGGCCTCTGGCACGGTCATGCGCATGGCTGCGGGCACGGCGATGTACGACGCGCTGGCGCAGAGCACCACGAACAAGAGGGCGTTGCCATGGTCTAGGCCAAGGCCTTTGGCAATCAGGGCACCAATCAAGGCATTCAGCAGGGGCATCAGCACCGCGAAGCCAATCAGAAAAGGACCGGCTTTGCGCAGATCGGAGAGGCGCTGGGCCGCCACGATGCCCATGTCCAAAAGAAAAAAGCTCAAGGCTCCATAGAAGAGCTTGTCGGTGAACGGGAGCATCTTTTCGACGCCATGGGGGCTGTTGGAGGCCACCAAGACACCAATGATCAAGCTGCCCATCAGTAGAAACACCGAGCTGTTCAGGAAGGCTTCATGCAGCACGGCACCCCAGCGCATGCCCTTGGCGTCAGGGCGCTTTTGAGGTGCGGCCAACTTCACCAGCAGCAGCCCCACAATGATGGCCGGTGACTCCATCAGGGCCAAGGCGGCCACCATGAAGCCATCGAAGCTGATTTTTTGGCTTTCGAGGAAGCTCTGGGCCGTAATGAAGGTAACCGCACTGATCGAGCCATAGGTGGCGGCGATGGCGGCAGAGTTGAAGTTGTCGAGTTTGGTTTTGAGGGTGAAAAAGCTATAGATCGGAACAACCAGCGACATCAACACCGCCGCCAAAATCGTGGGCAGCACCTGGCCCCCCAAACCGCTGTGGGCCAGTTCGAGGCCGCCTCGAAAGCCAATGGCCAGGAGCAAATAAAGGGAAAAGAGCTTGGGGAGTGGGGCGGGGATCTCGAGGTCGGATCCCACCAGAACTGCCACCACCCCCAAGAAGAAAAACAGAACCGGCGGGCTAAGCAGGTTCTGAAGAACCAGGCTGGTGTCCATCGTTGCCCGGTAAGGGAAAAGTGGGCGAACCCTAAGCGGCCTGGGAGTGGCGACGATGAAGCTCTGATCAATCGCGACAGACACCGGTGGTTCCAGGCACCGATGGTTCAAGGCAGCTGTGATTCAGCCCATTGGTCACAATGGCCCGAACGAGCTGGGTACCCCGTGCAAAGACCTGTGTTGGTGATTGCCAGTGGCAACCCCCACAAGGTGGCCGAGATCGGCGCCATGCTCGATGCGGTGGATCTGGACTTGCGCCAGCAGCCCAAGGGGCTGGAGATTGAAGAAACCGGCAGCACCTACTTGGCCAATGCCTGCCTCAAAGCCGAGGCCGTGGCCCAGCTCACGGGTCAGTGGGCCCTGGCCGACGATTCGGGCCTGGAGGTGGACGCCCTCGCTGGGGCCCCGGGGGTGTTCTCAGCCCGCTACGCCCCCACGGACCACGAGCGGATTCACCGGCTGCTCCATGAGCTCGGCACCAGCCCCTACCGCAGTGCCAGCTTCAACAGCGCCATGGCCCTGGCCGATCCCTCCGGCCTGGTGGTGTTGCAGGCCCAAGGCATCTGCAGAGGCGAGATCCTCCCCAGGGCCGAAGGCTCCGGTGGGGGCTACGACCCCATTTTCTGGGTGCGGGAAGCGGGCATGACCTACGGAGCCATGCCCCAGCACCTCAAACTCAAGCTGGGAAGCCGGGGCAAGGCAGCCAGGCAACTGGCTCCGGGATTGAAGGCTGCTCTTGGCTTGGGCTGAAGGCTCCGCCCGGTCTGGGCTGAAGGCTCCGCCCGGTCTGGGCTGAAGTCAGCGCGCTTTTTGGTTGAGGTTGTGAATCGCCCGCATGGCGGCGGCGGCGGCTTCTTCCACATCACCTTCCTTGCCAGCCAGGGTGAGTCGACCAAAGGCACCTACCGCCTTGACATCGACAACGGTGATGTTCGACGCCTTTTCGGCCTCATTGGCGGCGATCAGCACGTAGCCAGCCGGTTCCGTTTCCAGGATAAACATGCTCATCCCGGCTTGAATCATCGAGCCGCGCCGGTTTTGGCGGTTGATCAACACCGCATGGTCGGGAGTGATGGCCCGAATGATTTCCGTCCAACTCACCTCACAGCGGCTGCGCTGCTCAATCCTGTTGCCGATGGCCTCGAGCACCACGTCGCCCGAATGGAGCACGTTGCTCTGGTCGCGGTGATACAAGGCGAGGGAGCCAAAGGCCCGCTCCACAATCATTTGGCCCAGGCGCACCGTGCTTGCCTTCAAGGCAATGTCGGTGACCCGATGCACGGCCATGCCAGGGGACACCTCGAGCCAGAGGCAGGCATCGCCAGGGATCGGTAGGAAACCCTGCGACACGGTGCCCATGTACGCCGCCAGCTGGGGCTGGAGCGAGTCGAGAAAGACGTAGGTGCGCAGCTCAATCGACTGCACATGGCTGGATTGGCGGGCCAGCCGGGAACCCTCGCTATCGGTGGTGATGACGCAACTCGCCCCGGAGCTATCGCCACCCAAGCTGTTACCTCCAGAACCGCTACCACCAATCGACAACGTGCCTGTAATGGCAGGCCCGTTGCCCCTGGAGCGCGATGGTGGCAGCGAACGGGAGGCCATGAAGGATGGCAGGGAGCCTCAGGCGGGCCGGGGGATAACGCTCCCCGCGCGGGTCTGAGTTGGCGGGATCTTACCGCCCGCCTTTCGAAGACTTGCCGTCAAGGCCTGAGCCGGTAGCGTCCGCTCAACGTTGATGGGACGTTCATGGCCACCAAGCGCACCACGGGCACCTCCAGTTCCGCCACCGAAACGGAGCCGATGCCAGCCCAAAACCCTGGTTCTGGGATGCCGGAGTGGATGGCCCAAGCCACCGCGGAGGGCCTCAAGCCGGAACAGGCCCTGGCCTTCATTGGCCTGGGCTTGATGCAAAAGATGGCGACCTCTGGCCAGGAGAGGCCCTGGATGTGGAGCGAATCGGAAGACGGGGGCCAGGCCGATCTGAGCACCCTGCGCCAGCGGCTCGAGCTCACCCAACTCGCCATCCACACAGGGGCGCCCTTGACCACCGCTGAGGTGACCCAATTGATGGGAGCCCGTCCAGGTACGGCCGTGGTCGTGCGGGGGGGGCTCACCGCCCGTCGACTCAGCCGCAACGTCTGGACCTTGAGCCGCACCAACGACGACCAAAATCAGGGATTTGGCTCAGGTTTTGGCGGCGACGGATTTCGCCGTCGCCTTTGAGAACCTGCCTGGTTGGGGCCGATCCAGTTTTAGGTGAGGCCCACCAGGCGCATGGAGCAATCCCAGACCCCCTGGGCGGTTTCGGGATTGCTTGCCTTGTCAGAGAGTTCCTGGCTGAATTGACGGCCGCCCTGTTTTTGGCGGTTGCCCCAGCTCCAGTGAACCCCTGAGGTGTCGAAGCCTTGGTCGGCCACCACCTGGGCCACCCGTTCACCGGCGAGGGCCTGGCTCACGTAGCCCCCGGTCACATTCTTTTGAAACCAGGGAAAGATCTTCTGAAAGGCCCTCGGTGTATGGCGGAACAGGGGGGTGTCGGCCACGCAACCGGGGTACAGCGAAGTGAACACAATTCCCGTGGTGGCATGGCAGCGGCGATGCAGCTCCTGGGTGGTGATCATGTTGCAAAGCTTGCTGTCCTTGTAGGCCTTGCCGGGCTTAAAGGCCTTGGAATTGGCCATCGCAATCGGAGCCTTAAACCCAGCCTTAAACCCGGAGAGATCACCGAGATCCGCAGGAGCAGGAATGGGGATCTTGCCCCCCAGCTCTTTGGAATTGGCCGTGACCGTACCCAAGATCACCACCCGCTTTGACGAATGCTGGGAGCGCTGGATGTCGGCCATCAACATCTGAATCAACAAAAAGTGGCCCAGGTGATTGGTGGCCATCGAGATCTCGTAACCCTGGGCAGACCACTCGGGCTGCTTCAACCGGGGTTTGTAGACAGCCGCATTGCAGACCAGGGCGTCGAGGGGCTTCGCCAACGAGCCCACCAGGGTTTCGACGCCTGTGCGCACACTCTCTAGATCGCCCATGTCGATGCGGAGATGGTGCAACTTGGCCGATGGGATCCCCACCGATTCCGCCGCCTGGGCCGCCCGGACGGGGTCCCGGTTGGCCGTTACCACCGTCCACCCACGGTCGGTGAGGGCCTTGGCGGCGTTGAGGCCAACACCGGACGTGGTGCCTGTGATCAGAACAGTTCCGGCGCTGTTGGCTTCAGCCATGGATGGACGCTGGTGGGCAATGGGGGCCCCAACTTACGGGGTACGGCCCGCTAATGCTGGGGCTGCCAAACAACCCTCAAACGATTCGGCGCGATCCACTGGTTTTGTTCACGAATCAAGCCCTGTTCGCCACCAACGGCAAACAGTTGATCAAACCGATCGCGCGCCTTGGTGAGTTTGCCGGTTTCCAGATCCAGCACGGCTTTGAGCTCCCCTTGGCGCTCCATCCGTTCTTGATACGCCACGGCCAATCGCATCAAGCTGACCCCGGTCACCACAACCAGGCTGAGTTTGAGGGTTAGACCGAGCACACTGCAAACCAGCTCCTGGCTCTCAGAGGAAAGGCTGAGAAGCTGGCCATCGGAGCCAAACACGGCGTGCCGGGGGGGCACGATTGTGGGCTGGAGATGGGAAGGAGCCTGGGCCCTGGGAGCAGATCGCCGGGAGGCCTGGATCACGCAGACTAGGAACGGAGACTTAGGAGGTTTTTAGCGGACATTGCCCCCCCACGCCAAGGGATGGGGGGGCAATGTCTTCAGGCAAAGGCAGGGGGCTTACCCCCAGCCATCACGCGTTGTAGAGGCTGAAGCAGAGGCGAACGGCCAAAACACCGGCGTGGGCGGCCACCACCAGGGCAATGAGTACTTCGGCTTGGCTGAGGGAGGAAACCATGGCTCTGCGGTAAGAAGCAATGTCGACCCATTGTTCGTCCTTTGGGGACTACGGTCCAGGCTCCCGCGCCCTGCTGTCACAGCTCTTGATGGCCGACGTCCCCACGCCCCCAGCTGCTGGTCCTGTGCTGGTTCGCTCTAGGGCCATTCTGCAACTTGATCTTGCCCCCCTCGATCCCTGGGCATCCCTCGAGCCAGCCAATTTTCTGAAGGGCGGAGCCGAGCTAACCCTCGCATTCGACTGGCCCCGGGAGGCGGAAGATCCCCGAGAACTGTCGGAAATTCCCGAGATCCGCCTGTGGTCCCTGCGGGCTGACGCTGCCTACCCCTGGCTGCCCCTGGTGTTGGAGCGCTCCAGCGGTCAACTCACCCGCCATGTGGCGATGCTCCTGCCCCATAGCTTCAACCGCACCGAAGGGATTCGCTTCGCTGGTGAATCCCTGGAGCTCTGGATCACCCATCGACTCTTTGTTCTGGATGGCTGGGCCCAGGGTCATGGGTTGAGTTGCCGCCAAGGGTTGGCTCAAATGGCAGCGGTGCTGGGTTTTGAGCTCGATGCCAACTTCTGGGACCACGCCTGAGTTGGCTCCTGCAACCTGGATTCAGGACAGGGTGGTGGGCCGATGCAGCAAGCGGGAGCAGCAGCCCCAAGGCCCGCCGATCCCACCCCATCCATCGCGGCCTGAAGGCTGAGCAAGAGCCACCCAGCCAAACCAAAGCCCAAGTGGCCCAATACCCGGGGGCCCAAAACCCGCTCCTGAGGCCATGGTGGGGGTCCATACCCACCAGCAGAAGCAAGCCCGTCAGAAGCCCCAGGGGCACAAGCGACAGCAAGCTCCAGGTCATCGGAGCAATCTGGGGCCATGGCTGACACCACAGCATCTCCCCCCCAGGAACCGCGCTGGGTAGCCACCACCGAGCTGGATGGGGCTTGGCAGATGGCCATCGATAGCTGGCTGCTCGACCAGGGCCGGCCGACTTTTCGCCTCTATCGCTGGCGGCGCCCAACCCTGTCGCTGGGATTTCACCAACGCCAACTCGAACCCCACTGGCCCGATTTGGTGAACCAGGGGGTGATCGATTTGGTGCGGCGGCCCAGTGGGGGGCGCGCCGTTTTGCACGCCGGAGAACTCACTTACGCCCTGGTCTGGCCCAGCCCCCCGCCATCGCGGCGGGAGGCCTACCGGCTCAGCTGCATTTGGCTGCAGCTGGCCTTTGAAACCCTTGGCCTACCCCTGGTCTTTGGCGATCAAGCGGCCAGCCTGCAGGGGAGCAACTGCTTTGCCCTCAGCACAGCCGCTGACTTGGTGCATCCGGGAGGGGGCAAGCGGATCGGCAGTGCCCAACTCTGGCGCCGGGGACAACTGTTGCAGCATGGCTCGATCCTGCTGGATCCACCGCAGGCGCTTTGGCAGCAGGTTTTCGGCCAGGAACCGCCCCCCCTGCCAGGGCTTCCGGGGGGGGCAGATCACTTGGAGCAGTCCCTTCTTGATGCCGCTCGGCAAGCCCTGCCTGAAGCCCTGCGGGGATGCCTGCTTGAGGCGAGCCCTCTCCAGGCCCACGAACTGGGGCAGATTGCTGGCCGAATCCCCGACCATCAGCTGGCATCAATGCCGCCAACGTCACCCGTGGCCACCATCGTGCGCACCACCTGGGGCAAACCCAGGCCCAGGGGATAGGTGTTCTGGCGCCTGGCCATCTCCATCAAGGGCGATGGCAGCTTCAAGCCCAACTTCGCCAAAACCACGGCTCCCAGCTCGGGGCGCTCCAGGGTGCCGCAGGGCAGACCGGCGGGACTGAGCACTAGGAGCCGGGTCGCCTTGCTGTCTTCGAGTTGCTGCACGGCCTGCCACAGGGGCGCGTTCTCAGAGATCGAGGCCAAGCTGGACAGCGGCTTGAGATGGTCACCGATGCGATCGGTGTCCCAGCGCTGGACGGGCAGCTGTTGCAGGGGTTCATCGTCGATGACCCCCTTCCAGCGGCCCTGGTCACAGACCAAAAGCCAGTCACCCTGGCCCAGTTCCTTCGCCTCGCCGATGCGCAACTGGCTGAGTTGGCGCAGGGAGTCTTTGGCATCTAGCACCCGATAGCGGCGGCCAGCGGCCTCCCGCACCCGCAACTCCTTGAGGATGGTTTGCAGGGTGAGCAGTTGGTATTGGTTGCGGGCCGCCCCAAGCCCAAACCAGCCCAGCAAAATCAACCAGGCCCCACTGAGTCCGGCACCGCGCACCAACAGGAGGGTGCCCAGCCCCATGGCGAGGAGGGCTAGCACCTTCCCGCAGGCATTGGCAACTTCAATGCCACGGCGCTGGCTGCCACTCACTTGCCAGACCAATGCTTTAACAATCAGGCCGCCATCGAGGGGCAAACCTGGCAACAAATTGAACAATCCCAAAACCAGGTTCAGTTGGCCCAGCTGGGCCACCATGTCGCCCAGCACCGGCGCGATGTGGGCGGCGTTGTGGACATTGGCCATCAAGGCGAAGCCAAGCACCAGGCTCACCGCCGGGCCAGCGGCCGCCACCCTCAAGGCTCCCATGGCCGTGCTGCATTCCCGTTCAACGCTGGCCACACCACCCAAGAGAAACAGGGTGATGCTGCGCACTTTGACCCCCTGGGCCATGGCCACAAAGGAATGGCCCAGCTCGTGCAAGAGCACGGAAACAAACAACAACAGCGCTGTGACAAAACCCAGGCCCCACTGCCAAACCACCGGGACTGCAAACTTGGTGTTGAGGTCGTAGTGCTGGGCAAACGCACTGGTCGCCAGCAACAGAATCACAAACCAGCTGGGATGGACCTTGAGGGGGATCCCGCCAATCTTGAGGATTTGCCAGCCGTCAGTCACGCGTGATCTGCCCCAAAAGCCCGGGCCTTCGCCCAGACAACAAACTCAATCCTAGAAAGGGTTCGCCCCACCTTCGCTTGCCTACTGGTGGCCGATAACCAACCCCTGCTGAAAATTTGCGGCTTTACCCAAGGCGACCAGGCTGCCGCTGTGGCTGCCATGGGCGTGGACGCCATTGGGGTGATTGGGGTGGAAGGCTCTCCCCGGTTCGTGCCGGCGGAGCAACGCAAGGCGTTATTCCAGGCGGCTATCTCCGCATCGCCCCCCTGCGCCGGCGTGCTGGTGGTCGCCGACCCCACTGATGGAGAGCTGGCTGACCTGGATCCCCGTATGGGCCACCAGGTGGTGCAACTCCATGGTGGGGAGAGTCCAGAGCGCTGCCATGAGCTCCGTCAGCACCTCGGCTGCGGGATCTGGAAAGCCCTACGGATTCGCGGCCCAGCTGACCTGGCGGCTGCGGCCACCTATGGGGGGGCCGTGGATGCCCTGTTGCTGGATGCCTGGGTGCCTGACCAGCTCGGGGGGACAGGGCACCGCATCCCGATCGAGTGGCTGGAGGGGTGGCACTGCCCCCTGCCCTGGTGGCTGGCGGGGGGCATCCGCGCCGATCGGGTGGGCGCTGTGCTGGCAAAACTGAGCCCCCATGGACTCGATGCCTCCAGTGGTGTGGAACGTGCTCCTGGTAACAAAGATCTGGCGCTGGTGGCCCAATTGGTCGCGGCCGTTCACTCAAGCAGCGAAGATCACAATCCCGTGAGTTGATCGGAGCACCGACTTGATGGCCATCCTGCGTCGTTTCCAACCCCTTGCCGTTGCCTTTACAGCAGCCCTTAGTACAGCAGCCCTCAGTACCGCAGCAATCACGACTGGAGCCATCACGGCTGCCAGCGCCCAGGACATGGTGGGCTGCCAACTGGTGGATGGATTGCTCTCCTGCGTGCCCGGGGTGAGCCCAGATCCCCAGGCTCAGATCAATGCCCTCCGCTCCCAAATCGCAACCGATATCCAGTTGGAAGGAACGGTTCAACAGCAGATCAACGGCCTGCAGCAGATGGTGCTAGCGGGCCAGGCCAGCGAAGGCCAATTGCTGCAAGCCACCCTTACAGCTGATGTGCTTGCCTCGCTGCCGCCTAGCGCCTTCCATTGGTACAAACTTCAGCCCGGATCCAAACAGTGGATCCTGATCCAAGGCGCCTCAGGATCCACCTACCTGATCAAGGCCAATGATGTGTCCAGCCAGGTGATGCTGGTGGTGGCCCAGCCGACAGCAACAGGCAGTCAGAGGCAGGCTACCCCTGCTGTGGGGCCGATTCAACCGGCCAACCGCTAATACAGGCTTTCCTGCTGCTTCACCAGTTCGAAGAATTCCGCCTTTAGGCTGGGGTCGTGGCGGAAGTCGCCGCGGACAACGGAATTCACCATGGTGGTTTGGGGTTCCTTAACCCCACGCCACTTCATGCAGTAGTGCTGGGCTTTCACAAGAATGGCCAGACCCTGGGGCTCGCAAAGCCGCTCAATTTCGTCGGCCAGGATCATGACAGCCTCTTCCTGGATATGGGGACGGGAGAAAACCCAGTCGGCCACCCGGGAAAACTTGGAGAGGCCAATCACCCGATCACCGGGCTTGATGCCAATCCAGCAATTGCCCAGGATGGGAACGAGGTGGTGGGAGCAAGCTGAGCGGACCGAAATCGGACCAACCGTGTAGATCTCATCCAGCTTTTTGACGTTCGGGAAGCTGGCGATCTTGGGTTGTTGGTGATAACGGCCCTTGAACACTTCGTGCAGATACATCCGAGCCACCCGCTCGGCGGTTTCCTCGGTGTTGTGGTCGTTGTCGATATCGATCACCAAGCTGCGCAGCAGCTCACGTACCTTGCCGGCTACCTCGGTCTCCAGCTGCTCCATCTCGCCGGGGGCGAGATGGTCGGAAATGTTGTCGTTAGCCAGATAGGCAACCCCGGCGGCATCCAGCCGTTCACGGATTCGCAAGCTCACCGGAGAAGGGCCTGCTTCAGGCGCGGTGGCACGGGAAGGAGGGCTGGAAGGCAGGGTCGAGGTCATAGGAAAGCTCAGAGAGCACCGGCGGCCGGCATGAGGGTGAGGTCTTCGACCACCTGGTTGGCGGGCTGTTGGGCCAAAACCAGCAGGGCATCAGCCACTTGACCCACCTCAAGCATGGCACGCCGATCGAAGTCGCTGTGGACCGTTTCGGCATCCCAGAGAGGTGTGTTTACCGCACCGAGGGTGAGGGTCGAGACCCGAATCCCATGGGCCCGCTCTTCGGCTGCCAAATGGCGGCTGAGACACACCTTCGCCGCCTTGGTCGTGGCGTAGGCCCCCCAGTCCGGGAAGGTCTTGTGGGCGGCATGGCTACTGACATTGATGATCAGCCCTTCGCCAGCAGAGCGGAGCAAGGGCAGCACCGCTTGGCAGACCTGGAACACCGCCGTCACGTTGAGCTGGAACAGCCATTGCCACTGGTCAAGGGGCATCTCGGCCAGGGCCCCGGTATAGGCCGCACCGGCGTTGTTGATCACCACCCTGGGGACCAGGCCCCGACCCAGCAACTCAGCAAGGCCCGGAGCAATGGCAGCGGGATCAGCCAGATCAATGCCTGCGATCTCCACCCGCCGATTCCCCTGCCGCAGGCTGGCGGCCAGGGATTCCAATTCGGCGCTGGGCTTTCCCCCAGCGGTCGGACGGGAGAGCAGCAGCAGGTCGTAGCCGGCGGCGGCGAAGGCTTTGGCAGCGGCCGCCCCAATTCCGCGGGATGCGCCCGTAATCAAAACAGCAGCCAAGGCATCAGACCTTCAATCGACGTGACCCTAGGCGCTGGGTGAAGGATCAGGGGTGCCACCGTCCAGGAAGCGGCCCATGCGGCGGAACTTGGCGTAGCGCTGCTCCAGCAACTCTGCTTCGCCCAATTGCTGGAGCTCGCCAAGGTGCTCGAGCAGGGCTGCCTTGAGGGTTTCGGCGGCCTGCAGGGGCGCCCAGTGATTGCCGCCGGAGGGTTCGGGCAACACCTGGTCAACGATGCCCAGCTTGAGCAGATCGGGGCCAGTGATTTTGAGGGCCTCAGCGGCAACAGGAGCCTTGCCCGCATCCCGCCACAGGATCGAGGCACAGGCCTCGGGACTCGCCACGGTGTAAACGCTGTGTTCAAACATCAAGAGACGGTCGGCCACGCCAATTCCCAGGGCGCCACCGGAACCGCCCTCACCGATCACCGTGGCCAGCACCGGCACCCGCAGGCGAAACATCTCGCGGAGGTTGAAAGCGATCGCTTCGCCTTGGCCCTGCTCTTCCGCGAGCACACCGGCGTAGGCACCAGGGGTGTCGATAAAGCTGAGGATCGGCAAGCCGAAGCGATCGGCGTGATCCATCAGCCGCATGGCCTTGCGGTAGCCCCCTGGGGAGGCCATACCGAAATTGCGGGCCACGTTTTCCTTGGTATCGCGACCCTTTTGATGGCCCAACAGCACCACCCCCTGGTCACCGATGCGGCCAACCCCACCCACCAGGGCCTGGTCATCGCTGCCGCGGCGGTCGCCGTGGAGCTCCATCCATTCATCACTGATCACCTGGATGTAGTCCAGGGTGCTCGGGCGCTGGGGATGGCGCGCCACCTGAATCTTTTGGGAAGGACTCAGGGATTCAAAAATTTCAGTGCGCCTGCGGGTGGCCAGGGTTTCCAGCTGGAGCAGCTGCTGGCTCACATCCACCTCCGAATCGCGAGCAAGCTGGCGGATCTGCTCGATCTGCTGCTCGAGTTCAACAATCGGCTTTTCAAACTCGAGCAGGGCGCGACGGGCCATGGCGATCGACGGGGCAGGTGGGGCAGGGGTGGGGCAGGGAACCGGGCTTAGGCCGAAGCCATGGCAGCTGTCAGGCCAAGGGCCTGGAATCCATGCCGAAGCGAGGCCGAACCAATCAGATCCATCTTCGCGAGACTGATGTTGTTGCGTCCCCAGCTGAAGTTCGTGTGGATGCCTTCAAATTCCAACAGGATCGCTTCAGCAAAGCAAGCAAACATCTGGCGCTGGGGTTTTTCCATTTCAGCCACCTCCATCATTTGCCAGCCGATATCGCTGCCAAATTCGACGATGCCACCCTTCAATACGTGGATGCCTTCTCCGCTGGCCTTGCTGTTGAGGTTCTTGGGGTAACCCCCGTCAATCATCAAACAGGGCGACCGCAGGTTCGCCGCATCAATCGTGAGGGTTTGGGGCAGGCTGGCCACCCAAACGACCACATCGGCTTGGGGCAGGGCTTCATCGAGGCTGAGGATCCGCCCGCCCCCGAGTTCGGCTTGCAGGTCAATCAGCGGTTGCTGCTGCCTGGCCACCAGCAAGAGCTCCTTCACCCCCGTGCGCTGACTTAACCAGCGGCAGACCGCACTACCGATGTCACCGGTGGCGCCAACGACAGCCACGGTGGCCTGGCTCAGGTCAATCCCAAGGGCAGGAGCGGTGGTTTCCACCTGCTTACAGATGACCCAGGCGGTGTGGGTATTGCCCGTGGTGAACCGCTGCCAATCCAGGGTGGTGGAGCGAATTTGCTGCTCCTTGAGCAGGTTGAAATTTTCAAAAATGATCGAAGTAAACCCACCCAAGGCCGTGATGTCAACGCCCGATTTTTGGGCCAGCTCCATGGCATTGAGCACCTTGCGCCTGGCCGTTTTGAAACGGCTCAGCATCTCCGGAACAAAGCAGGAATCGATGTAAGCCCCCTGAATCGTTTGACCCGTAGGGCTTGTGAGCGCGATCCGCTCGACAAGCACGGGCGGGGCACTGCACCACATGTCGAGGTCACCTTCGGCGTACTCAGGGAAGCCCAGGGCGAGGGCCTTGCTGCGGGCCTCCTCAAAACTGGTGGAGTGACCGATGAGGCCAAACATGGGATCACCCCGGGACGATGTCGCGGACGCTACATGGTCCCGGGGTGATCCGGAACTGAACGGACCTCAAACCAAAGCGGCAGCAGCCATTTTGGCGATTTCCCGGGTGGTGAAGCCGATCTCGGTGAGCGCCTCCTGGTAAGCGATCAAGAAGTCTTCAATCAGGTCTTCCTTGTCCATATGAAGCACGGCGGCATCGCCAGCCACCTGGTCAAGCATCTTCCGCACCAGAGGAAGGTTGTCGCGGTTGGCTTGCTCCAGCTCCCCACGGCTGGTCTCTAGATTGGCCTTCAGCCATTCTTGCCCGTAGTTCAGGTGGGTGTATTCATCCTTCACCACACCCTCGGTAATCTTGCGGGCGAAGGGATCGGCCACCGGGATATAGATGTGATAGGCCGCGATGGCAAACGCCTCAATCAACAGCGCTTGAATCAGCAGGCAGGTCACCACCTTGCCTTCGGCTAGGGCCGTTTGGAAGTTGCCATGCAGAGGAGAGAAAAACTCCTTAGCAAAGGGCATATCGGCGGTGACACCGAGATTGTTGGCGCAAGCCGTAAACCCTTTCATGTGCTTGAGCTCCATCCGTGCCAGGCGGGTGAGCTCTTCTGCTTGGTCGGGAAGCAGGGTGCCAATCGAGAGGTAATTGTCGTGGGCTTCCTGCTCGCCTTCGATCACGATGGCATTGATACGGCTATAGGCGTCTTTGTAGGTCTCGGTACTGAAATCGGGCAGAGCATCCACAACGATTGAATCGGTTTGGGGAGCAGCGGGAGAGGCAAGGGTCGCCATGACGTCCGCACAAGGTGAACAAGTCATGCGACTGTAACCACCCTCAGCCTGGCCCTGATCGGTCGGTCGGTGGCCAGTCACTGGCCAGTAGGGATTGGAAGCGCTGGCACCAGCCCTTTAGCAGACAAGTCCAGAGTTCGGCCCCGAGGGCTGCACTAGCCCCAGCACTGTCTCCAATGACCCCGGTGCTGCTCAGATCGTGGGTTAACCAAGCGGTGGGGGCCGCCCCTTCCAGGCTCCAACCCTCGGGGGGGGATCCGCCCTTATGGCCATCGCACGGACGCTCGGGCCCCACCAGTTCGGGGGCCAGGTGCAACATCAAGCTGGTTTCCGCCAGGGATGCATGGAGCCCTTGGCTGCGCTCCGGCTCAGGGATCAGGGCACTGAGCCCTTCCGGGCCGCTCCAGAGAAAACAGGGCAACACGGCCAAGCTGGGAACGGTGCTGCGCAGGTGGCGGGCCGCGGTTTGGAGTAAGGCGATTTGGCCGCCATGGCCGTTAAACAAAACGAGACGCTGGAATCCGACGCCGGCCAACTGCTGGCCAACGGCCACGACCTGGGAGATGAACTGGTCCGGCGGCAGGGAGAGGGTGCCGGCAAAACCGAGGTGCTCGGGGGAAAAGCCGAGATTTTGCAAGGGCAGCCGCCAAATCGGCAGCTCCTGGGGCAGGCGCTCGAGGACCGCATCCACCAGCCGGTCGGCAAACAATCCATCGGTGCCCAGTGGCAAATGGGGACCGTGCTGCTCCACCGCACCAAAGGGCCACACCACGGTGCTTCCCCCTTGGATCGCAGCCCGTTCCACCTTGGGCCAAGGCATCTCGGCGAGGCGATGCTGACGCGCCATGACCTTTAGTACTGATCCCTACAGTGTGGGGCTACCAGAGCGATGTGGAAATGGCCGGAACCGGCAACCAGCAGCCTGCCCCCTCGGCTCGGCCCGTTCCCCCAAGCGCGCCGCGTCCGCTTCCGGCTACGGCACCGCGGAAGCCGCCCCAGGTGCTGATGCTCAAAAAAGATGAGCCCCTGCAGGCCGCACCTGAGCCCACCTCAGCCCAGCAGGCCCCTGGGGCTGCGCCAGCCCGGGGCCCCGTTCCTATTGCCGCCCCCGGTCGTCCTGTCCCTGCCAGCAGCCCGAAGCGGAGCGACGAGGAGCTCTTCGACATGGGGGGTCTAGAGGGGCTCACCATGGCCGATTTGCTGGGTCCCGATTCCGGTCGCCAGGGCCGAGGCCAAGCCGCCCCTAAAGCAACGGCTGCCACGCCTGCTGCGGCCACACCGGTGGTAGCCCGCAGCGTCGACGACTTCGACTTCGACGCCGATGCCTTCCTGGCGGCCCTCGACGAACAGGATTTCGTCGGCACCACCGGTGAGGTGGTCACCGGGGTTGTGATCGCCCTCGAGAGCGATGGCGTTTACGTGGATATCGGCGGCAAAGCCCCCGGATTCATGCCCAAAAAGGAATGCGGACTCGGAGCCATTACCAACCTCAAAGAGCGCTTTCCCAAGGGCCTCCAGGTGGAAGTGCTGGTCACCCGCGAGCAAAACGCCGATGGCATGGTCACTATCAGCGCCCGGGCTTTAGCGCTCCGCCAAAGCTGGGAGCGGGTGCGAGCCATGGAGAAGGACGGCAAGGTTGTGCAGGTGAAAGTGACTGGCTTCAACCGCGGGGGGGTGACCTGCGATCTCGAAGGGCTCCGGGGCTTTATTCCCCGTTCCCAGTTGCAGGAAGGCGAAAACCACGAAGCCTTGGTGGGCAAAACCCTTGGCGTCACCTTCTTGGAGGTGAACGCCGAAACCCTCAAATTGGTGCTCTCGGAGAAGAAGGCGGCCACGGCCGCCAAATTTGCCGAGTTGGAAGTGGGCCAGCTGGTGGAAGGCCTGATTGTTGCTGTGAAGCCCTATGGGTTCTTTGTAGACCTCGGGGGCATCAGCGGCCTGCTGCACCAGTCCTCAATTACGGGCGGGCAACTCCGCGACATCCGGGAGGTGTTCACCCAAGGAGATCGGGTCAAGGCCCTGATCACCGACATGGACCCTGGCCGGGGTCGGATCGCCCTCAACACGGCCCTGCTGGAGGGCCAGGCCGGTGAGTTGTTGATCGACAAAGACAAGGTGATGGCCGAGGCCACCGACCGGGCCAACCGGGCTCGTTCGGTACTGCGTCAGCAGGAACAGGCTGCCGGATGAATGAGGCCTTTGCTCCCGATTGGGAGCTGGACTACTACTCCAGGCCGATCCTGGAGAGCGATGGCAAAAAGCGCTGGGAACTGCTGATTTGTTCCACGCCAGCAACGGGCCAGTGCGGCCCCCAAACAAACGGCCTTCCCAAAAACGGAACTGCCAAAAACTTCCGCTGGGTGTTGCCCTGCCCCGCAACGAACGTCAATTCGATCTGGCTTAAGGAAGCCCTCCAGCAGGCCCTAGGGGCTGCGGCAGACGAGGGTTTTGGCCCGCCCCGCCGCTTGCGCTGCTGGCGGGGTTCCATGCGCACCATGGTGCAACGGGCCGCAGAAGGCTTGGGGCTTGAGCTCGTGGCCAGCCGCCGCTGCTACGCGCTAGTGAGCTGGCTTCAAGAGCGGGAACGGGATGTCTACCCCCTGGAAGAGGGCTACATGCAAGGGCCGCTGGCACCTCCTCCGGTTGCCCTTCGTCCCGTTGCTGTTCCCTTACCGGAAGCGGCCAGGGGTGAGAGCTGGGCATGGGCCACCCTTCCCCTGGCGGCCCTGGGCGAGGCCAACGACTGGGAGATGGGCTTTTGCGGATTGGTGCCCCTGCCGGAGGAGCTCGATCCCGAAGCGACCGTGCCTGGCATTCGCCTGTTTAGCTCGAGCCGCTCCCTGGCGATGGCGGGGTGGATTGCCGGTCTTGAGCCTGTGCGCCTCGATATCGCCGATCAGCAACTCGTGCTCGAGGCTGGTTTGGACGATCGCTGGTTGCTCACCAACCTGCCGAAATCGGAAGCAGACACCGCTGCCGAAACCTTTCGCACGGCCCGGGAGCGGGCCGGCGGCCTGCAGTTCCTTGCGGTACAGGCGAGCGAGGAAGAACCCCGCTTCGAGGGGTTTTGGTTGCTACGCGACCTCCCCGATGCCTAGATTTTGCCTCGGCCTGACGTGTGGCTGAAGCCCTACCCCCCCCCTTTGACCGACCCGACGTGGGCTTCAACAGCCTGCCGGGATGGACCTGGATTGGCTGTTATGGGGGCTATTACCTCCAGGCCGATCTCCTAGCGGACTTTGAGCATGGTTTTTTTACGCGGCAATGGAATGGCCGCGGGCCTGAGGCGCTGGCCGGCTATCTGAGTGCCGGTGTGAGTGTCCACCGCCCCAAGCAAGTCCATGGCAATCTCGTTTTAGGGGCCCAACTGGCCCTTGGCGAACCCTGGCCTGAGGCCGACGGCCTCATCAGCAATGAAGGGGGCCAAAGTCTTTGGGTCTGCGGTGCCGATTGCACACCAGTGCTGATTGCAGATCCCCATTCCGGCAGAGTTGCCGCCTGCCATACCGGATGGCGGGGGGTTGCAGGGCAGATTGTGGAGCGGGCCATTGGGTTGCTCGAGAACGCCGGATCCAGGCGCGCCGATTTGCTAGTCGCCCTAGGGCCCGCCATTGGGGGCCAGGCCTATCAAGTGGCACGCTCTGTCAGTGAGCAGGTGGCGGAGGCCCTCACCCCTAACGAATCCAGCCCTCAACATGGATCTTCAGCCCGGGCAATCCAGGAACTTGAAGCCTGTGGTGGCTTGGCTGGCGATGCCAAACAAGGCCACGATCGCCTGGATATCCGTTTGGCAACCCAACGCCAACTTGAAAATCTGGGACTTCCCAGGACCCAGATTGCGGTGTGTCCCATCTGCACAGCATCGGAGCCCCTGCTCTTCCATTCCTGGCGGCGAGATCAGGTCAAAGCCGTGCAATGGAGCGGCATCGTCTCCCAAGCTTAAAGAGGGGATCTCATTGCATTTTTACAGTCTTCTGTGCTGTTGCTCATGCAGAAAACCCGAGCCCGTGGATGTAGGGCCCAATCCCTGCAAAGCCCAATCCGAAATGTTTCGATTACGCAGAACAGTTTCGAGGCCAAGGATTGGAAGACTTAACTCTCCATGGCGAGAACACCCATGGGGATTGAATTCAGAACGGCCCCACCACACCAAGGCAGCCCGCTAGCGCCATAGGCCTCAATCGCGCTAGCTCGAAATCACGGCTAACCTCTCCGCCGATGAGCTGCCCAATGCCTGCAAAGCGAAGCAAAAGCGCAAAGCATTCCCTTGCTGTGCTTCATCCCCTTGCATGGGCGCGCCTTTGGGTGTAATCATGTGAAAGTTGCAGAATTAATTTTCATGCTTACGGGAGCCGATCTACTCGCCAAAGTCAAAGAGCTTGGCGAAATAAGCAAGTCCGACCTTGTTCGCTCCTGCGGATACGTCTCGACCAAGAAGGATGGAACGGAGCGCCTCAACTTCACCGCGTTCTACGAAGCCCTCCTGGCAGCCAAGGGGGTTGATTTCGGTGGAGCGTCCCAAACGGGCAAAGGTGGCCGCAAACTCAGCTTCAGCACTAAAATTCAGTTCAATGGCAACCTGATGGTTGGCAAGGCTTACACGGGCATGCTCGAACTCAAGCCTGGCGATGAGTTCGAAATCAAACTGGGTCGCAAGCAAATTCGCCTGGTTCCCATTGGCTCGGAAGACGACGAAGAATGATTAATCCCTGATTCAGGGCTGGAGGCGGGCCAAGGCCAGTTGTTCCGCCACCTTGATTCCATCAATCGCTGCGGAAAGGATCCCTCCGGCATAGCCCGCACCTTCTCCAGCGGGATACAACCCGGGTGTGTTGAGACACTCCAGGGTTGTGCTGTCTCTGGGGATGCGCACTGGCGAAGAGGTGCGGGTCTCAACCCCGGTGAGCAGGGCCCCATCCATGGCAAAGCCCGGCAGCCGCTTGGTGAACTCCGGCAGTGCTTCACGGATCGCTGCAATCACGAAGGGCGGTAGACAGCCTTCAAGGCTTCCGTAGTGCACCCCTGGCAGATAGGAAGGGGCCACGGCCGAGCCAGGCTCGCCCGGGCGGCTGCTTTCGCTGGGGCGGCCGGCGAGGAAATCACCCACCCATTGGCCCGGCGCCCGATAGGTACCGCCGCCAGCGGTGAAGGCCTGTTGCTCCCAATAGCGCTGAAAGGCCACGCCTGAAAGCGGATCCGCAGGCCCATCGCCATAGGGCAATAGGTCTGCTACTCCCACGGTTACCACCAGTCCACTATTGGCATTGCGCTCGTTGCGCGAGTGCTGGCTCATGCCATTGGTGACCACCCGGCCCAGCTCAGAGGTGGCACCAACCACCAGGCCGCCGGGGCACATGCAGAAGCTATACACGCTGCGACCGACAGCGCCTTGGCCGCTGCAGTGGTGCACAAGTTTGTATTCGGCGGCCCCAAGTTTGGGGTGCCCCGCCGCAGGACCCCATCGGGCCCGATCGATCAACGCCTGGGGGTGCTCAATGCGCAGACCCACTGCGAAGGCCTTGGGCTCGAGGCTCACCCCAACCTCGTGCAGCATTGCGAAACTGTCGCGGGCGCTGTGGCCCACGGCGAGCACCACGTGCTTGGTTTCAATCCTTTCCCCGCCCGCCAGCACCACAGCCTGCACGGCGTGGGTCTTGGGGCAACGCTCCAGCCGGTCAACCCGAGCTTCAAAGCGCACCTCACCACCCAGCTCTTCGATGCGCCGCCGCAGACCTCGCACCACGGTGGCCAACTTGAACGTGCCGATGTGGGGGCGATGCAAGGTGAGAATGTCGGAGTTGGCACCGGCTGCCACCAACTCCTCGAGCACTTTGCGCACGTAGGCCTTCGACTCGCTCACCTGGCTGTAGAGCTTTCCATCGGAGAACGTGCCGGCCCCGCCCTCGCCAAATTGGGCATTGGATTCGGGGTTCAAAGGTGCCTTGCCTTTCCAGAAGCCAAAGGTGTCGGCACTGCGTTCCTTCACGGCTTTGCCCCGTTCAAGGAGCAGCGGCCTAAAGCCCATTTGGGCCAACACCAGGGCGGCGAAATAGCCGCAGGGCCCCGCCCCAATCACGACGGGTCTTGATGGGGCGAATGGGGGTTCGGCTGCCCCACCCTGGGGAACCGCCGCCACAAAGCGGTATTGGGTATCGGGGCTGCGCTTGAGGTGGGGATCACCCGCAAAGCGGGCCAGCAACTTGGCCTCGGCCTTGGCCTCCAGGTTCAGGTCCAGATCCAGGCTGTAAACCAAGGCAATGGCTTGGCGTTTGCGGGCATCCACACTGCGCTTCACCAGCCGATGGCCCTTGAGCTGGGCGGGAGAGAGCCGCAGCCTTTGGCACACCGCAAGCACCAAATCGGCCTCGCTGTGATCAAGGGGCAATTTCAGCTCACTTAGCCGCAGCACCTGCGAATCTCCTGATAGTTGGGCGCGGTGTTTTATTTCAGCAGCCCGCAACCCCCACGATGGCCTGTCAGGGTGGCAGGAGCGTTACGGGGCTTTGCATGTCGATTACCCATTGCCCCCTCTGCATCGGCTTGGCGGTCCTCAGCGCCGTGCGCTTCATGGGCCATGCCGTGATGGTCTGGCAGTTTCGACCGCAGCCACAGCCAGCCGGGTTGCCAGCAATGAATCTGGGTTGAGGCTGATCGAATCAATGCCCTCCTCGACCAGAAAGCTCACGAAGGCTGGGTCATCACTGGGGGCCTGTCCGCAGATGCCGATCTTGCGACCGCAGCGTTTGGCAGTGCGAATCGCCATCTGAACCAGGGCCATCACGCTGGGATCGGATTCATCAAACAGGGGGGCCACCAAAGCCGAATCGCGGTCGACCCCCAAGGTCAGCTGGGTGAGGTCGTTGGAGCCAATCGAAAATCCGTCGAAACGTTGGGAAAAGGCCTCGGCCGCCAAGACATTGCTTGGCAGCTCCGCCATGACGTACACCTCCAAACCATTCTCACCCCGCACCAAACCTTCAGCCGCCATGGCCGCGAGCACCCGATCACCCTCCTGCGGCGTTCGGCAAAAGGGCACCATCGGGATCGCATTGACCAAGCCCATGACCTCCCTTACCCGCTTAAGGGCCTGGCACTCGAGACCAAAAGCCGAGCGAAAACCCTCTGAGCAGTAGCGGGAGGCCCCCCGCCAACCCAGCATGGGATTGGCTTCCACCGGCTCGAAGCTGGCGCCGCCCAGCAACTGGGCATATTCATTGCTCTTGAAATCGGAAAAGCGCAGGATCACCGGTTTTGGATAAAAAGCCGCAGCGATGCGGGCCATGCCCTGGCTCAAGCGATCGACGAAGTACCCACTAAGCGGCTCATAGCCCCGGGTGAGTGCGGCGATCTGCTGGCGATGGCCTTGATCCCGGACCCGCTCAGGCTCCAGCAGGGCCAGGGGGTGGATGCGGATCTGGTTGGCAATGATGAATTCAAGACGGGCCAATCCCACCCCATCGCAGGGGAGCGCGGCCAACTTGAAGGCTTCGTCGGGGTTGGCCAGATTGATCAGGATCTGGGTGCGGGTTGGGGGCAGATCTGCGATGGCCTTCTCCTCCATCCGGTAGGGCACATGGCCTGGATACACCCGGCCCTCCTCGCCTTCGCAGCAGCTCAGCGTGACGATTTGCCCGTCCCGAATGCGGCTGGTGCCATCGCCCGTACCCACCACCGCGGTGATGCCCATCTCGCGGGCAATGATCGCCGCATGACAGGTCCTTCCGCCTTGGTCGGTGACCACCCCACGGGCCTTTTTGAGGATGGGCTCCCAATCGGGGTCCGTGCGGCGGGTCACCAGCACATCCCCCTCCTCAAAGCGCTGGATGTCGGAGGGATCGCCGATCACCCGTGCCCGGCCATGGCTTGCCGAGGTGCCAATCGCACTGCCGCAGACTAAGGGCGACACCTGGTGGGGATCCAGTCGCCACGTTTGCAATACGGCTTGCCCGCGCTGGGATTGCACCGTTTCAGGCCTGGCCTGAAGGATGAACAGCTCGCCGCTGATGCCGTCTTTGGCCCATTCCAGGTCCATTGGCGTTTGGGTGCCCCGCTTGGCGCTGTAGTGCCGCTCCACCAGCACCGCCCAACGGGCGAGCTGGAGCGCCTCCTGATCGCTGAGCGCATAGCGCTCCTGATCGGCCAGAGGCACCGCCTCATTGCGCACCGGATGACCTGCCTCGGCCTCCGCGCTGCCTGAGGGGGTGAGCACCATGCGCAGGTTTTTACTGCCAAGCCGTTTGCCCAAGATTGGGGCAAAACCGAGCTCCAAGGTGGGTTTATGAATCAGGACTTCGTCGGGATTCACAACGCCCTGCACCACGTTTTCCCCCAGGCCGTAGGCGGCCGTTAGCAAAACAGCGTCTTGAAACCCGGTTTCGGTATCGATGCTGAACATCACCCCGGAGCAGGCCAAATCCGAGCGCACCATCCGTTGCACGCCGATCGAAAGGGCCACCTCGAGATGGTTGTAGCCGTGCTGCTGCCGGTAGACGATCGCCCGGTCGGTGAACAGGGAGGCGTAGCAGCGGCGGCAGGCCTCCAAGAGGGCCCGATCACCCTGGATGTTCAGGAAGGTTTCCTGCTGACCAGCAAAACTGGCCTCCGGCAAATCCTCGGCGGTGGCACTGGAGCGCACCGCCACCGGCGGGGACCCCAACCCTGCGTAGGCGGCCAGGATCGCCTGCTCCAACTCTGGCGGCAAGGACGCCTGCAGCACCAGGCGGCGGGCCTCAAGGCCAGCGGCCTGCAGGGCCTGTAGATCGCGGGTGTCCAGTTGGCCCAACAGCCCCTTGAGGGGCTCCACCAGCTGGTTGGCCACCAAGAGATTGTGGTAGGCAATGGCTGTCGTGGCAAAGCCATCGGGTACCTGCACCCCCTTCCTGCTGAGTTCCCGGATCATTTCGCCCAGGGAGGCGTTTTTGCCGCCCACCTGGGCCACGGCACCAATCCCCACTTGGGCCAAGGGCACCACCAGGGCTGCCTCTCCTTGGCTCCGCTGGGCCATCACCTGGGTGCCCATACCCCTCCAAGCAACTACGTCACTGTGATGGGCAAAAACCGTCTTGGCGGCCTCTGTGCCCGGCTCACTGTTGCTTCTGCTTTTTGGGTGGCACAGTGGGGGCAACTGCGTTTGCACACACTTCGTGTCCCGCTCCTTTCTGGCCCTCTCTGCTGCCGTTCTCAGCGCACTCACCCTCCAGGTCGCTCCTGCCCTGGCCCAACCAGCTCCCGGTGGTGCCGCGGCCAGCCCGGCAAGCGTGGACACCATGAACGACCTCACCCTCTCTGCGGCGGTGAATGTCTGCAACCTGGCGGTCGAGCAAAAAGTGCCCGTTCAGGCCGCCACCATCGCCGGCGCCCAGAGCATCGCCTATGTGGTGACCGCCAGGTACGGAAGCCAGATCGCTGGCAGCGGCAAGCTGGAAGTGAGCCAGATTGTCAATGGTTCGATCGTGCAGATCGTGGCCCGGGTCAAGGAGGGCTGTTATCCCAAGATCGCTGCTGCAGACCAAAAATTTGTGGATTCAGTGATCGCCGATTTCACCAAGCAGCTGAAGGCCCAAGAGAGCAAAAAATAGGCCGTCTGCCTAGCTACGACGGGGAGCTTTCAGCCACCGCTGGTTCAAGCTCCTTCACCAGATTCCCTTTGCTTCTCAGCATTCAACTTGTCGCCATCGCGTTGGTCTGGGGAATCGGCTTGTTCAGGCAGCAGTTGGGCCAAGAGCCCCCCTCCAATCAAGACCCCTCCAAGAACGAGGGCCAGGCCTTTGTTGCTGGCGGCAGCCGCATCACCCCAGGCGGCAGCCGCCAAAAAAGCACCACCTAGAAGCACAGAAGGCACCAGCACGATGCCCTTGGCGGTGCGGTTCAAGCTCATGACACCTTGGGGCCTGGGACTGCTGGAGCTGGGACTAGGACTGCCTGGGGACAGCTCGACGCAGCAAGCCCCGCGGCCACCAAGCCGCTGGCCAAATCCTGGGACTCCCCAAGTTTTTGAACCTTGGCCATCAGAACACCATTGTTCTGGCCCATGGGGCGGAGATTGACCCGACTGCGGCGCGGTAATTCGTGCCGCAACCAATCGATCGAGGCTTGCTCCTGGGCCTGATCGACGCGGATGCAAGCCAGTTCCACGGTGTAGTTGCGATTGCCATCACCTACCTGGAGCACGGTTGCACTGCGCACCTGGAGCACTTCAGCCGCAGCGGCCGGTGCCGGACTCCATAACAACGCGCTCACCAGGGGAGCTAGCAGCATGCCCACCACGGTCAACAGGGCCCCAGCCAGCCGACTCAAAGTTTGGCGCCGCAGCTCGGGCAGAACAGATGGGCGCTGGCTGTACTACTGCCACAGGCGTTGCACTGGCGGCTGGTGTCGATAGCAAGCTCGGGATGGCTCGGCAAGCCCACCATCTGGGCATTGCTCGCGCCCGGAGGCACCATGGGATAGCAATTTTCGTTGCGGCGCACCTTCACATCGATGAAGACCGGCCCTGGATGGTTAAGGGCCTCGGTGAGCTGGTCGTGCAGGGTGGCGCGATTGGTAATGGCAATCCCTTTGACCCCGAAGGCTTCGGCCAAGGCAGGAAAATTGGGCATTCCGCCGGTCATCTCAGAGGCGGAATAGCGCTCTTCGTAGAAGCTTTCCTGCCATTGGCGCACCATGCCCTGCCAGCCGTTGTTGATCACCACCACCTTCACCGGCAGGTTGTACTGGCTAAGGGTGCCCAGCTCCTGGATGTTCATCAGGATGCTGGCGTCGCCCGCCACACAGATCACCTGCTCGTCGGGGAAGGCCGTTTGGGCCCCCATGGCCGCTGGCAGGCCAAAGCCCATGGTGCCCAGGCCTGCACTGCTAATCCAGCGCCGCGGGCCATTGTGCAAGAACTGGGCGGCCCACATTTGATGCTGGCCCACATCGGTTGTGTAGAAGGCGTGGGGTGCAAGCTCCCGCAGGGCCACAACCACCTCCTGGGGGGCGATGTCCCCTTCAGGGGCCGGTACCACCAGGGGGTAGTGGCGCTTCCAGGTGTCGATCCGCTCGAGCCAGGCTTCCGTGCGCCCCCCGGAGCTTTGCTCGGTGGAGGCTGCCAGAAGGGCCGAAAGGGCGGCCTTCACATCGGCCACCACCGGCACATCGGGCAGACGGGTCTTGCCCATTTCCGCCGCATCAATATCGATATGGATCACCTGGGCCCGGGGGGCAAAGCCATCCAGCCGGCCGGTGACGCGGTCGTCAAAGCGGGCACCCACCGCAATCAACAGATCGCATTCGGTTACGGCGAAGTTGGCATAGGCCGTGCCGTGCATGCCGAGCATCCCCAAGGCGAGGGGCTGCTTCTCATCGAAGGCACCCTTGCCCATCAAGGTGGTGGTGACCGGCAAGCGAAAGCGTTCCGCCAACTGGGCCACTTCCGGGTGGGCGCCACTGCTGATGGCGCCGCCACCCACATAGAGCAAGGGACGGCGGGCCTGGCCAATCAGCCCAAGGGCCGCCGCAATCGCGCTGGGCTGGGGGGCTGGCGGAAGCTTGAAGCCGGCGGGAATTGCTGAACCTGGTGCAACTGGCACATAGGTGAATTCTTCGGCGCCCACGTCCTTGGGCACATCGATTAATACCGGACCCGGCCGGCCGCTGGCGGCAATCAAAAAGGCTTCGGCCACGATCCGACCGATATCGGCAGGATCACGCACCACCCAGGAGTGCTTCACGATCGGCAGGGTGATGCCAAAAATATCGGTTTCCTGGAAGGCATCCGTACCAATCGAGGCCCGGGGCACCTGACCGGTGATCACCACCATCGGCACCGAATCCATCTGGGCCGTGGCGATACCCGTCACCAAATTGGTGGCTCCGGGGCCGGAGGTTCCAAAACACACCCCCACCTGGCCCGTGGCCCGGGCATAGGCGTCGGCCGCATGGGTCCCGCCCTGCTCGTGCCGAACCAGGATGTGCTTCAACCACCCCCGGGATTCCGCCTTGTGGAGCTCGTCGTAGATGGGCAGGATCGCGCCACCGGGATAGCCAAAGATGTGCTTCACCCCATGCAAGCGCAGGGCATCCATCAGGGCATAACCCCCCTTGACCCGCATGGGGGCGGTGCTACTGAAGGTGGCTGGCGCGGACTGGGCCGCAGGAGTGATGGGCGTAAGCGTCACGGCTGCTGCGGGCCAAGCAAATTGGCCATTCTCTAACGACATCAACCCTAGGTGCTGGAGAGGCTTTTGGAGCTAGGGCCCGGCGGCCGCCCCGCGGCTGCGGGCCATGGCCCGCAGGATCAGGACCGGATCCAGCCATTGGCCGCCATAGCGCATCCCCCAGTGCAGGTGGGGACCGGTGGTGCGGCCACTCATCCCCACCCGGGCAATCAGCTGGCCCGTCCGCACCCGTTGGCCTGGCTGGAGCGCAAGCCCACCGCTGCGATACACCCCATCGGCACCGCTGCCCAGCAGATGGCAATAGATGTGCTCATAGGGGCCCGATTGGATGACAAGCCCCACCCCACACCGTCCGTCGTGGATCACCTCTTTGACGGTGCCGCCCCACCAATTGCGGATGGGTGAACCGAGGGGAGCCGCAATATCCAGGCCGTAGTGGGGCTCAATGGCCCCCCAGGGGCCCGTGCGACCTCCAAAGGAGCTCGCATAACCTGAGAAGACCGTCACGGGAAAAACCCCTAGGCGCCAAGGGTTTTGGACTCGCCTGGCCCGGCTCATGGGCTGGGGGAACCCCGATGCAGGGATCCCTAATACAGGGATCCCTGATAGAGCGATCCCTGATAAAGCGATCCCTGAGGTGAACAAGGCCACCCCAACGGCGACGATTCGCTGGACGACAGGCCTAGAGCAGCCCGAGGGCATGGAGCGGACCGCGCCCGCTGATGAGCTCCAGCAGGAAAGCCGAGAAACCCACCATCGCCAAGCGGCCATTCCACACTTCGGAACTGTTGTTCCAACCCCAAGCCCATTTGTCCTGGGGATAAAGCTTGACCTTGGTGGGCAGCTCGGCCGCCTGGTCGAGGTTGACCTCAGGGCCAGCCATCGCCCGTTGCACTAGATCGGCCAGGCCCGAGATAAAGGCTGGGTTGATATCCAGGGCGGGCACCCGCCGGAAATGGGTGATTCCAGCTTCGTGGGCCAACTCGCGGTATTCGATATCGATTTCCTCGAGGGTTTCGATGTGCTCACTCACAAAGCTGATCGGCACCACAACCAATTCCTTCACCCCCTGGGCACCCAGTTCCGCCAGGGCCTCTTCGGTGTAGGGCTTGAGCCACTCGACCGGCCCCACGCGGCTTTGGTAGGCCAGGGTTGAGGGATTGGAGTGGCCGACCAGTTCGCCTAGGCGCTGCATGATCAACTCGCTGCAGGCCTGGATTTCGCGTTGGTAGGGATCGCCAGCCTCCTCCACATAGCTCTTCGGTACGCCATGGGCACTGAAGAAGATGTGGGCCGATCCGGGTTCCTCACAACAGCGAATTTGCTCCGCGATCAACCCCGCCATGGCATTGATGTAGCCAGGGTCGTCGTAGTAGCTGCGGATGCAGCGGATGGGGAGCTGCGAAAAATTGGGATCTCCCTGGCGCAGGCGTTTCAGCTCACGGAAGCTGGAGCCACTGGTACTGATCGAGAAGTGGGGATAGAGGGGTAAAACCACCACCTCTTCGACATCGTCGGCCTTGATGTCTGCGACGGCAGATTCCGTGAAGGGATGCCAGTAACGCATGGCCACATAGCTGGTGGCATCCACGCCCCGACTGCGCAGCTCGCTTTGCAGTTCGCGGGCCTGTTGTTCCGTAATCCGCCGCAGGGGGGAGCCCCCGCCGATCGAGCGATAGGCCTCCTTGGACTTACCGCTCCGCAGGGTGCTGATCAACCAGGCCAAGGGTTTCTGCAGGGCCGGATTGGGTAGCCGAATGATTTCCGGGTCGGAAAACAGGTTGTAGAGGAACGGACCCACGTCCTGGATCCGCTCAGGTCCCCCGAGGTTCAGCAGCAGCACGCCAACTTTGGCCATGCCAGGTTCCAATCGGCGCAATGGTTGAGAGCGTAACGCTGCCGGCCCAGCCCTAGCGCAATGGCGGGGCTATCGATAAGGTCTGGCCGGGATTGGAGCGGGCGAGAAGGTGAGCCAGCTGAGAGCAAGCACCCCGCTCGAGGGCCCGCTGATCGAGGCTGCCCTTGCCGAACAAAACGCCCTCTTGAGTGCGGCTGGCATTGGTTTGCGGTTCGAGAAACGGGGCGAACGGCTGGGCCTGCGGGGCCCCCTCCCTTGCCGCCAGGGCCGGGCTGCCCACCCGGTTCAGCGGATCAGCTTGGGATTACCAGCCACAACCGATGGCCTGGAGCAGGCCAAAGCCCAACTCAAGGACGTTCTTCGCCAGCTCCAACACCAACGGTTTGATTGGTCGTTCTGGGCCCGCCAGGGCAAGCCTGGCCCCAAGCAACTGCTCGAGACCAACGGCCCCCGCTGCCGGGAACGGGCTGGGTTCGACCTTGTGATTCAGGAGTTCGAAGCGGCCTTCTTCAGGGATCCCCGCCGGCGCCGCAATCCTTCAGGGGCGAAAACCACCTGGACCAGCGCCTATCGCCCCTACCTGCGCCGCATGGCGGCCCTGGCAGGAGAATCGGGCTTAGCCCTCGAGCGCAGACTGTTTGAGCAGGTCCTGGAGAGCTACGCGCCCACCAGCCGCAGCCGGCAGCAATGCGGCACAGCCCTCGCTGCCCTGGCCCGCCATCGCGCCATCGATCTTCCAGAGAATTGGTCAGAACGGGCGGCTGGTTACGGCTTGCATGCCGCCCATTTCCGTCGCCTACCCAGCGATAGCCAAATTGTGGAGGGGATCGAACGGGTGCCCAACCCCGCTTGGCGCCTGGCCTATGGGCTGATGGCCACCTATGGCCTGCGCAATCACGAGGTCTTCTTCTGCGACCTGTCGGCCCTTGCCCGGGGCGGCGATCGGGTGATCCGCGTGCTCCCCACCAGCAAAACAGGCGAGCACCAGGTGTGGCCGTTCCAACCGGATTGGGTGGAGCGCTTTGGCCTCGAGCAATTGGGCGAGGCTCCCCAGTTGTTGCCCCAGGTGAGCACGGATCTGCGGCGCACCACCCTGCAGCAGGTGGGCCGGCGAGTGGCCGAGCAATTCCACCGCTACGGCCTCAGCCACACCCCCTACGACCTGCGCCATGCATGGGCGGTCCGCACCATTCACATCGGCTTGCCTGACACGGTTTCAGCGCGGATGATGGGCCACTCGGTGGCGATTCACACCCGCACCTACCACCACTGGATTACCCGGCGCGATCAACAGCAGGCCGTCGATACGGCCCTGGCCCGTTTCGCCCAGGCAAAAGTCGCCTGAGCCCATGCCCCAGGCTGAACAGCCAGAGTGGCTCCCAAGATCCTTCCCCGTGCCCCCCTTGCCTGACATCACTTCCCCTGGAATCACCCCGGGCGATCTGTTGGCCGCCGACCAGGCCGCCCAGGTCCTTGGTCCTGGTGGGGATTTGGCCCCGGAAACCGATCAAGATGGCTACAAGCGACGCATGGCCCGCCGCAAGGAGGTCCAACAACAGCGCGTCGGCGAACGGAACCTGGAAAAGGGCCTGGTGATGGTCTTCACCGGCGATGGCAAGGGCAAAACCACCGCTGCCCTAGGCCTGGTCCTGCGCACCCTGGGCCATGGCGACCAAGTTGCTGTGATCCAGTTCATCAAGGGGGGCTGGCAACCCGGAGAGGCCAAGGCCCTGGCCCTCTTCGGCGAAGCCCTGCACTGGCATGCCCTCGGCGAAGGCTTTACCTGGGAGACCCAGGACCGGGATCGGGATCGGGAATTGGTCCAGCAGGCCTGGCAGACATCGCTCACCTACTTGGCCGATCCAGGTAGGAAGTTGGTGGTACTGGATGAGGTCAACGTGGCCCTGAAGCTGGGCTATCTCGCCGTGGAGCAGGTGATCGAAGGCCTCTCCCTCAGGCCCGAGCTGACCCACGTGGCCCTCACGGGCCGGGGGGCACCAGCGGTCTTGGTGGAGCGGGCTGACCTGGTGACGGAAATGAAATTGGTGCGCCATCCCTTCCGGGAGCAGGGAGTCAAGGCCCAACGGGGCATTGAGTTTTAAAGGTGTGGGTGTTGGTGCCGCAACGGTTTGGCCGGCAGGCCGCAGGGCCGTTGCTACGGTCAAGCAAATAATCAGGTTCAATGGGTTATAAGCGAGTGCTCCTCAAACTCAGCGGCGAAGCGCTGATGGGCGAGCAGGGCTATGGGATTGATCCAGCGATCGTTCAATCCATTGCCAAGGACGTCGCCGGCGTGGTGTCCAAAGGGACCCAATTGGCCATCGTGGTGGGCGGCGGCAATATCTTTCGCGGCCTCAAGGGATCGGCCGCTGGCATGGACCGCGCCACCGCCGACTACGTGGGCATGCTCGCCACGGTGATGAATGCCATCACCCTCCAGGACGGCCTCGAGCAAGCTGGTGTCCCTACTCGGGTTCAGAGCGCCATCTCCATGCAGGAAGTGGCCGAGCCCTACATCCGCCGCAAAGCGATTCGCCACATGGAGAAGGGCCGGGTTGTGATCTTTGGCGCGGGCACGGGCAACCCCTTTTTCACCACCGACACCACCGCTGCCCTGCGGGCTGCTGAGATCGGGGCCGATGTGGTCTTCAAGGCCACCAAGGTGGATGGGGTCTACGACAAGGACCCCAACAAATATCCCGATGCCGTTCGTTTCGAGCGCCTTTCCTTCCTTGAGGTGCTGAGTGGCGAGTTGGAGGTCATGGACGGCACCGCCATTGCCCTCTGCAAGGACAACTCCATTCCCATCGTGGTATTTGATCTGTTTGGTCCCGGCAACATTGGCCGGGCCGTTTCGGGTGAGCCCATCGGCACCCGCATCCAACCTGCCTGAACGAGAGCCGAGAATCGCCATGGATTTGGACACCAGTATGAGTAAGTCGCTGGAATCAACCCAGCGCACGTTCAACACGATTCGCACCGGCCGGGCGAACCCTTCCCTGCTGGACAAGGTCAGCGTGGAGTACTACGGCGCAGACACGCCCTTGAAGTCGCTCGCGACCATCTCCACACCCGACGCCCAAACGATCCAGATCCAGCCCTTTGATGGCAGCTCCATGGGCTTGATCGAGAAGGCCATCTCCCTGAGTGATTTGGGGCTCACCCCGAACAACGACGGCAAGGTGATTCGGATCAATATCCCGCCCCTTACCGAGGAACGGCGCAAAGAGTTCTGCAAACTGGCCGCGAAATATGCCGAGGAGGGCAAGGTGGCCCTGCGCAATGTGCGGCGCGACGCCATTGATCGCATCAAAAAACAAGAAAAAGATGGCGATCTCTCGGAGGATCAAAGCCGTGATGAGCAGGAGAAGGTCCAAAAGGTGACCGACAAGTTCATTACCCAGCTCGAAAAACTGTTGGCCGAAAAAGAAGCAGCCATCCTCAAGGTTTGAGCCAGCTCTTAGAACCGCACGCCCCGGTCTGGGATGTGGTTGTTGTCGGCGGCGGGGCTGCAGGCGCGGCTTCCGCCTTCCACCTCGCCAAGGGCGGACGCTCGGTGGTGGTGCTCGAACAGCAACGATTGCCCCGCAGCAAACCCTGTGGTGGCGGTATGGCCGCATCGGTGCAGCGGCTCTTTCCCTTCGATCTGAGTCCTGCCGTTGACTCGGTGATCGAACAGGTGCGGTTCAGCTGGTGTCTGGCGGATCCGGTTACGGCGGTCCTGCCGGGGGATGCCCCCTTTTGGATCGTTCGCCGCTCCGTGCTCGATGCCTACCTGATCGAGCAAGCCAAGGCTGCGGGCGCCACCGTTGTCGAGGGCACCACGGTGGTTTCGGCCGCTCGCGAGGGCGACCATTGGCTGGTTCGAAGTGAAGCCGGCGACTACCGCAGCCGGGCTGTGGTAGTCGCCGATGGATCGGGTTCCCCGTTGGCAGCCCAGCTGGGGCTGGGGCCCGCGAAACCCCGGTTTGCCTCCACCGTGTCGGTGGATCTGGAGGGCCCGGTGGCCGAAAAACAAACGGCCTACTTTGAATTTGGCTTGGTCCGCCATGGCTTTTGCTGGGCCTTCCCGAGGGAAGGGGGCTACAGCATTGGCGTGGGCACCTTTATTGGCCGCGAGGCCGCCGATAGCGATGCGGTGCTCTCCCAACTGCTCCCGAGCCTTGGTTTTGCCGCCGATGCTGGGCAGCGGCGCTCCGGCCAGCTGCGGATTTGGGATGGGCACCATGCTCTCCATGGCAGCGGCCCAACGGCAGGCGCCTTGGCCGTTGGCGATGCCGCCTCCCTTTGCGATCCATTCCTGGCCGAAGGACTGAGGCCCGCCCTGCTCAGCGGCTGCCGGGCCGCCACAGCTCTAGAACGTTGGCTCGGCGGAGATGCCAAGGCACTGGAGGGCTACAGCACCCAAATGAAAAGCGAGTGGGGCGATTCGATGGCCTGGGGCAAGCGCATCGCCCAGGTCTTCTATCGCCTGCCGAAGGTGGGCTATCAACTGGGGGTCAAGCGCCCCACAGCACCCCAGCGCATTGGCCAAATCCTCTCGGGCGACATGGGCTACGGCGACATCGCCCAACGGGTGATCAAGCGGCTCCTGTTTCAGCGGACGGGGACCTAGCCCCTTGTGCAGTCCTTGAGCCGGCGCAGCCGCTGATCAATCGAGCCCAGCAACTCGATGGCAAACATCGGCGATTCCTGCACGGCAAACAGGAATTTCTCCCGGTTCATCCGCAAGAGTTTGCAGCGGCTAAGGGCCTTGGCATTGCCATAGCGGCGGTGTTCGCTGGTCACCAAAGCTCCGGCGCCAAACACGTCGCCGGCATTGATCTGCTCCTGGCCCTGGTCGCCATTCCAGCTGAGTTCCACCGATCCCTCGAGCAGGCCGAACATGCAGTTGCCCGACTCCCCGGATGCAAAGATCAACTCCCCTTCCTCAACGGTGATCACCTCACCGGTGCTGGCGAGGGCGCGCATGGTGTCAAGAGCATTCATCGCCAACGAGGAGTAAGGGGGGAATCTTTATCCACCGGGACCCACCAAGGTCAAGGGGTAGGGAAGCCCAAGGCGGCGCCGAGGCCCGCTTGCACATCAGCGGGCATCAGCCTGCCATCCTGATCGGTATCGAGGGCATCGAAGACGGCATCGCTTCCCAACCATTCCTCGCGGCTGATGCAGCCATCACCATCGAGATCATTGAGAAGAAGTATTTCATGAACCGCGTGGCCAAAGGCTGCGCCCCCTTCTAGTTGGGCCAGGCGGTGGGCGAGCTGGGCCTCCAAGGTCTCGATGGCCTTGGTGAACCCTCGGATGCCTTCATCCAGCTTTTCTGATGCCATGGTGTCGGCCTGCAGCATCGCCCGGAAGGCCACCTCATCGAGGTGAATCTGCTCCTGGGTGGGCTGGGGATCGAAGGCGTTGAGCTTGCGATCCAATTCCCCCTTGGTTTGCCGCAGTTGCTCGAGTAAGCCTGGGGAAATGGTGAGCAAATCGCATCCCGCCAGCTCGATGATTTCATCGGTGTTACGGAAACTCGCCCCCATCACCTCGGTTTTGTAGCCATAGGTCTTGAAGTAATTGAAGATCTGGCTCACGGAAAGCACGCCGGGATCTTCCGGGCCTGGATAACTCGATCGGCCGGTGCTTTTCTTGAACCAGTCCAGAATTCGCCCCACAAACGGAGAAATCAGGGTGACCCCTGCTTCAGCACAGGCCACGGCCTGGGCAAAGCCAAATAACAGGGTGAGGTTGCAATGAATGCCCTCGCGCTCCAATTTTTCAGCGGCCTTGATGCCTTCCCAGGTGGAAGCAATTTTGATCAATACCCGATCGGTTCCAATCCCGGCCATCCGATACAAACCAATCAGCTTGCGGGCCTTGGCGATGGTCGCTTCGGTGTCGTAACTCAGGCGCGCATCCACCTCGGTTGAGACCCGACCCGGCACGATCTTGAGAATCTCCTGACCAAAGGTGACGCAAATTTCATCCAAGGCCTCCCTCACCACCTGCTCGGCAGAGGCATCGGCTCCCATCACGTCTCGACTTTGCTTCAAGGAGCGGTCGATCAAATCTTGATAGGTCGAGATCTGGGCCGCGGCCAAGATCAGAGATGGATTGGTGGTGGCGTCGCGGGGGGTGAACTGCTTGATCGCGTCGATGTCGCCGGTATCGGCCACCACCACGGTCATGGCGGCGAGTTGGTCGAGCAGATTGGCCATCGGCGTGCAGTTGGGGCATCCCCCTTGTTGCAGTCACGCTAGCCAGTGCCCTGGGGGAAGCCATCCTGCCTTGGCCAAGCTTGAGGGAACGCCAACACAGGGAACGCCAACACAATGGCTACCCCTAGAGCCCTAACCGCGCAAAGCCGCAGGAGGCTTGGCGGAGATGGGCAGTGTTGTGGGGAGTGACGGGGCGATGCGCTGGAGCACGAGTAACGCCTCGATGATCTGCTTCGCCACGGGAACGGCCACTGTGGATCCATAGGCATTGCCGCCCTGGGGTTCATCCACGACGACTAGAACCACATAGCGGGGATCATCAATGGGGAGATGGGCTACGAAACTGCAGATCCGGGCCCCCGGGATGTAGATCCCCCGTTCGGCCTTTTGGGCGGTGCCGGTTTTACCCCCGATGCGATAGCCCGGAATGCGGGCACCCTTTCCGCCGCCCTTTTCAACCACACTCTCCATCCAGCGCATCACCGTTCGGGTAACCCCTGGATCAAGCAGGGGGACCCCACTGTTGGGGGCCGGGCTGGCGAGGGCATCCCCGGAGCGCAGCCCCCGGGTGATGTGGGGGCTCACCAAGCGACCGCCATTGGCGAGCATGGCGTGCAATTGCAGCAATTTCAACGGTGTGAGGGAGAAGCCCTGGCCGAATGAAGCCACCGCCGATTCGATTGGTTGGCCCACGAAATCGGCCTTGGTCTTCAGCTCTCCGGCCACGGCGCCTGGCAGGTCGGTGTCGGGCGGGGCATCGATGCCAAAGGTGCGCATCCATTGCCAAAAGCGATCCCGCTTGACGTGCTTCATGGCCTGAACCATGCCGATGTTGCTCGAAACCTGAAGCAAGGTGGGGAAATCAATCACCCCATTGCCCTTACGGTCGTGGTTGAAGATCGGCCAACCGCCAATCGAGAGGCGGCCATTATCGATCACATTGCCGTTGGGATCAATGGCCCGCTCCTGCAGGGCAATGGCCAAATTGATCGGCTTGAAGGTGGAGCCGGGTTCGTAGAGGTCTTGAACCGACCACTCACGGAACAGCCCCGGCTTGAACTTCCAGAAGGTATTGGGGTTGTAGGTAGGCGTGGAGGCGAGGGCGAGGATTTCGCCGTTGCGCACATCCATCACCAGGGCAGCCCCGCGCTTGGCATGCCATTGCTTCACCTGTTGAACGAGGGCCTGTTGGGCCACTTGTTGCAGGCGGGCATCGAGGGTGAGCTGCAGGCGCAGGTCATCGCCATAGAGGGATCCCGCTGACAGGCCTGCCGGCAAGGGGGTGCCATCGGCGCCCCGCAACATGCGCAGTGGCGTCTCATGGCGCTTGAGATCCCTGTTGCGGCTTTGCTCGAGCCCGGCCTGGGGAACTCTCTCGAGGTTCAAAAATCCGACCACATTGGCGAACAGATTTCCCTGGGGATAGATGCGATGGGGGTAGGCCTCCAAATCCAGGCCGCTGATGCCCAAGGCCCTCACCCGGCCGGCGGTTTCGGGATCAAGGTCGGTAGCCAGCTTGACGCCGCTGCGCTTGCTCGCCATGGCGGCCAACAGGGTGGCCTTGGGCACGGCCAAGACGCCCGCCAGCTTGGTGGCCACGTCCTGGGCAGGACGAACCTTCAGGGGGGCATCGCCTGGCAAGTTGAAATAGCGGGGATGGGCCCAGAGGGTGAAGCGCTCCTCATCGAGGGCCACGAGGCTGCCGGTGCGGTCAACGATCGTGCGGCGCTCACCGATCGGATTAATCGACTTGGTTTGGATCGAGCGGGCCCGGGCTTCGAGGTTGCCCCCCTCCACCAATTGGAGCCAAGCCAGCCTGATGCCAAGCCCGCCCAAGCCGGCGCAAAGTATTAAATAGACGGCGATTAGCCGCCTGGCTGGCACTGGCTGCAGGGCCAAAACCCGATGGTCCTGGCGAGGCCCCTTGGGCGCCCTAGGGCGGCGGCTGGCTCGAACGGAAGGTGCGGGAGGTCGGGGCGCCATTCAGTGGCCGATCAATAGCCGGAGCGGATCGGAGCCATTTGGATGCTGGTGAGGAGGGCCGCCGCCTGGGACTGGGGACTCTTCTGGACCGATGGCAGGTAGATGAGGTTCTCGCTGTTGGTGGCCACCAGCTGGCCAGGGCGCTTGACGGCGCCGAGGTGATGCTGCTCCAAGACCGCAGCCGATTCCTGCATCCGCTGGCCGAGCATCTGGGACGCTTCCAGTTGTTCGTAGTTGCGACCCCATTGGGTTTGCCAATGCAAGGTGAGCCCACTCAAGGTCAACATGCAAAGGCCGAGGCCAACCAAGGTGCCATCGGCAGCGCGATGGAAGCCAGCCAGCAAGGGCGAGCGCCGTTCAACCTTGCGACCCGACAGGGAGCCCTGCAGGAGCTGGAGCGCTCGCTTTCCCTGGCCAAGGCCGGATGCACTTTGACCTAGGCCAAATCTGCTCTTAGCCGCCCTTCCCCTGGATCGAAGGGGGCGAGGGGCCTGGGGGGCTGCCTGTTGGGAGGTAAACGAGGCAACCAAAACTTTGAACTTGCGATGCGCAAGTGAACCATCCCAAAGGGCCTACAGCAAGTCCTTGACTCGGCTTAACCCGCCAACAACAACAAATTGGCGAAGGTGAGGCCATTCCACAGGCCGTGCATCAGCACACTGGGGCCCAAGCGACCGCTCTGCAGGCGGAGCCAACCCAGGCCCAGACCCAGCACAAACAGGGCTGGCAGTTCCCCAAAGCTGAGGTGGGCGATCCCAAAAATGAGGGCGCTGATCACCACTCCCCACAAGCCTCCATAGCGCTGACCAAGCACCGGCAACAGGACACCCCGAAACAGGGTCTCCTCAAAAAGGGGTGCCAGCACCATGGCGGTGATCGAAAACAACAGCAACGCCCAGGGATTGGTGTTGGTGAGCACCAGCTCCAACAGGGGATTGCTGCCGCTGGCCTTGCTGACCAGCTGATCAAACAGCCAGCCCACCAGGGTGACCAAGGGCAACACCTTCAGCACCTGGATCAAGGCTTGACGCAGGGCGGAGGCCAACGGCCGCCAGCGCCATTGCAACCAGCCCCCTGCCGGCTTGGGTGCCTTTCCCGCCAACTGGGCCCAAAGGATCAACAGGGGCAGGCTCATCAAACCCAGATACATGCCCAGAACGGCCACCGCCTGTTGCAGGCCCGGATCGGCCTTGAGAAATCCCAGGCTGTTTTGAAGTACTGGGGCCAGCAATAGGGGGGTGAGCAGTTCACCGCACACCACAAATCCCCCGGCGACCAGCAAGGTCACATCCACCAAATCCAGCGGTGGCCCCACCAGCTCTGCCACCGGAGGGGCCTTCTCGCGCCAGCGCAGCCAGAGCTCCCTCAGTAAAAACCCGCTGCCCAGCAGCAGCAGCAGCACCGGAGCCGCGCTGAGGCCCAACAGGCGCAACATCGCGTTCTGCTGCAGGGCGGCTTGGCGTTGGCCGTTGGCGGCGGCGCAGGGGTCCGTTGCGGAGGGCGATGCACCCAGCTGGTTCAGCCGATCACAAACCAACTGCTGCTGCAGGGGCGACAGAACCCAGCCGGCTTGCAGGGAATCCCCTTGGGACGGGCCCACGGGACTGGTGCCCACAGGATTGGTGCCCGATTTAACCGCCAGGGAGGCAATCAAAGGGCGTTGTTCTGGCCTGACCTGGCCCATCAGGCCGTCGAAGAGTTGTTTGGCTTTGGCCGAATCCCCGGCCTGTTGCACCAGCAAAGCCAATTCCAGAACCTGGCCTGGGGGAGCCGGCCCTTCGGACTGGTTGCTCTGGTGCTCCAGTTCTTCGCGCAGGCTTGTGGCAGGGGCAACGCCCCCCAGCAAACCCTTCAAGGGTGCGGGCAACGCCGGCGCCGCCAGCACGGACAGTTCGAGCTGGCGCAGGGCGAGGGCATTGCCCACCGATGGGCGCTGCAAACTGTCCACCAGGCCGTTCAGCCAAAGCAGCGCACTGAGCACCAGGCTCAAGAGCGCCAGCAGGCTTTTCCAAGTCGGGGATCTAGGGACGCTGGGGCTCAAGCGCAGGGCACACAGGTGGACCCCAATTCTCCTCTCTCATACGATGGTCTTAGAGCAGCCCCAGACCTGTGCCCCTCCGGATTGTGTTGGTCCGCCACGGGCTAAGCAGCTTCAACATTGAGCACCGCATCCAGGGGCGCGATGACCTGGCAGCCCTCACCCCTGAGGGCGTGGACCAGGCCCGGGCCACCGGCAGGGCCCTGATGGATCTCGGCTTTGACCAGGCCTACACCTCCCCCCTAAGGAGGGCAAAGGACACCGCAACGGAGCTCCTGGCCGACCAGGGCCAAGCCCTTGAAGCCCAGCTCTGCGACGACCTGCTGGAAATCGATCTGGACCCCTGGAGTGGGCTCCTGCGCAGCGAAGTCAAGCACCGTTTTCCTGCCCAAGAAGCCCAATGGCGCCAGAGCCCGGAAACGATGCAGCTGTGCCGGGCCGACGGCAGCACCTACATCCCCCTGCAGGACCTGTTCCAGCAGGCCGAGCAGTTCAAGCAAAGGCTCCTGGTGGACCAGGCTGAGGGCCTATCTGCTAACACTGAAAAAACCGTTCTGGTGGTGGGCCACAACGCCATCCTGCGCTGCCTGATCTTGTCTCTTCTGGAGTTGCCGCTATCGGGGTTCCGACGGTTGCGGGTGGACAACTGCTCCATCTCGGTGATGAACCTGGCCCCGGGAGCCGACGGTGGGACCGCCGTGCAGGTCGAATCCCTCAATGGGGTCGGGCACTTGGGGGAGCCCATCCCCGCCAAGGGCCCAGGCCCTCGCCTGGTGTTGGTGCGGCACGGGGAGACCGATTGGAATCGGGAGGGCCGCTTCCAAGGCCAAATTGATATTCCCCTCAACGCCAATGGACGCGCCCAGGCCGAGGCGGCCAGCAATGTATTGGCCCCGGTCTGTATTCAACGTGCGTACACCAGTTCTTTGGCTCGGCCCAGGCAAACCGCTGAAGCGATCCTGGCGGCCCATCCCGGGGTTCCCCTCACCAGCACCACGGGCCTCGTGGAAATTGGCCACGGTCTGTGGGAAGGCCGCCTGGAGCAGGAGATTGCCGAGGGCTGGCCGGAGCTCCTCGCCGCTTGGAAGCGGGCTCCAGAAACCGTGCAAATGCCCGAAGGGGAAACCATTCACGATGTCTGGGCTCGCTCCCTGGTCGCCTGGAATCGGATTGCAGCCAGCCTGGGCAACGATGAAACCGCCTTGGTGGTTGCCCACGATGCGGTCAACAAGGCCATTCTTTGTGCCCTGTTAGGCCTCACCCCTGCCGACATCTGGGCAATCAAACAGGGCAACGGGGGCGTCACGGTGATTGATTACCCAAACGGTGCCGCGGAGCGGCCGGTAGTGGCTGCCATGAACCTCACCTCCCACCTGGGCGGTGTGTTGGATTGCACCGCCGCGGGTGCGCTCTAAGCCTTGATGCAACCCCTCTGGCTGCGTCAGGTTTCGGTACTGCCAGGCTCCGGGCAGCCCATCGAGACCACGGACGCCCTGATCGATCCAGCCGGTGCGCTCTTGAACTGGGGCGACCAGGTTTCCTGCAGCGCCCAGGAGCAGGGCCTCACGCCAATCGAGGCCCGCGAGTGGCTCCTGGCTCCCACCCTGGTGGATCCCCACAGTGTTCTGGACGACCCCCTGGGGGGCGGCTGTGAGACCCTGGCCAGCCTGGCAAGGGCTGCGGCGGCTGGGGGCTACGGCACGGTTGGTCTGCTGCCATGGGCGTCCTGGTGGCGCGATCGACCGGAACGGCTCGGCCTCGACTGGCCTGCACCGATGCGACTGCGGCTGTGGGGCAGCTTCAGCCAGGAAGGCTCCGATCAAGACCTGGCTGGCCACGCCGACCAACTGGCCGCCGGTGCCGTCGGCCTAGCTGGCAGCGATGAAAGCCCCCCCCTAGCCCTGCTGGAGCGAGGCCTGGCCCTCGGGGAGATGGGAGATGCCCCTGTCTTGGTGGCGCCCCGGCAGGCGTCGCTTTGTGCCAGTGGGTTTGTGCGGGAAGGGGTCGATGCCTTGCGCGCTGGCTGGCCGCCCGATCCAACGGTCAGCGAAACCTTGCCGCTGTCCAGCCTTTTGGTCCTAGGAGCCTTACCAGGCTCCAAAAATCTGGTGTTGATGAACCTCTCCACCGCCGCGGGGGTCGACCTGCTTGAGCAGCAGCGATCCCGGCCCAGAGATAGGGATCAGTTGCCCATGGCGAGCGTGGGCTGGTGGCACCTGGTGGCCGATAGCGGCCAGCTCGATCCCGCGGCCGAGGGTTGGCGCCTGGTGCCCTCCCTGGGCAGCCCCCGGGATCGCGAAGCCCTGATTGCTGGCTTGGCTTCCGGACTCATCACCGCGGTGGCCGTGCATCACAGCCCCTTGGATGCGGAGGAGCAACTGTTGCCCTTGGATCAACGGCGCCCAGGGGTCGCCGGCCATGGGGCCCCTCGGGGCCTGGTGTTGCCCCAGCTGTGGCAGGAACTCGTTGTCCGCCGCGCCTGGACTCCCGCCCAGCTTTGGCAGGTGCTGTGCTGGGGCGGCTCCCGGCTGCTTGGCGAGCCCCCTGAGCGTTTGGAGATCGGCAGCCGCCGCTGGTTGCTGTTTGATCCACAAGCCCCCTGGACCTGGAAGCCCCAAGACTCTCTCTCCCTGGCGGCGAACCAGCCCCTGCTGGGAGCTGCCCTGAAGGGACAAATTCGCGCCACGGGGCTCACCAAGGCTGAAGACTGGCTGCTTTAGGCGTCAACGCCCCCGTGTGGTTGAAAGGGTAAAAGCGCCAGACGGCCCGACCAATGATTTCTTTCTGAGGCAGGAAGGCCCCCCCTGGCCAGAATCGACCATCCCAGCTGTTAGCCCGGTTATCCCCCAGGGTGAGTACATGGCCCTTGGGCACCACCCCATTCAGGGTCCGGCAAGGGCCCACGCCCTGCCCATCCACCTGGCAGTAGCTGCTCACGTAGGGCTCGATCAACCGGCGGCCATTGATCGCCACGTGGCCCGTGGGATCCACGCTCACCTGCTCGCCGGGCAAGGCAATCACCCGCTTGATGAACGCGTCGCAGGCGGGGTTACCAATACCTGGCAAATTGCCCACCAAGGGCAGGTTCACCAGCAGGCAGAGCAGGGGATTCCGGTCACTGGCACTGGAGAGGACCGAATCGAAGCGATAGGGAGAATGGAAGACCACGATGTCCCCCCGTTGGGGAGCCCTGTTGTGGTAGCTGAGTTTCTCGACCAGGAGCCGGTCCTGAATCTGCAGCCCGGGCAACATCGATCCCGAGGGGATGTAACGGGCCTCCACCAAAAACTGGCGAATGCCAAGGGCTACCGCCAGGGTGATCACCACGCTGCGCCAAAAGGCCCATGGGCTTTCCTTCGGCGTCGTCGTCCCTTTGTCTTGCCCGTCTTCAGGGGCATCCGCTGATGATTTGGTGGTGTCGCCCAACCCTGAATTCCTACCCGGACACGTCAGATTAGGCACCCCTGCGTCCATCGAGAATTCCCCTGATGGCCCGTCCCCGCTGGCAAGACCAGATCTCCCAAACCTCGGGCCCCTGGAGCAGGGGCTGGGACCGTTTTGTGGCGGTATGGGCCAGCGTGAACCTGGTGTGGGTGGCCTTCGACATCAGCTACGTCCCGCTGCGCACCTTTTGGCTGCAGCGCAACCTCTACCCGATTCCCTCGGTGCCCCTGGTGGTGCCCCTGGGGGCGATTCCCGACATCACCCCCTGGATTGATCCCATCAAGGGCATCGAACCCCACCGGGAGACCCAGGCCTACCTGGGCCACTTTCGGGTCCTCGATGGGGCCTTGCTCCCCCTAAAGCAGGGCCAACCCTTGAGCCCACTGCAGCGGTCGCTACTCAAACAACAGGCCCAGCTCACCGCTGAGTTGATTGATGCCAATCCGTTCCTGGCTTCAGAAGGTTCGGCAACCCTCGAAAAAATCAAATATCGGCTGCGCCAACGGGCCAACCAGAACTCGGCCCGTCAAGCAGCTGCCCAGCTCTTGAGCGCCCCTTGGCTGCAACAGCAGGGCTGGGCCCAGGAAAGGAGGTTTTGGCAGGGCCAGGTGCTGCCCCTAGTCGCCACCAATTATTGGCGCTCCATCGATGGCAATGGTCGTCCCACCGACCATTTTTGGCGGATCGACCTGCTGCTTTTCCAGAGCGTCTTTGCCCTCGATATTGCGCTGCGGGTGATTCGCTTGCGCCGCCGCTTGCCTGGTTTGCGTTGGCGCGACGCCTTGCTGCGCCGCTGGGTGGATCTCCCGTTGCTGTTGCCGTTTTGGCGCTGGTTACGGCTTGTGCCCGTCATCGAGCGCCTGCAGAGCTCGGGGCTGATCAACATCGAGCCCCTACGGGCGGTGGTGAGCCGGGCCGTCGTCGCCCTGATGGCCGTCGAGCTGTTTGAAGTCTTGGCCTTGCAATTGCTTGATGGGGCCCAGGGAATCATCCGATCGCGCCAGTGGCCCCAGCAAATTCGCCGGCTTCGTAGCCACCAGAGCGTGAGCAACACCAACGGGGAACGGGAACTGGTCGAACTCGTGCGGATTTGGGCCCCCCTGGTGTTGGGCCAGGTGCTGCCTCGACTGGGCCCTGAGCTGCAAGGGGTGCTGGGCTACACCCTGCGCCAAAGCCTCGATCGCACTGTGGTGCCCCTGCCCTTGCGCCAACTCAAGCCCCTGCTGCAAGTGGAAACGGGCCTCAGCAAGCAACTGGCCGGTGGCATGGTGGACAGCCTCTTGGACCTGGCCCGCAGCACCGGCAACCAGCTAGCCCGTCGCGACGCCGTGCAACTGGATCTGCTGCAGCAGGTGATTGATCGCTTCTGGGAGGAGCTGGCGACGGCCCTCGAGCGCGGCGAAGGGTTGGTCCGATCCCAGGAGCTCCTCTGTGCCCTGATTGACGATCTCAAGGGCACCTATTTGAGTCAGATCAACCGCTCGGGGATCGATGCCTTGATTCGGGAACTGGATGCCCTCACAACTGGGCCTGCCACTCCTGGGAATTGAAGCCGGTGATCACCGTGCCCGCGGCAGTGATCACAAAGGGGCGTTTGATCAACTTGCCATCGGCGGCCAGGGCATCGAGGGCTTGCTGGTCATCCATGGCTTGAACCACGGCGGATCCAAGGGCTCGATAACTCTTACCACTGGTGTTGAACAACCGCTTCCGCCCGAGTTGCTGCAGGGCCAGTTCCAATTCAGAGCGGCTAGGCGGGGAACTGGTGATATCGATCGGCACGGGGTGATGGCCTTGGTCTTTGAGCCATTGGATCGCTTTGCTGCAGGTGGAGCACTGGGGGTAGCTGTAGAGCTTCATGGAACCAAGCGGGGGGCGGGCATCAAAAAGGCCCCTGGCGGGGCCTGACATCGATGGACAGCTGCCGAAGGGAGAGAAGGGATGGGCTTTATTTGCCAATCAAAGACTTGAGAGCACCCAGCAGGCTGTTGGATCCCTTACCCACCGCGTTGGACGGCGTGGTCCGCACGGTGACGTCCCCGTTGACGCTGGTACGGCAGCTCAAGCGGAAGTTGGCGGGCCGATCAGCCAGGTAAACCTGTTCGACATCACTGCGGGGAGAGAGGTTCTGGGCGCCTTCGAGCACCTCCATCACGCAGGTGCCGCACTGGCCAAGACCACCACAGTTGTTGACGTTGTTGAAGCCTTTGTAAGGGTTGATACCGGCATCCAGGGCGGCTTTGCGCAGATTGGCACCCTCAATGCAACCGACCTGCTGGCCTTCCTGTTCAAAACGGATGGTGGGCACGGTCGGTCGGGGTCAATGGCGCCGCCTAACTTAAGCCACGCCCGGCACCTTGCCTAACATCGGGGCTGTTGCCGTCACCCCGTGGCTGCTCCCTTGGGCTATGACCTTACGGTCCAGCAATTAATTCCTGGCTACGCCAGCCTGGCGAGGCTTTCCGTGGCCCTCCTGGCGGCCTCCCCGTTGGGAGCTCCATCGGGGGCCTCCGTGCTTGTGGCCGGCTGCGGCACTGGAGCCGAACTCGTGGAAGCCCAAGCCCAACGGCCCGATTGGGAACTCTGGGCGATTGACCCCTCCAACGAGATGCTCCAGGCCGCCAAAGCCCGGTTGGGCGACAGCAGCAGCGCCATTCATTGGCAGCAGACCACCGTTGAAGCCCTCGACGCCGACAGCCGTTTTTGCGGAGCCCTTTCGGTGTTGGTGTTGCAGTCCTTGCCCGATGACGGCAGCAAACTCACCTTCCTCACCGCCTTGGCCCGCAGCCTGGAACCGGGGGGCCAATTGGTGCTCGTCGATCTCATGGCGCCGGAACGCTCTCCTCTCCAAAGCCAGGTGCAGGCAGCCTGGCTGGGCTTCCAAAGGGCCAGTGGCCTCAGGGGCCTCGACACGGACGGGGCCGATCTAGAGCCCCTGACCCAGGGTCTTCACCCGATTGGCGAAGCCCGTCTAACGGCCCTCGTCAATGCGGCTGGCTTTGGGGATCCAGCCCGGGTCTTCCAGGCCCTCGGCTACGAGGGATTTCTCCTGCAGAGGCGGCGCTAGAGGGGGTCGAACCCTTCAGCTCCTTGGGACTGATCTGCAAAGAACGTCCGCCAAGGACGGTGGCGATCGGCACCGTGGCCGTGGCCAAGGCGATCAACACACCCAGTAGGTATGGAAGCGGTTGGGGGCCAGGACTGTGGGGGTCATCGGCTGGCTCACCGGCTGGCTTGTTGGCTTCTGCCGCCAAAGGCGAGGCCGGCATCAAGGTGGGCTGGTCGCGGTGGGGTGCTCGGGGAACGGAATCCATAGGGTTGTGGCGAGGCGCTGGGGGCCGACCACAGGTCAACGGTGGGGGACAAGGCCGGCCCTGAGGGGCTGGCAGAGGAGCAGAGGACGTTCAGGTTGTGTGGCAGGTGGTTGCTGCCAGACAATTCCCAAGACCAACCCTGCCAATACAAGCAAATCAGCTTAGCCGAAACCGCCTGAGACACCAGCGCTAAGCCGCTGGCCTGGCTTCCTGATCGTGCTGCTGCCTGCGGGCCTTGAGATCGGCTGTGGGGCTTGTCTCTGCCTGGTCAAGCTGGGCACGGATCAGTCTGAGTTCGTCAAGAATCGCCCCGAGCAGTTGTTGGGTAGCCGTGGATGGCGAATTGAGCACCTCCACCGTGACTTCTTTGATCCGAAGCACATCCCTGGCGAAGCGCGCTACTTCGTTGGGATGAAACAGCAGCGCATCTTTTTGGTCGGTGCGGTATTCGGGGTTGAGTTTGCGGGAGTTAAAGGGTGGGTTGAGATTGCGGGGATCGGTGTTTGTGTAGCGATACACCGAGGCGCGAGAACGGTTCAGGGCCTTTTGAACGTCATCGATAGAAATCAGGCCCTCGCTGGCCTGGCTAGCCCCCTCGGGCGGGACTCCAATTCTGGATCCGTCTGCATTGGCCCCACTGACCTCCGGGTCGTTCTGGCCAAGGTGGGGAAGCATGAGACGGCCCTTGGACAGGCGGGAATGAGGCCGGACCTTAGCAGAGCTTTTCTAGCCACGCAGTGATAGGTTCCGCCCATTCTTGAGTCTTAGGCCCATGCGCGTCTCCCGCCTGATGCTGGTGACGTTGCGCGACGACCCGGCCGAAGCCGAAATTCCCTCCCACAAACTGCTGCTGCGGGCGGGCTACATGCGCCGGGTCGCCTCCGGGATTTACGCCTACCTGCCCCTGCTGTGGCGCGTCCTGCAGAAGGTCTCCCTGGTCGTGCGCCAGGAAATGGACCGCACCGGAGCGCTGGAAACCCTCCTACCCCAGCTGCAACCCGCCGAGCTCTGGGAACGGAGTGGTCGCTGGGCGGGCTACACCGCCGGCGAAGGGATCATGTTCCACCTTCAGGACCGCCAGGGCCGGGAGCTCGGCCTGGGACCCACCCATGAGGAAGTGATCACGGCTTTAGCTGCGGATTTACTCCGTTCCTACCGGCAGCTGCCGGTGAGCCTCTATCAAGTTCAAACCAAATTCCGAGATGAGATTCGCCCCCGCTTCGGGCTGATGCGCGGGCGCGAATTCATCATGAAAGATGCCTATTCCTTCCACGCCGATGAGGCCTCCCTCAAGGAGACCTACGCAGCCATGGACGAGGCCTACCGCAGGATTTTTGCCCGTTGTGGCTTGCGGGCCGTCGCGGTTGAAGCCGATAGCGGGGCGATTGGCGGTTCGGCCAGCCAGGAATTCATGGTCACCGCCGATGCCGGGGAGGATCTCATCCTGGCCAGTGCCGATGGCCGTTATGCGGCTAACCAGGAGAGGGCCGTTTCGATTCCCCCTGAGGCGATTGCCTTGGAATCCGAGGGCTGCCAGCCCCTTGCCACTCCAGGCCAAACCAGCATTGACGACCTCTGCTCCTCCCATGGCTTTGACCCCACCCAAACGGTGAAGGTGCTGGTGCTTTTGGCCCGCTTCGCTGAAGGCCCAGCCCAACCGCTGCTCATCAGCCTGCGGGGCGATCAACAACTCAACGAAGTCAAACTGGCCAATGCGGTAGCCGCCCGGGCCCAACCGGCATGGGGTGCCCTGCTGGAGATTGCCCCGATCAGCGTTGATCAATTGCCAAGCCAGGGCCTCGATCCCTTGCCCTTTGGCTTCTTGGGCCCCCATCTGGGCGATGCAGCTCTGCAGGGTGCAAGCCAATGGCGCAGCCAGTTCCTGAGGCTCGCTGATCCCACGGCTGCGGCCCTCAAGCGCTTTGTTTGCGGGGCCAATCAGGCTGACACCCACCTGGTTGGAGCGGCTTGGGAGGAACTGGTGGCCTGCCCAGAGGTGGTGGATTTGCGATCGGCCCAACCGGGCGATGGCTGCTGCCACGACCCCTCCCAAACCCTCGAAGCCTCAAGGGGCATTGAGGTGGGCCACATCTTCCAACTGGGCCGGAAGTACTCCGAAGCCCTTGGGGCCCGCTTCACCACGGAAACCGGCACGGAAGAGCCCCTGTGGATGGGCTGCTACGGCATCGGGGTGTCCCGGCTGGCCCAAGCCGCCGTGGAGCAACACCACGACGCCCATGGGATCTGCTGGCCCGTTTCGATTGCCCCCTTTGAGGTGATTGTGGTGCCCGCCAACATTGCCGAGCCCAGCCAAGCCGAGCTGGCCGAACAGCTCTACGGGCAACTCCAGGAGGCCGGAGTGGATGCCCTGTTGGATGACCGCACCGAACGGGCTGGTGTCAAGTTCAAAGACGCAGACCTGGTTGGCATCCCCTGGCGCGTGGTGGTGGGTCGCGGCGCCGGTGAGGGCCTGGTGGAGCTGGTGGAACGGGCCACGGGGGAGAAACGGGATTTAGCCGCCCCAACCCTGCTCACCACGCTGTTGCCGGTGTTGCAGCAGCAGAGGGGTGGGATCTAGCCCCACCATCGATGCGGCCCCCTACGATCTCAGTCCGCCGCCATCCCCCCATGACCGCTGCCATCACTGACTGGACCCAGCGGTTCCTGGGCGTGTTGATGGCCCTTTGCCTGGGTGCCTGCCTGCTCCTAACCGGCTGCAATGCCTCGAACACCGGCCTGAGCGGCAATTACCTCGAAGACACGGTGGCCGTGGCCGACGTCCTGCTGTCCACCATCGCCCTGGGCGCCGATGATCCCGGCCGCCCCGAAGCGGAAAGCCAAGCCCGCAGTTTGATGACTGGCTACGTGGCCCGCTACCGACCCCGCAGTGCCATTAACGGCTTGGGCTCCTTCACCACCATGCAGACGGCGGTCAACTCCCTTGCGGGTCACTACACCAACTACCCGAATCGGCCCCTTCCAGATGCCCTCAAGGAGCGCCTCACCAAGGAGCTGAAGAAAGCTGAGGTCAACGCTACCCGGGGTGCCTAGGCCCCGCCGAAAGGCCTACTCTTTGACGAAGGGGCATTCCATCTGAGAAGCTCACGGATTGTGCTCAGAAGCGGCTTCGGGCCGCCGTGTGTTTGGCCAACGTTGTCGTCATCGGTGCGCAGTGGGGCGACGAGGGTAAAGGAAAGATCACTGATCTGCTGAGCCGTTCAGCCGATGTGGTCGTCCGCTATCAGGGGGGGGTCAACGCTGGCCACACCATTGTGGTGGACGACAAGGTGCTGAAGTTGCACCTGATCCCCTCCGGAATCCTCTATCCCGACACCATCTGCCTGATTGGTTCAGGCACAGTCGTCGATCCCAAGGTGATGCTTGGCGAGCTCGAGATGCTCAAGGGCTACGGCATCGATATCAGCGGCCTGAAGTTGGCCAGCACGGCCCACGTGACCATGCCCTACCACCGGCTGCTCGACCAGGCGATGGAACAGCGCCGCGGCGACCGTCGCATCGGCACCACCGGTCGGGGCATTGGCCCCACCTATGCAGACAAGTCGGAGCGCAACGGCATCAGGATCCTCGACATCCTGGATGAAGCCAGGTTGCGGGATCGTCTTGCGGGTCCCCTGGCTGAAAAGAACGAAATCCTCCAGAAGCTCTACGGCCTCGAGCAGCTCGACTTCGATGCCGTGGTCACCGAGTACGTGGCCTATGGCAAGCGGCTTGCCCCCCATGTGGTCGACTGCACCAGGACCATCCATCAGGCCGCCCGGGGGCGCAAAAATATTCTGTTTGAAGGCGCTCAAGGCACCCTTCTCGACCTGGATCACGGCACCTATCCCTACGTCACCTCCTCCAATCCCGTGAGCGGGGGTGCCTGCATTGGGGCGGGCGTGGGCCCAACCCTGATCGACCGGGTGATTGGGGTGGCCAAGGCCTACACCACCCGGGTGGGGGAAGGTCCCTTCCCCACCGAGCTCGAGGGCAGCCTCAACGACCACCTCTGCGATCGGGGTGGTGAATACGGCACCACCACCGGCCGGCGCAGGCGCTGCGGCTGGTTTGACGGCGTGATCGGACGCTATGCCGTCCAGGTGAACGGCCTGGATTGCCTGGCCATCACCAAGCTGGATGTGCTGGATGAACTGGATGCGATCCAGGTTTGCGTGGCCTATGAGCTCGATGGCCAAAGGGTGGACTATTTCCCCAGCAGTGCCGAGGACTTCGCCCGCTGCAAGCCCATCTTTGAAACCCTGCCCGGCTGGCAGTGCTCCACCGCCGATTGCCGCAGCCTCGAGGAACTTCCTGCCACCGCCATGAGTTACCTGCGGTTTCTGGCCGACTTGATGGAGGTGCCCATCGCGATTGTGTCGCTGGGTGCCAACCGCGATCAGACGATCGTGGTGGAAGATCCGATCCATGGTCCGAAGCGGGCCCTGCTCAGCGCCTAAGCCAGCCTCCCCAGGCCCCGGCCCCTTTCCCCAAATCCCCACATGACAGCCAAAACCCTCGATGTCGTTGGCATCGGCAACGCCATCGTGGATGTTCTCGTGCAGACCGAGGAGGCCTTCCTCGACAACCATGCCCTCACCAAGGGCACCATGGCCCTGGTGGATGAGGCCCAAGCAGAGCGGCTCTACGCCAGCCTCGGTCCTGGCCTGGAGACCTCCGGTGGCTCAGCCGCTAACACCCTGGCCGGCATCGCCCAACTGGGCAGCCGGGCCGGCTTCATTGGCCGGGTGCGGGACGACCAACTCGGGGTGATCTTTGCCCACGACATTCGCTCGGTGGGCGCCCGCTTCGAAACGCCAGCGGCCACCACAGGAGCCTCGACCGCCCGCTGCCTGATCCTGGTGACCCCAGATGCCCAACGCACCATGTGCACCTATCTCGGGGCATCGGTGGGCCTGGATCCCGCAGATCTCGATTTGGAGATGGTGGCCCAGGCCCAGATGCTTTACCTGGAGGGCTACCTGTGGGATAGCGATGACGCCAAAAAGGCCTTCATCGCCGCCGCTGAAGTGGCGAGGGCCCACGGGGGAGAAGTGGCCCTCAGCCTCTCTGATGCCTTCTGCGTGGAGCGCCACCGCGACAGCTTCCTGGAGCTAGTCGATGGCCATGTGGATGTGCTGTTTGCCAACGAAATGGAAATCACAGCCCTCTATCAAGCCAACAGCTTCGAGGAGGCTGCCGATCAGGTCCGTGGCCGGTGCAAGGTGGCCGCCCTGACCCGCAGCGAGCAGGGTTCGGTGGTGTTGAGCGGGGAGCAAACCATCGTGGTACCTCCCTACGTGCTGGGTTCCTTGGTGGACACCACGGGGGCTGGGGATCTCTATGCCGCAGGCTTCTTGCATGGCTACACCCGGGGCGACAGCCTCGAGCGCTGCGGCCAGCTGGGATCGCTCTGCGCCGGGTTAGTCGTGACCCAGCTCGGACCTAGACCCCAAGCTTCCCTCGTGGAGTTGGTGGCGAAGCACCTCGGCTAAGGCTTAGGGAGTAAGGCTTGGGGATCTAAGCCTGGGAGCTCTCCAGTTTGGAGAAGCGTTCTAGAAGCTGGTTCAGCAGGTCGACCTGGCCGAAGGCCGGCACCCCTTCAGGCTCAGTGGGGCGTTGCAGCAACAGCAACGTCAACGACAAGCGCTGGGCCACATGCCGCCAACAGGCTTCAGTGACCCCGCCCGATTGACGCGCCAGGATCGTGGTGATCCCCCATTGCCGCACCAAGGCCTCCTCAATACTGGCTGCAAACGAAGGCCCCCCCGGCCCTGTGCCCGGCCGCAGGCAGGCCACCCGGTTTGCAGCCAACCCTGCGGCCATGGCCTGCTGAAGGCTGGTCCCATGGGGAAGCAGCCGGGCATGGTGCACGGCCCCAGGGGTGAGCGCCACGGCCCTGGCGAGCTGGCGATGGCCAATGGCAAGCAGCAGCTTCTCCTGGCGCAGGTTGAGATCCGAGAGGCTCTCCAACCCCGGGAGGATCTGCACCTCGTTGGCCTGACTGGGCCCTGGGCCGGCCCCCTCCAGCTCTGAGAAAACTCCCTCTCGGCGGAACCGCAGCAGCGGCTGGGACCGAGCCAGGCAGACCTCGGCCAGATCAGCACTGATTTTGCAAGCAAAGGGATGGGTGGCGTCGACCACCACCTGGCATGGCTCCCCAATCACCCGGGCCCGATCCAAGGCAGCGGCGATGGCTGCTGCCGATCCGATTGCCCCAATCGCTGGCTCAAGGCGCGGGTGGGGCCCATAGGCCCGCAAGGCCTCCCCACTGACCAGGCTGAGCTTTACGTGCCATCCCATGGCCAGCAGGGCTGGCACCAGGGAGCGACCCTCCCCGGTGCCAGCAAACAACCAAAGACGCGGAGCGGCTTGGTGCAATGGAGGGTCGTGCATCAGGATGGCGCAACCAATGGGTCCTGGGGTGTGAATCACTGTTTGCTCGAGGTTGACGTACTGGAAGCCCCCCAGGTGCGCTACACCCAGGACAACCAGACGCCTGTGGCTGAGATGGCCGTCCAGCTTGAAGGTTTACGGGCAGACGATCCCCCCGGCCAGCTCAAGGTGGTCGGTTGGGGCAATCTGGCCCAGGACCTGCAAAATCGCGTCCAGGTGGGCCAGCGCCTGGTGATAGAGGGTCGGCTGCGGATGAACACCGTGACTCGCCCGGACGGGGTCAAAGAGAAGAAGGCCGAGTTCACCCTGGCCAGGCTCCATTCCGTGGCAGCTGCCGGAGGAACCATGCCATCGGCCCAGCCAGCCAACCCAGCATTTCAACCAAGCTCTGCCCCGGTAGGGGCTGGCCGCCCGGCGGCCCCTGCTCCCCGGCGGGTATCCGCCGCCGCACCAGAGCCTGCGGCGATGGCTGCACCAGCGGCCCAGGAGCCTGCCTCCTGGAACACCTCGCCCCTGGTGCCCGATCTGGGCGATACCGACGACGAAATCCCGTTTTAAACCAGGGCTCGACTAGAGCCGCTCCCCAACCTGCTCAAGCAACTGGCCCAGCTCCCTCTCCAGGGCGGCCAGATCCAGGCGCCATTCGGGCCAGCGGCCCGCATCAATCTGCCGGAGCAACCACTGGCGGTCGGCGCGCAAATGGGCCACTAACTCTTGGGTTGGGAGCTCGCCAGTGGTCATCGGCATACGGGAAGATGACTCCATGCAAGCACTTTTCTCACCCGGCAGCCTCGTCACGGTGGCCGGCGCCTTCCTCACGGTCATTGGTTCGATTGCCTATCTCACGGATAGTCCGAACCTGAGCTTGCCCACCATTTTTTATGGCATTCCCATCTTCATCGGCGGCCTGGCCCTCAAATCTTCTGAGTTACCGCCTGCCCAGAGGCTGACGCCGTCCAGCCAGTTCAAGGCCCTGCGGGAGCAAAGCACCAGCGAGCCCCTGGCCAAGCTCCTGGCGGATGTGGTGCGCTGGCGCTATGGCCAAAAGGCCCACCTCGAGAGCTCCCTCGAAGCCCTGAAGCTCTGGGACGAGGACGCCCCACCCCAGCTGGTGTCCATTGAGGAGCTGGATTGCAGGGGGCTTTATGGCCTACGGCTTTCCTTCCGCTGCGAAGGCGTTGCCTTGAGCCGCTGGCAGGCTCAACAGGAGCGGCTGGGTCGCTTCTTTGGACCCAACCTGGTGGCCGAACTCGAGCCGACTGGTCAAGGATCATTCCGTTTGAACTTGCTGCCCCAAGCTGGGGCGGCTTAATCCTCTGAGGTGCCTAACGCCTTGTCCTCCGATTCTTTGATCAGCAATCAAGACACGTTGCGGGTGTCGGTCCTCAGCGAGGCCCTGCCCTACATCCAACGTTTCGCTGGCCGGCGGGTGGTGGTGAAGTACGGCGGGGCGGCCATGGCCTCAGCCGAGTTGCGCGACGCGGTGTACCGCGATCTGGTGCTGCTGGCCTCGGTGGGAGTTCAGCCGGTGGTGGTGCACGGCGGTGGGCCGGAAATCAACGACTGGCTGACCCGACTCAACATTGAGCCCGAATTTCGTAACGGCCTCAGGGTCACTACCCCCGCCACGATGGATGTGGTGGAGATGGTGCTCGTTGGCCGGGTCAACAAGCACATCGTCAATGGCCTCAACAAAGTGGGCGGCAGGGCCGTGGGCCTCTGCGGTAGTGACGGCAGCTTGGTGAAGGCCCGCACCTACGGCGACGGCTCCAATGGGTTGGTGGGGGAGGTGGCCGCCGTCGATCCGGCCGTGCTCCATCCCCTGCTGGAGGCCGGCTACATCCCCGTGATTTCCAGCGTGGCCGCCGATGGCTCGGGCCAGGCCCACAACATCAATGCCGACACCGTGGCCGGCGAATTGGCCGCCGCACTCCAGGCCGAAAAGCTGATCCTGCTCACCGACACCGCGGGCATCTTGAGGAACCGGCAGGAGCCTGGATCCCTGATCCGGCAACTCACCATGGCCGACGCCCGCGACTTAATCGCCACCGGGGTCGTCGATGGGGGCATGACGCCCAAAACCGAATGCTGCATTCGGGCCCTGGCCCAGGGGGTTGCAGCCGCCCACATCATCGATGGCCGGGTCGCCCATGCCCTGTTGCTGGAAGTGTTCTCCGATGCGGGGATTGGCACGATGGTGGTGGGCAGCCAACGCTCGCTCAAGGCCTAAGGGAGGGTTGGCCCCTTGAGCACACCCGATCTACCGGTCGATCCCTTCGCGCCAGAGCGGATGGGCCTGGAACGCGGCGACTACGGCTTGGTGGTGCGCTCCTTGGAGGCCCAGGCGGCGACCTTCCCTCCGGCCACACCCCAAGGGGCTGAATTGCAACTCCTGCTCGCCACCGCCTGGATGGGCCAGGGCAACGCGCTCCGGGCCATGGCCTGCTGCCGCCAGGTCCTGCGCTGCAGCGATGCCAACCTGCGGGCCCAGGCCAAGGACCTGCTGAGCGTGCTGGAGGCACCAGCGTTGGAACGCCCTCGGGACTGGTCGATCACCCTTCCCCGGTTGGGGGAGAGCGAACCCATGGCCGGGCGCATGCAGCAGTGGGCCCAGGGGCGCCGAAAGAAGACAGCCGAAGAGCCGCCGCCCCCGCCCGTTGGACCCACCCAGGCGCCGGTGGGGTTTGCGGCCCTGGCCGTCGTGGTGTTGCTACTCGGTCTGTTGCTAAGCGGTTGCGTGGATGTGCAGACCGATCTGCACTTCAAGGGGCCTGGTCGACTGCAACTTGGCTATCAACTCACCAGCACCCAGGCGCCCATTCCCCCTTGGCAGCGCCAGTTCAGCCAGAGCCTGCGCAAATCGGGCCTTCAGCAATCCCCTGGGACCCGGGGGAGTGGGGCCCCCGATCCCCGGCGGCAGTCCCTCGAGAGCCCGGTCATGGCCGCCGCGAAAGCCATCAGCTTGCTGCGCGCCAATGGGGCCGCTGCCGCTGCCCTGGCGGGGGTCAGCTTCCCCCCCCCAGAGGTGGAACTCAACGAGCGCAATTGGCTGGTGGGGGTCCGCCAAACCCTGTTGGTCACCATTGACCTGGGCGCGGTGCAGCCCATTCCCGGCGCCAACCTCTCGATGGCCCTGGATCCGGTGGGGATTGCCGCCGTGCGCCGGGCCGAACCGGAATCGGTGACGGCGCTCCCTAAAAGCCATTCCAAAAGACGCCATGAACTGCATTGGCCCCTTCGCTTTGGAGCCCTGAACCATTTGGAGCTGCGCTGTTGGCGCTGGAGTCCCCTTGGCCTGGGGGGGATCGGGATTGGCCTGGCCCTGGTGGTCGTGCTGGGCCTGCAGCGGTTGCGCCTGCTCTTGGGTTTTGGCCTTCCCCAGTTGCCCGCCTAGCCGGATTGACGTCTTTAAAGGGCAGTGGGATCGGGATCGATCGTGAGGCCCACCCCTGCGGGTAATCCCTGGCGGAGGACAGCTTCCGTGGGCAAGGGCAGGGGAGCACCGGAGGGTCCATGCAAGAGCACTTGCCAACGGCTCTTGCCCGCCACCCGGGCCACCGGAGCTGGCGCAGGGCCAATCAACAACCAGCCCGCTGCGTCCACCGCCGGCCGAATGCGCTCCGCCAGGGCCGCCGCCGCCGTAGCGGTGCTGCTGGCGGCTGGACCGCTCAGACGCAGCAAACAGGCCCGACTAAACGGAACCATCCCGCCCTGACGGCGAATCAGCAGCTCCTGGGCCAGGAATTGCTCGTAGCGGCCGTCGACCAGGTGCTGGATCACCGGATGGTCGGGGCTGTAGGTCTGAACAAACACTTCCCCTGGCCATTCACCCCGGCCAGCGCGGCCGGCCAATTGGAGCAGCAGTTGGAGGCATTGCTCCGAGGCCCGTAGGTCCGGCCGGTGCAAGAGGCCATCGGCCGCCAAAACGGCGGCCAGGGTGACCCGGGGCAAGTCCATCCCCTTGGCCAACATCTGGGTCCCCACCAGGACATCGGCTTCCCCTGCCGCAAACCGATCCAAAAGCCGGCGATGGCCCTCCCGCCCCCGGGTAGTGTCCCGATCGAAACGCAGCAGGCGCAGCCCCTCCAGCTCCGTGGCCAATTGCTCCATCACCCGCTGGGTCCCCGCCCCAAAGGGCTTGAACGCCGTGGAGCCGCAGTGCTGGCAGCGGTCGCTGATGTCGGCGCGAAAATCACACCAGTGGCAGCGCAACCACTCCCGCTCTTGGCCCTTGCGGTGGACCGTCAGGGCCACATCGCAGTGGGGGCACATCACCACTTCGCCGCAACTGCGGCAGCTCAAAAAGGCCCGATAACCCCGCCGCGGCACAAGAATCACGGCCTGTTGCTGCTTGTCCTGCAACAGCTCCAACCGTCCCATCAGGGCTCGGCTGATCAGGCGCCTGTGCCCGTCGGCCAGTTCGTGGCGCATGTCGATCACCCGCACAGGGGGCAGGGGGCGGGTCCCAATCCGCTCCGGAAGGCGCAGGAGTTGGGTGGTGGCCTGGGGCGGCTGGCAAGCGAGCCAGGTTTCCAGCGAGGGCGTGGCGCTGCCCAGAATCAACTTGGCCCCAGACCGCCTAGAGCGCAGCCGGGCCACATCCCGGGCGTGGTAGCAGGGCATCGGGCTGTCCTGCTTGTAGGAGGTGTCGTGCTCCTCATCCAGCACGATCAAGCCCAGCTCTGCCATCGGCAAAAAAATGGCTGAGCGCGTCCCCACCGCCACCACTGGGGTGCCGTCCAGGCAGCGGCGCCATGCGGCCACCCGGTCGGCATCGCCCAGGCCGCTATGGAACTCCACCACCTGCGGGCCAAAGCGTTCCCGACAGCGATCCAGCAATTGGGGGATCAAACCGATCTCTGGGGTGAGCACCAAACTGCTTTGACCCGCCGCCAGGGCCTGGGCGGCGGCCTGGAGGTACACCTCGGTTTTACCGGAACCGGTGATGCCCCAAAGCAAAAATATCTGGGCCGGCGGGGCCTCCCGAATCGCCGCCACCGCAGCAGTCTGGGGCTGGGTGAGTTGCCGCAGGGAGCCCGGGGAAGCGCCCTGGGGTGAAGGCACGGCATCGCTTACCTGGAGCCTGAGAACCAGCCCCCGCTGCTCCAAAGCTTTCAGCACAGATCGGCTAAAGCCCTGCTCCCCACAGAGCTTGGCCATGGGGATGGGCTCGTCCTGGTCCGCCAAGTGGTTGAGAAGGTCCTGCTGCCTGGCCGTGGGGGGGGGCTCCCCAGCCGGCGCCGCCTCAGCGAGGGCAATCAACCAGCTGGGCCGGCGCTCAAGGCTTGGGGCCTGCTTGCGCTGGCCTAGCCACCCAGGGGGAAGGGCTGTCTTGAGGGTTTTGAAGAAGCTGGTCTGGCAAGCCTCCGCCACATCCTTCAGCAGCCCCTGCCAGTTGGGGTCTACGGCCGCGCTCTGGAGAACGGAATCGATGGGTTGAATCCTTTTGCCAGCAAGTTCGACCGGGCACACATCCAAAACATCCACCACCAAGCCGACATGGCGCCGACCTTGGAGGCGCACCCGAACCAAATCACCTGCCCCAACAGGGCTCTGCCCCAGGTTTGAGTAGGTGAAAACCTGGCCCTCCCGGCCCGCCTCCAGCCAAATTTGGAGCCATTGGCTTAGCAAGGTTGCGAAGACCTCTGGCAATTATTAGAATGACAAAGTTGGGCAGTCCAAACACTGCCGTCGGAACCAAGCAGAGTTCCTTCCAGCGGGAAGACCTGTAGAGAGTGCCTGGGAGCCAGTCTCCCATTTTTTGGCCTCCCGGTCTGCGAACACCCCTGACAGCACTGCATCGGCTTCGGCCACCCACCCACGTTCTGCGTCTCCATTCCACCAGTTTCGCCAGAGCCTGGGCTGGGTGTTCTTCTGCTTGGCAGACCCATCGCCGACCCTTTCCCCGTCCGTCCACCCCTGTTGGTCTGATTTCAGGTTTTCCCCGAAAGCGGGGTCTCAACTCCTAGGGCCACCTCATCGTCCGGTGGCCCTGGGAGTTGGGGGTTGTGCCTGCGTCTTCTCTGTTGCTTGCTTCCCATGAGCCCTGCTGCCGTACCTTTGAAAAGTTCTCTCGAAATTCTTGTGGTTGCCACCCCCGATGGGGAACGGGTAGCCGTCAAAGCCCCGGCCGCAAAGAAAAAGCCAGCCGAAAAGAAAGCGGCTGCAGAGAACAAGGCCACGGCCGCGAAAAAGCCAGCCTCGACAAAGAAGCCCGCTCCCAAGAAAACTGCAGCACCCAAAGCAGCCGCAAAACCCAAAGCAGCCGCAGCCACCGGCGCAGCAAAGTCAAAACCAGCGGCCAAACCCAAAACTGCAGCCAAACCCAAAACTGCAGCCAAAGCCAAACCAGCCTCAGATCAAGCTTCAGCCAAAGCTCCCGCTTCCTTCGATGCGGCAGCTGATTCCTTGCTGGAGGCGCCTACAGAGTCGCCCGTCGATCTAGCCATCGCCATGGGCGAGAAGGACGACAAGGCAGCCAAGGCCCTGGCCAGCATCAAGATTGGCCCCAAGGGGGTGTACACCGAAGATTCGATTCGGGTATACCTCCAGGAAATCGGCAGGATTCGCCTCCTGCGCCCAGACGAAGAAATCGAGCTGGCCCGCAAAATTGCCGACCTGCTGCACCTCGAAGAGCTGGCGGCCCAATTCGAAGTGGACAGCGGCCACCTGCCTGACAACAAGGAGTGGGCCGGCCTGGTCGAGATGCCCCTGATCAAGTTCCGCCGCAGGCTGATGCTTGGCCGCCGGGCCAAGGAAAAGATGGTTCAGTCGAACCTGCGTCTGGTTGTCTCGATCGCCAAGAAATACATGAATCGGGGCCTGTCATTCCAGGACCTCATTCAGGAAGGCAGCCTGGGCCTGATACGGGCAGCGGAGAAATTCGACCACGAGAAGGGTTACAAGTTCTCCACCTACGCCACCTGGTGGATTCGCCAGGCCATCACCCGGGCCATTGCCGATCAAAGTCGCACCATCCGCCTGCCGGTGCACCTGTACGAGACCATCTCTCGCATCAAAAAAACCACCAAAACCCTGTCCCAGGAGTTTGGGCGGAAACCCACGGAGGAAGAAATCGCTGAGTCGATGGAAATGACCATCGAAAAGCTCCGCTTCATTGCAAAGTCGGCCCAGCTGCCGATTTCCCTGGAAACACCTATCGGCAAAGAGGAAGATTCGCGCCTTGGTGATTTCATCGAAGCTGATATCGAGAATCCCGAGCAGGACGTGGCCAAAAATCTGCTGCGCGAAGACCTGGAGGGAGTCCTGGCAACGCTCAGCCCCCGGGAACGGGACGTTCTTCGCCTCCGTTATGGACTCGATGACGGAAGAATGAAGACCCTCGAGGAAATCGGACAGATTTTTGATGTCACCCGCGAACGGATTCGCCAGATCGAAGCCAAGGCCCTACGCAAACTGCGCCATCCCAATCGCAATGGCGTTCTCAAGGAATACATCAAATAGCCTGGATTACCACCAGAAACCAGTTCACTTACAAAATAGACGAACCGACTAGTTTTTGAATGCCTAAGTTTCTAAGGGCTGTCGCCAGACCTTTTCCTCGCCTGATTGGCCTTCTCCAGGCCAATCGCCTGTTGGCCTTGGTGTTTGCGGTGGCTTTGGTTCGCCTAGCCATCTTGGGAACCTATCCCCTCATGGATACAACGGAAGCTCGCTACGGCGACATTGGCAGGATGATGGCCGAAAGCGGTGATTGGATCACGCCATGGTTTCGACCTGGCATTCCTTTTTGGGGAAAGCCACCCCTGTCCTTTTGGTGTACAGCCCTGAGCTTCAAGTTGTTTGGAGTCAATGAATTCACGGCCCGGCTACCCCATTGGATTCTGGGCGTTTTAGGGGGATGGTTGGTGTGGGACCTGGCCGCCCGCCATTCCATTCGTGAAGCTGTCATCTCCGTATCTCTGCTGACGGGCTGCCTGATTTATTACTTTTCGTCGGGAGCTGTCATGACCGACATGGCCCTGACGCTTGGATTGACATTCTCGATGTGGAGTTTCTGGCTGGCTATTCAGCCGAACCAACTGCCTGCCCTTCAAGCCCGAGCCGGTTGGCTGTTTTTTGTGAGCCTTGGCTGGGGATTGTTGGCCAAGGGGCCCTTGGCGCCGGTGTTAGCCGGACTGGCGATTGGAGCCTGGCTACTAGCCAGCCGCTCCTATTGGCCGGAGGTGCGTCGCCTGCCCTGGGTCCGCGGTTTCATTTTGAGCCTGGCCATTGCAGCGCCCTGGTATTGGGCTGCCGAGCAAAAAACCCCTGGATTTTTGAATTATTTTCTCGTTGGAGAACATATCAAGAGATTCTTGATTCCGGGCTGGGATGGTGATCTTTACGGCCATGCCCATGACTATCCTAGGGGAATGATCTGGTTGTTTTTGCTCTTAATGCTGATCCCTTGGACCGCACTCATTCCAGGGTTCTTGGGCTTTGATAAAGGCAGAAAATCTAGCCTCTCCCAGCTCCTGAATTCTCCAGCAGAATCGGTAAATTCAAACCAGATGGCCTGGAGGAATTACCTCCTGGCATGGGGGCTTGCGCCTGCAGTGTTTTTTACATTTGCCAGCAACATCATCATGCCCTATGTGCTCCCAGGCATTCCGGCACTCGCCTTGCTAGGTGGCTTCTGTCTTGTTCGCAGAGACCCCCACCGGGTTGATCAGCTGCTTGCTACGGGCCTCTCAATAGTCTTAGTCGTCTCCCTGGTGTTTGTGGTTGTGTTTCCAATCACTGGATATGGCGAACGCAAGTCAGAGCGCTCCCTCATTCACTACTACAAATCCCAACTTACCAACGGCGGCACCAACAGTGCTACTAACAGTGCCCCTAAGGCTGCGCCGTTGATTTATTTAGGACAGTATCCATACTCCGCGTCTTTCTATAGCAATGGCAACCTCTCTGCCCTACCAACCGCATCAGCCCTAAGCGAACGGCTGGACAAGCAGGATAGTCCCATTGTGGCCATCAGTAATGACCAAGAATCTGAGGTCAGCGCCCTGATTCAAGAACGCTTAAAGAAAGTCAAGGCGTTCTCCCGCTACAGCCTTTACTCCGAGAACCCGGATCACCCAGTCCCTTCTGCCAAGCCCCAGGGTTAGGAGCAACGTGGTTGCCAATCTTGGTCTTTATGCGCTGGTAGGAGGCATCTCAGCAGGACTGCACGCCCTAGTCCTGGTCTTTTTACCCCGCATTGGGGTGCCCTTGCCCGTAGCGAACCTCACGGGTTTTTTAGCGGCTTCTCTGTGGAGCTACCTCGCCCACTCCAAGGTCAGTTTTCGGAAGCAAACCAAAGGGAAGGTCTTCCCGCGGCGCTGGCTGCTGCTGCAACTGGTCCTGAATGTGGTTCTAAGCCTGCTGCTGCCGGCAGTCTTTGCTCCCTGGGCCAAGAGCCCCATGGCCATCCTGATTCTTGTGTTCACGCCAACGGCTGTGAACTACGGGGTTTGGACCTTTGCGGCCAACCATGTGGTTCGGTTGCAACCAGGGATTGACCGCAGGCGGCCTGATTGCCATGCCGATGATCTTGGCCTTGATGAAGCCATCAACGACGCGATTTTCGATCTGGCTGACGCCCGCAAACTCCAGGGCGCCAGCTTGATGGTTGCCGGCCCTGCCGTGGCCCACGCCATGGCTGGCCTCCGCAGCCGTCCAGGTCTCAAGGTCTACCTCCATCTGGTGCTGAGTGAAGGCCCGCCGATCTCTGCCCCGGCCGAGATCCCCCTGCTAGTCAATGGCCAGGGCTGCCTAAACCTTGGCTTTGGCCAACTGCTCCTGGCCTCCCTTTGGCCAAGAAGCCAAACCAGCAACCTCTCTCGGCAATTAGCCATCGAAATCAAAGCTCAAATCCTCAGATTCCAGTCCCTAGTTGGCGCCCAATCCGTCCTGCTGGATGGCCATCAACACATTCACTTGGTGCCGCTGGTCTGGCGCGAACTCCTCAAACTCGAACCAGATCTGCGGCCGGTCTGGCTACGCAGCATTCGCGAACCTTGGCCCACAGCTATCTCCAACGCGGCCTGGATGGAAGCCCTTCTATCGGCTGGATTCTTCAAATGGCTGATCCTCAGCCTGCTTTCATCTGCATTACAACCATCACTGAAACGAAAGAAGATTGCCACCAACAGCACTTTTGCCGGGGTCCTTTTTACCGGTCGCATGGCAGGCTCCACGCTTAGGGCTTCGTTTGCGCGCCTCTTGAATCAGCCCCCCATGCCGAGAAGCGACGGCGCTACTGCCCCACTGCTATTGATCCACCCCGCCAAGCGAACTGTTTCGAATGGATCAAATCCAGATGGATCGAAATCCGCAGGGACCATCGATGGTCGCTACAACCTGTCTTTAGGCTTTTACGCTTCACCCTGGCGCCAAAGGGAATACCAATCCATGGCTCAACTGGCTGAAGACGTGGTGGCGATAGACGTAGCTCCTGAAGACATAGATGCTAAAGACGTAGATACTTTGGAGCCCTCGATCGAGCGGACCAAATAGACGGGCCTCGCCTTCACTTCCAGGAAAATACGACCGATATATTCTCCAAGGATCCCAATACCAATCAATTGAATCCCGCCTAGGAAGGTGATGGCAACAATGAGGCTAGGGAAGCCCGCCACATCGGCTCCATAGAGCAAGGTGTGGATTGCAAAATAAATCGCATAGACAACGCTTGAAGCTGAAATCATTGCCCCCAGCCGCGACCAAACCTTCAACGGAACAAGAGAAAACCCAAAGATCCCATCAAGGGCATAGTTCCACAGGCTGCTCATCGACCAGGAGGTTGTACCGCTCGTACGGGTCGGACACTCAAACAGCAGGTCCACATTCTTGAAGCCAATCCAAGGAAATAGCCCTTTGGAGAAGCGCACGCCTTCGCGAAGGCGCGTGAGGGCCTCGAGGGCAGGGGCACTCAGCAATCGGTAGTCTCCAGCGCCATCAACCAGCTGAATGGAATCCACCAGGCTGTTGAACAGGGAGTAAAACCAGCGGGAGGTGGCAACCTTCAGCCCCGATTCCCCTTGGCGGTTCGTCCTGATGGCCGTGACAATCTCGGCTCCGGCTTCAAAGGCTGCAACCATCTCGGGAATCAGCGCTGGCGGATGTTGGAGATCCGAATCCATCAGGATCACCGCATCGCACTGTCCCTTGGCAAAATCCAAGCCGGCCAGCATCGCTGCTTCTTTCCCAAAGTTGCGGGTGAGGCCGATCAGGGTGATCTCACAGGGTGATGCTGATCCCCCTTGGTGATCAGGGCTCATCAGGTTGCGAATGATGCTGGCGCTGGTGTCCTTTGAGCCGTCGTCAACGAGAACCAACCGCTCGATCCCCGGTTGGGCTCGAATGGCGGCAATGAACGCTCGAATGCCGGCCGCTTCGTTAAAGCACGCCGCAACCACCCAGATCCCTGGCCCTCCAAGAGGGGAGCGGACCGGTGAAGCACCGGATCTGGGGTTGGACAGTTCCAGGCAGTGGGGCAGCAACCGTTGATCAATGCTAAAGCGGCTCGAACCGAGCCTTGGCTCCTGCAGAGTGGTAGGCAACAGTCCGTAGGCCATGAACGCCCCCACCACCAGCCTGATCTCGCTGAGGGGATTGCGCAAGGCTCCCGCCCTCGCAGAAGAGGAGGTTCCGGCCTTGGCCCAAACCCTGCATGAGGCCATGGACCGCTGTGAGTGGTTCACCGTGGGGGTGATGGCCCCTTCGGCCAGCCAAGCCATCGCCAGCCTGCGCTCCCTCGAAGCGCGCCTGGGTTGGAAACCTTTAGCCGAATCCCCCGCATCGGAGCTAGCTGCTGCCGATGACCAGGCCGGGGGCGTGTTCCTGAAGGGCAACCAAAGCACCGGCCTCTATGTGGTTCGTCAGGAAGCGGGGCTGGGGGAAGGGATCTTGATCACCGGCCACAGCAGCAGCGATCGGGCTGGGGAGGACACCTGGGGCCCCCTTCCCCTCGGCTTCTTTGCCTAGAACCGATTTGCCTAGGCCCGATTTGCCGAGGTCCGAGAAAGGTTTTCAGCAGATCACGGTTCGGGTCCCAACCCAAGGGGCCACTGCCCATCAATCCTTAGGCTGGGCGGCTGTGACTCGGCACTGATGGCCAACCCCCTGCGTATCGCCTCCCGCCGCAGCCAGCTGGCCATGGTCCAAACCCATTGGGTCCGCGACGAGCTGAGCCAGGCCCACGCCGGCCTGGAGATCACGGTTGAGGCCATGGCCACCAAGGGCGACAAAATTCTGGATGTGGCCCTCGCCAAGATCGGCGACAAGGGCCTCTTCACCAAGGAATTGGAGGCCCAGATGTTGGTTAATTTGGCCGACATCGCCGTGCACAGCCTCAAGGATTTGCCCACCAACCTGCCGGAAGGTTTGATGCTGGGCTGCATCACCGAGCGGGAAGATCCGGCCGATGCCCTGGTGGTCCATGCCAAACACCAGGACAAGACCCTGGCCACCCTGCCCCCCGGCTGCGTGGTGGGCACCAGCTCCCTGCGGCGCCTGGCCCAACTGCGCCACCACTACCCCCATCTCACGTTTAAGGACGTGCGGGGCAATGTGATCACCCGCCTCGAGAAACTCGATGCCGGAGACTTTGATTGCCTGATCCTGGCTGCAGCTGGCCTGGGCCGCCTGGGGCTAGGGGATCGCATCCATGAATTGATCGATCCCTCCATTTCGCTCCATGCCGTGGGCCAAGGGGCCCTGGGCATCGAGTGCCGAGAAGGGGATGAGGAGGTGCTCGCCCAGATCAAGGTGCTGGAACACCTGCCCACCGCCCGCCGCTGCCTGGCGGAGCGGGCTTTCCTGCGCCAGTTGGAGGGGGGCTGCCAGGTGCCCATTGGGGTGAATTCCCAGTTCGAAGGCGACCAACTGGTGCTCACGGGCATGGTGGCCAGCCTCGATGGCCTTCGCCTGATCCGCGACGAAGCCCGCGGAGATCAAACTGATCCAGAGGCGATCGGCATTGCCCTTGCCGAAGCCCTAAGGGCCCAGGGTGCAGGAGAGATCCTGGAGGAGATTTTTGCAACCGTCCGGCCAGAAGCCTGATTCGACAGAGCAAGAGCTCGACCTAGGGGCCCGGCCGCTCCCCTTTCAGTGGAGCCTGCTGGCTTGGGCGGCCCTGGTGGGCACCCTCACCGGAGGGGCCGTGGTGGCATTCCACGAGCTACTGGCCTTCATCAACAACGGCCTGTTTGGCACCTTTGTGGAGGGACTCTTGGCCTTGGGCCAAGGCCAACCTCCCGAACTCCCCCCCGAGCTACCGCCGATCGTCCAAGCCACCGCCACGCCCTTGCAGGCCCTGTTGCAGGTGGGCCTTGGCGGCCTCGGCTATCTGCCCCCGCCACCGGCGGCACCCGAACCGCCACCGCTGCCCACCTCCCTACTGCCCGATTGGCTCAGCCTCTGGCCGGTGGTGGTGGTGCCAACCCTGGGGGGCTTCGTGGTGGGCTTGATTCGGCGCTTCTCGGGCGACCTGGGCCCAGGCCTACCCAGCCTGACGGCGATGGCTGATGGGGCCGTCACGGCCAAACCCAAGCTGCCCTTCCAACGGCTGCTTGGGGCATCGGTGAGCTTGGGCAGCGGGGCCTCCCTGGGGCCTGAGGGCCCCAGTGTGGAAAGCGGAGGGAATATCGGCCTCTGGGTGGCCCTTCGCGGCAGCCTGTCCCCCCAGGGCCAAAAAGCCCTGGTGGCAGCTGGGGTTGCTGCCGGTTTGGCCGCGGGCTTTAAAGCCCCTATTGCCGGGGTCTTCTTCGCCCTGGAGGGCAGTCTCGGTGGACTGCAGGGCCGCCCGAGTGTGCGGGCCGTGTTGGTGGCAGCCGTGGCCTCATCGCTGGTCACCCAGCTAGCGCTGGGCGATTCGCCGATCCTGCGCCTGCCCGCCTATGAAGTGCGATCGCCCCTGGAATTGCCGCTCTATCTGGGCCTGGGCCTGCTGGCGAGCTTGATGTCGTGGGCCCTGGTCAGCCTGCTGGCGGCTGGTCGCAGTGAAGCCCTGCAAGGCAGGTTGAACCAGCTGCCCGCCGGGGTCCCCACCGCCATCGGGGGCGCCCTGGTGGGCCTGATTGCCCTGCTCTTTCCCCAGGTGCTGGGGGTGGGCTACGACACCATTGAGGCCCTCTTGGGCAGCAATGGGGGTGTGCCCTTGGCCTCCCTGGTGGCGCTGTTGGGGGTGAAGCTGCTGGCCACGGGGATCAGCAACGCCACGGGGTTTGTGGGAGGCGGATTTGCCCCATCGCTGTTTTTAGGAGCCGTGCTTGGCAATTGCTATGGCCAATTGCTGGGTGAAAGCGGCTTGCATTTACCGGTGGCGGAGCCCCCGGCCTACGCCATGGTGGGCATGGCCGCCGTGCTTGCGGGCAGCGCAAGGGCACCGCTCACGGCCCTGCTGCTGCTGTTTGAGCTCACCCATGACATTCGGATTGTGCTGCCCCTGATGGCCGCCGCCGGCTTGAGTGCGGCCCTGGTGGAGCGCTGGCAGGGTTTGGCCGATCCAGGCCTGCTGGGACCTGATCTCCTGGAAGAGAAGCGGCGCCGCCAACTCACCGCTTTGTCCGTGCGGGATGCCTATGAGCCGGCCCCCCCCCTCGTGCTCCCCGCTGACTTGCCTGCCCATGAGGCCCTCGGCCAGCTTGTCGAAAGCCATGGCCACTGTTTGGTGGTGAAGGATGGTCCCTGGGTTCTGGGCCTGGTGACCCTGCCCGATCTGCAGCGGGCGCTGAGTGCGTTCCAAGCTGCCAGCCTTAATCCAGAAGCAACGGCCATCCCCACCCTCAAGTCCTGCCGCCGGGGCGATTTGGTTTGGCTACCCGAAACGGCCCATCTGGCCCAATTGGAAGATCAACTCAGCCCAAATGAACTCCGCCAAGTGCCGATCTTTGCGGTGCCGGCCGGAGTGGCAGGGGCCCTGCCCCACGGTTTACCGAATGGGGGACTCCCACTGACAGCTTTGCGGGGCCTCGCCAGCCGGGATGGCCTGTCGAGGGCCCTAGCCAAACATCTCAGTTCCCTAGGGAGCCTCAGGGCACCAGGTGTTTCGCGCAGCTCAAGCGACGAAACCAACCGCAATCTTCATCTCTGAGCTGATGAGCTCGCTTCGTGGGTCTTTTGTTTTTTTGATTTTACAGCCCTGTTTTGAAGGTTTCAACAGCCCCTTTGCTGCTCCAGTTCTTATCGGAGCTGGGGGAATGGGCTGGTCAGCTGGCTTGCTGCGATTCCATTTAAGCAGTGGCCACCATGGGAATTGAAGCATGGAGGGCCTCTAGTAATTTGTAGGAAAGAAATTTTTGGTCAATGCGTTTTTCTGTTGCGGTTCTGAAGCCTGCGGCCTGGCTTCTGTTTGGGGCCGCCGCGATTTTCGCCCCCATTGCCGCGCAAGCTCTTACATTCCGTTGGACTTTTACTTCAACCTACCACCCAGATCTTGCTCAACCCACTTTTTTTGAAAGTTACGCTGGTGATGTCACCTTTGGGGCCACCCTTGTGTCTGGGAATCTCTATCAAATCCAGTCTTTGAGTGGAACTTTCGCCGGTATAAGTGTAACACTGGCTGATGGTATACAAGTATTCACATCAACTACTCGTGATGGTACGGTCTATACTTCTACGGGTGTGCCGCCGCTTATCCCTGACAATACATTCACCTACACGACTGCGGGACAAGCATTTTTGCCCGCAACAAACCTAGGGGTTGGGATGGTAATGGATGGTGGTAGGACCGTTAACTGGTGGACAAGCAACAACAACGATGGCATTGTAAGACCCTATACGGGTGGTTTTTCAGGCTTTATGACTTCATCCTCCGTAACGCTAGTTCCCGCCCCCCTGCCGATCCTGGCCCTACCCGCCGTGCTCTTCTACAGCCGCAGGATCAAGAAGCGGCTTAAGCAGCGCAGCCTTGCTCCTGTCGCTGGCTAGGGCCCTGCCGAAAATCACCGCCTTTCGGATAGGCCATGGGGTTGGCCCTGTTGGATTGGCCGTTGGGCGATCCATCTGGTTGGGTATCGATAGGGTCTTGATTCAATTCAAGCTGCTCGCATCGTCCCCGATGGCGCTGGTTTTCCAGGGTTTCCCTATGGCTCACGAATCGGTTGATTGTCGAGGTGCCCCTAATCACTATTTTTCTTGATCACCATCTTGCTTCGATCACCATTTGGTCTTGAGACCGGCGGCGGGATCGTCACCTGTTTCGCAGAATAGCTTCAACCGTGCGTTGTGGGCATCTTGTTCTGCCTTGATGATGTTCTTGTAGGCCTCCCGATCGCAGCTGATATTCAGCCCAGAGAGCTTGCCTTCCATCTCCCTGATCCATTCGTGGATCACTCCCGGGCCCTTGTGCTCGATGAGTTGGCTCAAGATGTAGACGCCATAGGCGATAAGCTCGGTATCGGAGGTGTTGGGGTTGCACTCCACCTTGCCGCAGTAAATCGATCGGGCTGCATTTTCCCGCAGCACATGTTCCAGCCTTGCTTTTGTTAGTTCATCCACTTTTCGGCTACTCAGGGCAACGAGATGAAGCTCTGTCATGGTTCATGGATCAGGGGTGTTTGGGCTGGTGATGGAGAACCCCTCGCCGCCTTTCCTTGGTCTAGCGAGATCGCTGATGGGCTGCTGTTTGATTGATCATGGGCTTGGTTATTTGCTCCGGCTTGCTGCACATTGCACAATCTTTTCTGGGCTCCATGAAAAAAGCCGCCCCTGGATGGGGCGGCTGGAAGGCCTACATGGAAGGCATGGGATCAGTGGTTAAAAGATCTCAGCCTTGGGGTTTTGCACACTGGCGAGCTGGGCCTTACGCAGCCTTTCAGCCTTGAGGATTTGCTCGCGGATCAGGGCTAGGGGATTCATGACGGGCCTCACGGGCGGCAGCCCCGTTCCCTGCTGCCAGGGCTTGCGTCCCAGATGGGATGAACGTACCCAAATGGTAGCGAAAGTTACGGGCTTAAGCGTATTTTGTGATACCAATCTATTGCTGAGGCTGGGTGTGCCTGATTTGGGTTGGTTGGCCATGGGCCTGCAGGGTTTGCAGGCGAAGGCGGGCTAGCAGCTCGGCCACGCTGGGGCCATCCACCGGTTGTTGGGTTAGGAGCTGTTGGAGGCGTGTCATTTCAGTAGCGTTACGCCCCTTTAGCGGCAACCCATGGGACTTCATCAGCCTTGACGCGGGTCTGCATACCGCTGACGCACCCCAGTGGCCACCAGCAGGGCCAGTCCGGTGGCCACCACCACCGCCATGGTCTGGTTGGACGACAGCGACGTCAGGGCAAGGCTCCGTTGCAGGGGCGCCCAGAGGAGTAGGGCCAGCCAGAGGCCAGAGCCCAGGGCCGCGCCTGCCGCTGTGATCGAGCCGAAGCGCCCGCCGTTGATCCACACCAGGCCACCCCCACTGAGGAGCAGCACGCCCATCACCATGCTGCGTTGCGTTTCAGCTTCCGTATGGGGCCAGAAGGCCATGGCCAAAACCCCTGTCATCAATGCCAATCCCTGCCAGGTGGCGTGCTTCCAGGTGGGGGGATCAAACAAGGGGGCCCCGGGGGGGCGCGGCGGTTGGTCCATGAACCCGGGGGCTGCGGGGATGGCTTCAAACACCACGGTGCAAGCCGGGTCGATCACCAGGTGTAGCAGGGCAATGTGCACCGGCAGCAAGATCAGGCTTTGACCCGGAATGAGCAGGGGAATCAAGCTCAAGGCGGCGATGGGAAGGTGAATCGCCAGGGTGTAAGCCAAGGCCCGGTGCAGATTGCTGTCGATGCGCCGTCCCATGGCGAGCGCCGCCACCAGATCGCTAAAGCTGTCGTTGAGCAACACGAGATCGGCGGATTCGCGGGCTACCGCCGTGCCCCGCTTCCCCATGGCCACACCGATGTCCGCCGCTTTTAGGGCGGCAGCGTCGTTGACCCCATCCCCTGTCATCGCCACGACCTCGCCGCCGGCCTGCAGGGCTCGCACCAGTTGCAATTTCTGCTGGGGCATCACCCGCGCAAAGACCGACACCTTGGCCACCAGTTCGCTGAGCTGGGGCAGGGGCATCGATGCGAGTTCAGGCCCGGTGGCCACATCACCCCAGCCCAGCCCGGCTTGGGCGGCGATGGAGCGGGCCGTGATGGGGCTATCGCCGGTGAGCATCACCACCCGCACCCCTGCCCGCTGGGCGAGGGCAATGGCTTCGGGCACATCGCTGCGCAGGGGGTCGGCGAGACCAATCAGGCCCATCGCCTCAAATTGGTAGTCGTGCACGTGCAGGGGTTCGTCGCCGCTGTGGGTTGGGGCCCCGTTGAGCCCGCGGGCCACAGCCAGCACCCTTAGCCCTTTGCTGGCCAATTGGACGCTGGCACTCAAAAATGGTTGGCATAGGTTTGGCCCTAGATGGCAGAGATCGGCAATGGCCTCAGGGGCTCCTTTGGCAGCCAGGTGCTCGGTGCCGTCCCCATCACGCCAGAGCTGGGACATCACCAAAAAATCGCTCTTTAGGGGGTAGTCCCGCTCCAGCGGCCAATCGGGATGGAGGTGCTCGCTGCCGCCGAGATGGGTTGAGGCCAGGCGGTGGATGGCCAGTTCCATGGCATCAACCGGATCGCCGCGGCTGGCCAGTACCGCCATTTCCACCAGCTGGTGGAAGGCCTCATGCAAGGGCTCCCCCCTGGACCACTGGGCACCCTCGGGCCAGGTGGTGAGCTCGGCTACGGCCATGCGGTTTTCGGTCAGGGTGCCGGTTTTATCCACGGCCAAAACCGTGGCGCTGCCAAGGCTTTCCACCGCCGCGGGCCAGCGGGCCAGCACCCCAAGGCGGGCCAGCCGGAGGGCGCCAAGGGCCAAAAACAGGGCCAGCACCACGGGGATTTCGTTGGGCAGCACGGCCAGGGCCAGGGCCAGGGCTGCTAGGAGGGCCTGGGGCCAGTTGCCGCCAGTGAGTCCTTGAAGGCAGGCCAGGGCAGCGCAGAGGCCCAGGCCCCAGAGGGTGAGCCGGCCCGTGAGCCGGCGGGTGCGGCGCTGCAGGCGGGTGGGGGGAGGCACGACCGTCTTGAGGCTGTCGCCCATGCGGCCCAATTCGCTGGCGGCGGCGCTGCTTTTCACCTCCGCCCAACCCCTGCCGCTTGCCACGAGCGATCCGGCCAAGATCCTCTCGCCGAGACCTTGCTTGGCGATCGGCAACGACTCCCCGGTGAGCAGGGATTCATCGAGCCATAGGCCCACCGCCTCCCGCAGGGCGGCATCGGCCACCACCCGATCGCCCTCCTCCAGGCGTAGGTAATCGCCGGGGAGAACCTCCCCAGCGGCGAGTTCCAGCTCCTGGCCCAGCCGGCGCACGTGGGCCCGGGGGGCGGAGAGTCGGGCAAGTTCAGCCAGGGCCCTTTGGCTGCGGTGCTGTTGCAGAGCATCGAGCAGCACAATCCCTGCCACAAACCCCAGCAGGATCAGCCCATCCACCGGTTCGCCGATCAGTCCATAAATCAGGGCGCAGCCCAGCAAAAGGAGGTTGGTGGGCTCCAGGAGATTCATGGTTTCAGGCCTGGAACCCCCGGTTTAGCGATGGAAATCACGCCCGGGTGCGGGCCACTCCGGCCATCGGGTGCCCTGATGTAATCGTGCGACGGACCCTGGCCAGATCGCCCTCGTCTGGGTCGATGTCGCTAAGCCTGGGTTGTTGTTGACTCGCTCAAGCCATGCTTTCTGCCAAGTTCAAGCCTGCCCTTTTGGGTGTGGCCTTGCCGCTGCTCTCCACTCTCACGGTGTTCGCTCCTTTCGCGCTTCGGGCGGCCGAGGTACCGCGGACCCAGGAGAAGGCAGCCAATGTGGCCCGCATGAAGGCCGAGGCCCTGAACGGCGGGTTGACCAAATACCGCACGGCAGCCTGCATGCACCAGTTGGGTGGCGGCAGCTGCATGGTGCGCGCGAGCAGCGACGGCTACCGCTTCCAGTTCCTCGGCGGCACACCGGGCTGGCAAACCATGAACCGAAAGCCCACGGTTGAAACCCAAATCATGGTGTCACCCGATGGCACCAAGGTGGAGAAGGTGATCTACAACGGTGTCCCCCGTTAGGGCATACCCCTGCCTAGGTCGCCGTTGCCGCTGGTAGGCGTTGGAAGAGGTATCCCGTACCCCGGGCCGTGATCACGAGTTCCGGGTTGTCGGGATCATCTTCGATTTTGTTGCGAAGCCTGGAGATGTGCACGTCCACGACCCGGGTATCGGAATGGCGCTCCGGGGTGTAGCCCCAGATCTTGGTGAGCATGTCTTGACGGGTGAGCGGCTTGCCGGAGTGGGCCATCAGCATCTCGAGTAGGTCGAATTCCATCCCCGTGAGCTTGACCCGTTCGCCGGCCTTAAACACCTGGCGTTTGTGGGGCAGGATCATCAACTGGCCAATCCTGATTTCCCGCGGGGCGCTGCCAGCGGCCGCAGGGCCTGCACCGCCGGCCGTACGACGCAAGACGCAGCGAATGCGTGCTTCCAATTCCTTCGGGCTGAACGGTTTAGTGATGTAGTCGTCTGCGCCCAACTCCAGGCCCAGGATGCGGTCTTTGACTTCCGAGCAGGCCGAGAGCAACAGGATCGGCACCTCGGATTGTTGGCGCAGGGCCTGAATCACCCCGTAGCCGTCCATCTTCGGCATCATCACGTCCAGCACGACCACATCGGGTTGCACGGTTTGGAAGAGGGCCAGCGCCTCTTCGCCATCGCTGGCTGTCGCCACGTCGTAACCAAACATGGTCAGCCGGGTTTCCAGCACCCGCCGGATATTGGCGTCGTCGTCCACCAGCAAGACCGTTTGCTTCTGGGCGTCGCCGTTTTGTGCGTCGAGCCCTGGGGCTTCAGGGGTAGGGATGGTCATGAAGGCGCGCCGGCTGATTTCTCCTTTTAGCAACAATGGCTGGCTGTTTCGGTGATTTGCAGCTCCGTGGGGGCGGTGCTGTTGGATCCCGTAATCACCTGGGCCAGGGGTGCCGCCCAGGGCCCATCGGCAAGACCTCCCCAAAAGGGGACTGGCTTAGGGGGCTTGCTGCGTCGCAGTGTTGATCACGCCACTGATCCCCCGTGGTCATGCAGGAGCAGACCGACGCTTCCCAAGAGCAGGCCTATCTCGCCTATGCCAACCGGCCCCGTCGGCCAGGCGCAAGCTCCATGTTTCGCGGCGTCAGCTACCGGAAGCGAACGGGTCAGTGGATCGCCCAGTTGTATTGGCGGGGGCGCCGCTACTTCCTTGGGGCCTACCAGGACGAGCGGGAGGCCGCAGAGGTTTACAACAATCACGCCCTGAAGATCATCGGCCCGTTTGCTGTTGTCAATGATTTGACAGTTGCTATTGCCAATGATTTGGAAGTTGCTGTTGCCAATGATTTGGAAGTGGCTGATTTGGAAGTTGCTGTTGCCAATGATTTGGAAGTGGCTGATTTGGAAGTGGCGGCTGGAGTGGATGGGCAAAGACCCGAGGCAGGAGGTTTCAGCTCGGTCCCAGACCCCCAGCAATGGCCTAGGGCCAGGGACTGAAGCTCACCGGTTCGTACTTGGCAATGCCCAGGCGCCAGCCGCGGATCACCAGGGCTTTCAGGCTCGTTTCAAAGGCGGCGGTGTCGCCACTGGCGAGCCAGCTGGCCTTTAGCAGCGGCAATTGCTCGCTCATGACATTGAGGGGAATCTCAATCAGCAGCAGGCTGCTGTCACCGGCCGCCCGCTGAAGTGGGCCCCCATCGCTGCGTTGCCAAAGCCGGAGTAACAGCTCCAAGGCCAGGGTGCGGCCATCCTCTCCGGGGTCGTTGGCTGTGGTAGCTGCGGCCGATTGGGTTTTGCCCGTCAGGGGCAGGGCCCGTTTGCCGTCAAATGTCACCAACGCCAAGGCGACCAAATAGGGGGCGTTTGCCATGGGGCATCCCGTTGCAATCTCCCCACCTTGCCTGCAGCCCCGACTTGGCTGCCGCAGGGGGGTTAAATTCTCGGCCGCCACACCTCTGCTCCTCCTGGGAGTCTCGTTATGACCACGATCGCGTCCCAGCTGGAGAGCTACCGCTCGGCATTGGCCGCAGCCACGGCCAATGGAGATCAGGCCGTGGCCCGCAAGCTGGAGCAGCAGATCAAGGACCTTGAGGATTTCCAAGGGCGCCATCCGGAGGCCGAGGAAGCTCCGAGCCCGTTTGAGGTGTTCTGCGAGCTGAACCCAGCCGATGAAAAATGCCGGGTTTACGACGACTAATTCCAAAGCATTTGTTGTTCATCGGGAGACGGCCCCTTAGGTTTGATCAACCTTCAGGCAGACAGCTTCTGCCGCCAAGGAGGGTCCGATGGACCTCACCCCTTTTCTCAGCAGCCTGGAAGGCACCGGCCTCAACCAGGTGTTGCTCTCGGTGGCAGTCCGTGGCCGGGTGGCCATCGCCATGAAAGGCAGATTCTTGTTGCGCTCCGTTTGCGAGAGCTTCCAAGACAGCACCCGGATTGGCTGTGCGGTAACCGACCAGGCCACCTGTTTGAGCTACCTGGCGAGGGAGCCCTACGAGCTGCTGATCGCTACCGATTACTTGGAACAGGGCAATGGCTTTGAGCTGGTGCGCCTGGCCCGCGAAGTCCAGCCCAGTTTGAAGGTTGTGGTGTTGGCGCTAGGCGATGTGATCCCGGCCCAATACGCGGATGCCGATTGGCTGGAAGCGGTGGTTGCCGAGGCCGATTTCATCGGCGATCAACGCCCCCTTCAAGCCGCCTTGATAGCCGTAATGGGCCATCACTTTTACCGAAGCCCCTCCCTGCGCTCGGACACCCGGGCTTACTTGAGCTGCCCCCGGCTCACCAAGCGCGAATACGAAGTGCTGGATTTACTGGCCATTGGCCTCACCGATCGCGACATCGCCGAGAAACTTGTGGTGAGCGAGGAAACGGCCAAGACCTACACCAAGCGTTTGCTGAAGACCCTTGATGTGAACAACCGCCTCCAGGCGGTGCTCAAGGGCATGCGCTGCGGCATGGTTCAGATTTAGCGGATTTGGATCAAAGCGTTCAGATCTGAATTGTCCCCGTATGGGGGGCTCGTGATGGCAGGGGGCCGGCCCAGAGTTGGCCCAGGCCCCAAGGGCCCTGCGTTGCCCTTCAACGCCCGCCGCGGACATCCATGACGACTGCTGGTTCGGCACCCAAGATCACGATTGGGGAGCTCGAAGCGAATTATTCCCTGTACTGCAAGGCCATGCGCTTGCTGCTTCGGGAGGGCAAATCGATCAACAAGATTCGCCGTACGGTGTGCTGGCAGCGGTTGGAAACCCTGCACAACTGCTTGCCTGGCCAATACCGCGATCCCGATTACCTCTGCACCCTGCTGGCGCGGGAGATGAAGGCCCCCTAACACCCTTCTCCGATCCCTGTGCCTTCAAAGGGTGTGAAGGTTGATCGCGCCAGCCTCGGCGTTGCGAAAGATCGCCAAGAGAATGGTCCCGATGGACCGCGAGTTTCCCGTGAGCCAACCCCGGTCGGCCCCCCAACAAGAGCCCAAACACCAGAGCGAACACCAGAGCGACGAGCACCCCGGCCACCACCATCCGGTGCCATCGGGACTGGTGCGTTTGTACGGCCTGCTTGCCGTTTTGTTTGTGCTGTTGCCCGAATGGATGGCCGACCTGCGCCAGCTGTCGCGCAACGGGCGCATCCAAGCCCATGCGGTGGATCCCGATCGCCTCTCGGTGACCTTGTCGCGCTCGGTTCAGCAGTCCAGTCCCCGTGCCCAATGGCCGGTCACGGTTGGGCGGGCAGCGCTCTTGGTGGGGGTTGGCGCTGGCTTGGTATGGGGTGCCAATCAGCTGGGGCCCATTCCCCGGTTGTCCCTTCCCCAGGCTGGCTCCTTCGACCGGGCTGAGCGCTCGCCACGTGTTGGTGTGCCGGTGGGCCAGCTGCGGCTGCAAAGCTCAGGGCCCAGTTGGGTGGAGGTGCGCGGCCTGGACGGGGAAATCCTCTATGCCGCCATTCTTCAAGGCCAGGTGTTGTTGCCTTTGGGTCGGGGGGTGAAGGTGCTGGCGGGTCGTCCTGATTTGGTGCGGGTTTCTGTGGCAAGCGAGCGGCCCAAAGTGCTGGGCAGAATCGATCAAATTGCTTGGGTGGAGGTTCCGATTCGCGCAGGCTTGGCCCCGCCTTGATGCAGGATGGCCGTTCGCAGTCTGTCGCTATGGCCCGATACCTCTTAGTGCTGAAATCCCGATCAGTGGTGCAGCCGAGGGCCTTAATTGAGGCGCTGAAGCCAATGTTGCAGGCGTTGCAGGCGGAGGTGGATCACGAGACCATTGCCCACCTGAGTGCGGTGGTGCGCGTGAGTGGCGAGCAGCAGCGCATGCAGTTGTTTGCTGATGTGCAGAACAAGGCCGATGGGGTGGTTCTGGAGCTGGCGATCATGAGCCGGGAGTCGATGGGCCGCGGCGCCCCCCAAACCCTGGCCGTGTTTGAGGAGCTTGTGAAGCAAGCCGACTTGATTGCGGGGATCGATGTGGTGTTTCGCTCCGACCGCGACGGCCCGATCGCCTGAATTTACCCCCCTATCTAGTGTTTGCCCGTTACGGTGAACACTAAATCTGGGGTTTCATGCCTAGACTCCGTTTCAATCCATCGGTGATTGGCGGCCCCATGAAGACCCTGGTCAAGTCTTTGAAGAGCACGCTGATGCTCGGGCTGGAGGATCGGGAGGCTTTCAGGCTTCCAGCCCCCCACGTCTATGTGAAGGCGATCGCCTGCAAGGCCGACCTGATCACCTCCTTGACTGGGGTGGCCGAGCTCACCCGAACCCTGGGGTTCACCGAATCCCCAGAAACTCTCTATGGCGATGGTGGTCGCAGCGCTACTTATCACGTTGACCATGGTGAGGTTTCGGTATCCATTGCGGTGGAATGCAATCCCCTGGCCAAAACCGTGGCCCTGGCGGTTTCAGGTATGGATGCCGACATCACCTACGACCAGTTCAACGCAACGGTTCAGGCCCTGTTTGGTGATTGCTGATCCCTTGGCCCCATAGTGGTGGGCAGACGGGCTCTGGGCTTGGCCCAGGCCACATGAGGAAAGTGCGGTGCGGGCTCGTTTTGCGATCCCAATTCCGCCGCTGTCCCGCAACTGTGATGGGGTTCGCCCCTTAGTCAGAACACTCACCGTCCCCCATCCCATCCCATCGCCTCGGCGCGGACCGAGAAGACTGCATGAAATCGATTTCTGCTGCCTTTGCAGCGGCTTTAGCGGCCTTGGCCGTCGTTGTCTCGAGCACCCCGGCCCAGGCCCACGGCGGGGCGGCCACTGGTGCGATTGGGGGGCTGCTCCATCCCCTTTTGGGTTTCGATCACCTCACCCTGTTAGTGGCTGTCGGGGCCTCCGCAGCCGCCATCTCCTGGCAGTTGTTGGTTTGGGCTTTCGCCGGTGCTTTGGCAGGAGCGGCGATTGGCGCCACTGGTGGTGTCATTCCTGGGGCTGAAGGTCTTGCGGCCCTCGCCATCTCCGCGGTTGGCTTGCTGCTGCTCACCGCTGGCAAGGTTGCTAGTCGAGGCACCGGCCCCCTGGGTGGCGTTGTGGTGGCAGCGGCCTTGGCCATCCACGCCATGCTCCACGGCCTGGAGGCTCCCCAAGACAGCAGCACCTGGATCTGGTGGGGCGGCGCCCTGGTGAGTTCCGCCTGCATCTGTGGTGGAGCGGCCCTGCTGTTCAAGCAACTGTCCGCCCCCTGGAACAAGGGGCTTGCCCTGGCCTTTGTGCTGATCGGCGGTGTTTTGGCTGTTGGATCCCTGGGGCCGTTGGCCGCTGGCGCAGGGGCCTGATGGGCCATCGGTAGGCGTTGCCAAATCTTTTTTCGTCTTTCGATCAACCTCCAGCTCTTCACGATGAAGTCTTTTTTACCGATGAAGTCTTTTTTACCGATGAAGTCGTCCTTTCAGGCCCTGCTTCTTGCCAGTGGCTTGGGTGTGGCCGCCTTGCTGTTGGCTGCTCCAGCTCTAGCCCATCACCCGATGGCTTTTCTCCACATCCAGCCAGGTCCGGTGGCTGGCATCGTGAGCGGTCTGATGCACCCGGTGCTGGGCCCGGATCATCTGCTCTTTCTCTTGGCTATTGGTTTAGTGGCCATCAAGCGCCCCCTCTGGTGGGTTGGCGCTTTGCTGGCATCAGGCCTGTTGGGCTCGGCCATTGGTTTGCTGGCTCCTGGCTTTACTGCCATTGAGCCTTTGGTGGCCCTGTCGGTGGCCCTGGTTGGCCTGGTGCTGCTGCGCCGGTTGCCGGTCGGGATCCTGCTCCCTGCTTTTGTGCTGCATGGCTATGCCCTCTCCGCGAGTGTGATCGGTTGGGAGCCCACCCCCATCGCCTTCTATCTGGTGGGTTTGCTGATCAGTCAGGCCGGGTTGTTGCTGGTGTCTCTATCGGCCATTCGTCGCTGGGCCCAGGCTGCTGCGCCCCAGACCCTCAACCTCACCTATGGCCTTCTGATGGGCATGGGCCTGGCCTTTACCTGGAGTTCGGTAGTTCCCTGAACGAGTTCCCTGAGCCGCTTACCCGAGCACTGGCCTGTTCAGGTTTGGAGCTTGGGAACCGGCGGCAACTTCAGGCTGGTCAGCCACGACAATCCCACCAGGGAGGCTGAGCACCACAGGCAGGCCGCCATCCCTCCCGCCAGGTAGACCCAGCCCGAGAGCAGGGTGCCCAGCAGCCGCCCTCCGGCATTGGCCATGTAATAGAAGCCCACGTTGAGGCTTACCGATTCAACGTCGGTGTAGGCCAGCACCAGGTAGCTGTGGATGGAGGAATTCATGGCAAACACCACCCCGAAGGCCGCCAATCCCACCACAATGGCCACGCCGGGCTGGGCCACTTCCCGCCAGAGGGCGATGGCCATCAAGGCCGGGATGGCCGTGAGCAGGGCACTCCAAAACTGCACCGCCGAGGGGCCCGGTGGGCTGGTGCGGCCCCAGGCCCGCCGCAGGCTGGGGGCCAACCCCTGCACGATGCCGTAGCCAATCACCCAAAGGCCCAGGAAGCCCCCCACCTCCCAGAACCGCCAGCCCAGGGCGGCCTCGAGGAACACCGGCAGGGCCACCACAAACCACACGTCCCGGGCGCCGAACAGAAAAAAGCGGGCCAGCGACAGTACGTTGATCCCCTCGCTCTTGGAGAACAGGGCTGAGAAGCCGGGCTTTTGCTTCATCTTGCCGATCTCCGCTGGCAGCACCAGGGTGCCGAGCAAGGCGACAAACAGCCCCGCCGCCATGGCGGCTACGGAACCGGCAAAACCCAGGGTCGCCAGCAGCACACCACCGAGAAAGAAGCCCACGCCCTTCAGGGCATTTTTGGAGCCGGTGAGGATGGCCACCCACTGGAACAGCTGGTGCTGGCCCTGGCTTTGGTCGTCTGGGCGGTCGGGCACCACCGTTTTGATGGCGCTTTTGGCACTCATCTTGTTGAGGTCCTTGGCGATGCCGCTGAGGGCCTGGGCGGCCATCACGTAGAGCACCGAGGTGAGCTTGGGCCAGCTGTCGGACACCGGCACCAGCATCAACAGGGCCACGATCTGCAGCACCAGGCCCGCCCAGAGGGTCAGCCGGAGGCCGAAGCTGGCGCCCAGCCAGCCGCCGGCCAGGTTGGTGACAATGCCGAAAAACTCGTAGAACACAAACAGCAGGGCGATCTCCAAGCTGGAGTAGCCGAGCTGGTGGAAGTGGAACACCACCAACATGCGCAGGGCGCCATCGGTGAGGGTGAAGGCCCAATAGGAGGCCGTCACTACCATGTACTGCTGCAACGCAGAGAGTTGGCGCGTCATGCAGCGCCTTGCACCATGTGGCTCACCAGGTCGGCCATGCGGGAGCTGTAGCCCCATTCGTTGTCGTACCAGGCGTACACCTTGAGCTGGGTGCCGCCGGTCACCATCGTTGAAAGGGCATCGATCACCGCACTGCGGGGGTCGTTGACGAAGTCAACCGACACCAGGGGCCGGGTTTCGTAGCCCAGGATTCCCTCCAGGGCTCCGGTGGCCGCGGCTGCAAACGCCCCGTTCACCTCCTCCACCGAAACGGCCCGCTCCAGCTCAAACACCGCATCGGTGAGGGAGGCATTCAGCAGGGGCACCCGCACCGCATGGCCGTTGAGCTTGCCCTGGAGCTCGGGGAAGATCAGGCCAATCGCCTTGGCCGATCCCGTGGTGGTGGGGATCAGGCTCTGGCTGCAGGAACGGGCGCGCCGGAGGTCGCTCTTGAAGCCATCCACCACCAGCTGGGTGCCGGTGACGTCGTGGAGGGTGGTGATCGAGCCGTGCTTAATGCCAAAGTTTTCCTGCACCACCTTCACCACGGGTGCCAGGCAATTGGTGGTGCAGCTCGCCGCCGTGACCAGGCGGTGCTTGGAGGGGTCGTAGAGCTGGTGGTTGATCCCGAACACCACATTGAGCGCCTCTTCACCGGCGATCACTCCCTTCACTGGGCAAGCCACCACCACCTGCTTCAGCCCCACCTGGTTGAAGTAGGGCTCCAGGGTTTGGGGGGTTTTGAACTTGCCGCTGCACTCGAGCACCATCTGCACGCCTGCTTGCTGCCAGGGCACGGCGGTGGGATCGCTGTGCTGGGAGTAGCCAATCCTGTGGCCCTCCACGGTGAAGCTGTCGCTGGTGGTTGGGCTGGAGCCCACGGCCAGGGGCCAGCGGCCATGGACCGAATCAAAGCTCAGCAGGTGGGCGGCGGTGGGGGCGCCGCCGCCGGGGTCGTTGATGTGGACCAGCTCAATGCCGGGGCGGCCCCACAGGGCCCGGAAGACCAGACGGCCGATGCGGCCAAAGCCATTGATGCCGATTTTCATGGGCCCCGGTTACGGTGATGGGTGGACCATAGATCAACTTTGGTTGATCAATCAATCAAAGTTGATCAATGGGTGTTTTGCGTTCCGCGGAATCGGTGGGGCCCCTCGAGGCGGATCAGGCGCGCCAGCTGCTGAAGGCCCTCGCCGATCCGGTGCGCCTGCAGCTGGTGCAAGCCCTGGCGAGCGGTGAGCGCTGCGTGTGCGACCTCACCGGCCACTTGGAGCTGGCCCAATCGAAGCTTTCCTTTCACCTCAAGGTGATGCGCGAGGCCGGATTGATTGAAGCCCGGGTCGAGGGGCGCTGGATCTACTACCGGCTGCGCCCAGACGCCCTCGATGGGCTGCAGGGTTGGCTGGGTGCATTGGCCGCGGGCTGCAGCGAGCCTGCTGCCCCCTGTGGCTGAAGCGGGTTGGGCGAGCCATCCTTCGCTTTGGCTGCGACATTGTCAGGGGCGATGGGGTCAGAGCTCGATCGGTTGTTGCCGCTCTGGATCCTGTTGGCCATGGCGGCCGGCTTGCTGCTGGGCCGGGTTGTGTCCAATCTCCAGGAGGTGCTGGGGGGGGTGACCGTGGGCCAGACCTCGGTGCCCATTGCCCTGGGTCTGTTGATGATGCTGTACCCCGTTTTGGCGAAGGTGCGCTACGGGGAGCTGGGGCTTGTTCTTCGGGATCGGAGGCTGCTCACCCTGGCGTTGGCTTTGGTTTGGGGATTGGGTCCCCTGTTGATGTTTGGCCTGGCCTGGTGCTTTTTGCCCGACGAAGCGGCCTTGCGCACGGGTCTGATCATGATTGGCCTGGCTCCCTGCATTGCCATGGTGCTGATCTGGATTGATCTGGCCCAAGGGGATCGGGAGGCAGGGGCCGTGTTGGTGGCGATCAATTCGATCCTGCAGGTGCTGCTCTATGGCCTGCTGGGTGGGTTCTACCTGCAGATTCTTCCCGGCTGGCTCGGCCTCGATAGCCAGCTGGTGGCCTTCTCGGTGGGGGAGATCGCCAAGGCCGTTTTGATCTTCCTGGGTGTGCCCCTGGTGGCAGGCTTTCTGACGCGCCGCATCGGGGTACGCAGCAAGGGGATCCGTTGGTATGAGCAAACCTTTCTGCCCAAGCTCAGCCCCTGGGCCCTGTATGGGTTGCTTTTCACCGTGGTGGTGATGTTCGCCCTGCAGGGCAAGGCGATCACATCGGATCCCCTGCGGGTTGCCGTTGTGGCCATCCCCCTGGTGCTCTACTTCCTGATCATGTGGGGGGTGGCTTTTTTGCTGGGCCACTTCTTTGGCCTGGGCTATCCCCGCACCACAACCCTCGCCTTCACGGCCGCCGGCAACAACTTTGAACTGGCGATCGCCGTGAGCATCAGCGTCTGGGGGGCGAGCTCCCAGCAGGCCCTGGCTGGGGTAATCGGCCCACTGATTGAGGTACCCATTTTGGTGGGGCTTGTCTATGTCTCCCTTGCCCTCAAACGGTGGGTGTTCAGGAGACCTGATTGAAGTCCAACTCCAGGCTTAGGCGGATTGGTTGGACTGCCGCGATGGATGGGATTGGTTCAACTGGTGGGATTTGGCAGCTTTGGCGGTTCCGCTGAGTTGCTCAAAAATTCCGGCAAGCACCGTGGTCACATGGGCAGGAAGCACCACCTCGGGTACCGATTCAGCGGCGACCATCACCATGGCGCAGGCATCAACCAGGGCAGAAGCTTCCTGGGAGTTCAGGCTGATGAGGTGCTCGTCTTCGAGGTGGGTAACGCGCAAGGGACCTATGCGATTGTTGCAATGTATCGACTAATACAGGGAAGTGCCAGCCCCCCAGTCTTTCTAAAGAAAGCCTTCTCAGCCCTAACGCGCAGGCCCCTTCCCTGCCTTCCCCATTTCGCGGCGACCACGATGAAGGGGAACTGCTTCATCACCTGCAGGGCAGCCGTTGTCGGCCCCGCATCAGCTAGCGGCTCCGGGAGCCGGGGCAACGCGCCCAGCGCTACGGCCAGCTCGACCTGCTGGATCAGGAGATTGCCGATCGCTGCGGCCGGCCACCGCTGCCCTTGGCCGACTATTTGGTGTAGTTCTCCAGGGTGTTGAGCCCCTTGCGCAGCAGCTCCTGGCTCTGATCGAGCACCCGCTGTTGATCGCTGCGGAAGCTGCAGGTGGTGGTGCGGTACTGCACGGTGCGGCTAAAGGGCACGTACCAAACCGCCCCGACCTTGCAGAAGTTGCGGCCGTTTTGCTGGGGCACGCCAATCAGGGCCTCGCCGCCGAGACAGCGGTAGCCCCCCTGGCCCTCCTTCACGCAGGGGCCCAGGTTTTTGAAGAACACATCCTTGCCTTGCAGCCGGTAAGTCTCGTTGGCGAAGCCCGTAAAGGAGACGGGGTTGTAGCTGAAGGGAGCCGCCAGGGCCGGCCGGCAGGCCGCTGTGCTGGCCAGGGTTGCTAGGGCAAGCAGGGCAGGGCGCAGGCGCGGGGCCATCGGATCGACAACTTCAGGCTTGCCCATTCTGAAGCTTGGCTGTTGCACTTGGATGTTGCGCCTGGCCGGTGGGGCACCGAAGCTGTGGGTAGTCCATGCCTTGCCCCTGGCGGCTGAAGCCTGATGGCGCTTAGTTTCAGCAACCTTCAGCAGCAGCTGCGCCCGGAATGGGGCCGGGAGTACGACGGCAATGGGATGGATTTCGATCTGCTCATGGTGCCGTCGCTCACCATGGACACCGCCCAGATGGCCCTCGTTACGGGCGGCCATCACTACGAGGAGCGCCAGCTCTTCTCCCTGATTCGCCTGCGCGATCCCGGGGTTCGGGCCGTTTATGTCACCAGCAAGCTGCTGCCCGATTTGGTGGTGGATTCGGTGTTGGAGCTCCTGCCGGGGGTGCCCACCTCCCATGCCCGCCGGCGCCTGCATCTGTTTGATGCGGACGACGCCTCCAACCGCCCGCTCACAGAAAAACTGCTCGAGCGACCAGCCCTCTTAGCGCGCATCAAGGACATGCTGAGGCCCGGGCGCAGCTTTATGTCCTGCTATGTGGTGACGGAGCTGGAAAAGCAGCTCTCGGAGGTGTTGCAGGTGCCCCTGTTGGGCACCGATCCAGCCCTGGGCTATTGGGGTAGCAAGGCCGGAAGCCGCGAGCTCTTTGCCCGTTGCGGGGTGCCTCATCCCCCGGGCAGCGCCCTGGTGTTCAACCTCGATGACCTGGCAGAAGCCACCGCCGAACTCTGGGAGGCCCATCCAGGTTTGCGGCGCTGTGTAGTGAAGCTCAATGAGGGCTTCAGCGGCGAGGGCAATGCCCGCTTTGAATTGGAACCGCTCCAGCTGGAGGGGCTCTCGGCGGGGGAACGGCGACGGGGGATTCGCTCGGCCCTGGAGCAGTTGCCGATGCCGCCGGTTTCCTGGCGGGAGCTGGTGGTGCACCAGGGTGCCCTGGTGGAAGCCTGGCTGGAGGGCGGTGAGGTCTTGAGCTCCCCCAGCGTGCAGGGCACGATCCATCCGGGTGGTGGGGTGGATGTGCTGTCCACCCATGAACAGAACCTGGGAGGCCCCAGCGGGCAGACCTACTTGGGCTGTTGTTTTCCCGCGGACGAGGCCTACCGGGTGGCGTTGATGCGCCATGGCCAGGCCGTGGGTGAAGCCTTGGCTCAGGAGGGTTGCCTAGAGCGTTACGCGGTGGATTTCATCGCCCGGCGGATCAACGGGGTTTGGGATGTGCAGGCCATCGAGGTGAACCTGCGCCAGGGCGGCACCACCCATCCCTACATGGCCCTGCGGGCGATCACCACCGGCCAGCTCGATCCCGCCACGGGGTTGTTTTTGGCGCCCACCGGCCAGCCGCTCCACTACCGCGCCACCGACAACCTGATCGACCCCCAGCTGCGGGGCCTGCTACCGGCGGATCTGATCGACATTGTGGCTGAGGCCAGCCTTCACTACGATCCAGCCCGCCTGCGCGGCAGTGTGTTTCACCTGCTGGGCTGCCTTTCGGAATTCGGCAAGCTCGGCATGACCTGCGTGGCAACCAGCCCAACCCAAGCCGATCAGGTGTACGGGGCCACCAAGGCGGCTCTGTTGGCTGCGGCCAAGGGGCTCAGCACCACGGCGAGGGTGCCGATCCCGCTCCATAGGGCGTAGGTGATTCCCAGGGGTATGACCATCACCACTTTTGCGACCAGGGCGATCGCGCAGCTCTAGGCCACGCTTAGCAGCACCGTTGGCCAAAGGCCCTAAGGGCTACCGGGCCGAGCCAGGTCAAAACGGTCCAGCTCCATCACCTTCACCCAGGCGTTCGCGAAGTCTTGAATGAAGCGCTCGGCGCCGTCGTCCTGGGCGTACACCTCCACGATCGCCCGCAGTTGGCTGTTGGAACCAAAGACGAGATCGGCCCGGGTAGCCGTCCAGCGCAGGCTGCCATCTTTCCGGCTTCGGCCTTCATAGATGTTCGCTCCTGTGCCAGGACCCCAGACCGTGTCCATGGCGAGCAGGTTCACGAAGAAATCCGTGCTTAAGACGCCAACGCGATCGCTGAAGACGCCGTGCTTGCTGCCGCCGCTGTTCGCGCCCAGAACCCGCAATCCCCCAACGAGCACCGTGAGCTCGGGCGCACTCAAGCCCAACTGCTGGGCTCGATCGAGTAGCAGTTCTTCCGCGTGAATTGCCAGATCGGCCCGCTGCCAGTTGCGGAAGCCATCGGCCAGGGGCTTGAGCACATTGAAACCTGAGCTGTCGGTCTGCTCTGCCCTGGCATCGGTGCGTCCTGGCTGGAAGGGCACCACCACCCTGTGGCCAGCAGCGGCGGCGGCTTGCTCCACCGCCGCTCCACCAGCCAGCACGATCAGATCCGCCAGGGAGATGCGCTTCCCGCCAGATTGGTTGGCGTTGAAGCTCGCCTGAACGGCCTCCAGCTGCGTCAGAACCCGGGACAGTCGTTCTGGATCGTTCACCTCCCAGGTGCGTTGGGGCTGCAGCCGAACCCGAGCGCCATTGGCACCGCCCCGTTTGTCGGAGCCGCGGAAGCTGGAGGCTGAGGCCCAGGCTGTCGCCACCAGCTCAGGCACCGTGAGCCCCGTAGCCAGGATCTGTTGCTTTAAGGCAGCCAGATCGGCGCTATCCACCAAGGGATGGTCGATGGCGGGTAGGGGATCCTGCCAGATCTGCTCCTCGGCTGGCACGTCGGGGCCCAGATACAAAGAGCGGGGGCCCAGATCGCGGTGGGTCAGCTTGAACCAGGCCCGGGCGAAGGTGTCGGCGAAGGCCTGTTGATCCTGGTGGAAACGCCGGGCGATCGGCTCCATGATCGGGTCATGGCGCAGGGCGAGGTCGGCGGTGGTCATGATTGGTGCCGAGCTCAATCCCGGCACGTGGGCATCGGGGACCAGGTGCTCAGGGCGCACGTCCTGGGCCACCCACTGCCAGGCGCCCGCTGGGCTCTTGGTGAGTTCCCATTCATAGGTGAACATCATCTCGAAGTAGCCCTGATCCCATTGGGTGGGGTTGGGTTTCCAGGCCCCTTCAATGCCGCTGGTGATCGTGTGCTCCCCCTTGCCACTGCCAAAGCGGTTGGCCCAGCCCAGGCCCTGGGCCTCCAGAGCTGCCCCTTCCGGTTCGGCCGCCAGATTGCTGTTGGGCGCCGCCCCGTGGCATTTGCCGAAGGTGTGGCCGCCAGCCACCAGGGCCACGGTTTCCTCCACGGTCATGCCCATGCGGGTAAAGGTATCCCGCACATCCCGGCCTGAGGCCACGGGATCGGGTTGGCCATGGGGCCCTTCAGGATTGACGTAGATCAACCCCATCTCGACGGCTGCCAGGGGTTGGTCCAGGGATCCATCGGCGGCGTGGCGTTCATCGCCGAGCCAGGTGGTTTCCTTGCCCCAGAACCCATCCTCCTCCGGCTGCCAGCTGTCGGTGCGACCAGCGGCAAAACCGAGGGTGCGGAAGCCCATCGACTCCAGCGCTTCGGTGCCAGCCAGAACGATCAAATCGGCCCAGGAGATGGCCGTGCCGTACCGGCGCTTGAGGGGCCACAGCAGTCGCCGGGCCTTGTCGAGGTTGGTGTTGTCGGGCCAGCTGTTGAGCGGCGCAAAGCGTTGGTTGCCATGGCCGGAACCACCGCGGCCATCCGCCATCCGGTAGGTGCCGGCGCTGTGCCAGGCCAGGCGAATGAATAGGGCGCCGTAATGGCCCCAGTCCGCCGGCCACCAGTCCTGGGAATCGGTCATCAGCTCCCGCAAATCGGCCTTGAGGGCGGCGTAATCGAGCCCGGCAAAGGCTTTGGCGTAATCGAAGTCAGCGCCGAGAGGATTGGACGCCGGGTGGTGCTGGTGCAGCAGGCCCACCTTGATCTGATCGGGCCACCACTGGTCGTTGGTGGTGCCGCCGGCGGGGGTCACCGCTCCCACCTGACCGCTAAAGGGGCATTTCAATTCAGACATCGTCCTGGATCCCACGGTAGGAGTTATGGATAGGGTGAACCCTATTCAGGTCAGAGAGAAAATTCCAGCCCTGGAATTCCTATACGGAGTGGCATGGCGCTTGCTCAGCCAGCTCTCCGATGAATTGCACCAGAGGGGGGGAGCGTATCAGGGTATGAGCGAGCCTAGCGAACCTCTGGTTGTGCAGGGCATCACTACAGCCCGTGCGAATAGGCCCCTGCAAAAACATCAACAAATTCGTGCGATCCGTGAGGATGTCGGCTGTCAGCGTCACACCTGGGAACAGCGAATTCGTGCCCTACTGATTGCCCGCATAGTCTCGATTAAGGGCAACACGAACCTTGGAATAGGGCTCGCCAGTTTTCTCGCGCCTGGAAGTGACCAGTTGAGATGGATTCTATTGTTCCAGGAATCAAACCCTAAGGGTTGTAGTCGCAAGCATGAACATTCATTTTCAACTTCTGGCCAATGCTCCCAAGCGTGCAGATTCTTCCCATAACCGCCAGGTGATCCAAACCAGAGACCTTCATCTCAATCAGCGTCCCAATGCGTTCGTCGGGCTGCAGGTGGCCCAGGCCCAAGCCATAGATCAGCATCGGAATAAGGGAGTCCTATTACCCCCACTGAGGATTCTGCCAAGCGTCTGGCTGTTTTCCGATAGCCGCCACTGCTGAGCCACTGCTGAGTCGACTTTGCGTGCATGGCCACGCCCTGCCGGAGCAATTTGGTCTGCGTCTCTTGAGGGTTTTCGGCTCGTTGTCCCTTGGTTCAACTGGGCCGGAGACCGGTGTGGATGTGCTGGGCCGCTCGCTGGATTTGGTCGCTAAAAAGGAGCTGCGAGAGGAATTTCGGCCGATCGTCGAAGCCGATGCCATCAGTATCTGAGTATCCCCAAGCGAGGGATTGGCGCTTGTATCTCCGTGACCATGAAGATACTTGCCATGCAGGCTATGAGCTTGGGAACCTCTGGTCAACCAGGGCTTGACGCTGGCAGCACAGAACAATGTTGAGGATGGGTGGATTGCGGGGTGATTCAGCTCCAATTCACAGTCTTACGTTTTGAGGGCAATGTTGTGCCTGTTTGGGGCCAAATCGGACCCAGTCGACCCACCAATCCTGCGCCTACTGCAAGCAGAAGCCTGCGACGAGGGCGGTCTCTACCCAATCCAGTCACTTGCTTTCTCGCGTATCTGGCAAGACTCGCCGCTTCCCAATTCCTTGATAGTCAGCATCGCCGTAAACCACCTCCTCCTCGGAGCGGTTGGGGACTTTGATCCCGTAGTACCACTGGCTACCCCAAAGCGGGTCTTGGTTGTTGCCCCTATTGTCGCTTAATCAGCCTGCATTGTTCAGTGTCTCCCTCCTATTCCCGCTGAGTCTGGTACTGGCTTCAAGGCGGATGATTTTTAACCGCAACATCCCTCATCCCACCCATCGGGCCGATGCCTTATTGCCTTTTCCAAAAGATGGCTAACCTTCTACTTCTTTATGGCTATGAGTAGGACTCAATCGAGGGGATTGGGATCTCTATTCGAGACCAATTAGCAGGTTTCCTGTTGCTTTGTGTCTTGGCCTCGATGGAATTGATTTTGCCCTGGTTCAACGATGAATTTATCAACTTCGTCATCGTGGTGCCCATGGTCCTACTCCTCGAGGAGATCTTGGTTGCCTGCCAATTCTCTCGAGGTCTTGTGGGGCGAGTGGGCGATTTGCGTGGCATCTCAACGGAGCCAGACCAGGATTAGGCCCCTTTGATCCAATCGGCGGCCGGTTCGGGTTTGTCGCTGTCCTTGAGGGAGGGGAAGGTGGTGCGGATGAAGGTCACCATCTCTTGGCGCACCTTGGCGCGGAATGCGATAGCATCATTTTCCCCTAGCACGGGATAGGCCTTGGGGTTGACGGCGTCTTCGGCGCGCAGGGGCTTCCAGTTGGTAGTTTGCTTGGCCTTGAGGGCTTCCAGGGGCGCGATGAAGTCGAACTCCAGGGTGCGGCCGCCAGCTTCACTGGTCCACTGTTCGCGCAGGGGCATGAGCAGCTTGGCCTTGAGGGTGTCGGGCAAGCCCAGCACCGGTTGGTAATAATCGAGGGCCCGCTGCTCCTCTTCGATCACGATCGCCCAGGCGGCCTCATCCCCAGCGGCTAGACCCAGCTCAGTCGCAGCCCCCAGCATCGCCTCCCGATAGAAGCTCAGCCACTGATAGTAGGCCTTGTCTTGGATCGCTTTTTTTGCGGAGCCCTTGCCTGCTGTCCGCTTGGGCAGCAGGCCTTCGGCCTTGCGCAGCACCTGGCGATCTTCCGGTTCCAGGTTGATCGCACCCCAGCGCTGGCGGTACTCCCAAAGCTCCTCGTATTTGCGCACCTCTTCGGCGGTCCAGCCCAGGGCCAGGAGTTCTGCGCCCCGGCTTGTTTCGTCCTTTGCCACCAGTTGCGTTGCTCCAGTACGGGGCAGCGTAGTGGTCAGCCCAGGGCTTGCTTGAGCGAAACCAGACCAAAGACCAGAAACAATCCTCCGCTCAGCCGGTAGAGCAAGGCCTCATTGACCCGCTTGCCGATCCACTGGCCCGCCCCCACGGCGAGGGCAGTGACCACGCCATGGCCGAGCAGGGAGCCCGCCAGCAACCCGGCAAACGTGAAGCCCGGGGCGGCGGCCAAAAAGATCGTGGCGAATTGGGTGCGATCCCCCAGCTCCGCGATGAACACCAGCCCAAAGGCTTCCCAGATCACGCTCCAGGCCGTGGAGTAGCTCTGGCCGTTTTCGGCCCGATCAATGGCGGTTTTGGCGTCCTGGGCTTCCGCTTCCGCAGCATTGGCTGCCATGCCCTGGGCGTCGAATAGCAGTTTCAGGCCAAAGCCCAGAAACAGCGCAGCGGCGATCCAGGGCACAACCCCTTGGGGCAGTAATTCCTTCAGGCCATACCCCAGACCCAGGGAGATCAAGGTGACCGCTGCCAGGGCGCTAAATGCCCCCACAAACACCCAGCGGGGCCGATGGCGCACCGCCAGGATCAGGGCCATAAAAAAGGTCTTGTCCCCCAGTTCCGCCAGGGTGATGGCGGTGAGGCTGGAACCAAAGGCTGTGAGGCCGGGATCGTGGGCGACAGCCAAGGGCTTCATTCAGCTCAGGAGAAAACCCTAGGGCCGTGGGGCCAGGGTTTTTGCATCAGGTTTTGTTCCCTTTCCAGCCGGCCAGGTGGGAGGCGGCCCTGGACCGCACCAGCGCCCGGGCCGCAGGCATGGCCGGTTCGAGGTGCTCCGAGCTAAACGGCGGCAGGGTCCGACTGCGCAACCAGGCTCCCCAGCGGAACTCATGGAAGGGGATCAGGGGGGCAGCTTCGATCACCTTCTCCTTTTTGAGCTTCCAGACGAGGCTGCGGTAGGGATCGTCCTGGAGGCCCGTGAGTTGGTGGGGCATGACTGCGGGATGCAAGGGTCCTAGCCCGCGCCCGTCGTACAGATACAACCAGCCCCGGCTTTGCAATTCGGCCAGCACGGTGTCCCGATCGTCGGTGTTGAGCTGGAGGACCACATAGCCAAACGCGTGGGCCGAGGGATCCATCTCCATCAGGGCCCTCAGCCGGTGGTGGCGATCCACCATCCACATGGCCCCGCCTTTGCTGCACACCAAGGGAACGGGTTTGCTGCCCAGGTAGGTGCGTCTTTCCTTGGCTTCTTCGTGGGAAAAGTCTTTCTGCCTGCTCTGCACCTCAGCCATACCCACGCAGAGTTGGGTCGGCTGGAGGCTGGCAATCGGCACCTCCAGCAGCTCGCCCTTGGGATCGGGCGGCGGTAGGGGCTGGAATGGGGGCAGGCGCAGGGCCATTGATGGGGCCGTAGGAGCAGGCCCTGGGGGAGGCCGGATTTGGCCCCCATCTTCGCCTGTCCTGCCCCAGCAGGTGCTGGCTTGGGGCTCAGCCCTGGCTGAGCAGTTGGCCGAGGCCGATCTGGTGGAGGATCCCTTGGCCGGTCAGGGCTTCGGTGATCACGCCGATCACAAAGCCGAGCATGGCGGCGCGGCCGTTGAAGCGTTCGGCGGTCTTCAGTTGTTCGGAGTGGATTTGGGCGGCGGCGGCGTTGAGGAACCAACGCTCGTCGGCTTGGGCTGAACGGGTCATGGTGTCAATGCAACGAAGTGCAAATTTATTGTAACGAATTTCTGTTTTTTCTTGACGTTCGGCGGTGTGGGTTTGCCGACTTCCCGTTCCTCCTGTTGCCCCGTGGCTTTTCGGGCTCTCCCCTTGTTTTGTCCGGATAGGCGCTGGATTGGGCGGGAATAGGGTCCATCCCAGGTGTAAGCAGTTATGTCAGCTCTGTCTTCAGCGGTTTTGCGGGAGGGGCCCCACGGTCCGATCGGCGTTTTGGTTTGCGGCCATGGCAGTCGGAACAGGCTGGCGGTGGCTGAATTTGCCCAGTTGGCCAAGCAGCTCCAGGTCCTGATGCCCGAGGTGCCCGTGGAATACGGCTACCTGGAATTTGCCAGGCCGATCCTGCGCGATGGGCTCGAAGCCCTGCGGCAACGGGGGGTGCGCCAGGTGCTCGCCGTGCCGGCGATGTTGTTTGCCGCAGGACATGCCAAGAACGACATCCCCTCGGTGCTCAACACCTATGCGGCCGAAACCGGCCTCAAGATCGACTATGGCCGGGAGCTTGGGGTCGACCTCAAGATGATTCAGGCGGCAGGGGCGCGGATTCGCGAGGCGATCGGTGCTGCTTCCGATCTCAGCGACACCCTGCTGGTGGTGGTGGGGCGGGGGTCCTCGGATCCGGATGCCAATTCCAACGTTGCCAAGGTGACCAGGATGCTGGTGGAAGGCTTTGGCTTTGGCTGGGGTGAAACGGTCTATTCCGGGGTCACCTTCCCCCTGGTGGAACCGGGCCTGCGCCACGTGGTGAAACTCGGTTACCGCCGGATCGTTGTGTTCCCCTATTTCCTGTTTTCAGGGGTGCTGGTGAGCCGCATTGTTCAGCACACCGAACGGGTGGCGGCCGACCACCCCGAGGTGGAGTTTGTGAAGGCCTCCTACCTGGGCGATCACCCCTTGGTGCTCGGCACTTTTGTGGAGAGGGTTGAGGAGGTGGTGCGCGGCGACACGAACATGAATTGCTCGCTGTGCAAATACCGCTCCCAGGTGCTCGGCTTTGAAACCGAGGTGGGTGCTTCCCAGCACAGCCACCACCACCACGTGGAGGGCCTCACCGATGGCTGTGACCTCTGCGAACGCGAATGCACCGGGGCCTGCCAGCCTGATGGGGTGCCCCTACCGGTGGGCGGCCATGCCCACGACCACTCCCCTAGCGCGGGGCACGACCATCACCATCCCCCCTACCCCCACGCTGACCACCCGCTCGGTCCTCGCACCCTGCGCCAGTCGAACTGAACTGGTCGGCCTTGCTGATGGAGACAGGCCGGGCGGATGGTCTGGAAGCCAAGACACCAAATTGGGAAAACACCATGGTTTTCCGCTGCCCGCCTGTCTCGTCTCGGCCTATGTCTTGTGGGATTGGGGGGCATTAGCCGTTCTGATCGATCGTGAGTTTCCCCAGTTCACCGGGAGTTTTCCCCAGGAGCCCCGGGTTTTTCCCGCAGCAATCGGCCTCAATGCGTCGCTGACGCGAGCCAGCTGGGGAATGTCGCGAACTGTTCGTTTCGGACTTGACAGGATTCGAGGGCCCCGCTTTGGGGACGTGCGGTGTTCGCCGATGCCCCCCACCAGTGCCCCCGGACACTGGTGGTCTCAGCCTTTCTCGGCCTGAGTTTGCAGCGCTCTGCATCGCTTTGACGGGAGGCCCCTGGCCGTGCCCTACTGGCTGCATCAGCGCAGAGATGACACCGCACGATGGGTTCGGAACAACAGCAACTCGATGCAGCGCCCATCGGCCAAGCGCCACCGGCTCCCCAAGCCCCACTAACGGTTCAGGGCCCCGTTGGAGGAGAGGCCCCGGCCCCCAGCATCAGCCTGGAGGCTGAGGTGCCCGAGTTGCTTTACGACGGCATGCGCCAGTACCTCAGCAACCATCCCGAGTGGGATCAATACCGGCTGGTCACTTCGGCCTTAGCCAATTTCCTCTTCCAGAACGGCTGCGCCGATCAGTGCGTCACCCAGCACTACCTCAACGGCTTGTTCCTGCGCCCCTAAGGGCAAAAAAAAAGCGGAGGCGCCAACCCCCGCTTGTGTTCTCCCTTGCCCGACCCTTTGGAAAGGTCGCCCAGTGATTGTGTGGACTTTTGCCTGATTGCAGTGTGGCCATCGACACCAGAAACGGGTCCGGTGAGCGGCCCCTGACAAGTCCCACCTAGCTGGCATCCCCCCGCTTCATCCGGGCTGCGGCAGCCTCACAGGCCCTCCAGGTGATCGCCATCTCGGTGAGGGTTGGGCTTTGCCAGGCGGCCGTCGGCCAGCAGGCCCCATCCACCACAAGCACGTTGCTGGCCCCCCAGCATTGGTTCAAGGGGTTCACCACGCCGGCCTCGGCGTGGGCGGCCATGCGGGCCCCGCCCAATTCGTGGATGTAATAACCCGGTGGAGGTGCGCCCCTGCCCACGGCCAGGCTGGTTTTGATCCAGGGCTCCAGCAAGGGCAGCACAAACAGGTCTTCGATGGGCCGGATCTGACCCCCGGCGGCGGCCACCACCTGCTCCATGCGCTGGTGCATGTGGCGCAGCATGCGGTGTTCGTTGCCTGCGAAGCGGCAGGCAATATGGGCGATGGGGAGGCCCCAGCGGTCGCGTCGCTCCGGATGCAAGGTCACCCGATTGGCGGCATCCGCCAGCACTTCTCCATGGCCGATCAGAAACCCCACCGCCTCGCCCCGGCGGCGTTGCAGCAAGGCTGGCGGATCAAAGCGTTGCAGGGCCGTCCAAAGGCCGTAGCCCCGACGGAAATCCTCCTGGTCGCCATCGAGATTCACGGTGTTGGGGATGAAGCAGCTGCCGGCCCCCGAGAGCTCACAGGCTTGGCTAGGGGGGGGCACTTCCGGTATCGAGAAAAAGCGACTGCTGGAGATGTGATCCATCAGGTGCAGGCCCAGTTGGCCGGAGGGATCGATCAGGCCGCCGCTTTGCTGTTGTTCGCTCGAGTGCAGCAGGATCCGCAGCGTTTCGATCGTGGAGGCGCAGAGCACCACCAGGGGAGCCTCCAGCCTTTCCTGGGCGCCGGTCTCCCCATCGATCAAAACCACTCCCTTGGCTTGGTTTTGGCGGGCGTCCATCAGCAGATGGCTCACCACCGCGTTGCTGCGCAGCTGGGTGCGGCCGGTGGCCAGGGCCCGGGCCAAGGTGCGGCCGGGGCTGCTGGAACGGGGCCAGGTTTGACCAGGGGCAGGGCCTTGTCCTGCGAGCTGGCGCGGCTCGAGGTTGAAGCCCCGGGAATGGATCAGCGGTAGGCCGAGCTCCCGGCCAATCGCCGCCTGCAGGTGTTGTTCGCCCGGGGTGAAAGGCAGGGGCGATTGGTAGTTGCCATCGGGCAGTTGGGCGAGCCCGTCGCAGTGGCCATGCACCTGCAGCAGCTGCTCCAGGCGCTGGTAGTAGGGCGCCAGATCCTGGCTATCGATCGGCCAGCTGGGGCCATGGCCATCGCGCTCACCAGCCTTGAATTCGTAATCCGAGAGCCGCAGGGTGATGCCACCCCAGGTGAGGCTTTTGCCCCCCACCTGGCGGCCCCGGGTCCACAGATAGGGGGCATTCTCCGGGGTGGAGTAGGGGTTGGCCCGCTCATCGACGAACAGGTCGGGGTTGTGTTTCCAGTAGCCCGGATGGTGGCGCTGGAGAGTGTGCATGCCGCAGGCCAGGTTGGCGACCCGCTTGAGGCTGTTGAGGGGCTCAGAGCCGAAGGCCTGCTGGGCCGTCAGGTTGGGACCGGCCTCGAGCACCAGCACCTGGAGGCCCGCTTCGGCCAGCACCATGGCGGCAACCCCACCGGTCGCGCCGGATCCCACGACGATGGCGTCGGGCTGGGGGAAGGGCTGGGGGCTCATAGCAAAAAACCCCGACAGGGGTCTGCCGGGGTTTTTAAGAAAGTGGTGGCGGGGGCGAGATTTGAACTCGCGACCTTCGGGTTATGAGCCCGACGAGCTACCAGACTGCTCTACCCCGCGTCGACATAGGAACCATACCAGCCAGGGTGCCGCCGCCTTGGCAAGCACCGAAGGCTGACCCAAGGGTTAATCGAAGCGGAGTTCGCCGATCACCTCAAGCCGTAGGTGTGGTGCCGGGTTGAGGAAGCTGCCGCGCAGCTCCTCGAGGGTCATGGGCGTCAGCCAATCGAGCTGTTCGAGCAGGTGCAGAGCCACCGCGTGTTTGGCCCGGGCCGAGCCGTCTTCGACTTTGATCGCCACCCCCATGCCCTCGCCCACCCGGCTGAGGCATTGGATGCCTTCTGCCCCTCCCTTACTCAGCACCTGGCCGTGGCCGCGGCGCATCAGCTCCGTATCAAAGCGGCTTTCCCCGGCCACCAATTCAGGGTGGGCCAGCATGGCCCGGCTCAGGCGCTCGAGATCGGGCTGGGTGCCGCCGCCGAGGTGGGCATAGAGCAGGGCCATTTGGGCCAGTTGCAGTTGCAGGGTAGGGGCGCCGCAGTCGTCGCGGGCGGACACCAATTCCGCCGCCGGCAGGCCCAGCAATTCCGCCACCCGTTTGAGCACCTCTCTCTGGAGGGGATGGTCCTGTTGCAGGTAGCTCTCGGTGCTCCAGCCCATGCGCCGGCAGGTGGCTAGAAAGGCCGCGTGCTTGCCGGAGCAGTTGTGCTCCAGGGGGCTGGAGCCGTGCTCTGGGCAGGGGCATTGCAGCTGTTCCGCCTCAATTTGGGCGCCCCACAGCAGCTTGAAGGCCTCCCGGGCATGCATGGCCGTGCCGGCATGGGAGGCGCACGCGATGGCCAGACCCCGCTCGCCGCATTGGCATTGATCGGCAGCACCACTGGCCACAAAAACCGTAGCCTGGAAGGGCTTGAGGGCCGAGCGCACAAAGCTGAGCTGTTGGGGATCGCCAGCGCGCATCAAGACCCTGCCGCGGCCATCGCAAACGGTGGCGTGCACCCGGTGGCGTGATTCCGTAATGCCATTGCGCAACAGCCGCACCTCAAGGGGCGGATTGCCATTGCGACTGGTGCCACCGAAGTTGGTTGACAGGGTCATGAAGGGCCTGGATCCCGATCGCCGGTGTTAAAGAGCCTGACAGAGCCCCGTTCCCAAGAGCATCAGCCCCACCGCGATTGCGGCGCTCTGCCTCAGCCTGATCAGGACGGGTTGGACCTGGTGTTGGGCGACGAGCAGATCCTGTTGGCGCCAGGCCAGGGGCTTCTCCCACACCTGGCCGTCGTACCAGCCGGACTCCTCGTATTCCACCTGCTCGGACACCAGGCGCCGGTGCACATAGCGCCACCCCAGCCACTGGCGCACCAGCAGCAACAGGGGCATCAGGATGGCAGCCACCGCCCCAGCGGCCACCACCTTCACCGGATCAGGGCGAAGCACCCAGCTGCCACTGGCCACAAGCACCGTGATGGGCACCAGCAGCAGCCAACTCAAACCCAGGGCTCTGGCCAAGCCAGCCAGGCTGGCTGAGGGCCACACAAAAAACCAGGAGGCCAACAGCTGCTCGTATTCCTGCAGCGGCCGTTGCTCGGGAGGAACCGGGCAAGGGCTATCCATCCGGGGCTCAGGGGGTGATGACCGATATTGAGCTTACGAAGAGGTGTTGTTCTCCGTGGCCCCAGAAGGCTTCCAGGTCGTAGTAACTGCGCTCACTGGGGGTGAGCACGTGCACGATCACCTCGCCGTAATCCAGCAGCATCCACTTCCCTTCTTTTTGGCCTTCGCGGCGCAGGGGCAGTCGGCCCGTCGCCTCCTCGATTTGATCTTCCACCGAGCGGGCGATGGCGCGCACCTGAACATCGGACAAGCCGCTGCTGATCACGAACCAATCGGCCAGCGACGAGACCTCATCCACCCGGATCAGGCGGATGTCCACCGCCTTGCGGTCGTCGGAGGCTTCGGCTGCCAGCCGAGCAAGGCTTTCGCTATCCATAGACGTTTTCACTCGTTACCGATTGGCGAGAGCCCTGCTGCTGGGCCATTTCAGCCCGGGCCTTGCCAGCACTCTTGCGCAGGGCCTCGAGGCGGTCTTCATAGAAGGTGCGTTTCTTCTTCTTTCGGGTCTGCTCCACCAGCTCCTTGAGGGCTCCACCCAGGCTCTTGTAAGCATTGGGCAGGGTGTAGCCAAAGCGGGTGGCCAAGTCAATCGCCCGCTCATCGGCGGCAATTGCATCCTGGAGACGCTTCTCGGAATTGTTTTTGAGGTACAGGCGGTACCCGGCAAAGCCCGAGAGGCCTAGGGCCATCACCAGCAGCAGGCCGTCCTGCACCCACAGCTCCCCAATCGCCCCACCCAGACCGATGGCCAGGGCAGCCATCTCCCAGCCATCCCTAGGCACGGCATCGTTTTGCACCCGGCCCACCTCATGCCAGAAGAGCAGGTTGCGGTGGTCGAGGGCGAGGGCGTCCCACTTTTCAAGATCGAGCTGGATTTCCACCTCATCCCGGCCGATTTCCTCGATCGTGATTAAGGGGGGCTCCACCGAAGCGGCGGCCTCCACAAACACCCAGCTCTGCAGCTCTGGGGGCAGCAGCCCCTTCAGGCGCTGGAGTTCGCTCATGGGCAGTAGCAGGGCTAAACCGTGTAAGGAAAAGGTTAGCGACCCTTGGCTAGGGGGGGCGCCTACCCCGGCGATCCCGGGGCCCATGAGAAGCTAGCCAGGCTTGGCTTTTCTCCCCGCCTATGCCCCGCCGCACGGACCTGCGTCGCATCCTGCTGCTGGGATCTGGGCCGATTGTGATCGGCCAGGCCTGCGAGTTCGATTATTCCGGTACCCAGGCCTGTAAAGCCCTGCGGGCCGAAGGGTTTGAGGTGGTGTTGGTGAATTCCAACCCCGCCTCAATCATGACCGATCCGGACATGGCGGACCGCACTTACATCGAGCCCCTCACCCCCGAGGTGGTGGCCCGGGTGATTGAGCTTGAGAAACCCGATGCCCTCCTGCCCACCATGGGCGGCCAAACGGCCCTCAACCTGGCGGTGGCCCTGGCCGAAAACGGCACCCTCGACAAACACGGTGTGGAGCTGATCGGCGCCAACCTGGCCGCGATCCGCAAGGCCGAAGACCGCCTCCTTTTTAAGGACGCGATGGCGCGGATTGGGGTGGCCGTGTGCCCGTCGGGCATTGCCACCACCATGGATGAGGCGGAAACCGTTGGCGAAGTTATCGGCAGTTACCCCCGCATCATTCGCCCGGCCTTCACCTTGGGCGGTTCGGGGGGAGGGATTGCCTATAACCCCGAGGAATTCTGGGCCATCTGCAAGAGCGGCCTTGAGGCAAGCCCCGTATCCCAGATCCTGATCGAGCAATCCCTACTCGGCTGGAAGGAGTTTGAGCTGGAGGTGATGCGTGACACCGCCGACAACGTGGTGATCGTGTGCAGCATCGAAAACCTTGATCCCATGGGAGTTCACACCGGTGATTCGATCACCGTGGCTCCTGCCCAAACCCTCACCGATCGGGAGTACCAGCGCCTCCGCGATCAATCGATCGCGATCATCCGCGAAATCGGGGTGGACACCGGCGGCAGCAATATCCAATTCGCGATCAACCCCGTCAATGGCGATGTGGTGGTGATCGAGATGAATCCCCGGGTAAGCCGCTCCTCAGCGTTGGCGTCCAAGGCCACGGGCTTCCCGATCGCCAAGATTGCGGCCCGTTTGGCGGTGGGCTACACCCTCGACGAAATCCTTAACGACATCACCGGGGCCACACCGGCCTGTTTTGAGCCCACGATTGATTACGTGGTCACGAAGAGTCCCCGGTTCGCCTTTGAGAAGTTCCGCGGTTCTCCGGCGGTGCTCACCACGTCGATGAAATCCGTGGGTGAGGCCATGGCGATTGGCCGCTGCTTTGAGGAGTCGTTCCAAAAGGCGCTGCGGTCCCTGGAGACCGGCCACGCCGGCTGGGGCTGCGACCGCCCCGACCAGCCCATGGAGGCCAGCGCATTGGAGCGGGCCCTGCGCACCGCCACCCCGGATCGCATCTTTGCCGTGCGGGCCGCGATGGTGGCTGGGAGGAGCGACGCCGAGATCCACGCGCTCTCAGCCATTGACCCCTGGTTCCTCGCCAAGTTGCGGCGGATTGTGGAGGCCCAGGGCCGACTTTTGGATGGCCGTCAGCTGGCGGATCTCGATGGCGAAAGCCTCCTGGAGCTCAAGCAACTTGGTTTCTCCGATCGGCAGATTGGCTGGGCCACCGGGGCCAAGGAGCTGGAGGTGCGCGCCCATCGCCAGGCTCTGGGCGTGAATGTGGTCTTTAAAACCGTGGATACCTGTGCGGCTGAATTTGCCTCCAGCACCCCGTATCACTACTCCACCTACGAGCGTCCCCTTGAGCGGATCGATGCCAGCGGTGCGCTGCAGCTGATCCCCCCGGAGAGCGAAGTCCAGCCAGAGCTCCGCCGCAAGGTGATGATCCTGGGGGGCGGGCCTAACCGGATCGGCCAGGGCATCGAATTCGACTACTGCTGCTGCCACGCCTCCTTTGCCCTCCAGGCCATGGGCTTCGCCACCGTGATGGTGAACAGCAACCCGGAAACCGTTTCCACCGATTACGACACCAGCGATCGCCTCTATTTCGAGCCGCTCACCCTCGAAGACGTGCTCAACGTCATTGAGGTGGAACAGCCCGAAGGGGTGATCGTGCAATTCGGCGGCCAGACGCCGCTGAAGCTGGCCATTCCCCTGCTGCGTTGGCTGGAGGGTCCCCTCGGCAGCGCCACCGGCACCCGGATCTGGGGCACCTCACCGGAATCGATCGATAGCGCCGAAGATCGGGAGCAATTCGAGGCGATCCTCAGGCGGCTGGAGATCCGCCAGCCCCGCAACGGCCTGGCCCGCAGTGAGGCCGAGGCCCGGGCCGTGGCCGATCGGGTGGGTTATCCCGTTGTCGTGCGCCCCAGCTACGTGCTCGGCGGCCGCGCGATGGAGGTGGTCTACGACGAAGCAGAGCTCAACCGCTACATGGTGGAAGCGGTGCAGGTAGAACCCGACCACCCGGTGCTCATTGACCAATACCTGGAGAACGCCACCGAGGTGGATGTGGATGCCCTCTGTGATCGCGAGGGCCAGGTGGTGATTGGCGGCGTGATGGAACACATCGAACCGGCCGGGATCCACTCGGGCGATTCGGCCTGTTGCCTGCCCACGGTGAGCCTGAGCGACAACGCCCTGGCCACCATCCGCCAATGGAGCAAGGATTTGGCCCTGACCCTGGGGGTGCGCGGTCTGATCAATCTCCAGTTCGCCGTGCAGGGTGATCCCCAGGGGGAGCAGACGGTATTCATCATCGAAGCCAACCCCAGGGCGTCGCGCACCGTGCCCTTTGTAGCCAAAGCCACCGGCGTGGCCTTGGCCAAGGTGGCAAGCCAGTTGATGGCGGGAGAAACCCTCGCCGAGCTGGGCCTCAGCGCCGAACCCAATCCCCCCCTGCAAACGGTGAAGGAGGCCGTGCTGCCCTTCAAGCGCTTCCCCGGGGCCGACACCCTGTTGGGGCCGGAAATGCGCAGCACCGGCGAAGTGATGGGCATCGCCAAAACCTTTGGCCTGGCCTACGCCAAGGCCGAGCTGGCCGCCGGTGAAGCCCTACCGATTACGGGCACCTGCTTCCTCTCCACCCACGACCGCGACAAGGAGGCCCTGGTGCCCGTGGCGAAGGCTTTGGTGCAGTTGGGTTTTGCCTTGATTGCCACCAGTGGCACGGCTTCGGTGCTGGCCGCGGCTGGTTTACCCGTGGAGCCGATCCTCAAGGTGCACGAGGGGCGCCCCAATATCGAAGACGCGATCCGCTCGGGGCTGATCCAGCTGATCATCAACACCCCCATCGGTCGCCAGGCTGCCCACGACGACAAGTACCTGCGCCGGGCTGCCCTCGATTACACCGTGCCCACGGTGACCACCTTGGCTGGCGCCCGGGCTGCCGTGGAGGCGATTACCTCCCTGCAGCAGCACCAATTGGAGCTCCATGCCCTCCAAGACATCCACCTTGGCTTGGGGGGGGCTTGTGCGGCCAAGCATGGGTAGGGTTAGACCCCAACCGTTGCCCTGCCATGACCGTTGCCCCCAGCCCCCTGGCCATTCCTTCAGGTAGTGATTGCACCGATGCGTTTCGCGCTGCCTACGAGAACCGCTACACCTGGGAGCCGGGCTTTGGTGGCTACAAAGGTCGCTGCAGTTGGGAGCAGGACGATCGCCTGGTGAGTGGCAGCTTCGAGGTGGGCGCCGACCTCAAGGCCAAGGTGGAAGGGGTCGCCGATGGGGAGGTGAACAAGGCCCTGGCCTCCCAGCTCTGGGAAGTGGCGATTCACCGGGTGCGCCGCAGTTTTGATCAAACCCACGGCGCCAACACCTTCACCGCCGGCGACACCAATGCCGTGGGCACTGAGGTGGTCGTGGGCGGTAAAAACAGCGGTGATCGCTATCGCATCAAGGATTCCGTGGTGACGATGGTGCACCGCCACATCCACGGCACCGTGGTGACCATCTACACCGAGAGCACCACCGATACGGGCTCTGGCTACCTCAGCCGCAGCTACAGCAGCCAATACAGCGACCCCGCCACGGCTGAAAGCAAGGGCGGCAAAAGCCTGTTCACCGACACCTTTGTGCCCCTCACTAAATCGGGCCCCTGGGTGCTGAGCGAGCGGGTGGTGGAGACGGAAGCCCATGGCGAGGCCCCGGCCAGCCGCCAGGTGTTCCGGTTTGAGGATCTGGAGCCCCTGGGCTGAGGCCAGGCTTTCCACCCAGTCAGAATTGGCCAATGCTTTCCCTTTGGCTTGGTGCCTACGACCAGGGCTTGGCCTATGCGGGGCTTGCCCTGGGGACCTACCTGACCCTGCGCGTTCTCAACTTTCCCGATCTCACCGTGGATGGCTCCTTTGCCCTCGGTGGTGGGGCCGCGGCCATGCTGATCAGCGAGGGGTTCCCCGTGCCCCTTTCCCTGGCCATGGCCGTGTTCTTTGGCTTTTTGGCCGGCATGGTGACCGGGCTGATCCACACCCGCTTGGGGGTGAACGAGCTGTTTGCTGGCATCCTCACCACCACCGGGTTGTATTCGATCACCCTGCGCTTGATGGGGCGCTCGAACATCCCCCTCACCGATACCCCGGCGGGGATCCTGCAGCTCCCGGATTTGGGTATGGGCCTTGATGGCCGTTGGGCGGTGGGGTTCTCCTTGGTGATTTTGGGATTGCTGCTGTTGTCGGCACTCCTGCTGGCGACGGATTTCGGCCTGGCCCTGCGCGCCTTGGGCAATAACCCCACCATGGCCAGGGCCAATGGCATCAATCAGCGCCGGGGCCTCACCTTGGGGATCGCTGCGGCCAATGGCCTGGTGGCGTTGTCTGGGGCGCTCGTCGCCACCTACCAAGGCTTTGCCGACGTGACCATGGGGATTGGCTCGCTGATCCTCGGCCTGGGCATGGTGATTGTTGGGGAGTCGGTGCTGCGGCCGAAGTCGATTCCCTGGGCCTTGGGGGCGGTGGTTCTGGGCGCCGTGCTTTTTCGTGCCTTGATTGCCCTTGCCCTGCAATTGGGTCTGGAGCCGGTGGATCTCAAGCTCACCACGGCCTTGCTGTTGCTTGTTGCCTTGGCCTTTGGACGGCTGAGGCTTCCCGGGGTTTCGGATCCAGGAGGGACGAACCGATGAGCTTGCGGATTGAGCAGCTGGCTTGGGGCCATCCCCTGCCCGGTGGGGATTGGCGGCAACTGTTTCGAGACTTCTCTTTCCATTGTCCCCAGGGACAGTTTGTGGTGGTGATTGGCAGCAATGGCTCGGGGAAATCCACCCTCTTGAACTTGGTGGCCGGCACGCTGAAGGCCGGGGCAGGCTCCATTCACCTCGGGGATCGGGACCTGGAACGCCGCCGAGACCATTCCCGTGCCCGTTGGATTGGCCGGGTGATGCAGAACCCCCTGGAGGGCAGCTGCCCCGGCCTCACCGTGGCTGAAAATCTCCGTCTGGCCGAGCGCAGGCATCGACCCGCTTTGGGATGGGGACGTCTGGTCGGCCTCCATCCGAATGGGGCCGATCGGCGCCGCTACCGCACCTTGCTCGACGACCTGGGGGTGCCCCTGTCCCATCGCCTCGACGAGCCCGTGGGGCAACTTTCCGGTGGCCAGCGCCAAACCCTGAGTTTGGTGATGGCCACCCTGGGCTCCCCAGAGCTGCTCCTGCTCGATGAACACACCGCAGCCCTGGATCCCCGGGCTGAGGCCTCGGTGATTGCCCTCACCGAACGGCTGGTGCGCCAGCTCGGCACCACCACCTTGATGGTGACCCACAGCTTGGATCAAGCCCTCACCCATGGCGACCGCTTGGTGATGTTGCATGAGGGCCGTTTGCACGGGGATTGGACCTCTGCCGAACGGGCAGGGCTCAGCGCGGAGGCATTGCGGGGCTTCTACGGCTCGGCCACAATGGTGAATCCAGCTGCCCAGTCTTCGGATGGCCCTGCTTCGCCGTGAGTTCCTTGGCCTGATGGGCGCCGGAGCTGCCAGCACCTTGGCCCTGGCAGCCTGCGGCAAAATGGGAGGCCCCAAGGTGAAGGGCCCCACCATTGGCATGTTGCAAATGGTGGACGCGCCGCCGCCCACCCTCACCCGCCAGGGCTTTGAAGCGGCCCTCGCCGAGGCCGGTTACCTGAGCGGTAAAACCGTCAACTTCATCCAAAAGGATGCGGCCGGTGAGTTGGCCAACACCACCTTGGTGATGAAGCAATTCGTGGGCGACCAGGTGGACATGATCCTGGCGGTGGGCACCCCGCCCCTGCAGGCGGCCATGAAGGTGGCGCCCGCCTCCACCCCGGTGATCTTCTGCTACTGCTCCAACCCGTGGGGGGCCGGTGCGGGCACCCCTCCCGGGGGGGTGGGTCAGCACCGGCCGAATGTGGTGGGTACCATTGGCACCAATCCGGTAGGTAGGGAGCTGGATCTCGCCAGAGCCTTCAAGCCCGAACTCAAAACCGTGGGTCTGATCTACAACCCCGGCGAGCCCAATTCGGAGTACGAGGCCAAGATCCTTGGCAAAGAAGCTGCCGCGCGGGGCATCACGGTGGTCGCCCAATCGGTGGCCAATTCAGGCGAAGTGCTCCAGGCGGCCCAGGTGCTGGCCGAGAAGAAGGTGGAAGCCTTCGTCAAGATTGGCGATTACGCCACCATCCAAGGCTTTGGTTCGATCACCAAGGTGGGCTTGGAGCGCAAGATCCCCGTCTTCTCCGTCGATGCCGATGACATCAAGCTGCCCGGTTGCCTGGCCACGATCGGTTGGGCCTATTACGACGACGGCTATGCCTCCGGCCAACTGGCGATCAAGGTGCTGCGCGGGGTATCCCCGGCCAAGCTGGCCTTTGAGCCCCTGACCAAAACCGAGCTCCTGGTGAACCGCGCCACAGCAACATCTCTTGGCCTCAAGATTCCCGAGGACGTGCTCAAAGAGGCCAAAGAGGTGGTGAGCTAAGGGCTGGCCTACTCTGGAATTGGGTTGATGCTCTTCAGCTTTTCGTTCAGTTGCATGGCCATCGATTGGCGGCCCACGGCAAGCACCTTGAGGGTGTCTTCATGCATGCGCAACTGGGCGTCAGCGACTTGCATTCCCCGAACCAATTCCTTCATTTCATTGGGAAGGGTGTTGAGGTCGTAGCGCTTACCTTCAAAGGTCAGCACGGGGGGTTGGTTGTCAGGTTCCACTTCAGGCCGAATCATGCCATTTCCATTTTAGCTCATTAGGAACCAATCCAACTAGCCCTAGGTTTTTTGGGGGATCTTAGGGGATGGCTCCGATAGCGGTGCGGGGTCCGGATTTGGACGCTTGAACACAAACATCAGCAAAGGCCCCACCTGGGGAGCTTCAACTAGCTCCCAGTCTTCCTTGCCGAGGGCATTGAGAAAAAACTGCAATTGCTCGGCGGGATGGCGGGGTTTACGCGCCTCAGCTGCATATTGCTGGGGGAATTCCTTCTTGAGAAATTCGGGGCTCAGGGCCCCCCCGAGGCGCTCGCTATCGTTGACGGGCGATGGGGGTTCCGGAGGATTACCCCCTTCGACATTGATGTGAATGACACGGTAGTCCCAGCCCATTTGGTTTCTCGCCCGCTCAGGCTTGTAGGTGAATGAATTGTCGCTCGCACAGCTCGCGATAGCGACCGGCCGCAGCCATCAGCTGGTTGTGGCTGCCCTGTTCAACGATGCGTCCGCCATCGAGGACCACAATTTGGTCGGCTTCCTGCACCGTGGAGAGCCGGTGGGCAATGACCACGACGGTGCGGCCCTTCATGGCTTGCCGCAGCCCCATTTGCACCGCTTCCTCGGCCTCCGCATCAAGGGCGCTGGTGGCTTCATCAAGCAGCAGGACCGCAGGATCGCCCAACACGGCCCTGGCGATCGCTAGCCGTTGCAGCTGGCCTCCTGAGAAATTGCTGCCCCGCTCTTCAATGCGGCTGGCATAGCCCCCCGGTAGGGCTTCAATGAAGCCAGAGGCATTGGCCACGCGGGCGGCTTCCCGGATCTGCTTGGGGCTGGCCGGCCGGCCAAAGGCAATGGCTTCGGCCACCGTTCCCGAAAACACACTGCTTTGTTGGGGAACCAGGGCGATGGCCTTGCGCAGATCCCGGGCGCGCAGGTCCACCAGGTTCTGTTGATCGAGCAGCACCCGGCCCCTTTGGGCAATGTTGAACCGCAACAGCAGGGAAAACAAGGTGCTCTTACCCGCTCCGGAGGGTCCCACCAGGGCCACCACTTGGCCGGGTTGGACCTGGAGACTCACGCTCTGGAGCACGGGGGTGGCGGGATCGTAAGCAAAGCTCACCTGATCCAGCAGCAGCTCGCCGCGCACAGCACCGAGGGGTAACGCGTTGGGGCTGTCGGGCCGCTCCACGGGTTCCCGTTCAATGGCTCTTAGGCGCTTGAGCGAGGCCTGACCCTGCTGCAGTTCGTTGAAGTTGGTGGTGAGGTGGCCAATCGGATCGATCAGCATCAGCAAGGCAGCTACATAGCTGCTGAAGCCCTGGCTATCCAATCCCTGGGCCTGGATGCGCGCTGCCCCCATCAGCAGCACCGTGAGAATGCCGGCCGCTTCGATGAATCCCACCACAGGGTGCTGCATAGCCAACAGGCGCAGGGTGCGGTAGCGGGCTTGGCGATGCAGGTCGATTTCGGTGTCGAACCGCTCCTGGAGCCAGGGTTCCGCGGCAAAGGCCCGCACCAGGGGCAGGCCGCCGATGGCTTCGCCAAGCAGGCTGGCCAAGTCACTCACCTGTTTTTGGCTGCGCTCGGCTGCGCCCATTACCCGGGCGCCAAAGCTGCTCACCAGCAGGGCCACCACCGGGGCCAGTAGCAAGGTGGCCAGGGCCAGGGGCCAGTCGAGCCACACCATGTAGCCCAACACCACCACCAATTGCAGGGCACTGGGCGTGGTGTCTTGGATGGTCTTGTAGATCACCTCCCCCACCCGGTCGGCATCTTCGGTGAGCCGGTAGGTGAGATCGCCGGCGGACAGCTTCTCGAGCGCCCCAAAATCAAGGGTTTGCAGCCGGGCAAACAGGCTGCGGCGCAGTTCCTGGCTCACCCCCAGGGCTGGCCCGGCCAGGAGGATGTCCTGGCCGAATTGGGCGACTTTTTGCACCATGAAAACCACCAAGGCCGCCGCAATCGTGCGAGCCACCGCCGGGAGGTCGCCGGCGCCAATGGCGGGAATCAATTGACCGGCTAGCCAGGCCAACAGGGGCCAGCAGGCGACAAAAACGAGCATGCACAGCCCGCCAAGCAGCAGGCGACGGCGATGGGGCTTCAGCAGCGGCCAGAGGGTGCGAAAGCCGGCCGGTGAAGGTGCGAGCATGCCGGAACGCTATCAGCGCTTGCCAGGCCTTGAAACTCGACCAATTTCTAAAGTTTCAGGGGCTGGTTGGCACCGGAGGTGAGGCCAAGCTGCGGATCCAGCGCGGTGACGTGCGGGTGAATGGGGCGATCGAAACCCGCCGCGGTCGCCAACTGGGACTGGGTGATGCGGTGCAGATTGATGGTCGCGAGATCGTGATGACGCCACCAGCGCGCCACTGAATCGGGGCCCCTTTCCGGCGGCCCATTAGGTTGCCCTACAGGACGCTTGGGTTAAGCAGGTGCGCAAGGCTTTGATTGCCGGCAACTGGAAGATGCACATGACCTGCGAAGAAACGCGGGTCTTTGCCGCTGCCTTCCGCCCACTGATCGAGGACCTGCCCGCCGATCGCCAGGTGGTGATCGCCCCGCCTTTTACTTCCATCCCGACCCTGTCGCGCCACCTGGCCGGGGCTGGTGTTTCCGTGGCTGCCCAGAACGTGCACTGGGAGGAGAAAGGGGCCTACACCGGGATGATCTCTGCCGCCATGCTCGTGGAACACGGGGTGTCCCACGCAATCGTGGGCCACAGCGAACCCCGCAAGTACTACAGCGAAACCGACGAGCAAATCAATCTGAGGGCCCGCACCGCCCAAAAGCACGGCTTGATCCCCATCCTTTGCGTGGGCGAAAGCCTCGACCAGCGGGAATCCAGCGAAACCGAGCGGGTGATCCATCGCCAGATTGAGCAGGGGCTCCATGCGGTCGATCCCAGCAGCTTGATCGTGGCCTACGAGCCGATTTGGGCCATAGGAACGGGCAAAACCTGCGCTGCGGAGGAAGCCAATCGCATCTGTGGCCTGATCCGGGGATGGGTTGGTTACGAGGGTGTGATCGTCCAGTACGGGGGCTCGGTAACCCCAGCCACCATCGATGATCTGATGGGCCAGAGTGACATTGACGGGGTGCTTGTGGGCGGAGCGTCCCTCGATCCCTTGAGCTTCGGGCGCATCGCCAACTACCAAGCTCCAGCCGGGTGATTGCCTGGGGCTGCCGCACCTGGGTGATGGGCGTGATCAATGTCACCCCCGATTCCTTTAGCGATGGGGGTCGTTTTGATCGACCGGAAGCGGCCGTGCGCCAGGCGACTCGGATGCTGGCGGATGGGGCCGACGTGCTTGACCTGGGCGGCCAAAGCACCAGGCCAGGGGCCCTGGAGCTCAATGCCGACCAGGAGTGGCTGCGGTTAGAGCCTGCCCTTGTCGCCATTCGCCAGGCCCATCCCCAGGCCCTGATCTCCATCGATACCTTCCACCCTGCCGTAGCCGAGCGGGCCTTGGCCGCCGGGGCCCACTGGATCAACAACGTGCGCGGCGTAGCTGATCAGGCCATGCTCCCGGTGGTGGCGGCAAGCGGCTCCCCCTACGTGCTGATGCACAGCCGCGGCAGCAGCCAGGCGATGGATGGGCTGGCCACCTATTCCACAGTGACCCTGGAGGTGCGTGACGCCCTGCTGGAAGCGACCGACCAAGCCCTGGCGGCCGGGGTGGCTGCGGGGCAAGTGATCTGGGATCCGGGCTTGGGCTTTGCCAAAACCACCGACCAGAACCTGGAGTTGTTGCGCCAGCTGGATGTGCTGGTGGCCGAGGGTTACCCGGTGTTGATCGGGGCCTCGCGCAAGCGCTTTATCGGCGATGTGCTCGATCAGCCCCGCCCCCAGGCCCGCCTTTGGGGCACGACTGCCGTTGGCGGCCAGGCGATTGCCAAGGGGGCCCGTATCCTGCGGGTCCACGATGTGGGCCCGATGGTGCAAACGGCCCGGATGGCCGATGCGTTGTGGCGCTAGGGGGAGCCTTTGGCTGGTGTGTAGCCCAGCTGGTGCCCTCCGCGGTAGCGGGCTTCGAGCGCCAAGGCGAGCAGGATCCCCAGGGCCAAGGGCATCCCCACCCCCACGGCCGTGTGATCCGGCTTGCCAGCGGCAGGCGGCCCTGGAGCAGTTTGGGGTTGAGCTCAAGCCCAATCAGGAACATGAACAGCACCAGCCCCAATTACCCGGGGTTGGTGAACCCGCTGGGCGAGTTCACCGAGCAGTTGGACCACCACGATGATTAGCGCAATGGTGACCAGGGTGGTTGGGATGGCCGCTCCTGATGCCAGAGGTGGTGTCAGGGCCTACAGCACCGGGAGTTAGTTGGTGACGCCCTCGATCCGGTCTTCGATCTCTTGGTAGATCTCCTGCAGTTGGCTGATGTTTTCGTCGCTGGTTTCCCAGTAACCGCGGCCGTTCACTTCCAGCAGGGTGCCGACAATGCGGCGGAAACTGTGGGGGTTAAGTTCCATCAGCCGCTTGCGCATGTCGGGATCGTTGATGAAGGTCTCATTGGCTTCCTCGTAGACGAAGTTGTCCACGGCCCCGCTCGTGGCACTCCAACCCAGGGTGAAGTTGAGCCGTTTGGCCACTTCGCGCACCCCCTCGTAGCCCGAATTGAGCATGCCCTCGTACCACTTCGGGTTGAGCAGCTTGGTGCGGGAATCCAGGCGAATGGTTTCGCTGAGGGACCGCACCTGGGCATTGGCGGTGGTGGTATCGGCGATATAACTAGCCGGAGCCTTGCCGTCGTCCCGTAACCCTTGGATGAGCTTGGTGGGGTCGGAGTCAAAGTAGTGACTCACGTCCGTGAGGGAGATTTCGGCAGAATCCAGGTTTTGGAAGGTCACATCCGCGGTTTTCATGGCCGATTCGAACACTTCGCGGCTCTGATTCATTTCGCCGGGATTGTCGGCATTGAAGGCGAAGGTCTTGCGGGAGAGGTACATCTCTTGAAGTTCGTTCTCTTCTTCCCAGGTGCTGTTCTCTACCGCCAGGTTGACGTTGGAGGAATAGCTGCCGCTGGCATTGGAGAAAACCCGGGTGGCGGCATCGCGCAGGGAGATGCCCTGGGCAGCAGCCTGGTCCTGGGAGTGCTTGCGCACGAAGTTCATCTCGAGGGGCTCATCGGCCTCGGCGGCCATCTTCACGCCCTGGTCGATTAGGCCCATCTGGTTGATGAACAGGTCCCGGAACACCCCGGAACAATTCACCACCACGTCGATGCGCGGCCGGCCCAGCTCCCCTAAAGAGATCAGCTCGAGCTTGTTGACCCGGCCGAGGGAATCGGCCACGGGGCGCACGCCGATGAACCAGAGGATCTGGGCCAGTGACTCGCCGTAGGTCTTGATGTTGTCGGTGCCCCACAGAACGCAGGCAATCGTTTCGGGCCAGGCGCCTTGCTCGGCTTTCTGCCGTTCAATCAGGCGGTCTACCACCACCTTGGCGGCGGCAATGGCTGCCCGGGTGGGGATGGATTGGGGGTCGAGGGCGTGGATGTTCTTGCCACTGGGCAGCACCCCAGGGTTGCGGATCGGATCGCCGCCAGGGCCTGGCAGCACATACTCGCCATCGAGGGCCCGCAGCAGGCTTTCCATTTCCATGTCTGCGCAGATCTGCTCCAGGCAGAAGCGCAGGTAGCCAAACAGCTTGTCGAGTTCGGCCTGGTCAACCCCGGGGAAGCCAGCAGCGTTGCAAGCGCTCAGCCACGGGCTGGGCAGTTTGAAGCCAAAGCGCTCCAGCAGGTTGAAGAACCAGCCGAACTGGCCCCGCAGGTCGACGCGGCCATCGACGCCGGTCACGGCCTTGACCATGGCACCAACGGCAGCGCGGCAGACCTCGGTAATCGTGCGGTTCAGCTCCACATCGACGAGGACGCCGTCGTCATTGCCCTTGTAAACGTCGTCAATGGTGCGACCCAAGCTTTCCGCTAGTAGGGCTGGCAGGGAGCGGAGTCCATCCTCTTCGCGCTCAAGGGCTGCGATGTTGACCAGGGTGGCGATCGCTTCCTCGGCGGTGGGGGGCTTGCCGATGGTGTGAAGGCCGCAGGGCAGCAGTCGACTTTCAATCTCCATCAGCTGGCGATAGACCGCGCCCACAACCGCATCCCGGGCCTCGAGGTCGAGCTCAGAGGAATCCAGATTGGGCAGGTTGACGTCCTTATCGAGGTTGCATTGACGTGCCGTTTCGACGAGGGCATTGACGATCTGCACCCCCCGGGAGCTTTCGCGCAGCTGCTGGTACGAACCCACCAGTTCGCCGAGTTCTTTGAGGCCCTTGTAGAGGCCAGCATTTTCCGCTGGAGGGGTGAGGTAGGAAATCGTGGAGGCGTATCCACGACGTTTGGCGATCGTGGCCTCGGAGGGGTTATTGGCGGCGTAGTAGTAGAGGTTGGGCAGGCCGCCGATCAGGGAATCGGGGTAGCAGGTTTCGCTCATGCCCATCTGTTTGCCGGGCATGAACTCCAGGGAGCCATGGGTGCCAAAGTGCAGGACTGCATCGGCATGCCACACCTTTTCCAAATAGGTGTAGTAGGCGGCGAACCCGTGGTGGGGGCTGGCACTGCGGGAGTAGAGCAACCGCATGGGGTCGCCTTCGTAGCCAAAGGTGGGTTGCACCCCCACAAACACATTGCCGAAGTGGCGGCCGTAGATCAGCAGGTTGGTCCCGTCGGAGTTGAGGTTGCCGGGGGGCTTGCCCCAGTTTTCTTCGAGCCGTTCGGAATAGGGGGTGAGCCGCTCGTACTCCTCCACGCTCATACGGTGGGCAATGGCGAGCTCCGGGGCACCGGCGAGGGCTTCCGGATCGCTCAGCACGGCTTCCATCAAAGCCTTCGGCGTGCGGGGCATGGCCTCGATGGTGTAGCCCTTGGCCTTCATTTCCTCGAGCACCCGGTAGATCGAGCCGAAGACATCGAGGTAGGCCGCGGTGCCCACGTTGCCCTTGTCGGGGGGGAAGCTGAACACGGTGATGGCCAGCTTTTTCTCGGCCCGGGGCTTGGTGCGCAAGGAGGCCCAGCGAATCGCCCGTTCGGCGATCGCATCCACCCGGTCTTGGAGGGTGTGGGCCTTGCCGGTGGCGTCGTCCCGGCCGGAGAGCACGATGGGTTCAATGGCGCCATCCAGCTCGGGGATGGCGATCTGCAGGGCGACCTGCACGGGGTGGAGGCCAAGATCGCTCTCCTCCCATTCCTGGGTGGTTTGAAACACCAGGGGCAGGGCCACCATGTAGGGGCGGTTGAGGCTCTTGAGCACCTCGATGGCCTTGGGATGGTCCTGGCGGGCGGGGCCTCCGACCAGGGCAAAACCCGTGAGACTCACCACGGCATCAACGATGGGTTGATCGGGGTTGAGGGGGTCTTTGAAGAAGGCATTCACCGGTTTGGTGAAGTCGAGGCCGCCACAGAACACGGGAATCACGGTGGCACCGCGGTACTCGAGCTCTTGAATCACCGCCACGTAGTGGGCTTCATCGCCGGTGACGATGTGGCTGCGCTGGAGCACCAGGCCGATCACCGGACCCTTCCGTGCCTCATCGGACAGCTCGCTGCGGCTCGCGGTCCAATTGAGGTATTCCTTGAGATCTTCAAACATTCCCGGTGCCATGGGGTGCCAGATGCCGAGGTCTGAAAAGACCACCGGATCGGCAATGGCGAGCTCGGGGCGACCGTCTTCACCTTTGGGGAAGACGTATTTGTCCGCGAGCATGAGCAGGAAATTGCGGAGGTTGTCCGGAGTGCCGCCCAGCCAATACTGGAAGCTGAGCATGAAGGAGCGGGCATCCTGGGCCTTCTCCACTGGCAAATACTTCAACACCGTGGGCAGGGTGTTGAGCAGTTTGAGCATGGCGTCCTGGAAGCCAGCGCCACCGGCCTCCTTCCGCTTTTTCATGAAGCTGGCAATGGCACTCTTGCTTTGGCCCAGCTGGGCCATTGAGAAGGTGCCGAGTTTGTTGAGGCGCATCACCTCCGGCATGGAAGGGAACACCACGACGGCCTTGAGCCGGTCGCGGTGGGGGGCAACGGCCTCCACCACCTTTTGGGCCAGATCTTCAATGAAGATCAAGGAAGCGATGAACACATCGGCTGCGGCCACATCGGCGCAGAAGTCAGAGTAATTCTGGGGATCCCGGAGTTCTTCGATCAAGTAGCCGCTCAGCTCGATCGCCAGGGGACCGTTCTGATCGTTGAGCGCGGTGGCGGCCTGGGTCAGGGAGTTTTGGTATTGGGGCTCCAACACCAAATAGACCGCCTTCATCACAGCGCGACCGTTCACGTCTGCGGGGCTGACTCGGCGATTGGCGGAGCGGACCTGCGTGAACATCGGCGCTGATAGGGCAATTGGAGCCAAGCTTACGAACCTTTAAACCCTCACGCGGGCTTGGCCCATAGGCTCTCCAGCAATGGTTGACCCGCGATGACAAGCACCCCCGCCCCTGGTCCCGCCCCAACGCCAACGCCATCTCCAACTCAGGTGCCAATCCCGGTGGTGGTGGCTGGTGCCCTTGGCCGCATGGGGGCGGAGGTGGTGAAAGCCGTGGTTGGGGCCCCCGATTGTGAGCTGGTGGGAGCGGTGGACACGACCCCAGACAGGGAAGGGGTGGACGTAGGCCTGGAGCTGGGCTTGGGCGCCTTAGACGTAGCGATCACCGCCGATCTCGAAGGCTGCCTCTGTGCAGCCAGCCAGGCTGCCCGCCAGGGAGGCGCCGCGGTGTTGGTGGATTTCACCCATCCCAAGGTGGTTTACGAGCACACCCGGGCTGCCATCGCCTACGGCGTCCATCCCGTGGTGGGCACCACGGGCCTCAGCCCCGAGCGGTTGCAGGATTTGGCGGTCTTTGCCGATAAGGCCAGCGTGGGGGGGGCCGTCATCCCCAACTTTTCCGTGGGCATGGTGCTGTTGCAGCAGGCCGCCGCAGCCGCTGCCCGTTTTTACGACTTCGCCGAGCTCACCGAGCTGCACCACAACCGCAAGGCCGACGCCCCAAGCGGCACCTGCATCAAAACGGCCGAGTTGATGGAGGACCTGGGCAAGAGCTTCAACCCGGTGCAGATAGAGGAACATGAAACCCTCCAGGGTTGCCGTGGCGGCCAAAGGGAGAGTGGCCTGCGCCTCCATTCGATTCGCCTTCCAGGCCTGGTGGCCCACCAGGAGGTGTTATTTGGTGCTCCTGGCGAGACCTACACCCTGCGCCACGACACCATCGACCGCTCGGCCTACATGCCCGGGGTCTTGCTCACCGTGCGAAAGGTGCGCAGCCTGGGGGGGCTTGTCTACGGCCTCGAACGCCTGCTTTGAGAACCCTCCACCATGCTGATCCCCCTGCGCCCGGGCGAACTGCCCAGGCTGATTCCAGCGGTGGCTACGGGCCCCCAGTTCAATGCTTGCACCGGCAACCCTGAAGCGGTCTTGCGCCGGGTGCTGATTTCGGTGATTGGGGCTGTTGTCACCCTGCTGGTCAGCCAGACCCTGCTGTTCAGCAGCCAGTTTGGATCGGTCTTTCTGGTGACGGGCGTGGTGTTTGCCCTCTACCTGCTCTGGGGACCAATCCTCGAGGCAGGCCAGAAGAACGCCACCCTGCGCCGCTATCCAGCCGGAGCCATCTTTGAGGGACAGGTGGGCGATGTGTACACCACCGATGTGGTGGAGGGCCGCCGCGAGCAGGCCAACAAGCAGGGCCGCTTGGAATTGGTGGAAAACCACCGCACCTGGCTCACCCTGGAGCTCGAGGATGAGGACGGCTATCTCGGCAAGGTGCGTTGCCCGTTCAACAAGAAGTACGACAAGATCAGGCCTGGCATGGTGGTGCGCCTGCTGGTGCTGAGTGACCGCAAGGACTTTTCCCGAGTTGGGGCCCTCAGTGATGCCTGGATTCCGCAGTTGAAATTGTGGGTCGGCGAGTACCCCTATCTGCTGCGGCCTGCCTTTGAAGAGCTGTGTCTCATGCGTTTTCGCTGACAGCCCCGCAACATTGCGCTACAATTTCAGTAACACTTTGTTAAGAGTCGGTCATGACCCAAGCAGCTTCCGCAGCCCCCACCATTCGTGGAGCCACCGTCACCACCGAAGATGGTGGCCGCCTCAACGCCTTCGCCACCGAACCCCGCATGGAAGTGGTGGATGTGGAGAGCAGCTGGGGCTTCCACGAGCGGGCTGAAAAGCTGAATGGACGCATGGCCATGCTCGGTTTTATTGCCCTCTTGGCCACGGAGATCGCCCTCGGCGGCGAATCCTTCACCCACGGCCTGCTCGGCATCGGCTGAGGATCGAAGTTCGCTCGAGCCCTTCGGCTTGCAGCCAACCGACTCGCAAACCAACCTTCAAGCCAGTCTTTTCCACGCCGCAGCACACTTGCTGCGGTTTTTTTGTGTCCCAAGGGTCTGTTCATGCCCCAGCCACTCCAGGCCCAGGTGATCGGTGCTGGCCCCACAGGTGCCCTGGCGGCCCTTGCCCTGGCCGATGCCGGCTGGCAGGTGACGATCGTTGATCCCCTTGGCTCACCAGCCCTGTTGGAGCGCACCAGGGCCTATGCCTTCACCCAGTCCAGCCGGAGGCTGCTGGAGCGGCTCGGGCTTTGGCAGGCCTGCGATCCCTTGATGGTGCCCTTTCGGCGCCTGGAGTTGCTCGATCTCGGCGCTCGGGCCTCGGTGGCCTTCGCTCTTGCCGATTTGGCGGCGCCCTTGGCCCAGCGCCCGGGTGCCGCCCTGGGCTGGATTGCCCAGCACCGGCCCTTGATGGAAGTGTTGCTTGGACGGTTGCAGGCCCATCCAGCTATCACCACCAAGCTCGGGCAATCGGGGGCCCCGGCCATGGGATCGGGCCCAGCGGATCTGGTGGTGGCGGCCGACGGCCCCCATTCCCCCACCCGGGAGGCCCTGGGCATTGGCCTATGGCAATGGAGTTATCGCCAGAACTGTCTGACGGCCACGGTGGCGATGCGGGGTTCGGACGACGACCAGGCCTGGGAACTGCTGCGTCCCGAGGGCCCCTTTGCGGTGCTGCCCCTTGGTGACGGCCAATTCCAGGTGGTCTGGAGTGCCCCCCAGGGGCGCTGCCGCCAGCTGGAAAGCTTGGCTGACGCCGCCTTCCTCGATGCCCTGGCTGGGGCCCTGCCCGACCGGTTTCAGCCTGATGGTTTGCTCGAGCCGCCGCGGGCATTCCCCGTGTCGCTCCAGCTGGCCCGGCGCCAACACCAGGGTTCCTGTGTGTTGCTGGGGGAGAGCGGCCATCGCTGCCACCCGGTGGGGGGCCAGGGGCTCAATCTCTGCTGGCGGGATGTGGCTGTTCTGCACCGCTTGGCCCAGCGGGCAACGGCTGGGCGTCTGGCCGCCGAGCGTCTCCCTGCTGCCTATGGGCTGAGGCGTTGGCCAGATTTGCTCCTCACCCTGGCGGCCACCGACCTGCTGGTGCGGCTGTTCTCCAATCGGGCGCCCCTGTTGCTGCCGCTGCGGCGATTGGGCCTGGTGGTGCTGGCACGGGTGCCCATGGCCCGGCGTTTCAGTTTGGCGGCGATGACCCATGGCCCTTGCCAGCTGCTGGGCGGCTGATCAGCTGTAGATGATCAGGGATTCAATCGGCTGGTCGGCTGGCAGTTTGTGGCGGCCGTTGAGGGCTGCCAATTCGGCCACAAAGCCAAAACCGCAGAGTTCGCCGCCTGCGGCGGCAACCAGTTGGGCGCAGGCTGCCGCGGTGCCACCGGTGGCCAGGAGATCGTCGATCACCAGGACCTTTTGGCCCCCTTCGAGGGCATCACTGCTGATCTCGAGCCGATCGGTGCCGTATTCCAGGGCGTAATCCACCCCGGTGACGGTGCCCGGCAACTTGCCGGGTTTGCGCACGGGCACAAAACCAAGGCGAACGGCTGTGGCTAGGGCTGTTCCCACGATGAAGCCCCGGGATTCAATGCCCACGATCAAATCCGGCTGCACCCGTTCGCAGAGGCTCTTGAGCTGGCGGATCACTTCCTGCCACCCCTCGGGATCGCGCATCAGCGGTGTCAGGTCGCGAAACAGGATGCCTGGCTTAGGGAAATCGGGCACGTCCCTGACCAGTTGCCGCAGGTCCAGCTCACGCAAGTTCTCACGCGTGGAAATGGCCATGGGCGTGACGTTGGGTCGCTATTGCTGGCATCATCGCAGCCATGCCCCACGATTCCCCTTCGCTGGAAATCAGCCTCCGACTTCCACGTCGGGGGATTGAACGCCTTGATTTGTTATTGCTCAGCGTGGAAGCCCTTGATCTCAATGGGGGGGAGGCCATGGTGTGGATGAGCGAGCAGATGGGCTTTACCGATCGCTTCCCGAACCGGGTGGAGCTTTGGAAAAGCCGTTGCCATAACCCCCTGCGTCGCACCACCCGGCGGGGCGAGCTGGCTGCCGCCGATGGGGAGGCCCTGATTCGGATCCTTTGCGCCCTCGCGGATCGCCTCTATCCAGTCTTGCGGGGGTTGCTCTCCCAAGCCGAAGCTCCTGAGGTGCGGGTGCAGCGCTGGGCCTTATTCCAATCCCGCCTCTCTGAGCTGGTGAAGGAGCGCATGAACCCCAGGCGCGGCGGGGTGCAGAAGTACCTAAACCCCGAAACCTGCATGGCGGAGTGCAGGCAATTGGTGCAGTCCTTAGCCCTGGCTTCAGGCGCTGGAGGCTTTGAGCGGCTCAAAGCCAGCCTTATGGATGCGGGATCTTGATGAAACAAACCCTTCGCTACGACCAACTCAGCTGCCGTCTCCTGGTGGAAGGCTTGCCAGATGTGTCCGCAGGACAGCCTGACGATGCCGTTGGCATCATCACCAGTTGGACCCTCGATTGGGCCGGAAGACCCCAATTGGAAGGCCGCAAGGAGCATCTGGTGGCCTTGATGCAGGTGGTGATCCCCTATGCCCGCTACCGGATCAGCGGCGTGGCCCGGCGCTTTGGCGACGCCAGCCAGCCCGTGGACATTGGCCCGGCTGAGGCTGGAGAGGGTCACCTCCTGATGCTGCGCAGCAGCCAGAGCGATACCCCACCGCTGCAGATTGGCTTGGATGACGCTGAGCTTTCGGATCTGGTGCGGGTGCTCGATCTGTTGCGGATGGACCCCCGCCTGCAGCTCCCCCTCGCCATTCCCGTCTCTCGGCCCCTGAAGCTCCGGGAGGTGCTGGAACGCACCCCTTTGCCCCAGCGGTTGGTAGCCCCCCTGGGAGGGGCCCTGGTGTTGGCGCTGGCCACCGCCTTCGCCCTGATGCTGCCCCAGCCCAAGCGCCTTCAGACCCAACCCACCAGCACCGCCCCATCAGCCCAGCCCCAGCTCCCGGGGGGCCAGCTCCCAGGGACCCGGCCTTGACGTTCCGCTAGCACTCCCCAAACTGAACCCATGGCAACGATGAGCTGGTCGGAATTGCGAATCCGGGTGGCCGGCTTGGGCGCCACCCTTGCCGTGGTGGTGCGCAGCGATCCTGAAGTGTGTGGCCTCAGCGGCGACACCTTCCACCTCTCCATGCACCACGGAGGCAAGGGGGATTGCACCGTGGGTGCCATTTCCTTGATCGATTGCCCCAATGAGTTGGTGTTGATGGAATTTGAGCGCTGGATGCGAAGCGCTGGCTATTCCCTGGAGGAATGAAGTCCCAATCCCGCCCAGCCCGCCGCCCGTCCGGCAAACAGCCGAAGGGCTCGAATGGGGATCGCCAGGTTTTTCGCCGCAAAAAGCCTCCCCTGCGCTGGAAACAGGGCGCTGCTGGCGTTTTGGTCGGTGCGGCCGGGGCCGGTTTGGTGGTGGGTTTGATGCAGCTACCCCAGCGCCTCGACACCCTCTTGCTGCTGAGCACGGCCCTGGCCAACGTGATTCGGGGGGTGCAGCTGTTGCTCCTGGGTTTGCTCCAAGTAGTGGCGGTGGTGCTGCTGGTAGCGGTAGCGGTGGGGGCGTTGGTTCTGGTTGTTGCTGGTTTGGTCCGCTTCGTACGGGCCTTCCTGCCAAGGAAGAAGCCTCCAGGATTGGGATAACCCCAGGGAGTGATCCGCAGTGAACAAACTCGCCCGCAAGCTTTACGAGCAAGAGCTGGGGCGGCTTCAGGTGGAGTTGGTCAGAATGCAGTATTGGGTCAAGGCCTCAGGCTTTCGTCTGATCGTTCTATTTGAGGGGCGCGATGCGGCCGGCAAGGGCGGCACGATCAAGCGCATCACCGATCCGCTGAACCCGCGGGGCTGCCGGGTCGTGGCCCTGGCAAACCCCTCCGATCAGCAGAAAAGCCAGTGGTACTTCCAGCGCTATGTGGAGCATTTCCCCTCGGCCGGCGAGATCGTGATCTTCGACCGCAGTTGGTACAACCGGGCTGGTGTTGAACGGGTCATGGGGTTTTGCAGCCCCCAGCAGGTGGAGGAGTTCATGCACTCCTGCCCTGAATTTGAGCGGATGTTGGTTCGTTCGGGAATTGTGCTGCTCAAGTATTGGTTTTCGGTGAGTGATGGGGAGCAGGAACGCCGTTTCCAGAGCCGCATCGACGATCCCACCCGCCGTTGGAAGTTGAGCCCCATGGACTTGGAGGCACGGCTGCGCTGGCAGGAGTTTTCCCATGCCAAAGACGACATGCTGGCCCACACCAATAGTCCGGAAGCGCCCTGGTTCACGGTGGAGGCCGATGACAAGCGTCGTGCCCGCCTGAATTGCATCAACCACCTGCTCAGCAAGGTGCCTTACCGGGACATGACGCCAGCGGCGATCAAGCTGCCCCCCCGGCCCAAGGCCAAGCCCGTGCAGCGCCCTCCCCTGAACGAGCAATTCTTCGTACCGAACTGCTATCCCGCCGAGGGAGGCCCAGGTCTTTAGCTGCTGTGGAGACGTGCCATCCAGAAGCTGGCCAACTGGTAGCTGCTCCAGAGGAAGATCAGCAAAATGACCCAGTTCAGCCAGGGGGGACGTTGGGGGTTCTCGGGAACCATGGTCTGAGGGGAACTGGCTGCCTAGGTTGGCCCATGGCCTAGCGGAGCGGCTTGAGATGCAACTGATCGCCACGTATCAAGACGACGACCTGGCCCAATTGGGTGAGCGGGTGATCAGTTTCTTTGAAAAGCGGCCCGATTTGCAGAGCTCGGGCGCCAGTTTTGGTGGGTTAGCCCCCACCAATCCCGATAAGGTCTCCACTGATATCTCCTTGGTGTGGCTTGATCGCAGTGATCCCCAGGCCCACAGCCTGAGCGATGCGATCATGCTTGCCGTTTCGCGCTGCCTGAAGCAGTACTTGGCGGATCGACGGCTCTTTCTTCAGGTTTGTCCGGAACGCTCCTTGTTTGTGAATCCGATTTTTAATCTGCAGCGTTATTTACCTGGAGAAGGCTTTAAAAATTGGCATTGCGATTGGACCACTGCAGACGACGCCACAGAGCCCATCAAGCGGGTGCTGGCGTGGATTCTCTATTGCAACGATGTGGAGAATGCGGGGACGGAATTTTTGTGGCAAGAGCATCACGTCGAGGCGATTGCGGGACAGATGGCCATCTTCCCCGCCGGGATGTCCCACGTGCACCGCGGCCGGGTGAGTCAGGATCGCACCAAATGGATCGCCACCGGCTGGATCAATGTGGGGTCCCTGGAAGCCTATGTGCAAGGACTGGCAGCCCAGCCCCTAGTGCCCGCATGAGCGCAAGGGCAAAGCACGGTAACAAAAGCTCTCTTGGGTGGGCTATCTTGATTCCCAGCCCCTAGCCTCTCGGCCGGGATCGATGAACCATGGGCAACCCAATTAGCCGGGAGCTTTTTTTAGAGAGGGCCCACTCGCGTTTTGGGGATAAGTTCGACTATTCCTCCATCGTTTACAAAAGCTATAAATCTCCCGTCAAGATCAAGTGCCGTGTCCATCCGGTAAAGGAGATCTCGATCACCCCCGAGAAGCATTTGCAAACAACCGGCGGTTGCAAGTTTTGTCTGCGTGAGATGCGGATCACCATGCTGGAAAGGGAGCTGCAACGCCCCGCGATCGAAAGCCCTGCCGTGAGGCAACCCGAGATTGCAAAAATCCCCAGGCTGTATTAAGGCTTGTTTGGGAATTATTAGGCCCTAAAGGCAAATCGAAGCGGCGGGTACATAGCCGCCGGTGGCACCACCCTGAATCAGACTCCATTCATAGCCTGCTGTATTGGGCAGGGAATTGATCACTTGCACCGCGGTGCCGGCGGTGAGACTTTCCACGGGCGCATCGGCGATGCTGGGAGCGGTGCGCATCTGGACTGAGGCACTACAAACATTGCGCACGGCCCGTATGGGTGCCCTTGGACTGATGGTGATGGCGGCAAAAAGCCACATCGCGGAGGCTGGCACCAACGGGGGCCGAGGACCAGGGTTGGCTTCAGAAGCCCAAACGGCTTTGGGGTTGGGGGGCTGGCATGCAGAGGCCCTTAGGGCGTTGGGAACCGGGCGGTGGCCTGGGCCTGGCAAATGGCTTTTGCCTGGGCAATGGAGGCCCGGGCATTGACCTGTTGAATCACGCAATTGCACGTGAATGGAATCATCCCGGCTGGCGGTGTTTTCCCAGCTTTGGCGAAGTCGGAAGTCATCGCCTGGGTGCAGTAGTGATTGATGAGGTCATCTTCCATGTTCTGGGCCCTAGCGCCCGGGATGATCAGACCCAGGGTGCAGCCTGCGGCTGCCAGGAGGGCTAAGGGACGCGCTTGAACGCCAATCCGTAAACGTTGCTGAAACATGGTGGAAGCCCAGGGGCATCAATTTTGACTGATCCCCCGGCTGGCTGCAACCAGGCTTGGGTGGATTCCAGGGCTGACGGGCCAAACAGCTTGTCCACCTAGGCAGTTGTTAGTACAGGAATCCATCGTCAAAGCCATACCCATAGCCAGGTCCCCACCAGCCATAGCCCGGCTCCACCTTCCAGTGGTTGCCTTTGGATTTGGCAGGCCCAGGCCCATTGGGTCCGGCGAGGTCGTCGATGGTGATATCCAGTCCATTTCCACTGGCGTTCCCAATCCCACTGGCGTTTGCCTTGGCGTTCCCATCCCCATTCCCATTGAGCAGCTGGGCCGGGAGGGTTTGTTGCGCTGCCGCAGGATTGCCCCATGGCCAAGCCAAGCAGCAGCAGCAGGCAAAAAGACTCAGGATTTGTCGACTCACCATCACTGCATTGTGGATCAACCGGCCTCTTTAACGCACAAGGCCATCGTGCGCCGTCGGATGCTGGCGGCGCTGCCGGTGCTGGGTTGCTTGGTGAGCCGAAGCAGCTCCTGCATTTGCTTCACCTCGGTGTAGCCCGTGGCTGCAAGGTCGGCGCAGCGTTCATCGATGCCTGTGGTTGTCGTACCGCAGGCCCATGTGAGAGCAATCAAAGCGGTGGAGGCCAAGGTTGCGGCAAGCGGTGGGCGGCACGCAGGTGAGTGATCCATGGACGTTCCGCTGGCATCCAATTTTGATGCCCGTGGGGTTAGTTGTGCTGCATGGCTTCGATCCGTTGAGCCCATGGGACGGGGCCAGGATTGGTTTATTGACATTTACCGACGGCTTTCGAGATCATTGTTTTGTTCCCGACTTAGAATTGTTTGATCTTGATTCAGAGTTGACATCATGGCCATCTCCGTATCCTGCCTGGTTGTTAGGCTTCAAGGGTGTTGCCGCTTTCCCCCGGCTTGTGCCTGGACTCTCCTAAGCTGAAATCAGGAGTTTGGTAGATAGTCATGACTACCCATGATCCATCCCTGGCTGAAATGGCCGTGCAAGCTGCCGGTCAGCCAATTAGCCGTTACTGTGTTGCCCACCTAGGGGTTCTTGAGCGAGGCCTAACAATCAATGAAACGCTCGCATTGGTCTGCCAAAATTGCCCCATTCGTCAGATCCTACTGACTTCCCCAATGGACCCTCCTATGCGTCGCCACCGTAACAAACTGGCCAGGATTCATAAAAAGTTTTTTCAATCACCCAGGCGTAGGCAAAGGCCAGTCACGCGTCAGCTCCGTTTGCGAATTAGGCAAGACTAGTGCTTGATTATATAAGGACTCTAGAAAAGCCAGATCTGCTGCAGTGCAACTGGTCTCAGCGATTGGAAGGCGTTAAACTGGCCCCGAGCATGGCCATTGACGATGGCTGGGTACCCTTCGCATCGCCCATGCCTTGGGAAGAGCTTGAAGCCCGTAGGCACCCCAGTTCAACCCCAAGTCGGGCGCTCCTGCAAAACCTGTGCGGCTTGCATTAGGTGCGCTATTTAGTTGGCAGCAGCTTGGTCTAACAGACGAGGAGACCGTCGCGCAGATCAGCGGAAGCGAAACGACGTGGCGGGAGTCTTTGGGTCAGACAAGCGAAACCATGCACTTAAACCAATTATGGCTCCGCTGACAAAAGGTGCAGAACGATCGATCTCCATGGCTTTTTTGGTTCTTTGTGCTGAGACGATGCCGAGGTTCATCTAGCTCTTTTTAGTCACTATTTTTGCAGGGTTATACAATCTGACCATTGCCAGTTTGTATTTGGATGGGGCTCGGGGCTATTCGGTAGCTTCAAATAGAAGAACGGCCCGTCACTGCCTAGCCGATCTAGGGGGCTTGCCGCACCCCTGTGTCTTGACTGACATCAAGACGCCTCGCTGGAGGCTTTTTTAGGGGATCCTAGCTGGAGGAGTTGCAGTGGTTGTGTTGGCGCGCCCTGCTATTTGCCGAGTTGATTGCTGTCTTCAATATTGTGTTGAGCTTTGTTTCTTTCGTGATTTTTACTCGACCTCGGCAAAGCCCTGTGGTCAATGGCGTTTATGCCGGCTCCGTCCGAGACGAGCCGCAGCCAATAACCAGTTCTTAACCCATCAAAATCCGTTGATGGCTCAGAGTCGTGCTGTCGGATATGGCCAGCATGCTTCCCCCCTTCAGGCTCAGCCTCGCTTTGGCTGCCGCGCTTGTCGCCCCCTTTGCAACCGGGGCCTCTGTTGCCCAGCAGCAGGCTGTTCTCCGGCCGATCCGGATCAGTGGCTCCAGCACCGTGTACCCGATCCTGCAGGCCGCTATCCGTGCTTTTCGCCAGACTGCACCAGGCAAGGGCGTCAGCGTCAGCCTTAAGGAAACGGGTAGCTCTGCGGGTTTTCGGGATCTCTGTAGCGGCCGGGTCGAGATCAGCAATGCGTCAAGGCCGATCAATACCAAGGAACTGAAGGCCTGTGCCGACAAAGGTATTCGCTTCATTGAAGTCCCCCTGGCCTTTGATGCGCTTTCGGTGGTGGTTCATCCTGGCAACACCTGGGCAAACACCATCAGCCCCCAGCAGCTCTCCCTGCTCTGGAACCGCAACGCCCAGGGGCGCATCAACAACTGGAACCAGGTGAATCCTGCCTGGCCCAAGCGGCCGATCAAGTTGTGTGGACCGGGGGCCGATTCAGGTACCTTTGACTACTTCAACAAAGCGATTAATGGCGATGAAGACAACTCCCGCCGGGATTATACCGCCAGCGAGGATGACAATGTTGTGGTCAACTGTGTTGCCAAGGATCCCCAGGCGCTTGGCTATCTCGGCTATGGCTGGTTCCGCAGCAATGCTGGGAAGCTCAAGGCTTTGGCAGTTGTCAATCCCAAGGCCAAAGCCGTGCAGCCCTCCGTTCAATCGGTGTTGCAGGGAAACTATCAGCCCCTCTCGAGGGTCCTATTTGTCTATCTAAACGACCAGGCTTTCGGTCAAAGTCCAGATGTTCGTAATTTCACCACTTTCTTGGTTAGGAATTCCCCCTCTCTCGTTGCTAAAGCCAACTACATTCCCTTGCCTGAGTCCACCATTCGGCTCGTAGAGACCAAGCTTTACCGGCGGGTGCTGGGCACTTCCTTCGGGGGCGAACTGCCAGTGGGCCTGACGATTGGCGAGGCCCTCCAGCGCAGCTTTGACCAGCACAAGCGACCCGAATTTCGCTGAATCCTGCGTGTCAAATGGGGGTTAAGCCTGATACGTCAAATTGTTTTGCTGATTGGTTTTGTTGCGTGGTTTCGCTGAATAGCTCCGTCTAGTTATTGATGGGTAATGTTGTCGTTTCGGCAATGAACTGCTCGGCTAGGTTGAAGAGTCGCCGCTGCTTCGCGGCATCCATTCGATCCAGTAGGCGCACCATCATCGCTAGCCGTGGATTGGCTTGAAAGAACGGGCGATGGTGATCAATAAACCGCCAGTACAACCCATCCCAGATCTCGCACCAGGGGCCTCGGCGAAAGTCGCCCATCTTGAGAATATAATTTGATCCGCAGATATAGGGCTTGGTTGCAAAAATTCCACCATCGCTCATCTGACCCATTCCATAGACATTGGGGCCCATTACCCAATCGTAGGAATCGAGGTAGCGCTCCATGAACCATTGGTAAACCTCCCGAGGCTGAACTTCACACAGCAACATCACGTTGCTGATCACCATCAAGCGCTCAATATGATGGTTATAAGCCAAGCGATTCGCCCGCCTGATGGCTTGGTCTAGGGGCGGTAGGCCCGTTGAGCCCTCTTGCCAGCAGGCGGCGAGGCTGCGGTGATGGTCCCAAAAGTTGCCTTGGGCTTGGCGTTCCCCATGGATCAGATGAATGCCTCGCACAAACTCTCGCCAACCAATCACTTGGCGGACAAAGCCTTCCAGCGATGCCAGGGGAACGGACTTTGGGGTGGGGAATAGGGACAGGCTGTGGTCGCCTGCCGCTTGATCGATCGCAGCATGAATGACGGCGGCAGGATTGAGTAGGCCGATGTTGAGCAGCGGCGAGAGCAGGGAGTGGTTGAGGCTGTCAAAGTGCCCACTTATGGCATCTTCATAGGGGCCAAAATCAGCAAAGCGTTCCTGCAGAAAGCACGCCAGCCAGCTGTCCGCACCGGTGTGGTCGTAGGGAATAAAGAGCGGGCCAAGTTCGCCCGGATTGTCTGGAAAATAGCGCTCCACCAAGTCTCGAACCACCCCGTCATGGCGGCTGGGGCGAACGAAAGGCAGGGCAGGCTCGGTGTAACCCTTTGGCAGCCGCCTGCGGTTGTCGGCATCAAAGCTCCACTGACCGCCGGTTGGGCTGCCATCGGCTTCCAGGAGCAGCCCCAGGCGCTTGCGCTGCCGCTCGTAGAAGGTTTTCATGAAGGGCCGTCGCTTGCCCTCAAACCACAGCCGACTCTCTGCGGCGCTTTCCAAAAAATCTGGTGATGGCAGCACCGTCAGCCGCACCCCAGAGGCCAGACAAAATTCCGCGAGCTTGTGTTGAAAGCCCGGATCGGCAATCTCCGCCACCCGCAGTTCTGAGGACTGCTGAATGTCCAGCTCTGAGTCCAGCCTTTGCAGGAAGGTCAGCTGCTCAGACTCGGGCAGCTTGAAATAGCGCACCCGAATTCCTTGCTCTACCAGGGCATCGCAGAAGCTGCGCATGGCCACGAAGGTGTGGAGCAAGCGCAACTTGTGATAGCGGTAGGCCGAGGCGATGCCGAGGTCTTCCACCATGACCACGGTGTCCTGGGGGCCAAGTTGGAGCCCGGGCCCCCCCAGCCATTGGCGGTAGAGCTGGTTGCCGAGGATCACGGTTAGCGCCATAGCTGCCTGTGGCTTCCATGGGGGTCATAGCGCTTGGCCTGCCCCTCAAGATCAAAGCGCCTCGGCGAACCCCCAAAGCTTCGGGGGTCTGAGCCCACCCCAGCCAAATAGGCCCAATTCCCCGTATTGAGGGCTGGATCGGCATCGATCAACATCCACTCGAAATAACGGGCCCCCCAGGTCCACGGCAACTGCAGGCTGTTCACGAAATGGGAAGCCACCCACTGCCTGCCGCGGTTGGAGAGGTAGCCCGTGGCATTGAGTTCGCGCATTTGGGCATCAATGAATTCATGGCCGCATTCGGCCCGACTCCAGCGCCGGAACAGCTCCCGATCGGCGATTGCATGGGGCAGGCGGCCTTGGATGCCGGATTCGCTGTGGAAGGCCTCGCCATGGGCTTGCTCCGACCACAAAAAAAATTCCCGCCAGAGCAGTTCCTGCCGCATCCAGTCGCAGCCTTCGCTGGGCCCAAAGATCGTCTGGTAGGCCTCCAGGGCGTGCCAGATGCGCCGCACCGACAAGCTGCCGTTGGCGAGAAAGGGGGAAAATTTCGAGGAAAACTCGCTACCAATCAACTGGTTTCGGCTCGCCTTGTAGTTCTTCAGGCCTTCGGTATCAAACACGTAGTGCTGCAGCCTGGCTAAAGCGCTGGCTTCATCGCCGCGAAAGGGAAAGGCACTGCGCGGATCGCAATGATTAGAGCCCCGATCAGGGTCCGGGGGCGGCGGCGGTGGGCCCATCAATAGGTGCCGCACGTTTTCCAGGTCCCCCGCCGACCAAGGTTCCAGTCCGTTCGCCAGGTCAGAGATCTCCGGCTCAGGCAGAGGGGGTTCGGGTACGCCTTGAATTTTTCGCCTGAATTCGCCAAAGACCCTGGGAAACGTTGCTTTGCTCGCGGGCCAGTCGGCAAACAGTCGGCTTTGCTCGCCATAGAGAACGGCATCCGGCAGCAGCTGGGGAGCCAAGACCTTTAGGGCAGATGCTGTTGGGAGCCCGGGCAGGCAAAGCAGGGGGATCCCCAGGGCTTCAGTGCGGGCGTGCAAGGCGCGTAAGGCGTCGTGGTCGAGTTTGCGTTGGTGGGGTCCCCTGAGGCGCTGGCCCTCCGCTCGAGTTGCGAGCAGCACCAAGCGCCCGCCCTGGTGACGCCGCACCAGGGCCAGGGCTTGATGCAGCACGGGTTGGTCGTGGAGGCGCCATTGGCCCTCTAAGGCAACGACGACCGTGAAGCCGCTTAACATTTTTGGGATGATTCCTGGGGTTGAAGAACTGCCATGCGTTCCCTGATCTCCTGCCTGATGCTTGCGGCCACGGTCGTCTTGATGGAAGGCCCTGCCCAGGCCCAGCGGGTGGTGCCAAAGCTTGGCACCATCTGTCCCCTCGGCTACGTCGACACCCTCAATGGCAGGTGCAGCACCCTGGGCCTGGCCTACTACACCCTTCAGCCCACCAATGGCAACGCCTGTCCCTCCGGTTGGATGAACGTGGGTGGGGGCTATTGCAGCAAGAAATAGTTCGAGGATCCCTGAAGAGGAACTTTGAAATGCCTGCGCAATTGACCGGTTGCCAGTTGGGCTTCGCCTAAAAACAGCACAACGGCGACCATCAGGCAAGCCATGGTGCTGTTCTTTTGAATCTGCAGCTCCAACAGGCAATCCCAATTGCTGCTTTGTGAAGCCCCTGCCTGCAGCCGTCGTGCCCGATCAATCCTTCCATTAACGCGGTTGGTCAGCACATTCGACAAGCCGCTGATCCCCGCCAGCAAAAAGACTGGCGCCACTGAGAGGTGGATCGCCCAGGCCAGCGCCTCCACCGGTGCGGTGGAAACCAGGTCCACAGGATGCACGGTCGGTTCGGCCAAAGTGGTAACGAAAACCTACCCGCGCTGGAACGCACCCATGACCAGCATTCAATGCCGCTACCAAGGCCAGTTGCGCTGCCTTGCGGTGCATGGCCCATCGGGCTCCGAACTCGACACCGATGCCCCCATCGACAACAACGGCAAAGGCGAACGGTTTTCGCCCACCGATCTCATTGCTACGGCCTTGGCGAACTGCATCCTCACGGTGATGGGGATCGTGGCTGAGCGCCACGGCCTGGCCTTGGAGGGGGCCGAGGTGCGCGTCGAAAAGACGATGACCTCTGGTGCGGTGCGCAAAATCGCCCTGCTTGAGGCTTGGATCAGCTTGCCCCAGGCCCTGGAGCCCCAACAGGTGGCCTTGCTGCGCCGCAGTGCCGAGAGTTGTCCCGTGAAGGCCAGCCTTGAAGGCGCCGTGCCCATGACCTTGCATTGGGTGGCATGAACTGGGTTGATGGCTGATTCCCACCAGGCGCCCCTGCAGCTGGCCTTGCTCGCCGCCGCAGAAGCGCAATGGGATGGCGCCCCAGGCCCCATGGGTCGCAATCTCCAGTTGCTGCGCCAGGAGCAGGCCCGCCAGTTGGCTGAGCCCCGAAGTTGCTGGGAAACCCTGGCCCAACCCTTTGAGCCCGACATCAGCAAGGTGCGGCTGGATGCCCTGTTTGCTCCCTTGCGCCATGAACTTCCGGCCCTGATCGAGCGGGCCCGATCCGCAGCGAGTAGGCAGCCGTTGGCCCTGTGGGATCTGCCAGAGAGCAGTCAGAAGAAGCTGTGCCAAGGGCTGTTGAACGGCTGGGGTTTTGATCCCAATCGCTGTCAAACAGCCCTCTCGCCCATCCCTTTTCCTGCACCCTGGGGCCGGCCGATTTCCGCATCACCACCCGGGTGGTTGCCAGCCAACCCCTCTCGGCCCTGTTGGCCACGGCCCATGAATGGGGCCATTCCCTCTATGAGCAGGGGCTGCCGCGCAGCGGCGACCACGCTTTCCCTTGGCCCTTGGGGGATGCCACCTCCATGGGGGTGCACGAGAGCCAAAGTCTGTTCTGGGAATGCAGGGTGGGGCGAAGTCAGGCCTTTGCCCAGCGCCTGGAGCCCAGGGGTCGCCGCAGCCAGAGCCATCAACCCCGAGCCAGCCATATGGAGGTGGAGACGCGCATCGCTGAGGCCCAGCTGTGGATCGCCCAGCGGCTGCCTTTGGCTGTGATCAGGGAAAAAGCAGCCCAAAACTGGGGAATCACCAACATCAAGACGATCAGCAAATACCTGGCCCTAGCGCGTCAGCGGATGGTGCAGGAGCTGCTCACCGACCGGCGCCGCCACCAGGCCGAGCAGATCTTTGCCCTCAACGAATGCGCCCGCCGGGCGATGGAGGCCGAGCAGTTCAATGCGGCCGTTGGCGCCTTCCGGGTGATTGCTGAGAT
>CALSBG010000004.1:0-144439 GCA_943373125.1 Synechococcus sp. UW140
GTTGATATCAGTAGCTACCTCACTGGCGTCAGCGGTTACGACACCACCAAGTACAGCTACTTCCTGATCGCCGATCAGATCCACAAATCCGTCGCATCACCCACCAGCCAGGTGGAGTTGGGCGAGCTCAGCGTCATGGCTACTGCCAAGGCTTCACCGGCAGGAACAGCCACTTGGGCTGACGCCGTCGGCGTGGCCAGCCCCGAGCTGCTCGACAACAGCCTCACCTTGGTGAATGGCGTCTATTCCGCCTCCAGCGCCGACCGCCTGGCAGCCGCCGGCATCAAGCTCGTCAACAAGGTGGAGCTGTTCAACCTGCCGTCGGTGGGTGGCACCCTCAGCTACGACAAACCCGAAGGCCTCACCCTGCGTGACGACGGCTCAATCGTCATCAACTACGACAACGACTTCGGCACCGAAGGAGCTAACGGCAACGCCTTCACGGTGGTGACCTTCAGCAACCCTGCCCTCGATACCGAGGACAACGCCAACGGAGGGTATACCCCAGCCACAAATCATGATGTTTACGGCCTGGTGATGCCGGATGGCCTAGCCACCATCATCTACAAGGGCGAGAACTTCATCCTTGCTGCTGGTGAGGGCGATGACCGCAATGACTGGCTCAACCCCGACGAAACTGACCGCGTTTCCGCCCTTCTCACCAAGGCATCTAGCGCTACTACTGAACAGAAAGCCGGCCTGGTTGCTACAAATGCCCAAAGGCTCAGCATCCTCACCAACACCGGCGATCTCGACGGAGACGGCATCATCGACCAGGCCTATGTGACTGGTTCCCGCTCGCTGAGAATCTTCGATTCCAAAGGAAATGTTGCCTGGGATTCGGGAGTTGCCCTCGAGGAGCTTGCCAATGCCCGCGGCCTCTATCCGCTCAACGATCGTGAAGATGCCAAGGGTGTCGAACCCGAAATGGTGGAGGTGTTCACCATCAACGGCAGCACCTATGCCTTCGTGGCCCTGGAGCGCACCACCACCAGCATGGCGGCGATCTTCGATGTCTCCAATCCCTATGCCCCGGTGGCCGTGGATCCGGTGATCTTCCCTGGTGCCCAGCGGGTGGAGGGGATCACCTTCCTCACCAGCGCCACCAACGCCGCCCGCAGCGTGATTGCCTCCAGTGAGGGCAACGATGCGGTTTCGGTGGTGGACTTCCCGATCCCCTATCGCCTGCAGCTTCTGCACCTCTCCGATGGTGAAGCCGGCCTGCTGGCCTCCCAGACGGCGCCCTACCTGGCTGCTCTTGTTGATGGTTTTGACAACACCTATGCCAATACCCTGATCCTGGCCGGTGGCGACAACTTCCTCCCAGGCCCCTTCCTCAACGGCGGCACCGATATCAGCGTGCGCGATGAGCTGAACGCCGTAACCGGCTCCACCATCAGCATGGCTGCAAGCACTAACCATCCGATCGGTGCGGTGGACATCGCCATCCACAACCTGATCGGTGTGGAAGCCTCCACCATCGGCAACCACGAGTTTGACCTGGGCTCGCGGATCTTCCGGGACAGCTTCACCCCAGCCTCCGGTTGGGTGGGTGCCCAATTCCCCTACATGTCGGCCAACCTCGATTTCAGCGGCGATGCTGATCTGAGTAGCCGTTTCAGCAATACCACCAGCACGCCGGGTCTTGAGGAAGCCTCTGCCCAGAAAGGCAAGATCGTGCCCTCGGCCGTGGTCACCAAAAACGGCGAGAAAATCGGACTGGTGGCTGCCACCACCCAGATCATCGAGAAGATCAGCTCCACTGGTGGGGTGGAAGTGAAGGGTTTCAACGGCGACGGCTCCGAGCGCGACGACATGGCCTTGCTGGCCAGCCAGCTGCAGCCGGTGATCGACGACCTCATCTCCCAGGGGGTGAACAAGGTGATCCTGATGTCCCACCTGCAGCAGATCAGCAATGAGAAGGCCCTGGCTCCGCTGCTGCGCGGCGTCGACATCATCTTGGCGGCCGGCTCCAACACCCGCCTGGGCGACAGCAACGATCAGGCCGTCGCCTTCCCGGGCCATGACGCCAACTTCGCCGACACCTATCCCATCGTCACCCAAGGGGCCGATGGCGGCACAACCCTGATTGTCAACACCGACAACGAATACACCTACCTGGGCCGCCTGGTGGTGGATTTCGATGCCCAGGGCCGCATCATCCCTGGAAGCGTTGATCCCCTGGTGAGTGGGGCCTATGCCGCCACCGCCGCCAATGTGGCCAAGGCCTGGAACGTCACCGAAGCCCAACTGGCAACCACGGCTTTCGCCGAGGGCACCAAGGCTGAAAACGTGCAAGATCTCACGGATGCGGTTCAGGCGGTGATCAGCAGCAAGGACAGCCAGGTCTGGGGCTTCTCCAACGTCTACCTCGAGGGTGAGCGGGCCTTCGTGCGCTCTGAAGAAACCAACCTCGGTAATCTCACGGCTGACGCCAACCTCTTCTACGCGAAGGGCATCGACCCCTCGGTTGTGATCTCCCTGAAGAACGGTGGCGGTATTCGCTCCCAGATCGGATCGGTCGATGTGGTGAGTGGGGCCAAGGAAACCACCTTCGCCAATCCCTCAGCCAATAAGTCTGAGGGCGGTGTCTCCACCCTCGATATCGAGAACTCCCTGCGGTTCAACAACAGCCTCTCCCTGGTGACCGTGAGCGCCAGCAAGCTCAAGGAGTTGCTCGAGCACGGCATTGCCCTGTACCCCAACCAGGGACGCTTCCCCCAGGTGAGCGGCCTGGCCTTCAGCTTCGATCTCACCAGGGCTGCTGGCAGCCGCATCGTGAATCTCGCCATTCAGGACAGCCAGGGCAATGACCTGGATGTGGTGGTTCGGGCCGGCGCCCTGGTGGGTGATGCAACCCGCACGTTCCGGATGGTGACGCTCAACTTCCTGGCTGCCGGTGGCGACAGCTATCCGTTCGCCAAGGATGCTTCTGAGCAGCGTGTGGATCTCTTCAATGCCACCGCACCGCTCACCGGTACAGCGAAATTCAGTGGCGATGGCACCGAACAGGATGCCCTGGCCGAGTACCTCAAGGCGAATCACGGCACCCAGGCCCAGGCCTACAACCAGCCCGAAACGAACGCCTCCCAGGACCTGCGCCTGCAGAACACAGCATTGGCCACCGATGAGGTGATTGATGTCAAGCTGGGTACAAGCGGAGCCGATGACAGTTTCACTTCTGAGTCGATCAAACTGCAGGGCTTTAACGGCAAAGGCGATGTCCTCTTCACAGGTGCTGGTAACGACAGCGTAGACATTGAAATCCTTGCTGGTTCTGCAAACAGGATCTTCACCGGTTCCGGCGCCGACGTCATTTACGCCGGTACGCGGGATGTCATCACCGGCGGCAGCGGCGACGACGAGATCTGGGCCACCGCCGGCGATGGCAACCGTCTTAGCGGCAACGCCGGCGACGACGACATCGTCATTGGTACCAGCGGTAACCGGGCCCTTGGTGGCGACGGCAATGACTCCTTCATCATTAACGAAGGTGCCGGTACCAACTACCTCAATGGTGGCGCTGGTTCCGACCAGTTCTGGCTGATAAGCGCACCTGGTGATAAGCCTGCTTCCAAGCAGTTCGTGATGGACTTCACCGCCGGTGAAGACAAGGTGGGCCTGCAGGGCGTTTCTTTCAGCGCCCTCAGCTTCACCCAGGTGGGTGCCGACACCCTCTTGAGCGTTGCTGGTACAGCTGTGGGCCACTTCACCAACGTGAGCGCCGCCAGCCTCAACAACCAGGGCAATTTCGCTGGTTTGCTGGCCTGATTTGTTCCCCTGATTCCTTGAGCCTGATCTTCAACATGCTTGGAGGTCAGGTTCATTTTCTAAGAATTTTTGATTTATAGGGGCCGACATAGTTCGATCCGCTATTAATCATCAGCTCAGCCTTACTGCAACACGCACACAACAACGAAGCGAACGTCACCCGAACCATGCCATCACCATCCATCACCTTCAACCATGGCGTGGCTTCGGGTGATCCCTACCCCGATTCGGTCATCCTCTGGACCCGGGTTACACCGCTCCAGGGACTAAACGGCAAAATTGATGGAACTTGGCAGGCCTCGCGCAGCGCTGGCTTTGAGCCCGCTTCGATCGTCGATAGCGGCACATTCAGCACCAGTGCCGCCCGCGATTGGACAGTCAAGGTCGTGGCCGATGGCCTCAGCGCAGACACCACCTACTACTACCGCTTCCGCGTTGGGGATGAGGCCTCAATGGTGGGGCAGACCAAGACCCTGCCGGTGGATAGCGACGCGGTGCGCCTGGCCGTGTTCTCCTGCGCCAACTTCCCTGCCGCCGACACCTTTGCGGCCTACGGCCGCGCCGCTGCCATCAACGCCGTCAATCCCTACGACGCCCTGGTGCACCTGGGCGACTACATCTATGAATACGGCCCCGGAGGTTACGGAGCCGCTGAGGGCGCAGCGACGGATCGGGGCTTCTCGCCGAACAGAGAGATCGTCAGCCTCGACGACTACCGCCAGCGTTACGCCCAATATCACACCGATCAAAACCTGCAGGCCCTGCGCGCCGCAGCGCCCCTGATTGCCATCTGGGACGACCACGAAACCGCCAATGACAGCTGGAGTGGTGGCGCCGAAAATCACCAGAGCGCCACTGAGGGCGACTGGATCGCCCGCCGTGATGCGGCCCTCAAGGCCTACTACGAGTGGCTGCCGATCCGCGAACCACTGCTGCGTCAAGGCCTCGACAAAGGCGATGCCACCACACCCCTCACCCAGGGCTACCGCTCCTTCAACTTCGGTGAGGTTCTGTCCCTGCATGTGCTCGAAACCCGGCTAACGGCCAGGGATGAGCAACTGGAATACCCAGACGCGGCAGCCGTACAGGCCCGCATTGGAGCGATTCTTACGAACCCCACCGAGCTCCTTGCCTACGCCGGCAAGTTTGGACTCACCCCTCCTGCAACCCAGCAAGCGATCCCGGCCTTCGCGGCTGCCCTGGTACCGGCTGTGACGCAGGAGCTGGTGCTCTCCACCGTGCAGAAAGCCTGGGGTGATCCCAGCCGCGATCTGATCGGCGACACCCAGCTGGCTTGGCTGCAAAACCAGATGGCAAAATCCAACGCCGCTTGGCAGGTGTTGGGTCAGGGGGTGTTGATGCAGTCGATGGCGGTGCCCACAGAACTGTTGTTGAACGCCGGCGATCCAAGCCTGCTCGACAAATACGCCGCTCCACTGCAAAAATTAGCCACCGGTACTGCCTTTGCAGCGCTGTCTGCTGCCGAGCAGGCCCTGTTCGCAGAAGCCGGCAAGATCCCCTACAACCTTGACGCTTGGGATGGCTACGGCGTTGAACGGGAAACCATCCTGCAAACCGCCCTTGCCCAGGGCAAACGCCTGATCAGCCTGGCCGGCGATACCCACAACGCCTGGGCCGGTGTGCTCGACACCATGACATCGGCTGGCAGCAAGCCTGCTGGAACGGCGGCCGGTGTGGAATTTGCCACCAATGGTGTGACGTCCCCGGGGCTCGAGAAATACCTGCCCGGTGCTGATGCCTACATCCGTGCCAAATACCCGGCCGTGGATGGCCTCGATGGCCTGTTCAGTGGTTATGTGAGCGGCCTGAAGTATGCCGATCTAAACCGCCGCGGTTTCCTCGATCTCACGATCACGCCTGAGCAAGCACGGGGAAGTTACCAATTGTTGGATGGCTTCGATGCCAATACAGGTGCATCCCTATGGAGCAGTGAAACGGTCGTTGCGACCCGGGATCTCAAGCTGAGTGTGAACCAGCAGACAAGTTGGGAACCAACCTGGCGCGAGCTGGATTTGGTTCTCGGCATTGCCGTCGATGCTGCTGGCAACCAGATCAGGCTTAATCCGGGGTCCTATGCCAGCACCCCGCGCGCCGGCGTGCAACTGGCCGACATCACCGTGCTGGGGTCCCAAGGCTCTGATCGAATCTTTGCAGGGGTGGGATCGCTGGTTGATACAGCCGGCGGCAATGACGAGCTGTTCAACACCGACAGCCAGGGCGGCAACCTGCTGATCGGTGGCCTGGGTTCAGACGTCTTTTTTCTAACTGCAGCCGATGATGTGGCGATCGGCGGTCGCCTGATCAGCGATGCATCTGGGCCCCGCTCCAGCATCCCCTATCCCAATGCTGCGGTGATCGATCAGGCTAAAGACAAGTTCTTTATTTTCTCGGAACCAGCCACAGGCAATAGCAAATTGTCTATTGCCGATTATGAGCTAGGCATTGATCAGGCCTTTATCGATGGTAACTCGGTTTCCGAAAACTGGCAGCAAGCCAAAGCAGATTTGTTGAAAGCTGGGGTTGTTATCAATGCGGCACCAATTCTCACTGCAACAGGAACTCCGTCGAAGCTCACTCTTGCTCCCGGCGTCAGGGCATTGGTCAGCCCAGCGGCCTTCGCTAAAGATCCAGATGGCGATCGGCTCAGCCTTGTTGTGCTTAAGGGACCCGATTGGATTGCCAATGCTGGCACCTCGATCAGCATCAACACACCTACAAATTTAAAAGCAGAAGACCTTGCCTTGCTTGATCTGGAGCTAGGCCTCTATGACGGCAAAGCCATCACGCCTTTTAGCCCAAAGTTGATCTTTCAAGCCGCGCCGGTAAAGCCTGCCAATGGTTCCACCATGGCATTTACGACCCCAGAAGGAGTAGTCAAAACCTTCACTCTCAATCCTTATGGTGGTAAATTCAAGATTGACAAAACAGCCGAACTCAAACCCGTTGAAAGTGAAGTTGATACCTCACATTCCAGCTACGATAAAGATATTGTCAAAGCCAAGGTCACCCTGGCCGAGAGATCCTTAGACTTTGAAGCCGATGTTGAGGAGGAATTGTCGGCGGTTACCCTCGGCATAGATTTAAATGTTTTCCTCAACACTCTGCCCACAATTTCCAAGCGTTTTACCTATCACTCTATTGATTCACTAGGCTTACTTCGCCCCCTCACCTACAATCCCCTCGAGGGTGGTGGTGCCCGCTTCTATGATCGCAATGGCGATGGCATAGCTGATTTCCTCAGCCTCAAACTCATTGATGGCGGCTATGGAGATAAGGATGGAAATCCAGTACCGAACGGAGTCATTGTCGACCCCTCAACCCTTGGCACCACTGATCTGAATCCCGAGCTCCAGATCACCGCAAAGGGCATCATCAAAGCAACGGATACAACCAACACCGCAGCAGCAGCAAGCATCGTCTTAAGAGCTTCCCTTGAAGTCCGTCCATCCACCGCCAACCAAATTGGCTATCTGGTACTGGAAGACAGCCAAGTCGCGAGCGCCGATACGCTTGATCTGGCCACCATTAAGCGCCAATCAAAAACCTTATTTTCTACGCTCGAAAATAGCGATGTGGTGCTCCCAGGCAGCACGTCTTTCAACTCAGAGATTCTGCTTCTCAACAATCAAAACGTTCGCTTCTTTGAAGTTTCCGACGGCACCCTGGACCAACTCACCAGCTCCGGTGATTCTCGTTTGCGCTTCCTTAATGGGTACCTGAGCGACAAATACTCCGCTCGATTCTCCTCATCAAGCGGTGTTCATTTCATCCTCAATCTGCAAGACAGCAACCAAGGACTCAGCGCCATGATTGGCCAGGAGCAGGGCACTGCAGCAGTGCTTGATTTCACATCATTCTCAGCGGGTGAAACCGTACGGGGCACCCTCCACATGGGCCGTGAAGCCAACTACGACTCCGTCACCGGCTTCTATAAAGCACTGGATGCCTTCGGCGCCATATACGACGCTAATGGCGATATTGTGCGGCCTGGAGAAGTTAGTGTTGACGTTTACAGGGTCGCAGCTCTACTCACAAAAAACCGTGTAGATAGCCTCTCCGGGTTGACCATTGGTGACAACCAAACATCCTCACGAGCCATCGAACTCCGCGAGACCAGCTTTATTGCACCGTTTGCCCAGGTGAACGGCAACACATTCTTCGCCTTCGCCGCTGCCAATCACGATTTGATCAGCCACTTCCGGGTACTGGGTACCAATATGTTTGGCCTAGAAGATCAACTTGGTGGCGGTGATCGCGACTTCGACGATAACGTTTTAGTTTTTAAATTTGACTCCATGATCTGAGGTCGAAGAACAACCACCCAGGCCCTGACAGCCGGTCTTTGCAGGGGCTTGTCCCCAGCGGCCTGCTATCAGTGCCAGGATTATGGAATCCACCTGCCACGCCCATGGGAGTCCCTGCCGCCGCAGCCCTCCGCCTCTCGCTCCAGTGCGAGTCGATTGCCGCCGACACCACCACCATCCGCTCCCTCGACTGGGACCGCAGCCGCTTCGACATCGAATTTGGCCTGCGCAACGGCACCACCTACAACGCCTTTTTGATCAGGGGAGCCAAGACAGCCCTGATCGACACCAGCCATCTCAAATTTGAAAGCACCTGGCTACCGCTTCTGCAAAGCCAGATCGACCCGATGGCGATCGATTATCTGATCGTTTCCCACACCGAACCCGACCACTCGGGGTTGATTGGCCATCTGATCGACCGGAACCCCGCCATGGAGATCGTGGGTTCCAAGGTCGCCATCCAGTTCCTGGAGAACCTGGTGCACCGGCCGTTCCAATCGCGGGCGGTGAAAAGCGGCGACACCCTGGAGCTGGGCGTCAATCCAGATAGCGGCGTGGAGCACCGCTTTGAGTTTCTGAGCGCGCCCAATCTCCACTGGCCCGACACCATCTTTTCCTTCGACCACGGCACCGGCATCCTCTACACCTGTGATGCCTTCGGTCTGCATTACTGCAGCGATGAGCTGTTTGATAGCGATCCAGGGGCCATCGCCCCGGACTACCGCTTCTATTACGACTGTTTGATGGGTCCGAACGCCCGCAGCGTGCTGCAGGCCCTCAAACGCATGGAGGGGCTGCCTGAGATCAACACCATTGCCGTGGGCCACGGCCCGCTGCTGCGCCATCACCTGGGCCTGTGGGTGGACGACTACCGAACCTGGAGCAGTGATCGCAGCAAAGGCGAGAGCTACGCAGCCGTTTGCTACGTAAGCCAATACGGATTCTGCGATCGCCTCAGCCAGGCCATCGCCCGCGGCATCAATAAGGCCGGTGCCCAGGTGCAGTTGGTGGATCTGCGCGCCACCGATGCCCAGGAACTCAGCGCCTTAATTGGCGAAGCTGATGCTGTGGTGGTGCCCACCTGGCCGGCCAAGGCCGATGCCGAACTGCAAGCGTCCGTGGGCACGTTGCTCGCCGCCCTCAAGCCCAAGCAATGGGTGGCTTGCTACGACGCCTTTGGGGGCAATGACGAACCGATCGATACCGTGGCCTCCCAACTGCGCGGCCTGGGCCAGAGAGAAGCCTTTGAACCGCTCCGCATTCGCGAAGTACCCGGAGGCAGCGACTACCAACGCTGCGAAGAAGCCGGCACGGACCTGGGCCAATTGCTGACCAAGGCCAAAACCATTGCCGCGATGAAGGCCCTGGATGGCGATCTCGATCGGGCCCTGGGGCGCCTATCTGGGGGGCTGTATGTGGTGACGGCCCGCCAAACCGACAACGACGGCACCCGCAGCAGCGCCATGGTGGCCAGCTGGGTCAGTCAGGCCAGTTTCAATCCCCCTGGCATCACCGTGGCCGTCGCCAAAGACAGGGCCATTGAGGCCCTGATGCAAGTGGATGATCGCTTCGTGCTGAACATCCTGCGGGAAGACAACCACCAAGACCTGATGCGCCATTTCCTCAAGCGCTTCCCCCCCGGCGCCGACCGTTTCGCCGGGGTGACCACCCTCGATGGCGCTGCCAGCGGTGGACCCGTTCTTGGGGATGCCCTGGCCTTCCTGGGCTGCCGCGTGGTTCAGCGGCTGGAGGGCCCCGACCACTGGATCATCTATGCCGAGGTGGAGCAGGGCAACGTCTCCGACACCGAGTCGTCCACCGCCGTGCACCACCGCAAAGTAGGCAACCACTACTAATGGCCGTTCTCGCTTCCGGAGCCCGCGATGCCGCCGCCCTTGGGCGCCGGCTGGTTGTGCTGCCAATCGAACCGGGGCTGATCTGCCTGCGCTGCCTCAGCCCCAACCGCCTGCGCTTCGAACTGGAGTACGGCCTGGAGCGAGGTACCAGCGCCAACAGCTTCTTGTTCAGCGAAGGGGTCACGCCGGCGGGCCAGGCCGTGCCGCCAGTGCTGCTATTTCCCCCCGGGGAATCATTTGCAGCGCCCTTTCTGGATCAGCTCAAGGCACTGGTGCCAGCCACTGCGGCCCTGAAGGTGGTGGTGGGCCATGTCAATCCCAACCGGGTAGCGATGCTGCGCCAACTCGCCAGCCATTGGCCAGAGCTGATGCTGGTGGCCTCCAATACGGGAGCCAAGCTGCTGGGCGAGCTTTGGGGCCAACGCAAACCCGCCCCCCCTGGTAGCGAAACGAGCGAAACCGAAAACCCACCGCTGCCCCCCTTGCCGCCCCTCGATGTGGTGAAACAGGAGGTGAGCCGCCAGCTGGGCGATGGCCACAGGATCACCCTGTTGCCCACCCCTACCCCGCGCTGGCCTGGGGGCCTGATGGCCTTCGAAGAGAGCACGGGCCTGTTGATGAGCGGCAAGTTTTTCTCCGCCCACCTCTGCAGCGAAGCCTTCGCCGAAGCCAACCGCAGCAGCACCGAAGAAGACCGTCGCTACTTCTACGACTGCCTGATGGCGTCGATGGCCCGGCAGGTGGAAACGGTGGTGGAGCGGCTCGAGGAGCTCGACATCCGCACCATCGCACCGGGCCATGGACCGGCCATCGCCGACAGCTGGCGTAGCTTACTCAACGATTACCGCCGCTGGGGCGAAGGCCAGCAGCGCTCAAAACTCTCGGTGGCCCTGCTGTTTGCCAGCGCCTACGGCAACACCGCCGCCATGGCCGATGGCCTGGCCCAGGGGGTTTCGCGCACGGGCGTGCGGGTGGAGAGCATCAACTGCGAGTTCAGCGGCGCAGAGCAACTGCTCAACGCCATTCGCAGCTGTGATGCCATCTTGATTGGATCGCCAACCTTGGGGGGCCATGCCCCCACACCAATCGTTTCAGCCCTGGGCACCCTGCTGGCTGAAGGGGATCGCAACAAGCCGGTGGGCGTGTTTGGCAGCTTTGGCTGGAGCGGTGAAGCCCTCGACCTGCTCGAGAGCAAATTGCGCGATGGCGGCTTCCGCTTTGCGTTTGAGCCCATCAAGGTGAAGTTCAGCCCGGATGCCGCCAGCCTCAAAACCATTGAAGAAACGGGCACCGCCCTGGGCCGCAGCCTGCTGGCAGAGCAGCGCAAACAACAGCGCCGTAGCGCCGGTGGCGGCCTGAGCGAAAGCCGCAGCAATCCCGCCATCCAGGCCCTGGGGCGTGTCTTGGGCTCCCTTTGCGTGCTCACCACCTGCAAAGGAGAGTCCGAATCGCGCCTCAGTGGCGCCATGGTGGCCAGCTGGGTCAGCCAGGCCAGCTTTGCCCCACCCGGCCTGACGGTGGCGGTGGCCAAAGACCGGGCCGTGGAAGCGCTTCTCCACATCGGCGATGGCTTCGCCCTCAACGTCCTGGCGGCAGGTCGGGAAACCGGGGCGATGAAGCAATTCCTCCAACCCTTTGCCCCAGGGGCCGATCGCTTTGCTGGCCTGGAGCTGACGTCGACCCCAGGGGGTCAACCGATCCTTCCGGAAGGCCTGGCCTGGCTGGAGTGCAAGGTGAAGCAGCGCATGGAGTGCGGCGACCACTGGCTGATCTATGCCCAGGTGGATGCTGGCGGAGTCCTGGATGCCAGCGGCGCCACCGCCGTGCACCAGCGCCGCAGCGGCGCCAACTACTAACTCATACCCACTCCGACTTGGCCTATAGTTTCCACACTGCCCGCCCCTGCTATGGACCTCTCCAAGCCCAGCACCGCTGCCAACCTCGAAGCCGCGTTTGGCGGGGAAAGCATGGCCAACCGCAAATATCTGTTTTTTGCTGCCGTTGCCCAGCAACTCGGCAACAAGGAACTCGCCCGCCTGTTCAAAGACACGGCCAACCAGGAAACAGAGCACGCCTTTGCCCACTTCCGCCTGCTGCACCCCGAATTAGTGATCAGCGATCCCGAAGCACTCTCTGAGGCAGAGAAAGCCGCCGTCTTGGCCCGCTGTCTGGAGCTGGCGATCGAGGGAGAAACCTACGAATACACATCGATGTATCCGAACTTTGCCGCCCAGGCCGAGCGCGACCGCGACACCGGGGCCAGCGCCGAATTCCAAGATCAGATCTCCGAGTCCAAGGCCCACGCGGGGGTCTTCCGCAAGGCCGCCAGCAACTTCGGCTTTCTCGTTCCGATTGAGCACCACCACGCCGATCGCTACGGCGTCGCCCTTGAGGCCCTCCAGGGCAAAGGCAGCGCTGGCGATGCCGCCACAGCCACCCCGGGGCTCTGGATTTGCAAGGTTTGCTCGATGATTTACGACCCCACCAAGGGGGATCCTGATTCAGGCATTGCCGCCGGCACCCCCTTTGAATCCATTCCGGAGTCCTGGATCTGTCCGATCTGCCAAACCCGCAAGGCCAACTTCATTCCCTATTGCCCGCCAGCCCTGCTGGCCACCTAAACGGCGCCAAGCCCTAGGCCGCCTGCGGTGGGGGAGTCGGCTGGCCGCCGGCGTGGAAAGGCAGCACCAAGGTGGCCCAATGGTCCGGCCGCTGGGGCTTCACCCGGCGCGATTGGCGGACACCGAATGGCACCCTCACCACATTGGTACCTTCGACCTGAACGGTGCCCTCTGCGCGCATGGCGGCACTGGTCTTGACGGATTGATCAGAGCCCTTGGTGGCAGACCCTTTAGTGGCAGAACCCTCGCTGCCAGAGCCGTTGTTGGTGCCGTTCATGATCCCCAAACGATGAATGGCGAAGTTGCTGGAATGGTGCCAAGAGCAATAGCCCCTGAACGCCGTTGAAGCAACTTGGATTAAAAAGCAAGGTCCAAAGCAAAATGCTGGACTTCACTTATTTCAAGCTAATCCCATTCTGCGTCAAAAACCGCCTAATTGGCAGTCGGCGCAAGGGTTTGCTGGGCCAGTTCCTCAACTGAGGGACACGTGCACACCAAATTGCGATCGCCGTAAGCATTGTCAATGCGGGCAACTGCGGGCCAAAACTTGTTGCTTCTCTGGCCATCACCGGCCGGGAATGCGGCCTGGCTGCGGCTATAAGGCCGATCCCAACCATCGGCCGTCACCGCAGTCAGGGTGTGGGGAGCTCGCTTCAGCGGGTTGTTGATGGGATCCAGCTCCCCAGCCTCGATCGCGGCAGCCTCGGCCCGAATCGCCACCATCGCTGCACAAAAGCGATCAATCTCCGCCAACGACTCACTCTCGGTGGGCTCGACCATCACCGTGCCGGCCACCGGCCAACTGACGGTGGGGGCATGGAAACCAAAATCCATCAGCCGTTTGGCCAGGTCGTCAACCTCCAGGCCCACGGCCCGCTTCAACGGCCGCAAATCAAGGATGCACTCGTGGGCCACCCGGCCATGGGCCCCGCGAAACAGGACCGGGAAATGGGGATCGAGGCGCTCGGCAATCACGTTGGCCGCCAGCAAGGCCACCTGGCTGGCCGTGCGCAAGCCCCTGCCGCCCATCATGCGGATGTACATCCAACTGATCGGCAAGATGCTGGCGCTGCCCAAGGGGGCCGCCGACACCTGACCCGCCCCATCTCCGAGGGGATCACCAACCGATCCCGGCAAGAAGGGCACCAGGTGCTCAGCCACCGCGATCGGTCCCACCCCCGGACCGCCACCGCCATGGGGAATGCAAAAGGTCTTGTGCAGGTTGAGGTGGCAGACATCGGCGCCATACAAACCCGGCTTGCACAAGCCCACCTGGGCATTGAGGTTGGCCCCATCGAGATACACCTGGCCGCCATGGCTATGCACCAGGGCGCAAATTCTGGTGATTCCGGCCTCAAACACCCCGTGGGTGGAGGGATAGGTGACCATCAAGGCCGCCAAATGCTCAGCATGGGCCTGGGCCTGGGCTTCCAGATCAGCCCAATCAATGTTGCCGTTTCCATCACAGGCAACCGGCACGACCTGCATGCCCGCCATCACTGCACTGGCGGGGTTGGTGCCATGGGCACTGGTGGGGATCAGGCACACCCGACGGTGAGCCTGATTGCGGCTGTGATGCCAGGCCCGAATCGCCAAAAGCCCGGCGTATTCGCCTTGGGATCCGGCATTGGGCTGGAGCGACACGGCTGCAAAGCCGGTGATCGCAGCAAGCCAACCCTCCAAATCAGCCGCCAACTGCCGATAGCCGGCCGCCTGGCCCGAGGGGGCAAAGGGATGCAACTGGCCAAACGCAGGCCAACTCACGGGCGCCAGTTCAGCCGCCGCGTTCAGCTTCATCGTGCAGCTGCCCAGCGGGATCATGCCGTGCACCAAGGAGAGATCCTTGCTGACCAGCCGTTGGATGTAGCGCAGAAGCTCGCTTTCACTGCGGTAGTTGTGAAACACGGCCTGGCCCAGCCATGGCCCCTGACGCAGCGGCAGCTCTGACCAAGCCTCTTCAAGGCTCCCCTGATGCCAGGCCTCCATGCAGGCTGCTTGGGCCTGGGCGGCCTGGTCGGGACCACCAGCCAAGGCCCCCAACAAGGCTTGCAACTCCTCAAGGGAACTCAGCTCATCGAGGCTAATGCCCACGGCCGCGCCCCCTGGCCGAAGATTGAAACCACCGGCCAAGGCCCTGGCCACGACTTCATTGGGATGGACCGCAGGCAGGCAGAGGGTGTCAAAACCAGGTCCTGGCTGCACTGCCAGGCCCAAAGCCCCCAGGCCCGCGGCCAAGGCACAGCGCAGGGCTACCAACCGCTGGGCAATGGCGGTCAAACCATCGGGGCCGTGGTGCACCGCATAGAAACCGGCCATCACAGCCAGGAGCACCTGGGCCGTACAAATGTTGCTGGTGGCCTTGTCGCGGCGGATGTGCTGCTCGCGGGTCTGAAGGGCCAAGCGCAGGGCGCCCTGACCCTCCGCATCGAGGGACTGACCCACCAGGCGGCCGGGAATCTGGCGCTTAAAGGCCTCGGTGGTGGCAAAGAACGCCGCGTGGGGGCCCCCAAAACCCATGGGCACCCCAAAGCGCTGGGCACTGCCCACAGCGATATCCGCCCCCAGCTCCCCGACCGGCTGGAGCAACACCTGGGCCAATGGATCGATCGCCACAGCTGTGATCACCCCAGCTGCCCGCGCCGCAGCCAGGAGCGATGAGGGATCCCACAAACCGCCCCCCGCCCCAGGCAGCTGCAGCAACAGCCCAAAAACATCCCCCGCCAGGGCGTTGACGGCAGTCCCCGAGGCCGCCAGCTCCTGGGCATCGATCAACTCCAGGGCAATCCCCAGGGGCTTGGCGCGGGTCTGGAGCACCGCCAGGGTTTGGGGGAACACGGTCCGATCCACCAAAAAACGATGGGCCTGGGGCCGCTTGGCCACCGACCGGGCCATGGCCATCGCCTCAGCGGCGGCGGTGGCCTCATCGAGCAACGAAGCATTGGCAATCGGCAACCCCGTCAGCTCGCTGATCAGGGTTTGAAAATTGAGCAGGGCCTCAAGCCGGCCTTGGGCAATTTCAGCTTGGTAAGGGGTGTAGGCCGTGTACCAGGCAGGGTTTTCGAACACATGGCGCTGGATCACCGCCGGGGTTGCGGTGCCGTAGTAGCCCTGGCCAATCAGGCTGCGCACCACCTGGTTTTGAGCCGCAATCTGGGCTACTTCGACCAGGGCCTGGGCTTCCCCGCAGGGCTCGGGCAAGCCAGCCAGCGCCTCCCCAGGGGGAAGCAAGATCTCAGCCGGCACAATTTGGCTAGCCAAATCCTCAAGGCTGGCAGCACCCAACTCCGCCAGCATCTGCCTCTGGTCATCCTTGGAAGGCCCCAGGTGACGGACCTCAAATGTTGGGGAAGCTTCTGACATCAAGCGCCTTGCACCTTGGCGCCGTAGCGCTCCGCATCCATCAAGCCGTCCAGCTCAGCTGGATCGCTGGGCTGAATCACCAACAACCAACCTTCCCCATAGGGGTCGTTTTGCAGTTCTTCGGGACTCGCCAACACCGACTCGTTCCTGGCCTCGACAACCCCTGTGATCGGCGACAGCAGATCCTCCACCGCTTTCACCGATTCGACACTGCCAAAGCTCTGGCCCGCAGTGAGCCGGGATCCCACTTCGGGCAACTCCACAAAAACGATGTCGCCGAGTTGATCAATGGCAAAGGCACTGAGGCCCAACCGCAGCCGGCCGGCCTCAGGCCGCACGTATTCATGGCTGTCGGCATAGCGGCAGTCGCTCGGAAAATCGGACGCCATCGGCCAGCTACTGGGTGGACTCAGTTTGCCTGAATTGCCCCCGTTTCCGCCAAGGCCACCAGCGCCCGCTCCAGGGCCAACTCCCCATGGGCGTGGTGGGTGCCGCCCTGGGCATAGAGGACGTAGGGCTCCCGCAGGGGGGCATCGGCCGAAAATTCACTGGTACTGCCATCGATGAACGTGCCCCCCGCCATCACCAATTCACTGGCATAGCCAGGCATCGGAGCTGGCACAGGATCGAGATAGGCCCCCACGGGAGACGCCGCTTGAAACGCCCGGCATATGGCCTTCAAGGGCTCGGGGGCCCCCAAGCGAATGGCCTGGATCACATCACTGCGCACCGCACCGGCTTGGGGATGCACCGCAAAACCCAAATTGGCAAACACCTCTGCGAGCAACTCCGCATTGATCAAGGCTTCGGCCACCATCTGGGGCGCCAAAAACAGCCCTTGGAAGAGCAACCGGTGCAGATCAAAACCCGTGCCCCCCTCAGAGCCAATGCCAGGGGCCGTGAGCCGGCAGCAGGCCATCTCCACCAAATCAGCCCGGCCCGCCACATAACCGCCCGTTGGCGCAATGGTGCCGCCCAGGTTTTTGATCAGGGAGCCGGCAATCAGATCTGCGCCCACCGCCGTGGGCTCCTGGGCCTGCACCAACTCCCCGTAGCAGTTGTCGACAAAACACACACACTCGGGCTGGATGGCTTTGACGAGCTCGCAGAGCTCCCCAATCTCATCCACCCCAAGCGAGGGCCGCCAGCTGTAGCCACAGCTGCGCTGGATCAACACCATGCGGGTGGGCTGGGCTAGGGCCTCCTTCAAGACAGGGCGATCCACAAGCCCCTGGGCATCCAGGGGAACCTCGGCATAGGCAACGCCAAACTCGGCCAACGACCCCTGGCCGCTGCCCCGGATGCCAATCACCTCTTCCAGGGTGTCGTAGGGGCGGCCGGTAATCGCCAACAGCCGATCCCCGGGGCGCAGCACCCCAAACAGGGCCGAGGCGATGGCATGGGTGCCGCTCACAAATTGGAGCCGCACGGCGGCCGCCTCGGCCTGGAGCACCCGGGCAAACACCCGATCCAAGACCTCCCGGCCTTGATCCCCGTGGCCGTAGCCACTCACCGAGGCGAAGTGTTGGGTGCCCAACCGTTCCGCCGCAAAGGCGTCCAACACCCGCGCTAGCCGATGGCGCACCTGGGCCGTATGCCCCTCGGCCAGGGGCTGAATCCGCCCTGTGGCCGCTGCCACCTGATCAGCCGCCCAAGCGGAAACGGACATGGCGAGGCAGCCCAGCTGGCCCCATGCTGCCCTTCAGGCGGGGGCAACCCCGCTCCACCTAGATTCTTCCATTAGTAAGTGCTGGCCCAAGGCATTGACCTTGGCAAACGCGCCACCGGAGATTCCTTGGTTTTGAGCTCCAAAAGCCCTGCGTCCGACCTACAGGCCCAACTACTGAGGGTCGATCGGCCCAACGCAGCCCAGGAGTCCCGCATGCGGGATGCTGTCCAAGAGCGCAGAAACCCGCTGCCGCGCAGCCAGCGCAAATTCAAATTCGGCACCACCACGTTCATGCTCGTGATGCATGTGGGCGCTGTGTTTGCCCTCTTGCCCCGCTTTTGGAGCTGGCAAGCGGTGGTAGCCCTGGTGTTTTTGTACTGGACCACGGTGTTGGGCGTCACCCTGGGGCTGCACCGCCTCGTTACCCACCGCAGCTTTATCGCCCCCAAGTGGGTGGAGCGGATCTTGGTGCTAATGGGGGCCCTGGCCTGCCAAAGCGGACCCATTGAATGGGTGGGTCTCCACCGCCATCACCACAAGTTTTCAGACCAATCCAATGATCACCACGATGCTGGGCGGGGTCTGTGGTGGGCCCATAGCGGCTGGATGCTCCATGAGATCCCTGCCCTCCAACACGTGGGCCGGCTGACCGGGGATCTCCAGAAAGATCCCCTCTATCGCTGGCTGGATCGGTGGTTCCTGCTTGTGCAGCTGCCCCTGGCCCTGGGACTCTACTGGTATGGCGAAATGGCCGGGGTGCATGGCGGTGGCCTGGGCCTGGTGCTCTGGGCAATCCCCCTCCGCCTGGTGATCGTCTATCACGTGACCTGGCTGGTGAATTCGGCCACCCACGCCGTTGGCTACCGCAATTTCGACTCCCCAGACCTCTCCCGTAATTGCTGGTGGGTGGGGCTCCTGGCCTTTGGAGAGGGCTGGCACAACAACCACCATGCCTTCCCCCATTCGGCTCGCCACGGCCTGCGCTGGTTTGAATTCGACATCACCTGGCAACACATCAAAGTGCTTCGGGCCCTGGGCCTGGCCAAAAAGGTGAAGGTTGCGAGCTACAAAGCGGGGGCCTAGTGACTGCGGCTCCCTGGCCCCGCGATGCCGTTGAACGGCCGGCCCAGCTCCTGGCGTATCGCCGCCGCCAAATCGTCGCTTCCGGTGGACCCACTGGCCTGGCCTAACAGCCGGGCCTTTTGCCGCAGAAGATCGAGAAACTGATCAGCTTCCAATTCGCCCTCTCCTGCAGCGCCAAGGGCTGCCAAGGTGCGCCGGAGATCGGGCAATTCACTATCCAATTCAGCCCCGGAGTAATCCGCCTGACCCGCCATCACGTCGGCAAAACGCTCACGCCGTTGGCGCTTCTCGGGCGGATAGGCCGCAAGCACCTGCTCCCTGCAGAGCCGCCAGGGCCGGCCAGCCGTGAAGACCGTGGCCAGGGCAGCGCTCAAGCAACCGGCCTCACCATCGGCAATGCGCAAATCAAACGCAACCGGGGGGAGACGCAGGCCGACAAACACCTCCATCAGGTCGCCAGGTCCCAGCACGGGAGAGCCCTCGTCCTGCACTGGCTGGGCCGAGGCTTCAAGGGCCGTAATCAACTCGGGCTGGTTGGCTAGTCGGCGCCGCAAGCCGTCACCCACTGAACCCGCCCTGACCTCAGCAGCTAGCAGCTGATTGATGCGTCCAAGGGCCAAAAACACCTCAGGTCCGGGTGCAGCGAGCTTGCCGTTGCGCAGCATTGAGAGCTGGGAGTTGTGCACCCGGCCCAAATCAAGGGCCTCAGCGAGGGCTGGCAACACCCGATGGCTCCAGCCATTGCGCTCATGCCAGACCTTGATCAGATGGGCAAACGCCACTCGGCCCGATGCGATTTCTTCCCGATAGCCCACTGATCAGCATCCGTATTGCTACTATTCTATCGATCAATCAGGAGTCGGTCCGCTATGGCCGCAACAGCCAACCCAGCACGGCCGGCCAGTGCTGGCACCCGCCGTCCCGCCTTCATCAACGGCGGCGAACGCGGCAAACGCCGGGCCGAAGCCCTGTATGGCAAACCGGGCGGCGTCGGCCCGGGCCGTCCAAGCCGCAAGAGCGTCAATTGGATAACCCTTGGCTTCATGGTCGCCATCCATGGACTCGCCCTGATTGCCTTGTTGCCCCAGTTCTGGAGCTGGCAAGCGATCGTTACCTTCCTGGTGCTCTATTGGGTCACCGCCTGTCTGGGCGTGACCATCGGCTATCACCGGCTGCTGAGCCATCGGTCCTTCCGGGTCCCCCATTGGCTGGAGCGGTTTTTCGCCACCTGTGGCGCGATCAGCTGCCAGCAAGGGCCCCTCGACTGGGTGGGCCTGCACCGCCATCACCACAAGTTTTCCGATACGGATGTTGATCACCACACCAGCCTCAAAGGGCTGTGGTGGTCCCACATGGGCTGGATGTTCGCAGACATTCCCGCCATGCAAGCGGTGCCCAGACTGACCGGTGACCTGGCCAAAGACCCCTACTACCGCTGGCTGAACAACAACTTCCTGCTGCTGCAAGTGCCTTTGGCCGGACTGCTGTTCTGGATTGGAACGGCAACTGGAACCGGCGGCTGGGCCCTGGTCCTCTGGGGTATCCCCCTGCGCCTGGTGCTCGTCTACCACTGCACCTGGCTGGTGAATTCGGTAACGCACTACTGGGGTGATGCTCCCCACCACAGCGGCGATAGCTCCAGGAATAACGCCTGGGTTGCAGCCCTGACCTTCGGAGAGGGCTGGCACAACAACCACCACGCCTTTCCCCATTCGGCCCGCCATGGCTTTGGTCACCAAATCGACCTCACCTGGATGCACATCCAACTGATGCAGGCCCTGGGTCTTGCCACCCAGGTGCGACTACCGACCGCCGCCAATCCCAACGGCCGTCGGAGTGCGAGGCAGGCCAAGCCTCTCTCCGCTAAATCTCTCGCTGCAAAGGCCGTGACGTAAGGTTGCGGATCGGTTGTGAAATGGGCACCCTGAATCGGCGCCCCACCCCTCCTTTTAGATCCCTTTTCGACGTCGTCCCCCTCAAGCCATGGCGAAGCGCGTACAAGTCGTCCTCAACGAAGACGTTCTCAGCCTGGGCAAGGACGGCGACCTCGTCGACGTCGCCCCTGGTTACGCCCGTAACTTCCTGCTCCCTACAGGCAAGGCCCAAGCCGTCACATCGGCTGTTTTGCGCCAAGTGGAGGCACGCCGGGCCAAAGAGGCCGAGCGCCAGGCTGCTCTCAAAGCAGAGGCTGTGGCCTTCCGCACCGCCCTCGACACCATTGGACGCTTCACCGTTAAGAAGCAAACCGGTGGCGACGACGTGCTGTTCGGCACGGTGACCAACGGAGACGTGGCCGAAGCCATTGAAGTCGCGACCAAGAAAGAGGTGGATCGCCGCAACATCACCGTTCCCGAAATTCACCGCACCGGCTCCTACAAGGTTCAGGTCAAACTGCACCCTGAAGTAACCGCCGAAATCAACCTAGAAGTCACGAGCCACTAAAAATTGCAGGCTACGGAAGCGGGCCCCATGCCGAGTAAGTGCCTGCTGATCAGCGTCACACTGACCCAGCCTGCCTAAAAGGGGTTGGACCAATCACCATGACCAACCCCAAGCCATGGTGAGCACGCCCCGCCCCCAGGACGAACCCTTCGAGGAGCTTCCAAAGCAACGCATCAACCAACGGAGTCGGCGAGACGAAGCGTCCTTTGAGGCCCTTCCAGATTCGGTTCCGCCCCAAAACCTGGAAGCGGAAGAGGCCGTACTCGGTGGCATCCTGCTCGACCCAGATGCCATTGGCCGGGTGGCCGATGGGCTGCAGCCCGACGCCTTTTACCTCAGAGCCCATCGCGAGATCTATCGCACCGCCCTGATGCTGCACAGTCAGGGCAAGCCGACCGACCTCACTGCGATGTGTGCGTGGCTGGCCGATACCGGTCAACTGGAGAAGGTTGGCGGCAGCAGCCGGCTGATGGAGTTGGTCGAACGCACCCTCTCCACCGCAGCCATCGACCAGGTGGCACGGTTGGTGATGGACAAGTTTCTACGGCGTCAACTGATTAAATCTGGCAATGAAGTCATTCAGCTCGGCTTTGATCAAGCCAAGACGATGGAACAGGTCTTGGATGAAGCAGAACAAAAAATCTTCGCGATCAGCCAGGAAAAACCAAGTGTGGGACTGACGCCAACAGCGGAAATCCTCACCAGCACCTTCAATGAAATCGAGAGCCGGTCGCTTGGTACGGCCGTGGCAGGCATTCCCTGCAACTTCTATGACCTCGATGCCATTACCCAGGGACTCCAACGAAGTGATCTAATCATCGTGGCCGGCCGGCCAGCGATGGGGAAGACATCGATCGTGTTGAACATTGCTAAGAACGTAGCCCAACTCCACCAACTGCCGGTGTGTGTATTCAGCCTGGAAATGAGCAAGGAACAGCTCACCTACCGCCTGCTCTCCATGGAAGTGGGGATTGAGAGCGGCCGGCTCCGCACGGGCAGGCTGCAGCAGGAGGAATGGCCATTGCTAGGGCAAGGCATCTATAGCCTCGGCCAACTGCCACTCTTCATCGATGACAAGCCCAACTCAGGAGTGCTGGAAATGCGCTCTCTCTGCCGGCGCCTGATGGCTGAGCAGGGGAAGGAACTGGGCCTAATCGTGATCGACTACCTCCAACTGATGGAAGGCACGACACCTGACAACCGTGTCCAAGAACTATCAAGGATCACCAGGGGCCTCAAGGGCATGGCCCGCGAGCTCAACGTTCCCGTCATTGCCCTCTCCCAGCTCAGCCGAGGCGTGGAATCCCGCACCAACAAACGACCCATGCTCAGCGACCTCAGAGAATCCGGGTCGATCGAACAGGACGCCGACCTGGTTTTGATGATTTACAGGGATGAGTACTACAACCCTGAAACCCCTGATCGCGGAATCACGGAGGTGATTGTGACCAAGCACCGTAATGGACCCGTGGGAACGGTAAAGCTCCTATTTGAGCCACAGTTCACAAGATTTAGGAATTTGGCGGCTCCCTAGGCCCCCCATGAAAAGTCATCCACTCCAAGTAGTCACAGTGCAACTGGGGAATCGCTACCCGGATACCTGGACAACACGGCTCGCAAACATGGTGGCCCGGAATCTACAGGAAGATCACCGCTTCATCATCTACACAGACAAACCGCAAAGAACGCGCTTCGAAACGGATTCAAGTTCAAATCAAGTCGTAAAAGTGAGGAATCTCGAGCAAGGGAAACTGAAAGGCTATTTCGGGAAACTACGACTCTTCGACCAGTCCCTCACAGGCACGGAACCATTCCTTTTTCTTGACAATACGCTCGTGATCAGAAGCAGCATCTCCGAGCTTGTTGAAATCGGTAAAAAAAATGACCAACACCTCACCGGCGTTCGCGACTGGAATTACCCGATTCTGAATTCGTCAGTGATGTGGGTCAAGCCGAATAAAAACACCCAAGACGTGTGGAACGCCTGGAGCGAGGGTAGATATCAAGACGAAAACTTTTCGGGAGATCAAAATTTTATCCTTCGGGCTATAAAAAATGAGGACCTTGCTTACTGGCCAAAAAAGAAAATTTGCTCATACAAGCAGTTACGCAAGCTCGCCATCAAGAATCCTGATGAAGCGCGCCAATGGCTTGAAAGTTGTTCAATCATAAAATTTCATGGCCACCCAAAACCAAATGAGGTTATCCAGCCCTGGGGACACCCAATCCACACGATCCTTAGAAATCCCATGAAACCGAGATTGTGGTGGTACCTAAAAGAGGAGATCAAAGACCACTGGCAGTAATTACTACTTCACAGACCAGGGTCAAACGAAGAAAGGGTTCTGACCGAATCAAACCTCCAAAGCCGGCGTGTTTGCCAAATACCAACAAATACTAATCGTGAGAAAATAGGATATTACAGAAATATTATGGGCAAAAAGGCTCTGCGAAATCATGGATATTGATGCTGCAACAACGACTGCCAAGCCAGTGGCAGAAGCATTTTGGACTACCTGCGAAGCAGCGGAGAGACGTCTGTAAAAAAGAAAAGCCGGAGAAAAAATGGTAACGAGCAATCCCGCGAGACCGATGAGCCCAGCGTTAAGGGCGCTATCAAAATACTGACTATGCACCTGATTGTAAGAAGGAAAATTTCCGATGCAACGATTGAGCGCACAATAACTCGACAACACTGACTTAAAATGACCGGGGCCAATACCGAAAAAAGGTGAATGAGCGAGCTCGCGTATACTAATAGACCAAAGGATCAAGCGCTGGCCAGAGGACGTATCCATGCCTGAACCGGTCGCAAATTCCTGAAGATCAGAAGTTATTTGAACAAACTTAACGAGGAGCAAAGGCGCACAGATTAATAGCGCTCCAGCAAAGACAAGGAATACTCCAAGATAGGCAAATCTTGAAGGAAGCTTTCTAAGCATAAATACAAAAAGTACAATCAGCCCAAATCCAAAACCCAAAAGAGGACCATAGGAACCGGCAGCATAAACAGCAAAGGTGGCCCCAAAAAAGCCGAAGACTGAGAACAACTTTTCCCGTTGACGGGAAAAACTAAAAATCGAAGCAAATGAAATCAACGCAAGGAGAGTGGCTATTTGGGCGAATGGAATAGGATTTGTGATAGGGAAACCCACCCTGGATCCCGGAAAAAGCCATAAAGAATAGAACGAGAAAAAAGCCGCACCCAAGCCCCCGGCACTAGCACCGAGGAAGAACACGCGAGAAATCATAAAAGGGTCGGTCCTTGCCCTTAACCCCAAAACCACGGGCACAAAGAGCAACGCCCGAGCCGGATAATCAAAGAATGAAAAATTTGCACCCTTCACAAAAGCAGAAGGAAGCATCAAAACTGGATACGCAAACAACAAACAAGCAAGGACTGCATCCGATCGATAAAACCGAACAGGTCTAAAAAGAAACATTGCTGCTAGGCAGCCAGCGATTAGCAAGCCACCAAAGACATGAAAAGCAGCTGGCAACAAAAGAATCGTTGCATAAAACAAGCAGACCAGCAGGGGAAGAAGCTGGCGAGAGGATAAATAACGTCTCAGCCAAGCCATGGCTATAGTGGCCAAAAGTCACTGTCCATAGTAAAGCAACGCCTACCGAATCGATGCATTAAGAACTAAAGCAACGGCTACCCTTAAGCAGTCAACACCGTACAATGAACGCAAAGGTCATGGGCTGATCGGCAGGATCAGCCGCGGGGATAGATTACAGCCATGGCTACCGATGGAAAACACGTAGAAGCCTTTGAGGTGATCGTCGTGGGCGGCGGGCACGCGGGCTGCGAGGCCGCCATAACAGCCGCAAGGATGGGCCTGCCTACAGCTCTATTCACCCTCAATCTCGATCGTATCGCCTGGCAACCATGCAATCCCGCAGTGGGCGGGCCTGCCAAGAGCCAATTGGTGCATGAGGTGGATGCCCTCGGGGGGGTCATCGGCCGTTTAGCGGATGCCTCAGCCATACAAAAAAGGGTACTGAACGCCAGCAGAGGCCCCGCAGTGTGGGCTCTTCGAGCCCAAACAGACAAACGCGACTACGCACGCCGCATGTTGCAATTGCTGCAACACACCCCCAACCTCTCCCTGCGCGAAGCGATGGTCACAGGCCTTGAAATCGATGGAAAGCCCAAAGATAGAAACAAGGGCGCCCAAGCAAAAATCATAGGCATACGCACCTACTTCGGCAGTAGCTATCGCGCCAAGGCAGTGATCCTCACCGCAGGTACATTTCTAGGCGGAAGGATCTGGGTTGGCTCCCAATCCATGGCCGCTGGAAGGGCTGGCGAACAAGCCGCCGAAGGACTCACCGAAGCGCTTCAGGGACTGGGATTCACCATGGGACGACTGAAGACAGGGACACCTGCCCGCGTGGATCGACGCAGCATTGCTCTCGAGAAATTGGAAGAACAGCCCAGTGATGCCGCCGACCGCTTTTTCTCCTTTGACCCAACAGCCTGGGTCAGCGGCGAGCAAATGGCCTGCCACATGACCCGTACGACCCTGGCAACCCACAAGTTGATCAGGGACAACCTCCACCTCACACCCATTTATGGAGGTTACGTTGACAGTGCAGGACCTCGCTACTGCCCATCAATCGAAGATAAGATTGTGCGGTTTAGCGATAAAGCGAGCCATCAAATCTTTCTTGAACCAGAAGGACGTGACACACCAGAAATCTATGTTCAAGGATTTTCAACAGGCTTACCCGAACGACTACAGCTTGAACTTCTTAGAACCCTCCCTGGACTAGAACAATGTGTCATGCTTAGACCAGCCTATGCCGTTGATTACGACTACTTACCCGCAACACAATTAAAACCTTCATTGGAAACGAAGCGCATTTCTGGCCTGTTTTCAGCCGGGCAGCTGAATGGGACCACAGGCTACGAGGAAGCAGCCGCCCAAGGATTGGTTGCCGGCCTGAATGCCGCCAGGCAAATCAATGGCCAGGAGCCAGTACACTTTCCCAGAGAGGAAAGCTACATCGGGACAATGATTGATGACCTAGTGACAAAAGATCTTAGGGAACCGTATCGAGTTCTGACAAGTCGAAGTGAATATCGGCTGCTGCTACGAGGAGACAACGCAGATAGAAGATTAACACCACTAGGAAGGAAGCTGGGTCTCATCGATGAAAGGAGATGGTCAATTTACCTGAAAAAATATGAGCAAATTGATTTAGAAAAGAAAAGACTAGATAGCAGCAGGCTCAAGGAAAGCGACCCAGCCGCGCAAGCAATATGCAAAGAAACAAAATCCACAATAAAAGGATCAATTACACTTACAGAGCTACTACGCAGGCCTGGAATACACGGAAGCGATTTGGTTCGCCATGGCCTTGGCGTCACCGATTTGCCGAAAGCCGTACTCGAAGCCGTAGAGATAGACATCAAATACAGCGGCTATCTTACAAGACAAGTGCAACAGATAGAGAGAGTTAAAAAAGCAGAAAACAGAAGACTTCCCGAGGCCATTGACTATGAAAATATTACTACACTATCCAAAGAAGCAAGAGAAAAGTTAAGGAAGGTTCAGCCACGCACTCTAGGCCAAGCAGGTCGAATCCCCGGCGTGAGTCAAGCCGATACAGCGGCACTCCTACTTTGGATGGCGCTAAAGCAGAGACAGGCCTCCTCAGGAATGAAAACAAGCGATACACTTAGCCAAGAGCTCTAGTCAACAAGCCGTGAGAACCCGTGAAGAGGCCGGACAAGGCAAACGAGCCGGAATGGCAGCAAAATCACGCCAGTTCTGGGAACTAAAAGCAGAACAGGTGCTGAACAAAATTTTTGATCAAGATGCTGCAGCATCTACACTTAAAAGTTCTGGAACCTCACCCGAATTCACAGAGGCAGAAATCATACATTTTTTGCCCGCACAATACCCAGGCGATCACTTAAAAAAGGCGTACTCTAAAACGAACAATTCAATAGGTACAAAGCCGTGGGTAGCGGTAAGCCTTGCAGGGATGGCTGCTATCACATTGACAACATTCATACAGAACAAAAACCAACAGAATGCCTTGGGGAAAGCCCATAACCTCCAATTACTAACTCAATTGCGCCAAAACGAGTCAACAGACAAAGCACAATACTTAAACGGTTCAAATCAAAGTTCTGCAGACTCAAATCACACTCCTCCTTCACCTCCTCCCGAAGAATGGATCCAGGAACTCGCTAAACTTCCTGAATCGGACGGCAGTCATCCAGGTCTATTAAAAGTGCCACTCCCAGGTCCGGCCAAGTCACCAGAACCGATCAGAGCAAGAAACATAAATCCTCGTACTACAGAAAGCGATGGCAACACTGTTCCAACATTGCTCGGTGTTATTCAAGGGGTAGGCAAAAGTGGTTCCGCAATCATTCAATGGAAAGGAATCTCTACAAATATCAACTCCGGAGAGACCATCGGTACCAGTGGCTGGCGCCTACGGGAAACAAACGGCGAAAGTGCCACCATTGAACGAGCGGGACAACACAAACGCATCTCTATCAATAGCAAAAGCTAGAATTTGACCGGCAAAAGTTCTAATCATAGGCCTTTAAATACTTAAAATAAACCTCAACCCCTTGCAGAAGTGATACGGTGAAGCCATCTAGTCCACCGCGCCAGCCACCTCTTAGCAGATAAGCATAGAAAAATCTATAGATAAGCCGCAGGGGTGGTGTCCATGGCGAAATTCGACGTTGGTCAAGCCCTAGGCGATCCTTAAGCACCTCGGCTCCCAATGATGAATAAGAATTGAGCTTGGCAATCGCAGACTCAAGACTATCATAAGTATAGTGAAGCAGTGGTGATTTTAAAGTTCCGTGATCGCACTCATAGCAGAGTGATTCATGCACAACGGCATCGCTAAACTGTGCAGAATTAACTAAAAATAAGCGATCGACGAAGTCTGGGTACCAACCAGCGGATCGTATCGGCCGCCGGCAAAGGTGGTTGAGCCGAGGCATCCGATACACCTCAAAGCTAGGTTGTTCAAGGATCCTCAGAATTTCCACCCTTAAGGAATCAGAAACAACCTCGTCGCAATCAATCGACAAAGCCCAAGGCGTCCTAACAGCCTGTACCGCGCGCTGTTTTTGAACCCCAAAACCTGGCCAATCCGTTTCGATGACCTGAGCTCCATAGGAGCGGGCGATAGCTACCGTATCATCCTCGCTGCCTGAATCAAGTACAATCAGCTCAGAGCAAAAGCCAAGAGATGCTAGCGCTTCAGCAATCGTTCTAGACGCATTTTTGGAAATTAGAATCGCTGTTAGAGCAACAGAGCTGTCATTCATGCAACCGCTTAAGAGAAGTTGAAATATAACACATTTCCCCACCCATGAAAATGATCGCTGATCAACCACACGAACATCAACTTCGATGCCAATATCGAAACCCATTGCCTATTGAGTTCACGCAGCAAATTGGGTTCATCAAAAAGGCCAAAACTAATAAAGCAAGCCATCAAAAGATGCCTAAATTATTAAATCGAACGAGTATGATATTAGCCGAAAAAGCCGTACCAAGGCAACTGGGTCGAAGGTACCAAAAAATCAGTCAGCTAAACACAACGGGGGTCAAGAGCCCATTACGTACGATTACCTATAATCCCCTTTTGAGCACAAAGCTGATGATTTCTTGTTGGCAAAAATTGTCCAGGCTTAGACCTGGCAGTGATGGAAAACATCTCAGATTCAACTTCGTCAGAGAAATCACTCAACATTTGCAATTCAATAAGCATCAGCCGGATCAAATTACCCGCTAACAAAGCCGAACTCATGGGCAGGTCCCATGACCTAGAGATTAACCAAGCCTGAAAGGATATTGCCTGTCGAATTCCGAAACTGAACGCAAAAGATCCATGGATAACAAATGATTCCCGAACATGCCATGGAATCCATCCTGCAAACCTAATCTATTTACGTACGGCGCAAACAGATTAAGGCTCTACACAAGTTCATCAAATTTGGACGCGTGAGTCCCCGGTTTCAGAAAAGTTGTCACCCCTTTGATCTGTCCATCCGGGCCCTTGATGCAGCCGTTCAATGCATCGTTACAGCGAGGCCTGTTAAGGCTGATGTGAGAAGGCGGATGAGCCCAGCGCAGCGGCAGAGCGTGGCCCGGATTTCAGAGGGGCTGGGCATTCACGTGGTCACCCTCCAAAGCTGAAGGAAGGTGTGGCCTGGCCCAGACAAGGCTTAATACCTACTGCGGTGAACGGGGCTTCGTTCCTGGGCACGTGGACCGCTGGCGCCAGAGGGGCCAGGATGCCAACGCCACCTCAGCGCTGACCATGGCAGAGCAGTGCCAAGGGCCAAAGCCCCATTCCCAGAGCGTGAAGATCCAGCCATCGCAGCCGATCTGGTGAGTAGGGCCTGCTTGCCGGAGCGAATCAGCAAAGGCCGGAGACTGCCGCTGATCCTCCACGCCGATAACGGCAACGCCTAGCCGCAGGCTGCTCGAAGCGTTGCGTGCCGCCACAGCGGTATCAAATTCTTGACGCCCCAGCAGCACTATTGCGGCCAATCCGTTGGAATCTCCCAGCACCGTGTTCCGGATTACGGGCAGGCCAGTCAATTGCATCCCCGTCGCTGGAGGCACCCTTAATCCAGGCCGCTTGAGTGGCAGCCAAGGACTAACATCCTTCCTAAAAGTCAGCTCCGCTAAGATACGCTGTAAGCGCCTAAAACAACATTCATTTCTACTCCATGAAATAGATGGGAAATCCGGGCCCACCCACTAAGGAGTAGTAAAAATCAAAAATTGACAAATGGTATGTTCACGCACTAAAATCATACATGTGTGTTTTGAAAAAATGCCGATAAAAGAAAAAGTCGAACAATGGCTGATGCGCTTATCCGGACTCAAAAACAATCAAACCACAAAATTATTAAGCATCAAAGACTTGTATACTTCAATAGGCGCCATAGAAGCTAGCCGAGATGCAAAATCTACCGAAACAATACCTAAACAAGTATTCCAGACGTGGAAAACTGAATATATTGATGAAGGGCATTATTTGAACCTTAAAAGCTATCAAGAAGAAAACAGGGACTACCAATTTTTCTTTTTCGATGATGAAGATATCGATCAATACATGGTCAAGGCATGGGGCCATCATCCAATCTCGTCAGTGTTTAAGAGAACAAGAGTGGGCGCCGCGAAGGCCGACATCTGGAGGTATTGTCTTCTTTATGACCTGGGAGGCATCTATCTTGACATCGATGCATCATTTAAAGTGCCCTTATCACAAATTATAGGGGAAACAAATAGCGAGATCATTTCCTTTGAATCAAACCAAATAGCAATCGATAGGGCTCGCTATGGAAAGCAAATTGATCAAAGCTTGCTTCCATTCGAGGAATATACTGAGATACTTAACGAGCTCAAAAAGCGCTCTTTTCCTCACCCTGAACATGTGGTTCTGCAGTGGGCACTATTTTTCAAGCCAAGGCATCCAATTCTTGCCAATGCAATCAATGCAATTACTCAAAATGCATCAACCATAGAAGGCAATGTCATTCGAAATATGCACAAAGCCGTATGCAACTTTACGGGGCCAATTGCATACTCCAAGGCTGTTTGGCAATATGCTATCGGCCAGGAAGTAGCATGCAGAGGAATTGATTTTGATGGGCTAGGAATCCCTAAACATGTTCCAAAACAAGGAGTTTACAAATCAGACCAAAGACATTACTCAAAGCTCTCCGGACAAATCTTACTTGAAGCTGATCAAAGCCAATGATTTCACATTTTAGGTCCCTATTCTACCAATAATAGAGGCATAAATGGCTTCAGCTTACGATCCTAGGCCTCAACAGTTTTGGAACTTAAAGCAAAGAGTGAGCATCAAACCCCAGCCAACCAAAGAATCGCCTAAATAGAAAATATACCCCCATTTGCTACCTACGTTAAAAGTAGCATTTTCAATGGGCAGAGCCCATGCGTTCAAAGAGAAAAAGACTGTGAGAAGCAAAGCAACTCAGACCAAGAGCCGTAATTCCACAATCCGGGCATTTGAGGTGGGTACCTTTTATTGGACAATCTTGGCCCTTGACATCGTTAAACCAGGGCGGGAAGCACAGGTTTCAATACAACCGTAGACCCCATGGGGAGTTTGCCCCCCGGGAACTGTGGGCTCTTCCATGGCCATACCTCCATAGGAATCGAGCCAAGCTGATTTTCGCGTCCCAGCCATCGCTATAGACGGGCAGGTAAACCTCTACTCGGCTTCGCCGAGTAGCCTGCGGCGATAGACTTAACCCTGCATCCAGAGTCTGGCGACAACTGATCGCCTCCATGGCGACTCTGGCCCTGAACTCAGGACTGTGGGCGCGACCTTTGCTCAACACCTTCGGAGAAGGCTTCGCCTAGGGTAGAAAACCCTTCTCAGGGGCGTTGCCCCACCTCAAGGTTAAGGGTGGGAGCTGTCAAGAAAAACCAGACCACCTCAGACCAAAAGGCTCAGTAAAGACCAGCTCAAGCTCCGCAACGACGGGATACGGGGCACGGGGCAGCAGAATAGGGACTTTGGAAATAAGTGCAGTAATTCAGCCTCCAAACAGAGCAGCAACCCTATGGTGGCAGTATTCCTACTGGCATTTCTGATTCAGAACTGGTCCGACCGAAGCCTTTCGGGGCAACGCTGACGATGTCTTAGATCAAACACCAACGTTTGCTATGGCGTTATGGATACAAAGATCCTGGTCTTACAACTTGGGTTAGCCCATACTTGAGCGGGGGGCACGAAGTTACTAAAAAGCTCTTCCCAAAAAAGTAGCGGCTTGATCCCGTTGCCATCCAGTTAAGCAACTGGTCATACATTTTCACTCCTTGGGCAATTTAGACATCATGCAGTGGGGTAGCATAAGGGCAGTTAAGCTGTACTCCGTTTAATGCAGAAGTCCATTATTAGCGCATCAGGCCTTGCTACCGTCCTAGTCCTAGCCACTTTTCCTCTCTCAGCGGTTAGAGCAGAGGAAACGATGGTTTCTCTAGCCACCCAAGCGGAGCCAGAGCAGCTTTTGGATTCTCTCACCCAACCATCTTCACCTCTCAGCAATACTGAGGTCTTACCTATTCTGCCGGAAGCAGAAATTTCACAAGAAAAAACGACGGACGTAAAGACCAAAAACGAACAGAAGCTTGCTATAAATAAGTCAAACAGCACGGAATGGTTTGCAAATGACTCCAAGAAGCGTCAGGCAATCGGAGCCTCCTTCGGTACTTTTGACTTTGGCTATTATAGCATATTTGATACAAATAATGGCTCAGTCGTGGGTTGCAACGCATGGTTTCTTTGCGGTGAAAAACTGTTTGGCGCCGTAGGATCCATTGATTACACTCGAACAATAAAACATGCGGGCAGGACCTCTTTTGATATTGATGGACAAATCGGAATTGGCTACCAATCATTAAGCAATAGCTGGTATCAATCAATTCCAGCCTCACAACAAACACAGGTATTTGGTCTCGTCTCTATTGTTCCCATGGCGCGCGTAAGACTTCCAGGAGCCTTGAGGCGGTTTAGAGTTGGCATTGGCGCGGGAGTCTCTGCTGCAATTGGACGTATACCCTACGAATATCCTTATGATATACCTTTTATGATTGCAGTAAACGCAGAGATCGCCTATCAAGCCAGCCCAACTTCTAAAAATGAAATTCTAATATCACTTCGGCATCGCTGTGCAGGGCTTGGAGCACTAAACTCAGTGGACAACTCTCAGGTTGGAAGTCAATGGGCAATGGTAGGGTTTAGAAGATGGTTCTAATAATTGATTTTCTTAGCTGATTAATAGCTTTAGCCAAATAGGCATTAATCTCTACCTTTTCCCTAATCAAGATCGGCGAAACGACTCCCAGATGATGAATCTTCAGCCTGCTCTTCTTCCCGTTTTCTGAATGTATTTACTACTTAAGCAGCACTTCAACTGGATATCCAGCACCCTGCGCCAGTAGTCACTGATTCAACCTGTCCTGGCGGTTATCGAACCGCTCAATACGTTGCTTTCCTTGCTCAACCACCATGCCTGAAGTCATGGTGGCTCGAAACTAATCCCGACCACCAACCTACCCAGAGTCGTTGCTGACCAGCTGGCAGGTTTTTGCGAGAATTAGCTTCTACTTGGTTGACTCGTTCAACTCTGGTCTCAATCTCCGAATCGATTGTGGAATCTGTTTATCGCTTTCCAAAGTAGCCCTTTAGTCACCAAGAGTGAGGTGAGTGCCTTGTCTAGGCAGCCTTGGCTCCTGACATCGTTAAGCCAGGGCGGGAAGCACAGGTTTCAATACAACCGTAGAGCCCATGGCGAGTTTACCCCCCGGGAACTGTGGGCTCTTCCATGGCCATAACTCCATAGGAATCAAGCCAGGCTGAATTCCGCGTCCCAGCCATCGCTATAGGCAGGCAGGTAAACCTCTACTAGGCTTAGCGGAGTAGCCTGCGGCTATAGACTTAATGCCTTTGCCAGAGTCTTGCGACCACTGATCGCCTCCATGGCGACTTTGGCCTTGAACTCAGGACTGTGGGCGCGACCTTTGCTCAACTCCTTCGTAGAAGGCTTCACCTCGGATAGAAAGCCCTTCTCAGGGGCGGTGCCCCACCTCAAGGTTAAGTGTGGGACCTGTCCAGAAAAACCAGACCACCTCAATTACAGTATCAAAACCAATGCCCCTGCCTCCCAGCAGATGAGTTTTAAAAGTAAATTGCATAGGTGCATGCGTTACAAGCCCAGGAAGGATCCGGCAAGAATCTTACTTACAATGTTTTAGGGATATATTGCAATAGTCGCTGCCTGGATCATCGCCAAGCTCCATAACTGACAACACAACCTAAATACTAAATAAAGCATCAAGGGCGATAATGGACGGGATGCTTGCCTCCAATCAATAACGTGATATGATTATAGACGAGTGGGGCAGCATTTTGCGATGCAACATTCATGATCATGGATTTCAACGTCTTCGAAGCTCATGCCTGCACAATACCAGGGAAAAGAAATTTTTAATGATAATGGAGTAAGGCTAGTAAAGCAAACTAACCTCAGGAAATGCCTCTATGGGCTAAAGGCTTTACGCAACTATGGCATCAAACTTATTTACGAAGCTGCAAAGAGCCGCGACCTCCCCTTTCTATTAAACAAACTTGAATCAATATTAAACTCTAGCGACTCTATCGTTGTTACCATTGCCTATGATACACCCTGGACAATCAGCCTCCTTGCCGAGTGCTGGCAGAAATACTGCCCAGAAACCCCCCTATTAGTCATAGACAACAGTAGCAACCAAATTGCCGCCCAAGAGATCGGCAAAATCTGTAGTGACAAGGGCATTTCATACCTTAAACTTCCACATAATCGAGAATGGCACCCCAGCAGATCCCATGGGCTCGCGTTGAACTGGACTTGGAAAAATATTATCTGCCATATGAAAACTCTCACCACTATTGGTTTTATAGACCATGATTGCTATCCAATACGGCCCTGGAGTCCGGATAGCCTGCCATCCAAAGTTACCTATGGCTTGAAAAGTCCTGGATGGATCAGGGATCAGCCCACGTGGAGCCTGTGGGCTGGATACATGTACTTTAGATATCAGGGGGCTCAGAATGTTACAGACCTACCGATGGATTTCACGCCGAATCCACTTGATGGACTTGATACTGGGGGTATGAATTGGCGAACGCTCTATCGAAAATTAACTCCAAAAGACTATGGATATGCGAGGGTAGAGAAGATCAGTCTCTGTAACTTATTGGGGGCTTCTGACCTAAAGACCGATGCCGAAGCTGAGCTAATTGATTCAACTTTTCTTCACCTAGGTGGCGCTGCCTACAAAGCGACCTGGAAGGATATTGGGTCAACCCGGTTGGCAGCCTTGCTTAGGGCTAACCTGATTTCGACCCATCCTAATTTAATAAGAGATGACCCTAGTATCGATGACGATACAACACGGACAAATTCACAGAACAATGGGGGCACAGCACCTTGACCCAAACGATTCAAAATGACCACTGCAATGCAAACATGGCTTATCGGGCCGGCAAAGTTGGATTTAAATTAGGATTGAGAAGAGGCTTGCTATGATAAAAAGTCTGCTGGTCTGCATTACATTTCACTATTCAGATGCTCGAATTCAAATCCTAAAGGAAACTTGCTCAAGGCTAGGTGAATTAGCAGAAACAGTTGATGTCGTTATCCTGACGAATGAGCAGTCAACTATTCCAAGCCTGCTTTGTGATCTAGAATCAGGCAGTTATCAACTAAAGATTTTAGCCCCGAAGCTACTAGGACATCCATACCTATTGACTTGGTGTCATCAGCAAATTTTCAGGGATAGGCTTAAAGAAGATTCAAATACAAGTCACTTCATGTATATAGAAGATGACATCGTGATAATCCCAGAAAATATTGAATACTGGCTCGAGGGTCGAGAAGCCCTTCGCACCATCGGATTAATACCCTCTTTTCTTCGGTACGAGCGATCTGTCCACAATTCAGAGCTGTTTGCAACAGACATAACAAGAAAGGTCAATCCCTTAATTGCCCCCAAGGCCTATGTAAATAGCCAAGACTATGCATACATAAACCTGCCCCAGCCCTACCAGGGTATGTATCTTCTTGACCGGGAGTTGATCGAAGAACACCTCTACTCTGACTCTAGCAGTCCTGATTTTGGTTCTTGGCCGATCAGAGAAAAAGCCACTCAGGCCATTACTTTTCTAAATGTGCCAAGACCTTTTTCTTCACGGAATGCCATAGGCTATTCAATTTCAAACAGGACGGTTGATAAGCGCTCGTTAATACACCACGCCGCCAATAACTACGTCGACGATCCTCATTCACAACTGGGCAAGGTGCCCATTAATAGCCTATTCAGTAATTACTCTTGGCGCTGGAAGTATGTGCTCGCTTTTCTTGGCGATCAAATTGGCTTACTTCTTAAAGGTAGAAAACGGAATGGAGGATCATTAAGAAGACTTAGAAAGCGAAAATGCTGAGCAGAATTTTGATGGCATAACTACTTCTCTATTGCCTGATCTCAGCTTGCTAATGCCCAAAACAAGAAACCTTAGAATGCTCTCGTCACATCCCTAGCAGTATCGGCCCACCGACGCAGGGTTGGCTTCGCAGAAACAATCAACTGTTGTTGCGCAGCATAAAAAGCTTGATCACAACAAATCTGGCTCATACATTGGGCCAAATCCTCAGGCCGTTCAGGCGAAAAATACAATCCAAGGTTGCCGCAAACCTCCCGCATGATGGGCGTATCCGAAACTAGTACCGGTGTTCCAAACCATAGGGATTCAGATGCGGGCAAACCCCAGCCCTCACTAAAGCTTGGCAACACTGTTGCCCTGGCCCGTTGATACAGGCGAATCAGCTCCTCTTGACGAGGACTCCCAATCAGTTGAATGGAGGAGCGCACTGATGCGAAGCGCGGATTGTCGATCAAGCGATTGATCGAACCCCGAACCGCTCCGGCTAGAACAAGCCTAGGCACGATGGTGGAATCTCCAGCAGCCCCATTTCCCTGGTGGACGAGCAAGAGGGCCTCCAAAATCAACTGAAGGTTTTTACGCCCGGGGCGACAACCCACCGCCAGGAGGAAGGGAGAAGCTTCATGGGCCAACGGGGCAGCTTCTAGCCCTACTTGGCCTCGACCTGACAAAAGCTGGGGAGATCGGCATTCATGGGCAAGCTGGGCAACGGCCAACTTGCGATGCATGGGCAATTGACCTGCATCCTGAAGCTGCAACAAGCAATCCCGCGTGAAATGGGAGTTGGCTATCACCACAGCAGACGACTCCAAAACCAAGCGATTATCAACTGCAAAGGCATCCACAAAAGATTGCCGCGGTCGATCGTTTTCATCGAGCAAGGGGAAAAAATCATGCAACAAGCTGGCCAGTTCCAACTGTTGCGCTTGTAAAGCCCTAGGATAGCGGGAAATGAACTTTGGCCTGGCTGCAGAGAAGACAAGCCCAGGGCCAAATGGGACAAACGAGCCCCTATTCAGACGGGTTGCCATCCAACGCAGGCGGGCTTTCAGCCAGGCGGCAACACCGGCAGGCAAAAACTCCAACCAGCGACTGCACTGCTGATCGAAAATAAAAACAAATCGGTCAAGATTGAAGCCAAAACTTGCTGGCCGCCCGAGAAGCAGTTGCTGACGCTGGAACTGGACAGAAAAAAAGCGATCTAACGAGGCCGAAAAAACCACATATTGGGTATCTGGAGCCAGTGCATCAAGCTCAAGCGCGATTTCAGCAACAACCCGCGCGATGCCATAGAATCCGCCGCGGCCTATGGATCCAGCGTAAAGCTCAGTGATATCACAGTAAAGCCTTTGCGTCTCTTTCATGGGGAGATACCAGCCCCTCCCAAATCCAAATAAAGGCGATGAATGGCATGAGCTTCTTGCTCCAACGAATGCTTGGCCACTGAGCGCTCACGCCCCTTCCTTCCCATTTCCAAAAGCCTGCCAGGATCAGCCAAGAGGATGCGCAATTTTTTAATCAAATCATCCAATCGACCCGTTTCAAAACGAAGACCGACAACCGAATCAACCACCCTGGGCCAAACGCCGGCATCGGATGTGAGCAATGCACAACCTGATGCCATGGCCTCGAGGGGAGTCAAACCAAAGCCCTCACGCCTCGATCCTGCCACGCAAAGAGCCGCCTCCTGATAAAGCTTCCTTACCGATTCCCGGTCAAGATCGCCCAAGAACTTGATTCTTTCTTCCAGGCCGGCCTTGTTGATCTTGGCCTGCATGGATTCAAGATAGGCCTGCTCACTAGGTTTGCACAGGCCAGTAAAAAAAGCCGAGAACTGTGGATACTCGGGCAACACCTCAACCAAAGCGCTGACCAGCAAGTCAGTACCCTTGCTGGGCCTAATGCGGCCAAAAGCACCAATCAAATAAGAATTTTGGGGCACCCCAGTCGAACGCTCACCAGGGCAATAGAAGTGGGTATCCACTCCGTGGTGGATGACGGTGGTGCACCTGGGCAGAAATGCTGCCGACCGTTCGGACGTGGCAATCACCGCATCACAAGCTCCCAGTAACCATTGCAGCCACACCCCAGGACGCTTGGGAGCTGCCGAGGTGAACACCACCTTCCATGGCTGACGAAGCCCATGCTTGAGGAGCAAGCCCATCAAGATCTCGAGATCGCGCCTGGCATGCCAAATGCGATATCTGCCGTAGAGGGGCCTATCCCAACCATGGCGCAGCAGATCAATCCAGCTGAACTGGGCCTGCAGCGGCAGGCCGCCCCAATCCCAAAGGCCAACTTGACGGCTCAGGCGTTGGCAGGGCACAAGGGCCTGAATGGTGGCCGAAACGCCCGTATAACGGCGGTGAAAATTGGGAACAACGACATCGGCCAAACCACCCTGCGATGGCTTCCAGGTTCCAGGCCAGCGCAAGGGGCGCTTCCAAGCCAAAACGCAGCTCCGATCGCCTGGAGGCACCATAGGGTTTCTAGGCTGCCCCTATCCCTTTCGGCACAGGCGAACTGGTGACGGCTGGCCCCATCAAGTCTCCCCAAGCCTGCTGGCAAGCCAGCAAAGCAGATGTCTTGCAAGGCCAGGCCTGCAATGGCCTGCGGGGCCCCTGGCGCCTGCTGCTCTTGGGCGATGGCAGCCCCACCCGCCACCTCGAAAGTCTCACCGGCCTTCGCGTAGAAATCGAATTGATTGCCATGGGGCCCGATTCGAGCTTCTGCCCGGAGGGCTCAGGCGGCGTAGCCAGCCCACCCCCTGAGGAAATCGCCGAACTGGAGCCACCCTTGCTTCGCCGCCAGGTGTGGCTGCGCTGCGGCGAGCAAACCTTGGCTTGGGCCGAAAGTTGGTGGAACCAAGCGCAGGCAGAAGAGCACCTGCGCCAAAAGGACCAACCCATCTGGCGGAGCCTCACGAGCAAGCGCGCCGAGCTGTTTCGCGAGGTGGATGGGCTCGCCCAGGTGGAGGCCCCTTGGCTGGCTGAGCGCTTTGGCTATCCAGGACCGTTTTGGAGCCGCCACTACCGCTTTTTTCGTGGCGGAAAAGAGCTCACCGTGATTCGTGAGGTTTTTTCGCCGGCACTTGAATTCTGGCTAGGCCCTGCGGCGTCGGGTGGACCGGGGCAAGGGGCGACCGGTGGCTGACGGCTGGGGGCCTGGGGCCTCAACAGCTAGAGGCTGGGAAACCGCTTGCTGGCGCTGCCAACGGGGAATTGAAAAACTGGCGTCGTCGGGCCATTCCTCTTGGACAGCCCCACCGTCTCCCGACCTCCCCCGGCGGGAGATCGCCTCCAGGGGGCGACGCCCAGACGGTTCAACCCGCTGAACAGGTTCACGGGGCACGCTTTGCCGCTGCGCAGGCTCCTGCCAAGGTTCGGGCGAATCCTCGTCCTCATCGAGGATCCAATCGATTTTGTCCTCCACCCACCGGCCCAACCGATCAAGCCCTGGCCTGCGGTCTTCACCCCCCCGTTGCGCACCTCTGGGGGCGGTGCGCGATCCCGGGCGGGCCCCCGAAACCCCATCCACCAGCTGGCGCCCTGCGCTTACAAGGCGATCAAAGCCCTGCTCCAAGGGGTCCGGGCCGCGCCTCAGGCGTTCGCGGGGAGGGGTGCTGTCGTACTCGGACCAGGATTCGCCCATCGACCAAACCTATCGACGCTGGGCCGCCAATCGGCGCTGGGCTGCCAACCATTGCTCCCTAGCCATGCCCACCAGGGCAATGGAGAGGCCACCGAATTCCAGGGTCCAAAGGAACACACCCATCGGCCTTGATCCGCTTGCCCCCTCAAGTGGATCCGACCCTAAGCCGCCTGCTCAAATTCGAACAGGCAACTGGCGTTCCAGCGGCCGCCATGGAAACGCATGCAGCACACCTTGCAGGCCAAGCCTTTCATGCGCCGTTGATAGGACGCTGAGATTCCACAGATGGGGCAGCGGGCAAGCCAGCGGCTGGCATTGGCGGGCACCGGATAGCGGTGGCGCAGGCTCACCTCAAAACCGGTTTGGCTGGCGTTGATGGCGGCCATGCGGGCCCGAAATTGGGGGCCATGCACTTCCCGAACTCCCGCCACCCGATCCAGCCAGGCATGGATCATTTCGTGGCAGAGGGTGCTGAGGGTGGCCTCCCTAGGCAGGGGTTCCAGCAGGGGCCGCGACAGCAGGATTTCGCAGAGGTCGCGCCCATCCGGGTAGCGCCCGCTTCGGTACAAACCCGCCGTACGGCGCATGCGGCCATCACTCCAGCGCACCTCCACCATGGCGATGCCCCCAGGCGCCAGGGTGCTTTCGAAATGCTCCCGGTCCAAGCGGTGAAACAGGGGCAGCAGGGGCTCCAGGGGCACGGTGCGGGCAAGCCAGCGGATCGGCGCATTGTGGCGGCCTTTGCAAAGAAGTTCCAATTCGCGAACGTGGTCAGTCAGACTCGGAAGCTCACCGAGCAGCAGCAACCGCAATGGATTGGGGTCTGACCCGCGATATCGGCACCAAGGCCCTGATGGCCGGCGCCGGGGCCCTGCTCCTGTACTGGACGATCTCGGCGTTGAAGCTGGTGCTCAGTGCCAGGGGCATCAACCCACTGATCAAGCAGTTCTTCACCCAGGTGGCGAGCGGCCAAGTGGATGGGGCCTACCTGCTCACCACCAAGAACTACCGGTCCCACGTCAACCGTCAGCAGTTCATCCGCTTCCTCGCTGGGCTGCAGCTGAACAAGTACCGCAACCTCAAATCCGGCAGGCCCCGGATGGAGGACAAGCTCATCATGCTCACGGTGAAGCTCAAATCCGATGGCACCGAAGAGCTGCCCTTGGATTTCACCTTCGTAAAAGTGGAAGAACAGTGGCGCGTCGAGCGCATCACCAAGTTGGCTGCTGCCTGAAGCGATCTTGGCCATTCAGACGCAACTGGGCTTCCCCATGGCGTCCGCCAACGAACGGCTCAGCGAGCTGCGGCGGCTGCTCACCAGGGCCGCCCACGCCTACTACGTGCTGGATGCTCCCGAGATGGAGGATCCGGTGTACGACCGGCTCTACCGGGAACTGCTGGAACTTGAAGCAGTCCACCCTGAACTGGTGACTGCCGATAGTCCCACCCAGCGGGTGGGCGGCAGCCCGGCGGAGGGGTTCACCACCGTGGCCCACCGCATTGGCCTGCTCAGCCTCGACAACGCCTTCAGCGTGGACGAGCTGGAAAGCTGGTATCTCCGGCTGTTGAATGCCCTCGATCGCCCTGCGGCAGACGCCGAAGCCCTGCCCCCCCTGGCCCTGGTTGCCGAACTCAAGATCGATGGCAACGCCCTTGCCCTGAGCTACGAGCACGGGGTGTTGGTGCGGGCCGCCACCCGCGGCGATGGGGAACGGGGGGAGGAGATCACCGCCAACGTGCGCACGATTGGGGCGGTGCCGTTGCGTCTCCAGCTCGACAACCCGCCGGAGTGGGTGGAGGTGCGCGGGGAGGCCTTCATTCCCGACGCCACCTTTGCGGCCATCAACGCCGAGCGGGCCGCCCGGGAAGAGGCCCTGTTTGCCAACCCCCGCAACGCCTGCGCCGGCACCCTGCGCCAGCTCGACCCCAAGGTGGTGGCCTCCAGGCGCCTGGATTTCTTCGCCTACACCCTGCACCTCCCCCCCGGGCCTGGCGGGCCTGCCAGCCAATGGGAAGCCCTGGAGTGGCTGAAGGCGGCAGGGTTCAAGGTGAACCCCAACGCCCAGCTGGGCGAGGGCCTCGCCGCCATCGAAACCTTCTTTGCCCAATGGGATGGAGGCCGCAGGCACCTGCCCTACGCCACCGACGGCGTGGTGGTGAAACTCAACGACCTGCGCCTGCAGGACACCGCAGGTTTCACCCAAAAGGCACCCCGCTGGGCGATTGCCCTGAAATACGCCGCTGAAGAAGCCCCCAGCAAACTGCTGCGCCTCAGTTGCCAGGTGGGCCGCACGGGGGTGGTCACGCCGGTGGCCGAATTTGAACCCATCCCCCTGGCCGGCACCACGGTGGGCCGGGCAACCCTGCACAACGCCGATCGGCTGGCCGAACTGGACCTCTGCGACGGCGACACCATCGTGGTGCGCAAGGCCGGCGAGATCATCCCCGAGGTGGTGCGGGTGTTGACGGAGCTGCGGCCTGCAGGAGCCCAACGGCTGGCATTGCCCAGCCGCTGCCCGGAATGCGGCTCGGAGCTCGTGCGTGAGCAGGGCGAAGCCGCTACCCGCTGCGTGAACAGCAGCTGTCCGGCAATCCTGCGGGGCACCCTGCGCCACTGGGTGAGCAAGGGGGCCCTGGATATCGACGGCCTGGGCAGCAAATTGATTGGGCAGCTGGTGGACCGGGGCCTGGTGGGCTCCATCGCCGATCTCTACCGCCTGGATGGGGCCCTGCTCTCCAGCCTGGAGCGCATGGGCGACACCTCAGCCATCAAGTTGATGGCAGCCCTGGAAGCCTCCAAGCAGCAGAGCTGGCACCGGCAGCTCTATGGCCTGGGCATCCACCACGTGGGCGAAGTCAATGCCAAGGCGCTGGCCAAGGCCTTTGCCAGCGCCGCAGATCTTGCGGTGGCCGCCACGGAAAGCCCGGAGCGCATCACGGCAGTGTTTGGCATTGGCCCTGAAATCGCCCAATCCCTGCAGCAGTGGTTTGCCACCCCCGCCAACCAAGGGCTTGTGGAGCAGCTGAACAGGCTGGGCTTGGCCTTAGCCACCAGCGATACCGAGCGGGCTGGGGCGGACCTCGGCGGCGAAGGCAACGGACAGCTTGCGGGCCAAACCTTCGTGATCACGGGAACCCTGCCAAATTTGAGCCGCAGGGAGGTCCAGGGTTTGATCGAAGCAGCAGGGGGCAAGGTGAGTGGCTCAGTCAGCAAAAAGACCAGCTACGTGGTGGCCGGCGAAGAAGCGGGCAGCAAGCTCACCAAGGCCCAGGCGCTGGGGGTGGCGGTGCTGGATGAAGTGGGGCTACTGGAACTGCTCGACGCAGGCTGATCAGCTGCCCTTGGACAAGCCTGCCGGTAGAACTACTCTCCAGGCAACGTGGGCTTGAAACCGACCCCGACGCACAAATTTAACCAATAGTGAATTTTGTACGAGTGGATCTGATTCAAGCGGTTTTATCGATAACTCCACAGGAAGAAATGACCTAGGGAATAACCAAAGAACAATGCAATAAATTGCAAACATTCATTGTCTTTAGCAATTTTACTTTTTTGGTGGAACAGCTTCAATATTTAGGCTATTTGCAGGTGTTCGCGTAACCAGCAAATAGCCTGCTTGCGCCAATGCCCTTTTTGAAACCCAGGGCTCCCTCACTTCATCTCCGCCTGTCACCGTGGGCTTACCAACGCTGTACAAAGAGATTATTCCCCCAAGATAGGTATCTCCTATAATATATTTGAGTGGATAATGGGTTGCGGAATTCCACTTACTAAATGCTTGTCGAGATAGAAGAACCGCCTGAGGCCTACTCATTGCTCGCGCAGGATAATTCAAAACATATGGCTCATCGAGCTTGGCTGTTCCGGCCAAATCGGACCATGCTTTGGCCAGGGTAAATGCCGAACCCGCATTAATAATGCTTGCCAGCGAGAAAAACGTAACAAAAAGTCGAGGACTTACAAACTTAAATCCTGAATCACGCAGGTACCAGCAGGCAGCTGTTGGGTAAAATAGAGAGAACGAGTATCCCCATTGATCTTCAAGCCTAACAGAGCCGAAAAGGCAAACAAGTATGACTAAGGCAAGGGGAGTCGCGCACAAACCTATTAGCCAATTTCGCGCCTCTAAATCCTTTTCGTGGAATTTAACATTGAAGTTTTGATCGTTATGACTTTTCTTAAAGACACCAAAGGTTAAACCAAAAATCAGCGCCAGAGCCGAGGTCCAGTAGAATTTCAATTGATTGGCAAGATAGGCCAAAATTAACCGTAGCTTCATATCCAATGAAAGGATAATCGACTGAGCGGTTGTGTACCCAAGGATCAATCCATTTGACTTATAAATCCATAGTAAATGGGGCAAAATCGTGGATAGCATGACCGCTGAAGCAACGAGCAGACATCTCTTTGTGTTCCTATTTTTAAGGTCGCCGTTGAGCATTAAGGCCACTAGCACTCCAGCCAAGGGAACCACAGCCTGATATTTTGATAGAAAAGATAAGCCTGCCATTGCTCCACTCAAGAGCCAAGGGGAAAAATTTTTGTTCTTACTCTTGACTGCATGCAGTGTCAGATAAATACAGGCCGAAGTCGTCAGAAGAAGAGCATTATTATGGTTGTAGGTTAACGACCTAACACTGAAGCAATATTGGCCTGCCGTTAGCAACGCAGAAACACCTCCCCATCTTGACCCTAACAAATGGCAAGAGGTTCGCCATGCAAAAAACAAGGTGCCTGATAGAGAAATAAAATCTAGTAGCGTTGTATTGAATTCATGAATTCCTATTGCGTAGTTGAGCAACGAGAGCAAATTTGTCGAAAATGGTGGGTGCTTCCAGTAGCCCAGCTCAAAGCTTTTGGACCAGTTGAATTGCTCAATGGTGTCACCACTAGGAGCATTAGCCACAGCTAGATTGATGCACATCCACAGGATGACCGACAGAATTGACCAGGCAAATAGATCCCACGAGGGGTTCCATATTGGGGGTTTTGATTTTTTGGCAATTATCCAAGCATCAATATCACTTTTTTCTAAGACCTGCATTGACCGCCTTTCCACTACGTGCCTTTCCATTAACTGCCTTTCCATTGACCTCAATCCCGTGCCGTCAACCATACCAGATGGCATACAAAACAGTACCTGAGTAGCAAGTTAGCCATCATTGCTGTCCTTGATTGATGTCCCCATTTGCGCGCGAATAGCCCGGGGCCTCCAAGGTCTGAACATGTAAGTTCTGCAGGTGTGGCCAATTCCTCACCACCTCCGCGGGCTGGCACTGTTGAACACGGGCACCTCCTGGTATGGCTTGAACTCGTTGCGGTTATCAACGAGAGGGGTGAACTTGAGGAAGCCGATCTGTCCATCCGCCAAGGCCCGGTAGGTCAAGCCGAGATCCATGTCCCGCGGCGGCGTTCAAAACACCAGGCCATCGCGCTGGGACAAGCCCATTGGCCGCGGCCAAAGCAAGTCTCGCCAAAACGGGCCTACGGGCAGCCAGCACCCCCAGTGGGATGGCGAGTCCCTACCCGATCGCCATCGCCAGAGACACCAGGACAAGATGCTCAGCAATCCGATTGGCCAGACCAGGTAGGCATCGAAGCCGCACTCCGGATTGGTCACTGGAGCCGCCCGGTTCCACCAGCTCGAATCGCAAAGTAACGCCATCGTGCGCCACCATGGCGCCATGGAAGCTCCCAAACTGGCCGCCCCGAACTGCATCAAAACCGAATGCGGCCGCGCCAAATACGCCGAGCTCGCTGGCCGCCCCGGAGCCAGCGCCCGCCTGCGACTCGCCTGGTTTGTGTTGATTGCGGCGATCCGCGATTGGCGGTTGCCATAAAAAAGGCCCCTCCCGAGGGAGGGGCCGATGGGGCCGCTGAACCTGATCCAGAACGATCAGACCAGGGGCATGCGCTGGGTTTGACGGATCAGGTTGATCTGGCCGCCTTCGGCCAGATAGCCAGAGCCGTTGATGTTGCCGCCGCCCAGGCTGTGGGCCTGCACGGTGGCCAAGAAGAAGCTGCCGGCTGTGGCGCCATAGATCTGTGAGACATCGATGATCCCAGACGACTCCCAGTTGCCGACGCCGTTGGTGTCGGTGCCGGTGTAGGCGGGCTGGCTCTGGCCATAGGCGGTAGGGACCGCAGTGCGGTCGATCTGGGCCCAGCGCTCCGAAGGCACGCCGGTAACAGGATCGACGCGGCCGCTGGGGTTCAGCTTCCAGATCGAGGCTTCCTGGGTACCGAAGTTGCCGATGGAGGTGTTAGTTCCACCCCCGTTGGCCCGGTCCTCCTGAACGTAGAGGAAACCATCGGCGCTCCAGGTGAGGTTGTCGGGGTTGCGCAGACCGGTGGTGGGATCGGCGAGGCGGTCGGCGTCGTAGATGACCCTCAAGGTGCTGGCACCGGTGGTGGCCAGGCTGCCGTCGGACGCAAAGGCATCGGCAAAGCCCAAGGTGTAGACGTTGCCGTAGAGATCACCGTTGGTGAAACCAGTCGTACCTGTGGAGTTGAAGGCCACCTGCTGCCCATTCAAGGGGTTAACTTGCCCGTCCTCAATGCGGCTGAGCTGCAGAGCGCCGAGAGCAACAGCCCGTTCGCGGATCTGAATGTCGGTGAGGTCGGAGTAGCTCGTCCCCACCGTCTTGTCGATCCTGGCCCAGCGACCAGAAAGAGGGGCCCCGAGGGCCAGGGCCTTGAGATCATCCGAATCGGGGCCGACGGTGGCATCCACACCGGTTTCCGCCAAGGCCGAAGGCACGAAGGTGTACAGCGAGCCATTGGCTTCCGCAAGGCCGTTGCGCTCCAGGAACCCACCTGTGGTCGTCTTTTGGCCGACCCAAAGCCTCAAGGGAGCCGCTGCATCATCGAACAGGAGCACGGCGACCGTGTTGGTGCTGCCGGTGTCGATCAGGGTGGCGGATTCCCAGGTGCCCTTGCCGAACGCAGTCACCTGATAGAAGTCGCTATTTGCCGTATCGAGGGCATAGAAGATGCCACCGGCACCACCAAACACCTCCTCACCCGCGAGATAGATCCGATCAGCGAAACCACGGCTGGTCCCGAAGCTGTTGGCCTCCACCAGGTTGGCGGAACAGAAGCGATCGAAGCCGTTGGTATCGGTACCGATCACCTTGTCGTAGGCCAAGCCGCCACTGATGATCCGCGACTGGAAGCCGTTAGCCGCGTTGTCGTCAGCATCGATGTCGACGACAAGGCGGCTGATGCGGGACCCAACAACGGAGGCATCCAAGCCTTCGACGGTGTAGGAGTAGCCCACAGTGGCAGCTGTCTCGTGGTTGACGAGCAGGGTGTAGGTGCCATCACCATTGGAATAGGCCCCCTGGCCATCGAAGATGCCCGGAGGCACATAGACGCTTGCGGGAGTGGATCCGTCGGTGAACTCGCCATTGGTGATCAGACTGGTGATGGTCAGATCGGAGCCACCGGCCACATCCTTGAGCATGGTGGAGGTGAAGCTACCGGCAGCAGCCGGCTTAGGCGCAGCGATCAGGGCGCCGAGATCAAGGAAGTCCAGGGTGTTCGAAATCTCATTGGAGACCACCAGCAGATCGCGCTTGGTGGGGCTGTCCTTGGCATCAATCACCAGCAGTCCCTCGGGTGAAACACTGCCGTTGAGCACCGTGCTGGTAACGAAGCTGACTGCCGCAGGGTTGGTGATGTCGAACACCGCCAACATCGACTTGGTGGTGCGCTCCATGCTGACGATCGCGTAGGTGCGGCCGTTCAACTCCTTAACCACGACGCATTCGGGTTCAACGCCCTTGTCGTCGCTGCGGGTGTCGTCATAGACACCCGCAGCGATGGCAATGGTCTGGAGGGTGCTGCCGCTGTCCCACACAAGCGCGCCCGTGCTGGCATTAAAGATGCTGACGCTGCGGCTGCCAAAGGTGGTGATGCGATCCGCACTGCCGACCGTGGCGTCATCGGTGAGGCGCTTGACGCGGTTCGCGTTGCCGCTGCCGCGAACTTCATCGGTGTAGGTGCCGTACTCGCGGCCGTCACCCTCGTTGGCGGTGATGAAGTAATCGGTGCCCTTTGTGCTGAAGGCGGCGATGCCATCGGCCATGCGCAGGCCCTCGTAGGCCTGACCCAGAAGGGGCTTGATCAGGCTGGTGGTGCCGGCGTCGGTGTCCCGATCAGTCAGATCCACCAACAGGTTCTTGTAGTCAACTGTGCCGAGAGCAAAGATCCCCTCGATCGTTTTGGTGTTGAGGTTGACCTTGGCGACGCCGTTGTTCTCCTGCAGGGTGACATAGGCAAAATCCCCAAGAATTGAGACGTACTCGGGTTCAATGTCTGCTGCCTGGTTGGTGCCGGCTGGCCCGGAGATGCGAATCCCACTCGGGAGGGTCACCCCGGCGAAGCCGAGGTCCGTATAGGTGAATGTCTGATTGCCTGTTACGCCATTGATGTCAATGATGCCAATACTGCCGGGGCGATCGATCGCATAGTTCGTAATCGGCTCACCTTCATTGGCGATCACCAACTTTTTGCCATCCTTAGTGAAAGCAAGACTGTCGGGCAAATAACCCACCGTCACATCACTCACCAGGGTGAGAGTTCCAGTTTGATCGATCTGGTAGAAACGCACCAGCCCAAGGCCAGCAGTCGTGGCGTAGTCCTTGGGAGAGAGGGCAACGGCCACCAGGTTGCCAAAGGTAGTGACCGACTGGGTGTTGTAAGCGCCAAGGGAAGTCCGCTGAGGCGCACCCGGCGCCGAAGGATTGGAGGCGTCGGTCACCTGCAGGGTGCTGCCACCACCAGACGAGATGATGAACAACTTGCCGCCCACGCTCACGTAGGCGGAAATCTCCGTCTGGAACTGTTCCAAGTCGTTAGCGTCGATCTTGCCATCACCATTGGAGTCAACTTTGTTTGCAGCAGCAGGCGTTAGGTCAATACTGCTCAGCAGGGGATTAGCCGGAGCCGAGGTCATGGTGTAGTCGACCGGAGGGGGAGTCACGGGGCCCTTGGTTGCACCCGTTAACACAGCCAACAGGGACTGTCCCGAGGATCGGCCGCCCAAGGGTGAGGGATCTTGAAATATCGATTTGAATTTCGACGCCAAAGCCTTGGTGATTGCCATCGATCAAAATGAGCATCTTTGCAGAACAATGCTGTTCGAATACCCAAAGCCTGTCGTTATGACCCACTTAAAATAGGGTTAAGGCGGTTAAATTGTCTTCCCAAATACAAGCTCAGGAATCACCAAATACAAATCAATGCTGCCTAGACAGCAGCCGATTAAGCTCCATCCATGGTATGAGTGGACTGGAAATATCCAGCAAAACCCAGTAGTCCCCTGGCTTGGGGAGCCTAAAAATCGGAGCTGCCGCAACGCCTCCCGGGGCGCCCGAGACGACCTCCCAGCAACCGGGCCTTCGGGGCAACCTCGGCCCCGTGGACCATCAAAACGGCAAGCTGCTCGGCGTTGCGCTGCTCATGTTGCTCGGCGTTGCGCTGCTCATGCTGCTCGGCGTTGCGCTGGTGATCGCCGCGAATTCTGCCAACCATCCCTTTCCGCCCCCCTGAAGCACCCCCCTCAATTCAGCTCCCCGCCCTTGATGGCCCGCTGGGCGGCCCGCCCCACCAACCACACCGACGCCACGGTGGCCAGCAAGCCCACCACGCGCAGGGCCCAAGTTGCTGGGTCCGCCTGACCCGAGAGCACCTCCCCAAAGCGCGCCACATCGCCAGCCAAGGCGCCGAGGCCACAAAACAAAATGGTGCCCGGGATGATGCCAACCAAGCCCAGGGTGTAGTCCCGCAGGCTCACCTCGCTGAGGCCGTAGGCGAAGTTGAGCAGGCTGAAGGGAAACGCAGGCGAGAGCCGGGTGAGCAGCACCAGCCTCAAGCCCTCCCGGCTGACGCCCTCACCGATGGCCTGGAGCTTGGGGAAGGCCAGAAGCCGACGGCGCGCCCAATCCCGAAGCCAGGTGCGACCCAAGAGGAAGGCGGACTCGGCCCCCAAACAGGCCCCCAAAAACACCAGGACACTGCCCCACCAAGTGCCATAGAGGGCCCCAGCCACCATCGATGCCCACACCCCTGGCAACAGCAGGGTGACCCAGAGGGCATAGAGGGGCACAAACGCCGCTATGCCAAGGGGTGAGCGCAGGGCAGGCAGCACCTGCTCCAGCCAGAGCGAAGGATGGAGATCCATGGATGCCGAAGCCGAGGGAAAGGGTCTAGCCGAGATCAGCCAAACGCTTGCGGGCCAAAGCGGCCTGGGCCTGGGCCTCCGCCAGGTTGGCCTGGCATTCCACCACCACCTCCGGGGGCGCTTTGCTGGCAAAGTTGGGATTGGCCAAGCGCCCTGATAGACCAGCCATCTCTTTCTCAGCCTTCGCCAAATCCTTCTCCAGGCGGCCCTTGAGCGCCTCGAGATCCACCAAGCCCTCAATGGGCAACAGCACCTGCAGCTCGCCGCTCACGCCGGCCAGGCAGCGCTGGCCCGGTTCTGCGGTAGAGAGCACCGTGACGCTTTCAGCGCGGGTGAGGGCGGCGATGTCGGCGCTGGCTTGCAGCAGCAGCGCTCCCAGGTCGCCGCGGCCGGTGACGAACTGCACGGGTACGGGTTGGGCCGGCTTGAGACCGGCCACAGCCCGCAGGTTGCGCACCACCCGAATGGCCTCGATCAGCTCGGCGAACTGAGCCTCCAGTTGGTCATCGAGGGCCGCCCCATCCCGGTTGGGCCAGCTCTGCAACGCCAGAAAGGTGGTGTCGGGCTCGGTGGTGAGGCCGTGCCAGAGCTCTTCACTCAAGTGGGGCATCAGGGGATGCAGCATCACCAGCAGGGCGTTGAGCACTTTGGCCAACACCTGGCGGGCCACCCGCTGGTCGGCCAGCACCTCAGGGCTTGGGTTCTCGCCGGGATTCAGGCGCCGCTTGAGCAACTCGATCGTCCAGTCGCACACCTCATTCCAGGCGAACTCATAGAGGCCCTTGGCTGCCTCGCCCAGGCCATAGGAGCCGTAGCGCTCGGCGGTTTCACCATTCACCCGGGCCAGGCGCGACAGGATCCAGCGGTCAGCTAGCTGCAGGGCCTCGGGATCGGGCTCCCCCAGGCTGGCTGGCGTCTCGCCGCCCAGATTCAATAGGGCGAAGCGGGTGGCGTTCCAAAGCTTGTTGGCAAAGTTGCGGGAGCCCTCCACCGTGGCGGAGGTGTCCGATTCGCGGTCGTAGTCGAGGCGGATGTCCTGGCCGGCACCGGCCACCTCCCGCACCAGGGCAAAGCGCAGGGCATCGGCGCCGTAGCGTTCGATCAAAAGCAGCGGATCAATGCCATTGCCCGCCGATTTACTCATCTTGCGGTTGTTCTCGTCCCGCACCAGGCCGTGGATATAGACGTCTTGGAATGGAATCCAGGGAATTCCAGGGGCTTCCCGCCCAGCCATTAAGGCGCCGGCCATCATCGTCATCCGGGCCACCCAGAAAAAGATGATGTCGAAGCCCGTCACCAGCACGCTGGTCGGATACCAGCGCTGCAGATCGGCGGCCTGATCGTCTGGCCAGCCGAGGGTGGAGAAGGGCCAGAGGCCACTGGAAAACCAGGTATCGAGGGCGTCAGGATCCTGCTCAATCACCAGGGGCGGGCCCTCTGCCGATTGGCCAGGGCCAGCACCGAACTGGGCCTCGGCCTTGGCACGGGCTTCGACCCCATTGCGGGCCACCACATAGGGGGTGGTGTCGGTGATCTCGCCACCGGTTTCGCTCACCACAAACCAGGCCGGGATGCGATGGCCCCACCAGAGCTGGCGGCTGATGCACCAGTCACGAATGTCGGTGAGCCAATCGCGGTAGACCTTGGTCCAGCGCTCCGGCACAAAGCGTGGGTCTTGGTGCTCCAGGGCCTCGCGGCAGCGGGCAGCCAAGGGCTCGGTGTTGACGAACCACTGGGTGGAGAGCAGGGGCTCAACCGGCACCTTGCCCCGATCGGAGAAAGGCACACTGTGCCGATAAGGCTCCACCTTGACCAGAAAGCCCTCGGCCTCCATCGCGGCCACCACGGCTTTGCGGGCCTCAAAGCGATCCAAGCCCTGGAAACGGCCAGCCGCTTCGTTCATGGTGCCGTCCTTCGCCATCACCGTGATCAGTGGCAACTTGTGGCGCTGGCCAATGGCGAAATCGTTGGGGTCATGGGCGGGGGTCACCTTGACGCAGCCCGTACCGAAGTCGGCATCCACATGGGCATCCGCCACAATCGGAATCTCGCGGCCCACCAGCGGTAGCGTCAGGCTCTTGCCCACCAGCTGGGCATAGCGGGGATCGCCCGGGTTCACGGCCACGCCGGTGTCCCCCAGCAGGGTTTCTGGGCGGGTGGTGGCCACCTCGAGGTGGGTGCGGCCATCCGCGCTGAGGGTGCTGAGGGGATAGCGAAAATGCCATAGGTGGCCGTCCACCTCCCTCATCTCCACCTCCAGGTCGCTCACCGCCGACCCAGAAGCGGGACACCAGTTGACCAGGTATTCCCCCCGGTAAATCAGACCCCGCTCATGCAGGCGCACAAAGGCCTCAATCACGGCCTCACTGCAGCCGGCATCCAGGGTGAACCGCTCCCGCTGCCAATCCACCGAGTAGCCCAGGCGGCGCAGCTGGCCGACGATCGTGCCCCCGCTCTCGGCCTTCCACTGCCAAGCTTTTTCCAGGAAGGCAGCCCGGCCCAAATCATCCTTGGTTTTGCCCTCGGCCTTGAGCTGCCTCTCGAGAATGGTCTGCACGGCAATCGACGCATGGTCGGTGCCGGGCAGGCAAAGCACGTTCTTACCGCGCAGGCGCTGGAAGCGCACGATCGTATCGATCAGGGCCGTATTGAAGGCATGGCCCATGTGCAAGCTGCCGGTCACGTTGGGGGGTGGGATCACCACAGAGAAGGGTTCGCCCGCCGCCGCCGGATCGGGGTGGAAGGCACCAGCGCTTTCCCAGGCCTGCTGCCAACGGCTCTCGGTGCCGGCGGGGTCGTAGGTCTTAGCCAGGTCGGTCACGGCGAGAGCTCAGGGCTTTGAACCCATGGTCTCAAAGGAGGACCCATCCCAGGGAATCGCCACCACCGCATCGAGTTGCCGCCAGGCACGCGAATCAGCAGATATCCGATCCATCAGCCCCACCCGTTTGAGCGCCTGGGCCACCCCAACGGGATCCATGGCTCTTAAGGCCGACCCCATGGGCAGCACCAAAACCTGCTGTTCAGCGGGATCGGCCATCACCTGGAGATCCAGGTCCTCCAGCTCCCGCTCAAAAAACACCCTGCGCATCCGGCCAGTTATCACGGGGCCCAAGGCCATGGCGAAGGCTTCCAGCCCCTGCTGATCGCCGGAACAACCGCAATTGAGGGCCAGCCAGATCAGAAATTTGGCCCAGGCTTCGGCAGTCCAAAGGGGCTGAAAGCTGTCCCGGTGCTGCCGCACCAGTTCGGCGATGGCGAAATCAAACAGGGTGGCCTGCAGGCGACTGGGATCCAAAGGAGGCACCTCCAAAGGCGTCGAATCCATCGAGCCCACAGGGGATTCGGCCATCGCTGTCGCCGGCAAAGACCCCCATCCTGGCCAGGTGTGGTGCAGCATCGCTATCCACCCGGCAAACTACCTGTACACCCCACAGGAGCAGGCCGCCATGGCCCTCGATTTCAACGACCCCGAGCTCGAGTTCTCTGATCTGGTGTACGCCTATCAGAGCTGGGTCATGGCCGTGATCAATGACGAAAAGCTGGGGGGCGAAACCCTGCTGACCGATGACATCGCCGACGATGCTCTCAATGCCATGCGTTTCCTGCCTGGGGAAGTGACCAGCGCCATCGAAACCAGCCTGGCCCGGGTGTACGACGTGGATGCCGACGAACTGGCCGCCCTGCTCTTTCCCGAAGGCTGAACGAGGGAAGGTGATGCCCGATGCCGGTTTCGAACCAGCGACATCCTGCTTGTAAGGCAGGCGCTCTACCGCTGAGCTAATCGGGCGAAACCGAAACCTACACCACGCTTCGATGGCCCTAAGGCGTTCCACCAAGCAAGCTGATTGGCTTCAGAAGCTGAAATGGCACGGCGAGGCCTGCCTCACCTGGTTGTTAGTCGCGGCCCTCAAGGGACGCACCCACCACACCATGGGGCGGGGTGTTCGGATCGCCCGAACCCTTGCGGCGCCAATTTTAACCAAGCGCATCCAAACCGCAGCAGCCAATCTGCATCTGGTCTATGGGGACCAGCTCACGCCAAGCCAACGCCAACGGTTGGCAGCCCAATCGCTGGATAGTTTTTTCCTCTCCTGCCTGGAATCGATCATTCAGCCGATTGAGGCGGAGCTGATCCAGGTTGAGGGTGACGGCCTCGAAGACTTGTTTCGCTGCCACAAAGAAGGTCAAGGCTTCATCGTGGGATCACTCCATTTGGGGTGCTGGGATATTGGCTTGCGCTGGCTAAGCCAACATCTCAACAATCTTTCGGTGGTCCATCGGCCCGCCCGCAATCCTTATACCAATTCAATCTTGAATGGGGCACGCAGCAGCAATAGCCAGTGCCAATGGATCTCCCAAAGAGATGCTAAATCGATGCTAATGAAACTACGTCAGGGGGCCGGCTTGGTGATGATGACTGACCTCTACCCCTTTTCAAAAGACCTGCAATCCAACTTCCTCGGGCTGACGACCCACGTACCCAAAGGCCCCCTAGCCCTCTCGCAAAAAGCAGGCTGCCCCCTCTTTCCCGTTGCCCATGTGCGCGAAGACAATGGGCGCTTTCGTTTCATCTGTGGCAAGCCCCTTTACCCCACCAAGTCCGAGACAGACCTCGAAGAACGGGCTGGGGCCCTGGGCCGCTGGCAAGAACCCTGGATCCATGCCTACGCAGAGCAGTATTACTGGATCAACCGCCGCTGGCGCCCCGGGGATGGCACCGGCCAACGCCAGCAGCCAACCGGTGCCCTAGCCGAGCGTGTCCTTGCCAAAGTGAATGGCTAGCGGCCGCCAACACGACCGCGCCACCTGGGTCCTGGGCCTCCCGTTTGCCTTGCTCTGGTTGCCCTGGCTGGGGCCCAGTGGGGCCATCAGTGGCGGCCTGGGCTTTCTTGTGGGCGGGCTCCTGCTCTCCCCGGATTTGGACACCCGCTCCAATGCCACCCGCCGTTGGGGGGTCTTGAAGTTGCTGTGGTGGCCCTACCGCCGCACCCTGAGCCACCGGTCCCTGTTCTCCCATAGCCCCCTGCTGGGCAGCAGCTTGCGCTTGGCCTATCTGGGCGGCATGGTCTTGCTGGTGAGCGCCTGCCTCCAAACCGTGGGTACCCCGCCACCGAAAATGCTCCTGCGGGGTGCCGCCCAACTCTGGCAACAGCACAGACCCCTGATCGTCAGCGCGGCCGTGGGCATTGAGGCCAGCAGCTGGCTGCACCTGGTGCAAGACGGCGATCCCATGCCCCGCCTGCCCCGGCTGCTACGAGCCCTCAGGTCCAGGGGCCGGCGCAAACGCAGGCCGAAAGCGAGAACGGCAAAGTGAGAAGGTGAACCCAGCCGGTTCACACCACCATGGGCATGGGCGCACCCCACGATCACGGTTCCCAAAGCGCCGCTTCCGGCGCCAGCCTGGAAGCCCTCAGCGAGCTCGTTGAGGTGGTGGCCCGCCTGCGGGATCCCCAAACGGGCTGCCCCTGGGACCTGGAGCAAACCCATGCCTCCTTGGTGCCCTACGTGATCGAAGAGGCCCATGAAGTGGCCGATGCCATTCGCCACGGCGACGATGGCCACCTGGAAGAGGAACTCGGTGACCTGCTGCTGCAAGTGGTGTTCCACGCCCAAATCGCCCGGGAACAGGGCCGCTTTGATTTGGCCTCGATCAGCCGCGCCCTCAGTAGCAAGCTGGTTCGCCGCCACCCCCATGTCTTTGCCGGAGGCCAAGCCAAAGACGTCGCCGCGGTGAAGCAAACCTGGGAGGCCATCAAGGCCAAAGAGCAGCAACAGAAAACAGCTCGCTCTGGTGAAACCGAAACCCATCCAGCAGCCCCATCGGCCAGCCCGCTGTCAGACCAACTCGCCCGTAAGTTGCGCGGCCAAAGTGCCCTGGCCGGCGCGATGGCAATCTCCAAAAAAGCCGCCGCCGCGGGGTTTGAGTGGGACAACCTCGATGGGGTGTGGGAGAAAGTGCAGGAGGAGCTCGAGGAGCTCAAAGAGGCGGTCGATGAAGCCCGAGCCACAGGCGATCGGGCCCACGCCCAGGAGGAGCTTGGGGATCTGCTGTTCACCCTGGTGAACGTGGCGCGCTGGTGCCAGATCTGTCCCGAAGCAGGCCTTGATGGCACAAACCACCGCTTCCTCGACCGCTTGACCCGGGTCGAAGCCGCCCTCGGTGGCGACCTGAAGGGCCAAAGCATCCGCGAACTGGAGGGCCTCTGGCAACAGGCCAAGGCCCAGATCAAAGAGGAAGAAAGGGGCCGAACCCGTTGAAAGCTTAAGTTGAAAGTTGGGACGGCAAGTTCTTCGCCGAGGCATTCCAGCCCAGCTGGCGCTCCAGCTCCTCAATGATTGATCCGGCAACATTTTTTTCAGTCGCCTTTTCGATGCCCTCTAGTCCGGGGCTTGAATTGACCTCAAGCAACAAGGGACCACGACTCGATCGAATGATGTCCACACCACAAACAGTTAACCCCAATGCCCTCGAAGCTGCTACAGCAAGCTTCCGCTCCCCGGAATCAAGTCGAACTTGTCTTGCGACACCGCCTTGATGCAAGTTCGCCCTGTAGTCTCCGGGGGCAGCCGTTCTCTCAATAGCCGCTACCACTTTTCCCCCAACGACAAAGCAGCGAAGATCACTGCCATTGGCTTCACGGATGAATTCCTGAACCAATAGATTTGCATTCAAGCTCTTCATTGCGTTGATAACACCTTCTGCAGCCTTGTTGGTTTCAGCCAAGATCACGCCCTGGCCCTTGGTTCCCACCAAAAGCTTCACAATCAAGGGAGCTCCGCCAACCATGTCAATCAGCTCTTTCGTATCCAGCGGAGAGTGGGCGAAACCCGTGAGCGGCATGCTCAAGCCATTGCGAATAAACAACTGAGAGGCAAATAGCTTGTCCCGGGAAGCAGCGATGGCATCCGAACTGTTTAAAGACGGAACACCTAAGGCGCTAAATTGCCTAACCAGAGCGCAACCATAAAAAGTAACGCTTGGCCGTAGTCGGGGGATGATTGCATCCAAGCCCTCCACCACATCCCCACCTCGGCCATGGATTTGGGGCCGAAGATGATCAAGTCGCATGTAGCAGTCTTTTACACTTAAAAAGCGCATATTGTGACCGCGCTCTTCCCCAGCCTCAATCAAACGCCTATTACTGTAAAGCTTCGGATTACTGGCCAAGACTCCCAGGTTCAATCCCCTAGATCCAGGCGCAGGCTGGCAATAGAGCTTTTTTAATGCCTCTTGATCATAATTTCCATGCAGAAATGATTCCGATGGGTCAACGACAAAGCGATCCACAATCGCTTCACGACCAAGCAACATGCGGTAGCCCATTGCGTCCCTATTAGCAAGGGTAATTTCGATCTCAAATTTATAATTTCCAATTGACACGAGTTCTTTTATGACACACCTCGACTCGGTCGAACCGCTACTACTCCTTATCCTGCGAAATTCCAAAATCTCTGACTCATGGTAAAGCACAATTCTTTTGTTCCCTTGAAAAGGGGGTACACCAAAGCGCACCCAATCCTTGCCCCCGCGTTGAAATGTCGAAATATTGATCGCATGAATACTTGAAGTCTTGGCACCTGAGTCGACCCTGGCTCGAATGGCATGGAGACCTGCATTAGGCCAATTACACCACTCTTCCGAGCCAATAAGAACTTTTTCTCGAAGCGCAAAATCAGACTGCAACTCTTGCACAACAGACGGGCATACACAATAAATTGATCACAACACTTTTGCAACTTCCAGCGACCTTCCCACAGGGCAAATTGTGCCCAGGAATGCATCTAGATGTATCCCTCCTTACTTTCCTGATTGAATCCTTCGCGCCATGCCCCATGGGACCAGGCTGGCCGGTCCCTAATCGTCCATGGACCGGGGACGTTGCCTGGCCTGTTTGACCTGACTTTTTTGCTTCTTTGCCTCAACACGCCGCTTCACCGCCCCCCGGGTGGGCTTGGTGGGCTTGCGAAGCTTCGGGGGCGGCTTCAACCCCTCCCGCAGCAGATCTCCCAGCCGCTGCATCGCGAGCTCGCGGTTCTGGTACTGGGAGCGATGCTCGGAGACCGCAACACGCAGACAACCAGCCACGCACCGCGATCCCAGCCGCTCCAACAGCCGCAGTTTTTGGAACGGACCGATGGCGCTGGTGCCTTCCAGATCAAAGCCCAGCTCGACGGCGGTCTCCACCTTGTTGACGTTCTGGCCCCCTGGCCCGGAAGACCTGGAAAATCGCCACTGCAACTCCGCCGCTGGGATCACCACGGCGGCGCTCACGTGCAGATCACCGATGGGTCGCCCAGCTGCCATGGGTTGAGCCTGCCAGGGCGATGTCTTGGGCGCTACACCCCTGAAGCGCTTAGCTGGAGGGAGCTACTGAAAGGGCGATGGGCTGGATCGATGAAACCTTCGATGGCGTGCGCTATGGGCTGGAGGGCACGGTGGTCGCCGAACAGAACTCCCCCTTCCAGAAGGTGACGATCATCGACAGCGTCCGCTACGGCAAAGGGCTGCTGCTGGATGGCTGCTGGATGACCGCCGAGCGCCAGGAACGGCACTACCACGAAGCCATCGTTCACCCCGCCCTCTGCGGCGCCGAGGGCCTGGCTCGGGTGCTGGTGGTCGGCGGGGGCGACGGCGGCACCGCCCGCGAGTGCCTCAAGCATCCGGGGGTCGAGCACCTCGACATGGTGGAAATCGACGGCCTGGTGGTGGAGTGGAGCCAGCAGTACCTGCCCTCGATTGGCGGGGGCTGCTGGCATGACCCCCGCTTCCATCTCACCGTGGGCGACGGCATTGCCTGGGCCGCCGCCGCCGCCGATGCCAGCTATGACGTGGTGCTCGTGGATGGCTCCGATCCCGCCGGACCGGCTGAAGGCCTGTTCAACCGGGCCTTCTTTGAGCACTGCCGCCGCATCCTCAAGCCAGGTGGCGTGTTTGCCACCCAAAGCGAATCCCCAGAGGCCTTCCGCCAGGTGCACATCGACACCGTGCGCCTGATCCGGGAGGTGTTCGGCCATGCCGATCCCCTCTACGGCTGGGTGCCCATGTATCCGAGTGGCTGGTGGAGTTGGACGTTCGCCGCCACTGACGGCCGTCGTTACCTCGAGCCCAACAGCGCGCGCGCCGCGGCCGTGGCCAGGGGCTGTGAGATTTGGTCGCCCCGCTGGCAGCAGGGGGCCTTCAACGCCATTCCTGCCTATGTGGAGCGCGCCCTGACGGCCTGAGCAAGGCCTGTTGAGAGCAGTACTTCAGTAGCAGCAGGTGCCGCTGGTGCGCTGCTCCCTGAGGCGCTCGTGTTGCTGGCTGATCAACAACACCGCCAGGGTCGGATGGTTGTGGAGCAGGTTCAAAAAGCGCAGCCGCTCCAGGCGCAGAACTTCCACGGGGGTGCGGGCAAACGCCTCGTTGCGATAGGTGCCCTCAAACCAAACGATGTCCTGGTAGCTCAAAAACTCGCCGGGACGGTAGCAAAGCTTCTCGCCGCCTTCGCCCACGACCTCTACGATTCCGCGCCGGACCGCGTAGATGGAATCCGCGGGGGCACCCCGGGAAAACAGCTTGGCGCCGGTAGGCAAGGTGAGCACCTCACAGTCAACCTGGGCCGCCATCAACTCAATGGGGGGGGTGATTGCAAGTGCTGTGACCAATAGAGGCGGCTCCGAACAAGAACAGTGTGCTCCCCCCATTACAACCTGCCCGGCTAGCCCCCACGCAGGGAATCGCTGCAAAAGCGCAAAAGCGCAGCGCATCTGCAGCAACATCCTTGCAAAACTTCGGTTTCCCCCCGAATCCGGACGGAAGTTCACCTCCCAAATCCACCACCCAGCCCATGGGCACATCTCCATAGGATTCAGGCCATGTCGCCTGCCTTGCCCCTTGGCCGATCCCTCTGCGGGGCCCCTCCAACGAACGGCCCTGTTTGAAGCCGCCCAAGCCTTTGGCGGGCGGATGGTGCCCTTTGCCGGCTGGGAGATGGCCGTGCAATTTGCCGGCCTGGTCGCCGAGCACCAGGCTGTGCGCAGCAGCTGCGGTGTGTTCGATATCTCCCATATGGGGGTGATCACCCTGCGCGGGCCTGGTCCCAAAGATGCCCTCCAGGACCTGGTGCCTACGGATCTGTTCCGCATCGGCCCTGGGGAGGCCTGCTACACCGTGCTCCTCAACGCAGCCGGTGGCATCCGCGACGATCTGATCGTTTACGACCGGGGCCAGAGGGATGGCCAAGCCGAATTGCTGCTGGTGATCAATGCGGCCTGCGCTGACGCCGACACCGCTTGGCTGCGCAACCAACTCGAACCGGCCGGCATCACGATCGCCGATCGCAAGGGCGATGGTGTGTTGCTGGCGCTGCAAGGACCCGAAGCCATGGCCAGGCTGGAAGCCCTCAGCGGCGCAAGCCTCAGCGGCTGCCCCCGCTTTGGCCACCGCGATCTCAGCCTCAATGGCACGGCCCAAGGGGCCGCTGCGGGCGCCCAGGCGTTTGTGGGGCGCACCGGTTATACCGGTGAAGACGGTTGCGAACTGCTGCTGGATCGCGCCCCAGGCCTGGCCCTTTGGCAGCAACTCCTGGCTGAAGGGGTGACCCCCTGCGGCCTGGGGGCCCGCGACACCCTGCGGCTGGAAGCGGCCATGCACCTCTATGGCCAGGAGATGGATGCCAGCACTACCCCCCTAGAAGCCGGACTGGGCTGGCTGGTGCACCTGGAGATGCCCAAGCCCTTCATCGGCCGCGAGGTGCTCGAGCGCCAAACCGCCGAGGGCGTGGGCAAACGGCTGGTGGGTCTCAAGCTCCAGGGCCGCGCCATCGCCCGCCATGGCTACCCCGTGCTGCACAACGATCAGGTGGTGGGAGAAGTGACCAGTGGCACCTGGTCACCCAGCCTGGGGGAAGCGATTGCCCTGGCCTATGTGCCCCCTACCGCCGCAAAACTTGGAACGGAGCTGGCCGTACAAATCCGCGGCAAGTCGGAGCCTGCCGTGGTGGTGAAGCGCCCCTTCTACCGGCGGGCCTAGGGCTCAGGTCCAGCTCTGAGCTGGCCAGATCCAGCGGGCGTCGCATGGGAAAATGCCTGCAGACTTACAAGGTGTTCCATGCGCAGCCACGGGTGCGGTGATCTGCGCAGTGAATCCAGCGGCCAACCGGTAAAACTCTGCGGCTGGGTGGATCGGCGCCGGGACCACGGTGGGGTGATTTTTATCGACCTGCGCGACCGCAGCGGCAGCGTCCAGATCACGGTGGACCCCGACCTGAGCGCTGAAGCCTTCGCTGTCGCAGAACACCTGCGCAACGAAACGGTGGTCCAGGTGGAGGGCACGGTGCGCGATCGGCCCGCCGAATCGATCAACGACCGCCTGGCCACGGGCCACATCGAGGTGCTGGCCAGCTCCATCACGGTGCTCAACCGCGTGCGCGGCAACCTGCCCTTCCAGGTGTCGGTGCACGACGACGAACAGGTGCGCGAAGAGCTGCGCCTGCGCCACCGCTATTTGGATCTGCGCCGCGAGCGCATGAACGGCAACCTGCGGCTGCGGGCCCAAACCATCCAGGCCGCCCGTCGCCACCTGGAGGACCAGGGCTTCATCGAGGTGGAGACCCCTATCCTCACCCGCTCCACCCCGGAGGGCGCCCGCGACTACCTGGTGCCGTCACGGGTGTGCGGCGGCGAATGGTTTGCCCTGCCCCAATCCCCCCAGTTGTTCAAGCAGCTGCTGATGGTGGGCGGCATCGAGCGCTACTACCAGGTCGCCCGCTGCTTCCGCGATGAAGACCTCAGGGCCGATCGCCAGCCGGAATTCACCCAGCTGGATATCGAGATGAGCTTCATGGATCAGGAGCAGATCCTCGAGCTCAACGAAACCCTGATCGCCAGCATCTGGAAGGCCGTCAAAGGGGTTGATCTGCCCAGGCCCTTCCCACGCCTCACCTGGCATGGGGCCATGGATCGCTTCGGCACCGATCGGCCCGACACCCGCTACGGCATGGAGCTCACCACCGTGAGTGACCTGGTCAAAGACATGGGCTTCAAGGTGTTCTCCGGCGCGGTGGCCTCGGGGGGCTCCGTGAAGTGCATCGCCGTGGAGGGCGGCAATGAGGCGATCAGCAATGTGCGGATCAAGCCCGGCGGCGATGTGTTCAGCGAAGCCCAGGCCGCCGGCGCCGGGGGGCTGGCCTTCATCCGGGTGCGGGAGGGCGGTGAGATCGACACCATCGGCGCCATCAAAGACAACCTCTCGGAGGCCATCAAGGCCGAACTGCTGGAGCGCACCGGGGCCCAACCGGGCACCCTGCTGCTGTTTGGCGCCGGCGAGACCGCCACGGTGAACAAGGCCCTGGATCGGGTGCGCCAATACCTGGCCCGGGAGCTGAATCTGGTCACCCCCGACAAGGAGAACAGCGCCTGGAACTTCCTGTGGGTGGTGGATTTCCCGATGTTCGAGTTCAACGCCGAGGAGAACCGGCTCGAGGCCCTGCACCATCCCTTCTGCGCCCCCAACTCAGGCGACCTGGGCGACGACCCCAGCCAATGGGCCGCCACCCTGCCCACCGCCCGCGCCCAGGCCTACGACCTGGTGCTCAATGGCCTGGAACTGGGAGGAGGCTCCCTGCGCATCCACAATTCGGATCTGCAGCGCCAGGTGCTCCAAACCATTGGCCTGCCGTTAGAAGAGGCCAATCAGCAGTTCGGCTTCCTGATGGACGCCCTGGACATGGGCGCCCCTCCCCACGGCGGCCTGGCCTTCGGCATCGACCGGATGGTGATGTTGCTTGCCGGCGAAGACTCCATCCGCGACACCATTGCCTTCCCAAAAACCCAGCAGGCCCGCTGCCTGATGACCGGCGCCCCAGGGGGTGTCGCCACCAAGCAACTCGACGAGCTGCATGTGGCCAGCACCTGGGAAGAAGAGGAGGAACCCTGATCCCCTCCCCAAGACCTAACCCAGGCCCAGAACATGACCCAGGCGCAACCCATCCCCACCTTGCCGCCGCAACCCTTTCCATCCCCCCTGTCAATCATGACCAGCGACGTCAGCACCATCGACATCGGCATCTCTCAAGTCCAGCGCCAAGAGATCGCAATTGGCCTGGGGAGGGTGCTGGCGGATAGCTACGTGCTTTACGGCAAAACCCACGGCTTCCACTGGAACGTGACTGGACCGATGTTCAACACCCTCCATTTGATGTTCATGGACCAATACACCGAGCTCTGGACCGCCCTCGATGTGATCGCCGAACGCATCCGCGCCCTGGGCTGCCCTGCCCCCTTTGGCGGAGCCAACTTCGCTGCCCTGGCCTCGATTCAGGAAACCCAAGGCGTGCCCAATGCCCTGGCCATGGTGCGGGAGCTGGTGATGGGCCATGAAGCCGTGGCCCGCACCGCCCGTAGCCTGTTCGGCCTGGTGAACGACGCCAACGACCAGCCCACGGCCGATCTGCTCACCCAGCGGCTGCAGATCCACGAAAAAACCGCCTGGATGCTGCGCAGCCTGCTGGAAGCCTGAAGGCCGGCCGAAGGCTAAACCCAAGGGGGCATTGGTGGTTATCGGTAGATTGAAGAGTCAGCCGATGCGCCATGAGCAAATTTGTCTTTGTAACCGGCGGTGTGGTCTCCAGCATCGGCAAAGGCATCGTGGCGGCCAGCTTGGGAAGGCTGCTGAAGTCTCGCGGGTATAGCGTTTCGATCCTCAAGCTGGACCCTTACCTCAACGTGGATCCGGGCACGATGAGCCCGTACCAGCACGGCGAAGTCTTCGTGACCGAAGACGGGGCTGAAACCGACCTCGACCTGGGCCACTACGAACGGTTTACCGACACCGCCATGTCGCGCCTTAACAGCGTGACCACCGGATCGATCTACCAATCGGTGATCAACAAGGAGCGCCGCGGCGACTACAAGGGCGGCACGGTGCAGGTGATTCCCCACATCACCGGCGAAATCCGCGAACGCATCAAGCGGGTGGCCGCCAACAGCAATGCCGATGTGGTGATCACCGAGATCGGCGGCACCGTGGGCGACATCGAATCCCTGCCGTTTCTGGAGGCGATCCGGGAATTTCGCGGCGATGTGGGCCGCCAGGATCTGGCCTACGTGCACGTGACCCTGCTGCCCTTCATTGGCACCTCAGGGGAGCTGAAAACCAAGCCCACCCAGCACTCGGTCAAGGAGTTGCGCGCCATCGGCATCCAGCCCGATGTCCTGGTGTGCCGCAGCGATCGGCCCATCAGCGATGACCTCAAGGCCAAGATCGGCGGCTTCTGCGGAGTCCCCACCAAGGCGGTGATCGAAGCCCTCGATGCCGACAGCATCTACGCGGTGCCCCTGGCCATGGAGCAAGCCCGCCTCTGCCACGAGGTGCTGGATGTGCTCAACCTCCCCAACCACCCCAGCGACATGGTGGGCTGGGAAAAGCTGGTGACCAAGCTGCGCAACCCCGGCCCGGCCATCAAGGTGGCCTTGGTGGGCAAATACGTGCAGCTCAACGATGCCTACCTCTCGGTGGTGGAAGCCCTGCGCCATGCCTGCCTGGATGTGGATGCTTCCCTCGACCTGCACTGGATCTGCGCCGAGCAAATCGAAACCCAGGGCGCCGAAACCCTGCTCGCGGGCATGGATGCGGTGGTGGTGCCCGGCGGCTTTGGCAACCGGGGCGTGGATGGCAAGGTGGCGGCGATCCGCTGGGCCAGGGAGCAACGGGTGCCCTTTTTGGGCCTGTGCCTGGGCATGCAGTGCGCCGTGATCGAGTGGGCTCGCAACCAAGCCGGTCTCACTGGGGCCACCAGTGCTGAACTCGATTCCGAAACAGCCCATCCGGTGATTCACCTGCTGCCCGAGCAACAGGATGTGGTCGACTTGGGCGGCACCATGCGCCTGGGCGTCTATCCCTGCCGGCTCACCCCAGGCACCATGGGCCAACGCCTCTATGCCGAAGAGGTGGTGTACGAACGCCACCGGCACCGCTACGAGTTCAACAACGCCTATCGCAACCTGTTCCTGGAATCGGGCTACGAGATCAGTGGCACCTCCCCCGATGGCCGCCTGGTGGAACTGATCGAATTAAAGGATCACCCCTTCTTCACCGCCTGCCAGTACCACCCGGAATTCCTATCCAGGCCTGGCAAGCCCCACCCCCTCTTCCGGGGTTTGGCCGAAGCCGCCCAACAACGGCTGCCCAGGTCACCCCAAGAAGCGCTCCGCACCCAGCAGGCGCAGCAAAGCCCAAGCACCAGTGCCAGCCCCTCCAGCGTCTGATCCCAACCCAACGACTTCAGCCCCGCTGAGGGGGGAGCTCCTGCCCGCAGGGGAACCCCTGCCAGTCGTTGAAACCTTCCATTCCCTGCAAGGGGAAGGTCTCCATGCCGGCCGCAGTGCCTTCTTCATTCGCCTGGGCGGCTGCCAGGTGGGCTGCAGCTGGTGCGACACCAAACACTCCTGGCCCGAGCAGGCGCACCCGCTGGTGCAACTAGAAGACTTGGCGGCCGAGGCGCGAAGCGCCGCCCAAGCCGGGGCAGCCTTTGTGGTGATCACCGGTGGCGAACCCCTGCACCACAACCTCGACAGCCTCTGCGCCACCCTCACCGCCCAGGTGCTCAATCGCCAGGGTCAGCCCCTGCCTCTGCACCTGGAAACCAGTGGCGTGGATGCCCTGAGCGGCCAGTTTGCCTGGATCACCCTCTCCCCCAAACCCCATCGCCCGCCCTGCCGAGAGCTGCTGGCGGCCTGTGATGAGCTCAAGGTGATCGTTCACACCGCCAGCGATCTGGCCTTTGCAGAAGCCATGGCCACCTCTGCCCAGAAAGCCAAAGCCCACCAAGCCAGGCCTGGATCAGGCCCCGAACTCCTCCTCCAACCCGGCTGGCAGAGCACCCTGGGCCACAACCTGGCCATCGATTTTGTGCGTCAGCACCCCCAGTGGCGGCTCAGCCTGCAAAGCCACAAATGGCTGGGGGTGCGCTGAGGAGTGCCTGCTTAAAAGCGGCCCGCGGGCCGCTCCTGAGCCTCGGCCTTCCACAGCCGCCAGCGCACCAGAAGGGGCTTCGGGGCGTAAACCACGATCGGCCGACTGACGTTGTAGGGCATCACAAACGGCCGGCCCGCCATCGCCACAAACTTCTCTTGCAGGGGCTCACCGGCAGGACAAGCCATCAGGGTGGAGGCCATCGGACCCACATCACTGACCCGCAGATAGGGAACAGCCGGATCCTTCTTGCCCTTCTCGATGCGGAGCTGGGCAGAAAAGAAGCGCATGTTGCAGTCCACCTTGGCCAGCTGGCCCACGATCACCTGCACGCGCCAATCGCGGGGGTTGCCGGAGATGGCCTGATCGCTGGAGGAAGGAAGCAGGCCTGGCAACTGAATCACCCAACGGGTTTCCCCAGGAGCCGCTGGGGGGAAGGGGCTGAGGTCCAGGCGCGGAATGGCCCTGGCCCCAGGCACAGCCAAGACGGCAGCCAGGGCGGCAACCGCAACACCGGGGAAGACACTCAGACGCACTTGCACAGCCCAACCATCGGTTTCACCCCATCTTGCCGGTGATCTGGCAGCCTTTTGCCATTGATCCGGCCACTGCTAGTCCCTTGCCCACGCCCCAACCCGCAGACCAGCCCCAATCCCAGACCACAAGCAAGCCCACTGCGATTGCCCTGTTGTCCGGCGGGCTGGATTCAGCCACGGCCGCTGCCCTGGCGATGGAGGCGGGTTATGCCGTGATTGGCCTCTCCTTTGATTACGGCCAGCGGCACCGACGGGAACTGCTCGCGGCCAAGGCCGTTGCCCGAGCCCTGCAGCTAGCCGAGCACCACACCATCGCCGTCAACCTGGCCAGCTGGGGGGGCTCTGCCCTCACCGACCAAGCCATCGCCGTGCCCACCGATGGCGTCCAAAGCGGCGTGATCCCCAGCACCTATGTACCGGGGCGCAACACGGTGTTCATCGCCCTAGGCCTGAGCCTGGCGGAGGCCCGGGGGGCCACAAAACTGGTGCTCGGCGTGAATGCCGTCGACTATTCCGGTTACCCCGACTGCCGCCCCGATTACCTGGAGGCCTTCCAGGCCCTGGCCGATCTGGCCAGCAAAAGCGGCCGCGAGGGCCACGGGGCCCAGCTGTGGGCACCCCTGGTGCTTTGGAGCAAAACAGAGATCGTGAGAGAGGCCCTGCGCTTGAACGTGCCTATCGACGCCACCTGGAGTTGTTACAGCGGCGGCGACAAAGCCTGCGGGATCTGCGACAGCTGCCGGATCCGCGATGCGGCGCTGATCGAGGCGGGCCACCCCGAACTCGCCAGTGGGGCACTGTCCAGCCATTGACCAGGCAAAGCCATTGACCAAGCCAAGCCCCATCCGGTACCCCCTGCCTTGGTGTGAGCCGGCCCATCTGGTGCAGCAGCTCGCCCACCACTTCGGCCCCGAGGGACTGGTTTGGCTCGATGGCGATGGCTCCGGCCTGGGCCGGTGGAGCCGAATCGGCGTCCATCCCCTGGAGCACATGGTGTGCCGCGGCCTACCCGGCACCCCAGGAGCGAGTGATCCGTTTGCGGCGCTCGCAGCCATCGAGGTCAGCGGCGGGCAATGGATGGGCTGGTTGGCCTACGAGGCAGGGGCTTGGGTGGAACCTGGCCACCATTGGGCCGACAGCGACATGGCCGTGCTTTGGGCAGCCCGGTTCGATCCGATCGTGGTGATGGATCACCAGAACCAAACCCTTTGGCTGGAGGGCTCCACACGCAAGCAGTTGGAGGAGATGGCTGGCTTAATCACAGCCATGGGGGCAAACCAGGCTGGGCCTGGGACTGCAACCCCTGGCACGGCAACTCCTGGCGATGGGGCCATTCCCCTCGACGCCTGGACCTGGCACACGAGCTCCAGCCGGTTTGCCGAGCAGGTGGCCCAGATCCGCCGTTGGATCGACCAAGGCGATATTTTTCAGGCCAACCTCACCGCCTGTTGCGAAGCTCATACCGCCTCGGCCCCCGATGCCCTGGGCCTCTACCTGCGCCTGCGCCACACCTGCCCGGCGCCGTTTGGCGGGCTCGCCATCGCCGCAGGCCCTGCCCAGGGGGAGGCCGTGCTGTCCAGCTCCCCAGAACGGTTCCTGAAGGTTGATAGCGAGGGCCTGGTGGAAACGCGGCCGATCAAGGGCACCCGGCCCCGCCACCTGGACCCGCAAACCGATGCGGCGGAAGCCGCCCAACTGATCACCAGCCCCAAAGACCGCGCTGAGAACGTGATGATCGTGGATCTGCTTCGCAATGACCTGGGCCGGGTCTGCCAGAGCGGATCGATTCAAGTGCCCCAGCTGGTGGGATTGGAGAGCTACCGGCACGTGCACCACCTCACCTCGGTGGTGGAAGGGATGTTGCAACCAGGCAAAGGGGTAGTCGACCTGCTGCGGGCCGCCTGGCCGGGGGGCTCGATCACGGGCGCACCCAAAATTCGCGCCTGCCAGCGCCTGGCAGAACTGGAGCCTGTGGCCCGCGGTCCCTATTGCGGCTCCCTGTTTTGGCTGGGCCCCGATGGGAGCTTCGACAGCAACATCCTGATCCGCTCCCTGCTGATCAAGGGCCAACGGCTGCGGGTGCACGCCGGCTGCGGCATCGTGACTGACTCCGATCCGGCCGCCGAGGCCGAGGAGATGGGGTGGAAACTTCAGCCGTTGCTGGAGGCCCTGGCATGAGCGGGAGCCATGAGATGTGCGAAAGCCAAGACAGGTCAAACGGATCGGCCCAGGTGACAGAAGCCGGCCAGCCCCAGCCGATCGCCTGGATCGGCGATCCCAGCCAGCCGCTGGAGCGGGGCCAGTGGGGCCGGCCCGACCTGTTGAGCCTGCCCCTCGATGATCGCGGCCTGACCCTGGCCGATGGCCTGTTTGAAACGGTGTTGGTGGACCAGGGACAAGCCCGGCTGCTGGACGCCCATCTCGAGCGCTGGCACCGCTCTGCCGCCCTCCTGGGCATGGAGCCTCCCCCCCACCGGCAAGGGCTCGAGCCCCTGATCGCGGCGACCTTGAAGCGCTCGCAAACGGCTAGCGGTGCCCTGCGCCTGAACTGGAGCCGGGGGTCTGCTCTAGCCCGCGGAATCGATCTGCCCGCTGAGGGCGAGCCGCCCCTGCGGCACCGCTTTTGGTTGCAGTTCACGCCACTGCAGCCCAGCTTCAGCCCAGTGACGGTTTGGATCAGCCAACTGGAACGGCGCCAGGGCGCCAGCCTGTTGAGCCAGTGCAAAACCTTTGCCTACGGCCAGGCGATCCAGGCCCGCCGCGAGGCCCGCCGCGCCGGAGCCGAGGAGGCCTTGCTCCTGGGCACGGGTGGACAGCTCTGCTGTGGCGCCACGGCCAACCTCTTTCTGTGTATGGCAGACACCTGGCTGACACCACCCGTGGCGAGTGGCTGCCTGCCGGGGGTGATGCGCGGCCGGGCCCTGGCCCTGGGTCTGGCGCGGGAAGCATCTCTCGATCCTGGGCTCCTGCTCCAGCCAGCCAATGACCCAGCCAATCACTCAGTTAGCGCGGCCCTGTTACTCAACAGCCTGGGCTGCCGGCCGATTCGAGCCGTGAATGGCCAGGCCATGGGGGTCGACATCCAGCGACCAGTTGCTGGCTTTGGGTATGACAACTGGTCCAGGGCCGCCGCGCTGGCAGAAGACTTTTGGCGCTCCTTGCTGCCTGAGCCAAGGCCTGCTAGTTAGGCCACAGACGTCTGAACAGGGGCAGCCGACTGGTCAATAAAGTTGGACCTTGACGATTCACCTACCGAGATGGACAGCCCAAGGCGCGAACAGCACTCCACCCCATTGGCGCGACTGGCAATCCTGCGTTGTGTTGGTCTGCTGGGGTTCTGGGCCCTGGCCGGTTGTGGCCTGATTGCTCAGGAGCAGCCCCAGTCCACTGCAAAACCTGGGGATCTGCTGGTTCAGGTCGGTGAGCAGCGGGTGGTGCTGGTGCAGCCCTTCCGCCAAGGCGAACCCAATGGACTATTCGATGGTGTTGTGAAGATCAGTGGCGGTGGCCAACCGGATCAATTGTTGGAAATCAATGCTGTATGCAGTGTGCCCGGGGAGCCGAATTGGCCCACCTATGACAATCTCTATGGCAGATCTGTTCGCAATGCCACTGAAGCAAAAGGACGTAAAGGTGACACAGCCTGGCAAACTCTCTTTTACTTTAATGGCAACAAGCAGTTGAAGATGGGCAAAGATCCAGGCCCTTGGGCCGATCGGCTTCACGATAATCTGTGCCGAAGGGCCAGCTTTGATGATCGTAAAATAACCAAGAAAAACTAACCAAATCAAGCTCCTCCGCCTACCATTGGCGGAAGAATTTTGCTGATAGGGTGGCTGTCAGAGTTGGGAATGTGTTCCAGTTCATTGGCAAAGCCTTTGCAAGACAATAGTCACGGGCCCAGGGGCCTATCATTGGGCCCTGTGTTGATGTACTAAAAAGCGTGAGGCGCGTCAACAATCACGCTGCTTGTAACAATTGCTACCCTATGGCAAAGGAGGGTCGATTTAAATAATCATTGTTACACTTATCAGTCACCGATGCCTAAGACACTTTTCAAAGTTGATCTCACCAAACCGATGGATCAACAGGAGATGCCCGGGCATAACCGCTGGCATCCCGACATCCCTGCAGTCGCCTCCGTTGATCCTGGCGATGTCTTCCGCATTGAATGTAAGGATTGGACTGACGGACAAATCAAGAACAACGACGATCCTCAAGATATCGCCGATGTCAATCTTGAAGTGGTCCATGTGCTGAGTGGGCCCGTCTGGGTTAATGGTGCCCAGCCTGGCGACATCCTTGTTGTCGATATCCTTGATGTCGGAGCTCTACAAGGTGATGAATGGGGTTTTACGGGAATCTTCGCCAAGGAAAACGGCGGTGGGTTCCTCACCGACCATTTCCCCAAAGCTGCTAAAGCGATCTGGGATATTGAAGGTATTTACACCAGCTCACGCCATATTCCTGGGGTGCGTTTTGCTGGCATCACCCACCCGGGCCTGATTGGCTGCGCCCCATCCCATGAGCTGCTAAAAGAATGGAACCGACGCGAAACCGAGCTGGTTCAAACAGCGCCGGACCTGCGGACCTACGGCACCGGACTTTCTGGAACAGAGCCTGTTCTTGCCGCCCTTCCCAATCCCAATAGCGCTATCCTCGGCGGCGTTTCAGCTGCTGATTTTGATCGGATTGCCAATGAGGCCGCACGCACGGTGCCGCCACGGGAGCATGGTGGCAACTGTGATATCAAGAACCTGACGAAAGGAACCCGTATTTATTTCCCTGTTTATGTTGAGGGCGCAAAGCTCTCCATGGGTGACATTCACTTCTCCCAAGGAGATGGTGAGATCTCCTTTTGTGGAGCCATTGAGATGTCAGGCTATCTAGATCTCCATGTTGAGATTATCAAGGGAGGCATGGCCAAATATGGTATGGTCAACCCGATGTTCAAAACAAGCCCCCTAGAGCCCCAGTTCAAGGATTACCTTGTATTTGAGGGGATCTCCGTGGATGAATTCAGCGGCAAGCAGCACTATCTCGACGTGCATATCGCTTACAGACGTGCCTGCCTCAATGCAATTGAGTATCTAAAACGCTTTGGCTATACTGGTGAGCAGGCTTACTTGCTACTTAGCTGTGCCCCTGTTGAGGGACGCATTAGCGGGATTGTTGATATCCCCAATGCCTGCGCAACCCTAGCTATCCCAACAGGCATCTTCGACAAGGATATACTTCCCTGCTAAAGTTCAATTCGACACTTGTCTACAAGGGGCCTGTTTCAAGGCCCCTCTTCTTGCAGTCATCACAGCCTTACAATCACTCCCATGCCGGTCTACGAATTCAGCTGCCCAAAGGGTTGCGAAGTTTATGAAGTTTGGCGCTCAATTGAGGAACGGCAAACCAACACAGATTGCCCAAGCTGTGGCGAGGCTGGCAGACGAATCTTTTCACCACCCATGGCATTGTGTGGTCCCTTGCGGCTAAAAGTCGAAGCGAGTGAACCTAAGTTAGTGCGCAAAACTACGAGTTCGGAAGTGAGACCCCGCCTTAAAAACAGTGATGGAACAAGGCCTTGGATGCTGAACCGTGGCTGTAGCTGAAAGCTCAATTTAAATCACAAAAATACTGGCCCCCTTAATCAAGGGCCTTTTTATTTTTGGGGATGGTCCTATAAGGCCCTATGCTATTCACCCTAATCTGGCTCTGACAAAGCTCTATCGTGCTCGAACATATTTTAGGCATTAATTGAAATTGAGCGTGAAAATACTAATCTTAAAGGGTACTCCCTGCCAGGTGGAAAGCATCGATTGTAAAAAATCAAGCCCTACTGCTTAAACTGTGAGAAACTCTTCGACAACAGTATCTGACAGTGATTCAGTCGGACCGCTAGCAACAATGCTGCCACGCTGCATTGCGTAATAGAAGCTAGATTGGCGCACAAAATGCAGGTGTTGCTCGACGAGAAGCACGCTAATACCAGATTCACGGATGATGCGTTGAACAGCGTTTTCAATGTCTAAAATAATCGACGGCTGAATGCCTTCTGTTGGTTCATCAAGAAGCAGCAGTTTTGGCTTACCAAGTAAGGCACGGGCAATTGCCAATTGCTGCTGTTGACCACCACTTAGGTCACCGCCTTTACGACCTAAAAACTTTTCAAGAATTGGAAAGAGGTCATAGACAATCGGATCGATGTGGCGATTTTTAGCCAAGCCGCCAGGTAACGCCTCCATACCCAGGAGCAAATTCTCCTTAACAGTTAATTGGGGAATAATGTCGCGCCCTTGCGATACATAGCCAATGCCAGAGCGAGCTCTCTGATAGGGCGGCTGCGTGTATAATTCTGTCTCATCAAACAGAACGGAACCACTCATCTGCCGCAGCAAACCAATGATTGTTTTGAGAAAGGTTGTCTTACCAACTCCATTTCTACCAATCAGACAGACCATCTCTCCCTGGGGAATCGAGAGATCGACATTGCGAAGAATATGACTTTCTCCGTAATAGACGTTCAGATTGGAAACCTTGAGAACTGACTGGCGAGCAGTGCTTGGTGCAAGAGGGGAAGCTGTTGTCATGGCTAGTAAAAGCAGGTTGAATTGACCGCAAGGCTGTGTCGATAGAACCAGTTAGTCTTGTGCTTGGCCAAGGTAGACTTCGATCACCTTTGGATCTTTCTTGACTTGGTCGAGATAGCCCTCGGTCAATACACTGCCTTGATGCAGCACGGTAACGGGTGCATTGAGATCACGGATAAATTGCATGTCGTGCTCAATGACCACGACGGTATGAGCGCCCGCTAGGGATTTGATCAATTCAGCGGTGCGATCTGTCTCTTCATCGGTTAGTCCGGCTACGGGCTCATCTAGGAGGAGCAACTGGGGCGACTGCGCTACCAGCATGGCAATCGCCAGCCATTGCTTCTGACCATGGGAAAGAGAGCCGGCTTGAACCCTGGCAAAGGGAGATAGGCCTACATAGTTGAGTAAGCGCTGAACCTCATCCTTAATCGCTGGAGAGAGTTTTGTGGATAGCAGTCCAATCGGGTTCTTGATTGGGGATACTGCAAGCTCTAAATTACGGATAACGTCAAGATTATCAAAAACTCGCGGGGTCTGAAACTTTCGACCAATACCAAAGCGTGAAATCTTTTGCTCAGATAGACGGGTTAAGGATTTGCCATTAAACAAGACATTGCCCTTGGTGGGACGAACCTTACCTGTAATAACATCAAGGAAGGTTGTTTTTCCAGCTCCATTGGGTCCAATGATTGAACGCAATTCACCTGGCATCAGACGAATTGAGAGATCAGTCAATGCATAAAATCCATCAAAACTTACGCTGACATCATTGAGCTCGAGAAGGGGAGTTGTCATGGGATCAATGTAGGGAAGCAAATGGCATCTTGATACTATTTAAGAAAACTTGTTGACTCCTCAACGGGAATAGAATTTTGGTCAATTTTTGGATAGGTTGCGGTTTTAGGTGCAATTCCAAAACAAGCTGCCAAAAGCCTCGAAAAGCCACCATTTTTAAACCAACCGTAGATACCATCAGGCATCAAAACAACAACGAAGACAAACAGGGCACCTTGTACAAAAAGCCACATTTCAGGCAGGGCTTCGCTGATCAAACTGCGCAGATAGTTGACAACGACTGCGCCAATAATTGGCCCTATTAATGTGCCTCTGCCGCCAACAGCAACCCAGATGACCATCTCAATTGACATAGAAATTGCCATGTACTGCGGCGAAACAATTCCAGATTGAACCGTGTATAAAGCTCCAGAAATGCCACACAATGCCCCGGCAAGGATGAATACAATCGTTTTGAATGGAACAGGATTATATCCGGAAAAGCGTAGTCTTTGCTCATCATCTCTAATTGCAATCAGAGCATCACCGAAGCGCCCCGAAGTAAAATAGCGGCAGATCAAGTAGGCAATTGGCAGAAGTACCACTGTGAGTCGGTAGAACCAAACTTGCATTTCTGGAGATCCGACAAGCATGCCAAATAACTCTGTTGTGCTAGTCTTTAGGCCATTGGTACCATTGATGAGCTTTTGCTGGCCGTTAAAGAAGTGATAAAACACCATTAACGACGCCTGGGTAATAATTGAGAAGTAAACTCCCTTGATCCGGTTTCGAAATATCAAATAGCCAACAACTCCAGAAACAATGGCAGGAATCAACCAGATGGCAATGAGGGTGAAGGTAGGAGACCAGAAAGGTTGCCAGAAGAAAGGTAACTTTTCAACCCCGTAGTTCTCAAAGAACTTGGGAATGCCATTCCCGCCTGCCTCGCTCTTGGTATTGAGCATCAAATTCATCGCAACGGCGTAGCCGCCCAATGCGAAGAATATCCCCTGGCCCAGACTGAGAAGGCCCGTGTAGCCCCAAATTAAATCGATGGCTAGGGCCGTAATTGCCAGAGCAAAATATCTGCCAAAGAGGTTGAGACGAAAATCATCCAAAACCTCTGGTAGAACGAATAGGGCTATGGCCAGCAGGAACCAGGGTAAAACGCGTCGAAAGTATTTCAAGGGTCAATGCTCATGGGTGGAGTGTAGGAAAATTGGTAAGAGCGAGACTTTATGGGATTCAGTTTTCAACTGAACGTCCCTTTAACGGGAACATGCCATTAGGCCTGAATTGCAGGAAGGCGATGATAAAGATAAACACTAGGACCAAGGACATGCTTGTGGTAGCAAAGAATTCCACAACACCTTTTACTGATTCAGGCAGACCTGGGAAAGCAATTAGCAATGAACCCGAGCCAACAACAGATTGGATAATTCCGAGCATCAAAGCTGCAAGTACAGTCCCAAAAAGGTTGCCCACACCCCCAAGCACAATCACCATGAAACAGGAGACGATGTAAGCGCTGCCTAGATTGGGGCCGACGGAGCCGAGCAAGGTGATGGCGCAGCCTGCGACACCAGCGAGACCGGAGCCCAAGCCAAAGGTGATGCTATCGACGCGGTCGGTTGGGATGCCTAAGCAATTACTCATTTGGCGATTCTGAGTGACTGCGCGCATGCGTAGACCCCAAACACTTTTAGTGAGGAACCAAAGTGTTGCTAGCAGCAGAACGGCAGAAAGCAAAATAATGAAAATACGAATACCTGGGAGCTCGATTTTGCCAATCATTCCCCAGCTCCCTTGGAGCCATTTGGGGGCTGTAACGTCAATATTTCGGGGCCCGAACCAAGCGGTTTCAAGGGGACCGATTGAAGAAAGGGTATTCGCCAAGAAAATGCCAATTGTCGAGCAAAGCAGCCAAGAAGCACCAGTAATGTATGGAAGAAAAGGCTTCTCGACAAACTGCTTAGACAAGAACTTTGAGGCGAAAAATCCAAGTACAATGGCACCAATAATGCCAAGAAGCATTGCCGTAGAAATACTGCGAATCAGTTGAATTAAAATCAGGCTGACTCCCCAGGTGGCCAAAAGGGTTTCCAATGGCCTGCCATAAAGTCGCCGGATTAGGGTTCTCTCCAACAACACGCCAATTAGGGCTGTTACAACAAAGGAGAGAACCAAAGCAACCGGGAAGTAAAGCTGAAAAACAACCCCACCTAGGGGCTTGAAAAGATTTTGAACCACAAAGGTGACATAGGCCCCCAGCATCATAAATTCGCCATGGGCGAGGTTAATCACTCCCATTAGGCCAAAGACAATGGCTAGGCCAGTGGCGGCGAGCAGAAGAACGGAACCAATGCTTAATCCGTCAAGGATTTGCGAAAAAAAAAGCTCCACTGGGAAAAATGCTGTGGTTCAAAACAAATCCTGCAAGAACAGAATCTGGAAAGGAGTTTGGATGTATTGAAAGTCTATACTTTAAATTGATGCTCAAAATTGAGAAAAAGGGGGGTTTTCCAGTATGAAACCAGAAAGCCCCCCAGTTTAGATTACATCTTGAACTTGCCAGCGTCAGGCCGGTTTTTGGTCCAGTCACAGGTGTAACCCTTGGTTTCGGGCACGAACTGGTTCCAAGGAATCGGAGGAATAGCAGTCTTGCTATCCTCAAGGATCTTGAATTGGCCGTTGTTCTCAGCCGAACCAATTAACACACGCTCAGAAGTGTGGTGGTTGGGGTACATCATGATCTCGCCTTGGGGTGCGGCGAACTTAATGCCGATTAGGGCGTTGCGAACTTTGTCAAGATCAGAGAAGGTTCCAGCTTTCTCAACGGCAGCCTTCCACAGGTACACCATGTTATAGGCGGATTCTGCGGGGTCACCAGTTACCCGATCCTTGCCGTAGGCGGCTTGGAAGTCAGTCGTGAATTTCTTGGAAGCTGGAGTATCCAGGCTCATGAAGAAGTTCCAGGCTGCGAAGGTGCCTGTGGTGTACTCAGGACCGATCTGACGAATCTCTTCTTCAGCGATGGAGAAAGACATGATCGGGTACTTGGCTGGATCAATGCCAGCGGCCTTGAACTGCTTGAACAGGGCGACGTTAGAATCACCGTTCAAGGTGTTGATGATGATGCCGCCATTGGGATAGGCTTTCTTGATCTTAGCGATAATTGGGGCAACTTCCGTATTGCCCAGGGGGATATAGTCTTCGCCAACGGTCTCGCCACCAAGAGCTTTCATTTGCTCTTTGATGATGGTGTTAGCGGTCCTTGGGTAGACGTAATCAGAGCCTACAAGGTAAACTTTCTTACCGTACTTAGCGCCGTAGGTCTTCATCAGCCAATCCACAGCTGGCTCTGCCTGCTGATTGGGAACAGCTCCGGTATAGAAGATGTTCTTTGAACACTCCTGGCCTTCGTACTGAATCGGATAGAAGAGGATGTGATTCTTCGATTCGTAAACCGGCATCATGGCCTTGCGGCTGGCCGAAGTCCAACCACCAAAGACAACGGCAACCTGGTCGGAGTCAATCAGCTTCTGAGACTTCTCAGCAAAGGTAGGCCAATCGGAGGCCCCATCCTCAGCAACTGCAGTGATCTTATAGCTCTTGCCTCCAACCTTGACGCCACCAGCGTCATTGATTTCCTTGATAGCCATTTCCTCGACCTCTTTGAGAGTGGTCTCGGAAATTGCCATTGTTCCACTCAAGGAATGGAGAATGCCAACTTTGATTTCCCCATCAAAGCCTGCGGTTGAACTGCCGCCGCCGCCACAGGCAACAAGTGACAGGGAAGTTACAGCTGCTGCGGCACCCGCGGCAACACGCCTTGAAAAATGAGGGATCATGTTCAGCGAAATTCTAAAAGGTGGTGCCGCAATTTGGATCGGCTTCTGCAAGGTACCGAGCAAGTCCTTGCAGGCCTGTATCAAAAGGCTCAAAACTGCGACAAGGGTGGCGCTGCTAACAGCGCACGCACACATCTATTGGCCTTGGCTTTGGCGCGGCATGGACGCAAGGCAAGCGGCTAGCTCGCCGCAGTCGATCGCTTGGCCTCAGCTTGGTAGCTGTTGCAACAAAAAGGCCTCCACCTGGTCGAGGCCCTCGCCGCTGCGCAGGTTGGTGAAGCACCAGGGGCGGCCGCCCCGCATCCGTTCCGTGTCCTGCTCCATCACCGCCAAGCTGGCACCCACCATCGGCGCCAGGTCGACCTTGTTGATCACCAACAGATCCGAGCGGGTGATGCCTGGCCCGCCTTTGCGGGGGATCTTGTCGCCGGCCGCCACATCGATCACGTAGATGCAGAGATCCACCAGTTCGGGGCTGAAGCTGGCGGCCAAGTTGTCGCCGCCGCTCTCCACCAGCACCAGATCCAGATCGGGAAACGCCTCCTCCAGCTCCGCCACCGCCGCCCGATTGATCGAGCAGTCTTCGCGGATGGCGGTGTGGGGGCAGCCGCCCGTTTCCACGCCCCGGATCCGTTCGGGCTCAAGCGCTCCAGCCCGGGTGAGGAACTGGGCGTCCTCCTGGGTGTAGATGTCGTTGGTGACTACCGCCAGCTGCAGCCGATCGCGCAGCCGCCGGCAGAGTGCCTCCACCAGCGCGGTTTTGCCCGAGCCCACCGGCCCGGCCACGCCGACGCGCAGCTTGCTCATCCAAAGGCTCTCAGCTACGAAACAGCCTGGAGTAAAGCTCGGCATGGCGCAACTGGGCCAGGCCCGATCCCACCCCTCCGCTCCAGAGCTGATCGGGATCGGCTGCTGCTAGCTCAGCGGCGCGCGCGGCGATCAACGGCGCCAACCCCAGCTGCAACCGCTGGGCTTCCGTGGGCCCCAGAGGCATCAAGCGCACCGCCGCGCTGAGCTGGCTCGCCACCCAGCCATAGAGATAGGCCTCCACCAGCTCCGCGGCGGGGATCTCCAGGGCCCGGCCTGCCAGGGCAAAGGCCGCCGGCCAGGCCAGATCCAGAGCCGGCGGATCAAACCCCAGGTCGGCCAGCAGCCGCAGCAGCGAGGCCCCCATCTGGCGCTGCTGGGCGCGCACCTCCGCCGCTTCCCGCAGAGCCAACAACCAGCTGTCGCGGTCGCGCAGCTCGGCCGCCCGAGCCACCAGCAACCGGGGCAGGCTGGCGGCCTCCAGGGTCAAGGCCCCACGGCACAGCTCGGCCTCCAGCCAGGCCGCCAACGCGGCGCCATCGGCCAGCAGCCTGTGCTGAACCAGCACCTCCAGCCCTTCTGAATAGCTGAAGGCCCCCACCGGCAGGGCAGGGCTGACCAACTGGAACAACCGCAGTTGATTAGTGGTCATGACTGGAGTGGGGCGAGTGCTGGTGCGGAGAGGCGTGGCCGTAAGCGCCCGTTTCCGGCTGGAAGGGTGCATGCAGATGCCCCACCTGTAATCCGCGGTGCTCCAACAAATGGGCCAGCACGGGATCCTCCAGCAGCCGCAGCTCGGCGAAATGGATCTCCAGCGCCACGTGGCGATTGCCCAGGTGGTAAGCGGCCTGCAGCAGGGCTAGGGGCTCGGGGCTTCGCACCTGGATCAGGGCCTCCGGTGCCGCCTGCACTTGCACCAGCGGAACCTCCGCTGTGGACCCCAGCCATTCCCCGGGCTCCAGGACCCCACCCCGGGGCAGCTGCAGCAGCAGCTTGCGGCCGCAACGGGTTTGCCGCTGGCCCCTCAACCGGGTGCGCTCCTCAGCCGTGAGAGCCAGCTCCAGGGGGCCATCGGCCGACATGGGGCCTTTCAGGCCCCGCTGACGCAGCACCAGGAACTGGACAGCAGGCGCGGAACTGGCCATCGCGGCGGCAGCATGGAACCCAATCAGCTTGCCTGGAGCAGGTTTCCCAACCATGACCCTGAGCAGCATGAGCGAGCCCAGCTCCTCCGGAGGCTGGCTCAGCAGCGCCGAGCTGCGCTTCCTGACACCGCAGGCGGCGACGCCGGTGACCACGCACCAGGGGGGGGCCACCGCACCGCTGAAGCTGCAGCGGGCTTTTCAGCACACCGATGGCCGCTGCGAGCTGCCCCTGCTTCATACCGCCGGTGGGCTGGTGGGGGGCGACCAACTCACAATTCGCGCCGACCTGGAACCCCGCAGCCGGGCCCTGCTGACTACCGCAGCCGCCCAGAAGGTGTACGGCACCGTGGGACGCTCCCGGCTGGCGCCCGAAGGCTATTGGGCCCGGCAGGCGCTTCACTTCAACCTGGAGCCCGGCAGTGATCTGGAATGGCTTCCCCAGGAGCTGGTGCTGTTTGCCGGCGGGCTGCTGGAGCAGACCGTGGAGGTGGAGCTGGCGCCCGGAGCCAGTTGGCTGGGCATGGACGTGGTGCGGCTGGGTCGCAGCGCCGCTGGCGAAACCCTTGGCGCAGGCTGCTGGCGCTCCCGCCTGCGCATCCGCCGGCTCGGGCCCGGCGAACCGCACTGGGAGCTGGTGGACCCTCTGGAGATCAGCGCAGCCAGCCTGGAGGGCGCGCACGGCATGGCCGGCCAACCGGTGCTGGGATCCCTGGTGTGGGCAGCCCCGCAACCCCTGGCAGCTGCCGCCCTGGCCGGGCTGCTGGCCGACTGCCGCAGGGATCGCCTAGGCCTCGAGGGCAGCATGGCCTGCGGCGCCCTGGCCCAGGGACTGATCGCTCGCTACCGGGGGCCGTCGACCCAGGCCGCACGCTTCTGGTTCACCCGGCTGTGGGCGCGCATCCGGGCCCTGCGCGACCTGCCCGCCCCGGAACTGCCCCGGGTGTGGCCTTTCCAGGAAAAACCCCTGGTATTGCCGCCTGGAGGTCCAATCTGAACATGACGCCAGAACCGGTTCCTGCCAGAGTTGGGCGATGCATCTCACCCCTCAGGAAAAGGACAAGCTGCTGATCGTCACCGCCGCCCTGCTGGCGGAGCGGCGGCTCAAACGCGGTCTCAAGCTGAATCACCCAGAGGCCATGGCCTGGCTCAGCTTCCAGGTGCTGGAAGGCGCCCGAGATGGCAAAAGCGTGGCCGCGTTGATGGCCGAAGGCAGCACCTGGCTGAGCCGCAACCAGGTGATGGAGGGTATTCCGGAGCTGGTGAGCCAGGTGCAGATCGAAGCGATGTTTCCCGACGGCACCAAGCTCGTGACCCTGCACGACCCCATCCGCTGATCCCCCACCCGCACCCTGATGTCCCCCCTGATCCCCGGCGAACTGATCCCCGAGCCCGGCGAACTGGAACTCAATGCCGGCCGACCTGTCACCACCGTGGTGGTGGCCAACACCGGGGATCGGCCAGTGCAGGTGGGCTCCCACTTCCATTTCCACGAGGCCAACAGCGCCCTTAGGTTCGACCGCAACGCCACCCTTGGACTGCGGCTCGACATTCCCGCCGGCACGGCCATCCGCTTCGAACCCGGCGACAGCCGCGAGGTGCAGCTGGTGCCGTTTGCCGGCGAGCGCCGCGTGTTCGGCTTCAACGGCCTGGTGAACGGCCGCCTCGATTAGCGCCCTACGCACCCCCATCCCCATGGCCTACCGCATCGACCGCCGCGCCTACGCCGAGACCTACGGCCCCACCACGGGCGATCGGCTGCGGCTGGCCGACACCGAGCTAATCCTGGAGGTGGAGAAGGATTTCACCGTCTACGGCGATGAGGTGAAATTCGGCGGCGGCAAGGTGATCCGCGACGGCATGGGCCAGGCCCAGACCACCCGTGCCGATGGGGCGGTGGACACAGTGATCACCAACGCCCTGATCCTGGACTGGTGGGGGATCGTCAAAGCCGACATCGGCCTGCGCGATGGGCGCATCTTTGCCATCGGCAAAGCAGGCAACCCCGACACCCAGGCCGGCGTTTCAATTGTGGTGGGCCCAGGCACCGAAACGATCGCCGGTGAAGGACACATCCTCACCGCGGGCTCGATCGACACCCACGTGCACTTCATCTGCCCCCAGCAGATTGAAACCGCCCTGGCCAGTGGTGTGACGACCCTATTGGGGGGCGGCACCGGCCCGGCCACCGGCACCAACGCCACCACCTGCACGCCGGGCGCCTTCCACATCAGCCGCATGCTCCAGGCGGCCGAAGGGCTGCCGGTGAACCTGGGGTTCTACGGCAAGGGCAACGCCTCGACGCCCGAAGCGATCGAGGAGCAGGTTCTTGCCGGTGCCTGCGGCCTCAAGCTGCACGAAGACTGGGGCACCACCCCGGCGGCCATCGACTGCTGCCTCACGGTGGCCGACCGGCTGGATGTGCAGGTGTGCCTCCACAGCGACACCCTCAACGAAGCGGGGTTCGTGGAGGACACGATTCGCGCCATCGACGGCCGCACGATCCACACCTTCCACACCGAGGGGGCCGGTGGGGGCCACGCCCCCGACATCATCAAGATCTGCGGTGAGGCCAACGTGCTGCCCAGCAGCACCAACCCCACCCGGCCCTACACAGTGAACACCCTCGAGGAACACCTCGACATGTTGATGGTGTGCCACCACCTGGATCCCAGAATCCCGGAGGATGTGGCCTTCGCCGAATCGCGCATCCGCCGCGAAACGATCGCCGCCGAGGACATCCTCCACGACCTGGGAGCCTTCTCAATCATCGCCAGCGATTCCCAGGCCATGGGCCGGGTGGGCGAAGTGATCACCCGCACCTTCCAGACCGCCCACAAAATGAAGGTGCAACGCGGGCCGCTGCCGGAAGACGCCGCTGCCAGTGGAGGCCGAAACGACAACATCCGCCTCAAGCGCTACATCGCCAAGACCACGATCAACCCGGCCATCGCCCACGGGCTCGACTCCCAGATCGGTTCGGCGGAAGTGGGCAAGCTGGCCGATCTGGTGCTGTGGAAGCCTGGCTTTTTCGGCGTTAAACCGGAACTGGTGATCAAGGGGGGCTCGATCGTATGGGCCCAGATGGGTGATCCCAACGCCTCAATTCCCACCCCCGGGCCCGTCCACGGCCGGCCAATGTTCGCCGCTTTTGGAGGGGCCTTGGCCCCCAGCTGCCTCACCTTCTTGAGCCAGGTCGCCCTCGATGCGGATGTGCCCCGGAAGCTGGGGCTACAACGCCCCTGCGTGCCGGTGGTGAACACCCGCGGGGGCATCGGCAAGGCCCACATGCGCAACAACACCGCCCTACCGCGGGTCGAGGTGGATCCGCAGACCTACGAAGTGTTCGCCAACGGCGAATTGCTCACCTGTGAACCTGCCTCGGTGCTGCCGATGGCCCAGCGCTACTTTCTTCTGTAGAAGGTTGCTTTAGCTGAACTTTCGTAGCAATCCACACCGGCACTGACCCCGGTGGGTGGACATGATCCGGCCACCCCGAGCGGTCCGGAATGTTCACCGAATACAAACCCAATCGGGGCTACGACGAATATTTCACAGCCCACGATGAGCCGCGGAGCAGCCTGCAGCCCCTTGTCTCGTCCTTGGGCCAACTGGGCCTGGATGAACTGAATCGCAACCATGCCGCAGCAGGCAACCTGCTGAAACGCCTGGGGGCCACCTTTCGCCTCAACGATTCGGGCAACAAGGGCGTGGAGCGGATCCTGCCCTTTGATCCGCTGCCCCGGCTGATTGGCATGGCCGATTGGCACCGCCTTGAGTGCGGCCTGATCCAACGCCTTGAAGCCATTGATCGTTTCCTCGGCGACATCTACGGCGAGCAAAAGATTCTCAATGACAGGATTATTCCCCGCGAAGACATCGAAACCTCCCAGGGCTGGCGGCCCCAAATGCAAGGTTTCAAGCCCCCCCTGGGTAAGTGGTGCCACATCTCTGGGCTGGACTTGGTGCGGGATGGCCAGGGGGCCTGGAGGGTGCTCGAAGACAACCTGCGCTGCCCTTCGGGGGTGGCCTATTTCCTTGAGAACCGCCGCGTGATGAAGCGGATGTTCCCGAGCTTGTTTGCCGGGCGCATTGTGCAACCCATCGACGACTATCCGTCCCACCTGCTGCAAACCCTGCGGGAGTTGGCCCCCTGGACCGACAGTCCCAAGGTGGTGCTGCTCACCCCGGGGGTGTTCAACAGCGCCTATTTCGAGCACAGCTACCTCGCCCAACAGATGGGGATCCAGCTGGTGGAGGGTCGCGATCTGGTCTGCCAAGACGATCGGGTCTGGATGCGCAGCACCGGCGGCCTGGAGCCCGTTGATGTGATCTACCGCCGCATCGATGACGACTTCCTCGATCCGGCCCTCTTCCGCAGCGATTCGGTGCTGGGGGTGCGGGGCTTGATGGAGGCCTACCGCGCCGGCCGGGTAGCCATTGCCAATGCCCCCGGCACCGGCGTAGCCGACGACAAGCTGATCTACGCCTATGTGCCGGACATGATCCGCTACTACCTGGGCGAAGAACCGATCATCGAGAACGTGCCTACCTTCCTCTGCTCCCAGCCCGACGACCAGGCCTACGTGCTGGCCCACCTGGGCGACCTGGTGGTGAAGGCGGTGGCCGAAGCCGGGGGCTACGGGATGTTGATCGGCCCCCATGCCAGCAGCTCAGAGATCGCCGAATTCGCCGACAGGATCAAGGCCAACCCCCGCAACTACATCGCCCAACCCACCCTGGAGCTGTCCACCGTTCCCTCCCTCAGCCAAGGGGAGCTCTACCCCTGCCACGTGGATCTACGTCCCTATGTGCTGAGGGGCAAGGGGGCGTGGGTCAGCCCTGGGGGCTTAACCCGGGTCGCCCTGCGCCGGGGATCACTGGTGGTGAATTCCTCCCAGGGGGGTGGCTGCAAAGACACCTGGATTGTTGATGATGCCCCGAGTCGGGAGGTGGTCCCATGCTGAGCCGGGTTGCCGAATCCCTGTACTGGATCAACCGCTACGTGGAGCGGGCGGAGAACATTTCCCGTTTTGTGGAGGTGAGCGAGGCCATGGCCCTCGACTGCCCCCCCGGCAGCGCCGAACCCTGGCTGCCCCTGATCGAGGCCAGTGGCGATCGGGAATTGTTCGACACGCTTCACCCGTCAGCCACCCCCCAAGACGTGGTGACCTTTTTGGTGCGGAACGAGGAGAACCCCAACAGCATCGTCAATTGCATCGCCTTTGCCCGCGAAAACGCGCGCCAAATCCGCGAAGTGATCACCACCGAGATGTGGGAGCAACTCAACGACATCTATTGGACCCTGGTCGAGAACGAGACCTTCTGGAACCAACCCGGCCAGGAACAATTGCGGGATATTCGCCGCGCCTGCCAACTCTTCTACGGGATCACCGACGCCACCTTGAGCCGGGACCTCTCCTGGCAATTCAGCCGGCTGGGGCGGCACCTGGAGCGGGCGGATAAAACCAGCCGCATCCTCGATGTGAAGTACTTCCTGCTGCTGCCATCCCCCGATGAAGTGGGCGGCGTGCTGGATGAACTGCAGTGGATCTCCCTGCTACGCAGCGCCGGGGCCTATCAAATGTTCCGCCAATCGCGCCAACAGGCGATCGAGCCCAAGGCCGTGGCCGCCTTCCTGCTGCTCAATCCGATCTTTCCCCGCTCGGTGCGGTACTGCCTGGAGCGCATCCACGAAACCTTGAAGATCGTCAAAGCCGAATCGGTGCCTGGAGCCCCCGACCAGATCGAATGCCAGAGCGGCCTCACCCTGGCCCGCTGGAGTTACACCAGCATCGATGCCCTGATCGCCGGTGGACTGCACGAATCGATCGACGGCTTGCAGAGCGACTTCAACCGGCTGCATGAACTGATCGAACAGCGCTACTTCGTCGCAGCCAACATCGCTTCCACCTCCGCCCCATCCAGCGCAGAGCTTCCATGCGTGCCCGCGTAAGCCACACCCTCACCTACCGCTACAGCGCGCCGGTCCTGCTGGGGCCCCACCGCTTCTGCCTAAGGCCCCGGCCCCATGGCTTCCAGCGGCTGATCGCCTATCGCCTGGAGGTAAGCCCCGATCCCAGCCAACTGTTTGATCTGATCGCCGCCGGCGGCGACACCATTACCCGGGCCCGCTTCCTCGGTGAAACCGAGCTGTTCCAGGTGGTGACCAACTCCGAGGTGGAAACCTTCACGGCGCCCCTGATAGAGGCCTGCCTCGATGAAGAGATGGCCCGCCTCCCGATCTCAATTGGTCGCCTCAACCCCGATCTGATGAGCAACTTGCAGGGCTGGCTGCCCAACGGACAGCACGACGCTGCCGCCGTGGATCTTGCCCAAGAGGCCCTAATGGGAAGCGATCAGCGCAGCCTCACCTTCCTGCAACAACTGATCGAAATCATCCAAGACCGGGTCAAATACACCCAACGCCACATCGGCCCCGCCTGGCCGGCCAGCCGCACCCTCAAGGAGCGGGTGGGATCGTGCCGCGATCTCGCCATGCTGCTGATCGAGTGCTGCCGCTGCGTCGGGCTACCGGCCCGATTTGTGAGTGGCTACCACCTGGTGGAGCCCCAACCCGAGCGCTACGACCTGCACGCCTGGACCGAGATCTATCTCCAGGGGGCCGGCTGGCGCGGGTTCGATGCCAGCGGCAAGGGGGCCGTGGACGAGCGCTACATCCCGATTACCACCTCATCGAAATCTGACCACACCGCGGCCATCACAGGCAGCTTCTCTGGACCACCAGGGGTCGAAAGCACGTTCGTGTGGAGCATCGAAGCCGAAGTGCTCAGCGCCACCACCCACCAGCCCATCCCTGGGAGCTAACCAAACGGTGGCGTTTCACCTCGGCTAGCTACCAGCTCACCCCATGCAGCTTGGGCAAAGGCGCGGTCTTGAACGTGGTGGCAAACAGCCGGGGAATCCGGCGGCTGTTGTAGACCCGAAATTCCCGCACCACACTCGCGCCTGGATCGCGCACGGCCTGGTTGAGCACCACGGAGCCGTCGGGGTCGGACACCGACCGGTGGAAGGTGCCAGGAGGGATGCGCAGGATGTCGCCTCCTGTTTCGAGGCGAACAATGTGATAGGGGTAATTCCAGCCCAAATTGACCAGATAGAACGTGCGACCACCCCCAAGGGCCAGCAGGTTGTCTTCCTGGTGGGGATGCAAATAGAACTGCCAAGCACCGGTCTTCTCCTCATCCGGCGGACTGATGGCTGGGCCTGAATGGATCACCAGATCCCGGGCATTGGATTCAGCAACCGTGATGTCGAAGAAGCGAACGGCGGGGGTATCGCGAAACTTCTCGTAGGAAATCAGCTCAAACATCGGCGAGCGGCCGATGGCGGCCCCAGGGGCGGAAGTCGACATGGGAACTGGCGCAAGCAAGACGCCCTGGTAATGGCTCCAGTGAACCGAGTTGCCGGGGCAAAAAGCGTTGCGAGAGCTACGAAACACCCGGCTCCACAGACCAGTTCAGCAATTGACCTGCAGATTGCGGGCCGCACCGCTACCGCTTTGGACAAGCACAGCCGCCTCGATCAAAAGGGAATGGGCATCTCCACATCGGCGGGCTCCGGTGCCACCCCCGCAACCCGCTCCGCCACCATCTGGCCCACCACCACGATCGAGGGCGAGGCGAAGGCCTCCGCTTCGGCCCGATCCGCCAACTCTCCGAGGGCGCACACCAAATGGCGCTGGCCCTTCACCGTGCCCTGCTGAATCACCGCCGCCGGCGTCGCCCCGGACAGGCCGCCAGCCACCAACTCTTCGGCGATACGCCGCAAATTGTGCAAGCCCATGTAGATGACGAGTCCGTCGCTGCTTTGGGCCAGGCCCCGCCAATCCACCCCGGGGCGGGCCTTGTCGATTTCCTCATGGCCGGTCACAAAGGTGACGCTGGATCCCGCCTTGCGGTGGGTCACGGGGATGCCCACATAGGCGGGGGCGGCAATGCCTGCCGTCACCCCGGGCACCACCTCCGCCTTCACCCCATGGCGAGCCAGATGGGCCGCTTCTTCGCCGCCGCGGCCAAACAAAAAGGGATCCCCACCCTTGAGTCGCACGATGCACTGGTGGCGCCTAGCGAGCTCCACCAACACCGCATTGGTGCTGGGCTGGGGTACCGAATGGTGGCCCCGGCGCTTGCCCACAAAATGGAGTTCGCAGCCCTCACCCACCAGATCCAGCAGCTGCTGGGGCACGAGGGAGTCGTAGACGAGGGCATCGCACTGCTGCAGCAGGCGATGGGCCTTTAGGGTCAGCAGCTCGGGATCACCAGGGCCCGCTCCCACCAAATACACCTTGCCCAATGGGATCTGCGTGCCCGAAGGGCTGGCAATCTCGGGGTCACGGCCAGTCATGGCAGGGCCCCCAAGCTGCTGAGGAGAAACTCGCGAACCTCAGGCTGCTGAAGCAGGGGTGGCAGCAACTGAACCCGCCCGTCGCACCGGTTCTCTGGCTCCCGCATCGCGCTGGCCTCAAGAGATTCTGTGAGGCGGTTCGCCGCCAAGGTGAGCGGCTGCACCACAGCCGAGTTGGCGGCGACAGGGCCTAGTTGATCCATCGCTGCACTGTATGGAGCGGACACCCCCGGACAACCCAGCACTTGGCCCAATAGGGCCACATAGCGATGGGCCAGCTCGCCGTCTAAGGGATGGTGCAACCAGCAGCAGGACCTGCCGCCAGCGACTTGGCGCAATTGGGCGGCCAACAGCTGTTGCCAAGCCGGCCAGGCCCCCAAAAAAGAACGACGCTGCAGAGCCACGCCCTGCTGGGACACCAAGCGACCGCGCCAATCCCTGGAGATGGCCTTCAAATCGGCCCGCACATGGCCCCCAGGCACAAGCAACAAGGGCACCAAGGTGACCATCTGCGCCTGTTGGGCGGCATTCAAAAAACCTGCGCTGGCCTGGGGAGGCTCCGCCGTGAGGGCCTGAAGCACCACAGGCGCTCCCCTGCGCAGCTCGACAGCGCTTGCCAGAGCCCTCACCTCATCAGGAATCACCCCGCCGCGGCGCCCATGCACCACGAGCACCAGGGGAGAAGGAGAGAGCCGGCGTCTTAAGCGTTGGGCCACGTCGGTAGCGAGAGCAAGTCGGTCCAACCGCCGCAAGGCGGGCTGACCATGGGGCAAGCGGGCCAAAAGATCCACTGCTTTGGCTGCCAGGGCGCCATGGAGATCTTGGGCCAAGACCACAAGACCGGCCCGCAGCGGTGCAACGGGCCATGCCGCCAAACCCACAGCAAGCCCCTCCAAGGCAGCCTGACGCAAGGCCAGCGGCGCGGGTTGAAGAGCCAGCTCGAGCAAGAGGGCCCCATCCTGGGGTTGCCGCTGATGGCCGAGCAACGGCAACACGGTGGGTTGCTGCCACCCAGACCCATCCCCAAGCCGGCGCAGCTGATCCGCCACCCGGGAATCCTTGAAGCAGCCCAAAACCTGGGCCCAAGCCAAGTTCTGGTCTGGGGAAATCAGCCCAGCGCAAGCCAGCAAAGGGTCCAGCCAAACCGCCGCCACAGTGCCAGCCACGCCAAGCAATTCCCGCCCGAGACACTGCCAAAACCAATCCTCCCCAGCAGCCACAGCCATCGCCAGCAACCGCTCAGCCCCTGGGCGATCGACCCGCGTGGCCAGAGCAGCCAGGAGATCCGCTTCCAGGGGCAGTGCTCCGCTCTCGAGGGCCGCAATCCAGGGGCCAATCGGCAGGGTCTGCCTCCGCAGTGCCTGAAGTTGCTGCCAGCGTTCGTTGCTGCCAACGTCAGCTAAACCGGGTTCACCGCAGGGCTGGGGGGAGGGGGAACTGGACAGACTTGGCACGAAACGGGATGGAGGCCTGGGGAACACTTGGTCCAATGAAGAACCTTTTTGAGCCGATTCAGACCTCGGCGACCTTCCTGCGGGCGCCGAAGCGCTCGACCATCAGGTCTTCCAGCACATCGGCTAATTGGGTCAGGGGGACTCCTTTGTCGTGCAACGCAGCCAGCTTGGGATCGGAGCCCATCGAACCCCCGAGAAAAATCTTGACGGCCTCAACCATCTCGCCGTCGTGACGAGCCTTGGCCCCCATCAGTCCAATCTCTCCCATATAGGGCTGGCCGCAGGCATTGGGACAGCCGGTCCAATGGGTTCGCACCGCATGGGGAAGCTCCAAGCGCTTTTCGAGCTCTTCGACCACGGATTGGGCGGTGGTCTTGGTGGGAATCAGGGCAAAGCTGCAGTAGCGATTCCCGGTGCAGCTCACGGCCTCCGCTTCCAAGCCCCCCGGTTCCGGCCGGAATCGGGCCAGCAAAGGTTCCGCCAACAACGCCTCCAATCGGTCGGTCGGAACGTTGGCGATCAACACGTTTTGGGCTTCGGTCAACCGCAACTCCCCATCGCCGTAGGAGCGGACCAGCCGGGCCAGCTCCGCCATCGCCCCGGCATCCAACCTCCCCACGGGCACGCTGAGCCCAACCCACTGGAAACCCACTTGACTTTGGGCATGGACACCGACCCCGGAGCGGGGAGCCCGGTTGACCAGATGGGTGCCGTCGTGGGGGAAGGCCTCACCACCGAGGGCCTCCAAGCCCTCAACCACCACCTGCCGATAGGCCTCCAGCCCCAACGCATCAATCAAATACATCAGACGGCTCTTGTTGCGCGCCACCCGATTGCCATGGCGCTCAAAGTGGGTCAACACCGCCAAGGTGAAGGAAGGAAGCTGCCCTGGAGCCACCCATAGGCCCAGGGGCACAGCCAATTCATTGCGCTGGGCCGAGAAGAAGCCTCCCACCACCACCGTGAAGCCCAGCTGACCCTCCCGCATCGCAGGCAGAAACGCCAAGTCGTTGTGCAACAGGAAACTGTCGGGGGCCCCACCCACGGCCACGTTGAACTTGCGCGGCAGGTTGCGGGGGCCATCGGGTCCGAGGAGGGCGGCCTGAATCGCCATCACCAGGGGGCGGGTGTCCACGATTTCCTCGGGATCAATTCCGGCTAGGGGATTGCCGGTGATGTTGCGGGGGTTGTCATGGCCCGATTGGCGGCTGGTGAGGCCCACCAGCTCCATCGCCCGCATCAGAGGGGCCATGTCCTCCAGCAGCAGCCCGCGCAGCTGCAGGTTTTGGCGCGTGGTGATGTCGGCCGAACCATCCTCCCCACAACGGTCCACCGCATCGGCAAGCACCGCCAATTGATCGGCGCGGATTACCCCATTCGGCAACCGGAGCCGGAGCATGAATCGCCCGGGGGTGACAGGGCGAAAGAAAATGCCGAGCCATTTGAGCCGGATCGTGAGGGTGGCCTCATCCAACGACTCCCAGCCCTGGCTCGCCAACTCAGCCAAGCGAGGGGCTAGATCCAGGCCACAAAGCTCTGCCTTGGCCTGTTCGATCTTGCTGAGCTTGGCAAGGGGTTCCATGGTCACAAGGCTTGAGCTAGCGGTACGGGAAGATCAGGGGATCGTCCCGGAGCACCCATCTCCGCAATGTCGCCATCACTACCAATTGCCGGAGGGTTGGTTCAACGGCCTGCTAGCCAACTCAGTGGGGCCCAGCAACGATTTCGCCTCCTGATCGCCAAAGTGGGCAGCGGTGAACACACGAGTACGGGCCTCGATCGAGACGAAGCCTGTGAGGCCTTGGACCTCATGCTCACCGGGGAAGCGAGCGATGCCCAAATGGGGGCCTTCCTGATTGCACACCGGATTCGCAGGCCCGCCCCGATTGAGCTCACCGGGATGCTCGACAGCTATCAACGCCATGGGCCAAAGCTGAAAACCCAAGGCCGAAAGGCCCTCTGTTTTTGCGTTCCCTACGACGGCAGGTCACGAACCGCGCCCTTGGTTCCCCTTGTGGCTCTCGTGCTGGCCTCCACCGGATTGCCCGTGGTGCTGCACGGAGGCAGCCCCATGCCCGTGAAATATGGAATCACCCTCGCCGAGTTGTTTGGGTCCCTCGGCATTGGCTGGTGCGGCCTGAGCCTGGAAACCATCCAGGAGCGGCTCAACGGGTTTGGTCTTGCCCTCACCCACCAACCCGACCACTTTCCAGCAGCCGAATCCCTGCTTCCCATTCGCGACGCGATCGGCAAGCGACCACCCGTGGCCAGCCTGGAGCTGCTGTGGACCCCGCACCAGGGGGACCACCTGCTGATCAGCGGTTTTGTGCACCCACCCACGGAAAAGAGGGCCTGGGAAGCCCTTAGCGCCTTTGGCGAAACCGATGTGCTCACGGTTAAGGGACTGGAAGGATCCACCGATCTCCCCACAACCCGGGCAGGAATTACGGCCAGAGTTCACCACGGTGAAGCCGAGCGGATCCTGATGCACCCCCGCGACCACGGCATTGGGGCAGACGAAGTGGCCTGGGTCTGCCTTGAAACCTGGCAAAGCCAGGCCCTGGCCGCTTTGGCCGGGGAGGGTCCCTTGGCGGAAGGACTGGCCTGGAACGTGGCCGCCTACCTCTGGCAGGCCGGCGCCTGCACCTCACTACAAGCGGCACTGGTGCAAAGCCGGGCGCTGCTGCGGGCCCGCAGCGGCGAACGGCTGCGGCAGCAAATGGCAGATCTGTAACAACTGCGACGGGAGCGAGCTCGGGCCTTGTGGTGTTCTAAGCGAGTTGGTGAGCTTTTGCGCCAGCGCCATTCATTGAGGGAGAACAAAAGCCCCCAGTGATCGGTGTTTGCGCTGGCATTAAACAGGCAACCCAAATTCCGCACCGCTGACCCAACGAGGGATTGGCCGCTATTTCGTGCCCCGAACCGGAGTTTTAACCAATGACACACGCATCACGCCGCCAATTTCTGCTTCGCACAGCCACCACAACAGCGGTGCTTGCCTTCCAGGTGGGTGGACTTGCCAGCCTGCTAACCACCAACGCCGCCCAGGCTGCGCCGGGCAAGCCGGAAACCACCACGGCCACCCTGGGCTTCATTGCCCTCACCGATGCCGCTCCGCTGATCGTTGCCAAGGAGAAGGGCTTCTTCGCCAAGCAAGGCATGACCGGGGTGGAGCTCAAAAAACAAACCTCCTGGGCGGTCACCCGCGACAACCTCGAGCTCGGGAGTTCCGGAGGGGGGATAGATGGGTCACACCTGCTCACCCCCATGGCCTACCTGCTGACCACGGGGACAATCAGCAAAAGCAAAAAGCCGGTGCCAATGAATCTCCTGGCCAGGCTTAACTTAAATGGGCAAGCCATCTCCGTATCCAATGAATTCTTAAGCGATAAGCTCACTGTTAAGGCCCCTGGCCTGGTAAAAACCATTGCCAAGAAGAATGCCACCGGTGATAAGTTTAAAGCTGCCGTAACGTATCCGGGCGGCAACCACGATTTGTGGATGCGCTATTGGATGGCTTCAAACGGAGTCAACCCCAACAAAGACGCCAGCCTGGTGGTGATTCCCCCACCCCAAATGGTTGCAAACATGCAATCGGGAACCATGGATAGCTTCTGTGTTGGTGAGCCCTGGAACGAGCGCCTCGTGAATAAGAAACTGGGCTACACGGCTCTCATCACCGGTGAGCTCTGGCGCGACCACCCCGAAAAATCCTTTGCCATGCGGGCTGACTGGGTGAAGAAAAACCCCAACGCCGCTCTCAGGCTATTGATGGCGGTGCAGCAGGCCCAGAAATGGGCCGACAACCCAGCCAACACTCCTGAGTTGGCCAAGCTGCTTGCCCAAGACAAATACGTCAAGGCCAGCGTTGATGATCTGCTGCCCCGTCTCCAGGGAACGATTGACTACGGCACAGGCAAGGTGGTGAAAAACAGCCGCTACAAGATGAAGTTCTGGGCCAGCAATGCCTCCTTCCCCTACAAGAGCCACGATGCCTGGTTCATCACAGAAGATATCCGCTGGGGTTATTTACCCTCAAGCACCAATACAAAGGCGCTCGTCGACAAAGTGAACCGATCGGATCTGTGGAGAGCGGCCGCTAAAGCCAACGGCTACAGCGAAATTCCCAGCAGCGATTCGAGGGGCGTAGAAACCTTCTTCGATGGGATCAAATTTGATCCCAACAACCCCAAGGCCTACCTCAACAGCCAAAAGATCAAGGCGATGAAGTAAACGCACACCGCGCCGATGCAGGTCCTAAGGAGATCCCATGGGGATCTCCTTTCCTTCTTCCTTTGAAACCGAGCTCCTTTCATGACCACCGCCCTCGCCAAAAGCCGCAAGCAAAGGCGATCAAGAATCCCTTGGCTGCTCAGGCCATTAGCCCATCAACTGAAAGCACCGGTGATTTGCATCGGCCTCACCTTGGCCCTCTGGCAGCTCCTGTGCCTCCCCAATCCGGATGGCTTCCCCGGGCCCATCCAAGTGATAACCCAAACCTGGACGCCCTACATCAGCCAGCCCTTCTATGACGATGGCGGTACGGCAAAGGGGTTGGGCCTACAGATTTTGATCTCCCTTCAACGGGTCATTGTTGGCTATGGCCTGGCGGCAATCGTAGGCATTGCAGCGGGTCTTGCGATCGGCCTGAATGAATTTTTGCGGCGGGGCTTTGATCCCCTGATTCAGGTTCTGCGCACGGTGCCGCCCCTGGCCTGGCTACCGATCTCCCTGCTCCTACTTCAACAGGCTGATTCGGCGGCAATCTTCGTAATCTTTATCACTGCAATTTGGCCAATCATCATCAACACGGCCGTGGGAATCCGTGAAATTCCGCAAGATTACACCAATGTGGCTCGGGTTTTGAGGTTGCGCAAACGCAGCTATCTGCGCGACATCCTGCTGCCCGCTACGGCCCCTTACGTGTTTACCGGTTTGCGCATCTCCGTAGGCTTGGCCTGGCTTGCCATCGTGGCAGCGGAAATGCTGAAGGCGGATGGTGGGATTGGCTTCTTCATCTGGGATGCCTACAACGCCGGTGGCGATACCAGCACAAGCCAAATCATCCTGGCCATCTTCTATGTGGGTGTTGTTGGCCTGATCCTTGATCGCCTGGTGGGCATGGTTGGAGATCGCATCAGCGGTGGAGGACGTTGAGATGACTTCAATGGTCACCATTGACAACGTCACCCAATCCTTTGCCCTACAAGATGGTGGCCAATACATAGCCCTCAAAGACATTAGCCTTGAGATTAAAGAAGCAGAATTTGTATCCCTAATCGGCCATTCAGGTTGCGGCAAATCAACCCTGCTCAATCTACTGGCAGGCCTAACAGTCGCCACAAAGGGTGGGATCTTGATGGATGGCCGCGAAATTACCACCCCTGGGCCCGACAGGATGGTGGTGTTTCAGAATTATTCTCTGCTGCCATGGCAAACCGTTCGACAAAATATTGAACTAGCCGTAACAAACGTACTGCGTCATCTCTCCAGCGAAGAACGCAAAGAGCTGGTTGACACGCAATTGAAGACGGTGGGGCTCAGCGCCGCAGCCGACAAATTTCCCCGCGAATTATCCGGGGGCATGAAGCAACGGGTCGCCATTGCCAGAGCACTGGCCATCCAGCCCCGCCTGCTGCTGCTTGATGAACCCTTCGGAGCCCTGGATGCCCTAACCCGCGGGAGCCTGCAACAGCAGTTGATGCAGATCTGCCAGGCGGCGGGCGTCACCACCGTCATGGTGACCCATGACGTCGACGAGGCGCTACTCCTCTCCGATCGGGTGGTGATGCTCACCAATGGACCAGAAGCAGAGATTGGTCAAATTCTCAATGTGGATCTGCCCCGGCCCAGGCAACGGCTGGAGGTGATGGAACATCCAGATTATTACCAGTTGCGAATTGAACTGATTGGGTTTTTGCAACAGCAACGGCGGACACGGCAACGGCGCAGCGCAGTGGCCAAAACCCTGACCACTGCACCAACCCGCACAGCCAAAGTTGTGCGATTGGGCTATCTCCCAGGCCTCGATGTTGCACCACTGGCGATGGCGATCGATAGCCAGTTGTTTGATCCCGCAATCGTACAAGTCGTCCCCGAGTCCTTCGCCGACTGGCGTCGACTCGAGGAACGCTTGGTTGACGGTGGCTTGGACATGGCCATCACCTCAGCCACCACCCCTTTGCAACTGACCATGGGACTGGGTAACCAGCCAGGTCACAGGAGAACCCCCTGGGCGGCCATCACCCCGATGACCGTCAGCCGCAATGGCAACGCCCTTTGCCTAGCCCGCCATCTTTTGGATCTGGGCATTGAGGATCGCGCGAGCTTGGTGGAGTGGATTCAAGCCAGGGACAAGCCCTTCACCATTGGCATCCCTCAACATCACGGCATCGCCGAGCTGTTGCTGCGTCACTGGTTGACGGCTGGCGGACTCAATGTTGAAGAGCACATTGCCTTCACGATGCTCTCACCCCTAACCATGGTTGGGGCCTTGCGCACCGGAGCCATCGAAGCATTTTGTGCTGGCCGCTATCGGGTGGCCGAAGCCGTTGAGGATCGGCAGGGCTATGTGCTGGCCACCGACCTCGACATCTGGAGCGGACATCCCGAAAAAGTGCTCACCACATCGGAAGCCTGGGCCGCTGCCCATCCCGAGGCCCTGGTCGCCATCTGCAGTGGCCTCATGCAGGCAGCCGCCCGCTGCGACAACAGCAACCAGCGCGATGAGATGACCCGGGTTTTAAGCCAACCCCAGTGGCTCGGAACCCGTTCCGCCATTGCCCTGACACGGCAGTTCAAAACCGGCCTGGGGGATTCGAGCCGGGAACTGCTGCGTTTCAACCAGTTCCATGCCGATCGGGCCCACATTCCCAATCGTTCTGAAGGCACCTGGTTCCTCACCCAGTTCAGCCGTTGGGGTTGGTGCCCCTTCCCAACCAACCGGCAGGAACTGCTCGCGCTGACCTACCGCCCAGACATCTGCGATCAAGCCCTGGTTGACGCAGGCTTCCAAGCCTTGCCTGCACCGCGTTCCACCTTTGCCCTGGCCGATGGCATTCCCTTCAACGCCGACGAACCCATCCCCTACCTGAAAACCCAGCTTCAGGGATCGGCTCCAGCCATGGAACATGCAGCGCTCCCCCAAGCGTCCAGCAAACAACCCGTTTTGATTCCCACCGCCTGAAGGAGGCCCATGCCAGACACCACCCAACTGACACCACCCATCGGCCCATTGTCTTCGGGACAAGAGCGGCCCTTCCTCCAGTTTGAAGGCGTGGGGCAGGTCTTTAAGAGCCGTACGGGTGACTTTGAGGCCCTACGCAACATCAACCTAACGGTGAGTCGCGGTGAATTCGTTTGCGTGATTGGCCATTCAGGCTGCGGCAAATCAACGCTGCTCAATATGGTGTCAGGCTTCCTTCACCCCACAAGTGGAAGCGTCACCATGCAAGGGGTCGCCATTGAATCACCGGGACCGGATCGCATGGTGGTGTTTCAAAACTATTCCCTCTTGCCGTGGCAAACGGTCAACCAGAACATTGCGCTTGCCGTCAAGGCTGCCCGACCAGAACTATCGGACCAGGAAGGGGCCCAGGTGGTCGACCACCATCTCGATTTAGTTGGATTACTCGAAGCTCGCCATAAAAAACCACCCCAGCTATCAGGCGGTATGCAACAGAGGGTCGCGATCGCCAGGGCCCTGGCCGTCCAACCAGAGGTTTTGGTGCTGGATGAACCCTTTGGTGCCCTCGATGCGATTACCAAGGAAGAGCTTCAAGAGGAACTTCTCACGATTTGGGCAGAACGCAAACCAACCGTTCTCATGATTACCCACGATATCGACGAGGCCCTTTTCCTCGCAGACCGGGTTGTGATGATGACCAATGGCCCTGCCGCAACCATTGGCGAAATGATGGAGGTGCCCTTCGCGCGGCCCCGCAGCTATGAAGTGATTCAAGCCGATGAACGCTACGGCCAGTTGCGCAACCATGCCCTCGACTTCCTCTACCGCCGTTTTGCCCACGACGAGAGCTAATCAGCCACCACCTGCTGCACAAAGCTGCATTTCTGTAGCCAATGCAACAGCAGTTAACCCAATCCCAGTGTTTTCATCATTCAAGCTTAATCAGCTTTTGCTGTTAGGCCAGTGGGGTCTTTATCTGAACCCACGTATTTAAACCTTCACGGTGTGAGGACCGATGAAAGCATCCAAAAAGTTTTTTGTAGCTATTGCAACAACTGGCATCATTTCTCCGTTTGCGGCGTCAGCCCAGGAGATCGCTTCCCTGAGCGGCCGCGCGGCCGTTTCGAGCTACACCCAGCAGCAGGTCGAAGACCGCTTCATGGCCTGGGATGCCAAAACCCAGGTCACGAGCGTCAACCAGTTCTCGGATGTGCAGCCCACCGACTGGGCCTATCAGGCCCTGAGCAACCTGGTGGAGAAATACGGCTGCGTGGCCGGCTATCCCGATGGCAAGTTCAAAGGCGCCCAGGCGATGACCCGCTTTGAAGCGGCTGCCCTTCTCAACGCTTGCCTCGATCGTGTAACGGAAACCACCGACGAGCTCAAGAAGCTCATGGCCGAGTTCCAAAAGGAACTCGCGATCCTCAAGGGCCGTGTGGATGGCCTCGACGCCCGCGTGGGCGTGCTTGAAGCCAACCAGTTCTCCACCACCACCAAGCTGAAGGGTATTGCCACCATGGTGCTGGGCGGTGCCAGCAGCGGCGGTAACGCTTCCGGTTTGGGTACCGGCAACGCGGCCAGTGACGTCACCTTCAACTACGACGTCCGCCTGAGCCTCGACACCAGCTTCACTGGCAACGACCTGCTGCGTACCCGTCTGCGCTCCGGCAACTTCGCCAACTCCATCTTCGGCAACGGCAACACCACCCTGGAAACCGCTTTCCAGGAAGCGAACCTCGGCACCGGTGTTGATGTGGTCGGCATCGACCGCCTCTTTTACCAGTTCCCGATTAGCGAAAGCTTCACCGCCACCTTCGGTGCCAAGGTTCGGCAAGATGACATGTTGGCCATGTGGCCGAGCGTCTATCCAGCTGACACGATCCTCGATCTCTTCACCTACGCCGGTGCCGGGGGCACTTACTCCCTCAACCTTGGAGGAGGAGCGGGTATCTGGTACAAGAAAAAGGGCTTCAGCCTGAGCGCCAACTTCGTTTCCAATGAAGCGTCTACTGAAAGCTCCAGCAAGGGTCTTGGCGAGGGCTACACCTTCACAACGCAAGCTGGCTATGCCGGCACCAACTGGGGTGTTGCGTTGGCCTATACCTACTCAGACTTGTCCGCAACTGGTGCGTTCGGGGTCAACCCCTATCTCAGCAACGGCGGTCTGAGTGGTTACTGGCAGCCTTCTGTGGCTAGCTGGGTTCCTTCGATCAGCGCTGGTATTGGCTACGGCACGGCCAATCAGGCCGCCGTCGACAAAAACTACAGCTGGATGGTGGGTGTGCAGTGGGCTGACGCCTTCTTGAAGGGCAATGCCCTTGGCATGGCGCTTGGCACCTCCGGTCAACTTCAGACCGGCGCCCCCACCGGCCGGGGCATTGTCACCGACACTGGCAAGGCCAACATCGCCTATGAGCTGTGGTACAAGTTCCAGGTCACCGACAACATCAGCGTGACCCCCGGCTTCTTCTGGATTCAAAACTCAGCCACCGTCGCTGGTGGTACTAGCTCAGGCAACGACACCTACGGTGGTTTGGTTAAGACCACCTTCAAGTTCTGATCCTCAGAGCAAGCTAAACCTCACACACAACACACTTCACAAGCCCCCAACCAACTGGGGGCTTTTTTTGATATTGAATTAGGCCTATAGTTGCATCAAGCCGGCACAATCATCACAGCACTAGCCTTCAATTCAGGCTGCTTGGAATGCACGCAAGCCTCTTCGTGCATGAGTCTGTTGGCTTCACACGGTGTGCTCTGGCTTGCTCCCCAATGCATGGGGAGGAACACCGTACCCTCACGAATTCGCTCGGTTTCAAGCACCCTGGCCTGAATGCTGGCCCGCCGCGAGCGCACTTCAGCCCATTGGCCAGCCTGAAGGCCGTACCGGCGGACATCCAAGGGGTGGACCTCAAGCAAGGCCTCGGGATGCTGCTTCACCAAGCGCTTCACGTGGGCCGTGCGGGTCATCGTGTGCCAATGCCCCAGGTAGCGCCCCACGGTTAAAACAAGGGGATACAGCGCACAGGGTGGCTCTGCCAAGCCAAGCGGTGCTTCGGCAAGCAACCGGGCTCGGCCTGTCGCCGTTGGGAACGCATGGTCTGTATAGAGCCGTGCCACCCCACCCCCAGCTTCAGTACCGGCGGGGAACGGCCATTGCTGGGGTCCAGCGGATTGAAGCAATGGATGGCTTAAGCCGCTCACATCACAAACCCTGCCGCAGGTGAGGCCGGCGAATTCGTCGTACACCTCGGCGGACGATCCATAGGCAAACTGCTTCTCGAATCCAAGCCGCCGACCGAGCTCCGCAAAAATGGCCCAATCGGCCCGGGCTTCGCCAGGGGGCTCGCGAAACGCCTGGCAGAGGGTGACCCGCCGCTCCGAGTTGACCATCACCCCCTGCTTCTCGCTCCACTGGGCGGCCGGTAACAGCAAATGGGCCACCGATTCCGTTTCGGTGCCCGCATAGGCCTCTGTCAACACCACCAGGGGGCAACGGGCTGCCGCAGCCCGCACCCGATCCAGCGACGGCATGCTCACCAGGGGATTGGTGGCAGCCACCCACCATAGATCCAAATCGCCCCGTTCCATGGCAGCGATCTGCTCACCCACGGACAAGCCAGGGCTGTCACTGATCGATCCCGAGGGGAAGCCCCAATGCTGTTCAACGGCGGCCCGATGCTCGGGGTTGGCCACAGCGCGATAGCCAGGCAACAGCTGGGCCAGGCCCCCCACCTCGCGACCACCCATGGCATTGGGTTGACCCGTGAGGGAAAAAGGACCGGTGCCGGCCCGGCCAATCTGACCGGAAACGAGGTGCAAATTGATGATGCCTGACACCGTGGCCGTTCCTTCCCGGCTTTGGTTGACTCCCATGGACCAGAGGCTGAGCACCCGGGCACTGGCCACCCACCACGCGGCAAGTTGAACCAGCTGCTCTGTTGTGATCCCGCATAGGGCACTGACCCGTTGCGGTGTCCAATCCCGCCAAAGGGCCCTGAGCTCGGCGAAGCCCTCGGTATGGGCGTCCACAAACGCTTGGTCAACGCCGCCATGGCTCAACAACACATGACCCACACCACAGAGAAGGGCGAGGTCGGTGCCGGGATGAATCGCAAGATGCAAATCGGCCGCATCACTGGTTGCGGTGGCCCGGGGGTCCACAACCACAAGGCGGAGGGCGTCTCCTTGTTTGCGCTTGCGCTTCAACAAGCGCTGAAATAACACCGGGTGGCACTCCGCGGTGTTGGTTCCGATCAAAACCACAAGGTCAGCCAGATCCAGATCGTCGTAGCAGCAGGGCGGACCATCGGAGCCCAAGCTCCTGGCGTAGCCGGATACCGCCGAACTCATGCAAAGCCTGGAGTTCGCATCAAAATTGTTGCTGCCAAGGGCGCCCTTCAGCAACTTGTTGGCAACGTAATAATCCTCAGACAAGAATTGACCCGAGCCGTAAATCGCCAAGGCCTGGGCACCCTTTGAGGCCAACGTTGCCTGGATCCGCTCCACCAACATTGAGAAGGCCCGTTCCCACCCAATGGGCTCAAAGGCCTGATCGGTGCTTGACCGCCAGAGGGGCGTTGTGAGGCGGTTGTGATCCAGGGTTTCGCCCACCGTGGCCCCCTTGACACAGACCTGGCCAAGGGAGGAGGGATGGTGGCGATCACCCCTGGCAACCCATGGGCCCCCTGGCCCTTGGGGCTGCTTCAGGTCCAAGCCACAGCCCACCCCGCAGTAGGGGCATTGGGCCTGGGCGGCAGGGCGGGCGGGGTCAGGGGCCATGGCGCCATTGGATCAAGTCGGGGCACCCGCTGCGTGTGGCCGTTGCTACGGCAGCTGTAATGGTGTCAGTGGCATCCCCTCCCCCTGGGCTCTCCCCTGGCCAGCACCTGCTTCCACTTCGAGGCCGACTTCACCGCCGACCTGCGCTGCATTCCGATGGCGGTGCGGCGCAAGCTCGATCTGGCCGGCGTGAAACTGAAGCTGCAGCACTGGAGCGAGCTGGGCACCAGCGAGCGCAGCGACCTGCTGGCCTGGTCCGACGACCCCGCCGCCATCGAGGCGTTGCGCCAGCACCTGCTGGAACGCACGACCTCCCTCAGCGCGGGCAGCGCCAAACAGCTACCCCGGGCCAGCGGGGAAACCTGGCAGCAGGGCGAGCGCTGCCCTGAGGTGCTGACCGCCTCCTGCGCCCAGTTGGGTCTGGCGATGGCCACCGGCGGCTGGGCGAACCTGGATGAATTGCAGCGCTTCGCCCTGGTGAAGCTCAGCCACCCGGGCCACGAGCACCGCAACCTGGAGCGGGCCCTGACGGAATTTGGGCTACTGGCACCAGGGAGCTGAGCCCCTTCACCACTTGCGATAGGGCAGAAACTTGCCGTTCATGGTCACCACCACCCGATCGCCCTTCGGGTCTTCCTGCTTGGCCACCTTGAGGCTGAAGTCGATCGCCGACATGATCCCATCGCCAAACTGTTCCTGGATCACGTCCTTGAGCGGCAGGCCGTAGACCTGCAGGATCTCGTAAAAGCGGTAGAGCAGCGGATCGGTGGGGATCACCGGATCGAGGGCTCCCTTCACGGGAAACATGGTGAGGGCAGCCAGCAGGGCAGGCCGCTCCGGCTCAGCGATCTGAAGGGCCTCGAGCAGGGCATGGGCCTGGTCCGCCGAGGCCGTGGCCTGGCCGTAGAGCAGGCTGGCGACCCACACCTCGTCCTGGCCGAGCCGGGTGGCCAGGTCAGAGAAGCTGAGTGCGCTGTGGCGCTTGGCGGCGAGCAGGGTGGTGGTGTGGGGAGGCAGCGCCATGGAGCCATCGGGGATTCGGCGGGACCCTACGGAGGGGTGCGGGCCTGGCCGGCAGCCGTTGCTACAGGAATTGCAGAAGGGCCAGCTGCGGTGGTGCTGAAGGGCAAGGGAGATCGGCCGGGGAGGTGGGAACCCTGGGGAATCAAGCAACAGGCCTTTACCGCCATGGACCCGAGCGCTCGCCCACCTGGCCTGATCCAGCGCTACCGGGAGGAGCTGCAGGTACGTCATTACGCCCGCCGCACGGTGAACACCTACGAGCAATGGTTGCGGCGGTTTCTGCACTTCCACAACCGTCGGCACCCGCGCACCATGGGTAGCGCCGAGGTAAACGCCTTCCTCACCCACTTGGCCGTGGACCAGCAGGTCAGCGCATCCACCCAGAACCAGGCCCTCGCGGCGATGCTGTTTCTTTATCGGGAGCTGCTGGAGCGGGACCTGGAGCTGGAGGGGGTGGTGAGGGCGCGAACGCGGCGGCGACTGCCCGTGGTGCTCAGCGAGAAAGACGTGCGGGCGGTACGTGAACACCTGGAGGGCGAGCCAGCACTGGTGGTGGGGTTGCTGTACGGAAGCGGGCTCAGATTGATGGAAGCACTCCGCCTAAGGGTCAAGGATCTGGACTTCCAAAGGCGGGAGCTCACGGTGCGGGATGGCAAGGGTGGCAAGGACCGGCTGACACTGCTCCCCCAGAGCCTGCAGGCTGGGTTGCAGGCGCATCTGCTGAAGGTGCGTCATTTGCATCAGGCCGATCTAGCAGCCGGATGGGGGAGGGTGCTGCTTCCCCATGCCCTGGCCCGTAAGTACCCGAATGCCAATCGGGAATGGTCTTGGCAATGGGTCTTTCCCCAGCAGAACCGCTGGCATGACAGGGCCTCAGGGAACCAGGGGCGCCATCATCTCGATCCGAGCGTGGTGCAGAAAGCCGTAAAGCGCGCGGTCGGCGAGGCTGGCGTATCAAAGGCCGCCAGCTGCCATACGTTCCGCCACTCCTTTGCCACCCACCTGCTGGAGCACGGCCAGGACATCCGCACGATCCAAGAACTCCTGGGACATCAGGACGTCAGTACGACCATGATCTATACCCATGTGCTCAACCGTGGACCCCTTGGGGTACGCAGCCCTGCAGATATTTTGTAGCAAATCGAACAGGTGGTTCGCGGACCCGCAAACCAAACTCACCATGCCACACATTTTTCCAAAAGTCTTTGACACCACTGGGCATTCGAGCTAATCCCAGGGCTACCTGGCCGTGGTTCACGGAAAGGAATTACTCTAGGGACGTGGTTCACGGAACCATCCAATGAATAGTTAGCCAGAGCAGGGAGATGCGCGGAAGTCGCGTGCGTGGCTACAATGTGAGTACGTCTGCAGGCTATGGCCATGGTTCGAGCGAAGCTGGTCAAAATCGGCAACTCGAGAGGGGTCCGTCTCGCCAAGACGATGCTTGAGGTTGCGGGGCTGGCTGACGAAGTCGAGATCGAGGTGGCTCCAGGGGTTCTGACCATCAGGCCGTCGGCTCAACCGAGGGCTGGCTGGGCGGAGGCGGGGGCGGCGTTTCAGCCGGAGGGGCTTATCGATGAGATGACCGCTACTCGGTTTGATGATGAAGAGTGGTCCTGGTGACTGAAGAACACGTCTCAAGAGGCGATATCTTCCTTGTCGCGTTGAATCCAACTCGCGGATCTGAAATCAGAAAGACGAGGCCTTGTGTCATCGTTTCGCCGGACGAGCTGAATTCTCACCTACGCACTTTCATCGTTGCGCCGCTCACAACTGGCGGTCATCCATACCCTTTTCGAGTGCGTTGCACGTTTGATGGTAAAGACGGTCATGTTGTGGCTGATCAGCTAAGAGCTGTAGATAGGGAACGTCTCGTCAAGCAATTGGGGAGACTGCCGGAGACTACGCTCAATGAGCTGCTGGGTGTTCTTCAGGCGATGTTCGCTGTATAGAGGCCTGGCTAACACGGCCATGCACCTGACCCGCCCCCTCCAACTTCCCGTAGCCCAATGAGATCCCGAACCAGCAGCTTTCTGCGGCCAGGTTATGGCAAGCGTTGGCCGGTCAAGCCAGAGGAATGTACAACCCAATCACTTTCAGGAGATCTCCTATTTATCTGCATCAAAATCCAGGACAACCAAACTCCTAAAAACTTTCAAGTAAACCCATGGACAACTCAAAGTTCTCCGAAACCATTCTACTTAGCCTTGAAGCCTTCTGGGTCCTTCAAGAACTAGAGAGCATGCCTCCCACCAGCTCAGCAAGCGAAGTACTAAACGGAATCTATTTTCAGCGAGCTGTTACATACGAGGATGTAAAGCCTTTACTAAGAATCGGAACATGCCTTTGCCTTCTGACGCCAGCGCTTGCATTTGCTAGCGCACTCGCCGACAAAGACCAACTAGAAGAGTTTAGTATCGAGAGCAAACATGGCATTCAATTCAGCTTCGACGGCACCCCGAAAACTCCTGACACTAAAGAAGTACTTCGAACAATAAGAAACTCGTTATCTCATTTCACTGAACCGTTCGCGGACAAAAGCAATTCAAGCCTCGATATCAAGGGGCGCATTTCATTCCCAGATAACGCAGCATTACAGCTAAACAATAAAAATACTGCTGAATTAGTCTTTAGAACTCGAGAGGGTTTTATCAGCTTTCTAAATGATCTGCTCCCGATTGTCAGGGGCAAGCTCACTCCTAATATTGATAATAACTGCATTCGCTCGGAAGATGTCGAAAGTGACTAGAACAAGCTCTTCCATTCTCTCGGACAGTCTGCGGCAAGATTTTTTAGCTTGAGTTGGTTTATAAACGCTTTAATCGCTCCTTCGACTCCTAAATTGTGCGATAAAGGGTTCAGCCCTAAAGATATTGATTGCCTATAGTATGCTTACTCCTCATTAAAGGCCAGCCATGGTAAAGTATTGCCGCCCAACATCAAGATTCAGAAGACGGGTGCGCTGCTTGTCGTTTAAGCGGAGGTTGCTCCCCGCTTCTGATCTTGAGCGTTGGGCAAATCAGTGGGCCTTCGAGAGGATTGTCTCAACTCAGGCAGCTGAGACCGGTAGATTGGTTTGAGCGGCAGAGCTGCCTGACGCCCCCGAGGCTCCCTGGCCAGAATGCCCTCATGACTGCTGCTCCCTCCAACGCTTCTGCAATTACAGTCGACTCGCGCATCAGCGCCATCGCGTCGGGGATCGCTTTGGCAATCCCGGAAGCCCAGGTCCGCCTGTTTGGATCACGCGCCAGGGGCACAGCCCGGCCAGATTCCGACGTGGATTTACTGATCACCGTGCCGGATCAATGGCTGGCCGGCCGCGATCGCGTGCGCGTGCTGGGGGCCCTCTGGCGCCAACACTCCAGCCATCGGCTTCCCCTTGATCTGCTTCTTTATTCCGAAAGCGAAGTAAGCCAACGGCAGCAATACAGAAGCGCCGTCACCACCCAGGCTTACCAGGAGGGAATCTTGCTGCATGGCTGATCCCGATGCCATTCGCTACCTGCGGATCGCCCAGGCTGATCTTGCGGAGGCGCAGCGCATGGTGGAGTTTTCGGGGTTCCGCGACAGCAGCATCGGTTTCCTGCTTCAGCAAGCCTGCGAGAAGGCTCTGAAAAGCTGGATCCATTCGAGGGGAGGTCTGGCTCCCTTCACCCATGACCTCGTGGCATTGATGGATTGGCTAGAAGAATCGGGTACAGATGTCAGCCCATTTGAGCGGATTGCCGATCTCACCTTCTTTGCAGTTCAGACTCGGTATGACGATAGTTTGAAGATCGTCTCCCCAGATTGGCCGCTCCTGCTGGGCATCACTGCTTCGCTGCTCAAAGAGGTCCAGAATCACCTTTCATGACGCCCCCGCCCACCACTTTGCACTACAACTTCGCGGAAGCCTTGAGACGACCTGCCTGTTTGGCTGTTGGGGGTGGCGCCGCAGGTGGAGCTTCACTGGAGATCTGTTTGACCCACGCGAACTCATACCAGCTCCGCAGAGATTGCCCAACAACATCATGCACCCGACCCGGCGCAGAGAGATTGACCCTGGCGGTAGTTGCTTCTAGCGGGTGATGATGAGCGTTCGAAGGGCCAGTTGGCAGATCATCCTGATGCCAGTGAGTCCACGGTTGACAAAAAAGACTGAAGACGATAGTATTCAGAAGCTTCCATGCCTATGTCGATCTTGTTCTACTACTACGGGCGCAAGAAACAAATTGCAAGGCATTATCCGGCTGCAGAACACGAGGCGATTGTAGAGCCCTTTGCCGGTGCAGCTGCGTATTCACTCTACGGTAATAATTGGAAGAAGAGAGTAATCATCGTAGAACGCGACGAGAGAGTCGCTGACATATGGAAATGGCTCATCAATGATGCAACATCAGATGAAATCCGAGGCTTGCCAGCACTGAAAGCCGGCGAGAGTAGTTCGGAATTTCTTCATATAATACACGCCGCCACCAAAATGGCATTTAAATACAAGACAATTAAGGTTACTCCTGTTCTAGAGCGTAATTGGGAGATTAGCAAACGACTCATGGCAGCTGATCTGTACAAAATTAAACATTGGGAATTAATTGCTGGAGACTACAGCCTTGCACCTGATATTGAGGCAACATGGTTTATTGACCCGCCATACAAAGACTCACCCGGAGATGGCTACGCCTACGGAAGCTCTCTCCTTAACTACAAGAATCTTGCAGATTGGGCATCCAAACGAAAAGGCCAGATTATTTGCTGCGAGGGAGAGAATGGTGATTATATGCCATTCCGAAGGCTTCTTAATCTTCCAGGCGTTGCTGGCAAAAGAAGTATGGAGCGAATCTATCATCGATCAACAAGCGCCTGCTCGCAACAAGAGCTATTCAGTGATGCCATTGTTGCATAAACGCCTATTCACTGGCCTTCAGTGGAGTATTAAGCAGCGATGAGAAGATTTCTGGATAGCCATCCAGGCCAAGCATTGCCACCCAGCCCTTTCCCATCTTGTCTTTTCCTGATTTGAGCATCCCTGAAACCTTGGTATTCCTGCCAGTAGTTCCGCTTATTGCACCCCAGTCGTCAATATCAAGATCTGATGAATAGAATATGCCAGTAACACCTGGATAATGAAATCCATCTTTGAGATTCCAAAAATCCCAGACCAACCCCATTAATTCTCTAACCTCTCTATGATGTGCCTGCCAAGTGATACCCGTCAACTGCTTAATGCGCATTTCACCAGCCCTTAGATTTGCGCCTTTAATAATATTTCCAACTGTCGACTTAACTTCCAGTCCGACAGGGTAGTTTCTAAGTTGAGCTTCCGATGCGGAGGAAGCAGTAGATGGCACTATATCCGGATGTCCTTTTTCAATTGGATTCACAATGCCATCCGACCGCGTAGCAATCGCATCACAGAATAAGGCCCCAACCATGGAAGAAACAGTTTTATAATCAATGCATTTATAAAGAGAAGGTGGGAGGCTCAACAACTCCAGATTTGTAGCCAGAAGTGCTTCCTCAATGCACTCTGCATCAATTCGAAAACCAGGCTCAATCAAAAAAGATTTATTGACAATGTACATCACCCATCCCCTCGGCCATCGCAATTAATGCGCTCACGCGGATCGAAAGAGCAGAGCATATTCTTTCAAGAATGGTAAGAGTAGGAACTTTGATGCCCCTTTCAAGCTGGCTAACATACGTGCGGTGTATGCCAGCAAGATCTGCTAGCTGTTCTTGTGACAGATGAGCATCTTCACGAGCTTTCTTAATAGCAGTATGAATCTGCAAGTAAAATCAGACGCATATTCAACCGTAGACGCTTAGGCACAAAAGGTCTACAGACTATAGTATTCAGGACTGAGAGGATCCTGCTTGAGGCCTTCGAACAACACGATGCACCTGTCCCGCCATCCACAGGTCCTGAGCAATTGGCAAAAGCATCTGGCGGGCAGGTGATCGTGAGCGTTAGAAAGGCCAAGCAGCCGGTTGCGCATTCGTATCTCACGGGATACAGTGGGGCATGCTTGAGATCAGGGAGACGCCTGCCTATGCCGCGTGGTTTGCAGCCCTGCGTGACCAGACTGCAAGGGCTCGTATCGATATCCGGATTAGACGGCTCTCCCTTGGTAACTCAGGAGACATCCGCCCTGTAGGAGATGGCGTCTCAGAGCTGCGGATCCATTTCGGCCCCGGCTATCGGATCTATCTGACAATGCAAGGAAATGTTGTCGTCATTCTGCTTGCAGGCGGCGACAAGAGTTCCCAAGACAAGGATATTCGTCTCGCCAGAGGCCTTGCTCGAAATCTCTAGGAGAATCCAATGACCAAAACCATCACCACAATCTGGGACCCCGCTACACACCTTCGCACTGCTGATGATGTTGCGGCTTATTTAGAAGCAGCACTGCAGGATGGTGATCCTCAGCTTGTCGCAGCTGCCTTAGGCGATATAGCTAGAGCTAAAGGTATGAGCCAAGTTGCCCGTGATGCTGGCCTTGGCAGGGAAAGTCTATACAAGTCGTTATCCTCTTCGGGCAATCCTGAGCTAGCAACAGTATTAAAGGTGATTTCTGCGCTGGGTTTAGAATTGCATGTCACGGTTGTTGACGACGCGAAAATGGCTGTCTAACGCTGCCCCTGGAGTGGATAGGCTCCACAAACACTCTACTGCGCCACCCTAGGTTCCCTGCCTGCCACTCAGGGGCAGCGTTAGTTGCATGCGAAAAAATATCCTAGCCTGCGTCTTATTCCTTTCGTTTTCGCAACCCACCTTTGCGTCATACGTCGAGAATTGTCGTATGGAGGGAGAGGTGCCCGCAATGGAAGTTGCTCCGCACAGCAATTAAACAGCAGACTACCAACCCAGTTGCAGGCGAAGCGCCAGTATCGAAGTGTTAGAGGTCTTATGCACATCTCGTCGATGAATCGTATATTTCAGTCACTTACTGCCCTAGCCATGGTGGCATGTCTGGTCACTGGCTGCGAAAACAACAAGCAGAGATCCCCATCGGTTACCACGCCAAGCTCTCCTGGCGCATCCGCTACGCCCGCAGCCCACAAGTGGCTTGGAAAGTGAAGTGGCTGAGCGAGAAGTCCGACTGCCTAACTGTTCGCTTCGTTGAAGGCTACTGTCGAGATTCAACGCCCCATCAGCGCCATCCCAGGCAGAAGCCACGAAATCTACGCAGGTTTTCGCACGCAACTTCAAGGGTGATGGATGATGCAGACCAAGACAGCAGCAGATGCCGTTGCTGAGTTCCTGGAAACTCCTGAGGGGATGGCAGCCTATCTCGAGACCTGTGGGGAAGTACTCGTATCCGCCGCCTCCAGTGAGGTGCTAATGGCTACATTTTCAGAGCCCAGAGCCGAAGGCATACTGGTGTCAATATGGGTCACTTAAATTACCCAGCAAGGCCCAAGGATGTTATAGTTGCTGCACCTGTTCCAACAAACAGCAAGTACAGTCAACCAGGCACCCTATGATGTTCACTCCTTCCACTGCTCCTATTCCCGCTGTTGTCGACGTAGGTATCGTAGCAAGCGTATTGGTGCCCTTTCTGTTTAAGTTTGCAGGTGCCATTGCCCTCTGGATCGTTGGGGGATGGCTGATTAATCTGGCCACAAAGATCTTGCGCCGCACCTTCACGCGCAGCAACCTCGACTCCACCCTGATCACCTACCTAATCAACATCCTTGGGGCCATCCTGCGGGTGGTGCTTGTTGTGGCTATTCTCGGCTTCTTTGGTATCGAAACCGCAAGCTTCGCCGCCCTTCTTGCAGGTGCCGGGGTAGCGATTGGCGCCGCCTGGAGCGGAATGCTTGGCAACTTCGCAGCCGGGGTCTTCCTACAGATCTTTCGCCCAATCAATGTGGGTGACTACGTGGAAGCCGGTGGTGTGGAAGGAACAGTCGATGAACTGGGCATGTTTGTCACAGCGATCACCTCACCAGACAACGTGCGCCACTTTGTGGCCAACGCCAAGCTCTTCGGCGATAACATCAAGAACTACTCTGCCAATCACTTTCGCCGTGTTGACCTTGTAGCCCAACTTGACAACAGCGCCGACGTGGGCCGCGCCATCGCCCTGCTCAAGGATGGGCTTAGCCGAGTGCCCAACCAGGTTGCCGGCAAGCCAGGTGATGTCGAGGTTCTTGAGTTCAACGAGCGCGGCCCCCGGCTCGCGGTGCGTCCTTACACGCACACCGACGACTACAGGCAGGTGTACTTCGACACCAACCGCATGATCGTGGATGTGCTGACTCAGGCCAGCTTCCCTGTGCCTCGCATCCCCGTGTCCACGCAGGGGACATCATCTAACTGACCCATCTGCGATCCATCAAAGAGACGCATCCCAGCCACTTGTTCAGGGGCGCTAAGCGTGATACAGCGCTACAGCGCCCTTTTAGTTTTTGGGCGTTCCCCCTTATTTTGCCCATTACAATAGTACTGCCAGGCAACAACAAGAAAGGCTCCAACAAGGCCTCTTTTACGGTAGATTATCAGCCTTTAAGTTTTTACGCTTCTGGGCCTCGGTGAAGCAACAAGTTTGACATGACCTGGCATTCCTTCATGCATTTTTCATGAGATTCAGCCTGCATACTATCTGAGTCTGTCGCAAACTCATCGTCATGCCCCAATCCAACTGCCGCTTCAGCCTTGACGGTCAGCGCGTACTGGTGACAGGGGCATCACGGGGCCTTGGCGCAGAGATTGCTTCCTCCCTCGCGGCGGCCGGCGCCGACCTCATGATCAGTGGGCGGGACGCTACCGGTCTGGAGTCCACGCGCCAGATCGTTCAACACCATGGGCGCGCCTGCCATGTCATGAAGGCTGATCTAAGCTGCATAGAAGAGACAGTACGACTTGCCGATTCGGCACTCGAGATCTTTTGCACTGTCGATATCCTGGTCAACAACGCTGGGGTGGTTTACGTGGAGGATCTCCTCAACACCACCCCTGAGCATTGGGAGCAAACCCAAGCCGTCAACTTGCGCGCCCCATTTCTACTCGCTCAGAGACTGGCGCCTGGAATGATCAAGCAAAGACGTGGCAAGATCATCAACATCTCTTCGGTGGCTGCTGTGCTTGCACCTGAGGGTCATTCCGCCTATTCCGCGTCCAAGGGGGGGCTCAACTTGCTCACCCAGACCATGGCAGCCGAATGGGGCCGCTACAACATCCAGGCCAATGCAGTTGCCCCCACCGTAATCCTCACCGCCATGGGACAGCAGGTGTGGGGTGACGCTAGGAAAGGCGATCCGATGAAAGCGCGCATTCCAGCCAGACGCTTCGGAGAGCCGTTTGAAGTGGCTGATCTAGTGCACTTCCTTGCCTCGGATGCCTCCAACTTCATTAACGGACAGGTCATTCGCCTGGATGGTGGTCTAACGGCAGTGTGACGGCAAGAACATTTTTTTAAATGCCCTGCTGTTCCAAACTAAATAATACTAAAGATCGTGCATCCCTGATGGCTCGCCTGGTCTCGAGAACTAGCTCAGTCGAGAAATACATAAAGAAAACTGGGGCGGGAGTCGGTCTCGCCAAACTTGTTGCCTACGCGGTTGCGTGTGAGAATGATTTCACCTGTCAACATGGCAAGAACAGAACCATGGTTCAGGCGGAGCTGACTAAAAACAGCCCTATCATTCAATCACGAGCTTCCCAGACAATGGGTATGGAGATGGATTGTCTATGAACTTTTCAAAGAAACGTTTAGCTTTTCTACTTATTGTCCATTTCAGTCTTGGAGTAATCAGCCATTCATTTGCAATCAGCAAAGCGAACAATGCCCATATCTACAATGGCAGATTTGCTTCCGGTGCAACCAATTTCGAAGAGGCCCTAATCGCCGCAGGCTATAAAGTAAATTATTTCTCGAACATCAATGATGTAACAAAGATATCGAAATCATCCGCCTTAATCGTTTTTCCTGGTACGGACGACAATGCCGGACCACTGGGTGATTTTACGAAGGAATTTTCTGCTCTTTCTGTAAACTCTCTTCGAAGTTATGTTCACAATGGAGGCACCATTCTTGGAATATGCGGAGGCGCCTACATTCTTTCAAAAGATTATCAAACGGAGTTTGACTCGGGCAAGGGATTATCCCTGGTTGATGTGGAGTCCATGGGCTACCTAAAAGACGATGCAGCAACAATTGTTGATGTGATATGGAAGGGCAAAAAACGTTCAATTTATTACCAGCTTGGACCTGAGTTTTCGCCATCGACAAAATTAGAGGCTCAAGAGATTGCCACCTATGCAGATGGCTCGATAGCTGCTATAACAATCAAACAAGGCAAAGGCCTCTTTTATTTGATCGGACCCCATCCCGAAGTTTTAGCCAGCAATCTTGAAGAACATGATATTCCAGACGGAACCCTAAAAAGACTTTCGGATACATCAGACCTGTTGGAAGATATGATTAGGGATTTAGGCAAAAAATAAAATGACATCCAGCCCTGTAGACGCAGGACACAGCTCTCAGGGTCAAGAAAGTCGCCTTGCTAAAGCCGGCCCGACGATCTGTGGCCCAGCCCCACACCTCACCACTGCCAAAGGGATACGCCCAATCCCGGGGGGAGGGCTACAATGCACCCTATCTGCTATTTCAACCGGAGGTTCCCATGGTCAGCAATCTTGATGTAGTTCGCGGTCTGTATGCGGCGTTTGCTGACGGGAACATTCCAGGGGTGCTCGGGGCCCTCGCGGCGACCATTGAGTGGACCGAAGCTGCGGGCGGTCCCTACGGAGGCGTTTCCGTCGGCACGAACGCTGTACTGGACAATGTCTTTATGAAGATCGGCGATGAGTGGGAGGGCTTTTCGGCTGTTCCGAGTGAGTTCGTTGAACAAGGCCCCACTGTCATTGCCCTGGGCGAGTACAGCGGTACCTATAAAGCAACAGGCAAAAGCTTTAGCGCTCCTTTCGCGCACGTCTGGAAATTTGCGGAAGGAAAGGCGATTTCCTACAACCAGTACACAGACACTGCCCTCCACTTGCAGCCTATGCAGGCCTAAAACCAGCCTAACTTTCAATTAAGCCGACAGCTCTCTATCGAGGAGATCCCCATTGTTTACAGGTTCCGGTTTGTACTTTTTGGTAGCAGGCTGCAACAGTCAACGGTTCGGGCTCATGCGTTTATCGGTGGGCCGCAAAATCCGTGGAGGAGGGGCGGCATGAACAAGCGTGAATTTCTGAAATTTCTAGCACTGGTGTTGTTGGGGAGTGGGGCCAGTGCTTGCAGGGGTGCAAGAGGTGACGGAGATAAGAGAGGAAGTCAGCAAATTCTGGTTATCGGAGCTGGCCTTGCGGGGCTAGCTGCTGCGAGTGAGCTCAGGCGCGCAGGGCATCAAGTGATTGTCCTAGAGGCGCGCGAGCGGATCGGCGGCCGCATCTGGACCAGCCTCCAGTGGCCTGATTTGCCCGTTGATTTAGGGGCTAGTTGGATCCACGGAACCATCGGCAATCCCCTTTCCGACTTGGCTGACCTAGTGGAGGCAAGCAGACTGAGCACCAGCTACGGGCAAACAGTCATTTACAACACCAATGGTCAAAAATTAACCGATAGTAATGAGACCAAGCTTGAAAGCGTCCGGAAAAAAATGTCTGCGGCGATTCGCAAAGCCCAGAACTCAGGTCCCGATACGTCGCTCAAGCAGGCACTCGCCTCGCTCGAGCGCGAGTATGGGGATGATCCAGATGCGATGCGTTTTCTCAACTTCTGCGTATCTGGAAGCATCGAGCATGATTACGGGGGTAACGCTAATCATCTTTCATCTCACTGGTACGACAACGCGAAAGAGTTCGACGGTGATGATGCCCTATTTGCGCAGGGTTTTAAGGTGCTTACCGAATACTTGGCGCAGGGTACCGACGTCAGGCTGTCTAAGGTGGTTAAAGAAATCCGATGGCAGCAATCAAAAGTCAGCGTTCGCACCAGCCATGATGAGTTTGTTGCTGATCGGGTTGTTGTGACACTGCCCCTCGGAGTGTTGCAACACAATGCTGTGCGCTTCGTTCCAGCGTTACCCAAAGAGAAGCGCAATGCCATCAGCAAGCTTGGCATGGGGGTGTTGAACAAGTGTTGCCTTCGCTTTGAGCAAGCCTTCTGGCCTGAGGACATGGATTGGCTTGAATATGTCTCGGCAAAGCATGGCGAGTGGACTGAATGGATTAGCTTTCAGCGAGCGGTAAAGAAGCCAGTTTTAGTGGGGTTTAATGCTGCTGACCGTGGAGCTGCAATCGAAGCATGGTCAAACGAGCAGATTGTCGCAAGTGCGATGCAAACCCTGAAAACTATCTTTGGCGCAGCTATACCGCAGCCCATCGATTGGCAGATTACGCGTTGGTCATCCGATGCATTTGCACGAGGCTCATACTCCTTCAATGCTTTAGGCTCAACACCAGAGATGCGCAACATGCTGGCAAGCCATCTAAACGGCCAGTTATTTTTTGCCGGAGAAGCGACCAATAAAGACCATTTCGGAACGGCGCATGGCGCTTATTTGTCCGGTCTAAGGGTGGCAAAGGATGTGCTTTTAATATGATCTTTGCCATCAAGAACGGCTGTCCAAGATCCTTGCGCTGCTGCCTGCTCAGCGGCGGCCAAAGCAGGCGCATGGGCTGCGACAAAGCTCTCCTGACCAACCCCTCAGGCCAGCGCTGGCTGGAGCGCACCTTGGACCTCCTCGCCACGGTGGGGGCTCCGATCACCCTGATCAGCAGCCATCCAGACCACCTGCGGCTCGGGGAAGCCTGGGGCCTGATCAACGGCTGGAGTGTGCAGCTCCTGGACGAACCTGCACCCCGGGAGGGCCCACTCCTTGCCCTGGAGCGCTTAATGGCTGCCCACCCAGACGACGACCTGTTCATCGCTCCGGTGGATCTACCGAACCTGGAACCCACGGGCCTGCAGACGCTGCTTGACGAAGCCGCAGCCGAGCCCCAAACGATCACCCTGGCTAGCGATGGCAGCCAACTCCAGCCCCTGCTTGGCCTCTACCCCCCATCGGCCCATCTGCGCCATACGCTTTGCCAATCCCTGGGCACGGGCAACAGAAGCCTGAAGGGGTGGTTGGCCGCGGTGCCCCATCGCAGCGTCACCCTACCCATCAACCAGCTGCTCAACATCAATTCCCCAGCCGATCTCCAGGCCCTCACGCCCTAACCTGGTCCCATGGGCGAGAGGCAAAGTCCGGTTAGGGATCAACGCACGCGGCCCCTGGGCGTTCTGCGACTCTCCCTCACGGCGCGCTGCAACTTGGCCTGCCCTTACTGCGTGCCAGACACCCAGGAGCCAGCGGGTCTGCTGAATCAGGCCGAGCGGCTGGCCATCGTTTCAGCGGCCCTCAGCCTTGGCGCCACCAGCCTGCGCCTCACCGGTGGTGAACCCTTGCTCCATCCCGGCCTCGAAAGCTTGGTTACGGCGCTGCAGCCCTTGCGCAACGAGGGCCTTTCAGAGATTGCCCTCACCAGCAACGGTGTTTTGCTCACGGCCGAGCGGGCCCTACGGCTGCGCCAAGCGGGCCTGGACAGGCTCACCCTCAGCCTGGATGGCACCGATGGCGCCAGTGTCGCGCGCATGGGCGGCCAAACCCCAGCCCAGGGAACGGTGATCCTGGAGCGGGTGCTCTCCGCCATCGACCATGCCGTGGCAGCGGGGTTTGATCGAAAAACTGGCTCCCTCAAGCTCAATGCTGTGATTCAACGGGGACGGAACGACGATCAGCTGATTCCCCTAGCGGCCCTTGCTCGCAGCAAAGGGTTGGAACTCCGCCTGATTGAGGCCATGGATGTGGGCACCCGCAATGGTTGGACGCCCAATGATGTGGTGCCTGCCGCAGACATGGTTCAAAGGATCAGCCAGCAATGGCCCCTCGAACCCTTGGGGCGCAGCAGCCATGGCACCGCCAGCCGCTGGCGCTACCGCGATGGAGTGGGCCACCTGGCCGTGGTGGCTTCGATTACGGAGCCGTTCTGCGGCGACTGCAATCGCCTGCGCGTCACCGCTGATGGCATGGCCTATCGCTGCCTCTTTGCCGCCGAGGGCACCGATCTCAAGCCCTACCTAAACCGCGAATCCAATCCCTTGGCATTGCGGCAAGCCATCGCTGAGCTGTGGCTCAATCGTGATGATCGCTATAGCGAAGAGAGGGGACAAGCCCATGCGAATGCTGCCGCCCGATCCCCTGCGGAAATGGCCTATTTGGGCGGTTAGGAATCCACTCCGAGTGCCCCTCTAACCATGCAGAGCAAGCAACTTCGTTGCTGCAAGTAACAGAACAACTGCCAATAGGCGCCTTAATAACGACCCCGGCCAATGGTGGCTGCCAAAACGGGCACCCAAGGCGCCTGCAGCAAAAACCACTGGCACTGCGCAGAGTGCCAGCATCGGCCCAAGGGGGTCGAATGCAGCCGCCAGCAGACCGCCTCGGGCAATGACATAACCAGCCAGCCCAGCCAAGGAATTGAGCAGAATAAACACCACCGAACAGGCCGCAGCCTGCTTGGTGGTGCACCATCTGCGAAACAACAGCAGAGGAGTCAGAAAGACACCGCCACCGGTACCCGTGAGGCCGGCCAGCAAACCCAACCCGCCTCCCGTTAACAGCAAGACAGAGATATTGGGTTCACGCAAACACTTGGCATCATGGGGATCTCTCAAAAGGCGGATGCCCGAAACAACCAGGACAAGACCAACAAGTCGATTAAACCAAAGTGTTGGAAGCATCAACGAACCACCGAGATAGGCAGCGGGCACAGAGAGCACAACAAGCGGCCAAAATGTTCGCCAGCGGAGATAGCCTGCCCGAACGAACTGCCAAGCGCCCACCGAAGCAACGGCCACGTTCAAAATCAAGGCAATAGGCTTAATGACTGATCCTGAAAATCCAGCCAGTGCCAGAACAGCAAGGTAACCAGATGCCCCTGCATGCCCAACGGACGCATACAAAAATGCGACCAAACCTAATGCTGCTAGAACTAGAAAAGTCATCATTTTTTATGTTTACAGCCAGTGATAGGGATAGGGAAGGGAGCCGGGAACCCAACGGCTAAAGGCATAGGCCAAAGCAACCAACAATAGGGATCCAGTCAGCACTGGAAACAATACAAATGGAAGCTGCACGCCGAGATACACGCCGAGAAAAGCGAGGCCGCCAGCAGGGGGGTGCAGGCAACGAAAGGATTGGCCCATGAGAATGGTCAGGCCCACCGCCAAGGCAAGCACCAACGGGCCCTGCCCAAAGACAGCCACAAGGGCAACCGCCAAACCGCCCCCAATTCCATTGCCGAGCACAATGTTGCGAGGCTGGGCAAGTGGACTACTCGGATATCCAAAGAGCAAAACCGACGATGCTCCGAAGGGAGCGACAAGGAGCACGTGACCGCTCCAGACACTGATTAGTCCCAGCAAGGCAACGGCCAGCAAAGCTCCCAGCCAAGTAATCAAAAGATGGGACTTTCGAAAGGCCGGCTGATAAGCCCTGCCCCGCTCCTGTTGAGAACGAATCGCCTGCCGAATGAACACCAATGCCTTCATCACTCCCTCAGCCGTGGGAGCAACTGGACCAAATTGCAAGGCTTGGTGTGCTCATCAAGCTGGGCACAAATCAGCCGATCCCAAGCCGTTTCGACAGCATCCAGCGATCCCGGCAACACAAAGATCACCGTTCCATTCGCCACGCCAGCCAGGGCGCGACTTTGGAGCGAGCTGGTGCCAATCGTTTCAAACGAAAGCACCCGAAATAACTCTCCAAACCCCTCAATGGTCTTGTCAAGTAATGGGGCAATCGCTTCGGGAGTTCCATCACGGCCTGTCAAACCCGTACCGCCTGAACTGATCACAACCTGTACCACAGGATCGGCAATCCAGTTGCTCACTGCGGCCCGGATGCCATAGCGATCATCGGGCACCAGCGTGCGGGCCACCAGGTGGTGTCCAGCGGCCTCCAAGCGCAACGTCAGGGCCGCCCCGGAATGGTCGTCATCGAGGGTGCGGGTATCGGATACCGTCAACAGGGCAATTCCCAGACCCACCAGGCCAGCGCAGCTGCAACCATTGTGGAACGGGCCAGAGCGGCAATCGAATCCTGATGGGCAACTCCGAGGCTGGATCAGAGGGTCTCACCGTGCTGCTGTTTGCTTCCCTGGGGGAACAAGCCGGCTGGAGAGAGCGGATCTGGCCCATGGCCTGCGATCAGAGCAGCACACCGGCCGATCTTTGGTGCTCCCTAGGCTTGGGCCAAGGGCCGATGCCAGCCACCATCCGCATTGCCGTCAACCAACACTTTGCAGCCGCCAACCAGCCCCTTCACCGGGGTGACGAGGTGGCCTTCATGCCCCCGATCAGTGGCGGATGACAGGGGCTATCGCCAAACCTGGTGCCTGGATCCAGGTCGTGCTGGAGAGCCAATCCTTCAAGCCCCTGAACGCGCTGGAACGGTGGCACCAACACCTGGCCTTGCACTATGGCCCCCTGCCAGCGGCTGACTGCACCTTTGTGGGTCGCGTCCGCGGCACCAACGCCCACGGGAAGGCTTTGGAGCACCTGGAACTGGAGCATTATCCCGGGATGAGCGAAGCCCATCTCAAACGGCTGGCGACCTCCAGCGCGGAGTCCCACGCCGTTCAGGCCGTGCTGGTGCACCACCGGGTGGGCCTGATTGCCCCCGGCGAAGCCATCGTGCTGGTGGCCATCGCGGCAGACCGCCGCGGGCCCGCCCAACGATGCTGCCAGGAACTCCTCGAAGCCCTCAAGCACGACGCCCCCTTCTGGAAACGGGAGTGGTGCGGAGGCGTTGGAACCTGGATTGAAGCAAATACCCCCTGGTGAGCGTTGCTTAGAAAATGGGCAGTCGCAACAACTGAGCCCACAGTTCAGTTCCAGCTTCCACACAACCCATCGCGGCCGGAATCTCCAACAGCAGATCGGCGCCCTGGAGCGATCCGATTCGGGAGGAGGCTTGCGATCCACCCACACGAGCCACCAGCTGGCCCTCGGGGGCAACCACCAGCTCGGCCCGAGCCAATTCAGGACGACCAGACCCCCGCTTGAGATCGTTCTCCAAGGTCACCCGCAGGCGCGGCAAGAGCTGGGGCTCAGCTCCCTCCAGTCGTTGTAGGGCTGGCCACAGCAGTTGCAGGGCCGTGATCGCTGCCGCCACCGGGTTGCCCGGCAACCCAAAGAACGGTGTGCCGCCCACCTGTCCCCAGGCAAACGGACGACCCGGCTTAAGAAACAGTTTCCAGAACCACACCTCACCCAGCTCCGCCACGAGTCCGCGGATCCAGTCGCTGTCGCCGGCCGACACGCCGCCCGTGCTCACCACCACATCACAGCCCTGGGCCAAGTCCAACAAGGCCAGGCGCAACGGTTCAGGTTGATCGCCCACCACCCGCTTGGCAGCAACCGCATATCCCAGGCGCTGTAGCAAGGCTTCGAGCAGGGCACTGTTGCTCTCCCAAATCTGCCCAGCTACCCTCTCGGCCCCAGCGGGAAGCAATTCATCACCACTGATGAGCAAGCCAATCCGAGGTTTCGGGTGAACCGCAAGCGATTCCACCCCGCAGCTTGCCAACCGGCCTAAATCAGCGGGGCCCAGCCGCTGACCTGCTGGCAAGAGCACCTGCCCAGGGGCTGCTTCCTCCGTGGGCTGGCGAATCCACGGGTTCGCACCGCAGTCGCGCTGCAGGTGAATGGCTCCCGCACCCAAACCGTTCACAAGCTCCTGGGGTAAGACGCGGCCACTGCCATCGGGAACCATGGCCCCGGTCATGATCCGGATGGCCTCTCCCGCATCCAGCGAGCCGGCAAACGGTTCCCCCGCCCAGGCCACACCAACCACCTGCCAACGCTCACCAATGGCCGGCATGGCATCGCCAGCAATGGCGTAGCCATCCATGATCGAAGCCCGAAATCCAGGCACAGCAGCCTGGGAAACCACGGGCTCGGCACTGACTCGGCCCAAGCCTTTGACGAGCGGAACGACCTCCTGATCAAGGCCAGGTTCAAGCGCCGCCAGGATTCGGTTCCGAGCCTCATCCAGAGGCAAACCCTCCGCAGCAAAAGGCTCACCCATCACGCTGCCAATCACCGTTACGACCCCCACTCTTGCGAAGCAGGCGCACCGGGCCCATCGACATGGCCGGATCCAGAGCTTTCACCATGTCGTAAATGGTCAGCAGACCCACCTGCACGGCGGTGAGAGCCTCCATTTCCACCCCCGTGCTGCCGTTGGTGCGAGCCGTGACTTCAATCCGCAGACGCCCACCCTCCTCGCCAGGGGCGATCGCCACATCAAGGCCCGTTAGGGCAATGGGATGGCACAGCGGTATCAACTCCCACGTGCGCTTAGCAGCCTGAATCGCCGCCACCCGAGCCACGGCGAGCACATCCCCCTTCGCAGCCTGACCCTGGATCACCAGCGCCAACACCTGCGGCTGCATCGTGATGAACCCTTCGGCCACTGCCCGACGCTGGCTGACAGGGCGATCACCCACCTCAACCATGTGCACCTCGCCTTTGGCATTGAGATGGCTGAGTTCGGATGATCCCATGGCCTGACAGCCTCCACGAAAACCCCAGCATGGAAGATCTCCGTATCCGGCTCGGTTACGAAAGCCATACCCATAACGTGAAGAGCCCCCAGGTGACCGCACCTTGAGCTCCTCGCGCCCTTCCACCTACCTGTGCGCTTTTCTCACCCTGCTCAACGACCGGCTCGGGGAGAGCATCGTCTTCCCGCTGCTGCCCTTTCTGCTGGCGAGCTTCACCAGCAACGGCCGCACCCTGGGGCTTCTGGCCGGCAGCTACGCCATCGCCCAATTTGCCTTCACCCCGCTGATTGGCGCCCTCAGTGATCGTTATGGCCGCAAACCGGTGATCTCCTGGTGCGTGGCGGGATCGTTGCTCGGCCTGAGCCTGTTTGCGATCACCGTGGCGATCGACTGGCAAGCGATCCCCTGGGCCGCAGGGAGCACGATTCCCCTGGCGCTGCTGTTTACGGCGCGGTTGATCGATGGCATGAGCGGTGGCACCGCCGCCACCGCCGGGGCCGTACTGGCCGATATCTCACCACCGGAAAAGCGGGCCAAAGCCTTTGGCCTCATTGGCGTGGCCTTTGGCCTGGGCTTCATCCTGGGGCCAGCCCTGGGTGGCCTGCTCGGCAGCATCAATGTGACCCTGCCCCTGGTCGTGGCCGCAGGAATCGCCGCCATCAACCTGGTGCTGGTGCTCTTGCTACTGCCCGAAACCCATCCGATCGAGGCCCGCATCAGCCTGCCCCGCAAGCGGGAACTCCAGCCCTTAAGCCAACTGCTCAAGGTGTTCTCCAACCCCCAGGTACGGCGGCTCTGCCTAGCGTTTTTTCTCTTCTTTATGGCCTTCAACGGCTTCACCGCCGTGCTGGTGCTCTATTTCAAACAGGTGTTCGACTGGGGTCCAGGCCTGGCCGCCAGTGCCTTTTTGGTGGTGGGGGTGGTGGCCACCGTGGTGCAGGGCGCCCTGATTGGCCCCCTGGTCAAACGCTTTGGCGAATGGCGACTCACCCTGGCGGGCCTCGGCTTTGTGATCACCGGCTGCCTGCTGGTCACCCTCGCCACCAAAGCCAACGCCCAAACCGTGGTGTTCGTGGCCGTGGCAATCCTGGCCCTCGGCACCGGCCTGGTGACCCCATGCCTGCGCAGCCTCGTCTCCCGGCGCCTCGATGACAGCGGCCAAGGGGCAGCCCTGGGCAGCCTGCAGGGCTTGCAAAGCGCCGGCAGCTTCATCGGCCCCCCCGTGGCGGGCCTCGCCTACGACACCATCGGCAGCAGCAGCCCCTTTTGGCTCGGTATCAGCCTGCTGGCAGGCGTTGCCGTTTTGGTGGCTGGCGGCCTGCCAGGTCAAGTACCCCCAACACCAAAGACCGAAGCCTGAGGTTGCTACCTTCCTCTCTATGGTTGATCCCAACATTGCACCGCTCGTGGATCCCGAGCTCTATATCAACCGGGAGTTGAGCTGGGTCGCCTTCAATTACCGAGTGCTGGCCCAGGCGCTCAACGAACACACCCCCTTGCTGGAGCAGGCGAAGTTCAGCGCCATCTTCAGCAACAACCTCGATGAGTTCTTCATGGTGAGGGTGGCCTCCCTGAAGTCCCAGGTGGATGCCGGCATCACCACCCTCAGCGACGACGGCCATACCCCCCAACAACAAATTGAGGCCATCCAGGCCGCCTTGCCCAAGCTGCTCGAGATGCAGCAGCAGCATTACCGCCACTCGCTCAAAACCCACCTCGCCGAATACGGCGTCAACCTGACCGACTACGCCAACCTCAACGCCAAGCAGCGCGACTGGGTCAACGATTACTTCCGCTCAGCCATTTTTCCTGTGCTGACACCCCTGGCGGTGGATCCATCCCACCCCTTTCCGTTTGTCAGCAATCTCAGCCTCAATGTGGCGGCCCTGATCCGGGATCCAGAAACCGGCCAGCAGGAATTTGCCCGGGTCAAGGTGCCGCAAAAAATTCTGCCGCGCTTCGTCAAAATCCCCGCCGACCTCAGCGGCAGCCAACCCCCACCGGTCTTCACCGCCGTGCCGCTGGAACAGGTGGTGGCCTTCAATCTGGGCTTGCTCTTCCCAGGCATGGAGGTGGAGGGCCACTACTTCTTCCGCGTGACCCGGGATGCGGATCTGGAGCTCCGCGAACTGGAGGCCGATGACCTCATGGAAGCCTTGGAGGAGGGGCTGCGCAAACGCCGCCGGGGCGGAGAAGTGGTGCGGCTGGAGGTCGCCAACGAAATGCCCGAGTCGGTGATGCAGGTGCTGATGGAGGGCATGTCGGTGGAACCGGAAGACGTGTACCGCATCAATGGCCCCCTCGGTCTCGATGACCTGATGGAGTTGATGGCCTTGCCTGTGCCCAGTCTCAAAGCCAAGCCCCACAAGGGCCGCACCCCCCCTGCCCTAGCCCGCACCCAAAAAAGCAAACTGGAAGATGGCTCCCTCAAAAGTGAGGAATTCGAGAGCATCTTTTCGGTAATCCGCCGGGGGGACGTGCTCCTGCAGCACCCCTATGACCTCTTCTCCACCTCCGTTGAGGAATTCCTCAACCAGGCGGCCGATGACCCCGCGGTGCTCGCCATCAAGATGACGCTCTACCGCACCTCCAGCCAGTCGCCGATCGTGGCGGCCCTGATTCGGGCGGCCGAAAACGGCAAGCAGGTGATGGCCTTGGTGGAGCTCAAGGCCCGCTTTGATGAAGACAACAACATCCAGTGGGCCAAGCAACTGGAAAGTTCTGGCGTCCATGTGGTCTACGGGGTCCTGGGTCTAAAAACCCACACGAAAATCCTGCTGGTGGTCCGCAAGGAAAAGGGGCGTCTCAACAGCTATGTGCACATTGGCACTGGCAACTACAACTCCAAAACCTCACGGCTCTACACAGACCTGGGCCTGCTGACCGCCAACCCCGACTTCGGCGCCGACCTGGTGGAGCTGTTCAATTACCTCACCGGCTTTTCGAAACAACAGAGCTTCCGCAAATTGCTGGTGGCACCGGTCACCCTGCGCAGCCGCATGCAAGACCTGATCCGCCGGGAAATCGCCCATGCCCAAGCGGGCGAGGGGGGCCACATCCGGGCAAAAATGAATGCCCTCACCGATCCAAGCCTGATTGCCCTGCTCTACGAAGCCTCCCAGGCCGGCGTGCACATTGAACTGATCGTGCGGGGCATGTGCAGCCTGCGCCCGGGCATCGAAGGCATTAGCGACCACATCCAGGTGGTGAGCGTGATTGGCCAGTTCCTCGAACATTCCCGCCTGTTCTGGTTCGCCAATGGCGGCAACCCAGAGCTGTTCATCGGTAGCGCCGATTGGATGGCCCGCAACCTGGATCGACGCGTCGAAGCCGTGGCCCCAATTGAAGACCCCCGGCTAAGAATCCAACTAGAAGAGCTTCTCAACCTCTATCTACAAGACACCGGGGCCTGGCATATGGCCTCCGATGGCAGCTTCCACCAACAACAATTGGAAGGGGAAAACCAGTTCGTGCAACAGACTCTGATCAAGCGATGGCGGGGCGGCCTAATGCCCCAAACCTGAAGACTCGGCCGAGGCCAACACTCACCAAACCAATCTGAAGCATCGGTTGACAGCGTTAGCGATGCATGAGGTCTTCCAATTCATAACCTTCCATCGCAAGGTGTAGTGCTATATTAAAGACAAATCAATTCGGAGCTAGGGTGTGGGGACGCCTTTGCATTCCGTTTCTGACCCTGGTCTACCCAAGGTCAAGAAACCGGAACCATCGTTGATGGCTCTTGAGGGTTCTGCAAAACCATCAACCAAGCCTGCAGCCAAACCAACAGGACCACGCCAGGGTGGTCGCCTTAGCGCCGATTCGATTGGCTGGTATTTGAGCACCATTGGACGGGTGCCCCTGCTGACAGCCGCCGAAGAAATTGAGCTTGCCCACCATGTGCAAGCTGGCAAACGATTGCTCGACGTTGACGCCGCAGAGCACACCCCCAAGCACAAGCGCCAACTGCGCATGGCCCAACGGGCCCGGGACCGGATGATGGCCGCCAACCTGCGCCTCGTTGTCAGCGTGGCCAAGAAATATCAAAATCAAGGCCTCGAATTACTCGATCTGGTTCAAGAAGGTGCCATCGGCCTCGAGCGGGCTGTCGACAAATTTGACCCCGCCATGGGCTACAAGTTTTCGACCTATGCCTATTGGTGGATTCGCCAAGGGATGACCCGGGCCATCGACAACAGCGCTCGCACCATTCGCCTGCCCATCCACATCAGCGAAAAGCTGTCGAAGATGCGACGCAGCAGCCGCGAGTTGTACCACCGGCTGGGCCGCCAACCCAACCGGCTGGAGCTGTCCCACGCCATGGACATGCAGCCCGAAGAGCTCGAAGAGCTCATCACCCAAAGCGCCCCCTGCGCATCCCTCGATGCCCACGCCCGCGGCGACGAAGACCGCAGCACCCTGGGCGAGTTGATTGCTGACCCGGCCAGCAACCAGCCCATGGACTCCATGGACCGGCACCTGCAAAAGGAGCACCTGGGCGCCTGGATGGCCCAGCTCAATGAGCGGGAACAAAAAATCATCAGGCTGCGCTTTGGTCTTGAAGGCGCCGAACCCCTGACCCTCGCCGAGATTGGCCGTCTGATCAACGTGTCCCGCGAGCGGGTACGGCAGCTGGAATCCAAGGCCATCATGAAATTGCGTCTCATGAGCAACGTCCAACAGGCCGCTTAAGCAAGCGGCCATGGCCATGCCGATGGCCTGGTGGCCCCAACAACTTCTTGGCGCGGCGGCGGTAGCGGCCTGGCTGCTCCTTTTGGCTGGCTTGGCCGTCCAGGTGCGTCAGCGCTGGAACGGCCAACGGGAATGGAGCCGCAAGCTCGTGCACATCGGCACCGGCGTGGTGGTGCTGATCGCCTGGGGCTGCGGCATTGATCGGCTGGTGGCCATCCCCGCAGCGGGCACCATCACCCTGCTGGCAGCGCTCAACCACCGGCTGCGCATCCTGCCAGCGGTTGAGGATGTGGGCCGCACCAGCTACGGCACCGTGGCCTATGGGGCCTCGATTACGGCCCTATTGGCCCTGGATTGGCCGCAGCACCCTGCGGTGGTGGCCGCAGGCGTGCTGGTGATGGCCCTGGGCGATGGCCTGGCCGGATTGATTGGCCCGCTGGTGAAATCGCCCAGTTGGACGGTGATGGGGCAGCGCAAATCCGTGGTGGGCACCGGCGCCATGGCGGCGGGGAGCCTGGGGGCCCTACTGCTGGTGCAGCATCTGGCCCGGGTCCAAGGCCTGCCCTGCCCTGCCCTGCCGGCCCTGCTGGCCACGGCAGCCATCGCCACCGCCCTCGAGCAAGTGGCGCTCCTCGGCATCGACAACTTGTCCGTGCCCATCACCACCGGATGGCTCTGGCAGCTCTGGAGTTCGGGCTCTTAAACGCAGGAGCGCTAAACGGAGACGGCCCCCCGGGCAGCGCGCACCGCCTGGGCCAATTGCTCCAGCACGACGGCGGTGGTGGCCAGATCAATGCAGGCGTCGGTGACGCTCTGGCCATAGGTGAGCTGGGAGCGATCGGCCTGGATGGCCTGGTTACCAGCCACCAGATGGCTTTCCAGCATCACGCCCATCACATGGGTGGAGCCGGAACGCAGTTGCTGGGCCACCTGCTGGGCCACCTCCCCCTGGCGGCGGTAGTCCTTGTTGGAATTGCCATGGCTGCAATCCACCATCAGGCGCCCTGGCAACCCGGCCTTGGCCAATTGGGCCGCCGCCTCGGCCACCGCCTCGGGGTGGTAGTTGGTGCCTCCCTTGCCGCCCCGCAGCACCAGGTGGCCATCGGGGTTGCCCGTGGTGGTCACGATGGCCGCCTGGCCCTCGCCATTGATGCCGAGAAAATGGTGGGGCCGGGCTGCGGCCTCCATGGCATTGATGGCTGTGATCGCACTGCCATCGGTGCCGTTCTTGAAGCCAATCGGCATCGAGAGGCCCGAGGCCATTTCCCGGTGGGTTTGGCTCTCGGTGGTGCGGGCGCCAATGGCGGTCCAGCTGATCAAATCGGCGATGTATTGGGGAACCACCGGATCGAGCAGCTCAGTGGCCGCTGGCAATCCCAACGCGGCCAAATGCAGCAACAGGCCCCGGGCCAGGCGGAGGCCGGTGTTGATGTCGTAGCTGCCATCGAGATGGGGGTCGTTGATCAACCCCTTCCAGCCCACGGTGGTCCGGGGCTTCTCGAAGTAGACCCGCATCACCACTTCCAGCTCCTCCCGGTAGAGGGCCTGGGATTGGGCGATGGCAGTGGCGTACTCCTTGGCCGCCTCCACGTCATGGACGGAACAGGGGCCCACGATCACCAGCAGGCGCGAATCCTGGCCATGCAGGATCGCTTGAATGCGCTGGCGGGCCTGCTGCACGGTGGCGGCTGAGCGATCGCCCAGGGGCAATTCGCGGTGCAACAGGGCGGGCGCCACCAAGGGCCGGGTTTCCACCACGTGGAGATCGGACGTGGCGGAATTCATGGCCTGGGCTAGCGGAGCTGCTACGCAACAGCAATCCACCCTAATCAGCAGGCACCACGGGGCCCCTTGAGGAGCTTTTGCAGCCATCCACACCGAAGGCAGGCTTGGCGACCAAGAACAATGGATTGAACGTCCGCCCTGCGGGTTCCACCCTGCTGTCTTTGGCCATGTCTGCAGCCGCTTTTCTTGCCAGCTACCGCCAAGCGGCCCTGGAGCGAGAGGCCCTGGGGGTTCCCGCCCTGCCCCTCAGCGCCGAGCAAGCCCAAGCCCTCACGGAACTGTTGGAGCAGCCCCCCGCTGGCGAAGCAAGCTTTCTACTGCACCTGCTCTCGGAGCGGATCCCCCCCGGGGTGGATGAGGCGGCCTACGTCAAAGCCGGCTGGTTGGCTGGGGTGGCCAAGGGCAGTGCCACCAGCCCCTTGCTGGACCCGATCGAGGCGGTGAGGCTCCTGGCCACCATGATCGGCGGCTACAACGTGGGCGCCCTGATCGAGCTGCTGGGGAGCGCCGATCCGGCCATCGCCAGCGAGGCCGCCTCCGGCCTGAGCCGCACCCTGTTGGTCTACGACGCCTACAACGATGTTTTGGCCCTGGCCGTAACCAACCCCTACGCCAAGCAAGTGGTGGAGAGCTGGGCTGCCGCCGAATGGTTCACGGCCAAGCCGGAGCTGCCCGCTGAAATCACCGTGACGGTGTTCAAGGTGGAAGGCGAAACCAACACCGACGACCTCTCCCCCGCCACCCACGCCACCACCCGACCCGATATCCCCCTGCACGCCACGGCGATGCTGGAAACCCGCATGCCCGGCGGGCTCGGGCTGATCGCTGAGCTCAAAACCAAGGGCCATCCCGTGGCCTACGTGGGCGATGTGGTGGGCACCGGCAGCTCCCGCAAATCGGCGATCAACTCGGTGCTCTGGCACACGGGCACCGACATCCCCCACGTGCCAAACAAGCGCAGTGGCGGCGTGGTGATTGGCGGCAAAATCGCACCGATCTTTTTCAACACCGCCGAAGACTCCGGCGCCCTGCCGATTGAGTGCGACGTGAGCGCCCTCCAATCGGGAGACGTGATCACGATTCGGCCCTTTGCCGGCACGGTGGAGCGCGCCGCCGGCGAAGCGGGGGCCGGTGAGATCGTGGCCCGCTTTGAGCTCAAGCCCAGCACCATCACCGATGAGGTGCGCGCCGGTGGCCGCATCCCCCTGCTGATTGGCCGCTCCCTCACCGACAAGGTGCGCGCCCAGCTGGGGCTGCCCGCCAGTGAGCTGTTCCTCCGCCCCAGCGCCCCCGCCGAGTCGGGCAAGGGCTTCACCCTGGCCCAAAAGATGGTGGGCCAGGCCTGCGGCCTGCCCGGGGTGCGCCCGGGCACCAGCTGCGAACCGCTGATGACCACCGTGGGCTCCCAGGACACCACCGGGCCCATGACCCGCGACGAGATGAAGGAGCTGGCCTGCCTGGGCTTCTCCGCCGATCTGGTGATGCAGAGCTTCTGCCACACCGCCGCCTATCCCAAACCCGTCGACCTCAAAACCCACGCCGAACTGCCCGACTTCATCAGTTCCAGGGGTGGCGTGGCCCTGCGTCCCGGCGACGGCATCATCCACAGCTGGCTGAATCGCATGCTGCTGCCGGACACCGTCGGCACCGGCGGTGATAGCCACACCCGCTTCCCCTTGGGCATCTCCTTCCCCGCCGGCTCGGGGCTGGTGGCCTTTGCCGCCGCCATTGGTGCCATGCCCCTGGACATGCCGGAATCGGTGCTGGTGACGTTCTCGGGCTCCCTACAACCGGGCGTCACCCTGCGGGATGTGGTGAACGCGATTCCCTACGTGGCGATCCAGCAGGGCCTGCTCACGGTGGAGAAGGCCGGCAAGAAAAATGTATTTTCCGGCCGGATCATGGAAATCGAGGGGCTGCCGGATCTCAAGCTCGAGCAGGCCTTTGAACTCACCGATGCCACCGCCGAACGCTCCTGCGCCGGCAGCACGATCAAGCTTTCGGTGGCCACGGTGGCCGAATACCTGCGCAGCAATGTGGCGCTGCTCAAAAACCTGATTGCCCGCGGCTACAGCGACCCCCGCACCCTGGCGCGCCGTATCAAGGCCATGGAGGCCTGGCTCGCCAATCCGGTGCTGCTGGAGGCCGATGCCGATGCGGAGTACGCCGCCGTGATCGCGATCAACCTCGACGAGATCACCGAACCGATCCTGGCCTGCCCCAACGATCCCGACAACGTCAAGCTGCTCTCGGAGGTGGCCGGCAACAAGGTGGATGAGGTATTCATCGGCTCCTGCATGACCAACATCGGCCATTACCGCGCCGCCGCCAAGGTGCTGGAAGGCCAGGGCCAAAATGCTGCCCGCCTGTGGGTCTGCCCCCCCACCCGCATGGATGAGGAGATGCTCCAACAGGAGGGGTACTACGCCATTTTCGAAGCAGCCGGCAGCCGCATGGAGATGCCCGGCTGTTCGCTCTGCATGGGCAACCAGGCCCGGGTGGCCGACAACACCACCGTGTTCTCCACCAGCACCCGCAACTTCAACAACCGTCTGGGGAATGGCGCCCAGGTGTACCTGGGCAGCGCCGAGCTGGCCGCCGTATGCGCCCAGGTGGGCGCCATCCCCACCAGGGAGCAATACCTGGCGATTGCCGCTGAAAAGATCGACCCCCATGGCGCCGAGCTGTACCGCTACCTCAACTTCGACCAGCTCGAGGGCTTTGAAGACGCCGGCCGGGTGGTGAGCACCGAAGATGGGGCCAAGGTGTTGGCGAGTGTCTAACTGAACCAGGAAACCCTGCTGTTTGCGCCGGCCGCTCCCCAGGCGGGAGCCCTGCGGGCCGTGCTGGCCTTCCCCAGCACCTACACCGTGGGGATCACCAGCCTGGGCTACCAGGTGGTGTGGGCCACCCTGGCCCAGCGTTCCGATGTGGATGTGCGCCGCCTGTTCACCGACCAGGGCGACCCACCCCATGGCGGCGGGCGCGGCCGGGGGCCCAATCTCGACCTGTTTGGTCTCTCCCTCAGCTGGGAGCTCGATGGCCCGGTGCTGCTGGATCTGCTCGAGCAGCAGCGCATCCCCCTGTGGGGAAGCGAGCGCGGTGACAACGACCCGATCGTGTTTGGCGGGGGGCCGGTGCTCACCGCCAACCCCGAACCCCTGGCCCCCTTTTTGGATGTGGTGCTGCTGGGCGATGGCGAGCTGTTGCTGCCGGCCTTTATCGACGCCATCTCCGCCCACCGGGACGCCCCGCGCCAGCAGCGCCTGCGGGCCCTGGCCCAGGTACCGGGGGTGTACGTGCCGTCGCTCTATGCCCCCCGCTACAGCTCCGATGGCCAACTGCTGGCCATCGAGCCCACGGAGGCCGGCATCCCGGCCACCGTGGCCAAACAAACCTGGCGGGGCAACACCCTCAGCCATTCCACCGTGATCACCCCGGAGGCGGCCTGGCCCTCCATCCACATGGTGGAAGTGGTGCGCAGCTGCCCGGAGCTGTGCCGCTTCTGCCTGGCCAGCTACCTCACCCTGCCCTTCCGCACCCCATCCCTGGATGACGGCCTCATCCCGGCGGTGGAGAAAGGGCTCACCGCCACCCAACGGCTTGGGCTGCTCGGCGCCTCGGTGACCCAGCACCCGCAATTCGCCGACCTGCTCAGCTGGCTCGACCAGGACCGCTTCGACGGCACCCGGGTGAGCGTGAGTTCGGTGCGGGCATCCACCGTGACCCCGGAACTGGCTCAGATCCTGGCCAAACGGGGCAGCAAATCCCTCACGATCGCCATCGAAAGCGGCAGTGAACGGATGCGCCAGGTGGTGAACAAAAAACTGAGCACCGAGGAGATTTTTGCGGCAGCTCGCTACGCCAAAGAAGGGGGACTAACGGGGCTGAAGCTCTATGGCATGGCCGGCCTACCCACCGAAGCAGAGGCCGATGTGGAGGCCACCGCCGAGCTGCTGCTGGCCCTCAAAAAGGCCACCCCGGGGCTGCGGCTCTCCCTGGGGGTGAGCACCTTTGTGCCCAAGGCCCACACGCCCTTCCAATGGCAGGGGGTGCGGCCAGAAGCGGAAAAACGCCTGAAATTGTTGGCGAAGCGGCTCAAGCCCAAGGGCATTGAATATCGGCCGGAAAGCTATGGCTGGAGTGTGATTCAGGCGTTGCTGTCCCGCAGTGATCGCCGTTTGGCCCCGGTGATCGCCGCCACCAGGGGCAGCCATGAATCGCTGGGAGGCTGGAAGAAGGCCTATCGCGAGGGGGTCAATTTGCCGGCTTGGGAGGACGTGGTGCATGGCCGCTGGGAACCCAGCCGGGTGCTGCCCTGGGAGCACCTGGAAGGACCCCTACCCAACAGCACCTTGGCCAAACACCAGAGCGAAGCCCTGGGCTAATCAAAGACTGCCGTTCGACTGCCATAAACGATCACCTGGCGCTTGAGGTGCAGCCGCACCGCCCGGGCCAGGGCCAGCCGTTCGGTGTCGCGGCCCTTGCGAATGAGATCCTCCACCCCATCGCGGTGGCCCACCGGCACCGTTTCCTGGGCAATGATCGGTCCGCCATCAAGCTCTTCGCTCACGTAGTGGGCCGTGGCACCAATCAATTTCACACCCCGATCCCAGGCCCGGTGGTAGGGCTTGGCGCCGGTGAAGGCGGGCAGAAAGGAGTGGTGAATGTTGATCACCTGATGAAAGGCATCGGGGGGATCAAAAGCCGTCAAAAACGACGGCGTGAGCACCTGCATGTATTTGGCCAGCACAACCAGCTCGATCCCATGGCGGGCCAAAAGCTCCAAATGGCGGGCCTCAGCCAGCTCTTTGCGCGCTGGATCCACCGGAACATGCTCAAAATGGGCGCCAAACTCCTCGGCCATCGGGGCGAGGTCTGGGTGATTGGAAATCACCAAGGGCACCTGCATCGGCAGCTCCCCGGTGCGGGTGCGCCAGAGCAGGTCGAGGAGGCAGTGGTCCTGCTTGCTCACAAAAATGGCCACCGGCGGGCGGAAATCCGAGAAGTTGACCTTGTATTGACCCTTCAACCGCTCGGCCAGGGCCTGGGCCGTGGGGCAAATCGCTGCCCGGGGCAAGCCAAAACCCTCCAACTCCCACTCAATCCGGCTGAGGAAGAGCCCAGCGCCCTGATCACTGTGGTGGTCGGCGTGCACGATGTTGCCGCCGTTGAATGCCACCCAACCCGAGAGCTCCCTCACCAGCCCCGGCTGATCGGGGCAGATCATCTGGAGAATCGCAGTGGGGCCAGCCATGGAAGCAGGGAAAACAGCTTCAGCATGACGGATGGCCCCCCGGCTGGATCGTTAAGAAACGTCAATGATGGGGCGCTCCAAACGGAGCAAACCAAGGGGTGAAGACTGCAAAACCCCTAAGCCAGCAAGCCACCAAGCCACCAAGCCAGCAAGCCAGCAAGGTGGTTTAATGTATTGGTAGCTACATTCCTAAAGCACCATGCCCAAACCCCTCGACTTTTACACCAGAGGCACAGCAGGTAACGATTTGTTCGTGCTTGGCGATGGATCAGGCGTCATACAGAGATTCTTTGGTAAGCTCTCTAATCAAAATGGCAGAACATCTCCTGTATTGGTAAATGGGTTTAATCCCGGCGATAAAATTCAACTTGGTGGTCAAGCATCCGACTACGAATTTGGGCCAATCACAACAGTGAATGGACAGACTGGGCAGAACCTCTATCTCAAGAATGGCAATGGCATAGGTACATCGCAGGAGATTGCGTTCGTTAGGCTTGAAACAGCAGGAGTTATACTAAATCTAAACAATGCCGCACAATTTACCTACGTCCCTCTAAATCAAACCATTTCGGGCACTTCAGGAAGTGACACTCTCCTGGGTGGAGCAGGGAATGACACCCTTACGGGCAACAAGGGCAACGACATTCTCAATGGAGGAGCCGGTGCAGACAGATTGATCGGCATCGATCCCACGGATGCCAATCTAGGCAGGGGGGACATTGATTTCCTCACAGGTGGAACAGGGAATGATTTATTTGTGCTTGGCAATGCATCAGGAGTCTTTTACGATGATGGAAATACAACTACATCAGGGTTTGGAGACTATGCAACAATTACAGATTTTGGGGACGGTGATAGAATTCAACTGAAAGGGATTGCATCCGACTACATTTTGTCCACACGCACTGTTACTGGAATCAGTGGGGTTGGTCTCTTTCGCAATAATGGCACAGGCATCGGTGCAAACGCAGCAGGGTTGGACGCTAGTGACGAGCTCATCGCGGTGATTAGCGCGGATCGAAATTTTACCGGATTAAATCTAAACGATCTCTCAAAATTTACTTACGTCTAACAGGGCATAACTCAAAATCTAGAGATTCCCAAGCTTCTAATCTGCTTTCATGATTGCCACAGGCATCATGAAAGCAGATTTTTATGCTCTATTAGTGAAATCAAGGCCGCCATCATGGGGCGCTCCAAGCGGAGCTCCTGGGCCGTGGGGCAAATCGCTGCCCGGGGCAAGCCAAAACCCTCCAACTCCCACTCAATCCGGCTGAGGAAGAGCCCAGCGCCCTGATCACTGTGGTGGTCGGCGTGCACGATGTTGCCGCCGTTGGATGCCACCCAACCCGAGAGATCCCTCACCAGCCCCGGCTGATCGGGGCAAATCATCTGGAAAATCGCAGTGGGGCCGGCCATGGAAGCAGGGAAAACAGCTTCAGCATGACGGATGGCCCCCGGCTGGATCGTTAAGAAACGTCAATGATGGGGCGCTCCAAACGGAGCAAACCAAGGGGTGAAGACTGCAAAACCCCTAAGCCAGCAAGCTAGTAAGCCAGTAAGCCAGTAAGCCAGTAAAGTGGTTTAATGCATTAGTAGCTACATTAACACCAGTTCCATGCCCAGGCCCCTCAACGCAACGTCCCAAAGGAACCTGACCCTCCTCGGCCTGCTTGATCAACTTGACCGATCCCAAGCCGCCCGCGGTTCCGAAACCGTTCTTGATAGCTCAACAGGAATCCCACGTGGTTTGATCCCAGGCTCGACAGGAAATGACATTCTCATTGGTGGGATAGAGAATGACACTCTCACTGGTGGAAAAGGGAATGACACTCTCAATAGTGGCGCAGGTAATGACACCTTGATTGGCATCGACCCGACCGATGTCAATCTAGGACGGGGAGAAATTGACGTCCTCACAGGTGGCTCAGGTAATGATTTATTCATACTAGGCAATGCATCAGGAGTCTTTTACAATGATAGAAATAGCATATCCTCATCAAGGACAGACTATGCACGTGTAACCGATTTTGGGAACGGCGATAGAATTCAACTGAAAGGTAAGCCATCAGACTACATATTACTTTCAAACGATTCTGCGGATGGATACAATGGAGTAGGCCTCTATCTCAATGATGGCATTTTCCGTCCTGGCAGCTATAACCCAGACGGATGGGACGCTAGGGACGAGTTCATCGCATTGATTCAAGTTCAACCGGGAACATCTACCCTTAGTCTAACTAATCTCTCACAATTTACCTACGTCACAGATGAAACCATCTCGGGCGATAACGCAAATAACATTCTCAATGGTGGAGAAGGAAATGACACTCTCATTGGTGGAAAAGGGAGTGACACTCTCATTGGAGGTGCAGGTACAGACACATTAATTGGCATTGATCTGAATGATGAAAGTTTGGGACGGGGAGAAATTGACGTGATCACAGGTGGCTCAGGCAATGATTTATTCATACTTGGCAATGCATCAGGAGTCTTTTACAATGATGGAAATACAACAACATCAGGATTTGGAGACTATGCTGGCATAACCAATTTTGAGAATGTAAACAAAATTCAACTTAAGGGCCAATCATCCGACTACTCCTTGATAGAAATAATCAATAATGGCACAATTACTGGATATGGCCTCTATCTTAATGATGGTCAAGGCAGCGGTGCAAACGCAACAGGGTGGGACTCTAGTGATGAGCTTATCGCTGTGATTAGCAGGGGCCGATCTAATCTTCAATTAAGTCTAAGCAATCTCTCACAATTTACCTACATCACAGATTATTTCATCAGGGGATCTTCTTCTGCTTTTGAAAAACTCAATGGTGGAGTTGGAAATGATACCGTCGATGGCGGATTGGGAAGAGACGAGCTCAATGGTGGCTCAGGGAATGACACGCTTATTGGAGGTAAAAGTGGGAATGGTATGGGGCCAGACATTCTTAATGGAGACGAAGGTGAAGACGTATTGATCGGCATCGATCTGAATGATGTGAATCTGGGGCGCGGAGAAAATGGTGACATACTCACAGGTGGATTAGGTAATGATCTATTTGTGCTTGGTGATGCATCAGGTATCTATTACAATGATGGAGATGCAACTCAGTCAGGAAGGGGGGATAGTGCATTGATAAAAGATTTTACGAACGGTGATAGAATTCAACTTAAGGGTAAAGCATCCGACTACATTATACGTTTAGATGATTCTGCGCCTGATTACTCAGGAGCGCGTGGCGTGGGTCTCTATCGCAATGATGGCCAGGGCAACGGTGAAAACCCAGGAGGATGGGACTCCAGTGACGAGTTCATCGCATTGATTCAGGTTCAACCAGGAACATCTCCCCTAAGTCTAAGCAATCTCTCACAATTTACCTACGTCACAGATCAAACCATCTCGGGCGGCACCACAAATGACATTCTCATTGGTGGTGCAGGGAATGACACAATCAATGCTGGAGCAGGGAATGACAATCTTCTTGGAAACAAGGGTAATGACAGTCTTAATGGAGGCGCAGGTGCAGACACACTGATAGGCAGCGATCAGCCTAATTCCTACCTATTTCTTGGAGAAACTGACATCCTCACAGGAGGAGCAGACAATGACTTATTTGTTCTTGGCAATGCATCTAGTGCCCTTTATAATGATGGAAATACAGAAAAATCATCAAGAACAAATTATGCACGCATAACCGATTTTACAAACGGCGACAGAATTCAACTTAAAGGTAAGGTATCCGACTACGTATTGCGATCAGATGATTCTGCGAGTGGTTTCAGTGGAGTGGGTCTCTATCTCAACGATGGCACTGCTGGAGTTGGATTCATTGAAGATGGTCAATCTGCCGCTAATCGCTTCGGGATCCCCCAAGCCTCCAGGCAAGGATGGGACACATATGACGAATTCATCGGGTTAATTCAAGTTCAACCAGGAACAGCTCCCCTAAGTCTTAGCAATCTCTCGCAATTTACTTTCGTCTAGAAAGGGCATATCTGAAAAGTCAAGGGAGTACCCCATCTTCCAATCTGCTTTCATGATGCCTGTCGCTATCATGAAAGCAGTTTTTTATGTTCCTTTCGTGTAATCAAGACGGCCATCATGGGACACTCCAAAAGGAGCAAACCATGGGATTAAGGCTCTAAACCCTCTTAAGCTCTAAGCAATTAACACATTTTACCAGTGAGATGCTAAGCTGTACAGACAGCAAAACCAAGTTCCAGCTCCATGGCCGTCAACGCAGCAACCCAGAACGTCAACAACAACTTGGTCCTCCCCGGCCTGCTAGGCGTACTGGACCCATCCCTAGCCGCCCGCGGATCTGAGCAGGTGTGGGTTCAGCGGGCCACCAACACCGTAAGTAATCAGCAAGAGGGGCAGATATCTGCATCCAATTCCATTCTTGATATCTCAGAGCCTCCACCCCTACGGGCAGATATCCGCGGCACTGCAGGCAAAGACACTCTTATTGGTGGAGCATTGAATGACACTCTCACTGGTGGAAAAGGGAGTGACAGTCTTGATGGCGGAGCAGGTGATGACACATTGATCGGCATCGATCCGAATGATGCCAATCTAGGACTATTAGAAATAGACACGCTCACAGGGGGCACAGGTAATGATTTATTTGTTCTTGGCGATGCATCAGGGGTCTTTTACAATGGAGGAGATAGAACTATACAGAATACTGGAGACTATGCACTTATAACTGATTTTGGGACTGGAGATAAAATTCAACTTAGGGGTCAAGCATCAGACTACATACTCTGGTCACCCATTAATTGGGGTGGACGTTCTGTGCAGGCTCTCTACTTCAATGATGGCCAAGCTATCGGTGCAAACCTAGGTGGATGGGACCAATCTGACGAGTTTATCGCGTACATTCAGGTTCAACCAGGAACAGCTCCCCTAAGTCTTAGCAACCTCTCACAATTTACCTACGTCACAGATTTAACCATCACAGGCAGCGCAGGAAATGACACGCTCAACGGTGGCGCAGGGAATGACACTCTCATTGGTGGAAAAGGGAATGACACCCTCAATGCAGGTGCTGGTGCAGACACGTTGATCGGCATCGATCCGAATGATGCCAATCTAGGACGGGGTGAAATAGACATCCTCGCAGGGGGAACAGGTAATGATTTATTTATTCTTGGCGATGCATCAGGAGTCTTTTACAATGATGGAAATAGCTCCTTGGCTGGATTGGGAGACTATGCACGCATAACCGATTTTGCCCCCGGCGATAAAATTCAACTGAAAGGAAAACTATCCGACTACTCCATAACAGAAATAATCAATAATGGTGCAGTTGCTGGATATGGCATCTATCTCAATGATGGCCAGGGCAACGGTACAAATACAATGGGGTGGGACTCGAATGATGAGCTTATCGCGGTGATTAGCAGCGGCCGATCTACTCCTCAATTAAGTCTAAGCAATCTCTCACAATTTACCTACATCACAGATTTAACCATCACGGGGACACCAGACAATGACACCCTCAACGGTGGCGCAGGCAACGACAGCCTGATTGGCAACAAAGGTAGCGACACCCTCAATGGAGGTGCCGGTGCAGACACATTGATCGGCATCGATCCGAATGATGCCAATCTAGGACTATTAGAAATAGACACGCTCACAGGGGGCACAGGTAATGATTTATTTGTTCTTGGCGATGCATCAGGAGTCTTTTACAATGGAGGAGATAGAACTATACAGAATACTGGAGACTATGCATTCATAACTGATTTTGGGACCGGCGATAAAATTCAACTTAGGGGTCAAGCATCAGACTACATACTCTGGTCACCCATTAATTGGGGTGGACGTTCTGTGCAGGCTCTCTACTTCAATGATGGCCAAGCTATCGGTGCAAATCCAGGTGGATGGGACCAATCTGACGAGTTTATCGCGTACATTCAGGTTCAACCAGGAACAGCTCCCCTAAGTCTTAGCAACCTCTCACAATTTACCTATGTCACAGATTTAACTATCACGGGCACTCCAGACAATGACACCCTCAACGGTGGCGCAGGAAATGACAGCCTGATTGGCAACAAGGGCAACGACAGTCTCAATGGAGGTGCCGGTGCAGACACATTGATCGGCATCAATCCAACTGATGCCAATCTAGGACGGGGAGAAATTGACGTCCTCACAGGTGGTGCAGGTAATGATTTATTTGTTCTTGGCGATGCATCAGGAGTCTTTTACAATGATGGGAATACAACGACGCCAGGAGGAGGGGACTACGCAGACATAACCGATTTTGGCAACGGCGATAGAATTCAACTTAAAGGTCAAGCATCAGACTATTTGTTGATTCCGTTCACTTCTCCTGGATTAAATGGATCGTTTCTCTTTCGCAACGATGGTCAAGGTACGGGTGCAAGCACAGGAGGGTTGGACCAGTTTGACGAATACATCGCTTTTATTCAGATTCAACCAGGAACAGCTCCCCTAAGTCTTAGCAACCTCTCACAATTTACCTATGTCACAGATTTAACCATCACAGGCGGCGCAGGGAATGACACGCTCAACGGTGGCACAGGAAATGACAGCCTGATTGGCAACAAGGGCAACGACAGTCTCAATGGAGGTGCCGGTACAGACACATTGATCGGCATCGATCCGACTGACGGAAATCTAGGACGTGGTGAAATTGACGTCCTCACAGGGGGCGCAGGTAATGATTTGTTTGTTCTTGGCAATGCATCAGGAGTCTTTTACAATGATAGAAATAGCGCCTTAGCTGGATTGGACGACTATGCACGCATAAGCGATTTTGGCAACGGCGATAGAATTCAGCTGAAAGGACAATCCTCCGACTATATTTTATCTCCAACCAGTTTTTCTGGAATCAGTGGGTTTGGTCTCTATCGTAATGATGGCCAAGGTACGGGTGCAAACACAGGGGGATTGGACATTTTTGACGAGTTCATCGCCTTGATTCAGGTTCAACCAGCAACATCTGCCCTAAGTCTTAGCAATCTTTCACAATTTACTTACGTCTAGCAAGGGCATCTCGAAGATCAGGGGATTCCCCATCTTCCGATCTGCTTTCCTGATGCCTGTGGCCATTAGGAAAGCAGATTTTTAGCGCTTCCTCACCAACCCGGGCAGATTCGGTAAGAAATGTTGCAGACCTTGGCCGGTAAACCGGCAAACAGGAGCAGCAGCCCCGCCCAGCATGGGGTACTCCAAGCGGAGCAAAGCAAGGGATTACGGCTGCAAAACCCCTAACCCCCTAAGACGCAAAACCCTTGTTCCGCTTAAGCGCTGAGCCGCTGAACCGCTGGTGTGCTAAGACTCTTAGGTATTCCACCTCGGACTCCAGCTTCATGCCCAGCCCAATCAACGCAGCAACCCCAAACGTCAAGAAGAGCACAGCCCTCCCCGGCCTACTTGACGGACTGGACCCATCCCTAGCCGGACGCGGTTCAGATCAGATGTTGGTTCAGTTGGCCGCCGCAGCCGAAAGTGCTCGCCTAGCGGCGACAAGTTCCACCTCCACTTCCACTTCCACTTCCATTCTTGGTAGCACAGCAGCTAACCCAACTCCCTATCCAGGAAATGGCTATATCAATGGTGGAGCAGGAGATGACACCATTGTTGGCAACAAGGGTAATGACAGGATCTTTGGACTCGCAGGTAACGACACATTGATTGGCATCGATCTGAATGATGCCAATCTAGGACGCGGAGAAATAGACCTCCTGCAAGGTGGATCAGGTAATGATGTATTCGTCCTTGGCAATGCATCAGGAGTCTTTTACGATGATGGGAATAGCCTTACATCAGGTCTTGCAGACTGTGCATTCATAGCCGATTTCGGCAACGGCGATAGAATTCAACTTAAAGGTCAAGCATCCGACTACGTATTGCGTCCATCCTCTGCTGTGGATGGATACAGCGGGGCGTGGCTCTATCGCAATGATGGCCAGGGCAACGGAGCAAACGCAGGAGGATTTGACAGTCGTGATGAGCTTATCGCGTTCATTGGGGTTCAAGCAGGAACAGCTGCCCTAAGTCTTAGCAACCTCTCACAATTCACCTACGTCACAGATTTAACCATCTCGGGCACTGCAGGAAATGACACTCTCAATGGTGGAGCCGGGAATGACAGCCTGATTGGAAACAAGGGCAACGACAGTCTCAATGGAGGTGCCGGTGCAGACACGTTGATCGGCATCGATCTGAATGATGCGAATCGAGGACGTGGTGAAATTGACGTCCTCACAGGGGGCGCAGGTAATGATTTATTTGTTCTTGGCAGTGCATCAGGGGTCTTTTACGATGATGGAAATCGTGTTCTCTCATCAAAAGGAGACCGAGACCGTGCACTAATAACTGATTTTGGCAACGGCGATAAGATTCAACTTAAAGGCAAAGCATCCGACTACATACTGCGTACACATGATGATTTGTCTGGGTTCACTGGAGCTGGAGTGGGTCTCTATCTCAATGATAGCGCCCGTCCAGGTTCAAACTTAACAGGCTGGGACGGTAGTGACGAGCTTATTGCGTCCATTCAGGTTCAAGCAGGAACATCTGCCCTAAGTCTTAGCAATCTCTCACAATTTACTTTCGTCTAGCAAGGGCATATCTAGAAAATCAAGCGGTTCCCCGCCTTCCAATCTGCTTTCATGATAGCTCCGGCTACCATGAAAGCAGATTTTTGTGATTAATCAGTGTAATTTAGCCAGCATCCTGATTCGTATTGGATAGCGCAGCAGGGGCAGCCATGGAAGCGGGAATCAACACAACAAAGCCGCTGAGCCACTAAGCTCCCAAGGCGCTGAGCCGCAAATGTGCTAACGTTAACGTCTGTTTAACCTCAATCTCCAGCTCCATGCCTATCCCCATCAAAGCAGCAACCCCAAAAGTCAACAAAAACCTGGCTTTCCCCGGCCTGCTTGACGGACTGGACCCATCCCCTGGCGGACGCGGTTCTGATCAGATGCTGGTTCAGCAAGCCCCCGCAACCAAAGGGGAGGGGCCCAAAGACGCCTTGAAGATCCCGACCACATCCAGCGCAGAAGCGATTAATAGGGATTACAGCCAACAGAACAACAACTTAGATGCCGGGCTTAATCAACAGCTTTCGTTTAAACAGAGCTCACTAAAATACGTTCCCAACGATTCAAACCTAGGCAGTCTTTGGGGCTTGAGTAGCAGTGGGGCAGGCATCAAAGCTGATCAGGCCTGGAACACTACCAAAGGTTCAATCAAAAATGTGGTCGGGATTATTGACACTGGCATCGAATACACCCATCCAGACCTCTACAAAAATATTTTCTTAAATCAGGGGGAAATCAAAGGGCTGTCGTGGTTCAAATCGATTGTCGACAGTGATTCCGACGGGCTCATCACCTTTTGGGACCTCAACGACAAGACAAACTGGAGCGGCACTAACAATGCCACACTGCACCTAAATGACTACAATAGCAATGGATACATCGATGCCGGAGACCTCCTCAATAATAGTTCAGGCTGGGAAGACGGAATCGATAATGACGGCAATGCCTATATCGATGATCTCATTGGCTGGGACTTTGCCAGCAATGATAACGACCCGATGGATCCAAGCGGGCATGGAACCCACGTGGCCGGCACAATCGGCGCCATGGGTGACAACGGTATTGGCGTTACCGGGGTGAACCACCAAATCCAAATGGCTGCAATCATAATAGACTTGAAAGCTCCTTCTTATTTTATTACATCAGGTGGAATACGACCCTTGGACTATTTCACCGATTTAAAAACCCGCGGCGCTAATGGTTCAGCCAATTTCCTGGCAACCAACAATTCCTGGGGTACCGACAATAGAGGGGGTTTCATGATACCCGACCCACTACTTCCTAGCGCCATTAGCAGGGCTGAGCAGGCAGGAATCCTGGTCGTAGTCGCAGCAGGAAATGAGACATCCGGCTTACCGATCTATCCAGCAGGCTATACACAGGACAATGTGATTTCCGTTGCTAATCTCACATCATCTGGAACACTGGCGAGTGATTCAAACTATGGCTCAACCTGGGTTGACCTTGGAGCTCCTGGAAGCGATATTTACTCCACCACTATCACTCGAAGAGGTAGCTATGAAACCTTATCCGGCACTTCGATGGCGACGCCCCATGTAACCGGTGCTGCCGCCCTACTTGCAGCAAGGTTCCCTACAGCCACCGCAGCCCAAATCAAAGCCGCCCTGCTTGATGGCACACCCAATGCTGCCCTGGCTGGAATAACGGTGACGGGTAACCAACTCGATCTCACAGTAGCCCTCAATAATTTAACCAAGGCCATGGCCCCCACCTATGCCATCGCCACCAACGAACCCTACCTCAAAGAAGGGCAAACCATATCCGTCTCCGTCAACACAACCAACGTTGCAAACGGCACCAACCTCTACTGGGCTATTTCTGGCACTGGCATCGATGCCGCAGATTTTGCTAATCCAACCCTCACTGGTAGCGGCACCATCAACAGCGGCACCCTTGCCTTTAATCTCGCGATCGCCAATGATCTCAAAACCGAGGGGGGAGAAGATTTCCAAATCAAGCTCTACTCCGATAGCGCTCGCACCGTTCAAGTTGGCCAATCCGCTTCCATCTTCATTACTGATTCCTCAGTAGCAGCTGGGCAAACCCTAAGGGGCACCAATCGCAATGATACTCTCAACGGTGGAGCGGGAAATGACAGCCTGATTGGAAACAAGGGCAACGACAGTCTCAATGGCGGTGCCGGTGCAGACACGTTGATTGGCATCGATCCGACTGATGCGAATCGAGGACGGAGTGAAATTGACGTCCTCACAGGTGGATCAGGTAATGATTTATTTATTCTTGGCAATGCATCAGGCACCTTTTACAATGATGGAAATTATGTTCTCTCATCAAAAGCAGACAAAGACCGTGCACTGATAACCGATTTTAGCAACGGCGATAAGATTCAACTTAAAGGCAAAGCATCCGACGACATACTGCGTACACACGACCATTTGTCTGGGTTCACTGGAGCTGGAGTAGGTCTCTATCTCAATGATGGCCGCGGCATTGGTGCAAACACAAGAGGATGGGACGGTAGTGACGAGCTCATCGCATCCATTCAGGTTCAAGCAGGAACGTCTGCCCTAAGTCTTAGCAATCTCTCACAATTTACTTTCGTCTAGCGAGGTCACCTCGAAAATCAAGGGGTTCCCCACCTGGGGTTATCCACCTTCTAATCCGCTTTCATGATACCTGCGGCTATCATGAAAGCGGATTTTTAATGCTCCGGTAGTGTAATTTAGCCAGCAACCTGATTCGTATTGGATATCGCAGTGGGGACAGCCATGGAAGCAGGGAAGCATCACTGTAAAACCTCTAAGACGCTGAACCGCTGAGCCGCTGAACAGCAAATGTGCTAAAGTTAGCCACTGCTTAACCTCAATCTCCAGCTCCATGGCCAGCCCCATCAACACAGCAACCCCAAAAGTCAACAAAAACCTGGCCCTCCCCGGCCTACTTGACGGACTTGATCCATCCCCTGGCGGACGCGGTTCTGATCAGGTGTTGGTTCAGTGGGCCCCGGGAACCAGAAAGGCTCGCCAAATCGAAGTCCGCGCCGCCCTTGGCGGCGAGCTGATCGAAACAATCCTCACCGAGCCCATGAAGGCGAACGGGGAGGGGCCCATAGACGTACTGAAGATCCCGACCACATCCAGCGTTGAAGCAATTAT
>CALSBG010000005.1:0-143531 GCA_943373125.1 Synechococcus sp. UW140
CAGCCGGTGAGCTTGGAGATGAAGGTGGGCGATGGCGACGACACGGAACTGCTGGATTTGTTGGCTGGGGATGGGGAGCTGCCGGATGAGCAGGTGGATGGGGAGTGCCTGAAGGGGGATTTGCGGGCGCTGCTGGACCGCCTGCCCGAGCTCCAGTGCCGTGTTCTGAAGATGCGTTATGGGATTGATGGGGAGGGGCCGGAGGGCGCCGAACCCATGAGCCTCACCGGTATTGGCCGGATCCTCGGCATTAGCCGGGATCGGGTGCGCAATTTGGAGCGCGATGGCCTGGCTGGCCTGCGCCGCATCAGCGATGCCGTAGAGGCCTACGTCGCCAGCTAAGTTGACTACAACAGGCCCAGCGTCGATGGAGTGCTCAGCCTCTTCCCGCTCCCGTCCGGGTGGATTCGGCTAGGGCCTTAGGCCACCTTGGGGAGCTTGCTCCCGAGTTGCGCGCAGCCCTATGGGCCTGGTGGCAGGCCTACGGCCGCCATCAGATCCCGTGGAAGCTGAGGGCAACAGGCGCGCCGGCCTCCCCTGGCGAGCAGCTCGATCCCTACCCGATTTGGGTGGCGGAGGTGATGTTGCAGCAGACCCAGTTGCAGGTGGTGCTGCCCTACTGGCGGCGCTGGATGGCAGCCTTCCCCTCCGTGGAAGCTTTGGCAGCCGCCGGCGAGCACGACGTGCTGCTGCTTTGGCAAGGACTGGGCTACTACTCCCGGGCCCGCCGCCTGCACCAGGGAGCCAGGCAGTTGGTGAGCCAGCCCTGGCCCCGGGATCTGGAGGGTTGGTTGGCCCTGCCGGGCATTGGCCGCAGTACGGCCGGCAGCATCCTCTCTTCGGCCTTTGACCTGCCCTTCGCCATCCTCGATGGCAACGTCAAACGGGTGCTGGCGCGCTTGACAAGGAGCCCTCGGCCGCCGGCGCGGGGGTTGGCTGGCTTCTGGCAAATGAGCGAGCTGGTGCTCGATCCCAGGAGGCCCCGAGCGTTCAACCAGGCCCTGATGGATTTGGGCTCCAGCATTTGCAAGCCCCGTAATCCCAGCTGCGGCACCTGCCCTTGGCAGGGGAGCTGCGCTGCCTACGCTGCCGGCGATCCCGCCAGCTACCCCGTGAAGGACGCTTCAAAACCGCTCCCCTTCCAGGTGATTGGTGTGGGGGTGGTACTCAATGCAGCCGGCCAGGTGCTGATTGATCAGCGGCTGAATGAGGGGTTGCTGGGCGGGATGTGGGAATTCCCCGGTGGCAAGCAGGAGCCCAAAGAGCCGATCGAAGCCACGATTCGGCGCGAATTGAGCGAAGAACTGGCGATCGAGGTGGCGGTGGGCGAGGAGCTGGTCAGCCTCGAGCACGCCTACAGCCACAAGCGTCTGCGCTTTGTGGTGCATCTGTGCCGTTGGCTCTCAGGCGAACCCCAACCCCTGGCTAGCCAGCAGGTGCGGTGGGTGGATCCCCAGGAGCTCGGGGCCTATCCCTTCCCAGCTGCCAACGCCAAAATCATCGCCGCCCTGCTGGAACGGCTTCAGCCTGGCGAGAGTGCTCCAGCCGCTTGATGGCAATGGTGACCTGATGGAGGTGGTTCAGGTTCTCTGTTTTGGCGAGGCCTTGGTGGACCGGCTTGGTCCCCAGGCCGATTACCTCGGTGGGGCCCCGGCCAATGGGGCCTGCGCCCTGGCCCGGCTTGGTACCCCCGTGGCCTGGCTGGGCCGCCTGGGTCATGACGCCATTGGCCACAGGTTTGCCGAGCTGTTTGCGGCCCGCGGCGTGAATACCGCCGGCCTGCAATGGGATCGGGAGCGTCCTAGCCGGGTGGTGCTGGTGCAGCGCGACGCCATCGGGGAGCGGGCCTTTGCTGGTTTTGCGGGGGATCGGGGCCTGGGTTTTGCCGACCAGGCCGTGGATCGGCGGGCCTTGGCAGCGGTGGTGGAGCCGTCCTTTGCCAAGGCCCAATGGCTGCTGGTGGGCACCCTTGCCTTGGCGAGCCCCGCCTCAAACGAAGCCTTGACCTGGCTGCTGCAGTGGGCCAAGACCGCGAGGGTGGCCCTGGCGGTGGATGTGAATTGGCGCCCCACCTTTTGGGATCCGGCGGCTCCGCCCCAATCGGGGCCGCCGCCTTCGGCCATCGCCCAGATCCGGCCCTTGCTGGACCAGGCAGCGTTGATTAAATGTGCGGCCGAAGAAGCCCGGTGGCTGTTTGGCAGCCAGGATCCGGGCGTGATTTCGGCAGCCTTGAGCCAGAGGCCCATTGTGGTGGTGAGCGATGGGGCGAACCCCTTGCGCTGGTTTTGGGGCGGCCAGGCCGGATCCCTCGAGGCCTTTGCCGCAGCGGTGATTGATACCACCGGAGCCGGTGATGCCTTCACGGCCGGGCTGCTGCACCGGCTCTGCGACCAACCAGAGCTGCTGCCGTCTGAGTTGATGGGTGCTGGCTCAGCTGCAGACGTGAGCGAAACAATGCGCTTTGCCAGTGCCTGCGGCGCGTTGGTGTGTCAGGGCGAAGGAGCGATTGATCCCCAGCCCACGCAAGCGGCGGTGGGGGCCTTTCTCAACGGCCGGCCGGGCTGATCCAAGCCGTACGCCCCGCATCGGGATCGGCTGGATCACGCAACTCCAGCCCCACCTGCCAGGCCTCTGGCGGCAGGACGCTCAAGCGCTCGGGCCATTCCACCGCCAGTAGGGCTCCCAGGGCCAAGGCCTCCTCCTCTTCCTGGGCCAGCAGTTCATCGGCCGCGGCGGCTCGCTCGAGCCGGTAGAGATCGAGGTGGACCAGGGCCCTGCCCCCCTCGCCTTGGTAGTGCTGGGCCAGCGCAAAGGTGGGGCTTGTGATCGGCTCGTCGATGCCGAGGCCCTTGGCGATGCCTTGCACCAGGCAGGTTTTGCCGGCACCGAGATCCCCGAGCAACAGCAGGATGCTGCCTGGGGCCAGCATCCCAGCCAACTCCTGCCCCAGGGCCTGGGTGGCGGCCGCATCAGGGAGCTCGCGCTTCTGACTGTGCTCGCGCTTCTGGCGGAGCTGGCTTTGCTGCTGGATCACGGTGGGCGCAGGCTTCCAAGACCTCCTAGTAGATTGCATTCAAGCGAGCCCGAAGCCTCGGCGTCTCCGCAGAACTTTCCAACCCCTCCTCCCAGCCGGGAGCGAGTTGACCCCCAGAACGAACCGGAGACAACCCATGGTGGCTACCCCCACGGCGCCTGCGCTGCAGAGCACCTCGACGTATGTGATTGCCGATCTCGGCTTGGCTGAGTTTGGTCGCAAGGAAATGGCGATTGCCGAAACCGAAATGCCTGGCCTGATGGCCCTGCGCACCAAGTTCGGCGCCGAGCAGCCCCTGAAGGGCGCCCGTATTGCGGGCTCGCTGCACATGACGATCCAGACCGCGGTCTTGATCGAAACCCTGACGGCCCTTGGCGCTGAGGTGCGCTGGGCCTCTTGCAACATCTTCTCCACCCAGGACCACGCCGCCGCTGCGATTGCGGCAGCAGACGTTCCGGTGTTTGCCTACAAGGGCGAAACCCTAGATGAGTACTGGGCCTTCACCCACCGCATCCTCGAGTGGGGCGATGGCGGCACCCCCAACATGATCCTCGACGACGGTGGCGATGCCACCGGTCTGGTGGTGCTGGGCACCAAGGCTGAGAACGATCTCTCCGTTCTTGATCACCCCTCGAACGAAGAGGAGACCGCCCTCTTCCATTCCATCCGCCAGAAGCTGGCGGCCCAGCCCGGCTTCTATTCCCGCATTTACGCCGCCATTCAGGGTGTCACCGAGGAAACCACCACTGGTGTAGCCCGCCTTTATCAAATGCAGAAGAGCGGTGAGCTGCCCTTCCCCGCGATCAACGTCAACGACTCGGTCACCAAGAGCAAGTTCGACAACCTCTACGGCTGCCGGGAGTCCCTGGTGGACAGCATCAAGCGCGCCACCGATGTGATGGTGGCTGGCAAGGTGGCCCTGGTGCTCGGCTATGGCGATGTGGGCAAGGGTTCAGCCCAGTCGCTGCGGGGCCTTGGCGCCAGCGTGATGATCGCTGAGGTCGACCCCATCTGCGCCCTGCAGGCCGCGATGGAGGGCTACCGGGTGGTGCGCCTCGACGACGTGGTGGGCGATGTGGACATCTTCGTGACAGCCACCGGTAACTTCCGCGTGATCCGCCACGAACACCTGATCCAGATGAAGGATCAGGCAATCGTCTGCAACATCGGCCACTTCGACAACGAGATCGATGTGGTGTCTCTGAAGCAGTACCCCTGGGACAACATCAAGCCCCAGGTGGATCACATCGTGCTGCCCAGCGGCAACAAGATCATCCTGCTGGCCGAAGGCCGCTTGGTGAACCTGGGTTGCGCCACGGGCCACCCCAGCTTCGTGATGAGCAATTCCTTCACCAACCAGGTGTTGGCCCAGATCGAGCTGTTCACCAAGGGTGACCAGTACGGCAAAGAGGTGTATGTGCTGCCCAAGCATCTCGATGAGATGGTGGCCCGCCTTCACCTCGACAAGATCGGTGCCAAGCTCACGGAGCTCAGCGTTGAGCAGGCGGCCTACATCAACGTTCCTGTTGAAGGCCCCTACAAACTGGACCATTACCGCTATTGATCGGTTTGGTCGCCTGAGTACAGCCAACTGTTCAGCCCGGCCCCATGGCCGGGCTTTTTTGTTTGCAAGCCATCCCCAGGGGTTGCCAGACCATGCACCACAATCACTCCAGGAAGGATTGCGGCATGGGGATTAGCGAACTGGTGCAGCAGCTGCCCCAATGGATCGGTGCGGCGGTGGAGGCCAACCCTTGGTTGGGTTACGGGGCCATCTTTGCGGCCATGTTCCTGGAGAACATCTTCCCGCCGATCCCCTCAGAATTGATCATGCCCCTTGGGGGCTTCTACGTGCATCAGGGCCAGCTGCACTTGATTCCGGTGGTTTTAGCGGGGTTGTTCGGCACCGTTTTAGGGACCCTGCCCTGGTACTGGATCGGGCGGTTGATCAATGAGGAGCGCCTGGAACAGTGGCTGAACCGCTATGGCCGCTGGATCGGGGTCAGCACGAAGGAGCTGCAGCGCAGTCGCAACTGGTTTGCCCGCTATGGCACGGCCCTGGTTTTTTGGGGCCGCCTGTTACCAGGGGTTCGCACCCTGGTCTCGGTGCCTGCAGGCATTGAGCTCATGCCTATGGCGCCTTTTCTGCTGTGGACCGCCGCCGGCAGTTTCATCTGGACGCTGGTTCTCACCCTGGCGGGCTTGGCCCTTGGGGAGGGTTACACCAACGTGGAGCACTGGATCGAGCCAGTCTCCAAGGTGGTGAAGGTGATCTTGGTGCTGGGTGGTGCGGCTGTTGGGGCCTGGCTGGGGCTGCGCATCTGGAAGCGGCGTAACACCAGCCACTGAGATCAAGTCACTGAGGTCAAGTGACCGAAGGGATCAGAAGGGCACTTCCTCGTCGCTTGGCTCGCCACCGCCAAAACCACCGCCAAAGCTGCCGCCCTCGGCGTCGCGCTTGGAGCCAAGCAGTTCCAGCCGATCGACGCGGATAACGGGCTTGGTGCGCTCTTCGCCGCTGGCCCGATCGGTCCAGCGGTCCAGCTTGAAGCTGCCGATGATGCCCACCAGGGAGCCCTTACGGACGTAGTCAGCGGCGACTTGGGCCTGCTTGCCCCAGATCTCCAGGTTGAACCAGTCGGGTTCGTCGCCCGAACTGCGGCGGTTGACGGCGAGGGTGAGGTTGGCCACCACGCTGCCGGATTCGAAGTAGCGAACTTCGGGGTCGCGGCCGGCCCGGCCCACAAGGGTGATCGAATTAACGCCCATGGCGTATCTCCTTTTGAATTGAATCAATGACGTCAGTCAATGATGCGGCACCCGGTTCGGGTTCCACCGTTGATCAGTTCCACCCTTTAGCCCGGCTGTAACACCGCCCTATGATTCGGCCCTTGCAGGCCAGGGATTTCGTGTTTTTCCGTCGTTTCCAGTTTTCGCGCGATATCGGGATTGATCTGGGAACGGCTAATACCCTGATGTACGTGTCCGGCAAGGGCATTGTGCTCCAGGAGCCCTCCGTGGTGGCCTTGGATCTGGAGAGGGGCGTGCCCCTGGCCGTGGGCAATGAGGCCAAGTTGATGCTCGGCCGCACCCCCGGCAACATCCGGGCCGTGCGTCCATTGCGGGATGGCGTCATCGCTGACTTCGATGCCGCTGAACAGATGATCAAAGCCTTCATCCGCAAGGGCAACGAGGGCCGCGGCATCGTGGCGCCCCGCCTGGTGATTGGTATTCCCAGTGGCGTTACCGGTGTCGAACGCCGCGCCGTGCGCGAGGCCGGTTTGGCCGGCGCCCGGGAAGTGCACTTAATTGATGAGCCCGTGGCAGCGGCGATTGGTGCTGGTCTGCCCGTGACCGAGCCCGTCGGCACCATGATCGTGGATATCGGTGGGGGCACCACGGAAGTGGCGGTGCTCAGCCTGGGCGGCACCGTGATGAGTGAATCGGTGCGGGTGGCCGGCGACGAGCTCAGTGATGCGATTGGCATTTATCTGAAGAAGGTGCACAACCTGGTGGTGGGTGAGCGCACCGCAGAAGACATCAAAATCCGCATTGGTTCGGCCTTCCCGGACGACGCCCACGACAACACCTCGATGGATGTGCGCGGTCTGCACCTGCTTTCGGGTCTGCCCCGAACCATCAACGTGCGCGCCGGCGACATCCGCGAGGCGATGTCGGAGCCCCTCAACGTGATCGTGGAGGCGGTGAAGCGCACCCTGGAGCGCACCCCGCCTGAACTGGCTGCCGACATCGTGGATCGCGGCATCATGCTGGCCGGGGGCGGTGCCTTGGTGCGGGGCATCAGCGACCTGATCAGTCATGAAACCGGGATCCTCACCCACTTAGCCGAAGATCCCCTGCTCTGTGTGGTCAACGGTTGCGGCATGGTCCTCGAGGACTACAGCCGGCTGCAGCGGGTGCTCGATACCCCTGACTTCGCCCGCCATTCCACCTAAACGTCATGCAGGCTGGCCCCAGGCTGCGCCTCCCGCCCGTCAGGCTGATCCTGCAGGTTTGGCCCTTGGCGCTGCTGGTGGCAGCTGGCGTTGCCATTCGGCTCAGCAAGGGAGCCGGTGTGTCCGATGTCTATGCCGCCCTCAGTCGCCCCTTTTGGCCAGGCCCCGCCCAAGGCGAATGGGTCAGGCAGGCCCAGCGGCTGGAGGATCAGACCCGACTGCGTCAGCTCAGCGCCGAGAACCAGCGCCTACGCCAGCTGCTGCAGCTGCGCAGTCAGCTGGATCAAGAGCTGCTTGCGCCAGTGATTTCTAGGGATCCTGGCGGCTGGTGGCAGCAGCTGGTCATCGGCCAAGGATCCATCCAAGGCGTCTTGCCGGGGGATCCGGTGGTGGCCCCCGGTGGGCTGCTGGGCCGCGTCGCCAGCGTGACTCCCACCACGGCCAGCGTGGCCCTGCTCACCGATCGCAGCAGCCATGTGGGCGTGTGGGTGGCCCGTACCCAGCAGCATGGCTTGCTCACGGGGTTGGGCTCGAGCCGGCCGGTGCTGCGCTTTCTGGATAAGGACCCCGGGGTGCGGCCTGGCGATGTGGTCATCACCTCCCCCGCCAGCACCCTGGTGCCCCCCAACATCAGCGTGGGGGTGATCCAGTCGGTGAATGGGATGGCCTCGCCAGCTCCGGAGGCGGTGGTGCAACTCAGTGCCAGGGCTGGTTCCGTGGATTGGGTGCGGGTGCTGATGCGCCCAGGCCGGCCATGAGCAGCTTGGCGCTCCGGGGTTGGTCAGCTGCCACGGCCCTGCTGGTGCCCCTGTTCACACTGGCGTCGCCTGGGTTCCTCAAGCTGGGCGATGCGGGCCCTGCCTGGGCGGTGCTGTGGCTCTTGCCCTGGGCCTTGGTGAATGGGACCCGCTCGGGAGTTCTGGCGGGCTTGCTGTTGGGCTTGGTGCTCGATGGCCTGCATCTCGGCCCGATCAGCCAAACTCCCGCCTTGATGGTGCTGGGTTGGTGGTGGGGCCGGTTGGGCCGTAAGGGTTTGCCGATCGAGCGCAGCTTCAGTTTGGGGCTTTTGGCCCTCCTGGGCAGCGCCTTTGTGGGACTCACCTTGATCCTCCAGTTCGCTGTGGTCGGAGAATTGCAGGAGCCTGTGCTCTACACCTGGTTGAGCCAAACCCTGCTGACGGGCATGCTCGCTCCGATGGTCTGTTCACTGCAGTTGCTGCTTTGGCGGCAACAGGTTTCAGGAGGGCGTCGCTAGGTGACTTCGATGGCCCGTCGATGGCGTCGCCGCAGCGTGCTCGCCCTGTTGGCCGGTGGCTCGGCGGCGGCGGCCCTCTCCAGCTGCAGCAAGGGCCTGGGCCCCCAGCCCGTGGAGCCTGGGGCCGAAGCGCGGCCGTTGAATTTTTGGACCTTGGATCTGGCACCCAAGTTCAACGGCTACATCCAGGAGGTGATTGCCGCCTGGGAGCAGCAAAACCCGGGGGTGGTGGTGCGCTGGAGCGATGTGCCCTGGAGCTCGGTGGAACGCAAATTGTTGGCGGCGGTGTTTGCGCGCACGGCCCCGGATTTGGTCAATCTCAATCCCCCCTTTGCCGCCAACCTGGCCAGCAAGGGGGGGCTCCTAGACCTGGCGCCCGTGCTTCCAGCCGGTGCCCAGCAGGTGTATCTGTCCAAGATCTGGCAGGCCGGAGCCCAGAACGGCCAGCAATTCGCGATCCCCTGGTATCTCACGACCCGGATCACGATGGCGAACCGGAGCGTGCTGGCCAAGGCGGGCTATGAATCGCCGCCAACGCGGTGGCAGGACGTGCCCGCCTATGCCGAGGCCGTGCGCCGCCGCACCGGCAAGTACGCCCTGTTCATGAGCGTGGTGCCCGACGACTCGGCCGAGTTGCTGGAAACCCTGGTGCAGATGGGCGTGCAACTGCTCGATGACCAGCACAGGGCCGCTTTCAATTCCGCCATTGGGCGAGGGGCTTTTGCCTTTTGGAGTGATCTCTATCGCCGCGGCTTGTTACCCCAGGAGGTGGTGAGCCAGGGCTACCGCCGGGCCATTGAGCTCTATCAAGCCGGTGATCTGGCCCAGGTGGCCACGGGCCCCGACTTCCTCACCAACCTGCAAACCAATGCACCGGGTATCGCCGCATCCACAGCCCCCTATCCCCCGCTACTGGGCCCCAATGGGGAGGCCAACGTGGCGATGATGAATTTGGTGGTGCCCAAGCAAACGGCCATGGCCGCTGAAGCGGTGAGCTTTGGGCTGTTCATGACCAATGCAGCCAACCAGCTGAGCTTTGCCAACCAGGCCCGGGTGTTGCCCTCTGCCACGGCTGCCTTGGCAGAGGTGCTCAAAACCTTGCAGCAGCGAGACCCCCAGCCCGGATCGGTGCCCTTGGTGCAAGCGGCTCGGCTGCTTTCTGCCCAAACCCTTGGCCATGCCCGGGTGCTGGTGCCGGCGACCCCGGGGGTGAAACGGCTGCAGGCCATCCTTTATACCCAGTTGCAACACGCGATGCTGGGCGAATTGTCCAGTGAAGCGGCCCTGGCGGCAGCGGAGCTGGAATGGAATCGCTATGCGGCAGCCCGCTGGCCTTAGGCAGCATGCTACTCCTTTAGAAAAGCTTAAATCTGCCCCAATCGGCTCTGGCAGAGGCGTTTTTGGGGATGACCACCAGCCTCTCAGAAGGTTAGGGTTGCGATTCTTCATGCCAGACCTTCCCCATGCCCCTGGAGGACAGGCCTAACTCGAGCCAGGCTCCTGGGGCAGCGAATAGGTCAGAGCCGCTTGCCCAGGGCCCAGCTGATCTCAAGGCCACCGTGCTGGTGGTGGACGACGAGGCCGCCGTGCGGCGGGTGCTGGTGATGCGCCTGCAGTTGGCCGGCTACCGGGTGATCTGTGCGGAAGACGGCGAAGAAGCCCTCACCCTTTTCCACCAAGAGCAGCCAGATTTAGTGGTGCTCGATGTAATGCTGCCCAAGCTGGATGGCTTCGCTGTGTGTCGGCGTTTGCGGGCCGAATCCTGCGTGCCAATTATTTTCCTCTCGGCCCTTGATGCCATTGCCGAGCGGGTTTCTGGCCTGGATCTCGGTGCCGACGACTATCTCCCCAAACCTTTCAGTCCGAAAGAACTCGAAGCCCGGATCGCCACGATCCTGCGCCGGGTGGGCCGCGGCTCCGCTTCCGCCGAACCCCGGGAGGCGCCCACGGGCAGCGGGGTGCTCCGGGTGGGCGATCTGGTGGTTGACACCAACCGCCGCCAGGTGACCCGCGATAGCGAGCGCATCGGCCTCACCTACACCGAATTCAGTCTGCTGGAGCTGTTGTTCCGGGAGCCGGGCCGGGTGGTGCCCCGGGCTGAGATCCTCGAGCAGCTGTGGGGCTACCCGCCGCGCCGCGCCGCCGACCTGCGGGTTGTCGACGTCTACGTCGCTCGCCTGCGCGGCAAGCTTGAGCCCGATCCCCGCAACCCGGAGTTGATCCTCACGGTGCGCGGCACCGGCTATGCCTCCCAGCGCATGGGAGATGGGGTTCTTTCGGCTGCGGTGTCCTAGCTGCCTGAGCGGCGCTCCTGCAGGATGGATTGATCTGAGTAGCCCACGGCCTTGTCGGATCTGCGCGAGACCCGTCTCGAGAAAGCTCAAGCCCTAGCGGCCATTGGCCAGGGGCCCTATGGCCTGCGCTTTGAACCCAGCCATCGCCATGGCCAGCTCCAGGCGGCCCACGCCGATCTGCCAAATGGCGAGGAGCGGGATGTGGCCGTGGCCGTGGCCGGCCGGGTGATGACCCGCCGGGTGATGGGCAAACTGGCCTTCTTCACCCTGGCCGATGAGACCGGCCCGATCCAGCTCTTTATCGAAAAGGCCACCCTGGAAGCGGAGATCCCGGAGGATCCCGAAGCCTTTGCCCACCTCACCAGCCTGGTGGATGCCGGCGATCTGATCGGTGTGAAAGGCACCCTGCGCCGCACCGACCGCGGTGAGCTTTCGGTGAAGGTGAAGGGCTGGACCATGCTCACCAAGAGCCTGCAGCCCCTGCCCGACAAGTGGCATGGCCTGGCCGATGTGGAGAAGCGCTACCGCCAGCGCTACCTCGATTTGATCGTGTCGCCCGACACCCGGGAAACCTTCCGCCGCCGCGCCCTGATGGTGAGCGCCATGCGCCGCTGGCTCGATGCCCGGGATTTTCTGGAGATCGAAACGCCCGTGCTGCAGAGCGTGCCCGGCGGGGCCGATGCCCGGCCGTTTGAAACCCACCACAACGCCCTGGATCTCCCCCTCACCCTGCGCATCGCCACCGAGCTGCACCTCAAGCGCCTAGTGGTGGGCGGCTTTGAGCGGGTATACGAGCTGGGCCGGATCTTCCGCAACGAGGGGATCAGCACCCGCCACAACCCCGAATTCACCTCGGTGGAGATCTACCAGGCCTACGCCGACTACACGGACATGATGCAGCTCACCGAGCAGCTGATTGCTTCGGTGTGCCAAGAGGTGTGCGGCAGCACCACCATCACCTACCAAGGCACCGCGATCGATCTGGCGCCCCCCTGGCGCCGGGCCACCATGCATGGGCTGGTGGAGCAGGCCTGTGGCTTGGATTTCGCCACATTTGCCACCCGCGACGAAGCTGCTGCGGCCATGGCGGCCACGGGGCTGGAGGTGCCTGCCATGGCCGATTCGGTGGGCCGTTTGTTGGTGGAGGCCTTCGATCAGCGGGTTGAGACCAATCTGATCCAGCCCACCTTTGTGATGGATTATCCGGTGGAAAATTCGCCCTTGGCCAGGGCCCACCGCAGCAAGCCAGGCCTGGTGGAGCGCTTCGAGCTGTTCATCGTGGGCCGCGAGACGGCCAATGCCTTCAGTGAGCTGATTGACCCGGTGGATCAGCGTCAACGCCTCGAAACCCAGCAGGCCCGCCGGGCTGCCGGCGACTTGGAGGCCCAGGGGGTGGACGAAGACTTCATCCATGCCCTGGAGGTGGGCATGCCACCCACGGGGGGGCTGGGGATTGGTATCGATCGGCTGGTGATGTTGCTCACCGATAGCTCTTCGATTCGGGATGTGATCGCCTTTCCACTGTTGCGGCCGGGTGCAGTGGGATAATTGGGCTTAACAGCCTATGTCCCTCATCGGGGCTCTCCAAGCAATGAGCGGTGAGCGCGTCGGTTTTCGCTTCAAGCATGCAGATGCGGTAGTGAAGCGCAACCCCCAGGGCCGCTCGCGCCGGGGTTGGGTGATGGAGCCTGTGGAACAAACCACCAGCCGTGGCACCAAGATGCCGGCCTATCGGATTCGCTGGCGCGATAGCGAGCGTCCCGAGATCGTGTTGCAGCACATGCTGATTGCCGATCCCGATCCCACCCCGCCCCCCGAGGGGGTGAGCCTGGTACCGCCAGCTCCCAAGAAGTAGGGACGGCCCCAAGACCTAGGCCCTAGCTCCAGCCCTTGAGCCGATAGGCCAGCAGCCCCACGTGTTCCTTGAGCGCCACGGTGCTCAAGTGCAGAAAATCGGCATCGGGAAGCAGGTCTTTCACGAAGCTGCCCGGGGTGACCCTGCCGTAATGGGCCCGATCGGCCAATTGGTAGTCGCAGGCCACAGGGATCACCGTGAGTCCGCTGCGCCTTTGGAACGTAGCCAGCGACCTGGGCATGTGAAAGGCGCTGGTTACCAGCAGCACCCGCTTCCAGCCCCTCTTTCGGCCGAGCTCGCCAATGGCTTGGGCTTCTTCAGCGGTGGTACGGGAGCCAGGGTTCAGCAGGATTTGGTTGGGTTGGAGCCCCAGTTCGATCGCCAGATCCCGGGCCCATAGCGCCTCCGGTGGGGCTGGATCGGCGGCTGTGAAGCTCACCCGGGCGCCGCTGGTGACCAGCAGGGGGGCTTTGCCCTGGCGCATCAGCCGCAGGCCGGTGAGCAGCCGATCGCCGCCTTCGGCCACCTCCACCGCCTGGCGGGGCGGCAGTTTGGGCCGCAGCCCTCCCCCCAGCACCACCACCGCATCGGCCCGGGGAATGGCCTTTGGTGTGAGGGCGGCGCTGCGTTCCTCCAGACCCCAGATCAACTGGCGACTGGTGAGGGGCATGGCAAACAGCCAGATCAGGGCAATGCCGCCCCCCGAGAGCCAGCCCGAAAGCCTTCGGGCCCAAGGGCGCCCAGCCCTACCGGCCTGGCCCGACAGCTGCAGCATCAGGCCCAGCCCTAGGGGATAGAGGGCCAGGGGAAGCAACTTGCTCAGCAGGAAACCCATCAGCGTTAGGCCTTGGATTCGGGGGGGCTGGGTTCCAGGGTCCTGGCTTCCGGAGCCCTGGTGATCAGGGGCGCTTCGATTTCTGTTTGCAGGGGTGTGATGGCGGCTTCGCGGGAGCGCAGCAGCAATTGGGTGAGCCGGGCGATGGCGCCTTCGCCCAGGTCCTGTTCGCTGATGCGATCAAAGGCCTGGCGGTAGAGCTCTTCGAGGTCCTCAATCAGACGCTCGCGCACCTGGCGCATGGCCAACCGCTGTTCGTCTCTGCCCATGGATCAACTGGCCGTTGCCGTTGAGTCTGCCCGCACCAGCAGATGCAGGGCCAGATCGTCGCTGGGGTCGCTCCAGCGTTGGGCGCAGTGCCAACCGGCGGCCTGGGCCAGGGCCGTGAAGGCTGCGGCGGAATATTTGACGCTGTATTCGCTGATCAGCGCTTCGCTAGCGGCAAAACTCCACGAGCGTCCTGCCAACTCCACGGTGTGGGGGTGCTCGCTGACCAGGGCCATGGCGATGCGGCTTTGGCCTGCCTCCCAGCGGGCCTGGTAGCGGAAGACGGCAGGGTCAAAGGTGCCGCCTAAATCGCGGTTGAGCCGCACCAGCAAATTTTTCGCGAACGCGGCGGAAACGCCGGCGGCATCGTTGTACGCCGCTTCCATGCGGGCCACGGCCTTGGGTTGATCGATGCCAATCAGGAGCTTCCCGCCTGGGCCCAAGAGCTGGGCAAATTGGGTCAGGAGTACTTGGGCTTCTTGGGGCGTGAAGTTGCCCAGGGAGCTGCCGGGGTAGAACCCCAAAAGGGTTTGGCCTTCCAGCAGGTGATGGGAGGGGAGCTCATCGAGCCCGCTGTAGTCGCAGCAAATGCCGACCACGGGCACCTGGGGGTGTTGGCCTTGGAGCTGGTGGCAGGCGGTGGCGAGGTGGTCGGCGCTGATGTCGAGGGGCACGTAGGCGGGCGGCTGGAGGGCCTCCAGCAGGGGACCCACCTTGCGGGCATTACCGGCGCCGAATTCCACCAGCACCCCTGGCCCCAGGGCTGCGGCCAGGGCTCCGGCCTGGGCCTTGAGCAAGCTGGTTTCGGTGCGGGTCAGGCCGTATTCGGGCTGCTCACAGATGGCTTCAAACAGCCTGGAACCCTCCGCGTCGTAGAGCAACCAGGCCGGTAGCTGCTTGGGCTGGCGGGCCATGCCCTCGCTCACCAACCGCGCCATGTCGGCCGGTTGGGGATGGAGATCAATCAGCATGGGGTTGGGCCTGAGTCCTGCTGGCCAGGGCATTGATCCATAGCGAGCCTGAGCCCCGATGCCATCCAGCGACTCGCCGGTGGATAGAAATTCCGGTAGCTGAGTCGCCCGTGGCCCTCGGGGGTAAGGAAGCAGCTGCCCTTGAGCACCATTTGGGAGCTCATGAATTTGCCGTTGTACTCCCCCACGGCGCCTGGGGCGCTTTGAAATCCGGGGTAGGGCCTGTACGGGCTGGAGGTCCACTGCCACAGCACCCCGAAGGCCTGAGGCAGGGGCTGGCCTGCGCCGGTGGCCATCACTTCCCACTCGGCTTCGCTAGGTAACCGGCCCCCGGCCCATCGGGCGTAGGCATCGGCCTCAAACCAGCTCAGATGCCGTACGGGCGCTTCGCTATGGCGGGGTTGGCGCCCCGCCAGGCTGAATTCCCAATCACTGGCTCCATCACCGGGACAAGCACCACGCCAGTACCGGGGGGCTTGCCACTGGCGCTGCTGCACGACGGCCCAGCCTTCGCTCATCCACAGCTCCGGCCGCCGGTAGCCGCCATCAGCGATGAAGGCTTGGTACTCCCCATTGGTCACCAGGTGGCTGGCAATGGCAAAGGGCTCCAGCCACTGGCGGTGCCGCGGTGCTTCGTTGTCGAAGTGGAAGCTGCCGCTAGGGGCTCCGTGGCCGATCTCCACCAGGCCGCCGGGGTGGCTCAGCCATGGCGATGGGCTTGCAAGCCAGCCGTCCCTGTAATGGGTCTCGGGTTCGGGGCCGTAGCCGGGCTCGAGGGGATTGCGGCTAAAGCCATCCAGGAGATCCATCAGCAGCAGTTCCTGGTGTTGCTGCTCGTGTTGTAGGCCCAACTCCACCCGCTCAAGCCACGCCGCAGGCCCGGGCTCGCCTGGATCCTGCAGGGCCTGGGCGATCCCTTGGCTGATGGCCCGGTCCACCTGGCCGCGCCAGGCCAGCACCTCAGCGATCGGCGGGCGGCTCAGCAGCCCCCGCTCGGGCCTGGGATGGCGCTCGCCGATGGAGTCGTAGTAGCTGTTGAACAGGAAGCCCCAGCAGGGATCGGCGGGCTCATAGCCCGGGATGAAGGCCTTCAGCTCCGCTGCTTTGAGCAGGAATTCCTCAAAGAACCAGGTGGTATGGCCCAGGTGCCATTTCGGGGGGCTGGCATCGGCCATGCCCTGGAGGCAGAGGTCTTCTGGGTTGAGGGGGGCGATCAGCGCAACGCTGCGGCTACGCACGGCATGGAAGCGCTCCAGCAACCCCTTGCTAGCGGTGGAAGAGCCCATGGCTGCGGACATCAACCGACCAAGTCAGGCCCGACCATAGGGAGCTTGCCTACGATCCCGCCACAACTCATTGTTTGAACAGGCCAGCGCCATGGGCGGCAGCGCTTTGGGGATCACCGATGGATTTGTGGGGGCCGTTGGCGAGACGCCCCTGATCCGGCTGCATGGCCCTAGTGAGCTCACGGGTTGCGAAATCCTGGGCAAGGCGGAATTCATGAACCCCGGCGGCTCGGTCAAGGACCGGGCGGCCTTGGGAATTCTTCTGGAAGCCGAGCAGGAGGGCCTGCTGAAGCCCGGCGGCACCGTGGTGGAGGGCACCGCGGGCAACACGGGCATTGGCCTGGCCCATCTCTGCAATGCCCGGGGCTACAAGGCCTTGATCGTGATTCCCGATACCCAGTCCGCGGAGAAGATTGGCCTGCTGCGCAGCCTCGGGGCTGAGGTGCGCACGGTGCCCGCCGTTCCCTACCGCGATCCCAACAACTACGTGCGGCTGTCGGGCCGCATCGCCGCCGAAATCCCCGGGGCCGTGTGGGCCAACCAATTCGACAACCTGGCCAATCGCCGGGCCCACTTCAACAGCACCGGTCCTGAGATCTGGCGGCAGACCGCCGGCAAGGTGGATGCCTGGGTGTCGGCCACGGGCACGGGCGGCACCTATGCGGGGGTGGCGCTCTATCTCAAGCAGCAGAACTCCCAGCTGCAGTGCGTGTTGGCCGATCCCCATGGCAGCGCCCTCTACAGCTGGGCAAAAGGGGGCGCACTGGCCATGGAGGGCAGTTCCATCACCGAAGGGATTGGCAACAGCCGGGTGACGGCCAATCTGGAGGGCGCACCCATCGACGACGCCGTGCGCATCGACGACCAGTCGGCCATCGACACCATCTACCAACTGCTGTGGCAGGAGGGCCTCTTCCTGGGGGGCTCCGTGGGCATCAACGTGGCAGGGGCTGTGGAAACTGCACGGCGGTTGGGACCTGGCCACACGATCGTGACGGTGCTGTGTGACAGCGGTGATCGCTACCGATCGCGCCTCTATGACGGCGACTGGCTGGCGACGAAGGGGATCCAGCAGCCCCAGCGGACCCGGTTGGAGGCGATCTGATGACCGGGGTGATTGGGGAGGTGATTGGCGAGCGCTATCGCCTGGAGCAGTGCCTGAGTGAGGGGCCCCAGGGCACGCTCTGGCGGGCCAGCGACCAGTTGGCCAGCAACGCTCCGGTGACCTTGAGGCAACTGGGCCCCGACCAGGACCAGGCCACAGCCCGCCAGCTCTGGAGCCGCCTGCAGGGGGTGCTCCATCCCCAGGTGCCCCGCCTTGGTGGAGCGATCACGGCCGGCGATCAGCTGTGGTTGGTGCGCGAGTGGCAGGCGGGCCGCACCTACCAGCAGTTGCTCGAAGCCCGCGCTGAACGCCAATTGGTATTTGGTGCCGGTGAGGTGATGCTGCTGTTGCGCCAGTTGCTGCCTGTGGTGGCGGTGCTGCACAGCCAGGAGCTGGTGCACGGTGATCTCTGCCCCGCCAACGTGCTGCGCCGGGAGAGCGATGGCCTGCCGGTGCTACTCGACTACGGCCTGGTGTGCGGCAAGGCCTGCGTGACCCCCGGCTATGGCCCGCCGGAATTGGCCAGCGCCGCCACCCCAGAGCGCTGGATGGACCTGTATGCCCTCGGCGCCTTTGCCCTGGTGCTGCTCAGTGGCGATGCACCGGCCCAGCTGCTCGATCCGGTGAGCCTGGATTGGTGTTGGCCGGCAGCCCTTGGCGAGAATCCTGCGTTCCAGGCCCAGTTGGGGCGGTTGCTGCAGCGGGATCGCGCCTCCCGTTTCGCTTCCGCGGCCCAGGCCTTAGCGGCCTTTCAGGCCTTGGCGATGCCAGAAAGCACCGGCCCCGTACCCCGGGCCGATCGCACCGTGGCCCTGGTCCCGCCTGCGCCAACGCCTGTCGTTGCCGCCGCCGCCCAGCAGCCTGCCCCCGAGCCCCAGCTGCCGCCGGTGATCCCAACCCCGGCTGACCCCGAACCCGCTGAGGTTTCCGCTCTTCCGTTGCGCACCCGCGCCGACGAGCGGGAGGAAGCGGCCGAGGGGGGCGTGTGGCCGGTGGTGATTGCCCTGGTGATTTCGGCGCTGGTGGGTACCGCCCTGGGTTGGCTCTGGCTGAGCCGGGGCAAGTTCGTGTTGCCCAAGCCCCCAACGTCCCTGGAGTTGCCCAGGAGCCTGCCGCCGGCCGAGGTGGACCAGCGCCAGCAGCTGCTCAATCGCCTGAGGGCCCTGCAGATGGATCGGGCTTGGTTCTTGAAATTGGTGGATGCGGGGTTGCTCGCCCAGTTCCCGGAGCGGGGTGGCCGCCTGCCCAGTGATTCCCTCGACGACGCCCCCCTGCGCAAGGTTTGGAACGAATTGGCCGAGGAGTGGCTGGCCCGGGTTGAGCAATTGCCGCTCGACATTCGCCGGCGCCTGGGCAGCTTCAGCGAGGGGGATTGGCAGCGGCGTCAAAGTGCTTTGGTAAGCCAGGGCTTGAGCCCCTCGGTCCTGCGCCAGTTGGTCTCGGGCAGTGCCCAGAATCTGTTGCCGGGCAGGCCCGGTTCTGACATTCCGCCGGAGCCCTTTCGCCAGCTCTGGTTTGCCGCTGCGGAGCAGAGCCTCAGCAATGTGCAGATTGAGGCGATCCAGGCCCAGCCCCTTGAAACCAGGGTGCTTTCGGCCCAGGTAGATGCCGGCGGTGCCCGCCTCTTCCCCGTGCGCCTGCCGGCCGGCTATCGCCTGGTGTTGGGGGTGAATGGTTCACCGCTGATGCAGATGAGCGTGTTCAGCGCTGAGGGCAGCCCGCTTGAAGCCAAGGGGCCGCTGCGGGTGGTGAGCCTGGGCGCCCAGCCCCGCTCACCGGTGCAACTGCTGGTCACCAACGAGGGGGTCGCGCCTGGCTTGATCACCCTGTCGCTGCGGGCCGACCCGCCGGCCCCGCGGCTCCAGCCCACGCCACCCACTTCACCAGGCACGCCCCCAGCGACTCCCCAGGGTTCGGAGCCGCCGCCAACGTTGGAGCCGCCACCTCCTCCCCAATAGGCGCGACCGAAAAGGGCCCACCTAGCAGGGCCAGCCTTTAGATCCTGGCGATGGCTTGCTTGGCGTCCTTGATGTCCTGCTTGCGGCGCTCCTCATGGCGCTTGTCATGCAGCTTGCGGCCCTTGCCCAGGCCAATCGTGAACTTGATCCAGGAGCCCTTGAGGTGGAGGTTGAGCGGGATCAGGGTGAGTCCTTTTTGGTCGAGGGCGATCCGCAGTTTTTCGATTTCGCGGCGGTGGGCCAGCAGCTTGCGGGTGCGCAGGGGCTCGTGGTTGAAGTAGGCCCCGGCATGGCTATGGGGCGAGATGTGCACGTTGTGCAACTGCAGTTCACCTTTGCGGATCAGGCAAAAACCATCGCGCAGGTTCACCTGGCCGGCCCGGATTGATTTCACCTCGGTGCCAAGCAATTCGGCGCCGCACTCCAGGGTTTCGAGAATCTCGTATTGGTGCCGGGCGAAGCGGTTGTCGGCCAACAGCTTGTTGGCGGCATCGCGCAGGGCCTTGGCGCTTTTCTTGCCTCCCCCCTTTGCCATTCCTACTGCGCGAGCGTCGCCAAGATCTTCCCGACCCTAGATAGCCCCCGGTACCCTCGCTGTATGGCGATTGTTTCCTCGGGATCTCCTGCCTCCGGTGGCCGTCCCCGGGTGACCAAGCCCATGGCGTCCCAGGCGATGGAGAGCCCGCGGCTGGTGGATCCAGCGCCGATCGAGGAACAGGCCCCTGCCCGGGAAGACAGCCTCAGGCCGAAGCGGCTGGCCGACTACATCGGCCAAAGCGAGCTCAAGCAGGTGCTGGGCATTGCCATTGAGGCCACCCGCTGCCGTCAGGAAGCTCTCGACCACGTGCTGCTCTATGGCCCCCCGGGCCTGGGCAAAACCACCATGGCCCTGGTGCTGGCCGAAGAACTTGGCGTGCGCTGCCGCATCACCAGTGCCCCTGCCCTGGAGCGCCCCCGCGACATCGTGGGTCTGCTGGTGAACCTCCAGCCCCACGAGCTGCTGTTCATTGATGAGATCCACCGGCTCAACCGGGTAGCCGAAGAAATCCTCTACCCGGCCATGGAGGACTTTCGCCTCGATCTCACCGTGGGCAAAGGCGCCACGGCCCGCACCCGCACCCTGCCCCTCGCCCCATTCACCCTGGTGGGTGCCACCACCAAGGCGGGCTCGCTGAGTTCGCCCCTGCGGGATCGCTTCGGCCTGATCCAGCGGCTGGAGTTTTATGGCCTCGAGGATCTCCAGGCGATTGTGAAGCGGGCGGCAGGGCTCTTGCAGCTTGAGCTGGACTCGGATGCGGCGTTGGAGGTGGCCAGGCGCTGCCGGGGCACGCCCCGGATTGCCAACCGATTGCTGCGGCGGGTGCGGGATGTGGCCTCCGTGCAGGGCCATGGCCGTATCGGCGCGGATCTCGTGGATCGGGCCCTGAGCCTGCACCGGGTTGATGGGCGGGGCCTGGATGCCAGTGATCGACGCTTGCTCACCCTGGTGCTGGAGGGCTACGGCGGGGGGCCGGTGGGCTTGGACACCCTGGCGGCAGGCCTGGGAGAAGACGCAACCACCTTGGAATCGGTGGTGGAGCCCTATCTGCTGCAACTCGGCTTTTTGCAGCGCACCTCCCGGGGCCGGATGGTGACCCCCGCCGGGCGGTTGCATTTGGGTTGGCCCCCTGAAGGCAACCCGATCGATGCGGCGGCATGAGCGGCCTACTCGCCCTGCTGCTGAGCGTGCATTTTGCTGTTCAACTAGCTCTGGCTCCAGTGGGAGTGCCCCAGCTGTTTGATCAGGCGCTCAATGCCAGCCGCAGCGGCGATTTTGACCAGGCCCTGCCCCTCTGGAACCAGGTGCTGGAGCGGGCCCCAAGCGATGCGGCGGCCTGGAGCAACCGCGGCATCGTGCAGTTGGCCCTGGGCGATCCCCAGGCGGCGATTGCCGATCAAGTTCGCTCGATGGAGCTGGCCCCCGACAACCCCGATCCCCACCTCAACCGCGGCACCGCCGAAGAGGCCCTGGGCCAATGGGCGGCGGCCGAGGCCGACTACCGCTGGATCCTGGAGCGCTTCCCTCCCCCACCGGAGCAAGTGGCCGCTGGGGAACCCCGGGCTTCAGCCCTCTACAACCTGGGCAATGTGCAGGGTTCGCTTGGGGATTGGCCGGCGGCCCGGGCCTCCTTTGAGGCGGCTGCCGACGCCAGGCCCGGCTTTGCCATGGCCCGCTCCAGCACGGCCCTTGCCGCTTATCAGCTCGATGATTTGGCCGGTGCCGAAAGGGAATTGCGCAACCTGATCCGCCGCTACCCCCTGTTTGCCGATGCCCGGGCGGCCCTGACGGCCTTGCTCTGGCAGAAAGGGTCCAAGGGCGAGGCGGAGAGCAATTGGGCCGCGGCGTCGGGTTTGGATCCGCGCTACCGCCAGAGAGAATGGTTGCTGGAAACGCGCCGCTGGCCTCCCAAGCCGGTGGCAGCCCTCGAACAATTTTTGGCCTTGGAGTCGTGATGCGCTGGCAGAGCCTGGGGCTGGATCAAACCCTTCAGGAGGCTTTGCCCGAGCTGATTCAGCTGCGGCGCCACATCCACCGCCACCCCGAGCTCAGTGGCCACGAGCAGCAAACGGCCGCCTTGGTGGCGGGTGAATTGCGCCGCTGGGGTTGGCAGGTAAGGGAAGGGGTGGGTCGTACTGGGGTGCTGGCGGAGTTGGGGCCGTCAGGGCCTGGGGTGCCCCTAGTGGCCCTACGGGTGGACATGGATGCCCTACCGGTCGAAGAGCGCTCCGGCCTCGATTACGCCTCCGTGCACCAGGGCTTGATGCACGCCTGCGGCCACGACATGCACACGGTGGTGGGTCTGGGGGTGGCCCAGCTCTTGGGGACGCTCTGGCAGAGCGATCCCACGGAGATCCGTACCCGGGTGCGGCTGCTGTTTCAACCCGCCGAGGAAACGGCGGAGGGCGCCACCTGGATGCGCGCCGATGGCGCCATGGACGGGGTGGAAACCCTGTTTGGAGTCCATGTCTTCCCAAGCCTGGCGGCCGGCACGATTGGCGTACGCAGCGGCAGCTTGACGGCCGCGGCGGGTGAGCTGGAGGTGGAAGTACTAGGGGAGGGCGGCCATGGCGCCAGGCCCCACCAATCCACCGATGCCATCTGGATTGCGGCCCGGGTGGTGAGTGGCCTTCAAGAGGCGATCAGCCGCCAGCTCGATGCCCTCAATCCCGTGGTGGTCAGCTTTGGCAAAATTGAAGGCGGCAAGGCGTTCAACGTGATCGCCGACCACGTGCGCCTGCTGGGCACGGTGCGCTGCCTGGACACGGAACTTCATGCCCAACTACCGGCCTGGATCGAAGACACCGTGCAGGCCTTGTGCAAAGGCCATGGCGGTGAGGCCCGGGTGCATTACCGCTGCATTTCCCCCCCCGTGCACAACGATCCCGAGCTCACGGCCCTGGTGGCGGCGGTGGGGGAGGAGCTGTTGGGGCGCGAGCAGGTGCAGTGGCTGGATCAACCGTCGCTCGGGGCGGAAGACTTTGCCCACCTGCTCGATGGCACCCGCGGCACGATGTTTCGGCTGGGGGTGGCCGGCAAGGCGGGGTGCGCGCCCTTGCACAACAGCACCTTTGCCCCCGATGAAGGGGCGCTGGCCGTGGGGATCAAGGTGCTCACCGGCAGCGTGCTGCGCTGGATGGAGCAACGGCCATGAAGCAGCGCCAGGTTTTGCAGGGGGTTCTGGCCCTCTCCTCGCCACTCTTGATTGGTTTGGCCTTGGTGGTGCTGTTGCAGCGCCAGGGCAGTGACCGCGTGCAGGCGATTCCGGCGCTGTTGATTGGTTCGGGTTTGCTGGTCACGAGCACCCTGAGCTGGCGCCAGCGTCGGCGCAAGTTGCTGGTCGCCCTGCGTCACGATGAGGTCCATGAGCAACCCTGAGCCCGATCTCAACCGCCTGAAGGAGGCCATCGCCTCCGGGGATCCGAGCCGTTCGATGCCGGCCTTGGCGGGCTTGCGGCAGGTGCCTGCGGACCAGGCAATCCCTTTGCTGCTCTTGGGTTTGGAGCAGGGGGAATTCATGGTGCGCTCCCTCAGCTGCGCCGGGCTGGGGGTGAAACAGAGCGAGCAGGGCTGGCAGGCCTTGGTGGGAGCTCTCCAAAGCGACGACGACGCCAATGTGCGGGCCGAAGCGGCCAATTCCTTGGTCAGCCATTCGGTTGAGCGGGCCTGGCCCCTGGTACGCGATGCCTTTGCCGCCGATGGCCAGTGGCTGGTGCGCTGCAGCATCCTTGCGGCCCTGGCCGAGCAGAGCGTGATCGAAGCTGGCTGGCTCATGGAGCTGGCTGTGATGGCGATCGCCGATGGCGATGGCACGGTGCGGGTGGGCGGCGCCGAAATCCTGGGTCGCCTGGTGGCCGATGGGGTGGATCCGGCCCTGACCAACCAGGCCCGCACGGCACTCCAGCACCTGCAAGACGACAGCGACCACCGGGTGGTGGCGGCGGCCTTAAACGGCTTGCAGGCCTGATGGCTTCCCCATTCACCCTCCCAGGCTCTTCCGAATGACCTTGAGCAGCAGCACCAGGTGCTGGGGATCTGCGGGGGAATTCAAAGATTCTGGGATGAGATGCCAGTGGAAGTTGCGGGCGTTCTCGTCTTCGGCATGCACCAAGAGGCCGCGGCAGCCGATCTCTTCTGAAACCAGAGCGGTTCTGGCGAGCACATCGGCCAATAGGCCGGCGCCAAGGCCTTTGCCCTGGTGGTTACTGTCGACGGCAAGCCTGGACAGGAGGGCAACGGCACTGAATGGATGCGGTGCTGATGACGGCCACGAACAGGCTGGGGTTTGCTTGGTTTTTCAGCAGCCTCTTAGGTGGGAGAGAGCTTCACCAGTAGCCAGCTGGCGGTTTGCAGGTAGATGAACACCCCAGCCACATCCGTGGCGGTGGCGATGAACGGGGCCGACATCAAGGCCGGATCCAGGCCAATTCGATCGAAGAGCAGGGGCAAGGCAGCCCCGGCCGTAGCCGCCAGGGTGGTGATTGCCACCAAACTGATTCCCGCCGCCCCAGCCACGATCCAGCTATGGGACACATAGCTGGCCCAAGGGACCACCACCACCACCATCAACAGACCCAAAAGAGCGCCGGCCACCGATTCCCGCCAAATGGCCTTCCAACTCCCCATCGCCTGAATGCGCTGGGTGCTCAAGCCGCGAATCACCACCGTGGAGCTCTGGGCGCCCACATTGCCGCCGGTGCCAATCAACAGCGGAATAAAGGCCGCGAGCAGCACCACCTCCTTGAGCACATGGTCTTGGGCAGCAATCACCGCTGCCGTGCCGCTGTTGGCAATCAACAGCACCGCCAGCCACACCACCCGGCGCCGGGCCACGGTGAACAGATTGCTCTGGAAATAGTCGTCTTCATCGCCGGCCTGCACCGCCCCTGCGGCGTAGAGATCGCGGGTGGCCTCCTGCTCGATCACGTCGATCACGTCGTCCACCGTGACAATCCCCACCAGGCGCTGCTCCCGATCCACCACCGGCACGGCGAGGAAGTCGTAGCGCTGAATCGCCCGGGCCACCTCCTCTTGATCCGTTTCAGTGGACACACTCACCACCTCCCGGGTCATCACCTCCCCGATGCGCTCATCGGGGTCGGCCACCACCAAATCCCGCAACGACAGGATGCCGGTGAGATGGCGGGATCCATCGGTCACGTAAAGGCTGTAAACGGTTTCCGTGTCCCGGGCGCGGCGGCGCACGATCGCCAAGGCCTGGGCTGCCGTTTGGAACTCCTTGAGGTCGATGAACTCGGTGGTCATCAAGCGACCGGCCGTCTCGCTCTCGTAGCCAAGAAGTTGGGCGGTAACCCGCCTTTCCGCCGGACTCAGCTCCGCCAGCAGCCGACGGACCACCTTGGCTGGCAATTCATCAAAGAGGCGCACCCGGTCGTCGGGCGACATCTCCTCCACCAGCTCCAGCACCTCGCTCGAACGCAGACGCTCCAGCAGGGTTTGCTGCACGGAGGGCTCCAGGTATTCGTAAACTTCGATCGCTTCGTCCTTGGGCAGCAGGCGAAAGGCCAGGGCCTGGAGGGTGCGGGGCAGGCTGCCAATCGCTTCCGCCGTATCCACCTCCTGCACGGGCTGGAGCAACAACTTGGCGCCGTCGTAGTTGCCCACTTCCAGCAAGGCTTCCAACTGCTTAGCCACCACCTCGGCCACCAGCACCCCGTTTGCCTCGATCATTGGCCTGGTGCTTCGGCAACCCAGAGTTTATGGAGCCGTGGCTAGGGTCAAATTCCATTTGCGGCGCCTGTGCGCCAACCCCAACAACCATGGCCATCAATGTGAGCGATGTGGTGGTGCGTGATGCCCAGGGTGCGGAACACCGCCTTGGCGAGTGGGCCGGCCAGGTGCTGTTGATCGTGAATGTGGCCAGCCGCTGCGGCTTTACGCGCCAATACGCGGGCCTGCAAACCCTGCAAGACACCTATGGTCCCCAAGGCTTGGCCGTCCTGGGCTTCCCCTGCAACGACTTCGGCGCCCAGGAACCCGGCACCCTGAGCGAAATCCAGGAGTTCTGCTCCACCACCTACGGCGCCAACTTCACCCTCTTCGACAAGGTGCATGCCACCGGCAGCAAAACGGCCCCCTACGACACCCTCACCCAAGCCGAGCCCGCCGGTGATGTGGCCTGGAACTTCGAAAAATTCCTGGTGGCCAAAGATGGCAGCGTGATCGCCCGTTACAAGAGCAACGTGGAGCCCGACTCCGCCGAACTCAGCGCTGCGATTGAGGCGGCGATCGCCGCCTAGCCCGCCAACCAACCGCGCCTTGAACCCTCTGGCCCAGCCCCCTCCACCAGGAGCCAGCGCTGGCCATTGGGTTCCCACCAGCTCCGCAACACCCGCAACGGTGAATCCGAATCAACTGCCAGCAGAGCTGGGGCCTGGTGCTGGGGGGCACAACGCAGCTGGCAAGCGCTAGCGCTCAGCACCGGTTCCCGGAACGCCGCGCGGCGCCGCACCTCAGGCGAGCGGCGCTCGGCACCACCTGCAGGAAGACCGGCAGGGGCCACGAGGGCGAAGCCCAACAGGGCCGCCCAGCGCCAAAGGGAAACGGGCTTCAAATATCCAACTGGGCGAGATCCAGTGAAGCGCTGTGGGTCTCGATGAATTCGCGGCGGGGCGCCACCTTGTCGCCCATCAAGATCGTGAAGATGCGGTCGGCTTCGAGGGCATCTTCGATCTCCACCCGCTTCATCATGCGGGTGCTGGGATCCATGGTGGTTTCCCAGAGCTGCTTGGGCATCATTTCACCGAGGCCCTTAAAACGCTGAATTGTGTAATTGGCCTTCTCGCCAAAGCCTGCGATCGTCTTTTTGAGGTCGCCTTCATTATAGCAATAGGTGTGATTTTTACCGCGCTCCACCTTATAGAGCGGAGGACAAGCGATATAGATATATCCGCCCTCCACCAGGGCCTTCTGATAGCGGAAGAAGAAGGTAAGAATCAGGGTGCGAATGTGGGCTCCGTCCACGTCGGCGTCAGTCATGATGACGATCCGGTGATAACGAAGATTCTTCTCATCGAATTCTTCACCGCGAATACCAAGGCCAAGGGCCGTAATCAAGGCCTGGATTTCGGTGTTTTTGTAAATCTTGGCGTCGTCGGTCTTCTCGATGTTGAGAATCTTGCCGCGCAGGGGCAGGATGGCCTGAAAACGACGATCCCGGCCCTGCTTGGCCGAGCCGCCAGCTGAATCGCCTTCCACGATGTAGATCTCGGATTCGCTTGGATCGCGGGATGAACAATCGGCGAGCTTGCCGGGCAAGGTGGAGCTTTCCAATACGCTCTTACGTCGCACCAGCTCCCGGGCCCTACGGGCTGCTTCAGCTGCGTTGAAGGCCTGGATGGCCTTCTCCAAGATCAAATCAATCACTCCAGGATTGAATTCGAGGTAGACGGCAAGAGACTCCCCCACCAGGGTGTCAACAATGCCTCGCACCTCGGTATTACCGAGCTTGGTTTTGGTCTGACCCTCGAATTCAGGGTCGGGCACCTTCACCGACAGCACGGCGGTGAGACCCTCGCGGATGTTCTCGCCGGCCAAATTGCCATCGGCGTCTTTGCGCTTGCCCCGCTTTTTAGCAAACGTATTAAGGGTGCGGGTCAGGACCGCCTTCAGACCCTCAATGTGGGTGCCACCATCCACGGTGCGAATGTTGTTGGCAAAGCCCAGGATGCTGTCGGAGTAGGCATCCACACACCACTGCAGCGCCGCTTCCACCTGAACGCCTTCTTTTTCGGCGTTTACATAGATGATGTCGGCATGAAGCGGATCTTTCCCCGCATTCATATACTCCACGTATTCCTTAATCCCGCCTTCGTAGAGGTAGATCTCTTCGTGGGGCTCACCATCGGCGCCGCGGGCGCTGGCCCGCTCGTCCCGGAAGACGATTTTTACCCCACCGTTGAGGTAGGCGAGCTCCCTGAGGCGCGAGGAGAGGGTTTGGAAATCGAACGCAATCCCGATCGAGAAAATCTCGATATCGGGCTTAAAGCAAATGGACGTCCCCGTGCGGCCCTTCTCAGCCGGGGCCGATGCCAAAATTCCAATGGGCGCACCGCGCTCAAACCGCTGGGTGTGGATCTGGTCTTGGCGATGCACCGTGACCTCCACCCACTCACTGAGGGCGTTGACCACGGACACACCAACCCCGTGCAGGCCACCGGAAACCTTGTACCCACCGGCGCCGAACTTGCCGCCGGCGTGCAGCACGGTGAGCACCGTTTCCAGGGCGCTCTTGCCGGTGCGGGGGTGAATATCGGTGGGAATGCCCCGGCCGTTGTCGGTGACCGCGCAGGAACCATCCTCGTTGAGCACGACCAGGATCTGGTCGCAGTGGCCCGCCAGCGCTTCGTCAACGGAGTTGTCGACCACCTCGTACACCAGGTGGTGCAGACCCCGGGGACCGGTGGTGCCGATGTACATCCCCGGGCGCTTGCGAACGGGCTCGAGCCCTTCGAGAACCTGGATCTGCTCGGCGCCGTAGGCGGCCTGAACCTTGCTAGAGGATTGGTTGCTAGACGATTGGGTTTCGGGACTCATGCAGGAAGAAATCCCCAGAGGATCAGCACAGGTGGTTTCATCACTGGCGAGCTAGGCACAGGAGGGTGAAATCCCGGGGCGAGAATGGCGAGAGCGGTTGAAAAACCCCTTCTCCAAAGGGCAATTTACCACCGAGAACCGGTGAGCGCATCGCTTGCCATTGTGGCCGGAATGGACCAGCCCCAACCCCTCACGATCGTGCTGCTCGGGCCCACCGCCAGCGGCAAAACGGCCCTGGCGATCGAACTGGCCAAGGCCCTCGACCTGGCGGTGCTGAACGTGGATTCACGCCAGCTGTACTTGCACATGGATGTGGGCACCGCCAAGCCAAGCCCGGCCCAGCGGGCCGAGGTGCGCCACGAACTGCTCGATCTGCGCGAACCCAACAACCCACTCAACCTCCAGGAATTCAGGGCTATCGCCGAACCCGCCATCGCTGCCGAACACCAGCGGCGCGGCATGGCGCTGCTGGCCGGCGGCAGCGGCCTCTACATCAAGGGCCTCACCCAGGGCATGCAACCGCCAGCCGTGCCGCCCCAGCCAGACCTCCGAGCCCAGCTGGGCGCCCTGGGCCAGGCCACCTGCCGCCAATTGCTAGCCCAGGCCGACCCCATCGCCGCCACCAGGATCGGCGCCGCCGATTCCGTGCGTACCCAGAGGGCCCTGGAGGTGATCTATGCCACGGGCCAAAGCCTCACCAGCCAGCAGGGCCACAGCCCACCGCCCTGGCGGGTTGTGGAGCTCGGGCTCAATCCCAGCAATGGGCGCCAGCGGATCACCGAACGCACCCAGGCCCTCTACCGCGATGGCCTGGTCGCCGAAACCCAGGCCCTGATCGAGCGCTATGGCGCCGATCTCCCCCTCCTCCAAACGATTGGCTATGGCGAGGCCAAGCAAGTGCTGGCAGGTGATCTCAGCGAACAAACCGCCATCGCGATCACCACCCAACGCACCTGTCAATTCGCCAAACGCCAGCGCACCTGGTTTCGCCGCCAACACCAACCCCTTTGGATTGGGGGCTCAGATCCGGACCAGCAGTGCGCCCAATGCTTGCAAGAGTTAGAGCGCGTTCTAGGGTGAAGCGTTGCCAATCGGCGCAACCAGCCAACCTTCGCCCCCCTGAATGCCTCCTCGTCCCCGTTTTGACCGCCGGGCTCCCGTGCGGGAGCTGCCCAACATCAACGACCGGATCAGCTACCCAAACCTGCGGGTGGTGGATGCCGACGGCAGCCAACTGGGGGTGATCACGCGGGAAGCCGCTCTTGAGGTGGCCAAAGACCGGGAACTGGATTTGGTGCTGGTGAGCGAAAAGGCCGATCCACCGGTCTGCCGGATCATGGATTACGGCAAGTACAAATTCGAGCAGGAAAAGAAGGCCAAGGAGGCCAAGAAGAAGTCGCACCAAACGGAGGTGAAGGAAGTCAAGATGCGCTACAAGATCGATTCCCACGACTATCAGGTGCGGATTGGTCAGGCCGTTCGCTTCCTCAAGGACGGCGACAAGGTGAAATGCACCGTGATCTTCCGAGGCCGCGAAATCCAGCACACAGCCCTGGCCGAAGTGCTGCTCATGCGCATGGCCAAGGACCTCGAAGAGAACGCCGACATCCAGCAGCATCCCAAGCGGGAAGGCCGCAACATGATCATGTTCTTAAGCCCCCGTAAGGCGGCTTCGCCCAAGGGTGCCGCCAAAGAGACTGCAGCTTAAGCAAGCCCAGGGCGGCAGCTTCGGCGTTGTGGTGGGAGCGGGCATCACAGAGAAAGCCGTGGCCAGCCCCTGGGGCCACCACCAGCCGCCGTTCCAAGGCAGTGCCCTGCTTGTTTTGCCTGGCTACTGCGTCAGCCGATCAGGCTGCACACGCAGAGGAGATGGCCCGCTGGGCATCGGCCAAGGAGGTTTAGGCGGTTACCGCATCCCGGTGCTCCCGCCCGGCCGCCAGCCCGACTGCGTCGTAGCCCCCGTCCAGCCCTGGGGCGGTGCGCTCAAAGATCGGCCACGCTGCGCAGCCAACCATTCAGCCCAAACACCTCAGGGAGCCCCAGCAACGCAGCAGGGGCTGTTGGTGGTCTGGGCCAGAAGCCGGTGGAATCTCAATCCATTGGGAGCGAATACCCAAGGGCGCGCGGCAAGTCAAACCATTGTGAAAGCGCGGCCTTATGCCAACCGGGCAATTGTCACCAAGCCCGAAGCTCCGTAAGGTGGCCACCAGCCCATCTGGCCCACCCCGGCGTGCGATTCCATATTCAGCAGGAAAGCGACATTCCGGCGTCAAGCCAGCTGTACAACCAAATTTGCTTCGCGATCGCGGCCCGGCATTACCCCCCGGGCCACCGCTTACCCAGTACGCGGCAGCTGGCCATGCAAACCGGCCTGCACCGCAACACGATCAGCAAGGTGTACAGGCAGCTGGAAACCGATGGGGTGGTGGAAGCCATGGCCGGATCGGGCATCTACGTGCGCGACCAGCAGAAACCCCGGGAACTCAAGGCCCCACCAGGCCCCCGAAGCCGGGCCCTGCCGGACATCGACCGTGACGTCCGCCAAGGCATCGATGGCCTGCTCAATGCCGGCTGCACCCTGCAACAGGCCCGCGACCTGTTCACCCGAGAAATCGATTGGCGCCTGCGTTGCGGCGCCAGGGTTTTGGTGAGCACCCCAAAAGAAGACATCGGCGCCTCCCTGCTGATTGCCGAAGAACTGAGCCCCAACCTCGAGGTACCCGTGGAGGTGGTGCCCATGGAGGAACTCGAAGCTGTGCTGACGGCCTCCAACAACGGCACGGTGGTGACCAGCCGCTACTTCCTGCAACCGGTGGAAGAGATCGCCAAACGCCACGGGGTTCGGGCGGTGCCGGTGGATCTCAACGACTTCCGCCAGGAACTCGAGATCCTTAAGGAACTGCGCCAGGGCAGCTGCGTGGGGCTGGTGAGTATCAGCCCGGGGATCCTGCGGGCAGCGGAGGTGATCCTGCACAGCCTGCGCGGCAGCGAACTGCTGGTGATGACGGCCAACCCCGACGTGGGTAGCCGCCTACTGGCACTGCTGCGGGCCTCCAGCCACGTGCTCTGCGACAAGCCGAGCCTGGCCTTGGTGGAGCAAAGCCTGCGCCAGAACAGGAGCCAATTGATGCGCATGCCGGCCGTGCACTGTGCCCAGAGTTACCTCGGGGCAGCCACGATCGATGCCCTCCGCAAGGAGATTGGCCTGCTGGGAGTCTGAGAACGTGCTAACTGCGATTCGGGCCGATTTGGCCATCATTCGCGAGCGGGATCCGGCCGCCCGGGGCTTGCTGGAAATCCTGCTCTGCTACCCAGGCTTCCACGCCCTGGTGCTGCACCGCTTCAGCCACCGGCTTTGGGGGCTTGGCGTTCCGCTGGTGCCGCGGCTGATGAGCCAAGGAGCGCGCCTGTTCACCGGTGTGGAAATTCACCCGGGTGCCCGCATCGGCAAGGGGGTGTTCATCGACCACGGCATGGGCGTGGTGATTGGTGAAACCGCCGTCATCGGCGACCTCTGCCTCCTCTACCAAGGCGTGACCCTCGGGGGCACGGGGAAACAGGTGGGCAAACGCCATCCCACCTTGATGGAGAACGTGGTGGTGGGGGCCGGAGCCAAGGTGCTGGGGGCGATCAGCGTGGGCGCCAACACCCGCATCGGGGCCGGCTCGGTGCTGGTGCGCGATGTGGGCCCCGACAGCACGGTGGTGGGCATCCCGGGCCGGGTGATTCACCAATCCGGGGTGCGCATCGACCCGCTGGCCCACTCGGCCCTTCCGGATGCGGAAGCCCGGGTAATCCGCAACCTGATGGAGCGGATCGACAGCCTGGAAACCGAACTGGCCCGCACCCAGGCCTGCCTGCGGGATCTGGCCGCCGGCAAACCAATCAGCGAAACCTGCCGTGGCGAATCCCAAAACCTGAAAGATCGCGAAATCCTGGAATTTCTAGGGGATAGCCCAGGATGAACACAGTCGGCTGAGCAAGGAACGCTTAGCCGACTGTTCATCCTTAGCTGAGAACAGCAGCCTCCGGCTCTACATCCATGCGGGGCTGGAACATGAACATCGAATAGATTACGTTGCGCCGCATCTGGGTCATCATCTCGAGGAACATGTCGTAGCCCTCGTTCTTGTATTCAATGAGGGGATCCTTCTGGCCGTAGCCGCGCAGACCAACGGATTCGCGCAAGGCCTCCATCGCCTGCAGGTGCTCCCGCCAGAGGGTATCGATTTGCTGAAGGATGAAATAGCGCTCCGCTTCTCGCATTAAGCCCGGCCGCTGCTGATCAACCTGGCCCTCCTTGATGTCGTAGGCATTGCGCATTTGCTCTTGCAGGAACGCCTTTAGCTCCTCCATTTGCAGGCCATGGAGTTGCTCGGGGGTGAGGTCTTCCAGCAGATAGATAAATTCTTTCACCTTGGCAATAAGATTGGCTAAATCCCACTCTTCAGGGGGTAAATCGGGATTCACATAAGCCTCGACGATGTCGACGATTGTTCGCTCGCCATAGCCAATCACCTGCTGCTTGAGCTCCCTGCCCTCGAGCACCCGCCGGCGTTCCACATAGACCGCTTTACGCTGGTTGTTCATCACTTCGTCGTACTCAAACACCTGCTTGCGGATGTCGTAGTAGTAGGTCTCCACCTTTTTCTGGGCCCCTTCCAGGGAGCGGGTGAGCATGCCGGATTCGATCGGCATATCCTCTTCCACCCGAAAGGCATTCATCAGGCCCGCCACGCGCTCGCCACCGAAAATGCGCAGCAGGTTGTCTTCCAGCGAGAGGAAGAAACGGGTGCTGCCGGGGTCACCCTGGCGGCCCGCCCGGCCCCGCAGCTGGTTGTCCACCCGGCGGGATTCATGGCGCTCGGTGCCAATCACATGCAAACCGCCGATGTCGCGCACCCGAGCGTCCTCCTGGGTCACCACCACTTCGTATTCCGCCTTCACCTGGGCAATGCAATCGCGCAGGGCCTGGATTTGGGGGTCGTCGGTGGGGGCCTTTTCGGCTGCCTGGGCGATGCGATCTTCCAGCTCCAGCACCGTGAGGGCCCGATCGCCCCAGGCCTTCACCAGATCCTTGGCCAGGTGGGCCAAGGCCCCATCCGAATCCTCACTGAGGGCACAGGGATAGAGGGCCCCAATGGCCCTGGCTTCACTGGGGGCCTTGAAGGCTGCGGCTGAAGAGGCATCAGCTCCATTGGCGCCAGCGGAGAAACCGCCGCCACTTTCGCTGGAGAGCTGCAAGGGAATGGGCGGTTTGTGGCCCTCTTCGGGGCGCACAAGCTGGGGCAAGAGCACCTCACGCAACTTGAGCCGCGCCATGTAATCGCTGTTGCCGCCAAGGATGATGTCAGTGCCGCGGCCGGCCATGTTGGTGGCAATGGTGACCGCACCGGCCCGACCGGCCTGGGCCACGATCTCGGCTTCCCGCTCCACATTTTCCGGCTTGGCATTGAGCAGGTTGTGGGGGATTCGCTGCTCGGCCAAAAGGGCAGAGAGCAGCTCTGATTTCTCCACGCTGGTGGTACCCACCAAAACCGGCCGGCCTTCCTTGTGGATGGCGGCCGTTTCATTGGCCACGGCCTGCCATTTGGCCGGCTCTGTTTTGTAAACCTGGTCGGTCCAATCGGAGCGGGAGCGCACCCGGTTGGTGGGCACGATCGTGACCTCAAGCTTATAAGTTTTCTCGAATTCGACCTCCTCGGTTTTAGCCGTGCCGGTCATGCCGGCCAGGCGTGGATAGAGCAGGAAGAAGTTTTGGTAGGTGATCGAGGCAAGGGTTTGGGTCTCGGGCTGGATCACCAGCTCTTCCTTGGCCTCAATGGCCTGGTGCTGGCCATCACTCCAGCGTCGGCCTGGCATCACCCGGCCTGTGAATTCATCCACGATCACAGCATCAGTGCCACGCACGATGTAGTTGACATCCTTGATGAACAGCTCCTTGGCCTTGAGAGCATTGTTGATGTAGTGGGCCCAGGGATCTTCGGGGTTGAACAAATCGGCCACACCCAGGATCTGCTCAGCCTTGCCATAGCCCTCATCGGTGAGAGTCACATTGCGCTGCTTCTCATCAACTTCGTAGTCGCCCTCAGGGTCTATGCCGTCTTTGCCCAGCTCATCGGCCCGATCCAGCTGGGCTGCCACTTCCGCTGCCCGGCGGTACTTCTCCTGGGGCCGCTCCACCTGGCCTGAAATGATTAAGGGCGTGCGAGCTTCATCAATCAAGATGGAATCGACCTCGTCGATCACACAGAAGTAGGGATCACGCTGCACCACCTCGGCGATGTCATTCGCCATGTTGTCGCGCAGGTAATCAAAGCCCAGCTCAGAGTTGGTGGCGTAGGTGATGTCGCAGCCGTAATTGCGGCGCCGCTCCGGCGGAGACATGTCCTGCTGGATCAGGCCCACCGAGAGGCCCAAAAAGCGATGCACCTGGCCCATCCACTCGGCGTCCCGCCGGGCCAGATAGTCGTTCACCGTGACCACGTGCACGCCCCGGCCCGTGAGGGCATTGAGGTAGGCCGGCAGGGTGGCCACCAGGGTTTTACCCTCGCCGGTTTTCATCTCGGCAATCTGGCCCTCATGCAGCACCATGCCGCCAATCAACTGCACATCGAAGTGGCGCATGCCCAGCACTCGCTTGCCGGCCTCACGCACCACGGCAAAGGCCTGGGGCAGCAACTCATCGAGTAGGGCCTTCTCGCGGGTTGCGCTCGCCGCGGCACTGCCGCCCGCTGCGGCGCCATTCGCCAGCTTCTGGCGAAATTCACTAGTGAGCCCGCGCAGCTCCTCATCGCTGAGGGGAGCGATCTCCTCCTCCAGCAGGTTGATGTCGGAGACCAGGGGCTGGTAGCGCTTCAGCTTGCGGGCATTGGGATCACCCAGCAGCAGCTTGAGCATGGGAAAACGGCCTACCAAACCTGTATCAGCAGCCTACTGAAGCCGGATTCCGGCCGGGCAGAATAATGACGATGCAGGGTATGGACCTTGATCAGGGATGCCATGGCTAACGCTGAAGCCATCTCGGTGGTCTGCCATGGGCCTGGGGCTTGGCGTCTACAGCTACAACCAAGGGGCCTTCGCCAGCTGCAGCAGTTGTTAGATGGGCACAGCTTTTGGGCCCAGGGTCGGAGCCGCAAAGCCCTCAGGCAGATGCTTCAGGGGAGCCAAGCCGTCGTCAGCAGTTGGGAGGGTGGGGCCTTAATCGGCTTCGGCCGGGCCACCAGCGACGGCCTCTATCGGGCCGTGCTTTGGGATGTGGTGGTGGATAGCAACCACCAGGGTCAAGGGCTTGGCCGCCGCATCGTGGAAACCCTGCTGCTGGCCCCAGCCCTGAGACACGTGGAGCGCACCTATCTGATGACCACCAACAGCTCAGGCTTCTACAGCCAATTGGGCTTTGAACCCATGGGGAATCAGCAACTGATGCTGCGCAAAAGCAGTTGATTGATTGCCCTTTGGGAAAGACGGGATTGAATCAAGCGGATGAAGAGATTCGAACTCTCGACCCTCTCCTTGGCAAGGAGATGCTCTACCACTGAGCTACATCCGCATGCCGGCCTGAACAGACGTTCTTTGCCGACCCCTTGAGCTTGCACCACGGGGGTGCCCTCGGTCAAATCACTGCGACGCCAATCCGCTCGCCCTGGTAGCCGGCACGCGCGCACACCGTCTGGCACCAAGGCAGATGGTCCAGGTACCAGTCGACCGTGGCCGCCAAACCCTGCTCAACATCGTGGCGCGGCTGCCAGCCCAGCTCGGTGCTGATCTTGGTGGGATCAATCGCATAACGCCGATCGTGGCCAGGCCGATCTGCCACGGGGGTGATCAGCCGGGCATGGGGGGCTCCAGCCGGCAGCCGCTGATCGAGCAGGGCGCAGATCGCCTCCACCACCTGCTTGTTGGACCGTTCTCCATGGCCCCCCACGCAATAGCTCTCGCCCACGGTCCCCAGGGTTGCCGCCAGGAGCAGGGCCTCGACGTGGTCTTCCACGAAGAGCCAATCGCGCACATTGGCCCCATCGCCGTAAAGCGGTATCGGCTCGCCGGCCACCGCCTTAAGGATCACCACCGGGATCAACTTCTCTGGGAACTGCCAGGGGCCGTAATTGTTGGAGCAATTCGTAAGCACCACCGGCAGGCCGTAGGTGTGGTGCCAGGCGTTCACCAGGTGGTCGCTGGCGGCCTTGCTGGCCGAGTAGGGCGAGCGGGGGTCGTAGGGGGTGGTTTCACCGAAACGGCCCGTTTCGCCCAGGGAACCAAACACCTCATCGGTACTGATGTGGTGAAAGCGAAAACCCTCGCGCCGTTCACCAGTCAATCCTTCCCAATGGGCCCGTACCGCCTGGAGCAAGTTGAACGTGCCTGTCACATTGCTTTCAATGAAGGCCCCTGGGCCATCGATTGAGCGGTCCACATGGCTTTCAGCGGCCAAGTGCATCACCAGATCTGGATCGGCCTGGCGCACCGCGGCGGCGGCGGCCGTCGCATCGGCGAGATCGACCCTGAGCAAGGTATGGCGCTCGGCGGCCTGCGCCAGCGACTTGATGCTTGTGAGGTCACTGGCATAGCCGCAGCGATCCAGGTTGAAGACCACCGCACTGCTTTGGCCCAACAAGCGGCGCACTACGGCACCACCGATAAAACCCGCACCGCCGGTCACCAGGATGCGGCGCCTTTGGCCCAGCAGGGCGGGCAGATCGGTGATCGGATCAGGCATCAGATCGGTCATCACAGGATGGACAAAAGCGGAATCGATGGAGCCCACTCACCCCAGGCTGGCGAGCACCTGGGCCAGGGCAGCTCGCCAGTGGATGGGCTTGAGCCCCAGGGCTGCCCGACTCAACGTGCAGTCGAGCAGGGAATAGGCCGGCCTCTGGGCCGGGGTGGGGTAATCGGCGGTGCTGATCGGAATCACCTGGGCTGCCCGTTCCAATAGGCCGCTGATCACACCCAATTCACCAATCGCCAAGGCGAAGTCGTACCAGCTTGCTGCCCCAGCATCGCTGTGGTGCAGGATCCGCGGCTGTTCAGATCGGGGCTCATCGGGGGACGCGCCGATGCCCAGGGCCTGCCAACAGGCCGCCGCCAAGGCAGGGGTGGCAGTGGGACACCCCACCTGATCAGCCACCACCCCCAGGGGTTCACCAACAGCAGCCTTGAGGGCATGAAGCCGCAACATCGTGAGGCAGAAGTTTTTGCCCACCGGGCCATAGACCCAGCTCGTTCGCAGCACCCGGCCGCCCGGCAGGGCCAGGGCTGCCTGCTCTCCGGCCGCCTTACTGGCGCCATAGACCCCTAAGGGTTGGACAGGTTGATCGGGCCTGTAGGGGGAGCCTTGCTGACCAGCAAACACAAAATCCGTGCTCACCTGCAGCAGCCGGCCCCCGGTTTCGGCAAGGGCTTCTGCAAAGGCCGCCGGTGCTCCAGCGTTCACGGCTTGGGCCAGTTCCGGCTCGCTCTCAGCGCGATCCACGGCCGTGTAAGCCCCAGCATTCAGCACCCAATCGGGCTTCAGCTCACGCACAAGGCTGGCGCAGGCCTTGGCATCGGCCAGATCTAACCCTTGGCGCGTTAACGCGATGAGCTCCATGCCCTGGGGCGCCGAGGCTTGCAGCGCCTGGCCCAACTGCCCCGCAGCTCCGGTCACCACGACGCGCAGGCTGCAGGCATTCATCGGAAGAGGTCCGCAGCTTGGGCATCCGCCAACCAGGGGGCACCAGCATCTTTCCCAGCTAGCAGCGGTGCGATCCCCCCAAGGGAATCCAGCGACCAGGCAATGGCCACCTGCGGGTCATCCCAGCGAATTGCCCGCTCGCACTCTTGGCTCCAAAAATTAGTGGTCTTGTAGAGCACTTCTGCGTGCTCAGTGAGGGTGAGAAAACCGTGGGCAAAACCCTCTGGCACCCACAGCTGCTGGTGGTTTTCGCTGCTCAGCAGCGCCCCCACCCATTGGCCAAAGGTGGGCGAACTGCGGCGGATGTCCACCGCGACATCAAAGATCTCCCCAAGGATGCACCGCACCAACTTTCCCTGGGGATGGGGCGGCAGTTGGTAATGAAGGCCCCGCAGAACTCCCCGGCTGGAGCGGGAGTGGTTGTCTTGCACAAACGCCGGGGCTTGCTCCACAGGCAAGCCAAGGGCCGAGGCAAAGCTGCGCTGGTTCCAGCTCTCAAAGAAAAAACCCCGCCCATCACCAAACAGCCGTGGGGTGAGCAGCAAGGGCGACTGGTGGCGATCGCCCGCCAGTGGGGTACCGGCGCTGGTCCTTAGGGCTTCGGCCTGCATTAAGCCAACTCCAGCAATTGCAGCAGGTAATCGCCGTAGCCACTCTTGCGCAGCGGCGCAGCTAGGGCTTCCAGCTCGGATCCGGCAATCCAGCCCATCCGCCAGGCCACTTCCTCGGGGCAGCCCACCTTGAGACCCTGGCGGTGCTCGAGGGTGCGGATATAACTGCCCGCTTCGTGCAGGGAATCGCAGGTGCCCGTATCCAGCCAGGCCATGCCGCGGCCCATCAATTCCACCTGAAGCAACCCTTCATCCAAATACTGGCGATTCAGATCGGTGATCTCCAGTTCTCCCCGATCAGAAGGCTGCACGCACCTGGCCCGCTCCACCACCGAGGCGTCGTAAAAATAGAGGCCTGTCACGGCGTAGCGACTCTTGGGTTTGGCCGGCTTTTCTTCCAGGCTCAGCACCTTGCCATCGCCATCGAACTCCACTACCCCGTAGCGCTCGGGATCGCGCACGCCATAGGCAAACACCGTGGCCCCTGCCAGCCCCCCATTGAGGCCCTGCAACTGGGGTGAGAGGTCATGGCCATGGAAGAGGTTATCGCCCAGCACCAAGGCCGCCGGCGCACCAGCAAGAAAATCGGCCCCAATCAAAAAAGCCTGGGCCAGGCCATCGGGGCTGGGCTGCACCGCATAGGAAATCTCCATTCCCCAGGCCGATCCATCGCCAAGCAGCCGTTGAAAGGCGGGTTGGTCCACCGGGGTGGTGATGATCAGCACCTCCCGAATCCCCGCCAGCATCAAGGTGCTGAGGGGGTAATAAATCATCGGTTTGTCGTACACCGGCAGGAGCTGTTTGCTCACCGCCTGGGTGATCGGATGGAGGCGAGTGCCGCTACCTCCGGCCAGGATGATCCCCTTTCGGCTCACTGGGCTCGTAAGGGCAGGGCGTTCATCAGGCTGCCCATCTCGAGGGCCTGCATCCCGTAGCTCCAGCCCAGGTTGCTCTTGATGCCGGCCCGCTCCAGGGCCTGCTGCATGGTGTCGGTGGTGAGCACCCCAAAAATCACTGGCACGCCGCTATCGCGGGATACGGCTGCCACCCCCTTGCTCACCTCGGCCACCACCACATCGAAATGGGGGGTATCGCCGCGGATCACAGCACCCAGGGTGATCACCACGTGATAACGGCCGCTAGCAGCCATCCGCTGGGCCACCAGGGGAATCTCAAAGCTGCCGGGCACCCAAGCCACATCCAGCTGGCTGCTGGCTTCGCCGGTGTCGATGCCATGGCGCGATAGGCAATCGAGGCAGCCACTCAGGAGCTTGGCTGTTACCAAATCGTTGAAGCGGGCCACCACCACGCCGATCCGCAGGCTGGCCGCCTCCGTAAACCGTCCTTCAAAGGTCGCCACGTCTTGGCTGCATCGATGGGCTCAGCCTACGCAGGCCGGTGAGAAAGCCTTTGGGCTGGGATCAAGCGACCCGTGGAAAACTGGGCCCGCCCTGGAGAGGCGGCTAAAAAAATAGCCAGCTGTCGAAGAAAAGGGCAACGGCCCTGAATGGATGCGTGGCCAGCAGAAACAAACCGTTCAAAAGCTCTGATTTTACTTACTTTTTCAGCAGCCTCTTAAACCACAAAGAAGCTGACGCCCCAGTTGAGCAGTACCAGGGCCACCCAGGCGATGCCTCCGAGCAAGATCAGGCGGTTGGAGCGGCCGGAATCTTCGCTGCTGGCGTAGAGCACCGGCACCGCCACAATCAAGGCAAACGACATCACCACCAGGGCCAAAACGGTGAGGGTGTTCAGGATCTGCATGGTGGGTGCGGCGAGTGGCCAGGGGCCAAATCAGGCAGTTGGCGGATTCTTACACGACCTCCTGGCTCTGTTGGCCACTGGTGGGGGCTTCCTTCACAAGTTGTGGGGGTTCCAGCCAAAGACCCGCCCACCAATGCCCTTACGATCAGCCCCTTGATGCCCCCCAGCCGTGGCCGCGCCTGCCGAGCAGCAGCCTGAGCTGGCCCTCCAGGGAAGTCTGTTTGGCGTGCCGGAAGCGACCAAGCCCCAGACCCCAACCCAAACCAAAACCACTGGCACCACGCTGGGATACCTGGGCGATCTCGATGGCTCGGGCCTTGATGAAGCTGCCCTCGCCACTGCCGCCCTTGAAGCCGATGCCACCAACCGACCAAGGCAGCGGCAAGCCAGGGCAGCGAACGAGCCAGGGCAAAGCGAGCCCTTCCCAAGCCAAGGGGAAGGCCGAGAGAACGGCCAAGACCCAGGCGACCACGCAGCAGGCCAAGACGCCAGCTCCGATCTGCCCGCCTGGCACCACCACAGGCTGGTAAACCCGGAGCAGCTCACACCGATGCTGCGCCACTACGTGGAGCTCAAGGCCGCCCATCCCGAGCGGGTCCTGCTCTATCGCTTAGGCGACTTTTTTGAATGCTTTTTTGAAGACGCCATTTCCCTCTCCCGGCTCCTCGAGCTCACCCTGACCGGCAAGGAAGCCGGCAAGGCCATGGGCCGGGTGCCGATGGCGGGCATTCCCCACCACGCCGCCGAGCGCTATTGCGCCGAACTGGTGCGCCGCGGCTTGAGCGTGGCCCTCTGCGACCAACTCGAGACGGCAGCGGCGAAGGGGCCTGCCAAGGGAGAACTGCTCAAGCGGGGCATCACCCGGGTGCTCACCCCGGGCACGGTGCTGGAAGACGAGATGCTCTCCGCCAGGCGCAACAACTGGCTCTGCGCCGTGGTTTTAAGCGCCGAGGGTAATGGGACCCGCTGGGGGCTGGCCGTGGCGGATGTGAGCACGGGCGAATTTCAGGTCACCGAGAGCCAGGGCAGCGATCTGTTGCACCAAGAGCTACTGCAGGTGGAAGCGGCCGAAGTGCTGTGGCCCGCGGCGGAAGGCGGCGCCAGTTCCCAAGGTCCAGGGACTGGCAAGCCCCCCTGGTGCCCCGATGGTCTGCACCTGACGACCCCACCCCGCACCCCTTTTGAAGCCCCAGAAGCCAGCGCCACCCTCAAAAGCCGCTTTGGCCTGGCCAGCCTCGATGGACTTGGGCTCCAGGCTGTTCCCTTGGCGATGCGGGCGGCCGGGGGCCTGGTGGCCTACCTCGATGCCACCCAGGAGGGCCAAGTTCCCCTCGATTTACCCACCACCTGGCACGAGGGGGATCTGTTGATCCTTGATGCCCAAACCCGTCGCAACCTGGAGCTCACCAAAACTCAAACAGCGGGAACAAGCCAGGGCTCCTTGCTCTGGGCCCTCGATCGCACCCACACCGCCATGGGGGGCCGCTGCCTGAGGCGCTGGGTGGAAGCTCCCCTGGTGGAGCGCAGCGCCATTCTCGAGCGCCAGGCTGGCGTGGGAGAACTGGTGGTCCAGCGGCCCCTACGACTTGGGGTGCGGCGTTTGCTGCGGCCCATGGGGGATCTCGAGCGCCTCGCAGGGCGGGCTGGGGCCGGCAGCGCCTCAGCCCGGGATCTGGTGGCCCTGGCCGATGGCCTCGAGCGCCTGCCCCACTTGGCAGCCCTGCTCGCCCAGGGCACCAGCCAACCCCTGCAAGCCCTGGCCCATCCCTGGCCCGAGCTGGAAACGATCGCGGCCCTGCTGCGCCACAACCTGCTCGACACACCCCCCCTCACCATCAGCGAAGGGGGCCTGATCCACGACGGTGTCGATCCCCAACTCGATGGCCTACGCAACCAACTCGACGACCAAGAGGCTTGGCTGCGCGGCCAGGAAGCGCTGGAGCGCCAAGCCAGCGGCATCCCCACCCTCAAACTCCAATACCACCGCACCTTTGGCTACTTCCTGGCGGTGAGCCGGGCCAAATCGGCAGCCGTGCCCGACCACTGGATCCGCCGCCAGACCCTGGCCAATGAGGAGCGCTTTGTCACCCCCGAGCTCAAGGCCAGGGAAGGCAAGATCCTGCAGCTCAAAGCCCAGACCGCCCAACGGGAATACGAGCTGTTTTGCCTGCTGCGCTCGGAAGTAGGAACCCAGGCCGCACCGATTCGGGTGGCTGCTCGGCTGGTGGCCGAGCTGGATGCAATGGCCTCCCTCGCCGATGTGGCCGCCACCGGGGGCTACTGCTGCCCAGAGATCACGGACAGCCGCGAGCTGGTGATTGAGGCGGGCCGCCACCCAGTGGTCGAGCAGTTGCTGGTGGAGGAAGCCTTCACCCCCAACGATCTGGCCCTCGGCGGCAATGGCACCCCAGACCTGCTGGTGCTCACGGGGCCCAACGCCAGCGGCAAGAGCTGTTATTTGCGGCAGGCAGGCCTGCTGCAGTTGATGGCCCAAATGGGCAGCTGGATCCCCGCCAAGTCGGCCCGGCTTGGTGTTGCCGATCGGATCTTCACCCGGGTCGGCGCCGGCGACGACCTCAGCTCAGGCCAATCCACCTTCATGGTGGAAATGGCCGAAACCGCCAACATCCTTCACCACGCCACGGAACGCTCCCTGGTGCTGCTCGATGAGATTGGCCGGGGTACCGCCACCTTCGATGGGCTCTCGATCGCCTGGGCCGTGGCCGAGCACCTGGCGGCCGCCGATGGCCAGGGCATCAGGGCCCGCAGCGTGTTTGCCACCCACTACCACGAACTCAACGAACTCGCCGATCTCCTACCCAACGTGGCCAACGCCCAGGTGCTGGTGGAAGAATCCGGCGAAAGCCTGGTGTTCCTGCACCGAGTCGCCCCCGGAGGTGCGAACCGCAGCTATGGCATCGAAGCCGCCCGTTTGGCCGGGGTGCCGCCTTCGGTGGTGCTGCGGGCCCGCCAGGTCCTGGGCCGCATTGAGGCCAACAGCCATGTGGCCGTGGGCATGGGCAAGATGGCCGGGGGGTTGAGCCGGGGGGCCGCCTAGGCAGCTTCAAGCCAGGCCCTTCGCAACAGGGCATTGCAGGCGGCCGCCACCAAACCAGCCCCGCCCTTAGGGCCCTCAAGCCGCAGGTGCACCAGGCCACTCTCCGCCAGGTGCCGCTTACTCTCAGCCACCCCCACAAACCCCACGGGCATGCCAATCACCAACGCCGGCGCGGGACAGGAGCCGGCGGCCACCAAATCCAGCAGGGTTTCAAGGGCCGTGGGGGCACTTCCAATCAGCACCACCAAGGGGCGAGCGCCCTGGGCTTGGCCTCCCAGGGCTTTTAGGGCCGCAGCCATGCCCAGGGAGCTGCGGGTTTCAAAAGCTGGGGCCCCCTTGGGCACGGTGGGCGGCGCCCACTCCAACAGGGTGTGCACCGGATTGGCGAAGGTGCGCCGGGCCATGGGAGCCACCGCTGCCACTGCCATGGCCGTATCGGTCAGAATCACCGCACCTTGGGCTACCGCAGCCGCCCCGAGCGCACAAGCCTGGGCACTCCAGGCCACCAGGGGCGCCAACTCCAAATCGCCACTGCTGTGCACCAGGCGCTCCAACAGCTCCTGCTCTAGGGGGCTCAGCCCCTGAAAAATCCCGGTGGGCTCCAGCCAAGCGCGAATCCGCCGCACGCTCTCGCTGAAAATCGGATGGTCGATCCCCCGCTGGCTCGTTTCGCTCTGGGCCATGGCGACAGGCTGCACCGGCCACCAGACTTTGGCTGGTCATGCCCACCTAACCCCATGCCCTTCCACCTCTATTGGGGCGACGATGAGGCCGCCCGCAACCGGGCCATCGAGGCCCTGATTGACAAGCTGATCGATCCGGCCTGGGGCAGCATCAACCTCAGCCGACTCGATGGCAACGACGCCGGCCAGGCAGCCCAGGCGCTCGCTGAAGCCCGAACACCCCCATTGGGATCGGGAGCCCGGGTAGTGATCCTCCAGCGCAGCCCCTTTTGCAACCAATGCCCGGCGGAATTGGCCGAGCAACTGGAAAGCAGCCTGGATGTGCTGCCAGAAACCTGCCATCTGCTGCTGGTGAATCCCGGCAAACCCGACGCCCGCCTGCGCACCACCAAGGCGTTGCAAAAACTTGTGAAAGCTGGCCAAGCCTGCGAGGCCAGCTTTGCCTTGCCCAGCATCTGGGATGGGGCCGGCCAAGTGGCGCTGGTGCAGCGCACTGCCCAAGCGCTCGGGCTCCGATTAGAGCCAGCGGCGACCGAAGCCCTGTCGGAGGCCATCGGAAGCGACAGCACCCGGCTAGCCAGCGAACTGGAGAAACTCTCCATCCATGCCGGCACGGATGCCCAGGGCCAAGCCCACACAATCACGGCCGCAGTGGTTGCAGCCCTTGTGGGAAGCCACGCCACCAACAGCCTGGCCGTGGGCGATGCCCTGCTCGCTGGCAAACCAGCGGATGCGATTGCCCTGGTGGATGCCCTGCTGGAAGCCAATGAACCAGCCCTACGGATCGTGGCGGCCCTCTCCAGCCAAATCCGCGGCTGGCTTTGGGTGAGCCTCCTAGAGAAGCAAGGTGAGCAAGACGTCGCCGTGATCGCCAAGGCCGCTGGCATCGGCAACCCCAAACGCATCTATGTGATGCGCAAACAAATCCGCGGCAAACAGTCCGAGCACTTCCTCAAGCTGTTGGGACAGCTGCTGGAGGTGGAAGCCGCCTTGAAGCGCGGAGCCGACGGCCGGGATGCCTTCCGCGATGGCTTTTTATTGGCACCAGCCGAGCGCTAGGGGGGCTCGGTGAATAATTGAGCTTTCCCGCGCGAGCGCTTCGGCGATCGGTTGCCATGGCCCTGCTGGTTCAGAAGTTTGGCGGAACCTCGGTGGCAAACGTCGAGCGCATCCAGGCCGTAGCAAAGCGCATCTACCGCTGCCGCGAAGAGGGCAACGACCTGGTGATCGTGGTGTCGGCGATGGGGCACACCACCGATGAACTCAGCGGACTCGCTGCCACCATCAACCCCAACCCGCCCCAACGGGAAATGGACATGTTGCTGGCCACGGGCGAACAGGTGTCCATTTCCCTGCTAGCGATGGCCCTCCATGCCGAGGGGGTTCCTGCCGTTTCGATGACCGGCACCCAGGCCGGGATCATTACCGAATCCGCCCATGGCCGGGCCCGCATCCTGGAAATCCGCACCGAACGGCTACAACGCCTGCTCGAGGAAGGCTTCGTGGTGGTGGTGGCCGGCTTCCAGGGCACCAGCTCCGGCGCCGCCGGCACCCCCGAAATCACCACCTTGGGCAGGGGCGGCTCCGACACCTCTGCTGTTGCCCTGGCTGCAGCCCTTGGAGCCCAGGCCTGTGAGATTTTCACCGATGTGCCTGGGGTGCTCACCACCGATCCCCGCAAGGTGGCGGATGCCCAATTGATGGACCAGGTGAGCTGCGACGAAATGCTCGAACTGGCCAGCCTGGGCGCCTCCGTGCTGCACCCACGGGCCGTGGAGATTGCCCGCAACTACGGTGTCCCCCTGGTGGTGCGCTCCAGCTGGAGCGACGAACCGGGAACCCTGTTGACCAGCAGCAAGGGGCGGCCCATCGGCCACGGCGGCCTGGAACTGGGCAAGCCCGTGGATGGGGCCGAGCTGGAACCAGCACAAGCCGTGGTAGCCCTCACCCACGTACCCGATCAACCGGGCATTGCAGCCCAGCTGTTTGAAGCCCTCGGCAAGGCCGGTTTGAACGTGGATCTGATCGTGCAGGCCACCCATGAAGGATCAGACAACGGCAGGTTCACCAACGACATTGCCTTCACCCTCGATGAGGCCGAACTGGATCAGGCCCAGCTGGTCTGCCTCGAGGTTCTGGCGGAGCTCGGCGCCGATTTGGGGACCGGCGGAGCCCAGCTCAGGGCCGAGGGGGGCATGGCCAAGCTGAGCATCTCGGGCGCCGGCATCCTGGGTCGGCCAGGGGTGGCCGCCAAACTCTTCGACACCCTGGCGAAGGCGGGCATCAACCTGCGCCTGATCGCCACCAGCGAAGTGAAGGTGAGTTGCCTGATGGCGGGCCATCAAGGCACCAAGGCCCTGCGGGCTGCCGCCGAGGTGTTTGAGCTGACAGACCAACAACTCAACCGTCAAACCACATCTGCGAGCGCCGATGAACCGGCCGTCCGCGGTGTGGCTCTGGATCTGGATCAGGCTCAGGTGAGTGTGCGCAAGCTCCCCGATCGCCCCGGCACCGCAGCAGCGGTGTGCCGCGCCCTGGCCGATGCGGGCATCAGCCTCGACGCCATCGTCCAATCCGAACGCACCCACGGAGCAGGCCAGGCCCTCAGCCGCGACATGAGCTTCACCCTGCACAAGGGAGATTTAGGCAAGGCTGACCAGGTGCTCAACGCCCTGCTGAAGCAGTGGCCCGGAGCCCACTTCGAACAGGGAGCGGCCATCGCCCGGGTCAGCGCCGTGGGGTCGGGCATGCCCTGCACCCCCGGCACGGCCGCCCGGATGTTCCGGGCCTTGGCCGATGCGGGCATCAACATCGAGCTGATCGCCACCAGTGAAATCCGCACCAGTTGCGTTGTTCCTGAAAACCTGGGCGTCCAGGCGCTGCAAGTGGTGCATGGGGCCTTTCGGCTCGGCGGCAACACCCTGCACCGGGCCCACGGCACCGAAGCCCCGGCTTAAGTGCGGCGCACCAGTTTCTGGCGAAGCTTTTTGATGCGATCGCGCAGGTTGGCGGCCTCTTCAAATTCAAGATTTTTAGCCGCCACTTTCATTTTGTCTTCGAGCTGGGTGATCAGCTCGGGCAGGGAATCCAAGGGCACTTGGTAATCGCCCGACTCGTCGATCGCCTGCTTGGTGGCCTGCTCAAGCTGGTCATCGCTGAGGCGGCGGGTCACCTCCAAGGACGACAAAATCGAATTGCCCGCCCGCTTACCCGCGGGAGTGGGCGTGATGCCGTGCTTCACGTTGTAGGCGTGCTGGATGGCCCGGCGGCGCTCGGTTTCGGAAATCGCCTTGACCATCGAATCGGTGAGGTTGTCGGCATACAGCAGGGCCACCCCCTCCACGTGGCGGGCCGCCCGGCCAATCGTTTGGATCAAGGAGCGCTCAGCCCGCAGAAAGCCTTCCTTATCGGCGTCGAGAATCGCCACCAACGACACCTCGGGCAGGTCAAGGCCTTCCCGCAGCAAATTCACCCCCACCAGCACGTCGTACTCGCCATTGCGCAGGTCTTGGATGATTTCGATCCGCTCAATCGAGTGGATCTCGGAGTGCAAGTAGCGCACCCGCACCCCATTCTCAGCCAGATAATCGGTGAGATCTTCGGCCATGCGCTTGGTGAGCGTAGTGATGATCACCCGCTCGTTTTTATCGGCCCGGATACGAATCTCGCCCAGCAGATCATCCACCTGGCCTTCCGTGGGGCGCACCTCCACGATCGGATCGAGCACTCCCGTGGGCCGAATCACCTGCTGCACCACCTGGCCGTGGCTTTGCTCTAGTTCCCAGTTGCCTGGGGTCGCACTTACAAAGATGGTCTGGGTGGCCTTCTCCCAAAACTCCGACCCTTTTAACGGCCTGTTGTCAGCGGCGCTGGGCAGGCGAAAGCCGTGTTCAATCAGCACCTGCTTGCGGGATTGATCGCCGTTGTACATGGCCTGCAGCTGGGAGCAGGTCACATGGCTCTCATCCACCACCAACAGCCAGTCGTCGGGGAAGTAGTCGATCAGGCATTCCGGTGGAGTACCTGCAGGCCGACCGGAGAGATGGCGGGCGTAGTTCTCCACCCCGTTGCAATAGCCCACCTGGTCGAGCATCTCGAGGTCGTAGGTGGTGCGCTGCTCGAGGCGCTGGGCCTCCAAAAGCCGGCCCTCGCCATTGAGCAAATCCAGCCGTTCCCGCAGCTCCCCACGGATGGCCTTGATCGCATCTTCTAAGCGATCCTTGGGCGTCACAAAGTGTTTGGCCGGGTAGATGTTGATGCTTTCAAGGCTCTGGAGAATCTCACCGGTGGTGGGGTCCACGTAGCGAATCGCCTCTACCTCATCGCCAAACAGTTCGATCCGCACCAGCCGATCTTCATAGGCAGGGCCGATCTCCAGGACATCCCCCCGCACCCGGAATCGGCCCCTGGCAATCTCCACATCGTTGCGGGCATATTGGTTGTCGACCAACTCCCGCAGGGAAGCCCGCAGGTTGAGGGTGTCGCCCACTTGAAATTTGACAGCTGCCTTGAGGTATTCGCTTGGAATGCCCAGGCCGTAGATGCAGCTGATCGACGCCACCACGATCACATCGCGGCGCTCAAACAACGATCGAGTTGCCGAGTGGCGCAGCATGTCGATCTCTTCGTTGATCGACGCGGTTTTGGCGATGTAGGTATCCGAGACCGGCACATAGGCCTCCGGCTGGTAATAGTCGTAATAGGAAATGAAATATTCGACCGCGTTATTCGGGAAAAATTCCCGCAGCTCATTGCAGAGCTGGGCCGCCAAGGTTTTGTTGTGGGCCAGCACCAAGGTGGGGCGCCCGGTCTGGGCGATCACATTGGCGATCGAAAACGTTTTCCCCGTGCCTGTTGCCCCGAGCAGGGTTTGGTAGCGCTCGCCCCCATCAACCCCCGCAACCATCGCCTTGATGGCTGTGGGCTGATCTCCCTTGGGTTCGTAGGGGGCGTGGAGCTGGAAAGGGACCATGACAGCCATTCTCGCGCTGCCCTGGGTTGGGCTGGGGCCGTAGGAACCGCCAACCTGGGATTTAGGCGCCGAGGTTGGCGTTCAAGCTGGTGGCCACTGGGTTGCCCAAGGCCTCCCTCAGGCCGCGAACCACGGCCACCATCGCCAACGGATCAGAGAGGCGGTTCACAGCGGAACCAACGCCCACACCGGCCGCACCGGCCGCAATCGCCATGGGCACGGTCACGGAAGACAGGCCGGAGGCACAGAGCACGGGGGTCTGGTGACCTGCATCGGTCAGGGCCCGACCAATCGCGTGGGTGGCGGCCAGGGTGGGAGCGGCCTTTTCGATCAAACCAAGGGTGCCCGGGCTAAAGGGTTTGGCGCTGGTGCCCCCTTCGGTCTGGATGAGGTCGGCGCCTGCCTCCACCAGGTCGATGGCGAGCTGTTCCTGTTGGTCCAGGGGCAAGACATGGGGCACCGTGACCGACAGCACCACCTCGGGCAGGAGCTCGCGGGTGCGGCGGGTGATGGCCAGCACTTCGGCGGCATCAAACACCCGACCCAGGGGATAAAAGGCGTCGTAGTTGCCGATTTCCACCATGGCGGCTCCTGCGGCGACCGCGGCGGGGAACAGCTCGGGATCTACGGCACTCACGCAAATCGGCAGGCTGGAGACCCCAGCGGCCAGGGCTACCAGCTCGGGATCACAGGCCAGGTCGATCAAATCAGCACCACCGAGTCCGGCGGCGCGGCTGATCCGCTCGACAGACGCAGCATCGAAATTGGTGAGGCCAGCGATCACCTTGAGCAAGCGGTGCTCGGCCAGGGCAGCTTGCAACTGGCTGGGCAGGCGATCGAGGCGCGACATCAGAACCATTGGGATAGTTGGGTGATTCTCCCACGCAAGGCCAGACGCCCCAACTCAGGCCAGCTGGTCCACAGCCTCAGCACAGCAATCCAAAAGTTGCTCGATCTGCGCCAAGAGCACCTGCCTTGCGGCCGGCAGCTCAAGCTCCGCCAAGACCGCGAGTTCGGCGAGTTCATGGCTACGGGGTGGCCGACGATCGGCCAACACGATCCAGCTCTTCAGCAGTTTTTCCACGGCCTGTTGCGTCGTAGAACCCCACCCTCAGCAGGAGGCTGGCATCGTCAGCCGGCGACATAAAGCACCCTCCCCTCGCGCGCCACATCGCCCATCACATGCCAGCGCGACTGGGCCAGGTAGGCCGCATCGGCCTGGCCCTGCACCACCAGATCCAAATCAGAAGCAAATTTGGCAGCGCCCCTCGCCCTGGAACCAAACACCACAACAGCCTGCAAACCGCCGCTAGCGACCAAGCGCTGCAAAGCTGCCTGCGCCAACCCAGGATCCAAGCCAGGCCCTAAATCGAGGTCTTCGACAAGTGGTCGTACCACCATCCAAGGCCGGGCAGTCTCTGTTGCTGCGACGCTCATGGTTGCAAGCTGCCCCGATCTGGCCAAGCTGGGCCATGGCTGAGCGCTGGAGCCCCCACCATCTGCGGCTGCACCGGCACCTGCTGCGCCAGCCGGCGCTCCTGCCGCGGGGGGTGCGGGTACTCGCGGCCCTGTCTGGGGGCCAAGATTCCATGGCCCTGGTGGCCCTGCTAAGGGATCTCCAGCGTCTCTACCACTGGGATCTGCAGCTCTGGCACGGCGACCACCAATGGCGGGCTGAATCCGGCCAGCAGGCCTCTGAACTGGAAGTCTGGGCCCAAAGTCAAGGGCTGGCGCTCTCGATCGATCGCTGGGCAGCCCCAACCCACCGGGAAGCCGCAGCCCGGGACTGGCGCTACAGCTCCCTGATCGAGCGGGCTCGATCGCTCAAGGCAAGCCATGTGGTGACCGCCCACACCGCCAGCGATCGGGCCGAGACCCTGCTCTTACATTTGGCCAGGGGTAGCCACCGCCGCGGCCTGGCCAGCCTGCGCGGGCAACGGGAGCTTGGCGAAAGCCTCCAAGTCGTGCGGCCTTTGCTGATCTTTTCACGCCAGGACACCGCCCAAATCTGCAAAGACCTCCAGCTGCCGATCTGGGTGGACCCTTCCAACCAAGACCCCCAGTTCAGCCGCAATCGGGTGCGAGCCGAGGTGCTGCCCGTCCTTGAAGCGCTCCACCCTGGAGCCAGTCGGCGAATCAATGCCCTCGCCGAAAGGCTCGCTGCGGAGGATTGCACAAGAAGCGAGCTGCTCCAACTCGCCCTAGAACCCTTGCGGGAGGATGGGAATCCCCACAAGCTCCAGCGCCGCCGGCTGATGGCCCTCAGCGCCGCCAACCAACGGGACCTGCTCCACGCCTGGCTCACCGTCAGCACAGGGCTTGACTTGGGGGCCGAGCCGCTCGACACCTTGCTAGCCCGGCTGGCCCCAGCCCACGGCCCGGGCCAAACCGATCTGGCCGGGCCGTGGCGCCTGCAGTGGGATCGCACCACACTGCACCTGAAGATCCAGCCCAATGCCGAGCCCAACCCCTGAAGCCCATGGCTGACCAAGCCAACGACCAGTACGCCGCCCTGGAGCGTCTTTACAGTGAACGGCGCTGGGCCGCGGTGGAAGCCAGCGCCGCAGTCCTGCTTGCAGACATGGATGGCGAAGTCGACGCCCAGGGGGATGGGACAGAGATTGGCGACCTCCGATCACGGGTTCTCCTGCTGCTCGGGCACACCCGGCTGTACGGCTTCAACGATGCCGGAGGTGCTGCAGAGCACTACCGCCAGGTGCTTGCGGCACAACCAGAGCCGCTGCTGCTTGGCATCGCCCAAGAGGGCCTCAACCAATGCCTAGCCGCCACGGAGCCATCCCCCGCCGATGCCATGCCTTGGCTGGAGCAAATCGCCGGACCAGGGGTTGCATCGCCCATTGAGACCTTCGAAAGGCTCGGGAACCGCGAAAGCCCAACCGAAATCGCGGAAGGCATGGACCAACCAATCCAGCCAATCCAGCCAATCCAATTGAGCCCGAAGGAGAGCGCAGAGCTCGCCACAGGGCTCCTGAGTGTGGTGATCCGGCCGAACTAATCAGCCAATCACTCGGCAGCGGCCGAACGGCGACGGCGGATGCGGCCAGCGGGTTCGGGTTCAATCACCTCAACAGGCGCTGCCTTCACCACAGGTGCCGAAACTGCAGGCGCCGCCACTGCGGGAGCAGGAACAGCAGCAACAGCGGCCACCCCAGGGGCTGGGGCTGCACCGGCTGCGGCTGGAGCGCCCACGGTCGCCAACTGGCGCTGGGGCAGAGGCGCTCGGCCACTGCTGTCGCGCACCACATCGCGGCGGCCACCAGCATCGCGACCGCCATCCCGGCCACCCCGGGGAGCCGGACGGGTGTCGGGCTCGGCATCGGCGCGGCCCTTGTAGGCCGGGGTGCCAGCCGGAGCAGGCTGCACCACACAGATGATCAATGGCTCCACCTGGAGCTCCCGGCGCAGGCGACGCTGCAGGCCCACCTCAACCTCCCGCTGCACGCCCACCCAGTCCACATCGGGAGCACTGCCACCGGTATTGCGGCACAGCTGGCCCCAGCGGTTCTCGAGCACCCAGCCGATCTCCCGCTCAGCCCACGTCGACAGCTTGCGGGCGTCGGCGGTGGTGACCACACCCCGCAGGTTCGCCCGCGGAGGAGCTGCCATCACCCCATCGGTGCTAATCACCGCCAGCAGGGTGATCACACCGTCTTCGGCCAATTGTTGGCGCTCTTTGAGCACCCGGACATCAACAATGCCGTTGCGGGAGGCATCGAGAAGCTCAATGCCGGCCTTCACGGGATCACCCTTGCGGATGGAGTCGGGGGTGAGCTCCACCACATCACCGTTGTCGATGATCAGGATGTTGTCGGCCGGCACACCCAAAGACTGGGCAGTCTTGCTGTGGCAGACCAGCATGCGGTGCTCACCGTGCACGGGCACGAAGTACTTGGGCTTGGTGAGGGCCAGCATCAGCTTCTGATCTTCCTGGAAGCCATGGCCCGACACGTGGATGCCTTCGCCCTTGCCGTACACCACCTTGGCGCCGAGCATCATCAACCGGTCGATCGTGTTCACCACCGAGATGGTGTTACCGGGGATTGGGCTGGCCGAGAAAATAATCGTGTCGGTGGATTTCACCTGCACCTGGGGGTGCTCACAACGGGAAATGCGGCTCAGGGCAGCGAGGGGCTCACCCTGGCTACCGGTCATGAGTAGCAGGGTTTCCCTGTCGGGCAGGTCGCGAATCTGCTTGATCGGCACAAACAAATCGTCGGGGGCCTGCATATAGCCCAGCTCCCGGGCCTTGGCGATCACGTTGAGCATGGAGCGACCCAGCAAGCCCACCTTGCGGCCGTTCTTCAGCGCTAACTCCAGGATCATCGACACGCGATGGATGGAGCTGGCGAAGGTGGTGATGATCACCCGACCTTCAGCCTGGGAGATGTGGCGATCCAGGCAGGGGAACACCGAACGCTCAGGGGGGCAGAAGCCGGGCACCTCAGAGTTGGTGGAATCACTGAACAGGCACAACACCCCCTGCTCGCCGTAGTGGGCGAGACGAGCCATGTCGAAATACTCGCCGTCCACGGGGGTGTGGTCGAACTTGAAGTCACCGGTGAAGATCACCGTGCCCACGGGTGTGGTGATGGCCAGCGAGAAGCTGTCGGCCATCGAGTGGGTGTTGCGGATGAACTCCACCGAGAAGTGCTGACCCACTTTCACCACGTCCCGGGGGGCGACGGTTTGGAGGATGGTGCGATCCATCACACCGGCCTCCTCCATCTTTCCGGTGAGCATCGCCAGGGCCAGGCGGGGCCCATGGATCACAGGAATGCTGAAGTTCTTGAGGTGGTGGGCAATGCCACCGATGTGATCTTCGTGACCGTGGGTCACGATCATGCCGCGGATGCGCTTCTGGTTCTCGCGCAGGTAGCTGGTGTCGGGCATCACGACGTTGACGCCGTGCATGCCATCACTGGGGAAGGCCAGGCCGGCATCCACCAACATGATGTCGTCGCCGTACTCGAACACACAGGTGTTCTTGCCAATTTCATGCAGCCCCCCCAAGGGGATCACACGCAGGTGGGGTTGCTGATTGGGCTTGGCGCTGTTGATGGTGCCGTTGGAACTGGTCATAGAGAAAGGGCGAAAGATCGCAGTATTTGATTTGGAACTGGAGCTGGACTGGACAACCCGCTGACTGCTGTCAGCTGAAAAGCCTTGGCATCACGTGGGACGCAGGGCGGCCAGGGTGGAATTGAGGCGCATGCGCACGTCGGGTTCGGCAGAAAGCAAAGGAAGACGGGGAGCACCCACTGGCCAACCACTCAGCTCAAGGGCGGCTTTGACCGGAATCGGATTGGTGGTGCAAAACAGGGCCTTGCAGAGGGGCAGCAACTGCTCATGCAGCACGATGGCCCCAGCCAAATCGCCAGCCAAGAAGGCCTTCACCATGGCGCTGATCTGGGGGCCAGCGATGTGGCTCGCCACACTCACCACCCCCACGGCACCCACGGCCAGCATCGGCAGGGTGAGGGCGTCATCACCGCTGTAGATCGCCAAGCGATCGCCACAAAGGGCCCGCAAGGCACTCACCTCCTCGGTGGTGCCACTGGCGGCCTTAAAACTCATCACATTCGGGCAATCGAGCAGCCGAGCCGTGGTTTCTGGCGCCAGGCTGGTGCCGGTGCGGCCAGGGATGTTGTAGAGCATCAAGGGCAACCCAGGCGCCGCCTTGGCCACCGCCCGGAAATGGGCCTCGAGCCCATCTTGGGGGGGTTTGTTGTAATAGGGCACCACCACCAGGGCGCCATCGGCCCCAAGGGAAGCCGCCTCCCGGGTGGCCTCTACCGCCTCGGCGGTGCAATTGCTGCCACTGCCCGCCAGCAACGCGGCGCTGCTGCCCACGGCACCTTTGACCGCCGCAAAGATCTCGTGTTGCTCCTGCCAGCTGAGGGTGGGGGATTCGCCCGTGGTGCCGCACAGCACCAAGCCGTCGGAGCCGTGCTCCACCAAATGCACGGCCAACCGGGCCGCCAGATCCAGATCCACCGAGCCATCGGCAGCAAAGGGGGTGACCATCGCGGTCAGCACCCGGCCAAAGGGAACCTGGGAGCTCAAGAGACCACCCCCGCCCCTGGGCCTTGGATCAACAATTCAGCGATTTGCACCGCATTGAGGGCCGCACCCTTGCGGATCTGATCGCCGCACAGCCAGAGCTCCAGGGCATGGGGATCGCTGAGGTCCTGGCGGATGCGTCCAATGGCCACCGGATCCCGGCCCGTCACATCAGTGGGCATGGGGAAGCGGTTGGCCTCGAAGTCTTCGAGCAACTCCACCCCCGCAGCCTGGGCGAGCAAGGCGCGGGCCTCTTCCACCGGAAAGGGCTCCGCAAATTCAATGTTCACCGCTTCCGAGTGGGCCCGCAGCACCGGCACCCGCACGCAGGTGGCCGAAAGGCGCAGATTGGGCAATCCCATGATCTTGCGGGTTTCGTTGAGCATTTTGAGCTCCTCTTCGCAGTAACCATTGGCCTGAAGAGGCGAGTTGTGCAAAAAGAGGTTGAAGGCCAGGGAATGGGGCAGCACCTCGCTCACCGGTTCTCCGCCTTCCAAAACCGTGCGGCTAAGGGTGCGAAGTTCCTCCATGGCCCGCGCGCCGGCACCGCTGGCCGATTGATAGGTGCTGACCACCACCCGCTTGATCGCCCGCTTGGCTGCCAAGGGCGCCAACGCCAAGGTGAGCAGGATCGTGGTGCAGTTGGGGTTGGCAATGATGCCGTTGTGGTCAAACGCTGCTTCGGGATTCACTTCCGGCACCACCAAGGGCACCGTGGGATCGAGCCGAAAGGCACTGGAATTGTCGATCACCAAGGCACCCGCCTTGGCCGCGATCGGGGCCCATTGCTTCGACGCGGAGCCGCCAGCAGAGGCGAGCACCACATCCACTCCTTCAAAAGACGCTTCGCTCACGCCCTGGATCGTGAGTTCCCGGTCCTGCCAACACAGGGCTTGACCCGCCGAGCGCGGGGAAGCCAAGGGAATCAACTCAGCCACGGGGAACTGGCGTTCCTCAAGCAAGGCCAACAACTCCTGGCCGACCGCACCGGTGACGCCGAGAATTGCCACCCGCAATGGCCGGTTGGGCAGTGTTACTGGGGAGGGAGCTAGGGCGGTCTGGGTGGCGGTCAAGGGTTAGTGAATGGAATCGAAACTTGGGGCGCTGGGTTCAGGGGAACGTGCTCTGAACCGAGACTGGCGCGAAAGGCCTGGGGTCAACTCGCAGCCCAGATGCCTTAGGCAGGCCAGAGAATCAATTTGGAACTATTGCCTTCGTCCTTCGCCCCCCGAACAATACGCGTCTGGGGGTGAGGCCAGGCCACTTTCTAAGATCCTGGGCTCCATAGTTCTGACCATGAGCCCTGCTGCCGCGAAAGCCTCTGCAAAGTCTGCTGGCTCCCCCCAGACCCCCTCACCGCTCAAGGTGACCGCCAGCGCCCGCCCCGGCAGCCGCGTTGCCCTAGAGGTAGCCATCCCCGGCGCGCGCAGCCAGGCCAGCTACGACGCCGCCGTTGAGAAACTCAGCCGCAGCATCAAATTGCCCGGCTTCCGCAAGGGCAAGGTTCCCCGGCCAGTGCTGCTGCAGCAGATCGGGCCCCTACGGATCCGCGCCACCGCCCTGGAAGACCTGGTGGATGCGGCCTTCCGTGATGCCATCGAGGTGGAGAAGGTGGCCGCCATCAGCCGCCCCGAGCTGAGCGAAGGCTTCGACGTTGTGTTGGAGCGCTTTGCTCCCGGCAGCGACCTCACCATCACCCTCGAGCTCGATGTCGAGCCCAGCCCCAAACTCAAGGCCACCAAAGGCCTCAAGGCCGAAGCCGAAAGCGTCAGCTATGACCCCGCCCGGGTGGATGAACTGATTGAGCAATCCCGCAAGCAACTGGCCACCCTGGTTCCCGTCGAAGGCCGGGCGGCCCAAGCCGCTGATGTGGCCGTACTCAGCTTTAGCGGGGTCTTTGTCGATACCGAAGAGCCCATCACCGGTGGCAGCAGCGACGCCATGGAAGTGGAGCTGGAAGAAGGCCGCATGATCCCCGGCTTTGTAGAAGGGGTAATGGGCATGGCCGTGGGTGACAGCAAAACCATCGATTGCCAATTCCCCGAGAGCTACCCCCAGGAGGACGCCGCCGGCCGCAAAGCCCGTTTTGAGATCAGCCTCAAAGACCTCAAAACCCGGGAACTGCCTGCCCTCGACGACGCCTTCGCCCAGCAGGCCAGCGACAAGCAAACCCTCGCTGAGCTGCGGGCGGACCTGGAAACCCGTCTCCAGGACGACAGCGAACGGCGGGGCAAGGCCAACCGCCACGACGCCTTGCTCTCAGCCCTGGTCAAAGAACTCGAGGTGGAGCTGCCCGAAACCATGGTGCAGCAAGAAATCCGCAACCTGATCGAGCAGACCGCCGGTCAAATCGCCCAACAGGGCATGGATGTGAAAAAGCTGTTCACGCCCGATCTCGTGCGCAGCCTGATGGACACCTCCAGGCCCGAAGCCGAAACCCGCCTCAAGCGCAGCCTGGCCCTCAAGGCCCTCGCTGAAGTCGAAAAGATTGAGCTGGAGGCCGGCGAACTCGAGGCCAAGCTCAAGGAGATCGGCCGCGGTCTCAGCCAGGAGGGCAACATCGATCCTGAGCGCGTGCGCCTGGCCGTTGCCGACGATCTGCTGCAGGAAAAACTGCTGACCTGGCTGGAATCGAACAGCTCCATCACCGAGAAGGCCCCTGCCCCCGCCGATGGCGACGCCAGCGAGACCAAGGGTGAGGCCAAAGCCAAAGCCAAAGCCAAAAAAGCTGACGACTAAATCGGCGCCAGCCACCGCGATCCGAGGGCTGGCCTGCGCGGCCCTGAATCAATACCCATAGATTGACCCCAAGACCCCCCATTGCCAGCGCGTGATCAACGCATCCCAGCCCAACGCCCTGCGCTTCCACCCTGTCCACAACAGCTGGGGGCCCATGAACAACCCTGGGGTACTGCCCACCGTGGTGGAGCAATCCGGCAAGGGGGATCGTGCCTTTGATATCTATTCCCGCCTGCTGCGGGAACGGATCATCTTTTTGGGCACCGGAATCGATGACAGCGTGGCCGATTCCCTCGTCGCCCAACTGCTGTTTCTCGAGGCCGAAGACCCCGAAAAGGACATTCAGATCTACGTCAACTCGCCGGGTGGCTCGGTGACCGCTGGCCTGGCCATCTACGACACCATGCAGCAGGTGGGCCCGGATGTGGTGACCATTTGTTATGGCCTGGCCGCCAGCATGGGGGCCTTCTTACTGTCTGGGGGTACTAAGGGCAAGCGGCTGGCCCTGCCCAACGCCCGGATCATGATCCACCAGCCCCTGGGCGGGGCGCAGGGGCAAGCCGTTGATATCGAAATCCAGGCTAAGGAAATCCTGTTTCTCAAGGACACCCTCAACGGGCTGATGGCCGAACACACGGGCCAACCCCTCGAGAAAATTGCCGAAGACACCGATCGGGACTACTTCCTTTCCCCGTTAGAAGCGGTTGAATACGGCTTGATCGATCGGGTGGTGACTGACACCGTTCCGATTTGACCCTTAAGGACGGCTGACGAACCTTCTGGTTGGGTCGATCCTGAACCCACGGGATCTCCCCTGTCCAATCAGCCGCCGAACCGCCTAGCCGATGGCCAAATTCGATGCCCACCTGAAGTGCTCGTTCTGCAGCAAGTCTCAAGAACAGGTGCGCAAGCTGATTGCAGGGCCAGGCGTCTACATCTGCGATGAGTGCATTGATCTCTGCAACGAGATCCTGGATGAGGAACTTGTCGACGGCCAAAGCAGCCCAGCCCCTGGCCGCAGTGGCGCCGAGAACAGCCGCAGCAAGGCTCCAACCAAGAAGATTTCCAAGCCAGCGCCCACCCTGGCCGAGGTGCCCAAGCCCCACACCATCAAGGCCTTCCTCGATCGCCAGGTGGTGGGCCAAGACACGGCCAAGAAAAACCTCTCGGTAGCGGTCTACAACCACTACAAACGGCTGGCCTGGCAGGGCGATGGCAAGGGTGAAACCGACCAAACCACCACGCGGCTGCACAAGTCCAACATTTTGCTCATCGGCCCCACCGGCTGCGGCAAAACCCTGCTGGCCCAGACCCTGGCCGAAATGCTCGATGTGCCCTTCGCCGTCGCCGATGCCACCAGCCTCACCGAGGCAGGCTACGTGGGCGAAGACGTGGAAAACATCCTGCTGCGGCTGCTGCAAAAGGCGGATATGGATGTGGAGCAGGCCCAGCGCGGGATCATCTATATCGACGAAATCGACAAAATCGCCCGCAAGAGTGAGAACCCGTCGATCACCCGGGATGTCTCCGGCGAAGGGGTGCAGCAGGCCCTGCTGAAGATGCTGGAGGGCACCGTGGCCAACGTGCCCCCCCAAGGCGGTCGCAAGCACCCCTATCAGGACTGCATCCAAATCGACACCAGCCAGATCCTGTTCATCTGTGGTGGCGCCTTTGTGGGCCTGGAAGATGTGGTGCAAAAGCGGATGGGCCGCAATGCCATTGGCTTCATCAGCGCCGATGGCTCCAGCCGCCCGCGCAGCGGCAAAGACCGCCATGCGGCTGAGGTGCTGCGGCACATGCAGCCCGAAGACCTGGTGCGCTACGGCCTGATTCCCGAATTCATTGGCCGTCTGCCCGTCAGCGCCGTGCTCGAACCCCTCGATACCCAAGCCCTAGAAGCCATCCTCACCGAGCCCCGCGACGCCCTGGTGAAACAGTTCCAAACCCTGCTCAGCATGGACAACGTGCGCTTGGACTTCGAACCAGGGGCTGTCGAAGCGATCGCGATCGAGGCCTACCGGCGCAAAACCGGCGCCCGGGCCCTGCGCGGCATTGTCGAAGAGCTGATGCTCGATTTGATGTATGACCTGCCGTCCCGCAGTGACGTGAAGGCCTTCACCATCACGCGCGAGCTGGTGGAGGCGCGCAGCAAAGCCCAGGTGCTGGCCCATCCCAGCGTGCTGGAGCGGGAACAACAGGAATCGGCCTAGCCGCCGTAACCTCAAGCTTCCGCCCCACGGCCCCCTACGGCGTACCAACCCCTCCACCACAAATACCGGCCCCAGCGGTTCAACCAGCTGGTGGGTCAGGAGGCGATTGCCGCCACCCTGGGCAATGCCCTGTTGCAAAACCGGATTGCGCCGGCCTATCTCTTCAGTGGCCCCCGCGGCACCGGCAAAACCTCAAGCGCCAGGATCCTGGCCCGCTCGCTCAACTGCATCGGATCCGAGGGCCCCACCCCTGAACCCTGCGGCAGCTGTGAACTCTGCACGTCAATTGCGGCCGGCAATGCCCTCGATGTGATCGAAATCGACGCCGCCTCCAACACGGGCGTCGACAACATCCGCGAACTGATCGAGCGCTCCAGGTTTGCGCCCGTTCAGGCCCGCTGGAAGGTGTATGTGGTTGACGAGTGCCACATGCTCTCGACCGCTGCCTTCAACGCCCTGCTCAAAACCCTGGAAGAGCCGCCGCCGCGGGTGGTGTTTGTGCTGGCCACCACCGATCCCCAGCGGGTTCTGCCCACCATCTTGAGTCGCTGCCAGCGCTTCGACTTCCGGCGCATCCCCCTGCAAGCCCTCGAGCAGCACCTGGTTTGGATCGCCGAACAGGAGCAGATCGGCATCACCCCAGAAGCCCTGCACGTGGTGGCCCAACGGGCCCAAGGCGGCCTGCGGGACGCCGAAAGCCTGCTTGACCAACTCAGCCTGCTGCCGGCACCTATCGAAGCCTCAGCGGTATGGGAGCTGCTCGGCGCCGTACCGGAGCAGGAGTTGCTGGGATTAGCGGCTGCCCTGGCGACCAGCGAACCCCTGGCCCTGCTCGAGGCCTGCCGCAACCTGCTGGAGCGGGGCCGGGAGCCCACCGCCGTGCTCCAGGGTCTGGCCAGTCTGTTGCGGGATCTGGTACTGGCCGGCACCGCCCCCGACCGCCTCGAGCTCACCAGCTTCTCCCCCCAATTCCGGCCCCAACTGCCAGAGCTGGCCCGCGGCATCGGCAAAACAAAGTTGCTGCTCTGGCAAGCCCAGCTCAAGGGCAGCGAGCAGCAACTGCGGCACAGCGTCAATCCCCGGCTGTGGCTCGAGGTCTTGCTGCTGGGCCTCCTGGCAGAAAGCCACCTCCAGGCCGCACCCGCTGCTGCGCCTGCCCAGCCGCCGACCAGAGCCATACCAGCCCCTGCCCAGCCAGTCGTTGCGCAGGCCGTAGCCACCCAAGCCATGCAGAGCGGAGATGGGCAGAGAGGAGCCTCGGCACCTGACCCGGCCGTCTACACCAGAGCTGAAGCAACCACCAAAACCAGCCCCGAAGCCCCGCTCAAAACCAGCCCAGACGCCAGGGGCGAAACCAACCTGGGCGAACTGTGGCAACAAATCCTGGCGGGCCTGGAACTGCCCTCTACCCGCATGCTGCTCTCCCAGCAGGCCCAACTGGTGCGGCTCGATGAGCGCCGGGCGGTGGTCACCGTGGCGGGCAACTGGATGGCCATGGTGCAAAGCCGGCTGCCCCTGCTGGAAAAGGCCATGGCCTCGGCCTTGGGTAGTCCCCGCCAGCTGGTGCTGGAAGGTGGTGGCGAGATGCCGGGCCAGCCGCCAAAAACCGCGGTACCAGCTCCAGCCAGCCCGGCCCGAATGGCCGCTGCCCCACTCCCAACCCCAGCTCCACCATCCTCAGCCCCAGCCCCAGCTCCCGTTCCGGCTCAAGCACCGACACCTACATCCATCACCAGCCGTGCGCCTGCCCGTGCCCCTACCAGTGCCGCCCCCCTCGATGAGAAGGCCAAGCGCCTGGCAGATTTTTTCAACGGCGAAGTGATTGAGATGGATGGGCCCCTGGATGGCCAGCTCGATGGGCCCGGAGATCCGGTCGGCCTCGACGCTGCTTGACCTGCTTGACCTAGCCCTAACCCGGTTGGCCAGGGCCTAAGCCGGTTGGCCAGGGCCTAAGCCGTGGCGGGATCGTCGTGGCCGGTGAGATCGTCGTGGCCGGTGAGCTCACCATCAGCGTTGTCTTCGCCGAGATGCAAGGTTTTGGCCCATACCAGCCGCTTCGGCAGCAGGGCCATGCGGACGCTGGTCCAGGGAATCACCACAAACCAATGGGCCAGGTAGCCAATCCCCAGGGCCAGCGACAGGGGATTCATCGCCGGCAGGGCCGGGCCTTCACTGGAACGGGTGCAGCCTGCAACGATCGAAACCCCTGAAAGACCAAACGCCACAACCGAAAGGGGCCAAATCGTTGGACGGGTGACCGTGATCAAAGCCCCCGCCAAGTCGGCCATGGCCACCAGGGGCAGGGCGTACTGGAGCAGGAAGAAGCAGAGCAGATCGAGCTTTTGCGCCGCCTTGAGGCGACCAAAAAACAATTGGGGCCCGTAGTCAAAGAAACGCTGCAGCCCCCCCTCGGCCCAACGCTGGCGTTGGCGCCAAAGCGCTGCCAAGCCCAACACCGCTTCCTCCTGAACCGGGGGATTCCAGAGGACGCCGATGGGTTGCTGGTCGATCAACAGCCGAAAACTCAAATCCAGGTCATCAGTGACCGTGGCTTCATTGAAGCCACCACAGCTGTGCAAAGCATCGAGGCGGAGCAGTTGGCCATTGCCGCGCAGTTCTGCGACCCCTGCTGTGGCCAGCCGGCCCTGCTGGATCACCGCATCGAAAGCCATCTCCATGGCTTGCAACTTGGTGAGCCAATTCACCGAGGCATTCACCTCGGCTTTACGCAACTGCACCGCCGACCAACGGCCCGCTTCGGCATAGGGAATGAGTCGCTCAAGCGTGTCGCCCTGGAGATCGGCATCGGCATCCAAGACCAACATCCACCTGGCCTGCAGCTGCTGAAGCACAGCATTGAGGGCACCGGATTTGCCCCCACCTGCATCGGGAGCCCGTCGGAGCAAACGCAAAAAAGGAAACCGGTCCTGGAGTTCCGCCAACACCTCCGGTGTGCGATCGGTGCTGCCGTCATCAACCACCCACAACTTGAGCAGGCCTTCTGGGTAACGCACCAGTGCCATTCGCTCCACTAACCGACCAATCACCGCCTGTTCATCCCGGGCGGCCACGACCACATCGACCGATGGCCAAGCCTCCAAACCCTGGGAGAGATTGGCTTCGGTGGATTGCGATGGCTGCTTGGCGGGGCGCAGGGCTGCCGCCAAAACCGTTCGAATGATGTAGCCCCCCAGCAACAGCGCCACGGTGATGGACGGGATCAGGCGGATCGAAGGATCAAGCCAGTGGGGGGCCATGCCCGCCCAACCGCAACCCACCACAAACAGGGCCGACTTACCGCGACGACGCTTGGGGGCACTCTCAGTGGCACTGCCGCCCGCAGCCATCGCCTTCTATGAAGTGTTGAAAGTCTAAAGCGAACCCTAAAAATCAGGGTTCCAAGGCCGGCGGCAGCGGCAGTTGCAAACCAGCCAGCGGTTGCAGGCTGGTGCCTGGGTAGTAGTGCTGAAGGATCTGCTGCAGCCCCCAACCCCGCTGGGCCAAGTCCATCGCCCCCGCCTGGGAGAGTCCGGCGCCATGGCCAAAGCCGCCGCCTTCAAACAACCACTTCCCTGGAGCCACCTTCTGGACCACAAACAACGTGCTGGGCAGTGGGCGCAAGGTGCGCCGTATGGCATCGAGATGGAGCACCACCTCGCCCCCTTGGCCCACGATCTTCAAAGCCAGCACCCGACCACTGGCTCCCCGCCGCAGCACATCCACCTGTTGGGGCTGACCCACCTGGGGGGCTTGGGCCGCCACAGCCTTGGCAATCTGGGCAGCATCGAGGCTGCGTGTCCAACGGAAACGGGAATGGTCGGCCCCGTAGGCCGCCCCGCCATGGGCCAGGAAGTCGTGCACCCCAGGCCCCCCCAGGGGCAATGGAAACCGAGGGACTAAGGACTGGGGTCCCGAGCTGGGCGCATCAATGGCCGGCTTGATGTAGGGGAACCCAGCGCCGCCCCAGGCCTCCTCAAAGCCGGCAGAAACACCCCCATTGCTGGCGTGGTAAACGGCATGGATTGGCTGGCCAGCCCAGCTGAGCACCATGGATTCGGTGGCGACCACGGCCCGCTTGACTGCCGCGCCGGCCCCGCGGGGATCCCCATAAACCTGGCACTGGGTATCCGCGCACAGGTGATAGCCGTCTACGGCAAAACGCCCCTGGTTGCGCAGCGCCCAGGTGCGCGCCAGCACGGCCTGGGCCTCCAGGGCCGCAGCCGGAGCCCCCGCGCCGATTTCGTGGGGCACCACCCCCAGCAAGTAACGCTCCAAGGGCACCTGCTCCACCAGGCTCCAACTGCCATAGGCATCCCCCTGCAGCCGGAAGGGACCGGCATAAACCCCGCCCTTCCAGCGCAAACCACCGGGCGCATCAATTTGCACAGTGCCCTCCAGCACCGCGCTTGCGCTGGCATCTCCCCCCCTGGCAACAAGGGGTGAAGCCAGCACCAAAACCTGGCGTTGCCGCTGCAGCTGCTGCCAAAAGCGGGGCTTGCCGGCGGCGGGGGCCGGAGAACCCAAAGGCGCCCAAACCTCCCACTCACCTGGATGGGCCACAACCGCCCGGGCACCCTGCTGACGCCAGCTTTGGGAAGCAGTTTCTGCGGTCTCAAAACTGGCAAACGGCCCGAGCACCTGGCGGCTGATCTGCAGCGGCTCTGCCAAGGGCAGCATCTGCCAACCCAGCACCAGGCCCGGCGCCGAAATCCGGCGACCAGTGCTCGTGACCAGGGTGAGATTGCCCTTGGCACTGCTCAACCGCAGCGGCTCCGGCGGGCGCAGGTGGGCCGCCAAGGCCACCCACAAGACAGGATCTCGGGGCCTGACCGCAGGGGCCGAGGGCACCGACCAATGCAGGCTCGAGCCCTGCGGCTGAGCAAGGGCTTGGGGGGCTGGGGGCTCTGCGCGGCAACCACCGGCCACCAGCAAACTACCCAGCCAAATCCCGCCCAGCAAGAGCGATCTACGCCCCATGGAGCGCCCCAAAACCATCAGCTTCATGGCACGGTGTTGGAAGAACGGGCTGTCACGTCGTACTCTGCTTGTTTGTGCAAGCGTTAGGGGACATGCCCAAGCTCAAGACCCGCAAAGCAGCCGCCAAGCGGTTCAAAGCGACAGGTACTGGCAAATTCCTGCGTCGTCGCGCTTTCCGCAGTCACCTGCTCGACCACAAGAGCCCCAAGCGCAAGCGCTATCTGGGCACCATGGCCGTCGTGGATGAGCGCGATGCAGACAACGTGAGCGCCATGCTCCCCTACGCCTAAACCAAGTTTTCCTGTACCACTGATTCCCTGCCATGGCTCGCGTTAAGAGGGGCAACGTTGCCCGTAAACGCCGTAACAAGGTCCTTCGTCTCGCCCGGGGTTTCCGGGGTGGCAACGGCTCCCTCTTCCGGACCGCGAACCAGCGGGTGATGAAGGCGCTTTGCAATGCGTACCGCGACCGTCGTCGTCGGAAGCGCGATTTTCGCCGCCTTTGGATTGCCCGTATCAACGCCGCAGCCCGCATCAATGGGGTGAGCTACAGCCGCCTGATGGGTGGCCTGAAGAAGGTTGATGTGCGCATCAATCGCAAGATGCTGGCCCAACTGGCCATGGTGGATCCCTCCAGCTTCACCAGCGTTGTGGGTGCGGCGAAAAGCTGATCCACTCCACTGAATTCAACCGGTCATAGGGCCCCTTGGACGCACTCCTTCCCCAGGCCTATCTGATTGGTCTTGTTGTTTTGCTGGGTGCCGCCGCCGTGGTGGTTGCCCGGCAAATTTGGCGCGTCCGCGGTGACGAAGTCACCCTCGCCAAGCTGGAACGCACCGATGCGGCCCAGCCCACGGACGCTGCCACGCTGTATGAATTGGCTTGCGTTCAACTGCGCAAGCGCCTCTACGGCCAGGCAGCAGAAAACCTGAAACTGGCCATCAAGCGAGCCGATGTCCAGCAGGAGTCCTCGGAAGCCCGGGCCCTGATCGAAAACGCCCTGGGCTTCTCTCTGGCTGCCCAGAACAACTACAAAACGGCCATTCGGCATTACCGCCTAGCCCTCCAGGCCAAGCCCGACTACCCGGTAGCGCTCAACAACCTCGCCTTTGCCCTTGAAAAGCAGCTCAAGCCCGACGAGGCCAAGGAGACCTACGACAAGGTGCTGGCGCTTGATCCAGCCAATAAAACAGCCCGCAAACGGCTGAAATTGCTGGGACGCCAGTCTGGATTTAGCACGGTGGCTTGAGGGCCAGCGCTACCAGAGTCCGCGTACTGGAACGGCCTTACCTGGTCCACGAGGGGACACCAAGGGCCGCGAGCCCATCGGTTCAAGGGCCAGCCGGCCGCCCCTATCGCTCAGGCGGTCGGCACTCCAGCCACTCAAGGCAATGCCCTGCAGGCCCTGGAATCGCCCGCCCGCATTCAAGCCACCAGCAAGTTTGGCGGCCAAGGGAATCAAATCAAGCTGGTCGGATTGGGCATTGAGGTTGCCCTGCACCGGCGTCTTCTGACCAGCAATGGTCATCTCACCCAGCAGGGTCACCATGGCGCCCACCGGGGTCACGGCGGCAAAGGTGAGCTGCACCGGCACCGGAGCACTCCCCCCAAACGCTTGATAAGTGCCGCTCCATTGGCGCGGCAGTTCCCTGGCAATCACCTGGGCCCTGGCTGAGGGATCAAAGGTTTGAACAGGCCCCATTTCGGTATCGGTGGCCTGATCCAGGCGCTGAGCCGATCCGTTGGGCGCCTGGAAAGGCACAAACGAAGAGCCCGGCAAGGGCATGGCGGTCGGCACCCCGCCAGGGGTGGCAGCCCTGGCTTCGAGCGCCAGAAATTGAGCAGGCACCAGCAATCCGGGAGCCAAAAATCCAGCCGAGATCGCGCTGGAAACCAGCCATCTGAACATCGGCGAAGACTTCTGCCCTGGCATCGGCGAAGACATGGACACGGGCAGCGGAGCAGGAGTCGGCACGACAGAGGGATCGAGCTAATGGGAGGCTAGTCGGAAGCAATGTCGACGACTGGTTTCCCGTGTCAGACCATCCGCTGCAGGATTCCGCGAGGCCCGATCCCCTGGTGATTGGGGGCCGCAGCTTTCAAAGTCGACTGATGACTGGCACGGGGAAATACCCCAGCATCGCCTGCATGCAAGCCAGCCTGGCCTCCAGTGGCTGCGAGATCGTCACTGTGGCCGTGCGCCGCGTGCAAAGCCAGGCAGCGGGCCATGAAGGCCTCATGGAAGCCATCGACTGGCAACGGATCTGGATGCTGCCCAACACGGCTGGCTGTGCCACCGCCGAAGAAGCCATCCGGGTGGCCCGCCTGGGCCGGGAGCTGGCCAAGTTGGCCGGCCAGGAAGACAACACCTTCGTGAAGCTGGAGGTGATTCCAGACAGCAGACACCTGTTGCCGGATCCCATTGGCACCCTCAAAGCCGCCGAACAACTGGTGAAAGAAGGCTTCACGGTGCTCCCCTACATCAATGCAGATCCCCTCCTGGCCAAGCACCTGGAGGATGCCGGCTGCGCCACGGTGATGCCCCTGGGTTCACCCATCGGCTCAGGCCAGGGCATTCGGAACGCCGCCAATATCGCCCTCATCATTGAAAACGCCCGAGTTCCGGTGGTGGTGGATGCGGGGATTGGGGTACCGAGCGAAGCCGCCCAGGCCATGGAAATGGGTGCCGATGCCCTGTTGATCAACAGTGCCATCGCCCTGGCTGGCAATCCCCAAGCCATGGCCTGGGCCATGGCCCAGGCCACCGAAGCGGGCCGCACGGCCTTCCAATCCGGTCGGCTCCCCATCCGCCCCCAAGCCAGCCCCAGCTCCCCCACAAGCGGCCGGATCGGCACTTAGGAGCCCGGGCAAGGGTCCGGGGGGCGGGAACGGCATGAAGTTCCATGCCGAGGCCATGGTTGGACCTCGCCAAGCTCCATAGGGTGGCTGGCACTTAAAAAATCCATCCATGCAGGTCACCCAGGAAGATGGCGGACGGCTCAATGCCTTTGCCACAGAACCCCGCATGGTGGTGATCGAAAAGGGCGAAACCCAAAGCCCCGCCAGCAAACTGCTGCTGCTTGGTGGCACTGTGCTGGTCCTCACCCTTGTGGCGGTGGCAGCTCGGATCAGCTGAACACTTGTAGTAGCTTGCGCTCTGGAGCATCCGCTCGTACTGCAGGGGTCTGGGGTTTTCGGAATGAAGGTTTTCGTTCTCGGTGGCGATGGCTTTTGCGGCTGGCCTTGCGCAGTGAACCTGGCGGACGATGGTCACGACGTGGTGATCGTCGACAACCTCAGTCGCCGCAAGATCGACCTCGACCTCGGGGTCGAGTCGCTGACGCCGATTGCCACAATTTTTGATCGCCTGAAGGCTTGGGAGCAGGTGGGGGGCAAGGCGATGCGTTTTGTCCATCTGGACATCGCCAAGGAGTACGACGGCCTGCTCTCCCTGCTGCGCAGTGAACGGCCCGAGGCCATCGTCCATTTCGCCGAGCAGCGGGCAGCCCCCTACTCGATGAAAACCAGCGCCACCAAGCGCTACACCGTGGACAACAACGTCAACGGCACCCACAACCTGCTCGCCGCCATCGTGGAGAGCGGCCTCGACACCCATATCGTGCACCTCGGCACCATGGGCGTCTACGGCTACGGCTCCCACCGGGGAGCCACCATCCCCGAGGGCTACCTCAAGGTGGAAGTGCCCCAACCGGATGGCAGCCGCTTTGAGGAGGAGATCCTGCACCCGGCCAGCCCGGGCAGCGTCTATCACATGACCAAGACGCTGGACCAGCTGCTCTTCCTCTACTACAACAAAAACGACCAGATCCGCATCACCGATCTCCACCAGGGGATTGTCTGGGGCACCAACACCGCTGCCACCGAGCGCGACCCCCGCCTCACCAACCGCTTCGATTACGACGGTGACTACGGCACGGTGTTAAACCGCTTCCTGATGCAAGCCGCCATCGGCTATCCCCTGACCGTGCATGGCACTGGGGGCCAAACCCGCGCCTTCATCCACATCCGTGATTCGGTGAAGTGCGTGCAGCTGGCCCTGGAGAACCCGCCTGCCAAAGGGGAGCGGGTAAAAATCTTTAACCAGATGACCGAAAGTCACCAGGTAGGCGAGCTTGCCCAAAAGGTTGCGGCCCTCACCGGTGCCCAGATCAACAACCTGCCAAACCCCCGCAACGAGGCCGTTGAAAACGATTTGATCGTGGACAACCGCTGCTTTATCGAGCTCGGCCTCAACCCCACCACCCTCGATGACGGCCTCTTGGCTGAAGTGGTGGATGTGGCCCGCCGCTGGGCCGATCGCTGTGACCGCAGCCGCATTCCCTGCAACTCCGCCTGGACCCAAACCCAGGCCCAGGCCATCCAAACGGCTTAGAGCAGGCCCATCCCTTGAAGATCGCTTTTTTCACCGAAACCTTCCTCCCCAAGGTTGACGGGATCGTCACCCGGCTCACCAAGACCATCCAACACCTGGTGGCCGCTGGCGATGAGGTGCTGATCTTTTGTCCTGAAGGCTGCCCCTCCACCTACATGGGGGCCCAGGTGGTGGGCGTGCCGGCCATGCCCCTCCCCCTCTATCCCGAACTCAAGCTGGCCCTACCCAGGCCCGCCGTGGCTGAAGCCCTCGAGCGCTTCAACCCGGATTTGGTGCATGTGGTGAACCCAGCAGTGCTGGGCTTGGGCGGTATTTGGCTGGCCAAAACCAAGGGCTATCCCCTGGTCGCCAGCTATCACACCCATCTGCCCAAGTACCTGGAGCACTACGGGATGGGCATGCTCGAACCCCTGCTCTGGGAGCTCCTCAAAGCGGCCCACAACCAGGCCAGCCTGAATCTCTGCACCTCCACCGCCATGGTGGGGGAACTCAGCGACAAGGGGATCCAGCACACCGACCTGTGGCAGCGCGGGGTGGATACGGAGCTGTTCCGCCCTGAGCTCCGCTCAGAGGCCATGCGCACGAAGCTGCTCGGGGGCCGCAACGACACCGGCAAGCTGCTCCTCTACATCGGCCGGCTCTCGGCTGAGAAGCAAATCGAGCGGATCAAACCCGTGCTCGAAGCCTTGCCCGATGCCCGGCTGGCCCTGGTGGGGGATGGGCCCTACCGCCAACAGCTGGAGAAAATTTTCGCTGGCACCCCGGCCCAGTTTGTGGGCTATTTGGCCGGCGAAGAGCTGGCCGCGGCCTATGCCAGTGGCGATGCCTTTGTCTTCCCCTCGAGCACCGAAACCCTCGGCCTGGTCTTGCTGGAGGCGATGGCGGCCGGCTGCCCGGTGGTGGGCGCCAACCGCGGCGGCATCCCCGACATCGTCAGCGACGGGATCAATGGCTGCCTCTACGAGCCCGAGGGCCCGGATGGGGGCGCGGCCAGCCTGACCGCCGCCGTCCAACGGCTCTTGGGCGACACCAGCGAGCGCCAAGCCCTGCGGCACAACGCCCGTCAAGAAGCTGAACGCTGGGGCTGGGCCAGCGCCACCGAACAGCTACGGGGCTACTACCGCACGCTGCTCGGCAAGCCTGATCTGCAACTGGTGGCCTAACGCTTTGCCTTGGCAGGACTAACGGCATTCACGCCCCGGAACCACGTGGTCATCAGGGCCTTCACCATGGGGGCGGCCACCGTGCCGCCATAACCCCCTGAATTTTCGCCAAAGGCCACGATCACCAAGGTGGGCTTGTCCGCTGGGGCGTAACCGCCAAACCACGCGTGGTCTGGCCGGGGCGGATCTTCACCGGTGCCGGTTTTGCCCGCCACTGGGGGCAGGGTGGGGTCATTGAGCACCTTGCCGGTGCCCTGGGTTACCACCATCCGCAGGCCCTGGCGCAGGACCTGCAGGGTGGCTGGTTGCAGCCCCAGCCAACGGCGAGGGGTTGGCCGTTCCACCAAATGGGGAGTAATCAACCAGCCCCCATTGGCTGCGGCCGCATAGAGGCGTGCCATCTGGATCGGGGTCACCTGCAGGGCCCCCTGGCCAATCGCCGAGGTGATGGTATCCACGGGAGTCCAGGCTTCCCCCAGGACTTTCTGTTTCCAGGCGGGATCCCCGAGCAGCCCCGGGGTTTCCTCGTCCGTTAACTCGAGACCCGTCACCGCGCCGAAACCGAGGAGCCGGGCTGTCTGGAACAGGTGGGCAGGGCCGAGCTTCAAGCCCACTTGATAGAAAAAGGTGTTGCTACTCACCGCCAGGGCCATCGGGAAGCCGATCAGCCCCATGGCCCCGTGGTCTCCGTAGCAGAGCCCCGCGTAGCAGAAGGAACGCATGGACATCACCTTGGAGTTGGCGGTGTAGAGGCCCGATTCCAGGGCCGCGATCGTGGTGACCACCTTGAACGTGCTCGCCGGTGGAAATCCCTGAAAGGCCCGGTTCAGCAGCGGCGCATTCGGGGAATTAAGGCTGGCCCACTGGCTGCTGGTGGGGCCATCGGAGAACACATTGGGATCAAAAGTGGGGCGGCTGGCAATGGCCCGAATCGCACCGGTCTGGGGGTCCATCGCCACAATCGCCCCCTTGCTCACGCCATCGAGGGCGCGCTCCGCCGCCTGCTGCAGCGGTAAATCCAAGGTGAGGGTGAGGTCCTGACCGGGTTTAGCCGGCTTATCACCCAAGACCTGTTGAACCTGCCCCACCGCATTGACCTCCACCTGCTGCCCGCCCCATTGGCCCCGCAACGACGACTCAAAGGCCTTTTCCACCCCGCTCCGCCCCACCCGATCACGGATGCGATAGCCCTTGGTTTGGAGCCGTTCGTATTCCTTTTCGGTGATGCCGCTGGTGTACCCCAACACGTGGGCGCCGAGGCGGCCATGGGGGTAACTGCGCAACACGTCGGTGTCCACCTCGGCCCCCTTGAGGGCATCGATCTGCTCGCGAAAACGCAGCACCTGCACACTGGTCAAGCCAGCCATCAGGGGGATCCGAAACCCTTCGGGATTCGCCCCAAGGGCCCGGGCCTGATCCAAGCTGGCAGCCCGCACGGCCAAGAGCGTCGCCAGCCGATCCCGCAGTGCCGGCCACTGGGTATCGCTGACCTGGCGCGGCTGGAGATAGAGGTTGTAGGTGAGACGGCTACTCGCCAAGACATCCCCACGACGGTCGAGGATCCGGCCGCGAATGGGATTGCGGGGCATGAGCCGAATGCGGTTGTCATCGGCCCGGGCCCTGTTTTCACTGCCCTGGACCAACTGCAACCAGGCGAGCCTGGCCACCAAGGTGCCGCTCAACACAAGAACTACCACCAAAAGCAGGACCGGCTGCTGGCCCATGCCGCTATGGCGGAATGATCTCGAGCCAGCCACCATGCCTATTCGGCTCCGAGGCGCTGCTCCAGCAGCTGTAAGCGCTCCGCGATCCTGCCAAGGCCCTCCTGCAGAGCCGCAATGTCATCCGGGCTCAACGGCTCCTCAGGCCCGTCCGGCACATCCCGGACCTCCACTCTCATCACGGGATTGCCCAGGCCTGGGCGCAGCCGGTCCAAGCTCTGGCGCACCTGGCTGGCAGCCCCTTCGCCCTCCTGGCGCAACTGCTCCAGCGGATCCTCATCGCCGGTCTGGAAGGCCGCCATCACATCCTTCGCCCCCCCTTTGCGGGCCCGGTCGGCTACAGCCAGCCCCACCGGCAACAACTCCTGCATGAGCTTGAGGCGAAACGAAGCAAGGGGATCGGCGGCCATGGTGACAGTCCTGGCACAAAGAAGCTTCCAGTTTGACCGGTAGACCCCGAGTCCGGGGCTTAGGGGGAGGGCCGCTGCAGCGCGGGACGCACCCCTGGATCGACGACGAGCTGTCGGCAGTTTTGCTGACTGCCCCACCACCAGCCACCGGCCACCGCCACCGCCAGCAGTGAGGCCAAGGGCACAACAGCCTGCCGGGTCACATCCAGGGCGAACCACTCCATCCAGGCCCGCAGGGTGCGTTCCCGATCAAAACGGCGCCGGGCCTTCTCCTCAGCCTTCTCGCGCCGCTTCAGCGAACGCATCACCCAACGCTCAAAAGCCCGCTTCTTGGTGACCGCCATCTTGCGCTCCACCTCCAGCAACTGGCCTGCGGTGAGGTCTGGGTTGAAGGTGCTGATCAGCTCAAGGCTTTTGAGGAACATTTCCACCGCCCCATCCTTGGCGGCGCAGTCGGCATGATCGAGCAACTCCCAATTGAGCTCGGGGTAAAACCGGCTGCGGTTGCTGATGATCTGGTCTTCTTGCAGTTGCCCCGGTTCCCGCAACCAACGGTCGGTGTTGGCATCGAAGCGACGCCAATAGAGAAAGGGGTTCAAATAAATCGTTTTGCCCCCCAGGTGGATGCTGTCCTCCTGGAGCCGGCGTTGAAGCTCGGAATCGCTGGCAGGTTCGCTGGTTGGCCCGGGGGCGGCGGTCACGATGGCTGGGCTGGGAGCCGATGGTATCGAAGCTGCAGCGTCGGGTCTACTCCCAAGGGCATTACTCCCATTCGATGGTGCCCGGGGGCTTGCTGGTGATGTCGAGCACCACCCGGTTCACACCCTTCACCTCATTGACGATGCGATTGGAGATCTTCTCCAAGAGGTCGTAGGGCAACCGCGACCAATCAGCGGTCATGCCATCTTCGGAGGACACACAGCGCAGCACGATCGGGAAGGCATAGGTGCGCTTGTCGCCCATGACGCCCACACTGCGGACCGGCAACAGGACGGCAAAAGCCTGCCAAATCTCATTGTACAAACCAGCCTCTTTGACCTCCTCGCGCACGATCAAGTCGGCATCGCGAAGGATGTTGAGCTTCTCGCTGGTGACCTCACCCAAAATCCGAATCGCCAGGCCAGGGCCTGGGAAGGGATGGCGCCCCACGATTTCCTGAGGCAAACCGAGGGTGCGGCCCACCTTGCGAACCTCGTCTTTGAACAGCCGGCGCAGGGGCTCCACCAACTTGAACTGGAGGTCTTTCGGCAAGCCCCCGACGTTGTGGTGGCTCTTGATCTTCACCGCAACCCGCTCACCGGTTTTGGGATCGATGCCCGTGCCGGCGCTCTCGATCACATCGGGATACAGGGTGCCCTGGGCGAGGTAATCGAAGGGCCCAAGCCGCTTGCTCTCCTCTTCAAACACCCGGATGAATTCGGTACCAATCAGCTTGCGCTTCTCCTCGGGATCGGTCACCCCATCGAGCTTGTTGATGAAGCGCTCCCGGGCATTGATGTATTCAACATTGATGTGAAAACGCTTGTCGAAAAACTCCACTAAAAACTCGGGCTCCCCTTTGCGCATGAAGCCCTGGTCAATGAACATGCAGGTGAGCTGATCGCCAATGGCCTTGTGCAAGAGGAAGGCGAGGGTGGAGGAATCGACCCCACCGGAGAGGGCCAGCAGCACGCGCTTCTCGCCCACTTGGGCTCGCACATCAGCCACGGCCTCATCGATGAAAGCCGCCGTGGTCCAGTCGGCTTCGCACTCACAAATGTGATAGACGAAATTGCGCAGCAGCGCCATCCCACCGGTGGAATGGACCACCTCAGGGTGGAACTGCACCCCATACAGCCGACGTTGGTGATCAGCCACCGCCGCCTCGGGCGTGTTGTCGGTATGGGCCAGGCGAGCAAAGCCTGCGGGCAAGCGCTCCACGGAATCACCGTGGCTCATCCACATGGTCGAACCATCCTGGACATTGGTCAGCAGATCCACTGGGTCGTCGACAAACAGGGGCGCCTTGCCGTATTCAGCGCGGCCCGCCGCCACCACCGAACCGCCCAGCTGCTGGACCATCAACTGCATGCCGTAGCAAACGCCGAGTATCGGAATGCCCAAGTCCCAAAGACCCGGATCACACACCGGTGCCCCGGGCTCATACACGGAGCTTGGGCCGCCACTGAGGATGATCCCCTTGGGCTGGATGGCCTTGAGTTCTTCTGCCGTGGTGGTGTAGCCCATCACCAGGGAAAACACCTCGGTTTCGCGCACCCGCCGGGCGATCAGCTCAGAGTATTGGGACCCAAAATCAAGGATCACAATCGCCGGATGGCGACTGGATTGGGAGGTGGGATCGACGGCAGCTACGGAAGACATTCGAGGCGCTCGGCCCGAGGCATCCGAGCCAGCCTAGGTGCCGCCCCCATCAAGGTCAGCCAGCCGAACAGCCGCGAGCTCGGCAAAGAGCGGCCTCCCCATGGGGCCCTGGGCACAGACCTGGCGGGAACGGTCAAACAGCACAGCACCCACCGCCATCCCAACCTGGCCATAACGGGCCAGGTAAGCAAGGGATCGTTGCTCGATCGCCGCAACCAACCGCTGGCGCAGGCGCTCGGCCCGCCCCGGATCAGTGGCACCCAACGCAGCCAAGGCCTGGTCCACCGTGGGCGCCCCATGCAATGCAGCCAATGCTGGGCCGCCCAGGCCATCGAGGGCGGCAAAAGCCGTGAGCACCTCGGCGCGCCCATCGGCCAGATGGTGGTGGGTATGGAAAATCCCCCCCGCCAATTTGATCAGCTTGCCCTGGTAGCCAAACAGCAACAACCGCCGCACCCCCGCCTCGGCGGCCGCCACCAGCAACGGCCCCAGCCAGTTGCCTGCCTTCAGCAACAACCCAGGGGGCAAGCCGAGCTGGGGCGCCAAATCCAGGCCGTTTTCGCCAATCACCAACACCAGATCACCGCCAAACTCTGCAGCCGCGGCCCGCAACCGCAGGGCTGCCAGGGCCTCGGCCAGTTGCTCCGGTGCAGCGCTGCGCTGCACCGTGGCCTGGGTGCCAATCAGGGCCAAGCCCTCCACCACCCCAAACGCCGCATTGCTGGTGCGCTCCGCCAGGCGGCGGCCCGTGGGAAAAATCACCTGCACCTGCAAGCCTCGGCCAGCCGGCACCAGGGCCCTGAGATTGCCCGCAAGCAGAGCCCGGGCATAGGCCGAGAGGCACAGCTCGCCGGTGGCCGCATGGATACCGGCGCCCTCCCCAGCATCAATCTGAAGCCAAATCTCCTCTGAGCCGGGGGACCACCAAGAGACTTCCACCCACACCACCAGGCCCCGGGTGAGATCCAGGCCCTCCCCCGGTTCACAGCGGGCCACAGCCAGGGCCCGACCAGCCCCGAGGGGCGAAGCCGCCACCACGGGGATCGCCACAGGGGTAGCTCCTGGAATCGCCTCTGCTGCTTCGAGATCAAGCTGCTGCTCGGCTTCGAAAGGCTCGCCCCGCAGGGCCAGCAACGCCGCCTTCGCGGCGGCGGCCACCCACACCGGCAACGTATAGCCCGTGGTCTCAGCCATCAGTGCCGCCCTCGAGCAAAAGGCCCATCAATTCCACCGTTTTTTATGGTGGTCCATCGCCCGGCCCCGGCGCCCGCACCTCGCCTCCACCTTTTGCCATGCAGGACAAACTCACGCTGATGATCCCAGGCCCCACGCCGGTGCCTGAAACTGTCCTGATGGCCATGGGCCGGCACCCAATTGGTCATCGCAGCGCCGACTTCCAAAAGATCGTCAAGCGCACAACGGAACAGCTGAAATGGCTGCACCAAACCAGCTCGGATGTGCTGGTCCTCGCAGGCAGTGGCACGGCCGCCATGGAGGCGGGAATCATCAACGTGCTGAGCAAGGGTGACAAGGTGCTCTGCGGCGACAACGGCAAGTTCGGCGAGCGTTGGGTGAAGGTGGCCCAGGCCTACGGCCTTGACGTCGAGGTGGTGAAAGCGGAATGGGGCCAGCCCCTGGACCCGGAAGCGTTCCGTACGGCCCTGGCAGCCGACAGCGCCAAGGCCATCAAGGCCGTGATCGTCACCCATTCGGAAACCTCCACCGGGGTGATCAACGACCTGGAAACCATCGCCAAGCACGTGTTAGCCCACGGCTCGGCCCTCACCATCGCCGACTGCGTCACCAGCCTGGGCGCCTGCGATGTGCCCATGGACAAGTGGGGCCTCGACGTGGTGGGTTCGGGCTCCCAAAAGGGCTACATGATGCCGCCAGGCCTGGCCTTTGTGGCCATGAGTGAGAAGGCCTGGGCTGCCTACGCCCACTCCGATCTACCGAAGTTTTATCTGGACCTGGGCAAGTACCGCAAGGCTGCCGCCGACAACAGCAATCCCTTCACGCCTCCCATCAACCTCTACTTCGCCCTGGAGGCCGCCCTCCAGATGATGCAAGAGGAAGGTCTCGAGGCGATCACGGCACGCCATGCCCGCCACCGTCGGGCCGCCCAAGCCGGCATGAAAGCCATGGGCCTGCCCCTCTACGCCGCCGAAGGCCACGGCAGCCCAGCAATCACCGCCGTGGCACCGGAAGGCATCGACGCCGAGAGCCTGCGCAAAAAAGTGAAAGAGCGCTTCGACATCCTGCTGGCAGGCGGCCAAGACCACCTCAAAGGCAAGGTGTTCCGCATCGGCCACCTGGGCTTTGTCTGCGACCGCGATGTGCTCACCGCTGTGGCCGCCATCGAAGCCACGGTGCAGGGGTTGGGCCTGGCCAAGGCTCCCACCGGCAGTGGCGTTGCCGCAGCCGCCGCTGAGCTAGCCAAGTAAGTCCAATGGGCTAATCGCAACAGCCAATGGGCTAATCGCAACAGTCGATCAACGCTTCAATTGCAAGTCCACCCCCAAGCGGTGGACTTGCTAGGGTTCAAAAATGCGGGTGTAATTCAGTGGTAGAATGTCAGCTTCCCAAGCTGAACGTCGCCGGTTCGAGTCCGGTCACCCGCTTGAGAAAATCCATCCATTCAAACCGGTTTTCATAACCCGGTTTTCAACCCTGCAGGGAAATTCGATCTGCCTGGAAGTTTCTCTAGATCTGGGTCCCTAGGAGCGGGGTTTGATCAACTGCAGCACCTGGGGGCCCTTCGCAGCCATCCGCCTTTCGCAATCGAGGACCGCCAGGATGGCGCGACCCGCCTCGCCAAGATCACCGGCTTCTGCTGCCTGCTGGGCTACGGCCTCATGGCGCTGGATCGACTGCTGAAGTTGGTCACGCTCACCACCAAGGGCATGCGCAACTAGGGGCTTTTGCTTCAACAGTGTGGCCGACATCCGGAGGGTTGGGAATGGAGAACGTGCATCCTTCAAAAGGCTTGATCAAGCACCATCGCTTGCAGCCAAACTGCATGCGCACTATCAATCTATCGAAAGCTTAGGGCTTCATCAAGCAAAACCCTGAAGTTTGTGTAGCCAAATTCAAACCAATGGCCACCTGCAGATTAGGTGCCGGGCTCTTCCTGATTGCCCCCCAGGGCGGCAATTTGTTCGCGCAGACTTTGGGAACGGGGCCCATCACCCCTTGTCAGGGCAACGGCAAGGGCAAATTCGAGCTTTTCCAGGGTGTGCTCTTCCCCATTGGGAATGGGTTCTGCCCCATGGGCGGAATGGGAAGAAGGAAAGGCCATGGCTGGCTTTCTTCCCATTCTGGCATTGCTGCCAAGGGGAGAAGCAGGGCAGGGAATCCCCTAGGCCATCGGCGCCCTGGGCCCTGGATCCATCTCCAAGAGGTGGCGGCAATCGGTCAACAGCCGCTCCACGTTGTCGAGGCTGGAGATCTCCTGGGGATCCCGTTCGACAGGCCGATCCAACTGCAATTCAAGGGCCTCCAAACGCTGCTCCAAGCGCACCAGCCGGTGGGATAGGGCATGGATCGTTTGGGCCAGATCTTCTGCATTGCGGGTAATGCGGAAGGAAACCGACTCAGAAACCATGGCAACACTGGCAGTAGAGCCGATCACAGCACACATCCCAGCCTTGGCCAAGGGCAAACTGATGGCTTGGGAGTGCATCGATGACCCAGCTCTGGCAGTTGCTGCTCTACGGCCTGGCCGGCACCGGGGGAGGCCTTCTGGCCCTCAAAACCGGTATCCCTGCGGCTCCGCTGGCAGGAGCTTTGATCGGGGCCGCCCTGGTGAGCATCGGCGGACGCCTGGAGCTGGCGCAATGGCCCCATGGCACCCGCACGGCCCTTGAAATCGGGATTGGCACGGTGATTGGCACTGGCCTGAGAGCAGGGGCATTTGCAGAGCTCAAGCAGTTGTGGCGCCCGGCCCTCCTGATCACCTTGACCCTAGTGGCCACTGGGTTGGTGGTGGGCCTTTGGTCCAGCCGGCTGCTGGGCATCAACCCGGTGGTTGCGGTCCTGGGCGCGGCGCCGGGGGGCATCAGCGGCATGAGCCTGGTAGGGGCTGAATTTGGGGTGGGGGCAGCGGTGGCAGCCCTCCACGCGGTGCGGCTGATCACCGTGTTGGTGGTGGTACCCCTAGTGGTGAAAGTGCTGCTGCCCATGGGCCAAAGCCCACCGCCTAGCTAGCCCTTGAGATCATCGATACCTTGGGGGCGTCTTGCGTTCGCCCGTCCCAGGCCATGGTCCTGCCCAACCTTGCCCGCTTCAACCGCCTGGCCCTGCCCCTAGCCGTTGCTGCCACCTTGGGATTGGGAGGCATCCAGCTGGTCGGGGGCCCCAGCCGCGCCCAAACCAGTGAAGGAACCGTGATGCTCAGCCCCGGGGACAAGGGCGCCCAGATGTATTGCTTCATGCGGGCCAACGGCAACACCAACCAGGTGAGTTGGGATGCGGCCTATGCCCTGATTAAGCGGCAAAGTGATAAGTGGTTCAAAACCTCACCCGAGCACGCGTCAGTGATGATCGCCGAGGCTGTTGTTCAGAACCCAGGCAAATTCCCCGATTGCGGGCGCTATCTCGGAGACCTCTTTGTCAAACCTGAGCCCAAGCCAGATCCCAAAACCGAAGCACCAGCAACCACTGGAACCGCAACGGGCAGCCGGCCTGGCCGCTAGGGGCACGAAACGCTCTTGGGTCTTCGCTGCCCTGGCCCTCGGGGCCCTGGGGTTCTTGGTCGCCGGTTGCAGTGAAGAACCCCTGCCTGAAGCCCCCATGCGCAGCGACGACTGCCTGCGTGACATCAGGCTCGACCAATTGGGCGAACAACTGAAGCGCTGCGACCGGGTGGTGGCCGCCTTCCCCACCAACCCAGCACCCCTGAATGATCGCTACCTGCTGCGCAGCCTCAGAGGCCCTGACCAGGAACGGGCAGCCTGCGCTGATATTCGTCGTGCCACCGCCCTCGCCAGACAGGCCAAGCCAGGCAGCTTGGATGCCCAGCTACAGACCGATCTCAACCTGCGCCTCGCCCTTTGCCAGGACGCCGCCAAGCCGGCCACCAAGCCCGTCGCTGAGCCAGTCACCAAGCCTTAACTCACCACTCTCCCATCAGCTCCCGGACCATCGCTGGCAAGCTGCGCCGCCGCAGCGACCGTTCCTGGCCATGCAACAGCAGGGCAATCCGCCCAGCCTTGCTCTCGATCAACCCGTCCACCAATTGGTCGGCCACCCCAAGCTGCAACCAATGGCTGGTAAGAGCGGCACCCATGCCAATCCGGTGGCAGCGGTCCTCCGCCTGCTCCGTATCACCGGGGGTCCAGGGCCGTTCCAGCAACACCACATGGCGGGCACGATGCAAGGTGAAACCCAAACCCCCGGTGCCATAGGTGGCAATCAGCAACGGACTGTTGCCCCGCTGGAAGCGATCCACCTGCTGCTGCCTTTGGGCGGGGGCCAAAGCACCCGTGAGCAGGCAAGCCTGGTCGAACTGCTCCGCTAGGTGCTGGGCGGAGGCCAAGAAGGCCGTGAACACCACCACCGATTCCCCCTGCCCCAACAACAGGCTCACCAGCTCTTGGGCGGCCGGCAATTTGTAATCGGAGCCGATCTGGCGCAGGGCCGTCAGGACAGCCAACACTTCCGCCTCACGGCGCACCTCCCCTAGGGCGGCCCGGCGGCGGTAATCGTCGACCTTGATTTGAAGGCGGTGCTGGAAGCCATCCCCCTCGGCCTCGGCGAGCTCGACCGCCAACAGGCGCCTCTGCTTGGGCGGTAGGTCGAGGCAATCGGTTTTGCTGCGGTGCAACAGCAGGGGACGGGTGAGCCGATGTAGGTCGTCAAGCCGCGTGGCCCCATTGGCCTGCCACACCTTGCGGCCGCCCTGCTCCCGCCAATGGCCCTGACAAAACAAGTCTTCGAAGGCCCGCTGATCGGCAGCCAAGGGATGGCCGATCGCCGCCAACAAGGGAAACAGCTGGGCAGGGCGGCCATTTTTCATCGGCGTGCCCGTGAGCAGCCAAATGACCCGCAGGCGTGGATGCCGTGCCAACCGCACCAGGGCCTGGCTACGGCCGGTGGAACCGTTCTGGGCGTAATGGGCCTCATCGGCAATGAGCACCGTGCCCGCAGGCGGCAAGGTCCGGGGCAACTTGGCCCAACTGTGGAGCTCGATGGCCAGGCCCAGGGCCCCCGCCTCGCGACGCCAATGCAGATGCAGACCCACGGGGGCCACCACCACAATCCGGCAATCGGCAAGCCGGACGATGGCGCGGGCGGCCACCAATGCCGTGAGGGTTTTGCCGAGGCCCATGGCGTCCGCCAACACAGCCCCCCGGCGGGCCAACAGCCAGCGCACCCCGGTGCGCTGGTGGGCAAACAGGGATCGTCCATCGGGCAGGAGACCCGCCAAATCCGCCGCGGCCACCAACCGGCGATGGAGCGGCAGCGGGGGCAGGGGCTGCCGCATCCAGGCAAGCCATTCAGCCAGCTCGGGTTCCACCGGGAAGCGGCCGGCGAGGGCCTGCTCCAAGGCGGGCGCCGATTGCAGCGGGAATTGCCAACAGCACCGGCGTGGTAACCAAAGGCCCCGGGGCCGAATGGCGCGCAATTGGGCCTGGGTAACGGGATCAAACGGGCTGACGACTTCGATTTGACCCGTAGCTCCCAACCGCAGCAGGCAGCGCATCTACGGAAGTGCAATCTTCGACACATTGACACCCCTGGCACCCACGGCAAACTTCTGCCAACCGAGTCATGCAGATGCAGGCCAGGGATGCGGTTTTCCTCGAGGACCTCTGCCCCAAGCTGCGTGTCAGGCGATGGCGCCAGTCATTGCATCGCTTCACGAACCAATGCTGCATTTACTGCGGCAACCGCTCGGAATCCATCGATCACGTCCATCCCCAAAGCCTCGGGGGCTTAAGTGTGACCGAAAACTGTGTGCCCGCTTGCCTGGCTTGCAATGGCCAGAAGGGCGACACCGAAGCCTTTACCTGGTACCGGCGTCAGATCTTTTACGACCCGCGTCGAGCCATGGCCATCCGTGCCTGGACCGAGGGGGACCTGCGCCTGGCCCTGAGGCTCCTGCAGTGGGCCAATCCCAGCCCCCCTGGGGCAGAAGACAACAAGGATCACCAGACCCTGCAGGCGTCCACACCGTTGTGGCGCTGGCAAATGGCCGCCTGATCCCCAGGCCTCTCCGGCGCAGCGATCACAGCCACCAGCAACAGCACCGCCGCAAACAGCGCCGGCACCGTGGCTTCGCGCTGCCAAGGACGCTGCCAGGCCGCGGGGCGCAGGTTCCGCCGACCCAGCGGCGCTTGGGACCTGGCAGACCTAGAACGGTGCCCCGCCACTCCAGCGGGCAAGGAGCAAACAGAAGCGGCCATGGCTGGACTTGTGCAGTAATACAGATGTACTCATGACCCGTTCTGCTGTCAACCCCCCTGGTCAATTGCTGGTGATTGGAGGCGGCTACACAGGCCATCGCTTTGCCCAGGCCGCCCAGGCCCGCTTCGGCATGCCCGTGCTGCTCACCAGCCGCCAGGCCAAGGCGGCCCCTAGCCGCGGCCAAGCCGGGTTCCATTGGTTGGTCTTCAACCCAGACAGCTCTGTAGACCCAACCGCCCCCAGCCCCACCGCCCCAACCGCTGCCGACCTGGCCCACACCACCCATGTACTGGTGACCCTGCCCCCGGAGGGCAGCGGCCGCGATCCCGCCCTAGAGCACCTGGGTCCGATCTTTCACCAGCGGCCCTTGCAATGGCTGGGCTATCTCTCCACCACTGGGGTCTATGGCGATTGCGGTGGAGCTTGGGTGGATGAAACCGCCCCATGCCTGACCACCCTGGGCCGCAGCCAAGCCCGCCGCAGGGCCGAGCAGGGCTGGCAAGCCAGTGGCTTACCGGTGCAGATTTTTAGGTTGCCCGCGATTTATGGCCCACACCGCTCGCCTTTCAAGGCCTTGGGGGCTCGGGAGAGCCGGCTGATCCACAAGCAGGGCCAAGTGTTCTCCAGGGTCCATGTGGACGACATTGTTGGCGCCCTGCTCCACTGCCTGGAGCAACCGGCTGACGGCAGACCGGCCGTGGTGAATGTGGTGGACAACTGCCCCTGCCCCTCGAGCGAAACCCTGGGGTTTGCGGCCCATCTCCTGGGCTGCAAACTGCCTCAAGCGGAACGCTTTGACGCCATTGCAGAAAGCATGAGCCCGATGGCCCTGAGTTTCTGGGCCGACAACCGCAGGGCCAGCAACAGCTTGTTGTGTGAAGGGCTGGGTTATCAGCTGCGGTATCCGAGCTACCGGGAGGGCTACCGGGCCTGCCTGGCGGAGGAGCTCGCGGGCGCACAATCTGGTGCGTCGGCAGGATCGCTGACGTAGGGCACTCCCAGGGCTTGGAGCATGCGACCCCAACGCAGCTCAATCCATCCCTGGCGCAAACCCGTGCCCATGCCAAACAACAGGATTCCGATCAACAACCAACGCAGCATGGGTACCCCGAACATGGGCCAGGCCCCATCCAACCCCAACCCCAAGCGGTTAGCCATTGCCCTCGGCGATCCTGCCGGTATCGGGGCTGAGGTGACCTTAAAGGCCATCGCCCAAGGCCCATGGGGCGATTCGCCCCCCTTGCTCGTGGGTTGCCGGCGCTGGCTGGAAGCCAGCTACCAGAGCCTCAAGGGGCGCAGCATCGAAGGACTCACCGATCCAGCTGGGCTGGAGATGGTCGATCAGCCCCTCTGCGAAGCGCAGCAGCCTGGCCAAAGCAACGCCGCCTGTGGCGATGCGAGCTTCCAATGGCTCACTGCAGCCGTGGAACTGGTGCAGGCGGGGCGCTGCCACAGCCTGGTGACGGCGCCCATTGCCAAATCCAGCTGGCACGCCGCCAACCACCGCTACCCAGGCCAAACCGAACGCCTGGCGGAGCTCACGGGCAGCCACAACGCCTCGATGCTGTTCACCGCCAAGACCCCCCAAAACAGCTGGCGCCTGAACACCCTGCTCGCCACCAGCCATATCCCGCTGGCCGCCGTACCCCAGGCCCTCGACCAAGCGCTGATTTGGCGCAAACTCGATGCCCTGGTGGACTTTTGCCGGCGCTTTTCTGACGCACCCCATCTGGTGGTGGCGGGCCTGAATCCCCATGCCGGGGAGAACGGCCAATTGGGGATCGAGGAAAGCCTGTGGCTCTCAGCGGCTTTAAGCGCTTGGCAGGAGCTCCATCCCGACGTGCGGCTGGAGGGTCCGCTGCCTCCCGACACCTGCTGGCTCAGTGCCGCCCAGGCCTGGCAGGGCAAGGGCTCCGGACCCGATGGCTATCTGGCCCTTTATCACGACCAGGGACTCATCCCCGTGAAGCTGCTGGCCTTTGATGCCGCCGTGAACACCACCTTGGGACTGCCCTTTCTGCGCACCTCACCGGACCACGGCACGGGCTTTGGCATTGCCGGGCAAGGGATCGCCCGGCCCGACAGCATGGCCGCCGCCATGGCGGCGGCCTTAGAGCTGGGCTAACGCCAGGATGCAAGAGGGCCTTAGCCGGCCTTGACCCGCATCAACACCTGGCCGAACTCCACGGGAGTGCCGTTTTCCACCAGGATTTCCACCACCTCGCCACCCAGCTCCGCCTCGAGCTCATTCATGAGCTTCATGGCTTCCAGGATGCAGATGGGTTGGCCCACGTTGATGCGACCACCGACCTCCACAAAGGGGGCTTCGCCGGGGGCTGAGGAGCGGTAGAAGGTGGCCACCATGGGTGCGGTGATGTCCACCAGATCGCTGCGCCTCGCAGCTGCTGCCGGAGGCGGCGCCGATGGGGCTGCGGGGATCGAAGGCTGGGCAAGGGCTGGCGGCATGGCCCCGGCTGCAGGGGCTTGATGTACCACGGCCACCGGGGCCGCACCGGGCAAGTTGCGGCGCACCTCCAGCCGGAAGTCATCACCCTCAAGCTTGAGCTCCTGGATGTCGCTCTCAACGATCAGGTCAAGGAGCTTGTGGAGCTGGTCGTGGTTGAGCTGCATAACCAATCAGTTCTCCCGACCCAGGTAACTATCGGTGCGGGTGTCGATCTTGATCTTCTCCCCGATGGAGAGGAACAGCGGAACCATCACCTGGGCACCAGTCTCAACGATGGCCGGCTTGGTACCGCCGGTCGCAGTATCACCCTTCACACCAGGGTCGGTTTGGGTGATTTCCAGAACCACCGAGTTGGGGAGTTCCACTTCGAGGGGTTTGCCGTTCCAAGCCACCACGCTCACCTCCATGCCCTCCTTGAGGTATTTGCGGCTATCGCCGATCTGCTTGGCCGTGAGACGGGTTTCCTCGTAGGTACCCATGTCCATGAACACGTAGTCATCGGCTTCCATGTAGGTGTGCTGCAAGGTGCTTTTCTCAAGCACGGCCTGGGGGAGCATCTCCCCGGCACGAAACGTCTTTTCGACGACGTTGCCGCTCTGGACTGCCTTCAGCTTGGTGCGCACAAAAGCGGAGCCCTTGCCGGGCTTCACATGCAGAAATTCCACAACCCGCCAGACATTGCCATCCAGCTCAATCGAGGTACCGGTTCGAAAGTCGTTGCTGGAGATCATTCCGGCGGTTCGAATCTGGCGGATTGTACGGCTGGCTACCTGAAGCCCCTCAGCCGCACCAGCCCAAGGGCCGTTTGGTTGTGCCAAAGTCCGCCCAGCGACTCAAAAGGGCATGGCAAAAGGCCAAAGCTGGTGGGCTGGTGCCGTAGCCCTCATACTCACCTTTCTGCTGGCTGTACCCACGGCCTGGGCCTTCCTGCCCCAGGGCAATGCGGTGACCGACCCCTCGGCCCTGCTGCGCAATGCCCTGCCCATCGAGGCCCCCGACCTGCAGGAACTCCAGCATCGACTGGAAGGCACCAGCGACGACCTGCGCGCCAAACGGTGGCCTGCCTTGGTCAATGGGGTCCGGCGCAGCCAATCCCTGCTCAGTAGCCGCCAAGCGTCGATTCTTGAAGGCTTCAGCCCCGACAGCCGCGACAGCGCCGCGGGCCTATTCGACGATCTGACCGGGCAGCTACAAATCCTGATCACGGCCGCAGAAGCCCAAGATCGCGAAGGGTTTCTCGCCTCCCGCCGCGAAGCCCTCAACAGCATTGGTAGGGCCGAAGACCTGCTGGTCGGTCCCTACCCGTTTGAGATCCCGAGCGAGTACGCCGCCCTACCCAGGCTGCTCGGCAGGGCCACGGTGCAACTCACCACCACCAAGGGTGATCTCACCGCAGTTGTGGATGGCTACAACGCCCCCCTAACGGCGGGTGCCTTTGTGGATCTGGTCGAGCGCGGCTTCTACAACGGCCTGCCCTTCATTCGGGCCGAAGACTTCTACGTGCTGCAAACGGGCGACCCCAAGGGGCCTGAAGAGGGTTTCATCGACCCCAAGACCAAAACACAACGCCAGGTGCCCCTTGAGATCAAGGTGCCTGGCCAAAGGGAGCCTTTTTACAACCAAACCTTTGAGGATCTCGGAATGTTCAAAGCAGCTCCCGAATTGCCCTTCTCCACCAAAGGGACCCTGGGCTGGGCCCACTCCGATGAGGTGCTCGATGACGGCTCCTCCCAGTTCTTCCTGTTCCTGTTTGAGCCCGAGCTCACCCCGGCGGGTCTGAACCTGATTGATGGCCGCTACGCCGCCTTCGGCTACGTGGTGGATGGCTTCGATGTGCTCGAGGAGCTCACCGCCGATGACGGCATCGTGAAAGCGAAGGTGATCGAAGGGGCGAGCAACCTCCAGGCCCATGGCTGATCTGGCCAAAAGCCAATCAGAACCAAAACCCAATGGGCACAAAAAAACCGCCCTTGATTGGGGGCGGTTCTAAGGCGAAGTGGGCAAAGCCCCGAGGCATCTACTTGTAGTTCTTAGCCACGATTTCAGCCAGATCAACAACGCGCTGGCTGTAACCCCACTCGTTGTCGTACCAGGCAATCACCTTGACCATGTTGTCGCCCATCACCAGGGTGAGATCGGCATCGACAATGGTGGACTCGTTCGTGCCGGCGTGGTCGCTGGACACCAAGGGCAGATCGCAATACTTGATGATGCCCTTCATGGCCCCTTCAGAGGCCTCCTTGAGGATGGCATTCACTTCTTCGCGGGTGGTGCCGCGGCTTACTTCCAGCACCATGTCCACCACCGACACGTTGGGGGTCGGAACGCGCATGGCGATGCCGTTCAGCTTGCCCTTCATGGGAGGGTAAACCAGGGCAACGGCCTGGGCAGCGCCGGTGGAGGTAGGCACGATGTTGACGGCCGCAGCCCTGGCCCGGCGCAGGTCGCGGTGGCTGGCATCGAGAATCCGCTGGTCACCCGTGTAGCTGTGGGTGGTGGTCATCGTGCCTTTGACGATGCCGAAGGTTTGGTCCAACACCTTGATGATCGGCGCCATGCAGTTGGTGGTGCAGCTGGCGTTGCTGAGGATGTTGAAATCTTCATTGCGGTATTGGTCTGCGTTGACGCCAACCACGAAGGTGCCCACACCCGGGCCCTTGCCAGGGGCCGTGAGGATCACTTTCTTGGCCCCTGCTTCGAGGTGCTTGCTGGCGCCCACGTCATCGTTGAAGACACCGGTGGACTCGATCACCAGATCAACGCCCCATTCCTTCCAGGGCAGGTTGAGGGGGTTGCGGTCGGAGAAGCACTTGATCTCCCTGCCATTCACAACGATCGTGTTGTCCGTGTAGCTGACTTCGGCGTCGCGAATGCGGCCGAGCATCGAGTCGTACTGAAGCAGATGGGAATTGGTCCGGGGATCGGAAGTGTCATTGAGACCCACCACCTCGATACCCGTATTGGCACCCCGGCTCAACCAGCAACGCATGAAATTGCGACCAATTCGGCCGAATCCATTGATCGCAACGCGCATGGTCATGGCAAAGCGCGGCAAAAGCCGCTAGCAAAGGGGGATTTGGCTGCCGATCATACAGAAACTGATTTGGCGAACCCTCTTGCGACACGAGGCTTCAAGCCGGACCATGCTGGAACGCGCAGCATCTCGTAAAGGTGCCTTGGGCGTTGCCGGCCTAATTTGAGCGCGGCTCAATCCCTGGCTTGGAGTTGCCCTTGGCCCCGTTGCTTGATCGCCATCAACCCATCCACTTCATTGGGGTTGGAGGCATCGGCATGTCTGCCATCGCAGGAATTCTCGCCCAGAGAGGCTTTGTGGTGAGCGGATCCGACACCCGCGACAACGCCGTGCTCGATCAACTCCGTCGCCAGGGCGTGCGGGTCTTCCGCCAGCAAAGCTCCTCCACGGTGGCCGCCATTCGCAGCGGCACCGATCAAGCACCCTTGGTGGTCATCAGCTCGGCGGTACCCCCATCGAACCCCGAATTGCTGGAAGCCCAGCGGGTGGGCCTGAGCATTTGCCACCGCTCCGATGTGTTGGCGGCCCTAATCAATGCCCAGCCCTCGATTGCCGTGGCTGGCAGCCATGGCAAAACCACCACCAGCTCCCTGATTGCCACCCTGCTGGCCGCGACCAACCACGACCCCACCGCCGTAATCGGCGGCATCGTGCCTGCCTTTGGCAGCAACGGTCGCCAGGGCGAGGGTCGCCTGCTGGTGGCAGAAGCCGATGAATCCGATGGCTCCCTGGTGAAATTTCAGGCCCAGCTCGGGATACTCACCAACGTGGAGCTTGACCACACCGACCACTACCCCAACCTCGAGGCCCTGATCAGCACCCTGCAGCGTTTCAGCAGTCGATCCAAATCCCTTTTAGCCAACTGGGATTGCCCCGTTCTCAAGCAACATTTCAAGGCCAAGTACTGGTGGTCCAACCAGAGCCCCAAGGGCGTGGCCTTTGCGGCGATGGCCACCCAAGAGCGGGGTGATGGCACCAGGGCGGATTTCTACGAGCAGGGCAAGAAGGTCGGTTCTTTTGACCTGCCACTCCCCGGCCGCCACAACCTCAGCAATGCCACGGCCGCCATGGCGGCCTGCCGGATCGAAGGCGTGTCCTTTGCCGAATTGCGCCAGGCCGTGGCAGCCCTCAAACCCCCGGGGCGGCGGTTCGATTTCCGGGGTAATTGGCAGGGCCGCCTGGTCGTCGACGACTACGCCCACCACCCCAGCGAGGTGGCCGCCACCCTGGCCATGGCCCAGCTGATGCTGACCAGTGGCCGCAGCCCCCTGCCGGTCAATCCCAAACGGCTGGTGGCGGTCTTTCAACCCCATCGCTACACCCGCACGGCCCAATTCCTCGATGGCTTTGCCCAGGCCCTCAGCCAGGCCGACCTGGTGCTGATCGCGCCCCTCTATGCCGCAGGGGAAGCACCCATCCAGGGGGTGAGTAGTGCGGCTCTGGCAAAGGCCGTGCAAGACCTGGCGCCCCTGAGTCGGGTGGAGGTGGCCGCCAGCCTGGATGAACTGGCCAGGCAGGTGGCAGACGCTTCGATTGAGGGGGATTTGGTGTTGGCCATGGGGGCTGGCGATGTGAACAACCTCTGGGAGCGGCTCAATCGACTTCCCGTCTTCGGCGATGCCTGCTTCCCCCTGGCGGCCTAGGGGCCATGGTGGCCTCCCCTAGCCAGCACCCCAGCCTCCGCCAGAGCGTTGGCCTCGATGCCTTCACCACCTGGAAGGTGGGCGGCACCGCAGAGTGGTTCGCAGAACCGACCCATCAAGACGACATCAGGGCCCTGGTGGGCTGGAGTGGGCACCAGGGCCTCCCCCTTCACTGCATTGGAGCGGGCTCCAACCTCCTCATTGCCGATGGGGGCCTTGACGGCCTCACCCTCTGCAACCGACGCCTCCAGGGCAGCTGCCTGGATGCCACGGGTGGCTGGATTGAAGCTGAGGCGGGCGAACCGCTCCCGACGTTGGCCAGAAAAGCGGCCCGCGCTGGGCTGGGCGGGTTGGAATGGGCCGTAGGGATCCCAGGCACCGTGGGGGGCGCTGTGGTGATGAATGCCGGGGCCCAGGGGGGCTGCATCGCCGAATGGCTGCATTCGGTGCAACTGCTCGACCCCAAAAACCCCGATCAGCCCGTGACCTGGAGCGCCAGCGACCTGGCCTTTGGCTACCGACAAAGCCGACTGCAGCAGGAACCCCTGATCGTGCTGTCGGCTCGGTTTCGACTGGATCACGGCCATGATCCCGCCACTGTCACAGCCCGCACCAGCGCCAATCTGCACAGTCGCACCAGCACCCAGCCCTATCAACAACCAAGCTGCGGCAGCGTCTTTCGCAATCCCGAACCCCACAAAGCCGGCCAGCTGATCGAAGCCCTCGGACTCAAAGGCCTGCAAATCGGCGGAGCCCAGGTTTCCCCCATTCATGCCAATTTCATCGTCAACACGGGGGGGGCCAGCGCCGCCGACATCGCTGCCCTGATCGCAGACGTGCAGCGGCGCGTCCAAACCGCCCATGGCCTCACCCTGCATCCGGAAGTGAAGCCCCTGGGCCGGGACCATCCCTGGTTCTAACCCACCCCTGTCGCGCCCCGACCCTTAGCCTGCAATCAGCAAGAACCCCCGGCATGGCTGGCTTCGGACTCCCCAACTTTGGCCAGCTCACCGAAGCCTTCAAAAAGGCCCAAGAGCTGCAGCAAAACGCCCAAAAGCTGCAAGAAGAACTCGATGCCATGGAGCTGGAGGCCAGCAGCAGCGACGGCAGGGCCACGGTCTGGCTATCTGGCAACCAGCAACCGCTCAAGGTGCGTCTAGCGCCCGAGCTCCTGGCCGAAGGGCAGGAAGCGAGTGAACTGGCGGTTCTCGAAGCCCTTAAGGCGGCCTACGAACTCTCCACCGGCACCATGAAAGGCCGGATGGAAGAGCTCACCGGCGGCCTCAATCTCAACCTGCCCGGGTTCGGCGGCTAACTGCACCGCCCAACTGTTCCCAGCTAGCTGTCCTCGGACATCTCCTGGCGATGGCGCTTGCGGGAGCCTTGGCGCAGGGACGGATCAAGGCGCGGCTCAAGGCGGCCACCCCGTTGTCGCAGGCCGGGCAATTCCGGGCGACCAGGGGAGCGTGACTGCCGTTCCGCCTCCGCGATCACATCAGCCAAGCACTGGCTGTAGAGGTCATAACGGTCCCAGGCTGTGCCCGCAGCGCAGCCCGGGTCACCCTGGTGCAGGCAATTGCTAAAGCGACAGCTGCCCTGGGATAAACACTGGCGGAGTTCCGGGAAGAGAACCGATAACTCGGCTGGATCTGCGGGCAGTTGGGGTCGATTGAATCCGGGGGTATCGGCCACCAGGGCCCCGGGTGCCATGGAAAACAGCTCCACGTGCCGGGTGGTGTGGCGCCCCCGCTGCAGTCGACCTGAGACCGCCCCAACCCGCAACGTCAACTCCGGCCGCAAGCCGTTGAGCAGGCTACTTTTGCCGACGCCGGAGGGGCCACACAGCACCGCAATTCCCGGTTCTGCCAAGCGCTCGCCCAGGGCGCCAAGGCCCATCCCACTCTGGGAAGAGACCACCAGGGCTGGATAGCCCCAAGCAGCGACACGGGTTCGCCAGGCTTCCAGCTCTTCTACCGGCAAGCAATCCGCCTTGGAGAACACCAACAGCACCGGTTGACCGGTGCTCTCAGCCGTGATCAAAAACCGGGTGAGCTGCAGCGGATCGAGGGTTGGCTCGGCCAACGCCACCACCACCACCACCAGGCTCACGTTGGCCACAGCCGGGCGATTCAACAGGCTCTGGCGCGGCTTCAGGACCGCCACAGCCCCCCGGGCCTGGGCCCAGTCGACCCCATCCACCCGCACCCGATCGCCCACGCAAATGGTCTGGCCACTTTTGCCCAGGCGGGTTCGCCGGGTGCACAACAGGCGCTCCACCCCTCCGGGGCCGGCTTGATCCAAGGCCACCCAACAAAAATTGGCCACCATCGCCACCACCAAGCCCGGCAGGGCCTCAACTGCCATGGTCGGTGAAGCCAATGTCTGGGATTCCAAGACGGGTAATCCCAAGCCGGACCGCATCGACACAGCCGGGATGGGGTCCCACGCTGATGCGATGGCCCTCACCCCGCAGCCCCTCAACCACCATCTGCTCCGGTTCACCCCGATCCAAATCCACCACCAACAAAGCTCCGAAGGGAATCTTCTCGAGGGCCAGGCGGGTGCGAATGAAGTTGAGCGGACAAGGGGTTCCCCGCAAATCCAGATCCACCTGGGGATCCGCCACCACTAACCGAACAGACCGCCAAACAGGCCGCTCTTGTGGGGGTGCTTCTGACCTTTGGTGGTGTGATGGGAGGCCAACTGCCGCAGAAGCTCCTTTTCTTCTGCATTGAGCTTGGTGGGCAACAGCACTTTTACACTGAACAGATGGTTGCCCCGGGCCACAGGATTGCCAAGCTTTGGCACCCCCTTGCTGGTGAGGGTCAGCACCGTCCCCGGTTGGGTTCCCGGGGGGATCTTGAGCTGCTCGAGCCCATCCACCGTTTCCACCTCAATGGTGTCGCCGAGAATCGCCTGGAGGTAATTCAGGCTGATTTCTGAAGCGATATTGATCCCTTCCCGCCTGAGTTGGCCATGGGATTGAACACTGAGGAACACATACAGATCGCCCGACGGACCACCCCTCTGGCCCGCGTTGCCCTCGTTGGCCACCCGTAGCCGGGTGCCGGTGTCGACACCTGCAGGAATATTGATCCGAAGCTTTTTGCGCACCTGCTGCAAACCCTGCCCACCACAGGCATTACAGGGATCAGCAATCACTTGACCTGAGCCCTCACAGCTCGGGCATGGAGCCACCTGGGTGAAGCTGCCGAAGGGCGTGCGCGTGGCCCGGCGCACCTGACCCTGCCCACTGCAGGTGCTGCAGGTGGTGGGTCCACTGCCGACCTTGGCCCCCGATCCCTTGCAGGTGGTGCAAGTTTCCAAGTGGCGGATCTGTACCTCCTTTTCGATGCCGAAAACGGCCTCCTGGAAGCTGATCGTTAAATCGAGCCGCAGGTCATCGCCCTGGCGCGGACCCCGCCGCCGCTGCCCGCCACCGCCCTGCTGGGCACCACCAAAGCCACTGAAAAAGGTTTCAAACAGGTCGGCAAAGCCGCCCATGTCGCCCATGTCGGGCATGCCCCCGCCGCCGCCGAGACCCGCCTCGCCGAACTGGTCGTAGCGGGCCCTGGTTTGGGGATCGCTGAGCACCTCGTAGGCCTGGCCAACCTCCTTGAACTTGTCTTCGGCGCCCGGATCCTTGTTGACATCAGGGTGGTACTGGCGCGCCAGCCGCCGATAGGAGCGCTTCAGGGTTTCGGGATCAGCATCACGGCTCACCCCAAGCAGGTCGTAGTAATCGGCCATCAGCCGACCTGCTCCCCAGGGGCATCGGCTTGGCCCTCAGGCGTTGCACCGCCAGCGGGGCCAGGACCCATCGAAACCTTCACCAGGGCATGGCGCAGCACCCGGCCGTTGAGGTGGTAGCCCCGTTGCAGCTCCTCAATCACCACCCCATCAAGATGGTCATCACTGGGCTCGCGCAGCACGGCCTCATGGAGACTTGGATCAAAGGCCTCACCCTCCACCCGCATCGGTGAAACCCCCAGCTGCTTGAACACATCCACCAACTGCTTGTAAAGGCCCTGGTAGCTGCGGTGCAGCGCCTGGGCCTCCTCGTGCTGGGGATTGAGCTGCTGACGGGCCCGATCGAAGTTGTCGACCACCGGCAGAATTTCTCCCAAGGTGGTGCAGGTGATCTGCAGCCGCTGGTCGTCGCTATCGCGACTCTGGCGCTTGCGAAAGTTGTCGAAATCGGCAGCCAGACGCATGTACTGGCCATTGAGGGCTTCGTGCTCTGCCCTCAGGGCGGCGAGCTGGCCCTCGAGCTGGGAGGCCCGATCTCCAGATCCAGGCTCCTCTGCTTGGGGGAGGCCGGAGTCGCCAGCGTTGTCCGCTGGGGCCCCTTCAGCCGGGCTCTCGCCCGACACCTCGGCATTGGGATCGAAGACGCTCTGGGTGGTCGGCTCGAGATTGGTCTCGCCGTTGCTGTCACCGCTCATGGAGAAGTCACCGCTCATGGCTGACGGGGGCACAATTCAGATTTAGACATGTTGGAGGGCAATGCGCACCTCCCACAAGCGGCGGAAGCCCGCACCTTTTGCCCATGACCCTTCCCCCATCGCGACCTGTTCCAGACGCCATCAGCCGTGAGCAGCAGAGGTTCGAGGTGGAATTGCTGCTGCAGCAACCCGTCCTCGCACCGAACGACCTGGGCAAGGCCGACCGCCAGCTGATCCAAGCTGAAGGACCGCGGTCCCCCCAGCACTGGATGGCGTGGGGGGCCATGCCCCTCAGCCACCGGAATGGCGTACTGCGCTTGGCTGTTCCCACCCATTGGGGAGCCGAGCAACGCCAGCACCTGCTCCAAGCCCTGGAGCTTGGCGAGGATCAAGCCAGCTTTGGCCTAGCCCTGGCCGACGATCTGAACGAAGCGCTGGGAGCTCTTCAAAACCTTCGTGAGGCTTCGCCCCCCCCTGCAGAGCTGCCGCGCTCCTGGATCGAGGGCCTGGACTTACCCGTGGCCGATGGCGCCCTGACAACCCAGAAAGATCCCGACGATCTGGAGGTGTCCTCGGGAGCCGCCCAGTCCTCGCCGGTGGTGAGCCTGGTGGACCGGATCCTGGTGGGAGCCCTCAAGGCCGGCGCCAGCGACATCCACGTGGAGCCCCAGGAATCGGGCTTGGAAATTCGCTTCCGGATCGATGGGGTGCTGCATAAACAGCTCGAGGACCTGCCCAAGACCCTGGTGCCGGCCATCACCTCCCGCTTCAAAATCATGGCCGACCTGGACATCGCCGAGCGGCGCCTTCCCCAGGACGGCCGGATTCGGCGCAACTACCGCGGCCGCACCATGGATTTCCGGGTCAGCACCCTGCCCAGCCGCCACGGCGAAAAGGTTTGCCTAAGGCTGCTGGATAGCGGCGCCACCCAGCTGGGCCTCGACACCTTGATCACCAACAGTGGCGCCCGTGCCGCCCTACGGGCCCTGGGGTCCAAGCCCTTCGGGATGATTTTGGTGACAGGGCCCACCGGCTCTGGCAAATCCACCACCCTCTATGCCCTGCTCTCGGAGCGCAACGACCCGGGCATCAACATCTCCACGGTGGAAGACCCGATCGAATACACCCTGCGGGGCATCACCCAAACCCAGGTGAACCGCGACAAGGGTCTCGACTTCAGCACCGCCCTGCGGGCCTTCATGCGCCAGGACCCGGACGTGCTGCTGGTGGGGGAAACCCGCGACATCGAAACCGCCAAAACCGCCACCGAAGCCGCCCTCACCGGCCACCTGGTGCTCACCACCCTGCACTGCAACGACGCGGCCAGCGCCATTGCCCGCCTCGACGAGATGGGCGTGGAACCCTTCATGGTGAGTGCCTCCCTGATCGGGATCGTCTCCCAGCGCTTGCTGCGAAAGGTGTGCGGCCATTGCCGCATCGCCTACCAACCCAGCAGCGAGGACCTGGGCCGCTTTGGCCTCCTGGCCAGCCATGAAACGGCAGTCACTTTCTACAAGGCCCATCCGCCCGACCACAGCCCAGGGGCCTGTCCCCACTGCCAAGGCAACGGCTACAAGGGCCGGGTAGGGGTCTACGAAATCCTCAACATGACCGAAACCATCGCCGCGGCTGTGGCCAAGCGGGCCAGCACCGATGTGTTGCGGCGCCTAGCCCTGGAAAGTGGCATGAAAACCCTCTTGGGCTACGGACTGGAACTGGTGCGCCAGGGGCACACCACCCTCGACGAGGTGGAGCGGATGCTGCTCACCGATGCGGGGCTGGAATCGGAACGGCGGGCTCGGTCCCTCAGCGCCCTCACCTGTCGCAGCTGTGGGGCTGGATTGCGGGACGAATGGCTGGAATGTCCGTACTGTTTGACTGTTAGGAATGAACTTAACGTTTCGGAATGAACCTGGAACGGTTCGGAATCTCAGGCGGAGCTAGCGCGATGGAGCTCCAGATCGAGGACCTGATGCAAGAGCTGGTTGAGGGTGGCGGCAGCGACCTCCACCTCGCAGCCGGTCAAGCGCCCTACGGCCGCTTCAGCGGCCACCTGCGGCCCATCCGGGAGCAGGTGCTCGATGAAGAGCAGTGCAACCGGCTGATCTTTGCCTTGCTGAACAACGCCCAACGCAAGCAGCTGGAGCAGACCTGGGAACTGGACTGCTCCTATGGGCTCAAGGGGGTCTCCCGCTTTCGGGTCAATGTGTACCGCCAACGGGGCACCTATGCCGCCTGTCTGCGGGCCCTGGGCAGCCGCATCCCCCCCCTCGACAGTTTGGGCATGCCCCCGGTGGTGGCAGCGATGGGGCGCAAACCCCGGGGTCTGCTGCTGGTGACCGGACCCACCGGTTCCGGCAAAACCACCACCCTGGCGGCGCTGCTTGAGCACATCAATCAAACCCGCTCCGAACACATCCTGACGATCGAGGATCCGATCGAATTCGTGTACACCAGTGCCCGCAGCCTGATCCATCAGCGGGAAGTGAATGAAGATACCCGCAGCTTTGCCAATGCCCTGCGCGCAGCCCTGCGCGAGGACCCGGACGTGATCCTGGTGGGCGAAATGCGCGATCTCGAAACCATCCAGCTGGCCATCAGCGCAGCCGAAACGGGGCACCTGGTGCTTGGCACCCTGCACACCAGCTCTGCCGCCCAAACCGTGGATCGGATGGTGGATGTTTTCCCCGCCGGCCAACAGACCCAGATCCGGGTGCAACTGAGCAACAGCCTGCTCGCCGTGTTCTCCCAAACCCTGTGTCAACGCACCAACCCAGCCCCTGGCCAATTGGGGCGGGTGATGGCCCAGGAAATTCTGATCAACACCCCTGCCACCGCCAACCTGATCCGGGAGGGCAAAACAGCCCAGCTCTATTCCCAGATCCAAACCGGTGGCTCCTTTGGCATGCAGACCCTGGAGCGGGCCCTGGCCAACCTGGTGGAAGGGGGAAGCGTGAGCCAGGCCGAAGCCCTCAGCAAAACCGGCAAACCCGACGAACTGCTGCGCCTGCTCGGCCAGATTTAGGGATGGCCAACTTCGTTGCCACCTACCAAGCCAGCGGTGGCAAAGCCCGCCAGATGCGCGTGGAGGCCACCGATCTGCTGGATGCCAAACGCCAACTTCGCCGGCGCGGCATCCTCGCCACCAAGCTTGAAGCGAGCCCAACCACCAGCTCCAAAGCCAACAAACCAAACCGGGCCCCAACGGGCAGCTTCAACTGGCAACAGCTGCTGGAAGCCAAACCGGGAATCCGCGACAAGGCCCTATTCGCCAACAAGCTGGCGGCCCTGGTGGATGCGGGAGTGCCGATCGTGCGCAGCCTCGATCTGATGGCCGCCCAACAAACCAAGCCCCTGTTCAAGCGGGCCCTCCAAAGTCTCTCCAGCGAAGTGAACCAGGGGGGCAGCATGGGCGAAGCCATGCGGCTGTGGCCCCAGGTGTTCGACAAGCTCACGATCGCCATGGTGGAAGCCGGCGAAGCGGGGGGGGTGATGGATGAATCGCTCAAACGGCTGGCGAAATTGCTCGAGGACAACGCCAAACTCCAAAACCAAATCAAGGGGGCCATGGGCTACCCCGTGGCGGTGCTGGTGATTGCGGTATCGGTGTTTCTGGGGATGACGATCTTTCTGATCCCCACCTTCGCCGGCATCTTTGAAGACCTGGGAGCCGAACTGCCGCTGTTCACCCAACTCATGGTGGATTTCAGCAAGGTGCTGCGCTCCTCGTTCTCCCTGTTTCTCGTGGGCGGCTTGGTGGTGGCGGCCTGGCTATTTGGTCGCTTCTATGCCACCACCCCTGGCCGCCGCCGGGTGGATGGCGAGTTGTTGAAGTTGCCGGTGTTTGGTGATCTGCTGCAAAAAACGGCCACAGCCAAGTTCTGCCGCACCTTCAGCTCCCTCACCCGGGCCGGGGTGCCAATCCTGCTCTCCCTCGACATCGTGAGCGAGACCGCCGGCAATGCCGTGATCGCTGATGCCATCCTCAACTCCCGCACCGATGTACAGGAAGGCATCCCCTTAAGTGTGGCCCTGACTCGCAAAAAAGTGTTTCCTGAGATGGCCCTGAGCATGCTGGCCATCGGCGAGGAAACCGGCGGCATGGACACCATGCTCTCCAAAGTGGCCGACTTCTATGAAGACGAAGTGGGTGCCTCGGTGAAGGCCCTCACGGCCATGCTGGAGCCGGCGATGATTGTGCTCGTGGGAGGCATCGTGGGCTCCATCCTGTTGGCCATGTATCTGCCGATGTTCTCGGTATTTGAAAAAATCAAGTAGCCCTCTGGGCTTCGGCGATGGCCTGGCCGGCTAACCATCCGGAACTCCAACAGTGCTGAAAGTTGAAGCCGCCGGTGATGCCATCCACATCCAACAACTCACCCACCAAATAAAGCTGGCCTTGGCGTCGGCTTTCCATACTGGCCATGTTGATTTCCCCCAGGGGAACACCTCCGGCGGTCACAAACTCCTCGCCAAAGGGACCGCGGCCGGTAATGGCATAGGCACTGGCGCGCAAGGACTGGATCAGGGCCTGCTGGTGGGTTTTGGCCAGATCAGCCCAACGGCGTTCCTGTTCCACGCCCGCCTGGGCTAATAGATGGAGCCAAAGGCGGCGGCCCAGCTCCGGCCAAGGCCGCCAGTTGGCCAGTTGCCGCTTGGCCTGATCCCTGCGGGCTAGGGCAAAGCAAGCCTCCAGCTCGGCCTGGGATCGGCCCCCAGTCCAATCCAGCTTGAGCTGGCCCCGATAGGCCGTCTGCTTCAACGCTCGGGCGGCAAAGGCGCTCAACCGCAGGGTGGCGGGGCCGCTCAAGCCCCAATGGGTGATCAACAGGGGCCCGCGCTGACGAAAGCGGGTGGGGGTGGGGGAGCCCCCCGCAGGAGGCAGATGCACCTCCAACTCCAGGTCAACGGGGTCCATGACCACGCCCGCCAACTCCAACAGGGGATGGCTCGCCAGCGCCAGGGTGAACAGCGATGGCACCGGCGGCACGAGGTCATGGCCCAGGGAGGCTGCTAACTGCCGGCCGCTGGGGTGGCTGCCTGTGGCCAAGACCAACTGGGAGGCCAGGGCGGTTTGGCGGTTTGAATCGGGCTGGCCCCCCGCCGCCGAGCGGGCAAGCCGCAGCTCAAGCGCAAAGCCTCCCGGGCCGTCGTGCCCTACTTGCAAGGGCTCAGCCTTCTGCAATTGAACTCCGGTATGCAGCTGCACCCCCGCCGCCTGGGCGGCCCGGCGCAGGGTGGCCACCACCGACTCGGAGCGATTGGAGCGGGGAAACATCCGCCCATCGGGCTCCTCCACCAGCTCCAGGCCATGGTCATCAAACCAAGCCACCGCATCACCGGCAGCAAAGCGGCTAAAGGGACCGCGGAGGGCCTTGCCCCCCCGGGGATAGTGGCCCACCAGGGCACGTGGATCCCAGCAGGCATGGGTGACATTGCAGCGCCCACCACCGCTAATCAGCACTTTGTTGAGGGGCTGAAGCGTGGCCTCCAACAGGTGCACATCGGCGGCCCCGGCTTCTGCTGCTGCAATGGCCGCCATGAATCCGGCCGCCCCGCCACCGGCCACCAGCACAGCGACGCGACTAGGGAACACGGCTAGGCAGCATGGGGGGATGGAGCAACACGGCCAGACCAGTTATCGCTTCAGTGTGGCTCCGATGATGGACTACACCGATCGGCACTTCCGGATGCTGATGCGGCAAATCACCCGGCGCAGCCTCCTGTATACCGAAATGGTGGTGGCGCAAGCCCTGCACCATGCCCGCAAACAGCCCGAAGCCAGCCAACCGGGGGGCCGGCTTGAGCGGCTGATTGGCTTTGATCCGATCGAACGGCCCCTCGCTCTCCAAGTGGGGGGGGACGATCCAGCCCTGTTGGCAGAAGCGGCCCAACTGGCAGCCGACTGGGGCTACGACGAGATCAACTTGAACCTGGGTTGCCCCAGCGAAAAGGTCCAAAAAGGCCGGTTTGGGGCCTGCCTAATGGCGGAACCCGGCCATGTCGCCCGCTGTGTGGCGGCCATGGCCGCGGCCAGCGCCCTACCGGTCACCGTGAAGCACCGCATTGGCATTGATGAGCGCGATTCCTACGCCGAGCTCCTGCACTTTGTGGACACCCTGGCCGCCGCTGGAGCCCAACGTTTTGGCGTGCATGCCCGCAAAGCCTGGCTGGAGGGCCTGGATCCCAAGCAGAACCGCACCATCCCGCCCCTGCGCTACGACCTGGTGCACCAGCTGAAGCGCGACCGGCCCCATCTCACCTTCGAAATCAATGGAGGACTTGAAACCCTGGGCGACTGCCTCAGCCAATTGCAAGTGGTCGACGGAGCCATGGTGGGCCGGGCCGCCTACCACCATCCCCTGCGGTGGGCCGGAGTGGATCAAGACGTCTTCAACGACGGCAGCCACGTCAAGGCAAAAGCCTCAACGGTGGTGCGAGGGTTGATGACCTACGCCGACAACTGGCGAAGCCGGGGCGATCGCCTCTGGCCGATCGCCCGGCACCTGGTCCACGTTGTGGAGGGAGTGGGCGGGGCACGGGCTTGGCGTCAACAGCTCACCATGGCCGCAGGCCAGCGGAATGCCGGCGCCGAAGTACTGGATGCCGCTGCCCGCCAACTGGAAGCGCACGGGTACTAAACAACCGTGGTGTTAGCTGGGTCGTTAGCCCTCAGCGCCGCCGTAGTAGTCGCTGCCGCCATAACCGGCGCCGCCACTGCTCTCACCACCACCGCCAGCGCTCCGCCGCCGCCGGGTCCGCCCCGCGTCAAAACTGTCACCGGCTGGGGCACCACCGCCATAGCTGCGGTCTTCCCAGCCGCGGGCACCGGAACCACGGGCACTCGCACCGGCATAGCTGGTGTCACCGCCGCCGCTGCCGCCAGCACCGCCATAGCCACCTGGGCTGCGACGGACACCACCACCGCCATAGCCGCCACCACCGCCGGTAGCGCGGGGCTCAGCTTTGTTGATCCGCAATGGACGGCCCATGAGCTCGGCGCCCTGCAAGGCATCAATGGCCTTGGTTTCGGCTTGATCGTCTGCCATTTCCACAAAGGCAAAACCGCGTTTACGCCCGGTATCGCGTTCTAGGGGCAAGGCGCAACTTGTCACCTCACCAAACGGTGAGAACAGCTCCGATACATCGTCCTGCTCGGCGCGGAACGGAAGGTTGCCAACAAAAATACTCACGGACCAATACCGGCCTCGGGGCCGCTGAACTGTGGGCCCTTAGGCCTCTAACCAACCCACCCTAAATCGCCCGGTTCAACCTTTCTGGCCTCCGGTTGCCAAGCGGGTGCGCATTCGCTGCAACTGCCTTTCCACCTGATCAAAGGCAGTACCTCCCTCACTGCGGCGGGCCGCAACCACTTGGCGGGGAGCTATAGCGGCATAGATATCGGCCTCAAAGCCTGGATGCAGCTGTTGCCAGCGTTCCAAGGGAAGGTCTTTGAGCAACACCTGCTCAGCCAAGCAGGTCTTCACCAAGCCGCCCACCAATTGATAGGCCTCACGGAAGGGAATGCCCTTGGCCACTAAGTAATCAGCCACGTCCGTGGCATTAGAAAAATCAGAAGCAACCGCAGCCTCAAGCCGGTGGGGCCGAAATTCCAGGCCTTCCTCAAACAGGATGGCCATCGCTTCCAGGCAATCGCGGCAGGTGCGTACCCCATCGAACAGGGCTTCCTTGTCTTCCTGGAAATCTTTGTTGTAGGCCAGCGGCAAGCCCTTGATCATGGTGAGCAGGCCCATCAAATGGCCAAACACCCGGCCACTCTTGCCGCGCACCAATTCGGGCACATCGGGGTTTTTCTTCTGGGGCATCAGGCTGCTGCCCGTGGCACAGCGATCCGTGAGGCTGATGAAGCCGAATTCCTCACTCGCCCACAAAATCACCTCCTCACTGAGGCGGCTGAGGTGCACCATCACCAAGCTGGCTGCCGCCATGAATTCCACCGCAAAGTCCCGGTCGCTCACCGCATCCAGGCTGTTGGCGTAGACATCGTCAAAGCCCAGCTCTTCGGCGGTTTGACGGCGGTCAATCGGCACCGGTGTACCGGCCAAGGCGGCGGCGCCTAGGGGGGAAATATTGACCCGTTGCCGCACATCCGCCAGGCGGGAACGATCCCGCTCTGCCATCTCGATGTAGGCAAGCAAATGGTGGGCCAGACACACCGGCTGGGCGCGCTGGAGGTGGGTGTAGCCGGGAATCAAGGTGTTGGCATGGGCCTCGGCCTGGGCCAAAAGGGCCCGTTCGAAGCGCACCAAGGCCCCATCGATCAGATCGATTTGGCTGCGCAACCAGAGGCGCACATCCGTGCCTACCTGATCGTTACGGCTGCGGCCGGTGTGGAGCTTTTTGCCCAGGGGCCCAAGCAAGGCAATGAGCCGGTGCTCCACGGCAAAATGCACATCCTCCGCTTCCAAACCTGGATTGAACTGGCCAGCTGCGGCTTCAGCGCGGACCAGCTCCAAGCCCCTGATCAGCTCCGACGCCTCAGCCTCAGAGATCACGCCGCACCGGCCCAACATCCGGGCATGGGCCACCGACCCATCGAGATCCTGCTCCAGCAGCTCCAGATCGAAGCCGATCGACGCATTGAACCGCTCAATCGCAGGATGCAGCCCCTGATCAAAACGATCACTCCAAGGGGTGGTGCCAGTCGTGATCGAATCTGAGGCCATCGAGCGCCGGGAGCTGGTAGCTGACCTTCAGCTTGGCAGGGAAGCCAACACCGGCTGCTCGCCCACCTTGAACACCACCATCGACCGATCGTCATCGAGCTGGCGATCGGTCCCCACAAAGCGATCGAGCCTCACAAACAACAGATCAAGAATCTCCCGGGCACCAGGGTCCCCATGGCAGGCCGTCTAGAGGTGGTCAATCAGGCGGTGGTCTCATAACGCTCCCCCCTGAAGCCCATGGCTTCCGTGACCCCTTCGGTGAAAGACTTGAGGACATCACCGGACTCGAGCAGGATCTGGCCAGCGTCGTAATCAGCCCCAGGTTTCAAGCCGATCACCACCCCAGGGGCATCCAGCCGTTCAACCTGGCCGGTGCGCCTGCACCGGATCAAGGGCGGATGGCGGCCGGCTGGTGACCAGCGGCACCAACTCAAGAAAGCGGCCCAGGTTCGTCAAGCTCCGCAGGGCGTAGGCCAGCGATGCCAGCAGGTCCTGATGGCGACGCTGACAACACCGCTTTGGTGGGAAGGACAAGAAAGCTAGCCGTGGTTTCAACCAAGTCCTGGCAACCAAGTCCTGGCAACCCAGTCCTGGCAACCCAAGGGGTGGGAGCTAAGCGCCCAACAACGCCTCAACAAACTCGAAACTGTTGAAGGGCCGGAGATCGCGAATGCCTTCGCCGGCGCCGACAAAGCGAATCGGCAATCCGGCTTCCGAGGCCACCGCCAGGGCCACCCCGCCGCGGGCACTGCCATCCAATTTGGTGAGCACCACGCCCGTAAGGCCTGCGGCCTTGGCAAAGGCCATCGCCTGGCGCAGGCCGTTTTGGCCCTGGCTGGCATCCAAAACCAGCAGGGATTCCACCGCCGCATCCGGAGCCAATCTGTCGATAATGCGCCTCACCTTGGCCAGCTCCTCCATCAGGTTGTGCTTGGTTTGGAGTCGACCGGCCGTATCCACCAACACCAGCTCAGTGCCCTTGGCCTTGGCCGCACCAATGGCGTCAAACACCACGGCAGCTGGATCCGCATTGGCACTGGGATTGGCAATCACCGGCACATCGCTGCGATCACCCCAAACCTGCACCTGCTGAACGGCCGCCGCCCGGAAGGTATCGGCCGCCGCAATCAAACAGCTGTAGCCACTGCGCACGGCCAGGTTGGCCAGCTTGCCCAGGGTGGTGGTTTTGCCCACCCCATTCACGCCCACCATCAACCACACGTTGAGGCGATCCCGCTGGGGAGCCAGCAGGGCATGGGCACTGGCCTGGATCGGCTGATCCAGGATGCCGCGGAGCTGTTCCTTCAGGAAACGGATCCCCTCGCTGGGGTCGACCACCTCCTCGTTGAGGCGTTTTCGCAGGGCTTCGAGCACCTGGTCGGTGGCCTTAACACCCACATCAGCCCGCAGCAGGGTGCCTTCCAGGTCATCGAGCACCTCGGGGGTGAGGGGGTCGTCACCAAGGTTTTCAAGCAGCTGGGTGACAAACCCCTGGCGGGTTTTCTCCAGACCCTGGCGCAGGCGACTGAGCCAATCAATCTCCTCCAGGGAAACCTGATCGATCCGTTTGCCCTGGGCGGCCAGCACCTCTGCCGACCAGGTGAAGGTGTCGTCAAAAGCGCCGAGCTCGGGCTCCGGGGCCGGGGGGTTTGGCGGACGATCAGCTGGCGGGGTCTTGGCAGGCTCGGGGGCAGCAATGGCCTGCTGGCGCTCGGCCCGCTGGGCCGCGGCCTGCTCCAACAGGGACACCCCTGGGGCGACAACCGGGACGGCAACCTGTTCAACCTCTGCCTCTTCGTGTTTGGCAGCTTCGTGTTTGGCAGCTGCCTGCTTCGAGGCTTCCTGTTTGGCGATGTCCTGCTGAGCCTTCAGCCGGGCATAGGCCTGCTTGGCCCACTCGAGAGCCGCTGCATCGCCAGCAACGGGCTCCCGACTGGGGGATGGGGGACCATCTTGGGGGCCGTCCTGAGCCGAATTGGGCTCGGGAGCACCGTTATCAGCAGCACCGCTGGTGCGGTTGAACCAGTCGTAAACCATCGCCCCTCAGCTCTCCACGGGCACAGCAGCGGCCGTAAACCGGCGCAACACCCCGTTAATCATGCGACGTCCCTGCTCATCGCTGTAGCGGTTGGCCAGTTCCACAGCCTCGTTGCAGGCCACCGCCGCCGGAGTTTTGAAATCACTGAGATCAACGGCCGCCAAGCGCAGGATGTCCCGGTCAATGCGGGGCAACCGTGCCAGGCGCCAACCCTCCATCACCCCATCCAAGCGGGCATCAATGGCTTCGCGCTGACGCAAGACGGCTCGAGCCCGATCCATGGCCCCACGGCGCACCTCGTCTTGGTCAGCCAGGAGCAGCAGCCTGGGCAATTCCAGGCTGGCCGAAAGCCGATTGAGCGCCTGCTCCGCCGAAACCAAACCGGCCTGCAAATGGCTGCGAACCCGGGGCAATTGCTGCTCTCCCCGCTCCTGCAATTCACTATCGAGAAGCTCCTGCTGGGCCGTTTGCAGATCCTCCGCCGACCGATCCAAGGCCTCGCGAACGTGTTGATGGAGGGTGGTCAGCGCTTGTTGCAAGAGAACATCCATGCCCCCATCGGGCAAAGCCTTGGCACTGCTGCCACTGGCACTACTGCCTCGGTCACTGATCTGACCCAGCAGCAACAGGGCCAGTTCACGGGAAAGGGTGCGGCTCTGCATCAGGACATCTGGGGAGCCCGCAGCTGGGCCAAGAGACTGGAGAAGCTGCGGTTGGGTGTTTCGCGTTCGTCAGGGTTGACGATGCCAGCGGAAATGATCGTGCGGAAGGCGTCCTCCACCGAAAGGTCGAGGTCCTTGACCTTGGTCTCAGGCACCACCGCATACCAACCGGTGGTGGGGTTCGGGGCCGTGGGGATGAAGACACTGAGCATGGGCTCACTGAAACCCACCTGCAGGGCAGTGCCAAGTACACCAGTCACAAAACCAAGGGCATAGAGCCCCTCCCGGGGGTATTCCACCAGGACAACCCGGCGGAATTTGCTGGAGCTTCCCTGAAGAAAGGTTTCCAGCAGCTGCTTGAGCGTTTTGTAGACGGAACCCGCCAACGGAATGCGGAGCAGGGTGCCCTCCCCAAATTCCAGCAGCCAACGGCCGACGATGTTGCGGGCCATCAAACCGATCAACAGGATCCCCAACAGGGGAACCAACAAGCCCACCCCCAGGTTGATCAACTCCTGGAAAAAGGGGTTGAGGGTATTGAAGGGATTGAACTGCTTGGGAATCGAGGTGAGGAACGCCAACACGAAGCGACTCACCGTGGTGGCCAGCCAAATCGTGGTGGCCAGGGGAATCACCACCAACAGACCTGCAATCAGGTCGTTCTTGAGATCCTGCTGGAACCGATCGTTCAGAGGCTGGTCAGATCTGGAATTGGACTGAACCAAGGAACAATCCGGGAATCCGGCCTTCAGCTATCTACAGGCAACTTAGCCATCCGACAGGTCGGCGAAGGATTTCAGAGCAAAGCCACCAGGGCCAGCACCACAAAGGCAATCGCCAAAACAGCTGAGCGGCCAGTGCCTCCAAAGCGGCGCTGCTGCACAGCCAGGTCGCGGCCCAACTTGGCCTGACCCATTTGCTGCTCCTGTTTCTCCAGCTGGGGCTTGAGCTGGGTGTCAATGAATTGACGGGCCTGGGCCTGCTTTTGCTCGTTGGAGACCCCGGGAGGGATCTGACCGGCCTTTTCTGCCTGGGCAATCACCTGATCAACGACCTTGGGATCGGCCAGCTGTTGCCTTTCGCGTTTCAACTGCATCGACTGCATCGCGATGGCGGCATCGGCCTGGGCAACCTGCTGGGCCGTGGCATTTTCCGAACCAATCGACACCGGCACGGCCACCACCATGGCAATCGCCAGCAGGATGCTCACCACCCCAACCACCCAATGGATGGGGGTGCGGGTGCCGGTGGGATGGTCAAGCTTGGCGCCGTAAAGCATCAACATCAACCCGAGCAAGGCCATCGGGGATTCCCCGACGAGGCGATCCACCAGGAGCTGGCGGAAGGGTTCCATGGCCCAGTTCCAGGACACCAAGAGCACCAAGAGCTGGAGGCCCATGAGCACCACCAGGGTGATGCCAATCCAACGGAGCAGGTGGCCAAAACGACCGGATGGAACGGTGCTCAAGGGGGTCTCGCAGCAGACTGGGGATGTGGCGCAACTTTACCGGTGATGGCGGGAGCTGCCCAACCAGGCCATGACCCCCAGCAGCTGGTGGTCCAGCTCAAGCAGCAGGCCCTCGCCCTGGGCTTTGACCCGGTCGGCATCGCCGCTGTCCCCGGAAGTCCCCGCCTGCCCCTGCGCACGGCGGCCCTCGAACGCTGGTTAGCCGCCGGGCACCACGCCGACATGGCCTGGATGGCCGATCCCCGCCGCCGCGCGGTCGAAACCCTGTTTCCCGGCGTTCGCAGCCTGGTGGCTGTGGGGCTCAACTACTACGTGGATGCCAAGCGGCAACCGGAGGCCATGGCGGTGGCCCGCTACGGCTGGGGCCGCGATTACCACCGGGTGATCGATGGCCGCCTGCGCCACTTGGGCCGCTGGCTGGAAAGCCAAGTCCCGGGGGTGCAATGGCGGACCTGCGTCGACAGTGCGCCGCTCATGGATAAGGCCTGGGCTGAGGAGGCTGGGCTGGGTTGGATCGGCAAACACGGCAACGTGATCCACCCCAAGAGGGGCTCCTGGCTGCTGCTTGGCCACCTGCTCACCACCCTGGAACTGCCTGCTGACCAACCCTCTCCAACCCTCTGCGGACGCTGTACGGCCTGCCTGGACGCCTGCCCAACCCAGGCAATTACGGAGCCATTTGTGGTGGACAGTCGCCGCTGCATCGCGTTCCACACGATCGAGAACCGCGATGCCGCCCTGCCCCCCCTGATCGCCGCCGGCATGGGACCCTGGGTGGCCGGTTGTGACATCTGCCAAGACGTCTGCCCCTGGAACCACCAACCCCTGGAAAGCAGCCAAGACCCCGATCTCCAACCCAGACCATGGCTCCTGGAGCTGGCGGGAGAACGGGCCCTGCAGTGGGATGAAGACACCTGGGATCAACGGCTGCGGGCCTCAGCCCTGCGGCGGATCAAACCCTGGATGTGGCGCCGCAACATTGCAGCAGCCCTGCGAGCAACCAAGGGCAATCTCTAGGCTGGGGGCCCCTGTTGAGACTCCATGGCACCCCGCTGGCTACGCGCTGGAGTTGCCGCTCCGCTACTGCTTGGAGTGGGGATGGGTGTAGGGGAAATGCCGGCAGCCAGGGCCAACTTTGTGCCCTACGTCTACGTACCCCAACGGGTAGAGCTCGAGGGGGCTGGCCTGGGCATTGCCCAAGCAGCCGCACGGCTCCTGCGGGTGGGACAGGCCAATGAGGCTGCCCGCCTGGCCGCCCTCACGGTGCAATTGCTGCCCGATGACCCCCGCGGCTGGTTGCTACTCGCCGAAGCCCAGCTGCGCAGCAAACAATTGAAAGAGGCCGGCATTGCCCTGGCCCATGCCAAGCAACTCGATCCCCGCAACCCCGGCATCTGGTTTGCCCAAGGCTCCCTAGCCCTACGGGAAGGCAAGCCCAAGGACGCCATTGGCCTGCTCGAGCAGGGGCTCAAATTGGATGGCAACAATGCCGGCGCCTACTTCGACATCGGCAACGCCCACGTCCAACTGGCGCAATCGGCAGCGGCGCTGGTGGCCTTTGAAAAGGCAGCCACCCTGCGCCGCGACTTTTGGGAAGCGATCAACAACCAGGGGTTGGTGCTGTTTGACCAAGGCAAAACCAATGCGGCGATTGCCCGCTGGCGCCAGGTGCTGAAGCTCAAGCCCGATGCTGCCGAACCCACCTTGGCCCTGGCCACAGGCCTGTTTAACCAAAGCCTGACCAACCGCCAAGACGCCCTGAACCTAGCCAACAAGGCCCTCACGAGCGATCCCAACTACGTGCTGGAGAGCTACCAAAAAGACCAGCTTTGGGGACCCAAATTGCGGCAAGCAACCCAGGAGCTTCTGCGTCAAAACGAACTCAAATCGGCCGTGGAGCGGGCAAAGGCCAATGCCAATCCCGATGGCGATAACGGCGACGATGGGTAGGCAGCAGATGACCTAGGTCTTCGGGGTCCTCAACATCATCTGTAGGCTGAGACCCAACTTCAGCCTTCTCACCGCAGCACCGGATGGCCGAGGAGCGCCCCAGCGAGCAGAGAGAGCGGCCAGAGGATCCCCGCATCCAACCGATTGCGCTGCATCAGGAGATGCAGCGCTCCTACCTCGAGTACGCCATGAGCGTGATCGTGGGAAGGGCCCTACCGGATGCGCGGGATGGCCTCAAACCGGTGCAACGGCGCATCCTGTTTGCGATGCACGAATTGGGGCTGACCCCCGACCGCCCTTACCGCAAATGCGCCCGGGTAGTGGGCGACGTCCTGGGCAAATACCACCCCCACGGCGATCAAGCCGTTTACGACGCCCTAGTGCGTTTGGTGCAAACCTTTGCCAGCCGCCATCCCTTGCTCGATGGCCACGGCAACTTTGGCTCGGTCGACGACGATCCACCGGCAGCCATGCGTTACACGGAAACGCGGCTCGCCCCCATCGCCAACGAGGGGATGCTGGATGAGATCAGCAGCGACACGGTCGATTTCGCCTCGAACTTCGATGGCTCCCAACAGGAGCCCACGGTGCTACCTGCCCAACTGCCATTCCTGATTCTCAATGGCTGCACGGGCATTGCCGTGGGCATGGCCACCAGCATCCCGCCCCACAACCTGGGCGAAGTGGTGGATGCCCTGGTTGCCCTGATCCGCAAACCCGATCTAAGCGACGAAAAACTGCTGGAATTGGTGCCCGGACCCGACTTCCCCACCGGGGGCGAGGTGCTCCTGGGCAGCGGGGTGCGCGAGACCTACCTGGGCGGCCGCGGCAGCATCCCGATGCGTGGCGTGGCCCACATTGAGGAAGTGCAACCCGGCAAAGGTCGCCACAAACGCGGCGCCGTGGTGATTACGGAATTGCCCTACCAGCTGAGCAAGGCCGGCTGGATCGAGAAACTGGCCGAACAGGTGAACGACGGCAAAATCGGCGGGATTGCCGACATTCGCGATGAGAGCGACCGCGACGGCATGCGGGTGGTGGTGGAACTGCGCCGGGATGCCAACCCCGAAACCGTGCTGTCCGACCTGCAGCGCCGCACGGCTCTGCAAAGCAATTTCGGCGCAATCATGCTGGCCCTGGTGAACAGCCAGCCGGTGCAACTCAGCTTGCGCCGCATGCTCCAGCAATTCCTGGAATACCGGGAACTGACAATCCTGCGCCGCACCCGCCACGCCCTCAAGCGCTGCGAAGACCGGCTCGAGGTGGTGGAGGGCCTAACCAAAGCCCTCAATGTGCTCAAGCAGGTCATCGAGATGATCACCGCCGCCGCCGATGCGGCAAGCGCCAAGGCCAGCCTCCAGGTGCACCTGGATTTGAGCGAGCGGCAGGCCGATGCGGTCCTGGCGATGCCCCTGCGGCGACTCACGGGCCTGGAGCAGGAAAGCCTGCGCAAGGAGGCCGACGACCTCCGCATTGAGCGCACGGGCCTGCGCCACCTACTCGACGACCGGAGCGCCCTGCTCGACACCATGGTGAGCGAGTTCAAGGCCCTGAAAAAGCGCTTCGCCACCCCCAGGCGCACCCGCCTCATCGAGGGGGGAGATGCCCTGGTGGCCCAAAGGGCCGCAGCCGTGCGTCCAAACGCCGAACTGCAGCGCCACCAGGCCTTTGCAGCCCTCGCCAGCGAAAGCCGGCTCCTGATCCAGGCCGATGGGGCGGTGAAGATCGTGACCCCGCAAATGCTGGGCAGGCTCCACCTCGATGCGAACACTGACCTGGGCGACAACCCCTCACCAGCCCAGGTGATCCTGCCGATCGCCCAACAACCGGCCCTGTTGGCCTTTACCGCTTCCGGCAGGGTGGGGCTGCTGCGCTGGGAATTTGCAGGCCAACAACCCGGCAATCTCGAGCGCTTTCTGCCCGACAGCCTGGATGGGGAACAAGTGGTTCAGGTGCTCCCCCTGCCCACGGAAGCCGGCTCGAGCCTGGGCCTGTTGAGCAGTGATGGCCGCTTCAAGCGGCTACCTATGGAGGAATTCCAAGAGCTCTCTGGCCGGGCCACCACCGTGCTCAAGCTCAAAGACGGGGTGGAACTCAAGCGGGTGGTGAGCTGCCACGACGAGCAGGAGGTGGTGGTGGCCAGCAGCACCGGACGGCTGCTGAGAATGACGGTGAATGAGGCCAACCTGCCCCTGATGGGCCGGGCTGCCCAAGGACCCATGGTGATGCGACTGTTGCCCGGCGAAGCCGTGGTGGGCGCTGCCTGCACGGGCACCAGCGTGGTGCTCGCAAGCCATTACGGCCAGATCAAGCGGCTCAATACCACCGAGATCAGGCTCTGCCAGCGGGGTGATTTGGGCCAGATTGGCCTGCGCTTTGAGCAACGGGGCGACCACCTCGTGGACCTGTGCAGTGGCGTTCCAGCTTTGGTCAGTGCGGTGGTAACCGACAGCCGCAGCTTCCGGTTTGTGCCCGATGCCTTAGAAGCCCAGAAGCCCAGCGGATCAGGCCAGAGTTTTGGCCTCAAAGCGGGAGAGTATCTGCAAAGGCTGGTACCCCTGGTCAACTGAGCAGGTCAACTGACCCTCAGAAAGACTGGCGTTGGGCTAAAAGGTGGCCGCAATCCCGGCCGGCTCGAGCATCAATTTACTGGAGCGCACCGCCTCTTCCATCTCAATGGGATAGGCGCCATCAAAACAAGCGGAACAGAAGTTGTTGGAGTTGGCCTTCGCGGCATCCACCATGCCCTGCTTGCTCAGGTAAGCCAGGGAATCAACACCAAGGTGCGTCGCAATTTCCTCCAAAGTGAGGCGCGCCGCAATCAATTGATCCTGGGTATCGGTATCGATGCCGTAGAAGCAGGGATGGGTTACCGGGGGTGAACTGATGCGCATGTGAACTGCAATGGCACCGGCATCCCGAAGGGCTGCCACCAACTTGCGGCTGGTCGTGCCCCGCACAATCGAGTCGTCGATCACCACCACCCGTTTACCTGAGAGCACATCGGGCAAGGGATTGAGCTTGACCCGAATGCCCGCCTCCCGCATGGCCTGGGTGGGCTGGATAAAGGTGCGGCCCACGTAGCGGTTTTTGATCAATCCATCCGCGAAGGGAATGCCACTGAATTGGGAATAGCCGATGGCAGCAGGAATCCCCGAATCGGGAACCCCAATCACGATGTCGGCGTCGACGGGGGTTTCGCGGGCAAGCGTTTCGCCGATGCGGACCCGATAGCTGTAGAGCGATTCGCCAAAGAAACGGCTATCGGGACGCGCAAAATAGATCATTTCGAAAACACACAACTTGTGGGGCTCCAGGCACCACTCGCTGCGGCTGGGGGTGGCATCACCTTGACGGAAGTGGATGATCTCTCCGGGTTTGACATCGTCATCAAAGCTGGCGCCAATGATGTCCAGGCCACAGGTTTCACTGCTCACCACCCACTGGGCCTGATTCAGCTCACCCATGTGGCCAAACACCAAAGGCCTGATGCCATGGCCATCGCGCAGGGCAAACAGGCCCGCAGGGGTACCAATCACCAGGCTGAAGGCACCACGACAGCGCCCTGCCGCTTGGCGAATCGCCTGGTCCCAATCCAAACCGCCATTGACGGCGCTCTGAAGAGCAAAAGCAATCAGTTCGGAATCGGTGGTGGAGGTGAGTTCACTGGCGATATCCGCCAACTCGTCGCGCAATTCGGTGGCATTCACCAAATTGCCGTTGTGGGCCAAGGCAAAGGGACCCGATCGGGTCATCAAAACGACCGGCTGGGCATTGCAAACCTTGCTGCTGCCCGTTGTGGAATAGCGGTTGTGGCCAATGGCCAGATCGCCCGGCATACGCTCGAGCATGGCCTGGTCAAACACCTGGCTCACCAGGCCCATGTCCTTGTGGAGCCGAACCTTGTTTTCGGCATCAAAAACCGCGATCCCGGCCGATTCTTGGCCGCGGTGTTGGAGGGCGTAGAGGCCGAAATAGGTGAGGTTCGCCACCGGTTGTCCGGCAGCCAAAACGGCGTAAACACCGCAAGCTTCCTCTGGTTTGTCGGGACGCTCTGGCTGATCGGGACGCTCTACAACCACAGGCCCGTTCACTGTTCAGCTTGAATTTTCATTCTGCATCAACACGACCCATCAAACCGTGGGAGGCAGATCTGCTCCCATGCGACGGGGAATGGCCTGCTCAAAGGTGGTGCTCAACTGGTCGATCGGTAGCTCCACCAAGGGGGTTCCGGCCTGGCTGATGGAGAAATGGACGCCCGCCGCCACCACGCCAAGACACTGGGCCGGCACGTCGTGGCCTGCAGACCTGGCCTGGTCCAGGGCCTGCTGCCAAGCCATGGTTTGAACCGGGGGAACACTCACCAGGATCCGGGCCCCACCTTCGGCAAACAACAGGTGATCCAAACGGCCATCGCCAGCCGGCAGCTCGAGGTGGGCGCCCAATCCAGAGGCCATGCAGCATTCCGCCGCAGCCACGGCCAGACCCCCATCGCTGAGATCGTGGGCTGAGGCCACCAAGCCCTGGCCAATCGCTTGGCGCAGGAAAGCCTGAACCGAACGCTCAAGGGCGAGGTCAATCACCGGCGGACGCCCGGTGAGTTGGCCATGAATGCGCTCCAGATAGCTGGTACCCGCCAGGGTCACCCGTTCATCGGAACCAGCAGCCAGGGGGGCTCCCATCATCCAAATCGCATCACCAGCTTCCTGCCAAGCCAAACCGGTGACATGGGCCAAATCGTGGACCAAACCCACCATGCCCACCACCGGAGTGGGCTGGATGGGCTGCATCCGGCCATCGGGTAAGCGGGTTTCGTTGTAGAGCGATACGTTGCCACCGGTCACCGGGGTATCCAGGGCCGTGCAGGCCGCCGCCAAACCCCGACAAGCCATGGCCAATTGCCAATAGCCCGTGGGAGTTTCGGGGGAGGGGAAATTGAGGTTGTCGGTGATCGCTAGGGGTTCAGCCCCCACGCAGCTCAAATTGCGGGCCGCTTCTGCCACAGCCGCCATGCCACCCCGCTCGGGATCGAGGGCCACCCAGCGGTTCGGGCAATCCACCACGGCAGCCACACCGCGGGTGGCCTTCGCCATGGCCCCTGCCCCCTGTTGGGGTCGCAGGCGCACTACGGCCGCATCGGCTCCTCCTGGCAGCACCACGGTGTTGGCCTGCACCTGGTGGTCGTACTGGCGGTAGACCCAGCGCTTGCTGGCAATGGTGGGATCGTCGAGCAGCTGGAGCAGAACCTCATTCCAGCTCTGGCCTGGGAGAGGTAGATCGGCCTCCTTCCAGAGCCAATGGGCCTGGATAGCGGCCGGGGGTTCGCTGAGCAGGTCGTGGTGGTTAATCGGCGTGTCATCGGCGAGGGCATTGGCAGGCACCTCGGCGGCAATTTCACCGTTTTGAATCACCCGCACGATGTTGTCAGCAAGCACGCGACCCACCACGGCCGCCTGGAGACCCCAGCGGCGAAAACGGGCCATCAAGACCTCCTCCTGACCTGGCTTCACCACAAAGAGCATGCGCTCCTGGGATTCGCTGAGCAGGAACTCATAGGCCGTCATCCCGGCTTCCCGGGCGGGCACCTTGTCGAGGTCGAGCTCCACCCCAACCCCACCTTTGGCAGCCATCTCAGAACAGCTACAGGTGAGGCCAGCGGCACCCATGTCCTGGGCAGCCACCACATCGCCACTCTGGAAAGCCTCCAAACAGGCCTCGATCAGGCCTTTCTCCAAAAAGGGATCACCCACCTGAACCGCTGGACGGTCATCGAGGGAGGCTTCAGTGAGTTCGGCGCTGGCAAAGCTGGCACCCCCCATGCCATCGCGGCCCGTGGTGCTCCCCACGTAAACCACGGGATACCCCACCCCCTGGGCCCCCGAACACACGATGTCGTCGGTTTCCATCAGCCCAAGGGCCATGGCATTCACCAGGGGATTGCCGGAGTAGCTGGGATCAAAGGCCACCTCACCCCCCACGGTGGGAACACCCACGCAATTGCCGTAATGGGCGATGCCGGCCACAACGCCCTCCATCAAGCCCACATTGCGCTCGTCTTCCAAGGGGCCAAAGCGCAGGGCATTCAGCAGCGCAATCGGCCGGGCCCCCATGGTGAAGATGTCGCGCAGGATGCCGCCCACGCCGGTGGCTGCCCCTTGAAACGGCTCCACCGCTGAGGGGTGGTTGTGGCTTTCAATCTTGAAGGCCAAGCGTTGGCCCTCACCTAAATCCACCACACCGGCGTTTTCCCCCGGTCCCACCAGGATGCGAGGGCCGGTGGTGGGGAAGCCCGCCAGCAGGGGCCTCGAATTGCGATAACAGCAGTGCTCCGACCACATCACCCCAAACATGCCCAGCTCGGCCCGATTGGGCGCCCGGCCCAATCGACGGCAAATTTCCTCGTAGTCGGCCTGGCTCAGACCCTCCTTACGCAGCGCATCGGGCACCGAATAGGCCGGTACGTGGAAAGAGGCGGCAACCACAACGGCTCAGCAGCAGCCTTCCAGTATCAGATCCAGGGGTCAAGATCGGAGCCGTTTGACCCGTAATCCCTCGATCGGGAGCGGCGGCGAGCCTGGGGATGCTCGGGCCAATCCCCCATTTCTTCATCGCCAGGGGTGGCCCTAGAAGGTCGATGTTGATCTTGATCCCGGGATTCCCTCTCCCAGGATTCCCCCTCCGAGGTGGGCTCCTCCAGCCAACCCTCCACCCGCTCCTCAAAGCGGTTACCAACCTGTTGCAACTGGTCCCGCAGGCGGGCGGTTTCCCCTTGCACCTGGTCGCGCCAACGCCTGGATCGACGCAGAAATTCCTGGCGCACACTGGCCTTAGCCAGGGGAAGGTCATCCAATCCCTGCAGAGCGGTGAACACCTGGGCGGGTTGTTGATCAACAATCCGATCCGGACTCAGCCGCCAGCGGCTGCTGCCGGGCAGGCGGGGATCACTGCGGCTCACCAGATAGTGGAGGATCCGCCCCGTTTTGAACTCAATGGCGGCATCGGCCACGATGCCAATGGGTTCCTGCTGCCGATCCAACAGAGCTGCGTCGATCAAGGTGGGCAAACGCTCCACCGTGGCCTGATCCGTGGGGGAAGGATCGCCCTGCACCAAGGCCTCCAACTCACCAAAAACGCGCAACTGATTGAGCCGCCAAACCAAGCGGTCTGGGCCAAAAGCAGCTGGCTTGGTGACCCAACCCAGCACCCGATGAACCGGCGGATGCATCCACACCGCAACCCCGGCACCCTGGTCCTCCCCATTGGCGCTCAGAACGCGACGGCGGAGTACGTCGCTTAACAGCAATTGCTCAGGAAGGGCCAAGGCAATCAGCTTCGAATCTGAACAGGCATCACCAAATAGGTGAAATTGGCGCCATCGACCGGGGTCAAAATGGCCGGGGTGGTGGGTGCATTGCAATGGAGCACCACCTGATCACAGGCCATCGCCTTGAGACCATCCAGGAGATAGCGCACATTGAAGGCAATCTGAATCGCCTCCCCTTCGATCTCAGCCGCCACAGCTTCTGAACCACTGCCCACATCCTGGGCATCGGCCTGGATCAACACCTTGCCCGTGGCTGCGTCGGCACTGAGCTTCACCACGTTGTTGTGCTGGTCAGCCAAGACCGCCACCCGCTCCAGGGCTGACACCAACGCGCGGCGATCGACCCCAATCCGACGGTTAAAACTTTCAGGGATGAGTTGGCGGTAATTGGGATAGGTGCCATCGAGGCTGCGACTGGTCAGCACCTGGTCGGCCCACAGGAACACCACCTGGCCCCGTTCGCAAAAGAGGCTGAGCGGTTCCTCCGATTGGCGACCCGACAACAACCGCTCCAGTTCCCGCAGGGAACGGGCCGGAACCGTGACCGCAAAGGGCTCCCCTTCCGTGGTGTCCATGCTTTCGGTAGTGCCGTGGGCAAGGTGCAGGACCGCCAGGCGATGGCCATCGGTAGCGGCACACTCGAGTCCCTCGGGATCGAGGCGCAGGTGCACCCCGGTGAGCAGCTGCTTGGCCTCGTCGCCACTGCTGGCGAACAGGGTGGCCCGCAAGCCTTTGACGAGGGAATTGGCTTCAAGCCGAATGGGGGTGCCGCTCTGCACCAGGGGCAGATCTGGGAAATCTTCGGCGGCCATGCCCCGCATTTGATAGCTACCGGAGAGGCTGGTGAGCTCCACCTGCTCAGTGCCTTCTTCGCAGCTCAACGTGATCGGACTGTCAGCCGACAGCCTGGAAACGATTTCCCCAAACAACTTGGCCGGCAGGGTGATGGCTCCGCTGCTTTCAACGTTGGCGCTCAAGCTGGTTTGGATGCCAAGGCTGAGGTCAAAGCCCGTGAGACTGAGGCGACCGGTGCCCGCATCGGCGGTCAGCAAGACGTTGGCCAAAACGGGATGGGTGGGGCGACCGGCCACAGCACGACTCACCAGCTGAAGGCTGGAGCTGAGTTCCGATTGGGAGCAAACCAACTTCATGGGATTGGGGCCTTACAGCCGGATCACGGCCATACACGTGCACCCACGCTTCCACAGGCCGGCCCAATCCGCAACGTGGGCAGACCGGCATTCCCGGCCCTTACGGATTAGGGATTAAAGGATTCAAGAAAAGAAATTAAACCCGTAGTCTTAGGGGCTGGGGTTTCTAGGGAAAAGGCTCCTAAGCCCTGTTGGGACAATGGTTTTTTCCTAAAAATTGCTGGGGACAGGCGATTGTCGGTTGGGGAGTGGTTTTGGTTTTCCTCCGTTTCCTGGGTCTGGGGAAACAAGAGGCTTCGTGGCCTGGGAATCCAATGCCGTTCTTTCCCCTTGGGTGTGCCTGTTTTCCCCAGGTTTTGATCAGACGCTTTCGCGATTGGTTTAGAAGCCCAACACCTTGGCAATGAGGTCCGTATTGGCGTCTAGACCCGTGTGGAACCTGGCGTCGTTGTGTTCGATGGCGGTGGTGGGGTCCTTGAGGCCGTTGCCGGTGAGGACACAGACCACGGTGGCTCCAGCAGGCACTTCGTGTTTGCGTTTCAGCAGGCCGGCAACGGAGGCGGCGCTGGCGGGTTCGCAGAACACCCCTTCGCTGCTGCCCAGCAGCTTGTAGGCATCGATGATTTCCGCATCGGTGACGGCCATGAAGTCGCCGCCGCTTTCATGACGCACCTTGAGGGCCTTCTCGCGGTTGACCGGATTGCCAATGCGGATGGCTGTGGCAATCGTGTCGGGCTGCTCCACCGTGTGGCCAAGTACCAAGGGGGCTGATCCAGCGGCCTGGAACCCCATCATTTTGGGCAATTTGCTGCTGTGGCCCGCCTCTCTGTATTCGTTGAAGCCCATCCAATAGGCGCTGATGTTGCCGGCATTCCCCACGGGAATGCAGAGCCAATCGGGGGCTTCGCCCAGGGCATCCACCACCTCAAAGGCTGCTGTTTTTTGGCCCTGCAGGCGATAGGGGTTCACCGAATTCACCAGGGTGATCGGGTATTGATCGGCTACGTCGCGAACAATTGAGAGGGCGGTATCGAAGTTGCCCTGGATGGCAATCACCTCGGCTCCATAAAGCAGGGCCTGGGCCAATTTTCCCTGGGCCACGTAACCATCGGGAATCAGCACAAAGGCGCGCATCCCCCCCCTCCGGGCATAGGCGGCCGCGGCAGCTGAGGTGTTGCCCGTGCTGGCGCAGATCACCGCTTCAGAGCCAGCTTCCTTGGCCTTGCTGATCGCCATGGTCATGCCCCGGTCCTTGAAGGAGCCCGTGGGGTTGAGGCCGTCGTACTTCAGGTACACCTTCACCCCCCGGCCGATCTGTTCCGCAATCACGGGGGCAGGTATCAGGGGCGTAGCCCCTTCCCGCAGGCTGATGACAGGCGTTTTGTCGGAGACGGGCAACCAGCTTCGGTAGGCCTCGATCAGGCCTGGCCAGTTCTGCATGGTGGGTTTACCACCGAACGCCCGATAACCCAGACGCCGTAGGGATCGGAGTAAGGGCACGGCAAAAAAGCTCTCTGAATGAAATCTACGGCGCAGGCTTCAGCCCATCGAGGGGAGATTCCGAGAAGAAGCGCACAAGCTCAGTAATGGAACTCGCTTTTTTCAGCAAGGCCATGAAAGCAGGAATGTTCACTTCGATTTCGGAAACGGGGTAGGACTGCAGAAAGGAGATGGGATTGATCGAGCCATTGCCATGGGCCAAGCCCAAAATCACAGCCGATCTGAGGGCCACTACCCCGTCCTGGGAAGCCTTGAGGGGGTAGATCACCTTGGCCAACCGTTCCAGTACGGCTTCGCCAATTCGGGTGTTGAGCAGGCGACTGATCAAGGTGATGGGCAGGCTCACCGATTGGTTCAGCAGCTTGGCCACATCCTTGGGGTTTTGCTTACTGATGGCCAGAACATCGGCAACCAAACCCTTGGCCTGGCCGGTTTTGGCCAGGTGATCGAGATCGGCAACGGCGATCGAGCGGCGAAAGGCCCCACTCACAAACACCAGGTTTTCGCCGGCAATCGCCCCGGGTGATGTCAACCCCATGCCTAGACCCAACAGGGCGGCTACAAGGGCCTGGCGTTTTTTCAAGGGTTGGTGCGTCGATGTCATGGATTCGACCCTAGGGGTTTTTGGCCCGCTCCTCAAGCCGGAACGAGCACATCCCGCAGCAGGCGAACCACGCTCCGTTCAGCCAATCCCTTGGCCATTTTTAAGCCCATGTCCCGCAGGTTGGGTTCGCTTAAAAGCCGGGGCAGGCGTTTGAGCAACAACTGGGGTTCAAAGCCCGGCAGGGCCTGCAGGATTAAGACAAGTTGGCGAACGGGTTCCAGATCCAGCAGTGGAGCCGTGACATCGGCCTCGACGGCCCGCTGTTTCAGCCCCGGGGGCTGGAGTCGCTGGGGTAAGCGACCACTCAGCCGCAGGGTGGTTTGCCACGCCACGGAATCGACCCGTTGTACGGCCGCATTGACAAGTTGATCGCGCAGCAGCCCGCCTTTGGATGAGAACAGGAAATCGAGCACTTGGTCCAAGAGGCCATCGAGATCCAGTTCACTGCCTTGGGAGGCACTGGCGACCAGGTTGTCGAGGCGCTGCCAACGGAAAATATCGCCGTCAAACAGCATTTCCTTGAGGCTTTCCCTGAGGGAAGGATCGGGGTCTTCCATCAGTCGCCTGGCGAAATAGGGGTAGGCGGCACCCAGGATTTTGAAATCGGGATCCACGCTGAGGGCAATGCCCTCCAAGGTGACCAATGAGCGAATGATTAGGGCGTAGTAGGGCGGTACCTGGAAGGGGAAGCGATACATCACGCCGGAGAGGTCGTCGGTGACGGCCTTGAAATCCATCCGGCTCACGCCCATCTCGATGGCCTGGCCAAAAACACTTTCAAAGGCCGGCACGATCGGTTCGAGATTCACGTCTTCTGCCAGGAATCCCAGGCTGACGAAATCTTTGGAGAGCTTGCCAAAATTGCGATTCACCAGGTGCACCACGGCCTGGATCAGGCCCGTGCGCGATTCCCGGCTCACCTCACTCATCATGCCGAAATCCAGATAAGCCAGGCGGCCATCGGCCAGGGCTAGCAAGTTGCCGGGGTGGGGATCGGCATGGAAAAAGCCATGCTCAAGCAGTTGTTGGAGGCTGCAGTTCACGCCCACCGCCACCATGTCGTCGGGGTCGACGCCGATGCCCCGCACCGCCTCGAGGTTGGTGAGCTTCACCCCATCGATCCATTCCATGGTCAGCACCCGCCGACTGGTGGCATGGCGATAGATGGCGGGTACGGCGATGCGGGGATTGGCGCGATGGAGGCGGGCAAAGGCTTCGGCGTTGCTGGCCTCATTGCAATAATCCATTTCCTCAAACACCCGCTTGCCCAGTTCGTCGATCAGCGCCACCAGGTCGCTGCGGATCAGGCCGACGTTGCGGTTTAGCCAGGCGGCGATGTTGCGCACGATGTAGAGATCGAGGGTGATCTGCTCGCGCAAACCGGGCCGTTGAACTTTGACGGCCACCACCTCCCCGGATCTGAGCACCCCCTTGTGCACTTGGCCCAGGGAGGCGGCGGAGATGGGCTCCCTATCGAGCTGTTCGTAGATGCTGCTGATCGGGGCCCCGAGGTCTTCCTCGATGCAGGCCATGGCTAGGGCGCTGTCGAAACCCGGCAGTTGGTCTTGGAGCTGGGCGAGCTCCTCGAGCAGTACCGGCGGCACGATGTCGGGCCGGGTGGAGAGGGCTTGGCCGGCTTTGATGAAGGCGGGCCCCAGATCCACGAGTAATTCGGCGGCTTCCTTGGCCCGCTGCCTGGACCGCTCCTTGTTTTTTAGCAATCCAAACAGCCAGTCGGTGCTCACCCCAAGCAGGTACAGGCCAATCGGTACAAGGGTTTGCCAGAGGCGCTTGATCAACCTTTGGGGATGGCCTGCATAGATCCGGGTGATCGCTTCCGGGTCGTAGCTGAGCAGGCCAGAGGCCTCAATGAAGTCGCCGAGTTCGTTGGGCATGCCTTAGGACCTTCAGGTCAGGGCCTTCACTTGGGCCGCCCCCCTTCTAAACGAATCAGACTGCCGCTACGGTTCGGCCCATTACCCCCAGCCTTGCGGAAGCCACGGTGCTCACGGGTTTGCGGCTTGAAAATATTGCCCTGATCGAGCGCTTGGATCTGGCGTTCCAGGCGGGATTCACCGTGCTGACCGGTGAAACCGGAGCGGGTAAATCGATCCTGCTCGATGCGCTGGATGCCCTGTTGGGGGGTGCCCAAGGCAGTGCCGGGGCCCGGTTGCTGCGGCGCGGTAGCGGCCGGGGCTTGATTGAGGCCAGCTTCAGCCTTACGCCGCCCCTGCAGGCTTGGTTAGGCGAGCAAGAGCTGGAAGCCGAAGAGGGGGAACTGGTCTTGAGCCGGGAATGGCGCCTCAGGGAGGAGCGGCTCACAAGCCGCAACCGTCTCAATGGGGTGGTTGTCAGTCGCGCCCAAATTCAGGATCTGCGGCCGCTGTTGTTGGATCTCACCGTTCAGGGGCAAACCCAGCAACTGGCGCGGCCTGGCCAGCAGCGCCGCTGGCTGGATCGCTGCGGCGGGGAAGCCTTACAACCCCTCCTAGAGCCCGTGGTTCAAGCCTGCCGCGCTTGGAAGCAGGCGGCCCAAGCCCTCGAGCTAGCCCGCAGCCAAAGGGATCAACTCCAGGCCCAACGCTCGGAGCAGGAGCAGCAGCTGGCGGGTCTTGAGGCGGCCCAATTGGAGGATCCCCAGGAGCGGGGGCGACTTGAGGCCGAAGAAAACCGCCTGGCCCATGGGGTGCGCCTCCAGGAAGGGATAGGTACCTTGATGGGTCGCCTTATGGAAGGAGCCGACCAGGCGCCATCGGTGCTGGATCACTTGGCGGCCTGTGAGCAGGAGTTGTCCCAGATGGAAGCCCTGGACGGCGCCCTGCAACCCCTGCGGCAATCCTGCACGGAGAGTTTGGCCGTCCTGCAGGATTTGGCCCGCGACCTGGATCGCTACGGGTCTTCCCTCGAGAGCGACCCGGAAAGCCTGGCTGTCCTGCAGGAGCGGATGGCCCTGCTCAAAAGCCTGGAGCGCCGCCATGGGTTGGATCTGGCCCAGTTGATCGCCCTGCGCGACCACTTGCGCGAGCACCTGGCACCGGGGGGTGTGGAAGCCTCGATTCAGGGCCTGGAACAGGCCGAATTGGGGGCCCGCCAGCACAGGGATCGGGTTAATGCAGCCTTGGGCGATCAGCGCCGGGCCGCTGCCCAGGCCCTCGAGCAGCAGTTGATGGAAGCCCTGCGGCCGATGGGGTTGGCCAATGTGCGCTTTGCGGTGGCGATTGAACCCACCATGGCCACCGAAGACGGCGCTGATGCCGTTCAGTTTTTGTTTTCGGCTAACCCGGGCCAACCGCTGGCCCCCTTGGCAGAGGTGGCATCTGGGGGGGAGATGAGTCGCTTTTTGCTGGCGCTGAAAACCTGCCTGGCGGCGGCCGATCCCCATGTCACCTTGCTGTTCGATGAGATCGATACGGGCGTGAGCGGCCGGGTGAGTGGGGCCATGGCGGAGCTGCTGCGCCGCCTGGCCGCCCAGCGCCAGGTGTTCTGCGTGACCCACCAGCCCCTGGTGGCCGCGGCGGCAGATCACCACTTCCGGGTGAGCAAAGCGGTGGAGGAAGGCCAAACCCTCACGCGGGTGTCCCACCTGCGGGACACCCAGGCCCGGGAGGCTGAGTTGGCTGAGTTGGCCGGGGGGGATAGCGGTGAGGCCCTCAGTTATGCGGCCAGCCTCCTCGATAAAACAGCCGTACAAAGCCCCAACAGACCCCGATAGAATCAGCCGTTGCTGTGACGGCTGGATGCCCCGCGCCAAGAGCTCTGCTGCCGCCGGTTCCGCCACCCGAACCCTCGCCAAGACCGTCCACGAGAAAGCCGCTGACCTCGATGGCAGCGCGGTGCTGAGCGGGGGATCCCTCGAGAATGTGATCCGGGTGCGGGGTGCCCGCCAGCACAATCTCAAGAACGTTGATCTCACGATTCCCCGCAACCGGCTGGTGGTGTTCACCGGGGTGAGCGGTAGCGGCAAGAGCTCCCTGGCCTTCGACACGATCTTTGCCGAGGGACAGCGGCGCTACGTCGAGAGCCTGTCCGCCTATGCGCGCCAGTTCCTCGGCCAGGTGGACAAGCCCGATGTGGATGCGATTGAGGGGCTGTCGCCGGCCATTTCGATCGACCAGAAATCCACCAGCCACAACCCCCGCTCCACCGTGGGCACGGTGACGGAAATCCAGGACTACCTGCGCCTGCTTTTCGGCCGCGCCGGTGAACCCCACTGCCCCCAGTGCGATCGCTCGATTCGTCCCCAGACCATCGATGAGATGGTGGACCAGATCGTGGCGCTGCCGGAAGGGATCCGGTACCAATTGCTGGCGCCGGTGGTGCGGGGCAAGAAGGGCACCCACGTGAAGTTGCTGGGGGGCCTGGTGGCCGAGGGTTTTGCCCGGGTGCGGATCAACGGCGAGGTGCGGGAGCTCGCCGACAACATCGAACTGGATAAGAACCATGCCCACAACATCGAAGTGGTGGTGGATCGCCTGGTGTCGCGGGAGGGCGTTCAGGAACGGCTGACCGATTCCCTGCGCACGGCCCTGAAGCGCGGCGATGGCCTGGCCCTGGTGGAAGTGGTGCCCAAGGCAGGTGAGGAGTTGCCCGATGGAGTGGAGCGCGAGCGGCTCTATTCCGAGAATTTCGCCTGCCCGGTGCACGGGGCGGTGATGGAAGAACTCTCCCCACGGCTGTTTTCGTTCAACAGCCCCTATGGAGCCTGCGCCGATTGCCATGGCATCGGCCATTTGCGTCAGTTCACCGCTGAACGGGTGGTGCCTGAACCCTCGTTGCCGGTGTATGCGGCCATTGCGCCTTGGGCTGAAAAAGACAACAGCTATTACTTCTCCCTGTTGTATTCGGTGGGGGAAGCGTTCAATTTCGAGATCAAAACCCCCTGGAACCAGTTAACCGATGAGCAGCGGGATGTGCTGCTCAATGGCAGCCGGGAAGCGATCATGATTAAGGCGGATAGCCGCTATCAAAAGAGCGCGGGTTACGAGCGGCCGTTTGAGGGCATTCTGCCGATTTTGGAGCGCCAGCTCCGCGATGCCAGCGGTGAATCGATTCGCCAAAAACTGGAGAAGTTTCTGGAACTGGTGCCCTGTGCGACCTGCCATGGACTGCGGCTCAAACCCGAAGCCCTGGCGGTGCGGGTGGGCCCCTACGCCATCCATGAGCTCACGGCGGTGAGCGTGGGCGAAACCCTCTCCAGGATTGAAGCGTTGATGGGGGTGGGGGCGAGTGAGGGTGCGTCGCCGTTGCTCAATCCTCGCCAGATCCAAATCGGCGATTTGGTGCTGCGGGAGATCCGCATGCGCCTGAAGTTTTTGCTGGACGTGGGGCTCGATTACCTGAGCTTGGACCGTCCGGCGATGACTCTTTCCGGGGGGGAGGCTCAGCGGATTCGTTTGGCCACCCAAATTGGTGCGGGCCTAACCGGCGTGCTCTACGTGCTGGATGAGCCGAGTATTGGTTTGCACCAGCGTGACAACGATCGCCTGCTAGCCACGCTACTCAAGTTGCGCGATTTGGGTAACACGTTGATTGTGGTGGAGCACGACGAAGACACCATTCGCGCCGCCGACCACATCGTGGACATTGGCCCCGGTGCTGGGGTGCATGGCGGCCACATCGTTGCGGAAGGGAGTTTTGAGGATTTGCTGGCCTCCGAGGAGTCGCTTACAGGGGCCTATTTGAGTGGCCGCCGCTCGATCCCAACCCCAGCGGAGCGGCGCAGTGCCGGGATCCGCAAGATTTCGCTGATCGATTGCGGCCGCAACAACCTCACCGGCATTGATGTGGAAGTTCCGCTGGGGCGGTTGGTGTGCGTGACCGGGGTGAGCGGTAGCGGCAAGAGCACCTTGGTGAATGAGCTGCTGCACCCGGCCCTGGAGCACCACTTGGGCATGAAGGTGCCGTTTCCAGCCGGGGTGGCGGAACTGCGGGGTATTAGTGCGATCGACAAGGTGATCGTGATCGACCAATCACCGATTGGCCGCACACCCCGCTCCAATTCGGCCACCTACACGGGAGCGTTTGATCCGATTCGCCAGGTGTTTGCCGCCACGGTGGAAGCCAAGGCCCGCGGTTATCAGGTGGGCCAGTTCAGCTTCAATGTGAAGGGGGGACGCTGTGAGGCGTGTAGCGGCCAGGGGGTGAACGTGATCGAGATGAACTTCCTGCCCGATGTGTATGTGCAGTGTGATGTGTGTAAGGGTGCCCGTTATAACCGCGAGACCCTGCAGGTCACCTACAAGGGGCACACCATTGCTGATGTGCTGGAGATGACGGTGGAGCAGGCCGCCGAGGTGTTCTCTGCCATTCCCCAGGCGGCAGATCGGTTGCGCACCTTGGTGGATGTGGGCCTGGGCTACGTGAAATTGGGCCAGCCGGCCCCCACCCTCTCGGGCGGTGAGGCCCAGCGGGTGAAGCTGGCCACCGAGCTCTCCAAGCGGGCCACGGGAAAAACCCTCTATTTGATCGACGAACCCACCACGGGCCTGAGCTTTTTTGATGTGCACAAGTTGATGGATGTGATGCAGCGCCTGGTGGATAAGGGCAATTCCATCCTGGTGATCGAGCACAACCTTGATGTGATCCGCTGTGCCGACTGGATCATCGATCTTGGACCCGATGGCGGCGATAAGGGCGGCGAGATCGTGGTGGTGGGCACCCCTGAAACGGTGGCAGAGCATCCCACCAGCCATACGGGCAGATACCTCAAGCAAGTGCTGGCGCAGCATCCGCCAGAGGTGGTGGCGGTTTGAGGATGCTCTTGGAGGGAGAGGGAAAGAGCTGGGAGTGGCTTGATGGATAAGCGAAGAGGTAAGTCAAAAAGCCACCATATACGCTAGGAGATGGCTAAAACTGTGCATTAATAGAGTTATTGCAAATATTGACATCGTAGAAGTTAATAGTAGCAATATGATCAGGAAAGTCTTCATAAACTTTTAGCTTCACCACTCATTTACCCATGTATCCAAGATCCTGAAATCTCACTCTTTTCCCTTGTGAAATAATATCCTTAACAGAAGGAGCCTTACCCATTACCAATTTAACCGCAGCATCAATTCTTGTGTCGGCACGTATAGGCATCCAGATAAAACAAGCTAAACCGATAATAGCGTAAGATCTACTTCTCATCGCTAAACCCACTAATAGCATAACTCATTATAGCATAGTTTGCAAAATGTGGTCTCGTTCTTTATTTGGATTTGGGCAATCAAAACCCTTCCCAGTTCTTCCTGCGTGAAATCGGTCTCGCTGATACTTCTGTGCTATCTGAGGATGACCAGTAACAGGTAGCGATACATCGTTGTTGCCTGCCTTAAGGGCACCTCGAAAAATGAAGAATTCCACGCTTGCCGTCATCTACAACAAACGTCTTACGGCGCCAAGGGATCTAGTAACTGGATATCAAAATAACAGAAAAATGCTCATGCGGCTTTAGGTGAAGTGTGCCTCAAGCGAGTGCGGATGCACAATCGCTACTTAGAAGATATCGCAGGAATTTGAATGTCAGATTCTTGAGACTCCACCATACCTTTTCCTCTAAAGCCCAATCTGAGGATGATTGCGCGGGCCCTTTTCATGGATACGACCTTTAAAGCCGCTAAGGCTCAGCAGATCCTCAAAACACTGTCCTGAATAGGTGGAGTCTGCCCAGACATCATCAGCTTGATTTCAGCATCGATACAGATGCTGTTCTTACGCCCAGGGTGATTGATGCCCTTTTTTTCGCCCAGCAGGCATCTAAATCCTTTTGCTCCAGTCGATTTGGGTGTTCCTTCCATCCATCTGGCAGACGATCAGACTTGATCTCTAAGCTATCTCTCAACCATCTCAAAAAGCTCTTCGATCACGCTAGCTCTGATTAGGCGTTCTCTGAAGAAAGTTACAGTTGTGGTATCAGGACTAATATTTATCACATCGATGCCAACAAATTCCTCGAAGGAGCATCTTCAACAGGATCAACTGATTAATCTGTTTTTGCCTCCCATTTCTTTTGCGCTCACGTAAATAGCCTTTGTCAAGAAATGGAAAGAACGATTACCACTGGATCGAATCAGCCATGCATTTGAGAACAGGCTGTTATTACTTTTTTAACGTGCCAATAAAAAGATACCTCCTTAAAATTAATCTCCATTCTTTTGGTTCAGGTTAGAACTCAATCATGCCTGCTCAATAAGAGGTATTGATTGAAGCGTTAGACCCAAAATAGTTTTGCGACGAAGGATTTATTGGGGATATATGTCGATCACTACCACGTGAAACAAGTGCGTTGGCGGTTAGTGATGTTAATGAAAAGGATAGTAAAAAAGAAATGAAGAACCGAAGGTACGAGAGGGAGATCACGTATTGGCAGAAAGCTGCAGAGCGAAGGTGATTGCTGCAGAGCTCCAAGGGGTGAGCCTACACCACTTTCACAGGAATGCGCATCGGTGCGCATGTAAAAACCCGCATTAACCTCAAGTTAACCTTAAACGGCTTAAGGAGGCGCCTGCTGGTGCTGAGGTGCCGGGGCGCCCAGGAACGTGGATAGGTGGATAGGTGGATAGGAGTCAGGCCATGGCCCCCAGGCTGTCCAGTGATGACCAACCTGACCAAGAACAGACGCCGGTTTGCGCCGCTGCAGAACCAGGAGACCGTGGAGCCCTGCCCCAGTGAGGGCTTCAGAAGCCTGGCCCTGTTGGTCAGGCAGGCCCGCCTTGAACGCTGGCCAACGAAACAATGTGGTTTTGGGCTGAATGAACCGATCATTTCCTGCCATCAAATTTGTTGACTGAGCTCGACAAAAATTCTTGGTGGCCAGGGTTTCATTGGGAAAGCTCTTTTGCTTCATATCTGCTCCCTGAGCGTTCTACTTTCTTCAGCGCTGATTATGCTTCTGGCCTGATGATTTTCTGATGGGCTTCAGCATTCTGCATCTCCATCTGCATGGCTTGTTCCGCGGCCGTGACCTCGAGCTAGGCCGCGATTCTGATACCGGTGGCCAGACAACCTATGTGCTGGAATTGGTTCGGGCCTTGGCTGCGTCGTCTTTGGTTGACCGGGTGGAGGTGTTAACCCGCCAAATCTTTGATAAACGAATTTCGGTGGACTATGGCCAAACCACAGAGTTGATTGGTTCGGGCGCGTTGATACGTCGGATGCCCTTTGGCCCTAGGCGTTATCTGCGTAAGGAGCTCCTTTGGCCCTTTTTGGACCATTTGGCCGATCGCCTCTGCCGTCAATTGCAGTCCCAGCCCCGCTTGCCCAATTGGATCCACGCCCACTACGCCGATGCCGGTTATGTGGGCTCTCTCGTGGCCCGCAGGTTGCAGTTGCCGCTGGTGTTTACCGGCCATTCCCTAGGCCGCGAAAAACGACGACGTCTCTTAGCAGCCGGCCTCGACTCCCAACAGATTGAGGCCCATTACGCCCTGTCTGCACGGATCGAAGCTGAGGAGCGGGCCCTGTCCCAGGCGCAATTGGTGGTCACCAGTACCCAGCATGAACTCGACCATCAGTACGCCCGCTATAACAAGTTCAGGCCAGATCTAGCCGCAGTGATTTCTCCAGGTGTTGATTCAGCCCTCTTTCACCCCGTTGCTGCGCAAACTGAAAGCATCAACCACTCCCTGGTTACTCCGTTTCTGCGCTACCCCCAGCGACCGCCCCTGTTGGCGATTTGCCGCGCTGACCATCGCAAGAACATCCCTGCCTTGCTTGAGGTGTTTGCCCGATCGGAACTGCTTAGAAATAAGCATAACCTGGTTTTGGTTCTTGGTTGTCGCCATGACTTACGCCAACTGGATAAGCCACCGCGGGAGGTTTTGCTCCAGCTTTTTGAGTTAATCGATCGCTACGACCTTTATGGCCTTGTTGGCTACCCCAAGCACCACACCCGGGAGCAAATCCCCGAGCTGTATCGATGGGCTGCCCGCTTGGGGGGTGTGTTTGTCAATCCTGCCCTCACCGAACCCTTCGGGCTCACTCTGCTGGAATCTGCGGCCTGTGGCTTGCCAGTGGTGGCGACCGATGATGGCGGGCCCAAGGACATTCTTGAGCGTTGCAACAATGGTGTTCTTGCCGATGTTTCCGACCTCGCTGCCCTGCAGGCTGCCATTGAGCTGAGCGTGAGCAATGCCAGCCGTTGGTGCGGTTGGCGCGACAATGGGCTCAAGGCAGTTAGGGCTAACTACAGCTGGACGGCCCATGTGAATCGCTATTTGGCGCTGGCTAGTGGGGCGTTATCCCCTACGGAGCAGGTGCTTGACCATCAACCCCCGTGTAGTGCGTATTGGCATCAGGCATCCAGTAGCTGAGTTCGTTTTGCCAGAAGATGCGGCCAGCGAGTTGGCCCGTGGCGAGTTTGGTGCCCGCCATGGCGGTGACCAATTGGCCCATTTCCAGGCCGGATAAATCGGTTTTGATATCCGTGCCGGCCACCTTGAGCAGCCCTGGTAACTGGGCCAGGGTGGCGGGTTGTCCCAGTTTTTTGAACACTTCGGCCAGCACGAGTTTCTGGCGCTCCATGCGGCCGAGATCGCCCATTTCGTCGTGGCGGAAGCGCAGGAAGCCTTCCAGTTGATCTCCCTTGAGCCGTTGGGGACCTGGGTAGAGGTCGATGTATAGCCCCTGGCTGTTATCGGCGTAGACCATCCGCTTAGGCACATCCACATCCACGCCCCCGATGGCATCGCCCAGGCGTTGCACGGCTTGGAGGTCGATGCGCACATACCGATCAACTGGTGCAAGCAGCAGGTTGCTCAGCTCCTGTTTTACGGCGTCGATGCCGCCGTAGTTGTAGAGGGCGTTTGCTTTCAACACCCCGTACTGCTGCGATTCGATGAAGGTGTCCCGTGGCACCTGGGTGAGCAGGGTTTTGCCGTTCTTGATCTGAACGGTGAACATCACATCCGTATTGCCAGCCACCTTGTCTGTGCCCATCACCAGGATGCGCCGATCTCCCAGGCCAAAGGGATTCACCAGGGCCCCAAGGGATTGGGGGCCCTGGAGCAGGGCAGTGAGTGCTAGTCCGGCCAGGTGGGGAAGGGGGCCGGCTAGGCCCCAGCCCAGGGCAATCCCCAGCCCAAAGGGCACCAGGGGCCGGCGCTTCTGTTTAGCGGGCCTGGTGGTGGGTGGACGACCCCCTGCCTTGGGTTTGCGCCGTTCTGCGCTGGTGTCCCTCTCCCGTTCTGGTGGGCGCCGATCCTGGCGGGGCTTGTTCTTGCCCCTCTGGCGACCCGGCTCCAGATCGCCGACGAGGCCACTGGGAATCACAGCTTTGTTGGCCTGGGCCCCCCTGCGGGTGTCGCTTTGACTACGGCGAGGACGGGATTGGGCCTGGCTCATGGCGCTGCCTGCTGGGCGCACCATAAGGGGCAGAACCTTGCTGCACCAGGGGGGGTGGCTGCTTTTGTTGGTTTTGGTTTGGTAATCAGGATTGGGCTTTGACCTGGATCTGGGCGGCGGCGGCATCGGCCTTGCGACGGGCCTCTGCCTCCGTGGCGCCCTGGGCCAGGGCGACGCCCATGCGGCGATGGGGTCGGGCATCGGGTTTACCAAACAACAGCACCTCGGTATCCGGCTCCCGCAGGGCTGCAGCAACCCCCTCAAAGACCACGGTTTCTGCGGACTCCGAGGCCAGAACAACCCGGCTGGCGGCGGGGCCCAAGGAGCGGATCGCCGGAATGGGCAACCCCAACACTGCCCTGAGGTGCAGGTCAAATTCACTGAGGTTTTGGCCCATCAGGGTCACCAGGCCCGTGTCATGGGGGCGCGGCGAAAGCTCGGAGAACACCACCTCAAGGCCATCGGGATCCCCCCCTGGGGCACCGCATAGGAAAAATTCCACCCCAAACAGCCCCGCCCCGCCGAGGTTGGTGGTCACGGCTTCGGCCATGGCCTGGGCGGTTGCCAGCTGCCGGGCTCCCACCGCCGCCGGTTGCCAGCTGCATTGGTAGTCGCCCCGTTCCTGGATGTGGCCAATGGGCGGGCAAAACAGCGTGTCCCCGTCCCATTGCTTCACGGTGAGCAGGGTGATCTCCAGCTCAAAGTGCAGGAATTCCTCCACGATCACCCTGGTGCCTTCACCCCGGGCCCCGGCCATGGCGGCGTCCCAGGCGGCAGCAATGCCCTCGGGCCCGTTCACCACGCTTTGGCCCTTGCCAGAGGAGCTCATCACCGGTTTTACCACCACCGGCCAGCCCAGGGGCGCAGCGGCGGCGGCGAGTTCGGCCCCGCTTTCGGCATAGGCAAAGCGCGCCGTGCGAATCCCCAGCTGCTGGGCGGCGAGATCCCGAATCCGATCTCGGTTCATCGTGACTGCGGTGGCCCGGGCCGTCGGAATCACGGTGATACCTTCGGATTCCAGCTCGGCCAGGGCATCGACGGCCAACGCTTCAATCTCTGGAATCACCACATCCGGCCGGTGCTGGCGCACCACGGCTTTGAGGGCTTCCGGGTCGCCCATCGCCACCACTTCGGCCAGATCGGCCACCTGCATGGCCGGCGCGCCCGGGTAGCGATCCACGGCGATCACCCGGCAGCCGAGCCGCTGGGCCGCAATGGCTACCTCCTTACCCAGCTCGCCGCTACCCAGCAGCATCACTGTGGCCGGAAACGATTTAGCGTGCGAGCTCGACATGGATGGAAGGGCAGCGGTGGTGGGTTTTGCTTCTCAAGCCCTGGTGGGGTTCAGCACCGCAGGAGATGCGGCCAATGGGCTGTTGTTTGGTTGGGATATTGCCGATATGCAGAAGTGGGCCCTGATTTATTTAGGGCTGTCTTCGATGGCGTTTGTGGTGGTCTGGGTGGTGGGTTATTTCCGCCGGGCCAGCTGACTAGGCCTCGTTGAGCAGGGTCAGCTGGCACACCGGGGATTCTTCGCTGATAAACCCGTAGGCCTCAAAGACATCGGGATCGGGATGGATGATGTGCTGGCCATCGCTATGGCGCTCGAGGTTGAAGCCCTCGCTGGCCATGCGCCGCATCAAACCTGCGGCCTCCTCAAAGCGTGCAGCCATCGCCTCCAGGCTGGCGCAATCGGAGGTGAGACCGGTTTCTTTCCAGGTGAAATAGGCCATGCCTAGGGGAGCAGCAGTAATCCCACACCTACCAGTATCAGGCTGGCGGTCCAAAAGGTGATCACTACCTGCTGTTCGGCCATGCCGCCCAGCTCAAAATGGTGGTGGAGCGGCGCCATACGAAACACCCGTTTGCCCACCCCATCAGGGCCTTTGGTGGCCTTAAACATCCACACCTGCACGATTACCGACAGGGATTCGGCCAGAAACACCCCGCCCATCACCAAAAGGGGCCACAGGCTGTTGGAGAGCAGGGCGACGCCGCTGAGGGCCGCGCCCATGGCGAGGGAGCCGGTGTCACCCATGAACAACCGGGCCGGGTTCCGGTTGTGGGCCAAAAACCCCAGCCAGCAGCCCGCCATCGCCAGGCAAAAGGCCGCCAGGGCAGGATCGCCCTGGTTGCCCCGCAGCATCAGTTGCAGGCCCAGGCCCGTGAAGACGACCGAGCCACAGCCCGCCGCCAGGCCATCGAGCCCATCGGTGAGGTTGGTGGCGTTGCTCTCGGCCAAAAACACAAACAAACCCAGCGGCCAGATCAACAGCCCCAGGGGTAGCACCCAGCCCAGGGCCAGGGCCACATCGCCTGCTTCTGTGGCCCCCATCCAGCCACCGACGGCAGCCCAGATTAAAAACAGCAGGGCCGCCCCAGCTTGCAGGGCCAATTTTCCCTTTGGGGTGAGGCCGGTATTGGTTTGTTTGGTGAGGCTGCGCCAATCGTCCACGGCGCCAATGGCCATGTAGGCCAGGGTGATCGCCGCCACCGCCAGCAACCGCGGATCGGAGGGGGTGATCAGACCACCGACCAACACCCCCACCGGCACCACCAGGAGGCCCCCCATGGTGGGGGTGCCGGCTTTGCTCTGATGGGCTTTGGGCCCTTCTTCGCGGATCACCTGGCCCAGCTTGAGGTCCCGTAATTTCGGCACGCCCCAGGCGGTTACACCCCAGCTGATCAGGGCCGCCACCACCAGGGGCAGGGTGAGCAGGGAGTTGGCCACAAGCCCATCGCTCAGCAGGCAGGCGCCGAGTAGCAAAAAGCCCAGCACTGCTGAGCTTTGACGGCTAGAGGGCGTCAGTCTTCCCAGTTGTCTTCCTGTTGCTCGTCGTCTTTGTTGTAGTCCTCTTTCTCGCCCATCAGTGCCGAGAGCTCTTCCTCTTCAACCGTGCTCACGTCGGTGCTGGCGGTTTCCTCATCGGCCACCAGGCGCCCGGTGCTCTCCAGCCAGCTGAGCAGGTCAGGTTCATCCCGCAGGGGCAGCACGGGGGCGGGCTCACTCCGGCTATACCGGGTCAGAGAAGGGTTAATTGTGTCGAGGCGACTACTGCCGCTGGTTGCGAGCGTGCTCATGCGGTCAAAATCGCTGCAGGCTAAGCCTGATTCATCAATCCACCACCATACCCAATGGCCGCAGCTACCTCAACGGGCTTTTTGCGATCCGTGCTGCCCCTCTGGCTCTTGGCCCTGGGCGTGAGTGCGGCCCTGGTGGCGACTGGCCAGCATTGGCCCCAGACCCTGGTGGTCAAGCCCGCCCTGGTTTGGGGGCTGGTGTTGGTGCCGCCAGGATTGATGGCCCTTTGGCTGGTTGCCCAATGGCGGACCCCCGGCGAGGGAGAATCGCTCCATTGAGCGCAGGAGTCAGGTTGATGGGGCGGGCGAAGAAGGCGGTATTGGCCTATTCAGGCGGGGTCGACACCAGCGTCTGCATTCCCTATCTGATGCAGGAATGGGGCGTGGAGGAGGTGATTACCTTCGCCGCCGATCTGGGCCAGGGCGATGAGCTGGAGCCAATTCGTCAGAAGGCCCTCAACTCCGGCGCCAGCCAGTCGATCGTGGGTGACCTGATTCAACCCTTCATCACCGAATTCGCCTTTCCAGCCATTCGGGCCAATGCCCTCTACGAGGGACGCTACCCCCTCTCCACGGCCCTGGCCCGCCCCCTGATTGCCCGCCGTCTGGTGGAAATTGCCCGGGAGGTGGGCGCCGATGCGGTGGCCCACGGTTGTACGGGTAAGGGCAACGACCAGGTGCGCTTTGACGTGGCCATTGGCGCGTTGGCCCCGGATCTCAAGGTGCTTACCCCAGCCCGCGAGTGGGGCATGAGTCGGGAGGAAACCATTGCCTACGGCGAGCGCTGTGGCATCCCCTCACCGGTGAGTAAAAAATCCCCCTATTCCATCGATCTCAATCTGCTGGGCCGCTCCATTGAGGCTGGCCCCCTGGAGGATCCCAACGTGGAGCCCCCCGAGGAGATCTATGCCATGACCTGCTCGGTGGAGGCCGCTCCGGAAGCTCCCCAGACCGTTGAGATCGGCTTTGAGCAGGGCAACCCCGTGAGCATTGATGGGGTGCGGCTGGATCCCGTGGGCCTGATTCGTCAAGCCAACGCCCTGGCCGGCGGCCATGGTTTTGGCCGGCTCGACATGGTGGAAAACCGGGTGGTGGGCATCAAGAGCCGGGAGATCTACGAAACTCCAGGCCTGCTGTTGTTGATTAAGGCCCACCAGGAGCTCGAAAGCCTCACCCTGGCGGCGGATGTGCAGCGCTACAAGCGCCAGATCGAGATGAGCTGGGCCGACTTGGTGTACCAGGGCCTCTGGTACGGCCCCCTCAAGGAAGCCCTCGATGGCTTTATCGATCGCACCCAGCAGACCGTCAATGGCACGGTGCGCTTGAAACTGCACAAAGGCAACGCCACGGTGGTGGGTCGCAGCAGCAGCACCCACAGCCTCTACGTGCCCGATATGGCCACCTACGGCTCTGACGACCAGTTCGACCACAGGGCGGCCGAGGGTTTCATCTATGTGTGGGGCCTGCCCACCCGCCTGTGGGCCGCCGCTAGACGCCGCCCCTAGTAGGCCCGCCCCTAGGCAGCATTGTTGAGCCCAAAGGCGTGGCGGATCACCTGGCCGAAACGGGGCCGTTGCTCTCGGCCTGGCTTGACTGGCGGCAGCAGCTCAGCCACCCTGAAGTCGGTGGGGCTGCTTTGCAGTTGCAGCACCTGCTGGCGCAGGGCTTGGTTCTCGGCTAGCAGGGGCTGGAGCCGCTGCTGAAATTTGCGCTCAAAGATCTCTGGAATGTCTTCGAGCAGCTCGTTCAGGCTGGTGATCTCGGCAAGGGCCGTGGCCAGCTCCCGTTCAACGGCCCTGAGTTCGCGAGGGCTTGGGGCTTCAGGTGGGGCTTCGGCCGCCGGGGTGAGCTGATCTTTGGCCCAAACAAAAACCGAAGCAGCCGCTGAAGGCCACTTCGGTTCGGGGACTGGGTGTTGCTCCGGCTCCATGGCCGGACCATACAGATTCGGATAGGCCATGACAAGACCAGATCAAACCCCAGCTCGCTCAAATGGCAGCTGACTCAAACAGCAGCCGTGACGTCTTCGGTGCTGGCGGCGGGGGCCATGGGGGCGGCTTCGCTGGGGGTACCAGGGATGGCGCGGGGGGCGGGCATGGGGCCGTCTTGCTTGATGGTGAGGTAGCGGATCACATCCTCGGAGAGGCGCATGGCCCGCTCCATCGGGGCAACTTGCTGGCCATCACCATCGTGGTTGAGCTGCACATAGATGCCTTCGCGGTGCTTCGCGATCGAATAGGCCAGACGGCGCTTACCGCGCATTTGGCAATCCAACACCACACCACCGGACTCGGTCACGAGATCGCGGTATTTGGTGACATGGGTTTCCACCTCTTCCTCCGGGATGTCCGGACGAAGGATGTACATGGTTTCGTAATAAGACTGCGTCATGGTCGCCTGTCGGGGAAGCCTTTAGGGGGCAGGGGCCAGCAAGCGCAAGGCTCACCAGCGACGAATCAACAAACCTATCGCAGCAGGTGCTGGCTAGTTCAGCTGCATCCGTACCGCTTCGGACAGCGTGGGGATGTCGGCCTCCTTGCCCCGCAGGCTTTCCACCACCCCAAAGCCCACCAACACCAGAATCCCGAGGAACACCGTGTTGCTGAGGGTTCTGCCCGCAAAGTTGCCGCCGTTGAGCCGCAGCACCCCAAAGGCGAGGTTGATCAGCGTGAGCACGATGTCCACCAAAATCGCCTGCAGCACGCTGTAGCGGATGAAGTAGGGCACCCGGGTGTTGCGGACCACCGCCAGGAAGAGCACCAGGAAGAGCACCAGGCTGCCAAAGGGCACCAACTGCTGCACCCAAAACACCGGCAGGGCGGGCATTTGCAGCCAGGTCAGGATTGGGAATAGGCCAAAGAGCCCTCGGCCAAAGGGAATGCCATCGCTCCAGGGGAGCAGGTAGGCCGCTGCCGCCAGCAGCCGTTGCCAGATCGGTGGCCCTTGCATCGCGCCGCTGCTGTTCATGGATGGCTCAGGCTAGGGCGGCCTTCACAGCGGTCCGCATGGCGTCGGTGGGCACGCTCTCCAGGCCGCTCCATAGCCTCAGGGCCGCAGCCCCCTGCTGCACCAGCATCTCCAGGCCGTCTTGGGTGGGGCAGCCGCGTTGGGCGGCTTGCCGCAGCAGTTGGGTGGGTCTGGGCGTGTAAATCAGGTCGTACACCGTGGCCCCTGGCCGCAGCTGGTCGAGCTGGGCCGGATTGAGGGGGCAGGCCTTGAGCGCTGCCGGATCTGTGGCACTGGCCATGCCAATCGGGGTGGTGTTCACCACCAAGTCGGCCTGCATCAAGGCTGGCTGCGCCAGGTCCTGATCGGTGGCGCTGCCCAGGTCGCTCCAGGCCAGGGGGGTGAGTTGGGGTGCCCAAGGGCGGCAGGTCTGGACGAAGGCTGCCAGGGCTTCGGGGCGTCGGGCGGCCACGGTGATCGCCCCAAAGCCCAGCTCCACGAGCCCTGCCACCACGGCCCTGGCACTGCCGCCGCAGCCCAGCACCAGGGCCCGCTTGCCCTGCCAAGGTCCATGGCGTAGGGGGGCCATGAAGCCTTCCACATCGGTGTTGGTGCCCATCCAGCCCCCCCCGTCCAGGGGCACCAGGGTGTTGACGGCGCCCAACCGTTGGGCCAGGGGACTGCGCTTCCGGCAGAGCTCTGCCACGGCCTGCTTGTGGGGGATGGTCACGCTGAGGCCCCGGCAGCCCATGGCCTCCAAAGCCCGCACCACCGTGGCCAGATCAGCGGCTGGGGTTGGCAGGGCCAGGTAGGCCCACGCCAATCCCAGCTCGGCCAAAGCGGCGTTGTGCATGGCCGGCGAGAGGGAGTGGCGCACGGGATCGCCCAGGACACCCACGAGGGCAGTGCGGCCGGAAATCGGAAGGGGCATTGCTGGGGTGGCTGGGGGTGGACCGTCAGGTCCTGTTCGGGAACCACACCTCGCCTGGGCAGGGCCCGGCTGCTGAAGATGCGGTGATTCTATTTCGTTCACCGTAAGGAGTGGGAACCCATGGGTAAGGTCGTCGGTATTGACCTCGGCACAACCAACAGCTGCGTTGCAGTGATGGAAGGTGGTAAACCCACCGTGATTGCCAACGCTGAAGGGTTTCGCACGACCCCTTCGGTGGTGGCCTACACCAAAAATCAAGACCAACTTGTCGGTCAGATCGCCAAGCGCCAGGCGGTCATGAACACCGAGAACACCTTTTATTCGGTGAAGCGGTTCATCGGCCGTCGGGTCGATGAGGTCACCGAAGAGTCAAAGGAAGTCAGCTACGGCGTTGAGAAATCCGGCGCCAATGTGAAGGTGAAATGCCCGGTGCTGGGCAAGCAATTTGCGCCTGAGGAAGTGAGTGCCCAGGTGCTCCGCAAGCTGGCCGAAGACGCTGGCAAGTACCTCGGCGAAGCGGTCACCCAGGCGGTGATCACGGTTCCTGCCTACTTCAACGACTCCCAGCGCCAGGCCACCAAGGACGCCGGCAAAATTGCAGGCCTTGAGGTGCTGCGGATCATCAACGAGCCCACGGCGGCTGCGTTGGCCTACGGCCTCGACAAGAAGAGCAATGAGCGCATCCTGGTCTTCGACTTGGGCGGCGGCACCTTCGACGTCTCGGTGCTCGAGGTGGGTGATGGGGTCTTTGAGGTGCTCTCCACCTCCGGTGATACCCACCTGGGGGGCGACGATTTTGACAAGGTGATCGTCGACTACCTCGCCGACAGCTTCAAGGCCAACGAAGGCATTGATCTGCGCCAGGACAAGCAGGCCCTGCAGCGCCTCACCGAAGCTGCCGAAAAAGCCAAGATCGAGCTCTCCAGCGCTACCCAAAGCGAGATCAACCTGCCGTTCATCACGGCGACGCCTGAGGGTCCGAAGCACCTCGATCTCACCCTGACCCGGGCCAAATTTGAGGAGCTGGCTTCCAAGCTCATCGATCGCTGTCGCGTGCCGGTGGAGCAGGCCCTCAAGGACGCCAAGCTCTCCTCCAGCGAGCTCGATGAGATCGTGATGGTGGGTGGTTCCACCCGCATCCCGGCCGTGCTCGAGCTGGTGAAGCGCACCACCGGCAAGGAACCCAACCAAACGGTGAACCCCGACGAGGTGGTGGCCGTGGGTGCGGCCATCCAGGGCGGCGTGCTCGCCGGTGAGGTGAAGGACATCCTGCTGCTGGACGTCACACCCCTTTCCCTGGGTGTGGAGACCCTCGGTGGCGTGATGACCAAGATGATCACCCGCAACACCACCATTCCCACCAAGAAAGGTGAGGTGTATTCCACGGCGGTGGATGGCCAGACCAACGTGGAAATCCACGTGCTTCAGGGTGAGCGCGAGATGGCCAGCGACAACAAGTCGCTTGGTACCTTCCGCCTCGATGGCATTCCCCCCTCACCCCGGGGTGTGCCCCAAATCGAGGTGACCTTCGACATCGACGCCAACGGCATCCTCAGCGTGACTGCCAAGGACAAGGGCAGTGGCAAGGAGCAAAGCATCTCCATCACCGGTGCCTCCACCCTGAGCGACAACGAGGTGGACAAGATGGTGAAGGACGCCGAGGCGAATGCCGCGGTCGACAAGGAAAAGCGGGAGCGCATCGACCTGAAGAACCAGGCCGAAACGCTGGTCTACCAGGCCGACAAGCAACTCGGCGAGTTGGGCGACAAGGTGGGAGCTGAAGACAAGGCCAAGGTCGAGTCTGCCTCCACCAAGCTCAAGGAAGCCATCGAGAAGGACGATTTCGATACCATGAAATCGGAGCTGGAAACCCTGCAGCAAGCGCTCTATGCGGCTGGTGCAGCGGTGTATCAGCAGGCCGCAGGCGCCGAAGGTTCTGCAGCCCCTGGGGGCAATGGCGCCAGCGCCGATGCCGGCAGCAGCTCGAGCGACGATGTCATCGACGCCGAGTTCACCGAAAGCAAGTAGAAGCGATCCAATAAGCCGCGATCAATCCAATCAAGCTCCCCATTCGGGGGGCTTTTTTTATGGCTGGGGAATGCTGTGCCTAGAACCTGGTCTATTCCTGGCCTAATGCTGGGCCGAGGGCAGGGCCTTGAACTGGAAATCATTTCCTCAAGAGGTGTTCTGCCATGGCAATGAATAGATTCTAAGGGCCCGTAGTGGTCCAAATGGTGTGGTAAAAAGTGAGAACAATGGAAGCGCAGATCTTCTCTATGAGTGATCGCTTGTTTCGTTCTGTTCGCTGATCACTTGGGCCACCCATTCCGCGCTGGCCGGTGCCAGCAACACCCCATTGCGGTAGTGCCCGCTGGCCATAATCAACCCAGGTTCCAGTTGCTCGAGCAGGGGAGCTGGTCGCTGGGTTGGCCGGGGTCGATGACCCTGCCACTGGCGCGCCACCGTGGCCCCATGGAGCCAGTCGAGGTCTGCGTTTCCCCATCCGCGCAGGACTGCCAGGGCTTCGGGGCAGGCGTCGGTTCCGGGCTCCAGGGTGGCCCCGAGCCAGAGGCGCTTGCCGCCCTGCAGATCCGGCCTTGGCACCAGGTTGACGCCGCGCCAGACAACGGCGCCCGGCCACTGCCAATCGGGTTGATCAACAAGCTCCAGTTCCAGGGCTTGGCCCAGCACCGGCTCCATCGGCAGGGCATGGCCCAGGGGTTCGATCAGCTTTGCGCTGCTTACCCCGGCGCATAGCACCACCCAACGACTTTCGAACCATGCACCACCCTGGCATTGCACCCGCCACTGGCCGTTATGCCGTTCCACGGCCACGGCTTCTTCGGCATGGCCGACAAGTCCATGCTGTTCGGCATCGGCGCGCAGGGCGGCCATGGCCATGGCCGGGTCGAGCTGGCCATCGGCAGGGGAATAGAGGCCGCCAAGGGCAGCCTTGGGCAGGTGGGGCTGCTGGTATTGGAGTTTGGCCGGCTCCCAGAGGTCCAGGGGGTAGCCCTTGGCTTGGCGTTCTTGGCTGAGTTTCCTATGGCGCTCAAGCTCCTGGCCATCGCTGGCGAGGAGAAGCAGGCCCTGGCGGTAGGGGATCGGATGGCCGAGGGCTTGGAGCTGGTCGATCCAGGTTTGCCACAGTTCCAGGCTGCGCTGGCGCAGCCGCCAGCCCCGTCCGCTGGAGCGGTGGAACACCTGGCCCATCAAGACTCCCAGGGCAGCCCAGCTGCCTGAATCGGCGGCAGGGGGGCCGTTAAGGCAGGGATCCAGCAGCCGCACGGGGTGGCCTTGGCGCTGCAACAGCCAGGCAATCGAAAGACCCACCACCCCAGCTCCCACCACCAGGATTTGCTGGGGATGGGACGCCCGTCGTTGGTGGGCCTGGTTCAGGGATCAGGCCTGCTTGAGATCGGCTTGCACCTGGTCAGGCAGCACCTGGGCATAGCGGCCAAAGCCACTTGCCACTTGGATGTAGGCCTTGCGCAGCTTGTCGCCGTCCTGGAGCTTGGTGGCCTCATCAAGTTGGGCCATGGCCGTTTTGAGGTTTTGGGCCAACGTGTTCGCTTCAGGGCGATCGGCCGGCAAGAGGCGTTGATTGATGTAGCTCATTTCACGGCCCACTTCCTGCATGGGGCCGTGGATCAAGTTGGCGGTGAACACCCAGTTGCGCTCATTCACGAGCTCGGCCAGTTCGGGTAGCCGGTTTCGGGCAGCGAGGAAGCCTTCGGCCTGGCGCTCAATCAGGGCCATGTCCGCGTCGCTGATGGTGGGGGGCTTCCGGGATTGGTTGCCATCACAGGCCGCGAGGCCAAAGCAGAGCAGGGCCGCCACACCCAGCAGGGCCAGTCGCCGCAGTTGCTGGCCAAGACCAGAGATCAGCGTCGAAGTCATGGAAATCATCGGAGGCTCGGATCCTCGGGAGACTGTATCCGCAGAGCTAAGCCTTTGGTGATGGCTGTAGCTGCTTGAAACTTGATCAATCGAACGCGGCGGCTTGCTCGCCCAACGTGCAGGGTGCCAACGATTATTGCCCAGGCCAGCGGGATGGGCGTGGATTGCGTAGGTGTGCAGTCAGCGCTGGATTAGATTGTTTTGAGGAAGCTCGATGTGTTGTCACAAATCCAGACGCCTTGCCCGGGCGTTAGGTTGACATTATTGAAGCGGGCGATTAATTCATCTGCCGCATTAAATCGCATGTCGCCATTGCCCAGGTAGAAGTATGTTGCTTTGGTCGCGCGATCGTAAGAGAATAGGTATTGGAGTCCCGCTTTCACCTGAATTTTGTCTCCATCTGCAATGGAAAAGTCCTTAATAACTGCATAATCTTTTGTGCCTTGGGATGAGGCATTTCCGTCAGTGTAAAATGTCCCTCTTGCGTCTGCTAGTAAAAACGTGTCGGCACCTGCGCTGCCAGTGAGAGTATCAATTTGGCGCAACCCTAGGTTTTTGCCTTTGCTTGCAATCCCGGAAATGGTGTCGTTTCCCTTCCCTCCAGTAACAACATCATTGCCATTGGTGCCCCAAAGAGTTTGCCCAGGTGAAGGTGGGACTGGTGCAGCAGACGTATCAAGAATAGAAACGGAAGTGCTATTGGCAATTTCTACTTTGAGAGTGCTATCCGAGTAGAGCTTGATTTGAAGACTTTCAGTTCCCTCGGTTTTGAGATCATTAGTGATCGCGAGATTAAAGGCGAGGCTGCCGTTGGTGATGGTGCCGCTGCCAGTCAGAGTTGCGGCAGAAAAGTCTGCCGAGTCGATGCCAGTGCCAGAAACAGCCCAGTAGAGGGTGGTGCCGTTTGCAACGTTGGTTGTGTTGACGGAGGCGGTGATGGTTTGCCCCTCGTTGTAGGAGGTGGCGTTGGTGGCGACGGAATAGGTGGGACCGTCTGGCGGGGTCCCGATGACCTTACTGAGATTATTGATTGCAACGGTGAGATCTAATTGGTCGCCAGTCACTGTTTTGCCTTCCAGGCTATCGTTGGCAGTGCCATCAAGCAGGGCAGCTTTAATTTGTGCTGCTGTGGCCGTGGGAAAGATTGCTGCTAACAGGGCCGCAGCACCGGTTACATGGGGCGTCGCCATCGAAGTGCCGCTGAGGGTTCCATAGGTCCCGTTCAGCCACGTCGAGTAAATCCCACTTCCAGGAGCACCAATGTCGACCCAGGCTGAGCCATGGTTTGAATAGCCTGCCAGGGCACCTGTTGATTCGAGGGACGCAACGGAAATCACATTGTTTTGCGTATAGGCTGCGGGGTAGCTTTCTGTGCTGGTACCGTCATTTCCTGCTGCGGCTATAAACAGGATTCCTGCCTGGTCAGCTCTGCTAATGGCGTTACTCAAGAGTGTGTTTGGGCCACCTCCACCCCAGGAATTATTGGTAGCAAGGAAGTTGGCGGGTCCATTAAGGCCGCGGGTTTTCAAATCGGTGAAATAGTCTGTGGCTTTAATTGCATCTGCAATAGTTCCCCCATTGGCGTTGAACAGGCTAAGTCCAACCATTTGGATTTGGTAGTTAATTCCGGTAACGCCAATATTGTTGTCACCCATGGCGCCGATTGTGCCGGCCACGTGGGTTCCATGCCCATTGAAATCCATCGGGTCGTTATCATTGTCGGCAAAGTCCCAGCCGATGAGATCATCGATATAGGCATTGCCGTCATTATCGATTCCGTCTTCCCAGCCTGAACCGTTATTGAGGAGGTCTCCGGCATCGATGTATCCGTTGTTGTTGTAGTCGTTTAGGCGCAAAGTCTCATTGTTGGTACCGCTCCAGTTTGTCTTGTCGTTGAGGTCCCAAAAGGTGATAAGCCCGTCAGAATCGCTGTCGATAATTGATTTGAACCATGAGAGGCCTTGGATTTCGCTCTGATTTAAGAAAATGTTTTTGTAGAGATCAGGATGGGTGTACTCGATGCCAGTATCAGTAATGCCAACCACATTTTTTATCGAGCCTTTGCTGACATCCCAAGCCTGATCAGCTTTGCTCCCACCGCCGTTGCTGCTCAAGCCCCAAAGACTGTCTATGCCAGCGTCATTGGGGACGTATTGAATCGATACCTCCTGAATCGAGAGCTGTTGATTAGGCCCGGCATAGATGACGTCGGGTTGTTTGTTGTAATCGCCAATAATTGCTTC
>CALSBG010000006.1:0-132613 GCA_943373125.1 Synechococcus sp. UW140
TGAGCCAGCCGCCCAGGGCCAAATAGGCCGTGGGGAACAGCAGCAGGCCAGACCAGCCCACAAAAACAAAGCGGTCGCGCTTGAGCCAGTCATCGAGGACGTCGAACCATCCCCGTGCTGCTGGCGCGCGCCCTACAGCGATCGTCATGAGAAAGCGCCTTCATGAAGCGTTACATGGTGAGCGTAGGGGGCAAACGTTCCACCTGCGACACCCGCCCCATCGACTGAGCAGAAGTACTCAGCGGCGCGTCCTAAGCATCGGGCCCGACGCAGCGCTTCTGGAGGTGATTCGCCAAAGTGGGTTCCCAGGCCGCTTCCTTGGTCACACCCCCCATCGCCATGTACGTCATCGAGCTCTCGCTCAAGCTCAGCCCCATGCCCGTTGCGGTGCAGCGCAAGGAACTGGCCGATGCCCAGGCGCTCTACGCCACGGTGAAAACCGCTCTCGAACGCGGCGGCCCCAAGTTGATGGAACTCACCTGCGAGAAGGAAGAGGACAAGCAAATCAGCCTGCTCACCAGTGAGGTAGTCGCCGTTCAGATTTACGAAAAGTCGGCCATGGGCGCGGGCAGCAAGCGTCCTGGCTTCAGCTTCGAGAGCTAGGTGGCCTCCCCTGCTCCCCTCACGGTGGAGCGGCTCGGCTTCGCCTGGCCCAATGGCCTCACCGCCCTCAACCATTGCAGTTTCCAAATTCCAAAGCCCGGGCTTTGGATGTTGGTGGGCAGCAATGGCAGCGGCAAGAGCACCCTGCTGCGGCTGATCGCCGGGCTGCTAATGCCGCGCTCTGGCCAGATCCACACGCCCCTCAAGGTCGCCCTGGTGTTTCAAAACCCGGATCACCAGCTGCTGTTGCCCAGCTGCAGCGGTGAGCTGTTGCTCGCCCTGCCCGAAGGCCTCAGCCCCAGCCAACGCAGCGATCGCATCCACACCGCCCTGGAGCAGGTGGGTCTCTCGGGCCTGGCCCAGCGGCCAATCCACACCCTCAGTGGTGGCCAAAAACAGCGGCTGGCGATTGCCGGGGCCCTGGCCAGCGAGGCCAGCCTGCTGCTCCTCGATGAACCCACCGCCCTGCTCGATCCCTCCAGCCAGACGGACGCCCTCGAGCTGGTTCACCAACTGAGCCACCGCGCCGAGCAACCGCTCACCGCCCTCTGGATCACCCACCGGCTCGAGGAACTGCAGCGCTGTGATGGCGCCGCCGTGATGGATCAAGGCCACATGGGGCCCTGGCAGAGCGGCAAGGTCCTAGCTCAGCAACTCCACCGACAGCCTGCCCCCTTGCAGAGCGGACGGGCCGAAGGGTAAGTTCTTCAGGCCGGTTCGCCGGTAGCTGCATTCCTCGGTAGCTCAGCGGTAGAGCGATCGACTGTTAATCGATTGGTCGCAGGTTCGAATCCCGCCCGGGGAGTTTTTGTCAGCCCTAGAAAACCGCATCCATCCTTGGGTGCGGTTTTTTTTGGCAACAATCAGCACAGGCAACCCTAAAGAGAAGCTGAAGATCCCGTTGCTGCCCAGCTGCTTCCACTGGGGCCCAAGCAAGCCACCAGCCCTTGGCATCACTGGCCTGGGCAGCCGCCTTCGGGGAGGCTCCGGTGGGTTTTCCCAGGATTGATCGACCGCACCAGCCGAGAGGATGGGCCGTGCATAATCTGCTAACTCCCCTGTTGCCCTGCCGCATTTCAGCCAAAGTGATGCCATGAAGCCCTGCATCCTGCTGATCGAAGACGACAGCGACATGCGCGACCTGGTGGCTGGCCACCTCGAGCATGGCGGCTTTGATGTGCACCGTGCCGATGACGGCATCAAGGGCCAGGCCCTGGCCTTTCAATACTGCCCCGATCTCATCTTGCTGGATCTGATGCTGCCCAAGGTGGATGGCATCACCCTGTGCCAGCGGCTCCGCCGCGAGGAGCGCACCGCCAAGATCCCAATCCTGATGCTCACGGCCCTAGGGGGCACCAAGGATAAGGTGAGTGGCTTTAACTCCGGCGCCGACGATTACCTCACCAAACCCTTCGACCTCGAGGAGCTGATGGTGCGGGTCAAGGCACTCCTGCGCCGCAGCGACCGGGCCCCTCTCTCCGCCAAGCACAACGAAATCCTCAGCTACGGCTGCCTTACCCTGGTGCCCGAGCGCTTTGAGGCGATCTGGTTCGATGCCGCCGTGCGGCTCACCCACCTGGAATTCGAGCTGCTGCACTGCCTGCTCCAGCGCCACGGCCAAACCGTCGCTCCCTCCCTCATCCTCAAAGAGGTGTGGGGCTACGAACCCGACGACGACATCGAAACGATCCGGGTCCATGTGCGGCACCTGCGCACCAAACTCGAACCCGATCCCCGCAAACCGCGCTTCATCAAAACGGTCTACGGGGCCGGCTACTGCCTCGAGCTCCCTAATGGCTCGAACGTGCCAGCTCCAGTAACGCCACTTCCCACGCCAGTCGAGGCTGCACGTAGGCCTTGAGGTTGCTGCGCAGTTTTTCGAGGCGGCGCAGCACCGGCACTTGAGCGGAACTGGGAGCTTGGCGCCACAGCACCAGCTGCCACCAATCCAGTAACCAAAGCTGCTGCTCCCCATCGAGGGCTTCGCAGAGATCCCGGGCCAATTCCAAGGCCACCAGGGGTTCTGGTGGTCCCTGGGCCAAGCCCCGCAAGCGATCGGCCATTCCTTCGGGCAAGGTTTGCCACTGCTGGCGATGGGCCAGCAAGGCACCCGGTGCCCCCCCCGCAAGCTCCACCAGCTCGGCCGGATCGCCATCCCCAGGCCCGGTCCCTGGGGCCCCACAGGCCGCCAGCACCTCCAGCATCAAGGACGGGGCCAGGCGGGCAAAGGGAATCTGCTGGCAACGGGAGCGAATCGTGCTGAGCAGCTGCTCTGGGGCCGCCGTGAGCAAGATCAGCAGGCCATCGCCGGGTTCCTCCAGGGTTTTGAGCAGGGCATTGGCAGCTCCTTCGGCCATGGCCTCAGCCCCCTCCAGCACCACCAAACAGCCCGGGGCCTCCACAGCCCGACGGGCCAGAAAACGCGACACGTCGCGAATCTGCTCCAACCGCAATTGGGGGGCGGCGCGGCGGCTCACCCCCAGCTCGGCAGCTTTCGAAGCCGGCACCAGCTGGCCCTTCTCCGAGTAGGTGGGCTCCACCCAGAGCAGATCGGGATGGTTGCCCTCCTCCAGCCGGCGGCGAATGGCTGGCGAACCGGTTGGGCCGGCCAGGATCCCCTCCAAAAAGCGCAGGGCCGCCCGGCGCCGGCCGACCCCATTGGGGCCGGCAAACAAATAGGCCGGGGCCAGGCGCTTGTGCTTGAGCGCCGCATCCAGCAGGGCCACCGCCTGGTTTTGGCCGACCAGATCGGCAAACAAACCACTCATCGGCCGGGGCCTGGCAAGCTGCCCAGCCGCTGCTCCACCAAAGCCCGGCAGACCCCACGCACCTGGTCTGGGGATTGGCTGGCATCAATCCGGTGCCAGGCCCGCTGGGAAGCCAGGTCGGCAAAGCCATCGGCCACTCGCTGCAGAAAGGCCTGGCCACTGGCTTCAATCCGGTCGGCGGGTCGATCACCGCGGCGGCGCATCGATTCCGCCAGGGGCACATCCAGCCAGAGGGTTAGATCGGCCGCTAACCCACCGGTGGCGATGGCTTCGAGTTGGTCGATCAGCGCCATCGACAGGCCCCGGCCATGGCCCTGGTAGGCCGCAGTGGAGCCAGCAAAGCGATCGCTGAGCACCCAGTCGCCCCGCTCCAGGGCCGGACGAATGGTCTGCTCCACATGCTGGGCCCGGTCCGCCGCGTAGAGCAACAATTCAGCCGTGGGCTCCGGGGCCGCCTCGCCCGGGGGGTGGAGCAGCAGCTGCCGCAGGGCCTGGCCCAGGGCGGTGCCCCCCGGTTCGCGGGTCACCAGTAGGGCGGCGCCTGGGGCCATCAGACCAGTACTGGGCAACCATTCACGCAATGCCTCCAGCTGGGTGGTTTTGCCGCAACCATCAATGCCCTCGAGCACCACAAACCGGCCGCTTGGCACCTGGTTTATCCCTGCTGATGGGACCCATCCTGCAGCAACAAGGCATTCAGGACCACCGTGATCGAACTCAACGCCATCAACAGGGCCGCATAGGGCGGTGTGAGCAGCATCCCAAAGCCCGGCAACAACACCCCCGCCGCGATCGGCAACACGATCAGGTTGTAGCCAAAGGCCCAGGCCAGGTTTTGGCGCACCTTGGCCATGGTGCGCCGGGCCAAGCGCAGGGCCACCAGCACTCCACCTAAACGGTCCCCCAGCACCACCAGATCGGCTGTGTCCTGGGCGATCTGGGTGCCCGTACCCACGGCAATGCCGAGATCGGCCGCGGCCAAGGCAGGGGCATCATTGATGCCGTCCCCCACCATCGCCAAGGTGCCGCTGTGGGGAAAGGCGCCAATGCGCTCCAACTTTTGCTCGGGGCGCAGATCCCAGGCCAATTCCCCGTTGCGCAGGCCCAGCAGGGCCCCCAGCCGTTCCACCGGCTGGCGCCGATCCCCACTGAGCAAGCCCAGCTGCAGGCCCATGGCCCGCAGCTCGCCCAGCACCCGCTGGGCATCGGAGCGCGGCGAATCTTGAACAGCCACCAAACCCATCAATCCAGCCGGGCCGCCAATCGCCAGCACCGTGGCGCCCTGGAGCTCAAGCCGGGTTTGGCACGCCATGGCGTCGAGGTCGGCGTCGGCCTGCACCCAGGCCAAGCGACCCACCCGAAAACGCTCCCCGGCCACCAGCCCCTCCACCCCTTCGCCCGCCACCGTGCGGGACGCACTAGCCGCCAGGAGCGGCAGCTCCAACCGATGGGCCTCCTGCTGGATCGCATAGGCCAAGGGATGGCGGGTACTCGCCTCCAGGCTGGCGGCCAGCTGCACCACCCGCTCAACTGCCGTGGCACCAAACGGCTGGACCCCAGTGACCAGGGGCCTGCCCACGGTGAGGGTGCCGGTTTTATCGAACAGCACCGCCCCCAACCGGGAGGCCGCCTCGATCGCATCACCGCCGCGGAACAGCAGGCCCGAACGGGCCGCCAGCCCCGAACCCACCGTCATGGCCGTGGGCGTGGCCAAGCCCAAGGCGCAGGGACAGGCCACCACCAACACCGAAATGGCCAATTGCAGGGCCAACGCGAGGGGGGTATCGGCGCTCGATCCGAGCACCCCATGGGCCATGGGGCCCATCTCATGGGCAACCTGACGCGCAAGCACTTGGGGCCAGAGGCGCGCTCCCCATTGCCACCAGAAGACAAATGTGGCGATGGACAAGGCCAAAACAAACAGCGTGAAGCGCCCCGCCACCTGATCCACCAACCGCTGAATCGGGGCCTTGCGGGCCTGGGCCTGCTCGACCAGATGGATGATCCGGGCAATGGCGCTGTCGCCGCCAGAGCGCCGCACCTCGAACTCAAGCGGGGCTTCCAAATTAAGGCTGCCAGCCGCCAATTCCGTGCCCACCTCGGCCTGCAAGGGCAGGGGTTCGCCGGTAAGACCCGACACATCCACCGCCGAGGCCCCGGCTAGCACCACCCCATCCACGGGCACCCGATCCCCCGGCAGCAACCGCACCAGGTCCCCCGGCCGCAAGCCCCCCACCCGCACCGGGCGCGGCGGGCCCCCATCCATCAGCAACAGGGCCGTATCCGGTTGCAGGGCAGCCAGCTGCTCCAAGGCACGGCCAGTTCGAAACCGGGCCCGATCTTCTAAAAACCGGCCCAACAGCACAAAGCCGAGCAACAGCACCGGCTCATTGAAAAAGCAGGGCCAGCCGGTTTCGGGCCAAAGGAAGGCCACCAGGCTCGCCAGGTAGGCACTCATCACCCCCAGGCCCACCAGGGTGTCCATGGTGGGCACCCCAGCCCAAGCCGATTGCACCCCCCGTATCAGGATTGGGCGACCAGGACCCACCAGCACCACCGTGGCCACCAGGGCGTGGAAGCGCACATCCGCCAGCAGGGTCGCTGCCGGGGGTGGGATCGTCCCTTCCAGGGCCAAATGGCCGAGCACCGACACCAGCAGCAAGGCCAAGGCCACCACCAGTTGGCGCCATTGCTGCCACCAATGCCGCCGCTGGAGTAACTCTTTGCGGGAAGCCACCTCCTGGCCCGCCTGGCGCAGGGTGGCCTGATAGCCCAAGCCGGCCAGGGCCTGCTTGAGGCGCGGCAAGGCTTCGCCCTGCTCAGCCAGCACCAGCTCCGGGTCGAGCTCCACCCAGGCGGTTCGGGTGAGCAAATTCACGCTGGCCTGCTGTACCCCGGGCTGCTCCAGCAGGCGCTTTTCAACAGCCCGCACGCAGCTGCCGCACTTCATACCCTCGATTTCCAGCAAGAGGGGCTCGAGCACGGGCAAGCCAACGTTCAAAAACTGAGCGAAGGCTAGGCAGATCAGCGAGGATGGGCCCCATCGCTCTGCCTACCGCCGGTGCCCCGCTCCCAACGCAACGACAACTTCATTGACAAGAGCTTCACGGTGATGGCCGACCTGATCCTCAAGGTGCTGCCCACCAACCGGCGCGCCAAGGAAGCCTTTGCCTATTACCGGGACGGCATGAGCGCCCAGGCCGATGGCGAGTACGCGGAAGCCCTTGAGAACTACGAGGAAGCCCTGACGCTTGAGGATGACCCCAATGACCGGGCCTTCATCCTCTACAACATGGCCCTGGTGTATGCCAGCAATGGCGAACATCAGAAGGCCCTCGACCAATACACCCAAGCCCTGGAGCTCAACAGCAAGATGCCCCAGGCCCTCAACAACATCGCCGTGATTCACCATCACCTCGGCTCGATTGCCGAAGAGAAAGGTGAGGCCGATGAAGCCGACCGCTGCTTCGACCAGGCGGCCGATTTCTGGGGCAAGGCCATTCGGCTGGCACCGAACAACTACATCGAGGCCCAAAACTGGCTCAAAACTAGTGGCCGCGGTGCGGTCGACGTTTATTTCTAACCCCCATAGGGGCGATCTTCCAGGGCCAATTCCCTACATCCGATCGTCTGCGGGGTTCACCCCAAGGGCGGCCACCAGGGCGGCCGCCACCGTGCTGGCCTCCAAGAGCTGGAGACCCAAACCTGCGGCCACCTTGGCCAAGCCCGTGCCCTTGGGCACCACGGCCCGGGTAAAGCCAAGCCTGGCCGCTTCGCCCAGGCGCAATTCCAGCTGGCTCACGGGGCGCAGCTGCCCGCCCAAGCCCAATTCCCCGACCAGCACCGTGCCTGGCGGCATGGTGAGGTCGCGGTAGCTGGCCACCACAGCCGCGGCCACCCCCAGGTCTGCCGCCGGCTCCTCCACCTCCAGCCCACCGGCCACCGCCAGGTAGCAATCGAAGCGGGAGAGGGGCAGGCCCAGGTGCTTTTCCAGCACCGCCAAGATCTGGTGCAGGCGATTGGTGCCGATGCCCGTGGCTGTGCGGCGCGGGCTGGCGTAGCTGGTGGCGCTCACCAGCGATTGCAACTCCACCACCAGGGGCCGGGTGCCCTCGCAGGCCACGATCGTGGCCGTGCCGGCGGTGGGTTCATCGCCCCCGAGGAACAACTCGCTGGGGTTGGTGACCTCAGCCAAGCCCCGGTCACGCATTTCGAACACCCCCAACTCGTGGGTCGCCCCAAAACGATTTTTGGCCGCCCGCAGCAGGCGGTGGCTGGCAAAGCGATCCCCCTCAAAGGTGAGCACCGCATCCACCAAGTGCTCCAACACCTTGGGGCCCGCCAGCACGCCCTCCTTGGTCACATGGCCCACGAGCAGAAGGGCGGTGTTCTGGCGTTTGGCAATTCGGGCCAGGGCCGCAGCGCACTCCCGCACTTGGGCCACGGAGCCCGGGGCGCTGCCGAGCTCGGCGTCGTGCAGGGCCTGGATGCTGTCGATGATGGCCACCGCTGGCCTCAGGGCTTCGAGTTCCTGCAGCACAAACTCCAGGTCGGTTTCGGCCAAAAGCTGAAAATCAGCCCCCAGGTTTTGAGCTTCTGCCCCAGACCCATCCGCCCCAGAGCCTTCAGCTCCAGCGACCTGTGCTCCGGGAACCTCAGCCAGCCGGCGCCAGCGCAACTTCACCTGCTGGGCCGATTCCTCAGCACTCACGTAGAGCACCGAGGTGCGCCCAGCCATGGAGCGGCAGCTCTGCAGCAGCAAGGTGGATTTCCCGATACCCGGATCCCCGCCCAGTAACACCAGGGAGCCCGGCACCAGCCCCCCACCCAAGACCCGATCAAATTCGCCATAGCCCGTGGCCAGACGCTGCAAGGGACGCTCCCCCACCGATTGGATCGGCTCCGAGCGCTTCGGCTGCCCTGCCCCTGCCCCTGCCGGTTTAGGCACGGGCCGCCGCCGCCGGCTATCGGCAGCTGGTGCGGCCGTCTGCAGCTGTTCCACCAGGCTGTTCCAGCTGCCACAGCTGGAACATTTGCCAAAAAACTGACGGCTTTGGGCCCCGCAACTGGTGCAAACAAAAACGGAGCTGGATTTAGCCACAGGGGGTTGGGCTTGGCGAAGGGAATCGGGATTGGGACCACCGTTCTATGAAGAAAGATGGCGTTCGGTGAACTGTTTGCCCCTCAAGACACTTCAGTGGTCTGATCCGATGTAGCAGCAGGGCTGCGGCGATGACGGCTTCCGCCCCCGCAAAAGAGACCATCCTTGTTGTCGACGACGAGGCCAGCATCCGCAGGATTCTGGAAACCCGGCTTTCCATGATTGGCTACCACGTGGTCACCGCCTGCGACGGAGTCGAGGCCCTGGAACTGTTTCAGAGCACCAACCCCGACCTGGTGGTGCTCGACGTGATGATGCCCAAGCTGGATGGCTACGGGGTTTGCCAGGAGCTGCGCAAGGAATCGGACGTGCCGATCGTGATGCTCACCGCCCTCGGCGATGTGGCCGACCGCATCACCGGCCTCGAACTCGGCGCCGACGACTATGTCGTCAAACCCTTCAGCCCCAAGGAACTCGAAGCCCGCATCCGCTGCGTGCTGCGCCGGGTGGACAAAGATTCGGTGGCTGGCCTGCCCAGCTCCGGCGTGATCCAGGTGGGGAATCTCCGCATCGACACGAACAAGCGTCAGGTGTTCAGCGGCGAGGAGCGCATTCGGCTCACCGGCATGGAATTCAGCCTGCTGGAATTGCTGGTCAGCCGCTCCGGAGAACCCTTTAGCCGCGGGGAAATCCTCAAGGAGGTGTGGGGCTACACCCCCGAGCGCCATGTCGATACACGGGTGGTGGATGTGCATATCTCCCGGCTTCGCTCCAAACTGGAAGACGACCCTGCCAATCCCGAGCTGATCCTCACGGCTCGGGGCACTGGCTACCTGTTCCAACGCATCGTTGACGCCGTTGTCTCCGAAGGAGCCTGATTTCTCCCCCGCCAGCCCCAAGCGGGCCAAGCCCAGTCGGGCGATCCGACGGCTGGTGATTTGGTATCGGCGCAATGCCGCCGTCACCAGCCTGGTGGATACGGCCACTTCCGCAGCAAACACCGCCGGCAGCATGGCCGGATCCGTCGCTGGAGTGGCTGGATCTGTTGCTGGGGTGGCCGGCGCCGCCGTCTCAGGCGCGGGATCGGTGGCCGGAGCGGCCGTTTCCGGCGCAGGCTCGATGGCCGGCGCCGTGCTGCAACCCCTGGTCTTTGACCCCCTACGCCGCTTGCAACAGGGCACTGGGCACGATGGCTCCATCAACGACGCGGACCGCCTCTGGGTGGCCGTCGATGGCATGGGCGGCGATTTCGCCCCGGGCCCCATCCTCGAAGGCTGCCTGCGAGCGGTGGAGTTACTGCCCCTGCGGGTGCGATTTGTGGCCGAAGAAGCCCCCCTGCACCAGGCCGTAGCCGCCATGGGTCTCCAGCAGGAGCTCGCCACAGCCCTCGAGCGCAACCTGATCCAAATCATCCCCAGCGGCCCGTCGGTGGGAATGAATGAGGAAGCCACGGTGGTGCGCAAAAAGCGCGACGCCAGCATCAACATGGCCATGGATTTGGTCAAAGGGGGCCAGGCCACGGCCGTGTACTCGGCCGGCAATTCAGGCGCGGTGATGGCCTCCGCCATCTTCCGGCTGGGACGGCTCAAGGGCATTGATCGCCCCGCCATTGGCGCCCTCTTCCCCACCCGGGATCCGGCCCAGCAGGTGCTCGTGCTGGATGTGGGCGCCAACATGGATTGCAAAGCCACCTACCTGCACCAGTGGGCCCTGCTCGGCAACATCTACAGCCGCGATGTGCTGCAGGTGAAGCGACCGCGCATCGGCCTGGTCAACATTGGCGAAGAGGAATGCAAGGGCAACGAACTTTGCCTCAAGACCTACCCCCTGCTTGCTGCTGAGCAGCGCTTTCTGTTTGCGGGCAACTGCGAAGGCCGCGACGTGCTGTCAGGCGAGTTCGACGTGGTGGTCTGTGACGGCTTCACCGGCAACGTGCTGCTGAAATTCCTGGAATCGGTGGGCAGTGTCCTGCTGGATGTGATCAAGGAAGAATTGCCCCGGGGCCGGCGCGGCAAGGTGGGCTCGGCCTTCCTGATCAACAACCTGCGCCGGATTAAAAAGCGCCTCGACCATGCCGAACACGGCGGCGCCCTGCTGCTGGGCGTTGATGGGGTCTGCGTGATCGGCCATGGCAGCAGCAAGGCTCTCTCCGTGCTCAGCGCCTTACGCCTGGCCCACTCCGCCGCCAACCATGGGGTCATGGCCAACCTCCATGCCCTCAGTGCAAGCGCACCTGTGGTTGACTGAGCCCACTTCTGGCCGGCTCCCGTGTCGCTTGGCGGCGTTGCACAACCAGCACCTGGCCTCCTCCCTTGGGGGATGGCCCTGGTGGGCAGCGGCAGTGCCGTTCCAGCCGCCAGCATTAGCAACACCCAGCTGAGCAGCCGGGTTGAAACCAACGACGAGTGGATCCGCACCCGCACCGGCATTGGCGCCCGCCGGGTTGCCGGGCCCGAGGAATCCCTCACCACCCTGGCCACCCGGGCTGGCCAGGCAGCCCTCGATCACGCGGGCTGGCGGGCTGAGGATCTGGACCTGATCCTGCTAGCCACCTCCAGCCCCGACGACCTCTTCGGCACAGCGCCGCGTATTCAGGGGGCGCTTGGGGCCACCAAGGCCGTGGCCTTCGATCTCACCGCAGCCTGCAGCGGTTTTCTTTTTGCCCTGATCACCGCCAACCAATACCTGGCCACGGGGGCGATGCGCCGGGCCCTGGTGATTGGTGCCGACCAACTGAGCCGCTGGGTCAACTGGGACGACCGCAGCACCTGCGTGCTGTTTGGCGATGGCGCCGGCGCCGTGGCCGTGGAAGCCTGCCCCGCCCCTGAAACGGGCCTATTGGGCTTTCGCATGCGCTCCGATGGCAGCCGCAATGGCTGCCTCACCCTGGCCCAAACCAACACCCATGAACCCCTCTTGGATGGGCTCTCGGCCCAAAAAGGTGGCTTTGCCCCGATCCAGATGAATGGCCAGGAGGTTTACAAGTTCGCGGTGCGGGAAGTGCCCGCAATCCTGGCCGAGTTGCTGGAGGCCACCGGCACCGCCCCCGACCAACTCGACTGGCTGCTGTTGCACCAGGCCAACCAGCGCATCCTCGATGCGGTAGCCCAGCGCTTTTCCATGCCCCAAGACCAGGTTCTCAGCAACCTGGTCCAGTACGGCAACACCTCGGCCGCCACGATCCCGCTGATGCTGGATGAGGCGGTGAAGGATGGCCGGGTGCAACCGGGCCACCTGCTCGCAAGCAGTGGCTTTGGCGCTGGCCTGAGCTGGGGTGGTGCCCTGCTCCGCTGGAGCGGGCCCTAATCTCCTGCCGACCGTTACAGCAACAGCTCCATGGGGATTGCCTGGGTGTTTCCTGGCCAGGGTTCGCAAAAGGTGGGCATGGCCGATGGCCTCCTCGATCTCCCTGGGGCGTTGGAGTGTTTTCGCCAAGCGTCCGATCTGCTGGGCCGCGACCTGCTCGCCATTTGCCAGGGCCAGGCCACCGGTGAGCTCAGCGACCTCAACGACACCCGCAACACCCAGCCCGCCCTCTTTCTGATCGAAAGCCTGCTGGCCAGCCAACTGCAAGCCCAGGCCCGCCGCCCCTCGTTGGTGGCCGGTCACAGCCTCGGTGAATTGGTGGCACTCCATGTGGCCGGGGTCTTCGATTTCGCCACGGGCCTGGCCTTGATGCAGAAGCGCAGCACCTTGATGGCCGCCGCGGGCGGTGGGGCCATGACCGCTGTGATGGGCTTTGATCGCAGCCAACTGGACCAGCTCGTGGCAGCCACCAAAGGTGTGGTGATTGCCAACGACAACAGCAGCGCCCAGGTGGTGCTCTCCGGCAGCCCGGAAGCTGTGGCCGTCGTAGCCGACCAACTCACTTGCAAGCGCGCCATCCCCCTGGCCGTGAGCGGGGCCTTCCACTCCCCCTTCATGGCCGATGCCGCCCAGGCCTTTGCCCAGGAGCTCGAAGCGGTGGCCTTTGCCGATGCCCAGGTTCCGGTGCTGAGCAACACCGATCCCACCCCCACCACCAGCGGCGAAGCCATCAAGGCCCGCCTGATCCGGCAAATGACCACTGGGGTGCGTTGGCGCGAAACCATGGACCAGTTCACGGCCCTGGGGATCGACACCGCCGTGGAGATCGGCCCCGGCGCCGTGCTCAGCGGCTTGATCAAGCGCAGTTGCGAGGGCATCGCCACGGCCCAGGTGGCCAATGCCGGTGACCTCGGCCAATGAACCGCCCCGTTGCCGCGGTGAAGCGCGCCATGCGTCGCCGCAAACCGGCTGAGTCCCCCGCCCTGATCAGCAACCCCAAGCCCAGCTTCACCTACCGCTTGATCAGCTACCTGCTGGTCTTTCCGGTGTACCGGTTGCTGTTTCGGGGCCGCACCTTGGGCAATCACAACGTGCCGATGGATGGCGCCGTCGTGGTGGTGGCGAACCACGGCTCCCACCTCGATCCACCCCTGCTGGGCCATGCCCTGGGGCGCCCCGTGGCCTTCATGGCCAAAGCCGAACTGTTCAAAGTTCCGCTGCTGGGGGCGATTATCCGGGCCTGTGGCGCCTACCCCGTAGCGAGGGGTGCCAGCGATCGGGAGGCCATCCGCACCGCCACCGATCGGCTGCTCGAGGGCTGGGCTATCGGGGTGTTCATCGACGGCACCCGCCAGGAGGATGGCCGGGTCAACAATCCCCAGGCCGGCGCTGCCCTCCTGTCAGCCAGGTCCGGCGCACCCCTGTTGCCGGTGGCGATCATCAATAGCCACCGGGCCCTGGGGCCTGGCAAGGGCGGCATCCGGCTGGTGCCACTCCAAATCCGCATTGGCACCCCCATCCAGCCGCCGGCCTCGCGCAAGCGGCCCGATCTGGACCTGGCCACCGAGGCCTGTCAACGGCAAATCAATGCCCTCCTGGATCAGGGCCTGATCGGACCCCATTCCCCAAAAACCCATCTCCCATCGGGCACCGATCAGGACGTCAGCTAACTGCCCATCCAGCTGCGGATGTCGCGGCCGGTGAGCACCCACAGCACGGCCCGGGCGCCATCGCCCCACACCTTGCCCGAGCTCTCCTGGTAGCAACGGTCGCCACAGGGCACCGGCACCGGGGTGAGCTGGATGCCGCGACTGCCAGCAACGATCCGCCCCACCAGCAGGGCCCTCGCCATGTGGTCGCTGCTGGTCACGAGAAGGGCATGGCGAATGCGGGCCCGCTGCAACTCATCCACCAGGGAGGTGAAATTGGTGAGGGTGTCGTGGGCCCGATAATCGAGCTGCACCTGGTGGGCTGGCAGGCCTTCCCGCTGCTGGAACAGCCAACGGGCGTACTCGGGATTGCTGCCCCCGGTCACCACCACGGGCAGGCCATGCTGCTGGGCCAACTGGGCCCCCCTCTGCTCGCGGGCCACATCCCCCCCCAGCACCAGGATCATCTGGGGAGGGGGAGAAGCCGGCCACCACCAGCCCCGGGACAGCCACAGCAAGCCAGCGGCACCAGCCATGAGTGCCATCCGCTTCACCGGACTTTTGCGCCTCAGCCGGCGTGGGGAGTTGCGGCGGGGAGTACCCACGGCCCTCAGGCCTCCCCCACCGGGGAGGTGGGATAGAGGGGCAACACCGGCTGCCAGGGCGCCTCGATGCCCGCAGAGGCCGCCAGGCAGGCCAGGTGGACCAACTGGTCCACATCCGCAGGCAGCTCAGGGATGGCGGCCTGCTGGGGCCCGACCGGCAACTCCGAAGCGCTCGCGTACAGCTTGGGGGCCGCCAATTCCTCCATGCCACCCCAGGCGTCGGGATTGAAGCCATGGGCGCCCGGGCCATAACAACCGGCCACCACCCCCCGGCGCGGCAAGGTCTGGACCAACCAGGTGGGCTGCTGGAGCTGCAACCGCCGGGCTATCAGCAGAAAACTACCCACGCCATCGAGGGGCACCCCGAGCTGCTCGGCCAGGGTGCGGGCCATCACCACCGTCAGGCGGGTGCCCGTAAATCCCCCTGGGCCAAGGGCCACCGCCAAACGGCCAATCTGCGGCCACTGCTCGGCAGGCAACACCGCTTCCACCGCATTGAAGAGCTGGTTGGCGAGGGAACGGCCCAAGGGGAAAGCCTGGCTTCGGCCCGAAGGGTTGCCAGCACAAGCACCCTGGCCATCAAGGGAGGCCACCCCAACGCCAAGCATCTCGCTGGAGCTGTGCAACGCCAACACCAGACTCATGGCCGCGCTCTCATGACGGCAGCACCACCCCTGGCCTCAGGCGCTGCCAGCGGCCAGGCTCGGCAAGAAAACTGGCGCAAGCGCGCACATCCCATTCCACGCCCACACCACCTGCCGGTAGATCTTGGACCTGCACGTGAATTCTTGGCTCGCTGGGGCTGAAATCGGGCCCAGCGGTGAGATGGTCCACACCGTGCTGCCGTTCCACCGCGTGGTAGGCCTGACATCGGTCGACCCAGTGGCAATCCACGCAGATGCACATGCCGCCGCAGCTACACCAGGACCCCATTCTGGCGGGCCAAGTGCTCGAGCGCCTCAATCCTGGCGGCTGGCCCCTCCGCCCCGAGGACTTTCCCCAGGGAACCGCCCTAGTGGGAGGAGCCGTGCGGGATGCCCTGCTCAATCGGCTTGGGCCGCGCCCGGATCTGGACCTGGTGGTGAGCGGTGATGCGATTGGCTTTGCCAAGGAAGCCTCACGCCGCTGGGGGGGCACCTGCGTGGTGCTGGATGCAGACCACGGCATCGCCCGCCTGGTGATTCAAGGCTGGACCATTGACCTGGCCAGTCAAGAGGGGGGCACCCTGGAAGCGGATTTGGGGCGGCGGGATTTCACCGTCAATGCGATCGCCCTGCCCCTGGAAGAGGGCGCAAGCCTGGTGGATCCCACCGGGGGCCTGGATCACCTGCGAAGGGGCCAGTTGGTAGCGGTGCAGGAAGCCAATTTGGTGGCCGATCCCCTGCGGCTGCTCCGGGGGCTGCGGCTGGCCTCGGAACTGGGCTTTGAACTGGAGCCCCAAAGTCAGGTTTGGATCGAGCGCCACGCGGCCTTGCTGGGCAACGTAGCCGGCGAAAGGGTGCTGGCGGAGCTGGAGAAACTGGCGGCAGCCCCCGGGGGTCACCGCGGACTGAAAGACAGCCATGCCATGGGGCTGCTTAAAACCTGGGCCGCCGATCCTTTGGCCCAGGCCAGCCTGCAGGAGCTATCTGAGCAAAACGCCCGGGCCCGAAGCCTGGGCAACGACGAGATTGCCTGGGCCCTGCCCCTGGCCCGCCTGGCAGCCCTTTTTGGCCGGCAAGCCTTAGAGGGGCTCCGCAGCAGTCGGCGCCTGCAGCAGCGCTGCCACGCCCTGCGCCATTGGCAGACCGCCGGCCCCAGCGGGCAGCTCAGCGAAACCGATCAGCTGCGCCTCCACCAGGAGCTGGAGGCCGACCTCCCTGCGCTGCTCCTGTTCTGGCCCAAAGGCTCGGCCCAGGCCGCCCTGGAACGCTGGCGCGATCCAGCCGATCCCCTGTTTCACCCGCGCGCCCCCGTCGACGGCAAGGCCCTCCAGGACCACCTCGCCTTGAAGCCAAGCCGACAGCTCGGCGAGCTGCTCCATCACCTCACCCTGGAGCGAGCCTTCGGCCGGCTCCCCGCAGCCCCTGAACCGTCTCCCGAAGGGATGGCCGAGGTGTGGGCCTGTGCCAAACGCTGGCTCGAACAGCCAGCGACGGAAAAGTCGGGCTAGGCGACGAAGGTGCGGGAAGTTGTTAGAGAAGGCGCCGTGATTAACTCATTGATGCAATGGCTTGACGCCAGAGGTTTTCCCTCACCTTCAAGACAGACAGTTATTCCCCCCTTCTTTCCATGAGCATTCGCCTCTACGTCGGCAACCTGCCACAGACCTTTGAAGCCAAAGAGCTCGAGGCTCTGTTCACTGGCGTGGGCGAAGGGGTTCGCTTCAAGGCCGTCAACGACCGGGATACGGGGGCTTGCCGCGGCTTCGGCTTCGCCAACGTGGACAGCCAAGCCATGGCCGATGCGGTGATCGAACAGCTCAACGGCAAGGAATTCGGCGGCAACAGCCTGCGCATCGAGGTGTCGGAGCGTCGCGACTCGGGCAGCGGCAGCGCCGGCAGGGGAGGCCCTGGCAACAATGGGGCCACCCCCACTGCAGCCCGCAAAGCCGTCAACAAAGTGGTGCATGCCGACAGCATCGAAACTGGGGCTCCCGATCCCCGCTGGGCTGGTGAACTGGCCAAGCTCAAGGGACTGCTCGACAACCAAAAAGCAGCGGTCTGAACCAGTCTTTGACCCCAACTCTGCTGCCCTGGAATTGGCAGGGCCACAGGATCAACCTTCAACGCGGCGGTGATCCTGCCAATCCCATCAAGGTGCTACTGATCCACGGATTTGGCGCCTCGATAGGGCATTGGCGGCACACCATGCCAGCCCTGGCAGCCCAGGCCGATGTCATTGCCATCGATTTGCTTGGTTTTGGAGCCAGCGACAAACCACGCTCCCGATTGGCGGACGAGCCAATCCAGCCGGGTGCTGTTCTGTACTGCTTTGATCTTTGGGCCCGGCAGGTGGCCGATGCGGCCATCAGCTTGTTTGGCCTCGGCGAAACCTCCAACAGCGAGAGTCCGGCACCGCAGCCGGAACTCCATCTCATCGGCAATTCGATTGGCGGCATGGTGGCCCTCACGGCAGCTCGCTTGCTGGTGAAAGAGGGCATCCCTCCGGAGCAAGTGATTTTGATCGACTGTGCCCAGCGCACCCTCGATGACAAACGGGCTGCCGAGTTGCCTGGCCTTGAGCGGGTCAGCCGCCCACTTTTGAAGCAACTGGTGCGTCAACGCTGGGTGATCGCACCCCTGTTTCGGCTGCTCGCCCAACCGGGGTTCATCCGCCGGGTCCTACAGAAGGCCTACCCCAGCGGAGCCCACCTTGACGATGGGCTCATTGCCCTCTTGCACCGCCCCAGTACCGACCCTGGTGCCACCGAGAGCTTCAGGGGCTTTGTGAACCTTTTCAGCGATTACCTGGCCCCCGAGTTGCTGCTCGATCTGGCCATACCCGTGCGCCTGCTATGGGGGGCAGACGACCCCTGGGAAGATCCCAAAGAAGCCCGGCGCTGGGCCGACACCTTCCCCTGCATTCAGGAGCTTCAAGTTCTGAGCGGACTAGGCCATTGTCCCCAAGATGAAGGCCCGGAACGGGTCAACCCGATCCTGTTGCAATGGATTGGACGGTCCAAAAACCAGACTGGGTAACGGGAAACCGGCCAACCAGCAGCCATGAGGGATCAGCGCACCTGGGAAACCAAAAAGCTGAAGGGTAAATCTATTAATTTGCCCGCCTGTGGCACAAAAGCTCTTTTATTAAAGACGTCGTAATTGTGCTGCTCGATCACATCAAGAATTCCCCGATACAAGCGAAGGGAAGCCCAAACGGGCCAGCGGGCATCAGGCGCCAACCAGCGCACCCCTGCCTCCGATCGAGCAAACCATTGCCTGGCGCGATCCAGCTGGAACTTCATCAAAGCCCGCCAGTTGTCGTTTAGCACCCCCGACAACAAATCCGATTCAGAGTAATTAAACCGCCGCAGATCTTCCAAAGGGAGATAGATTCTGCCCCGGGCACGATCTTCGCCAACATCGCGCAGGATGTTGGTGAGCTGGTTGGCGATCCCTAGCGCCACCGCCGCTTTGGAGGTATCCGGGCGATCGCTCCAGGGGGCCGTGGTGTAGGCCGCATCCAGCCCCATGACCTCCTGAGTCATCAAACCCACCGTTCCGGCCACCCGGTAGCAGTAGAGCTCTAAATCTTCGAAACTGGCGTAGCGATGCTGCTGAAGATCCATGCGCTGGCCTTCGATCATGTCGAGGTAGGCATGGAGCGGCTGGGGGAAACGCTCAATCGTGTCGAGCATCACCAGATCCAGTCCATCGCGCACGACCCCGGAAAAGAGGTCCCGGGTGCGCTGCTCCCAACAATCGAGCCTGGCCGCAAGCTCTGCCACGGGCCGATCCTGGGCCTCAGGGCTATCCATCAGCTCATCGGTGCGGCGACACCAGACGTAAATTGCCCAAATGGCCCGCCGCTTAGCCTGGGGCATCAGCAACGTGCCCAGGTAGAAGGTTTTAGCCCATTCGGCAGTTTCCGCCCGGCAGGCCTCATAGGCCTGCTCCAAGCTGGGAAGCGGGATGGAAGTTGTAGGCACGTCAGTCAACAAGGCTGAGGGAAGCGCCGGATTCAAACCGTTGCCATGGCAGGCGCCGCTGATGGCTCAGAAACCAGCTTGCCATCAATCGCCGCAGCACATTGCTTGCCGCTCAACACTGCCCCCTCCATGGAGGCCAGATAGCGCTGCATGGTGTAACAACCAGCCAGGAAGAAATTGGGGATCGGCGAAGCCTGATCGGGGCGCAGTTGCTGGCAGCCCGGCACGGTCTTGTAGACCGAGAGGGGGGTTTTCACCACCTTCGACTTGCGCAACACCGCCTGGTTGTCACCACTGAAATGCATCGGGAAAAGACGCTTCAGTTCTTCCATGGTGGCCTCGATGATGTCGTCATCAGAACGGCCAATCCAATCCTTGGCCGGCGCAAACACCAGTTCCAACATGGAACGGCTCGGGTCTTCATACTCGCGGCAGGTGTTGCTCATGTCCGCATAGACGCTCAACAACTCACTACGGCTGAATAACAAGTGATCAATTTCGGTGAGCTTGCGATCAAACCAGAGGTGGATATTGATCACAGGCACCCCCTTGAGGCCTTCGAGCTTTTGGAAATAAGGCAGCTGCTTCCAGGCCTCTGGCACCAACAACTTGAAAGGATCCACCGGCATGGCACTCACGTAGGCATCTGCTTCCAGGGTGCGGGGCTCTTGGCCCTTGATGCCGCCGATGTGGAAGGCTTTCACGCTGCCGTCCTCGTGGAGCTCGATTTCCCGCAGAGGTGAATCCAGATGCACCTCGCCACCTCGGGCGCGGATGTACTCCACGATTGGCTCACACAGCCTTTCGGGCGGATTCCCATCCAGAAATGCCATCTTCGAGCCATCGCCCTCCTGGAGGAAGCGGTTGAGCGCTGTGAGCACGACAGTGCTGGAAATTTCTTCAGGATTAATGAAATTCAGCGCCTTGCTCATCGCCAAGAACACTTCATCATTCACCCGATCAGGAATGTTGTGGAGCTTCAGCCACTCACTCCAGGAATACTGATCACACTCCTCCACATAGGCCTGGCCGCGCAACATCGCCGGCACCAAGCCCAGACCGAAGGCAATCTTCTCGGGCCAGGTGAGCATGTCATTGTTGCCCAAAATGGCTACCACCCCATTGAGGGGGGCTGGCAAATCCGGAAAGTCAAAACGGCTATAGGTGCCAGGGGTTTCCTTCTGGTTAAAGATCATCGAGTGGGATTTCCACTGAAGACGATCCTCAATGTCCAATTCCTTGAACAGTTGGCGCATGTTGCGATAGGCGCCAAAGAAAATATGCAGACCGGTTTCGTACCAATCGCCATCCTCGTCCTGCCAGGCCGCCACCTTGCCGCCAAGCACGTCCCGGGCCTCTACCACCACCGGGGTGTGGCCCGCATCACAGAGATATTTGGCGCACGACAAGCCGGCAAGACCAGCACCGGCGATGACGACACGCATTCCGAATCAACCAACTGTGTGGACAACCTTAAAGGCCGCGCTTGCCTAAAGTTGGACGATCGGGTGCCCCCAGCTGCCAACCCATGGCCGACACACGTCCAGTCGAGACCCTGCTGAAGTCGACGACCCGCCATGTGCGGCTGTTCACCGCCTATGTGGAAGGGGGAAATCTGGTGCCCTCCAGCGACCAGCTCACCCTGGACGTGGATCCCGACAACGAATTCCTTTGGGATGCCCCCGTGCTCACCAAGCTTCAAGAACGCTTTGCCGAACTGGTGAGGGCCCAAGCCGGGGCCGAGCTCAGCGAGTACAACCTGAGGCGCATTGGCTCCGAACTGGAGGGCCTGATCCGCCAGCTGCTCCAGGCCGGGGAGCTGAGCTACAACCCGGATGCCCGGGTGCTGAACTACTCGATGGGTGTTCCGCGCAGCCCCCAAACCCTGTGACCCGCTCCCGCTATCGCGCCAACGGGGACGACCCCCGGGATCAGAATCGTCCTTACGTCAGTGACCGCTACCAGGACGCCTATGGGCGCGAAGAGCGCTACAACTACTCCCGCCAGGAACCCTCCCGGTCAGTCGGTCGGGACCGGGGCGGCAACGGTGGCAGCCAAAAGGGTGGCCAGGGCGGTGGACCCGGTGGTGGCCCTGGAGATGGCAAAGGCGACGGCCAAGGGCCTTTTCAATTCAATGTGGCTAAGATTGCCGTGCTGGCAGGCGTGCTGGTGGTGGGCATTGGCATCGGCACCAGCCTCTCGAGCAACACCCAAGGCGACCAGGGCAACATCGCCAGCAGCCAACAGCTCGACATGGCAGTGGCTGATCCGGAGTTCTGCAAGCAGTGGGGAGCAAGCGCCTTCGTGATGGACGTTCAGGTGTACACAACCATGAACCCCAGCAGCAGCTTCGTAACCCAGCCATCCCTGAAACCAGGCTGTGTGATCCGCCGGGAAAACTGGAGCGTGCTGCAGAAGGAAGGAGCCATCACGGCTGACCAATTGCGCCAATGCAAACAACGGATGAACACCTTTGCCTACATCGGCTCTGTCAAAGACAAGCCCGAGGTGCGCTGCGTCTACCAAACCGAGACCCGCGAAAACAAATTCATCACCAAAGGCATCGCCGACGACAGCGTTGGGGTGACGCCGGAATCCGACCAGTTCTAAGCACCTAACGACAAGGTCTCCCCTTGGGGGGGTTGTAAGGGACGACGCAGGGGGCTCTCCGGGCTGGCGAAAACCGGCAACACCTCCTTGCGGAAGGCATCGGAAGCCCGCGAGCAATAGCGGGCTGGATGGGTGATCAACTTGAGCTGACGCCGCACCAACAGATCAGCCACCTGGGGGCGATGCAAGCTGCCTGCTGCCAGTTCGCGCTCAATCGAGACCACCGGCAGGAACGCTGCCCCCAGGCCCGATTGCACCGCATTTTTAATAGCCTCAAAGGAATTGAGTTCCATTTCGATCTTGAGACGCCCCACGTCCAGACCCGAGCGGGCTAGCAGTTGGTCCACCATTTTGCGGGTGGTGGACTGGGCATCGAGGCAGACAAAGCCAAGCCGGTAAAGGTCGTCCTTGGTGAGCTCGCTCAGGCGGGCCAGGGCATGTTTGGTGGGCAGCACCAGCGCCAACTCATCGCTGGCGTAGGGCACCACCTGGAGCAAGTCATTGAGCTCCGTGGGCAGCTCGCCACCAATGATCGCCAAATCGATCTGGCCATTGGCCACACTCCAGCCGGTGCGCCGGGTGCTGTGCACCTGGAGTTGCACGGCCACATCAGGGTATTTCTGGCGAAACAGACCAATCATGCGGGGCATCAAATAGGTGCCCGTGGTTTGGCTGGCACCTACCACCAGGGATCCGCCTTTGAGGTTGTGCAGATCATCGAGGGCACGGCAGGCCTCCTGGCACTGACTCAGGATGCGATCGCAGTAACTGAGCAGAAGGTGGCCGGCCTCCGTGAGCTGGGCCTTGCGGCCACCGCGATCAAACAGTGACACATTGAGCTGCTTCTCCAGATTCTGGATCTGCAGACTCACCGCCGGCTGGGTCACATAGAGGCTGTCCGCCGCCTTCTTGAAGCTGCCCTCGCTAGCAATCGCCCGCAGGATGCGCAGCTGATCGAGGGTAAAAGGCAGGTCTGCCATTGGTGCCACGCAGACCAAAACTCTAGGGGGGCTTCCCGGCAGCCAGAATCCCGAGGTTTACAACTCCCAACTTACCTTTGCTCGCCAGCGCTGGATCGCCCCCAAACCTGCAACAGGTCAGCCTTCACGAGGGCAGCCTCAACCACAGCAGCCTGGTGATGCTTGGGCTGTTGCTTGTCTTTGCCGTGATTCACAGCGGCGGAGCCTCCCTCAGGGCCTGGGGGGCTGAACGCATCGGCGAGCGGGCTTGGCGGCTGCTCTTTGCGGCGGTGAGCATCCCTTCAGCGGTGGTGGTGATCGGCTATTTCCTGGCCCACCGCTACGACGGCGTCCGCCTTTGGAACCTCCAAGACCAGCCTTGGATCATCCCTCTGGTGTGGATTGGAACGGCGATCAGCTTCCTGTTCCTCTATCCAGCCACCTACAACCTGCTGGAAATCCCGGCGGTGCTGAAACCCCAGGTTCGTCTCTATGCCACGGGGATCATCCGGATCAGCCGCCATCCCCAGGCCGTGGGCCAGGTGCTGTGGTGCGCCACCCACCTGCTTTGGATTGGCAGCAGTTTCACGCTGGTCACCTGCCTGGGGCTCATCGCCCACCACGCGTTTGCGGTGTGGAATGGGGATCGGCGGCTGGCCAACCGGTTTGGGGCGGCGTTTGAGGAGCTCAAGGCGACCACATCGATTGTTCCGTTCCGGGCCGTCATCGATGGCCGCCAACAGCTGCTCTTAGGCGAATTCCTAAGGCCATCCCAGCTGGGCATTGCCATTGCCGTGGGCGTCTTCTGGTGGGCCCACCGCCTCATTGGCTTGGGAGCCACGGCCTATTCCCGCACGGGCCTGGGCCATTGGTTGGGCTGATGCTTCTTGCTGCCTAGACTCGCTGAAAACAGGCCGCGCCGCAGCATGCCTTCCGCCGCTGAAATCGCCTGGCTCATCCCGGTTCTACCGCTGGCGGGCGCCTGCTTGGTTGGGCTCGGGCTGATCAGCTTCAACCGCACTGTCAATCGGCTGCGCAAGCCGGTTGCTGTCTTCCTGATTAGTTGTGTGGGCGCGGCCGCCGTGTTGAGCTACGCCGTGCTGGCCGAGCAGCTGGCCGAAGCGGGCACCACTGAAGTGTTGTTCAACTGGGCGAGCGCCGGCACCTTCAACCTACAGATGGGCTTCCGGGTGGATCCCCTGGCCTCCGTCATGCTGGCTCTGGTCACCACCATTGCCGTGCTGGTGATGGTGTATTCCGACGGCTACATGGCCCACGACAGGGGCTATGTGCGCTTTTTCACCTACCTGGCCCTATTCAGCAGCTCAATGCTGGGCCTGGTGATCAGCCCCAACCTGCTCGAGATCTATGTGTTTTGGGAGCTGGTGGGGATGTGCTCCTACCTGCTGGTGGGCTTTTGGTACGACCGGGATGGGGCCGCCAATGCAGCCCAGAAAGCCTTTGTGGTGAACCGGGTGGGCGACTTTGGCCTACTGCTGGGAATCCTGGGCCTGTTCTGGGCCACGGGCAGCTTCGGCTTTGAGGAGATTGGCAGTCGCCTGCAGGAGGCCATCGCCGGCGGCAGCGTGCCCGGCTGGGCTGCCATCACCCTCTGCCTCCTCGTGTTCATGGGCCCGATGGCGAAATCGGCCCAGTTTCCTCTCCACGTTTGGTTGCCCGATGCCATGGAGGGGCCCACGCCAATTTCCGCCCTGATCCATGCCGCCACGATGGTGGCGGCCGGAGTATTTCTGGTGGCCCGCCTCCAACCGGTTTATGTGCCGTTCCCGGAGGTGCAAACCGTGATTGCAGTGGTCGGCACCATCACCCTGTTCTTGGGTGCCTCGATTGCCCTCACCCAGATGGATCTCAAAAAGGGCCTGGCCTACAGCACCGTCTCCCAATTGGGTTACATGATGCTTGCCATGGGCTGCGGTGCCCCCATCGCCGGCATGTTCCATCTGGTGACCCACGCCTTCTTCAAGGCGATGCTGTTCCTGTGCTCAGGCTCGGTGATCCACGCCATGGAGGAGGTGGTGGGCCATGAACCCGTGCTCGCCCAAGACATGCGGTTGATGGGTGGCCTCAGAAAATTCATGCCCGTCACCAGCTCCACCTTCTTCATTGGCTGTTTAGCGATCAGTGGCATCCCGCCCCTGGCCGGTTTCTGGAGCAAGGATGAAATCCTGGGCCAGACCTTCGGCAGCTTTCCAATCCTCTGGGTTGCCGGTTTCTTCACCGCGGGCATGACAGCCTTCTATATGTTCAGGCTGTACTTCCTCACCTTTGAAGGGAGCTTCCGCGGCGGCAACAAGGATGTCCAAGTCGAGCTGATGGCCGCCGCCGGCAAGGTGGCTGAACCCCATGGCGAGCCAAGTCACAGCCTTGCGGCCCATCCCCACGAATCGGGCTGGCAGATGGCCATGCCCCTGGCGGTGCTAGCCGTGCCTTCCGTGTTGATCGGGCTGCTCGGCACCCCGTGGCATAGCCGCTTCGCCGCCTTGCTGAATCCCGAGGAAGCGGCCGAGATGGCCGCCCACTTCTCCTGGGCTGAGTTCCTGCCGCTGGCTGGTTCCTCCGTGGCCATCTCGGCAGCCGGCATCACCCTGGCCGTCGTGGCCTATCTGCTGCACAAGATCGACCTGGGCACCGCGGTGGCTGGCCGCTTTCCCGCCCTGAACCGCTTCCTGGCCAACAAGTGGTATCTCGATGCCCTCAACGACAAGATCTTCGTTCAGGGCAGTCGCAAGTTGGCTAGGCAGGTGCTGGAAGTGGATTCCAAGGTGGTCGATGGGGTGGTCAACCTCACCGGCCTGGTCACCCTGGGCAGCGGCGAAGGCCTCAAGTACTTCGAAACCGGCCGGGCCCAGTTCTATGCCCTGATCGTGTTTGGCGGTGTGATCGCCCTTGTGGTGCTGTTTGGCGCCTTTGGCTAGGGCTGTCGCACAACGGACTGTGTGACATCCATCACCGGCAGAGTGCAACCAGGGACAGGATTTCTACACTCGCTCAAAAGGTGAGTTTTAGTTCGTGCCGTTCCCCTGGCTGAGCGCGTCAATCCTGTTTCCGATTGGCGCAGCCCTGCTGATCCCCTTCTTCCCTGACGAGGGCGAAGGGAAACAGGTGCGCTGGTACGCCCTGGGCGTGGCCTTGATCACCTTCCTGCTAACGGTGGGCGGGTACCTCAACGGCTACGACCCGAGCGACCCGGGCTTGCAGTTGGTGGAGCGGGTGGAGTGGCTGCCCGATATCGGCCTGGCCTGGTCGGTGGGCGCCGATGGCATCTCGATGCCCCTGATCCTTCTGACCAGCTTCATCACCGCGTTGGCGGTGTTGGCGGCCTGGCCGGTCACCTTCAAACCCAAACTCTTCTTCTTCCTGCTCCTGGCCATGGATGGCGGCCAAATTGCCGTCTTTGCCGTGCAGGACATGCTGCTGTTCTTCCTGGCCTGGGAACTGGAACTGCTGCCCGTCTATCTGCTGCTGGCGATCTGGGGTGGCAAAAAGCGCCAGTACGCCGCCACCAAGTTCATCCTTTACACCGCAGGAAGCTCCCTGTTCATCCTGCTGGCCGGGCTGGCCATGGCCTTTTACGGCGGGGGGATTCCCACGTTTGAGTATTCCGCCCTGATGGCCAAGGGCTTCCCAGCGGGGTTCCAGCTGCTCTGTTACGCGGGGCTGCTGATCGCCTTTGGTGTGAAGCTCCCGATCGTGCCGCTGCACACTTGGCTGCCCGATGCCCATGGGGAAGCCACCGCCCCGGTGCACATGTTGCTGGCAGGAATTCTGCTGAAGATGGGCGGCTACGCCCTGCTGCGCTTCAACTGTCAGATCCTGCCCGATGCCCACGCCCAGTTCGCGCCGCTCCTGATCGTGCTGGGGGTGGTGAACATCATTTATGCCGCCCTCACCTCCTTCGCCCAACGCAACCTCAAACGCAAAATTGCCTACAGCTCCATCAGCCACATGGGGTTTGTGCTGATCGGCATTGGCAGCTTCAGTGCCCTCGGCAGCAGTGGCGCCATGCTCCAAATGATCAGCCACGGGCTGATTGGAGCCAGCTTGTTTTTCCTGGTGGGTGCCACCTACGACCGCACCCACACCCTGCAGCTCGATGAGATGGGCGGGGTGGGGCAAAAAATGCGCAAAATGTTTGCCCTCTGGACCATCTGCTCGTTGGCATCCCTGGCCCTGCCAGGGATGAGTGGCTTTGTCTCCGAGTTGATGATCTTTGTGGGCTTAGCCACCGATGAGGCCTACACCCTGCCGTTCCGGATCGTGATCTCTGGCTTGGCGGCCATTGGCGTGATCCTCACCCCGGTGTATCTGCTCTCGATGCTGCGGGAAATCTTCTATGGCAAGGAAAACGTGGAGCTGACCTCCCAAGCCCAGCTCGTCGATGCGGAGCCCCGCGAGATCTACATCGTGGGCTGTCTCCTGGTGCCGATTATCGGCATTGGCCTCTACCCCCGCCTCCTCACCGACACCTACCGGGCCTCCATGGAAGCGCTTGTGGCCAGGGATGACAGTGCGCTGAAGGCGTTGACCGCACCGGCCGGCTCGAGCCTGATTCGCCAAAACCCATTCAAGGCTCCTGCTTTGGGCTAGCGCTAGTGGTGGGCATCGACCACTACCGCTAGCGTAGGGAGAGTGAGTCCCAAGGAGCGACACAACACCGGTGGCAGAAGGGGGCGCCAGGCTGGCCATCCGGCTGCTGCAGGATGCAGCCGTCCGGGGGGAACTCGACCCCTGGGATGTGGATGTAATTGCCGTTGTCGATGGCTTTCTCGACCAATTGCGCCAGCGCATTGAAGTGCCCAGGCTGGTGGCCGCCTCCGGTGGCAGCTACGAACAGGACCTGGCCGCGACCAGCGAAGCCTTTCTGGCCGCCGCCGTGCTGGTGGGCTTGAAGGCCGAAGTGCTCGAGGCCGCCACGTTCCCCCCCGAGCCAATCCAGGACGACAGCTTCGGCTTTGATTTCGACGACGACGGCCAGGGCTGGCTGATGAACCCCGGCCTCGAGATGCCGCGGAGGCCCGAACGGCATCTCTGGCGCCGCCCCGTAGCCCCCCCGCCACTGCAGCGCCCAGTCACCCTGGGGGAACTGATCCGTCAACTCGAAGACATTGCCGAGCGGATCGAAGACGATGAAGGCAAAATCCGTAGCCGCCATCGCCCAAAGCGCTACAGCGAACGGGCTGCGATTGAGCAGGTGGCGGCCCTCGCCCACCGGGAAAAGCTGCCCGAAACCACAGCGGCCCTGAGTCAATTTCTGTTGCAATGGCCCCAAGCCGTGCAATGGGCCGGGTTCGACGAGCTGGTGGAGGCCTGGGCCGCTGCGGTGGAAGCCAAGGGTGCCGCCGCAGAGCTGGATGCCGACCGGGTCGGGGTCTTCTGGGCCCTGCTGTTCCTTTGCCACCAAGGCAAGGTGGAACTCGAACAAACTGGCGGCTTGTTTGGCCCCTTGAGCCTGAAACGACTGCTGGATGGGGGTCAGAGTGTGCAATTGGCGCTCAAGCCAGCTCTAGTGCCGGCTCCTGAACCGCTTGCCGCCTAGACCCATGACTAGGGTGGTGTTTGCGACCGACGTGAGCAAACGCCAATGAAGGCGATGATCTTGGCGGCCGGCAAAGGCACCCGTGTACGTCCCATCACGCACACGATCCCCAAGCCGATGATCCCCATCCTCCAGAAACCCGTGATGGAGTTTCTGCTGGAGCTACTGCGGGAGCACGGCTTTACCGAAATCATGGTGAACGTCTCCCACCTGGCCGAGGAGATCGAGAATTATTTTCGAGATGGTCAGCGTTTCGGCGTCGAAATTGCCTACAGCTTTGAAGGCCGCATCGAAGACGGCGAACTCATCGGCGATGCCATGGGTTCCGCCGGTGGACTCAAAAAGATTCAAAACTTCCAGCGCTTCTTCGACGACACCTTCGTCGTGCTCTGCGGGGACGCCCTGGTCGATCTCGATCTCACCGAAGCGGTGAAGCGCCATAAAGCCAAAGGGGCCCTCGCCAGTCTGATCACCAAGCGGGTCCCCCGCGACCAGGTGAGCAGCTACGGCGTCGTGGTCACCGACGAGGACGGCCGGGTGCGCTCCTTCCAGGAAAAGCCGGAGGTGGATGAGGCCGCCAGCGACATGATCAACACGGGTATCTACATCTTTGAGCCGGAGGTGCTGGATTTCGTTCCCAGCGACCAGGCGTTTGATATCGGCTCCGACCTCTTCCCCAAGTTGGTGGCAGCCGGGGCTCCCTTCTACGCCCTGCCGATGGAATTCGAATGGGTGGATATCGGCAAGGTGCCCGACTACTGGCAAGCGATCCGCAGCGTGCTCCAGGGCCAGGTGCGCCAGGTCAAAATTCCTGGAAAACAAGTGCGTCCAGGCATCTATGCGGGCCTGAATGTGGCTGCCAACTGGGATCGAATCAACGTGACCGGGCCCATTTACGTGGGCGGCATGACCAAAATCGAAGACGGAGCCACCATCATTGGCCCGGCCATGATCGGCCCCAATTGCCACATCTGCGAAGACGCCACGATCGACAATTCGATCATCTTTGACTATTCCCGCATCGGTGCGGGTGTGCGCCTGGTGGAAAAGTTGGTGTTTGGCCGCTACTGCGTCGACCGCAACGGCGACCACTTCGACCTCCAGGAAGCGGCCCTCGATTGGCTGATCACCGATGTGCGTCGCCAGGATGTGGTCGCCCCATCGGCCCAGCAGAAGGCCATGGCCGAGCTCCTCGGCACCGACCTGGCCCTTACGGGATCGAACTGACGCCTGCCAACGGACCCAACCCTGCCAAGCGCAGGATCTCTGGGATTCGTTCTTCCGCCTTGATCGCCATCAAATGGACCCCCTGGGCCAGCTCCAGGTAGCTGGCCACCTGCTCGGCCGCAATCACCACCCCTTCTGCAGCTTGGTTGGCCGCCCCCGCCAAGCGATCAATCACGGCCTGGGGGATGTTGGCGCCAGGCACCACCCGATTGATGAAAGCCGCATTTTTCGCCGACTTGAGCAGGAAAATCCCTGCCAGCACGGGGATGCCCAAGGGTCCAGCGATCTCGCCCACAAAGCGTTCGAGCGCCGCACGATCGGTGACCATCTGGGTTTGGAGAAAGCGCGCTCCAGCGGCTTGCTTGCGGCCAACCCGGCTTTTGAGGCCGCTCCAGCTGGGCGACTGGGGATCGGCAGCGGCCCCCGCAAACAGGGTCGTCGCCCCATCGGGCAGCTCCCCTGCCACCGGGTCGATGCCCCCATTGAGTTGGCTCACCAGTTGCAACAACCGCACCGCCTCGAGTTCATTCACGGGCCTGGCCCACGGTTGGTCACCGGCGCGAACCGGATCGCCGGTGAGGCAAAGCACATTGCGCAAACCGAGGGCGTGGGCCCCCAGCAGATCCGCCTGCAAGGCAATCCGGTTGCGATCCCTGCAGGCCAGCTGCAGCACGGGTTCAATGCCGACATCGAGGAGCAAGCGGCACATCGCCAAGCTGCTCATCCGCATCACTGCTCGGCTGCCATCGGTCACGTTGACGGCATGCACCCAACCCTTCAGGGCCTTGGCCGCAGCCAAGGTTCGGCTGGGATCCCCCCCGCGGGGCGGCGTGACTTCCGCTGTGATGGCCAACTGTCCGCTAGCCAAGGCCTGTTGGAGCAGCAAGCCAACCCTTGTTGAGCAAGCCCCATCATGCGGCAACGCCCTGCCTACAGTGATCCCAAGCATGCAGCCTGGGGAATGGATCGCGTGTTCGACAGCCAGGGGCCGGCCATCTCAGAGCGGGAGACCGAAATCGTTGAGCTGGTGGCCCGGGGCCTCACTAACCAGGAGATTGCCCAGGCCCTCACGATCAGCAAGCGCACCGTGGACAACCACGTGAGCAACATCTTCACCAAAACGGGTGCCAAGAATCGGGTGGCCTTGCTGAATTGGGCCATGGACAACGGCAAGATCTGCCGCGATGGCTTCAACTGCTGCGCCATCGACACCAGCCATCCCTAGGCCCCTTAGTCGTAAGCTCCCAGCCCTAGGCAGTCGCCCAGTCAAGGGAGCCTGCAAGCAATTGCTGGCGTTGGCACTCCGGCCAATGGGCCAGGGGGTGATGGGCCAAGGCCGCATTGCTGAGGGAAGGGCGACCGGTGAGCTCGAGCACACAACAGGCCGGAATCGGCACAGGCTGCTCAGGATCCAGCAACTCCACCTCGGCCACCACCAAGGGTGCATTGCTGCCCTCAAACACATCCAGCACCCAATCGCCTCCGGGCCAACTGAGGCCATAACGCCATTTGCTGAGTCGGCTCGGCGCCCGATCCAGCAGGCTACGGGCATCCTCCAGGGGAATCGGGTACTCAAACTCATGGCGCACCAAACCATTGGCCGAACCTGCCGTTTTGAGGGTGAGCCACGCCTCTTGCTTGGCTAACTCGCCAGACCCAGGCTGCGGTGCGGTCTTGGCGGTTCGCACCCGCACGGTGAACCCCTCGGGTCCACTCACCAGATAGCCCTGCTGCAGCTGGGCCTGCCAACGGATCGCCTCCCGCCACTGGTCGCCATGGACCAGAAAGCGCCGTTCAATCTCAAGGGCCATGGGGCTTAGTTACGGGAGGGCTCTGCGGCGACAAGGCTGCCGGTCCAATGCAGCTTGCGCGTCAACGTGCGGTAATAAGAGGGGCTTTGTTCCAACACCACCTGGAGGGCTGGGTGGGAGCTGCGTTGCACCATGGCCCGATCCCCAGGTTCCAGTTGGGTGGCGTGGGCCCCGTCCTTCCAGAGCTTCACCCGGCGGCTGGTTTCACCCAGGGGCCACACGAAGAGCTGGGAACGCGGCGGCACCACAACGGCCCGGCTCGAGAGGCTCATCGGGCAAATCGGGTTGACCACAATCGCCTCAATGCCCGGATGGAGGATCGGGCCACCTGCTGCCATGGCATAGCCCGTGGAACCGGTGGGGGTGGCGATAATCAGGCCGTCGCCCCGGTATTGATCCACCACCTCGCCATCAATTTCCAACTCCAGGATGCAGGTGGGTGACACCTCATCGAGGCAAGGGCGAAAATAAAAATCGTTGAGGGCGAGATGGGTCTCCTCAAGGTCCTCCTGGGGGTCGCCTGAACCACCTTCCGACCCATAGGTCCTACCCCTTTCCACACGGGCCTGGAGCATCATGCGCCGCTCCATGGCAAAGCGATCATCGCGAAGTCGGTCCCAGATGGAGTCCTCTTCACCGCTGAGTTTGAGCAGTTGGCGCTCATGGGTCAAAAAGCCCAGGTGGCCGCCCACATTGAAGCTGAGGATCGGTACCCCGAGCGGAGCCAGGTGGCGAGCCGCCCCCAAAACCGTGCCATCCCCGCCAAGCACCAAGGCCAGATCGGGGAGCCCGTCCTCGGTTGCCAGGAGACCTGGAAAGGGGTTCGCGTAGAGACCGCTTTGGGCGGTCACCACATGGGTTCCCTGGCTGCGTAAATCATCTGCGCAGCGCTTGGCCTGGCGCTGGGCCGCCTGGCTACCAGAGCGCACAATCAGCCAGACCCGCTCAAGCAGCATGGGACAGGCCGACTACCAACGGAGCAGGTTGAAGCGCTCCATATCAACGGTTTCCCGATTGCGGTAGAGCGAAAGCAGGATCGCCAAGCCCACAGCCGCCTCAGCAGCGGCCACGGTGATCACAAAGATCGTGAACACCTGGCCCCGGATCAACTGGCCATCGAGATAGTTCGAGAAGGTCATCAAGTTGATGTTCACAGCATTCAGCATCAGCTCAATGCTCATCAAGACCCGCACCGCATTACGGCTGTTGATCAGCCCCCAAACACCTGTGCAGAACAACACTGCGGCCAACGCCAGGTAGGCCTCAAGGGGGATCGTGGAGGAGATGCTGGAGTCCATCGGTGCAAGGGGGCGCTAGGGGAGAGCGAAGCGGAGTGGGGACAAAAAGGGTTGAGATCGGAAAGGGGTCTGGGGGATACTCAACAGATCGATTGGGAGACCCTCACCGGGGCGTCCGATCGAGCAACAAGGGCGTGCGCTCCTTCTCAATGAGGCCTTGATCTACCGGGTCTCCCGTGGCGATATCGCTGGAAATGACATCCCGGCGGGCCAACACGATGGCGCCAATCATGGCGATCAACAGCAAGACAGAGGCCAACTCAAAGGGCAGCAGGTAATCGCTGAAGAGATGTTCTCCGATGCGAATCGTGGCATCCTCACCCACGGGCTCGGGTCCTGGCAGGGGCCACGGCGTTACGAAGGCCACCCGCATCAACAGGGCGAACAAGCCGGCACACACCGCACCAGAGAGCACCCGGCGCAGGGCTAAACCGGGGATGGCCTCAAGGTTTTCCTTTTTGTTCACGAGCATGATCGCGAACAAAATCAACACATTCACCGCTCCCACGTAGACCAGCACCTGGGCCGCCGCCACAAAGCTGGCGTTGAGCATCAGGTAGAGCCCCGCCACCGAGAGGAACACACCCCCCAGGAGGAAGGCGGAATAGACGATGTTGGGCAGGAGCACCACGCCCAGAGAGCCCAACACCAGGGTGGTCGCAAGGACCCCAAAACAGATCAGCTGGGTGGTGGAGGCGATGGTCATGAAGGGGTCTCCTCGGTTGTCGCGGTCGACCGGGACAAGGTGGCAAGCACCTCCTCGGGGAGCTTGCCTGCCCGAGGAGCACTGGGATCGACCCCATGGGGATCCATGACGCCCTTGGGCAGGTAAACCAACTCCTTCAAGGCGACAACGGCGGGATCGCTTGTCACGCTGGTGGGGAGACGGCCCAAGGCCACATTGTCAAAATTGAGGCTGTGGCGATCGAAGGCTGCCAGTTCATACTCCTCTGTCATCGAAAGGCAGTTGGTGGGGCAGTACTCCACACAGTTGCCACAAAAGATGCACACCCCGAAATCGATGGAGTAATTCCGCAACTCCTTCTTCTTGGTGGCCTTGTTCATCACCCAATCCACCACCGGCAGATTGATCGGACACACCCGCACACACACCTCGCAGGCGATGCACTTATCAAATTCGTAGTGGATCCGCCCCCGGTAACGCTCGGAGGGAATCAGCTTTTCGTAGGGGTACTGAACCGTGATTGGCCGGCGCCGCAGGTGGTCAAAGGTGACCCCCAAGCCCTGGGCGAGGTAATTGGCCGCTCCCACCGCATCACGGGTGTAGTCGCCGACTTTCTTAAGGAACCCGAACATGGATTGAAAGGGGAGAGGGCGCGGAGTGGAGGATGGGAACGGGACAGCAGCAACAAGCCAATCCCATGATGACTGGTGCGGGCGTTAGCCGCCGAAAGCCATCGGGAAGGCCAGCTTCAAAGAAGCCGTGACCAGGAGATTGACCAGGGCAATAGGCAGCAGAAACTTCCAGCCCAAATCCAGCAACTGGTCAATCCGCACCCGGGGCACGGTCCAGCGCAACAGGATGGCAAAGAACACGAGCAGATAGGCCTTGAGCACGGTCATCACGATCCCCACAGAGGCAGTGATCACCTGAACCAAGGGCGCATCCACCGATTGGCCTAGCCAGCCCGCCAGCCATTCCACGGGCACCGGGAAGCCCCAGCCCCCCAGGTAGAGCACCGAAACCAACAGGGCCGAAAGCACCAGGTTGATGTAGCTGCCCAAATAGAAGAGGGCAAACTTCATCCCGGAGTATTCCGTCTGGTAGCCCGCCACAAGCTCCTCCTCCGCCTCAGGCAAGTCGAAGGGGAGTCGTTCGCATTCGGCCAGGGCGCAGATCCAGAAGATCACAAACCCCACCGGCTGGCGCCAGATGTTCCAGCTGAGAATGCCTGCCCCGCTTTGCTGATTGACGATGTCGACGGTGCTGAGCGAGTTGCTCATCATCACCACGGCGAGCACCGCCAAGGCCAAAGGGATTTCGTAACTGATCGACTGGGCCGCGGCCCGCAAGCCACCCAGCAAGGAGTACTTGTTGTTGGAGGCGTAGCCGCTCATCAGCAAACCGATGGGCTGGATGCTGCTCAGGGCAATCCACAGGAAGATGCCGATCCCCACATTGCTGATCAGCAGGTTTTGGCCAAAGGGCACCACCAACCAGCTCAAAATGACGGGCACCAGCACCAAGATGGGGCCGAGGGTGAACAGCAGGCCATCGGCCCGCGCTGGGATCACATCTTCCTTGAACAACAGCTTCATGCCATCGGCCAAGGGCTGAAGCACCCCCAAGGCGCCGGCGTACTCCGGTCCAATGCGCTGCTGTACGGCAGCAGAAATCTTGCGCTCCAGCCATACGTTGACCAGCACGCCAATCACCGCTGCCACAAGCACCAGCACCATCGGCAGGGGCAGCCAGAGCAGGTGCGCCGCCCCTGGGCTTAGCCCCAGGCTCCGCACGGCCAGCTCAAAACTGCCCTCCAAATCAAGGCCCACTTGCGCGACCTGCGCCAGAGCCGGGTTGGTCACCATGACGGCCGCTCACATGGGAGCAACTTAGCGGGCCCCTTGCGGAACCCACTGCCTTTCGGCGTGACCTGTGTAGATCTGGGTCGGTCGGTAGATGCGGTTGGCACCGAGCTGCTCCTTCCAGTGGGCCAGCCAGCCGGCAGTGCGGGCAATGGCAAAGAGGGGGGTAAAGAGGTCTTCCGGGATGCCGAGCTTGCGGTAAACGAGGCCGGAATAGAAGTCGACGTTGGGATAGATACCCTTCGGGCCCAGCCGTTCCGCCGCAACGCTTTCCAACTTTCTGGCCAGGTCGTAGAGGGGGTCGTGGCCAAATTGGTCAAACAACTCTTCGGCCAGCTTTTGCAGGATCACGGCCCGAGGATCCTTCACCTTGTATTCGCGGTGACCAAAACCCATAATCTTGCGCTTCTCAGCGATGGCCCGATCCAACCAGGGCTCCACCTGATCTTCAGTGCCGATCTGCTCAAGCATCTCGAGCACGTCTTCGTTGGCTCCACCGTGGAGGGGGCCCGCCAGGGTTCCCACAGCTGATGCCACCACCGCATAGGGATCGGTGAGGGTACTGGCGGTGACCCGGGCACTGAAGGTGCTGGCGTTGAGGCTGTGCTCGGCGTGCAGAATCAGGCAGGCATCAAAGATGCGGGCCGCCAGGGGATCGGGCTCCCGTTCCGTGAGCATGAACAGAAAGTTGGCGGCGTAAGCCAGATCGTCGCGGGGCTGGATGGGGTCCTGGCCTTTGCGAATCAGCTGGAACGCCGCCACCATCGTGGGGATCTTGGCGATCAGCCGCACCACTGCCGCCGCGATGTAATCGGGGCTATCCAGGGCCCGCCGGGAATAGAACAACCCGAGGGACGCGGCACTGGCCTGCAAGGCATCCATGGGATGCCCCCCCGAGGGGAAGCTCTTCATCATGTCGCGGATCCGGAAGCTGACCCGCCGGTGCATTTGCACCTCACTTTCAAAGGCCAGCAGCTCATCGGCAGTGGGCAACTCACCCCAGATCAACAGGTAGGCCGTTTCCAGGAAACTGCTGTTGGTGGCGAGGCTTCCCACCTCGTAGCCGCGGTAGGTGAGCTTGCCCTGGAGGCCATCGATATCGCAGATCGCCGACTGGGTCGCCGGAACCCCCTCCAGGCCGGGGCGAAACACGGGAGCTGCCGTCCCTACTGCTGAACTGGCCATGCCTTGGGGCTTCCCCGCGCGGAGCAAGGAATTGAACCTAGGGCTGGCGTCCCTCCCCGTGCCGTAGCGCAGGCTGCCGCTACTGGGTGCCGAGAAGTTGCCGGGGAGCCATCAGCAGCTTCAACTGGCCCCGCCCAGGCCCTAGGAGCAGCAAAGCAACACCAGCCTTTTTCAAAACAATCGCCCCCTCGGGCGCACCGATCAGCTGGGCCGCCAAGGCCCCCAATTCCGGCTCATGGCCCACCAAGGCCAGGCGCTGAAGGCGGGCATGGGTCGAAGCCGCCCGCTGAAACTCTGCCACCAGGGGCAACGGATCACCCCCTGGCGCCAGGGCGGCATCAACCCTCCAAGACCGTGATCCCTCGGCCACAAGACCCTCCGCAACAGCAATCTCAGCCGTTTGGCGGGCGCGCACCAGGGGGCTCGTCACCAACTGATCACAGCCCAGGCCGAGCAGCACCAGCCGCCCAGCCACGGCCTTGGTGCGGCTGAGGCCAACGGGGGTTAGGGCTCTGTCCCCATCCCCGCGCTCCGGGCACCGCTCTTCGGCAATGCCGTGACGCAGCAGCAGCAGCTCAACCAAAACTCAACCTCGCCTTGAGGTGCACCGCATTGGCCTCACTTTCCAAACCAACCGCCAACCCATCGACGGAGGCGGCCAAGGGTTGGCCAGCCAGGCCCGATAGCAGGCGCCAGGTGGTCCAGCGCTGCAGCAGCTCCTGGGCCTTGGCCGGGCCCAGGGCCCACTGAAGGGGGGCCCTGGGCATCTCCAGGGCAGCGAGCTGGGCTTGGCGCTGCTTGGGCCCCTGGCGAGACTCCCGTTGCTGCTTCAAAACCTCCAAGTCTTGGCCCCACCAAGCAATCGGGCCTTCCGTTGAGCGGGCCGCCTCCAGGCTGGCTTGCAAGGGGGGCGCCGCAGCGGCATTAGGGGCCGCCTCCAGGTGGGTCCAGACCCGCAAGGGAGGGGCCCCGTCAACGGTCAAAGGGGCACTCAACAGACCTTGAGCTACGAGGGCCGGATCCAAGGCTTCTGGTGCTGGCTGGGCCAGCCCCGTACCGATCAACCAGCCCGTCGGGCTGTCCCTCCAGAGCAGCGGTCCGGCATCGGCCGCCGCCACCAGCGCCGGAATTGGACTGGAGCCAGCCCCAGCCAACACGCCCTGGAGCAGCCCCTGCAGGGCGGCAGGCCAAGCCGCCGGATTTTGCAGCAAGGCCAAGCTGTCTGCCTCCCCATGGACCGCCGCCAGCAGGGCCCCATTGCGGCTTTGATCGGCCAGGGGCCGCCAGGGGACGCTGCCTTCCGCCAGCTGGAACCAGGCCTCCGCCGCCAGGGTGCGCTGCTCGGGCCGCAGGGCAGCCATCACATCCTTGAGCCCGCCAGCAACCAGCCGATCTGCGGGCAGACCGAACCATTCGATCAGGGCCTCGGGCCTGGCGGTGAGCAGGGCCGAGCCTTCGCCCAGGCGCTGCAAACCCTGGAGGAACTGGGGACTTGCCGCCTGGTTGAGGTCGTCGATTTGGGAAACATCGAGGGCCTGCTGCAACACCGATCGGCCCGAGGCAATCAACACCAGGTCGTCGTTGATCAGGGCCGTCGCCAAGAGCACAGGGGGCTCACCAGCTCCCACAAGGGCAGCGCGGCCGCTGATCAGGCCCATGCCGCGGTAGCTGGTGATCTGCAGGTCGGTGCCTGAGAGGCTGCGGGTTTGCCAAAAGCGCTGCAAAAAGCGGCGGGCCCCGTCGCCATTGCGGCTACGCAGGGCCAACAACCAGCCCTGGGGCGCATCCCCGGGGCCTTCGGAAACCAGGGCCAGGCTCGTTTCTGGTCCAATCCAACTGGCTAATTCCGTGGCGTAGTCGATGCCCGCGGCAGCAAAGGCTCCATCGCGCAGGCGTGCAACCGTATCGGCCGCCAACCGGCGCTGACGCGACGGAGCCACTGCCCGGGCGTACACAACGGGCTGCTCGGGATCGACCAGCCAGTAGAGGCTCAACGGAGTCAGCCGCGGCACAAACCGGGCTGCCTCCGGCACCACCAGGGCCTGGTTTTGCAATCGCAGCGGGGAGTGTTGCAACACAAACCACCATCCCCCTATGCCGAGGCTGAGCAGCGACAACGCCACCGCAAGCACAACCGCCAGGAAGGGGCGGGCCTTCATGCGCCCAACGCAGGATGGGTCCCATCTTGACCCTTACCCCTTCGTTTGCCCGCCATGGCCACCCCTGAAACGATCCGCGCCCAGGATCTACACGCACGCCTGGCCCAGGGGGAATCCATCCAGCTGGTGGATGTGCGGGAAGACCAGGAACTGGAACTGGCCCGGCTGCCCTACCCCGTGGTTCATCTCCCCCTCAGCCGCTCAGGCGAGTGGATGGCCAGCATCGACGCCCAACTGGACCGGGATCGGCCCATCGCCGTGCTGTGCCATGCGGGAGTGCGCAGCTGGCATTTCGCCTGCTGGCTGATCGAGGAGCACAGCTTTGGCAGCGTGTGGAACGTCCAGGGCGGCATTGATGCCTGGAGCGTGGACGTGGACCGCAGGGTGCCGCGGTACTAGGTGGTAGCGCTGCGGCGTTGGTGCGGCAGCTGCATCCGTACGATCGGTTCAAGAGACCATCCATACCCTGCCCGAGCCTCGCCCCTTGCAGAGCCTCGCTTCCCGTCCACTCTCCAACCGCCAGCGGGATGTGCTGCAGCTGGCGGTCCGCCACTACGTGGACACCATGGAGCCCGTGGGCAGCCAAACCTTGGTGCGGCGCTTTGGCCTACCCACCAGCCCCGCCACGGTGCGGTCGGCCATGGGAGCCCTGGAACAGAAGGGCCTGCTGACCCAGCCCCACGCCTCCGCCGGCCGCATCCCCAGCCAGCAGGGCTACCGCCTCTACGTGGATCAACTCCTGCCGGCCCCTGGGGCCGCGGCCCTGCAACTGGACCGGGAATTGACCGGCCTGAGCCTGCAATGGGCGGCCCTCGACGACCTGCTGCTTCACCTCAGCCGCCGGCTGGCGGATCTCACCGGGTTACTCAGCCTGATCACCCGGCCAGAACGCTCCCAAAGCCATCTGCACGCCCTGCGCCTGGTGCCCAGCGGCGAACGGCTGTTGATCTTCCTGGTAGCCGGCTCGGCAGCAGCCACCAGCCTGAACCTGCGGCTACCCGCCCAAGCCGGCGACGAATTACCGGCCCTCGAGCGCTGGGCCGGCAACCAACTGCAACTGGGCCAGGGCGGCCAGATCGATTGGAATGCCCTGCCCCCCCAGCTCAACCGCAGCGGCAGGCTGGTGCGACAGGCCCTGCAGAGCCACCAAGAAGCAGGCCTGGCCGCCGGTGGGGGCGCCGTCGCCACGGGCCTGGCCGGCCTGCTGGGTCAGCCGGAATTCAGCCAAACGGCCACCCTGCGCCCCCTGGTGGAACTGGTGGAAGACGCCCCCCAGCAGGTGCTGCAACAGGGCGGCATCTGGATTGGGGCCGAACATCCCCACGCCGCCCTCCGGGACTGCTCCGTGGTGCAAGCCGATTATCTGACCGGTGATGGGGGCCGCGGCCAGGTAGCCCTGATCGGCCCCATGCGGATGGCCTACGCCACGGCCCATGCGGCCGTGCGCTCGGTGGCGGGGGTACTGGAACGCCTGTTGGCCTAACCAGCACCCGCCCGACGGGGGGCAACGGCCCTAGAGGGCACTTCCCAGGCGATCGGCCACGGTGTTCACATCCTTATCGCCGCGGCCCGAGAGGTTGAGCACCAGCTCCGTGCCGGGGGCAAGGGTGGGGCAGAGACTGTCGAGGGCGGCAAAGGCATGGGCTGTTTCAAGCGCAGGAATGATGCCTTCGAGCTCACTCACCAAGCGCAGGGCATCCAGGGCCTGCTGGTCGGTGACAGCCACGTACTCGGCCCGGCCGATCTCGCGCAGGTAGCTGTGCTCAGGGCCAACGCCGGGATAATCCAAGCCCGCACTGATCGAATGGGCCTCCTGCACCTGGCCCTCGTTGTCTTGCAGGAGGAGACTCATGGCGCCATGGAGCACCCCCACCCGGCCTTCGGTGATGGTGGCGGCATGGCGTCCCGAGGCCACGCCCTCACCGGCCGCTTCCACGCCCAACAGCCGCACCGAGGTGTCTTGCACAAACGGGTGAAACAGCCCCATGGCATTGGAGCCGCCACCCACACAGGCCACCAGCACATCGGGCAAGCGGCCAAAGGACTCAGCACACTGGCGTTTGGCTTCCTCGCCAATCACGGCGTGAAAATCCCGCACGAGCATGGGATAGGGATGGGGGCCGGCCACGGAGCCCAGGATGTAATGGGTGCTTTCCACGTTGGTCACCCAATCGCGAATGGCCTCGCTGGTGGCGTCTTTGAGGGTGGCGCTGCCGGCCGTAACCGGCTGGACCGAGGCTCCGAGCAAACGCATCCGAAAGACGTTGAGGGCCTGGCGGCGCATGTCTTCTGCGCCCATGTAGATCACGCAGTCCAGACCGAAGCGGGCGCACACGGTGGCCGTGGCCACCCCGTGCTGGCCAGCGCCGGTTTCGGCAATGATCCGCTTTTTGCCCATGCGCAGAGCCAACAGCGCCTGGCCGAGGGCGTTGTTGATCTTGTGGGCACCGGTGTGGTTGAGGTCCTCACGCTTCAGCCAAATGCGGGGGCCGCCCTCGGGCCGGGCGTAGTGGGCGGTGAGCCGCTCGGCCTCATAGAGGGGGGTAGGCCGGCCCACATAGTTGCGAAGTAGGTGGTTGAGGCGGTCGGTGAAGGCCGGATCCTGCCAAGCCTCCGCTGCCGCCACCTCGAGCTCCGCCAGGGCCGGCATCAGGGTTTCCGGCACGTACTGCCCCCCAAACTGGCCAAAGCGGCCGGCACTTGAGGGGCGCGCCGAAGGCTGCAGGGTTAAAGGATCCAGGGCCAACGGATCCAGGGCCGCAGAGTTGGAAGGAATCGTGCTGGTCACCGGCGGCGCTGCGGCTTGGTTGATGCCAGGGTAAGAACTCGAGATCTCCAACCAAGGCAATGCCCAAGGGTGGCTGGCAGGAATTCAATGCAATGGCCAGTTCGAAAGCCAGCCTGCAGAGGGCCAGCCTGCAGAGGGCCAGCGGCCCCGCAGCCGAGCCCCAAACCAAGGCCCAACAGCAGGTTCGGGTGCAGCGCACCAAGGCCGGCAAGGGCGGCAAATTGGTAACCGCCATCACCGGCCTGATCTGCAGCGATGCCGAAGCCAAGGCCTTGCTCAAACAACTCAAGGCCGCAGCGGGCACCGGCGGCACCCTCAAAGACGGAGTCATTGAGCTGCAGGGCGACCAGGTGGCTCCCGCCATGGAGGCGCTGGAGAAGTCGGGCTACCGGCCCAAGCAAGCCGGCGGCTAGCGACGGCCGTGGGTTTGCAGCAACATGAGCTGATGCCCGCGAGCAAACCTCAGCCCTACCAGCCCCTGCGCAAATGCCGCGTGGCCCTGCATGGGCTTCGCCTGGCCATGCGCGACACGGCGGTGGCCTACAAACTCGTGGTGTCCGTGGTGCTGCTAGCGGTGGCCTTTGCCCAGCGCTCCTGGGTGGACTTCGGCCTACTGCTTGTTGCCACAGCCCTGGTTCTGGCAGCCGAGCTGCTGAACACCGCCATCGAAGAGCTCTGTGATTACGTGCAGCCCGACCGGGCACCGCAGATCGGCGCCACCAAGGACATTGCGGCGGCGGCCGTGGGGCTGTGCATCGTCGCTTGGATGGGCGTGATGGTGCTTGAGGCCTGGCGACTGCTGTTTTCGGGCCGCTCCTGAGGCCGGAGAACGCAGGCAACGGGAGATACTTGTCGATTAGCCTGCAACAGAGCACGATGGCCGCCCCCACCGTTCCCTACGGCGAACTCAGCAACCAGGGAGCTTCCACCAACATCGCCTGGCATGCCGCCTCGGTGGATCGCCCGACCAGGGCCCACCAACGGGGGCACCGCAGCGCGATCCTGTGGTTCACCGGCCTATCGGGTGCGGGCAAGAGCACCCTGGCCAACGCCGTCAACGGGGCCCTGTTTGAGCGAGGTCTGGCCTGCTACGTGCTGGATGGCGACAACGTCCGCCACGGCCTCTGCAAAGACCTGGGCTTCTCCGATGCGGACCGCGAAGAAAACATCCGCCGCATTGGCGAAGTGAGCAAGCTGTTCCTCGATGCGGGCATCGTGGTACTCACGGCGTTTGTGTCGCCGTTCAAGGCCGACCGCGACAGGGCCAGGGCCCTGGTGGAAGCCGGCGACTTCATCGAAATCCACTGCGCCGCAGATCTCGGCGTGTGTGAAAAGCGCGACACCAAGGGCCTTTACGCCAAAGCCCGCTCTGGAACCATCAAGGATTTCACCGGCATCTCCAGCCCCTACGAGGCCCCCGAGAACCCTGAACTCAAGGTTGATACCGGCAGCCAGAGCCTGGAAGCCTGTGTGGCCCAGGTGATCGGCCACCTGGAGAGCCAAGGCCTCATGGCCGCTTGACAAGGCCTAATGGCCGCCTGAGCTTTCGGGGTTGGGGCGGTCCAGTCGGTCGTCCAAGCTGTGTTGCTCGCCCAAGCGCAGCTGGGCGCCCCAGGCATCCAAGAATGTTTTGGCGCAGCTGGCCACCGGCACCGCCAAGAGCAAGCCGAGCAGGTCTCCCAAGCCCAGCAAGCTGCCTAACCGGGCCCCCAGCGGCAGGCTGATCAACAGCCAGGCCGGCTGGAGGCCCACGATGCTGCCCATCAACCGGGGCTGGATCACCTGATCCACCACCTGGCCCACCGAAATCGCCGCCACGAGCACCTCGATGCCGGTGTTGGGGTCATCGAGGGCCAACAGGGCACTCACGACCACAATCGTGACGGCACTGGCGTAGGGAATCAGGGTGGTGAAGCCAATCGCCACGGCAAACAGCACCCCATAGGGAATGGCCAGCAGGGTGAACACCACGATCTGGGCCCCGCTAAGGATGCCCGCCAGGAGGACCTGGCCGGCGAAATAGCCCCGAAAGGTGCGGTTCAAGGTGCTCGCCACCAAGGCGCGCACCCCAGGGGAGAGCCACTGGATCAGCCCTGCGGCGATGGGCTCGCCGCCCAAGAGCAAAAACACCGCCAGCACCAGCACGATCACCGTGTTCACGGTGAGGCCCAAGGTGGCCCCCAAAAGCCCCAACAATCTTTGGCTGAGCTGGCTGGCCAGCTGGCTGGTGCGCTTGAGCAGCTCATTGCTGATGTCGCCGAAATCCGTGGGCAAGCCCCGGGAAAGGGCCCAGTCCTGCAAACGCCCCAGCAGGGATTCCCCATCGGCCAGCCAACTGGGCAACGTATTAATCAGTTCCCCGAGCTGCTCCACCAGGCGGGGCACCAACCAAACGCCCGCCAGGGAGATCAGGCCCAAGCTCGCCCCCAGCACCAAGCCATAGGCCAAGAGGCGGGGCAGCCCCCTGGTCATCAACCAGCGACTGGGGATATCCAACAAAAAAGCAAGCAGCGCCGCCCCCACAAACAACGCCGGGAACGGTGCCAAGGGCAAGAGCAATTGGCGCAGCACCCACAGGTTGAGCACCAGCAGGGGCAGGGCCAGGCCCGCCTTGAGCCAGGGAGGTAACACCAGCCGTTCCAACATCAGCCCATCTGCTCGAGATAGGCCTGGGCGCCAAGATCCTGCAGGCGTTCATCCTTGGCGCGAACCTGGCCGTGGAGCTCGGCCCGGTAGGCCTCCAGGGCTGTGGCCAAGCCAGGATTCCCAAGCGCCAGGATTTGAACGGCCAGGAGGCCCGCATTGGCCCCATTGCCGATGGCCACCGTGGCCACGGGAATGCCGGCGGGCATCTGCACAATCGAATGCAAGGAATCCACCCCTGAAAGGGCCCGGGTCTGCACGGGCACCCCAATCACGGGGAGGGCGGTGAGTGAGGCCACCATCCCCGGCAGATGGGCGGCGCCGCCGGCGCCAGCAATCACCACTTTCAAGCCCCGGGCAGAGGCCTGCTGGGCAAAGTCAACCATCTCCAAGGGGGTGCGATGGGCCGAGAGCACCCGCACCTCCGCAGCCACGCCAAAGCGTTCCAGCATCTGCACCGCAGGCTGCATGGTGGGGAGGTCGGAATCACTGCCCATGATCACCGCTACCACAGGGGCTGGGGTGCCAAGGGCCGATGCAGATCCGGAAGCGGCAGGCATGGGCGTCAGCGGTGGCGATGGCAGCGAGAATCCCATCCTCTCCCGTCTTGCCCATGCGCTGGCTGACCAACGTTCGTCTGCCCCAGGCCAAAAGCTGCAGCCATGGGGCCCAGCAACGCTGGCGGGTAGGCCTGGATCGCTCCAACCAAATTGGGGCCCTCGAGCCCATTGCCCCAGGGGGGGCTGCCGCCGGGATCGACTGGCAGGGGGATTGGCTCAGCCCAGGGGGGGTGGATCTGCAGATCAACGGCGGCCTGGGGCTGGCCTTCCCGGAACTCAGCACCGGCGATCTGCCGCAGCTGCTGGAGCTGCTCGAGCTGCTCTGGCGGGATGGGGTGGAGGCGATCTGTCCCACCCTGGTGACCTGCGCCGTGGCCCCCCTACGCCAGTCACTCGCCGTGCTCGCGCAAGCCCGGGAACGGCATCAAGCCGGCCGGGCCCAGCTGCTGGGCGCCCATTTGGAGGGCCCCTTTCTTGAGCCCAGCCGGCGCGGCGCCCATCCCCAGGAGCACCTCTGCGCCCCCAGCCTGGCGGCCCTCGTTGAGCGCATTGGCGGCTTTGAAGCCGATATCGACCTGGTCACCCTGGCCCCGGAACTGCCTGGATCTGAAGCGGTGATTGCGGCCCTACGGGAGCAGGGGATTGTGGTGAGCCTGGGCCACAGCGCCGCCACGGAAGCCCAGGCCAACGCGGCCTTTGATGCGGGCGTGGGCATGCTCACCCACACGTTCAATGCCATGCCTGATCTCCATCGTCGGGAACCAGGGGCGATTGCGGCAGCTGTGCTGCAAGGCGATGTGGCGATGGGCCTGATTGCCGATGGGGTGCATGTGGCCCCATCGATGGCGGTGCTGCTCCAAAAGCTCGCCCCTGAGCAGGTGGTGCTGGTGAGTGATGCCCTCGCTCCCTATGGCCTGAGCGATGGCGAACACCGCTGGGATGAACGCAGCTTGTTGGTGGCCAACGGCACCTGCCGGCTGGCGGACGGCACCCTGGCCGGGGCAACCCTGCCCCTGCTGGAAGGGGTCCTCCGGCTGGCCCTGTGGAGCGGGCGGCCCGAGCGGGCCATTGCGGCCGCCACGCTCTTGCCGCGGCACGTCTTGGGCGATCGGCGCAGCGCCGCCGAGATGCTGGTGGGCATGCCCCTGGGCGAAACCCTGCGCTGGAGCGGCAATAGCCAAGCGCTGCGTTGGCAGAGGGCCGCCTTGCCAGATCCCACTACCTAGGATCCGCGCCACCATTCCCCAGGCCCCATGTCCACGGAAACAGCTGCTGAGAAGGCCGTGGTGCAGGCCTACTTCAACAGCACCGGCTTTGAGCGATGGAACCGGATCTACAGCGACAGCAGCGAAGTGAACCGGGTACAGCGCAACATCCGCATCGGTCACCAAAAAACGGTCGACAACGTGCTGGCCTGGCTCCAGGAGCAGGGCAACCTGGCGGGCCGCAGTTTTTGTGATGCCGGCTGCGGCGTGGGCAGCTTGAGCCTGCCTTTGGCCCAGCTCGGCGCCGGATCGATTGCCGCCTCCGACCTCTCCGAGGCCATGGTGGGCGAAGCCAGACGCCGGGCGGCTGAAGCCGGCATCGCCACCAGCCAACTGCAATTCAGCGCCTCCGACCTGGAGAGCCTGGAGGGCCGGTACGACACCGTGATCTGCCTGGATGTGTTCATCCACTACCCCCAGCAGCCCGCCGAAGCCATGGTGCGCCACCTGGCCTCGATGGCGGAAAACCACTTGATCGTGAGCTTTGCCCCCTACACACCGCTGCTGGCGGTGCTCAAAAAGATCGGCGAACTCTTCCCTGGGCCCAGCAAAACCACCCGGGCCTACACCCTCAAGGAAGCGGGCATCGTGGCCGCCGCCGCCGAAGCCGGCTTCAAGCCGGTGCGCCGCAGCCTCAACAAGGCCCCCTTCTATTTCTCCAGGCTGCTGGCGTTCGAGAAGGCCTAGGGCGCGATCACTGTGGAACTGTTCATCGCCGGGTTGATCGCCTCGATCGTCGCCATCGGTTGCGGCCTGGCCAGACGCCATCAGGTTCGGAACCTGGCCCTGCTTTTGGATGGCCACACCGGCAGCATTGCCGAACTCCACGGGCTGCAGGCCAGCGTCGCCGAGCAAATCGGGCCGGGCTCCTTTTGCGAACGCGTGAAGCTTTCGGCGGAAATTGTCTGCGCTGAGCCCTTGCTGGCTCCCTGGAGCGGCCAGCCCTGTGTGGCTTTCAGCCAGACCGTGACCCACCAGTTGGAAGTGCAAACGACACAAACACCACCGACAGCGAAGGGAACACCCAAAAAACAATCAGCTGGGAACTGAGAAATGAAACCCTTTCGCCCCTGGAGCGCCGTTGTCCATTCCATCTTCACCAGGGAGCTCAAACCGTTTCCCTGATCCCCGATGGAGCGGATCTGGAGTGGAACCCGTGTTTCACCCCGTGGATCCTCCCCAGGGCGGCAACACCTCCACAACCCGCAGCCTGGGAGTACTCCGGGAGGAAGCGATTTTCAGAGCCAGCGGCATGGTTTTCGTGCTGGCGTTGGCTCTCTTCCTATTGGCCGCTCGTTAGGTGCTCAATTTTGGGGGCCTCCAGCACCAACTGGCCGCCCCCAGGCAAGACAAGCTCCAGGCGAAAGGCCTGCAGCTGGTAGCCCCCATCGCCTGGTAGGGCCCCGGGGAGGCCCATGCCGCCAACGGCATAGAGCGGGTCCCCCAAGAGCGGGGCCCCGGCGGCGGCCATGTGGATCCGAATCTGATGGGGCCGGCCGCTGGCGATCGCCACCTCCACCAGCCAGCCCTCGGAGCGGCGTTCCAGCAACCTCACCCAGCTGTGGGCCGGTAGGGCCCCAGGATCCCCCGGGGCCGCCGCACACCACAACTCGCCTAAGCGGGGGTGGGGCTGCCGGCCAATCGCCGTGGTGATGGCCAGCCCCTCGCCCCTCAGCAGCGCGGCCTCAGCTTGGGCCAAAGGCGTACCCACAGCCGGCAACGCCACCAGGGTCCGATAGAGCTTGCGGCAACCCTTCGCGGGCCCACCAACAGGCGCGGCCTGGGCTGCAGGGGCTTGCCGAAGGGAGCGCGTACTCTCCCGCAGCTGGGCGCTGAGCCAGGCCCGGCTCTCGGGCTGGCGCGCGCAGACCAGCAGGCCCGAGGTGAAGCGGCCCAGACGATGCACCGGTCTGGGGAGTCCGAGGGGGTCGGCCTGATGGCGCTGCTGGAGCTGGGTGAGCAGGGTGTGCTCAAGAAAGCCCCCCGCCGGCAACACGGGCAGGCCCCTGGGCTTGTTGAACACCAGCAGGTCGCCGTCATCGAACAGGGGGCCCGGCAGCACCGGCACGGCCGCCTCCTGCCAGGGGGGCCGATGCCACACGAGCTGATCCCCGGCTTGGACCCGGCCATCGGCCCAGAGCTGCTGGCCGTTGCACCAGATCTCCCCAGCGGCGAGCCGATCCAGCCACACCGCCAGGGGCGAGTGGGCGTACCTGTCGGCATAAAAAGCCGCAATCCCATCGCCGGCTTCATGGCGATCCGGGGCCCCAAGCCGATCGCGATAGCGATGGCCCCGGTTTAGGGCCGCCGGCAACCAACCTGCCGCGGGCAGCTCAGTCGACAAGCCCGTGCTCGAGGGCGTAGCGCACCAATTCGGTGCGGCTGGCGGTGCCGGTTTTGATAAACAGCCGGCTCACGTACTTCTCCACATTGCGGATCGACGTTTCCAAACGACGGGCAATTTCCTTGTTCATCATTCCCTCCGCCACCAGTTGCAGGACGGAGGCCTCCCGGGGCGTAAAGACATGCTCTGGGGCTCCGGCGGGCTTTTTGCTGCCGCCGGTGGCCAGCAGGGAGCGGATCTCGGTGATCTGTTTGGCCATCTGGCCGATGTCGGCATCGGCAAAACGGGCAGCTTCCGCCAGCAGCCGCTCCTGGCGACGCACCACGTTGTGCACCCTCGCCACCAATTCATCCGGGTCAAACGGCTTGGGGATGTAGTCGTCGGCACCGGCCTGGAAGCCACTGATGCGATCGGCTGTCATCCCCTTGGCGGTGAGGAAGATCACCGGGGTGCCCCCCAGCCGTTCGTCGGCCCGCAGCAGCTTCAGCAAGCCATAGCCATCACAGCGGGGCATCATCACGTCGGTGATGACCACATCTGGCAACAGCTCCTGGGCCTGGACCCAGCCCTCTTCCCCATCGCCTGCGGTGGTCACCTTGAAGCCTTCGTCTTCGAGGTAAGCCTTCACCGCCGTTCGCAACCCAGGCTCATCGTCGACCAACAAAATCCGGGCCGGCGGCTGGGGCTCGCTGGGCAGCTCAGCCAGCTGTTGAGAGCGTTCAGGGAGCGGCTCTGCAGCCGGATCGAGGGCGAGCTCGAGTTCGAGATCGGAGGGGGAATCTGGGTTCATGGCAGCCAGTGTGAACGCAGTTAGCGGGGGCGTCCAGGCAGGATTTGCTCGGATTCCCGAAGGGCTCCGCCGTAGCCCAATTGGCGGGCCACCGGGCCCAGGGTGGCGGGATCCTTCCCCGCCTGCTTGGGAAAACAGGTGGCCCACCAAACCAGGTGATTGATGCGGTTGCCGGGGTGGATCGGGCCACCGGGATTGAGCTCGCGCACCATCAGATTGGAGCCATTGCTGGTGACCCGCATGGGTGCTTCCGCACTGCAGCGGATCGTTTCGGTGATCACTTTCATGTCATTGGGCAACTCATCCCAAACCTTGATCTGGAACAGGCCTGGGCCGGTGGCATCGGCCTTGACGCCATACACCCCGATCAGATGGGTGCCGTAGGCCACGGGCCGCTGCCAGATCACCAGCAGATCCTGCGGGCGTGCCTCAGCCGGATCTGACTTGGTCTGGCTGCCAGCCCAGGCTGGCTGAAACAAACCGGCCAGCACCAGGATCCCCATCAGGGGCTTACGCAGGAGGGTTCGGGTGATTGTCAGCATGGGCCCATGCTCGCCTACCTCGACCACCACGCCACCACCCCCTGCGATCCAGCGGTGGTGGACGCCATGGCGCCCTGGTGGACCGAGCAGTTCGCCAACCCCGCCAGCCGGCTATACCGGCCGGCCCTAGAAGCCGCCGCCGCCGTGGCGATGGCCCAGGGCCAGGTGGCCCGGGCCCTGGGGGCCAGCCCCGAGATGGTGATCTTCACCAGCGGGGCCACCGAAGCCAACAACCTGGCCCTGAAAGGGGTGTGCGAAGCCGCTCTCCAGGCGGGTAAAGGTCCATCCCAAGCCCCGCCCCGGCGGCGCCTGGTGAGCCTGGTAAGTGAGCACCGGGCGGTGCTGGATCCCCTGGCCTATTTGGAGCGCCATGGCTTTCCGCTCACCCTGCTGCCAATCGGCCCCCGGGGCCAGGTGAACCTGGAGCAGCTCAAACAAGCCCTGGGCCCCGACGTGCTGCTGCTTTCGGTCATGGCGGCCAACAACGAGATCGGCGTTGTGGCTCCCCTGCAGACCATCGCGGCCCTGTGCAAAGCCCAGGGGGTGCTGCTCCACTGCGACGCCGCCCAGGCGGCAGGCCATATCCCCCTCTCGATGGCTGATCTGGAGATCGATCTGCTCAGCATCAGCGGCCACAAGCTCTATGGCCCCAAGGGCATCGGTGCCCTGCTGGTGCGTCCTGGCGTGGCCCTAGCCCCCCAACTCCATGGCGGCAACCAACAGGACGGCCTGCGGGCCGGCACCCTGCCCGTGCCCCTGGTGGTGGGTTTCGGGGCTGCCGTGGAGCACGCCATGGCCGACCGAGAGGCCCGGGCGCTGCGGCTGGGGGCCCTGCGCGACCAGCTCTGGGAAGGCCTCGCCGCCCTGGGCGGACTGGAACGCAATGGCGACCCCCAAGCCTGCCTACCCCACAACCTGAACATCACGGTGGCCGGGGTCGATGGCACCCAGCTGCATCAACGGCTGCGGCGTCAGATCGCCGTGAGCAGCGGCTCGGCCTGCAGCCAGGGCAGCCCATCCTCGGTGCTGGCCGCCCTCGGACGCACCCGGCATGAGGCCGCCGCATCGATTCGCTTTGGCCTGGGGCGGGCCACCAGCGCCGCAGAGATCGCCCTGGCGATTGCCACGGTGCGGGAGGCGATCCACGCGCTGAGGGCCTAGGAGTCCCGGCGCCTGGCCACCCGCCATTTGGCACTGCGGCTCCGGGGGTTGGCCGCTTCTTCTGCTTCCGATGCCACCAGGGGTTTACGGGTCACCCGCTGCAGGCGCACGTCGGAGAGAAAGGCCGTTTTGACGCGCCGATCCTCCAGGGAATGGAAGCTGATCACCCCGAACAAGCCCCCAGGCACCAACCAATCGGGGGCCCGCTGCAGCAGCTGGTCGAGCGCCCCGAGTTCGTTGTTGACCGCAATGCGCAGGGCTTGGAAGCTGCGGGTGGCGGGATGGATGCGGCCGCGCCGGGCCTTGGGGGGATAGCAACCGGCCACCACGTAGGCCAATTGCGCCGTTCCCTTGCCCGGGCCACCCCAAGGGCCCAGCTCCTTGATCTTGCGGGCAATCCGCCGCGACAACCGCTCCTCGCCATAGGCATAAATCAGATCGGCCAGTTCGGATTCCTCCAGCCGGGTGATCAGCTCGGCGGCCGTTTCACCGCACTCGGGGTTCATTCGCATGTCGAGGGGCCCATCAGCCCGGAAACTGAAGCCCCGCTCGGCCCCATCCAACTGGGGGCTACTCACCCCCAAGTCAGCCATCACGGCCACCACTGGGGGCAGGCCAGACGCTGGCGGGGTGTAGTCGGCAAAATTGCTGGCCACAATCGTGGCCCGATCGCCAAAGGGGGCCAGCCGCTCGGCCGCCGCCAGCCGGGCCGAGGGATCTTGATCGAGGCCGATCAGCCTCAAACCAGGGTGGGCTTCGAGCAGCAAAGCGCTGTGGCCGCCGCCGCCCAGGGTGCAATCCAGCAGCAGCGCTTCGCCGTCGGGCTGCAGGGCCAGCAGGCCTGAAAGCTCAGCGAAGGAGGCCAGCACCTGCTCCGCCAACACCGGCACATGGTCGAAAACGGTCTCTGGCATGGGTTCCTTCCTAAGATCCCGGCATTGCTTTGCAGATCAGGGCCCCATGACGCAGCTGGAGACGCGCACGGAGCCGATGCTGATCAACTTTGGTCCGCACCATCCCTCGATGCATGGGGCCCTGCGGTTGGTGGTGACCCTGGACGGCGAAGACGTGGTGGATTGCGAACCCGTGATCGGCTACCTCCACCGCGGCATGGAGAAGATCGCCGAAAACCGCACGAACATCATGTTCGTGCCCTACGTGAGCCGCATGGACTACGTGGCTGGCATGTTTTACGAGGCCATCGTGGTGAACGCCCCGGAGCGGCTGGCCAACGTGCCGGTGCCCAAGCGGGCCAGCTACATCCGGGTGTTGATGCTGGAGCTCAATCGCATCGCCAACCACCTGCTCTGGCTTGGACCGTTCCTGGCGGACGTGGGCGCCCAGACCCCCTTCTTTTACATCTTCCGTGAGCGGGAAATGATCTACGACCTGTGGGAATCTGCCACCGGTCAGCGGATGGTGAACAACAACTACTTCCGCATCGGCGGTGTGGCCGCGGATCTGCCCTACGGCTGGCTGGAGAAGTGCCTGGATTTTTGTGATTGGTTTGGCCCCAAGATCGATGAATACGAAAAGCTGATCACCGACAACCCGATCTTCCGCAAGCGGGTTGAAGGATTGGGAACCATCACCAGGGAGCAGGCGATCAACTGGAGCCTGTCTGGGCCGATGTTGCGGGCTTCTGGCGTGCCCTGGGACCTGCGCAAAATTGACCACTACGAGTGCTACGACGACTTCGATTGGGCCGTGGCCTGGGAGACGGGCGGTGATTGCTTCGCCCGCTACCGGGTGCGGGTTCAGGAGATGCGCGAATCCCTGAAGATCGTGCGCCAGGCCTGCCAAATGATTCCCGGTGGCCCCACCGAGAACCTGGAGGCCCACCGCATGGCCGAGGGGAAAGGCAGCGAGTGGTTTGGCTTCGATTACCAATACGTGGCCAAGAAAGTGGCCCCCACCTTCAAGATTCCCTCGGGAGAGCTCTACACCCGCCTCGAATCCGGCAAAGGAGAAGTCGGGGTGTTCATCCAGGGCAACGATGACGTGACCCCCTGGCGCTTCAAGATCCGCGCGGCCGATTCCAATAACCTGCAGATCCTGCCCCACATCCTCAAGGGCAACAAAGTGGCCGACATCATGGCAATCCTCGGCTCGATCGACGTGATCATGGGCTCGGTGGACCGTTAATTCAGCGCGGATCAGATCGCCTCGGAATCGAGCGTCCAAGCAAGCGGAATCCGGGGGCTTTAATCCAAAGACCTGCGGGGCGCCCCTAGCACCACGTTTAGTGAGCCGGCCGCAAACGGGAGCTAAACCCTGACCTCAGATAGGGTTCTAAGGACGTGTTCAACAGCAGATCTCTTGGTTCCAAGCCAAGGGACCCCTTACCACCCGCTAGGGGCTATCGCTCCATGGCCAGACGCGCCTTTCTCAACCGCCTCCGCCATAGCGGCTCTGTCATGCCCGCAGCGCTGACGGGCTACTTCTGGCTGAAGGGCGGCTGGCCGGAGCTGCCGGGCCTGAGCTGCCCGCTGCGGGCCCTCACCGGCATCCCTTGCCCCACTTGCTTCCTCAGCCGGGCCACCTGCGCCAGCCTGCGGGGCGATTGGCACCAGGCCCTGCAGATGCACGCCTTTGGGCCCCTGGTGGCCGCTGCCCTACTCCTGTGGAGTGTTCAGGCGATCCGAACAAGGAGCCTCTACCCCAAGGGATTGGAAGCCTGGCATCTGGTGGTGGTCGCGCTGGCGCTCTTGAGCTATTGGGCTGCCCGCATGGGGCTCACCTATGGGCTGGGCATCCCAGCGTTCCCAAACGGTTGAGCCCCGTACGAAATCGGCGGTGATCAGGTGAGCACGCCCTGGCGGTAGGCGGCGTTTTGAACATAGAAATGGGCCACGGGTGGAGCAACAAGGATGCCCAGACCACAGGTGCAAATCGACACCACCACCATCACGACAATGGCGAGCAGCTGAATCCCGATAAAAGTCCAGCCGTTTTCGGAGCGATAGACCGCCTGAAACGATGAACTAAAGGCATCAAGAATTGCCATGTCCGTCGTGAAGATCTTGTTGACGTAGACCGGAGACACCAGAGCGACTGCGATGCCAGGGAGAATACAAACCAAAAGACCGATCACAAAGACAACAGTGAACAGAAAGCCGGCCAGCAGGTAACGCCAAGGGCTGGCGTCTGGCTGCTGCCCTCTAGGGCACTTCCCAGACTCGCGCCTGAGAGGCTGCTGCCGACCAAGGTAAACACCAGCTGGGCGCCCACACCCAACCCCGTGAGAATGGCCGTGGCGATCCAGATGATCAAGATCGTGGGGATATGGGCAACAAACACTTCCCAGGCCTTATTCAAGGTGGGTTGCTCGTAGGCAATCGGGGCAGCCACAATCTGGGGGTCGAACTGGGCGAAAACTAGGGGGGGGCAGCCATGTTCAGCAAGCGCTAAAGGCTGAAGCGACACCAAAAGGTGTCGCGGCCAACGGCCCCCGGGACGCCAACATGGCTCCAGTCCCCTGGCTGGCAGCCCCAAAGCGCAATGGATTGCCCCACCTGGCTTCGGCTAGAGCGACGGGTCCGCTTCGGCGACACCGACGCCGCCGGAGTGATCAACTTCGCCCACCTGCTGCGCTGGTGCCACGAAGCCTACGAAGAAAGCCTGGAGCGCTTTGGGGTCGCCGCGGCCGAGGTATTCCCCACCCCGGGCTCCCTACTGGAGGTGGCCTTGCCAATCGTGCACTGCAGCGCCGACTACTTCCGCCCATTGGTGTGTGGCGATGCCATCACGATTCGGTTGGTGCCTGTACGCCTCGATCTCGGCAGCTTTGAGGTGCGCTACAGCTTCACAAGCTCCGACCAATCCGTGGCCCAGGGCCTCACGCGCCACCTGGCCATCGGAAATCCAAGTCGCCGGCGCTGTGCCCTACCAACGGCCATCAATCGCTGGTTGGAGGCCTCCAACCTGGGCGGAATCCAGCCCGTCTAAAACCACTCTTTTTTGGCGTCGATGGAGCGGGCCTTGAATTGTTGGGATCACCACAACGGAGGCCAGTAGCAAGCTGCCTAACGCTCTGGGCTCAGATCTGCTTCTAGCGATTGCAACCACCTCTGCCAATGGCTGCGCAGCCATTTGCCCTGGGGCGAGGGAGCCAACGACCCACAGATCAGCCATTGCCTCGGTCGCTCAGCCGGGGGCCAGGCCGCAACCGCGGCCTGGAGCACCGCGATGAGGGCCTGACCATTCGCTGCACCTCCATTCGCTGGCTCCCCGTTAACTGGCTCCCCGTTAACTGGCTCCCCGTTGGCTGGCTCAGCCGGGCGCACCAAAGCCGTCAGACGCTCACCCCAGCCTGGCTCCGCCACTGCCAGCAATAGCAGCTCCTGCAAAGGCCAGCCCTGGATCTGGGCCAGGGCCCGCAGGCGCTGCTCCAGCTGCTCGGGAAATACCGTTTCACCGCCACTTTGGATCGCCCCATCGAGTCGGCCGAAGATCTCCAGCCCGGAAAAACCAAGCCGGCCACCATCGCCGCTGCGCCACCAGCCATCGGCCGTGCGCGGCAGTGGCTCTAGGTCTCCACCATCGCCGATCCAGCCCGGGCTGAGCCGGTCGGTGGCCACCTCCACCGCCCCCGTGCAGGCATCGATACGGAGCCGCACATCAGCCAAGGGCTGGCCGCAACCGCTGGCCCCCGCCAAAAATTGGCCCGGGGGTAGCGCGCTCACCATGGCCGCCGTTTCCGTGGCGCCATAGCAAGGGGCAAGGCGAATCCCGGCCGAGCGGGCCTGGGCTGCCAAGGCCTCCGGCAGGGCCGCCCCTCCCACCCACACCACTGCCAATTGGCGCAGCCAGGCCCGTGCCTGCGGCACGGCCATCAGGCGGGCCAACTGGGTGGGCACCAGCGACAGCAGCACCGGTTGGTCGGGCAACACCACCGCCTCCACCAGGGCTTCGGGCTCCCGCAGCAAACCGGGCGGCACAAAGTGGTGCCGCCCGCCCCATTGGTGGGAACGCACCAGGGGAAGCAAGCCGCTGACATGGTGCAACGGCAGTGGGTTGAGATGGAGGCAAGCGGCAGGATCAAGTCCTTCTTGGCCTAACCACTCCCCCGTCGCAGCAGCCGAGGCTTCCAAATGGCTGAGGGGCTGCAGGCACCAGCGCCGTCCGCCCGTGCTGCCGCCACTGCCCACCACCACCCCAGGGCCCCAGGTGGCCTCGAGCTCAGCGCGCAGCTCTGGATTGAGCAGGGTTTGGGCCCAAGACTGCTGCTCAGGCGGCGCCAGCACCACCAGCTGCCTGCGCCGCCAGGCCCCTTCCAGGGCGGAGACGTCGTAGGTGCCCTCATCATGGAGGGTCACGCCGCCGCCTCCCAAACCACCAGCGGATCGCTGCTAAACAGGTCGCCCTGGGGACACCAGCCTGGCGCCAACCCCGGGGCCGTGGGCGTGGGCCCGAGGGCCTGGAGAGCGGCCAAATGGTGCACCCAGCGCCGGCCAATGCCCGTTTCCAAGGCCGTGCTCACCATCCAGCGGGGCTGCCCCGCCTCGAAGGCGGCCAGGAGCGGCCTGGGGTCGCCCTCCAGGAGCGGACGACGCACCTGCCAGCCGGGCCAGCTTGCCGCTAAAGCAGGGGAGGCCCGCAGGGATTCATCCAAGGCCACCGGCACCATGGCCGCCAGGACCTCCAAACCCTCCTGATCCAGGGGCTGCAGGGGTTGCTCCAGCCACTCCAGCCGGGGTTCGCTCGCTAGGCGATCCGCCCAGGCTGCGGCTGTGGCCCGATCCCAGCCCCCATTGGCATCGAGCCGGAGCAACGCCCCAGCAGGCAGCCGCTGCAACAGCAGCTCCAGCAGGTCCAGCTCCTGGTGGGCCGGCAAGGCGGCCACCTTCCACTTAAAGGCCGGCGGCGGTGGACCTGATGCCAGCACCCGCTCAAGCTCCTCCACCGCCCGCTCCCCAGCCGGCAGCAACCACGCCGAAGCCGGGGCCTGCAACCACCCGTCCCTCCCCAGACTGCCCAAACCATCCAGTTCGGCCAGGGCCGCCCCCAGGGCAAAGGCCAGGGACTTGGGGGCGGCGCCGATCGCGGCTTCGATCTGGGGACGGTTCAGGCAGGGAGGCATGGCTTGGATCGCCCCAGCCAGCAGACCCTGCTCCGGCTCCAGCGGCAACGCCTCCCCCCAGCCCAGCCGGCCATCGGCAGCTTCGAGGCGCAGCAACCAGCCGCAGCGCTGGGCCAAGGCCCCGTGGGCCGTCACCATGGCCTGGGGCAGATGGAACTCGAAAGGGCGCCAGGCAAGACCCAATAGCGGCTGCGCCACCACCTTCAGCCTGGTCCACCAACCCAGGGCCCTAGCAGGGGTCCCAGGGCCAGGCCCACCGCCAGACCCAGGCCATTGAGGGCTTGAAACCGCAGGGCCAAAAATTTGCTGCCGGCGATCCGATCCGGTTCAAGGTGGTGGTCACGCAGCAGGGCAATCAAAGCTCGACCAGGCGGCAAGCCAATCACGCCCAGCAATGCCGTAAGCGGCCAATGCCCCGCCAGCACGGGGGCCCACTCAAACGCCAGGCTGAGGGCGACCATCCAAGGCACCAGGCGGGCCGCGGGGCCGGTGCCCAGCCGCACCACCGGCGAGCGTTTGCCGTGGGCCGCATCCTCATCCACCTGGTGGAAATGGGAGCAAAACAACACCAAGGTGGTGGCCAGGGCCGGGCCACTGCCCAGTTCGATGGCCTCGCGCCAAGGGATCTGAACCCATGGCGCCTGGTCCCTGCCGATGGCCGCAGGGGCGAGGGCGAGCAATCCCGCCGCCGTGGCGAGGGGCCCAAAGGCCAGCCAACACAGGGGCTCCCCCAACCCCCGATACCCCAGGCGAAACGGGGGGCCTTGGTAGAGATAACCCAGGCCACAACAGGCCAAAACCAGCACCAACACCGCCGGGGAACTGCGCCAGGCCACCAGGGCCATCAGCCCCAGGCCCAACACCAAACAACCAGTGGCCCAAATCGCGACCCGGTCGCGGCGACCCGTGAGGTTGACCACCGAGTGGGGCTTGCCGAGCGCATCAACGCCCGTATCGGCATCAAAAACGTCGTTGGCCAGGTTTTCCCAGGCCAAAAGCAGAATCGCCGCCAACAAAAAAACCAGCAGCTGATCCCAGCGCAACGGCTGGTTCCGCGCCAGGTGCCAGCCCGCCGCCACCAACACTGGCATCACCGCCACGGCGTACATCGGCCACTTGATCGCGGCCTTCCAGAGCTGGCGGCGATGCCGGTTGGTGGCGTAACGGCTTGCGACGACCTCGAGCTCAGGCATGGGCGCCGCCAGCGGCAAGGAGGGGAAGACCCATACATTTGAGCAGCTCTTTGCCTCGGCCCAAGGCCCTTTCTGGTGCAGGCCCCCAATTCCTTCACCGAATTGCTGGCTGTAGCGAGCGACAGCGCTCGCCAGCTGGAGGACGATGGCGTCTTGAGCCTGGCCATGCCCCTGGCTGGGGGCGACCCGATGGTGCTGTTGCCCCATCTCGATCCCGGCGCTGGCTCCCAGGGAGATGGCCGCCAGGGAGATGGATTTCGCTTCCTCTGGGATGGGGCCCCAGGGCTTTGCCTGGCCGCCAGCGGCCGCTGCAACAGCCTGGAACTCAGTGGCCCGCGCCGCTTTGAGCTGGCCCAACGCTTTGCCAGCGCCAGCCTGAGCCGCCTCGCCACCCCCCAGGACTGTCCGCCCCTGGCTCGGCCCAGGGTGCTGCTGGCGTTTGGCTTCTTTGATGCCCCCCTTGAGCAATCCGCAGCCGCCATTCCCGGGGTGCAAGCGGTGCTGCCCCGCTGGCAATTGAGCCGCCAGGGCCAGCACTGCTGGCTGCGGCTGCAACGGCCCCTTGGCGGTGAGGTGACAGCCCGAAGCCTGGCGGAGGAACTCTGGGAGAAGGCCCAAGCCCTGAATGCTGCATGGCATGGCACGCCGCTCCGCGAAACGACCCCGCTTGGTGCTATAGCCCAGCTCCGCCATGGCACCCCCTGGGAGCAGGGCTATCGCTCGGCCGTCGAGCAGGCCCTGGACCTGGTGAACCAGGGGGATCTGCAAAAACTGGTGCTGGCGGTGCGCCAGCACCTGAGCCTGGATCGCGCCATCGACCCGTTGGAGCTGCTGGCCCCGTTGCGCAGGCACCAAAGCGGCAGCTGCCGTTTCCTCTGGCAACGGGCGGCGGGCTCAGCCCTGATCGGCGCGTCGCCAGAACGGCTGCTCACCGTGCGTCAAAACCAGTTGCGCAGTGATGCCCTTGCCGGCACCACCCCCTGGGCCCCCGGGGCCTCTGAGCTACTGCAATCGGTCAAAGATCGCCACGAGCACGACTTAGTGGTGGACACCATCACGTCGGTCTTGCGCCGGGCAGGCCTAAACCCGCGCCGCCCCAGACATCCCCGCCTGGCCCGCCACGGACAGCTGGTGCATCTGCACACTCCCATCACCGCCCATCTTCAGGGGGAACAACCCCTCACGATTGCGGCCGCCCTGCACCCCACCCCCGCCGTGGCGGGCTTGCCCCGCAAAGAGGCCATGGGCTGGCTGCGCAGCCTCGAACCGTTTGAGCGCGGCCACTACGCCGCGCCGATTGGCTGGATTGATAGCGCCGGCGACGCCGACCTGCGGGTGGCCATTCGCAGCGGTACCCTGCGCGGCAGCCAACTAGAACTCACTGCCGGAGCCGGTCTCGTGCGGGGATCCACGGTGGAGCGGGAACTGCAGGAAGTCGCCCTCAAGCTGGGCGTCCTGCAGCAACAGCTCAACCTGCCAACTCAGCTGGCCAGCAACCGCTCCATCGTCTGATCGGCGAGGAGAATCCCGCCCAGGCGCTCCACCTCCCGCACCCCAGTGGGGCTGGTCACATTGATCTCGCTAAGGCGGCCATCGATCACATCGATGCCCACAAAAAACAAGCCTTCTGCCTGCAGAGCAGGGGCCAGGGCCGCGCAAATCTGCCGTTCTACCTCCGTGAGGCCCGTGGCCTCCGGGGCCCCACCCACGGCCAGGTTGCTGCGGAATTCCCCTGCCATGGGTTTGCGATTCACCGCCCCCAGGGGTTCGCCATCCACCAACAGGATCCGCTTGTCACCGGCTGTCACACCAGGAAGGAAGGCCTGGGCCATCACCGGCAGGCGCTGCTGGTCGGTGACCAGTTCAAGCAGGGCCCGCAGGCCCGGGGCCCCGGCGTGGGAGCGCACCACCCCTTGCCCGGCCCGGCCACCCAGGGGTTTGAGCACCACATCGCCATGGCCTGTGGCAAAAGCGGCGAGCTGGTCCACCTGGCTGCTCACCAGGGTGGGGGCCATCAAATGGCTCCAGCGCAGGGCGCCCAGCTTTTCATTCCAGGCCCGGAGCGAGGCCGGCCGGTTCAACACCCGCACCCCATGGCGCTCAGCCAACTCCAACAGGTGGGTGGCATAGAGGTAGGCCTCATCCACCGGGGGGTCCTTCCGCATCCACACCCAGGGGAAGACATCGAGGGGCAGCTGCTGGGGCTCCCCGAGCACAAACCAGGGCTCGGGCACCTGCCAGCCCGAGGGGCTGCACTCCATGGGAGCCAGGGAAGCGGGCTGGGCCCGCACCCGGCCACCGTGGCCGGCCAAGGGAGCTCCCGGCCGCTCTGCTGCGGATAGATCTTGAAGGGTGCAGACCCAAATCTGCTGACCTGCCCGCTGGGCCGCCTGCATGAGGGCCACGCTGGAATCCTTGGCTGGATTGAGCCGCGGCAGCGGGTCGATCACAAACAACTGGGAGTTGGTCCCGGGTGCCGGAGTGGCCAAATTCAGGCTCCCAGGAGGGGATCGAGCTGGCCACTGCGCTCCAGCGCATGGATGTCATCACAGCCGCCCACGTGCTGGCCGTCGATAAAAATCTGGGGCACGCTTCTGCTGCCGCCACTCTTGGCCGCCATGGCTTCCCGGGCAGCCCCATCGCCATCGATGGCGTATTCGGTGTAGGCCACGCCCTTGCGATCCAACAGTCCCTTGGCGCGGATGCAAAACGGGCAGGCCCGCCAGGTGTAGATCTCAACGTTGGCCACCATTCGGGCTCCCAATCCAGTAGCCCAACTCTAGAAGCGACGACCGCACTGATACGGTCTTGACAACGCTTTACCCACGCTTCTGCCAGGTGCTCGACCTCACCGACTTCAAGCGCGATCTTTCCGAGCTCACCGACCGCCTGGGCCATGCCCAGGACTGTCTTTGACGTACCTGCCCTGAAAGCCCGCCAGCAAGACCTCGAACAACTGGCATCCCAGCCCGATTTCTGGGACGACCAACTAGCGGCGCAGAAGCAAATGCGCCAACTCGATGAGGTGAAGGCCCAACTCGAACAGCTCGGCTCGTGGAAGGCAGCCGTGGCCGATGGGGTGGCCACCCTCGAGCTCTACGACCTGGAGCCGGATGCCGAGTTCCTCGAGGAGGCCAATGGGGCCCTGCAAACCCTCAAATCCGACCTCGATCGCTGGGAACTGGAACGCCTGCTGTCTGGCATCTACGACAAGGAAGGGGCGGTGATTTCGATCAACGCCGGCGCCGGCGGCACCGATGCCCAGGACTGGGCCCTGATGCTGATGCGCATGTACACCCGTTGGGCCGAAGACCACGGCATGAAGGTGTCGGTGGCGGAACTCTCCGAGGGGGAAGAGGCCGGCATCAAAAGCTGCACCCTGGAAATTGAGGGCCGCTACGCCTACGGCTATCTCCGCAATGAAAAGGGCACCCACCGCCTGGTGCGGATCTCCCCGTTCAACGCCAACGACAAGCGGCAGACCAGCTTTGCGGGCCTGGAGGTGATGCCCAAGCTCGATGAGGAGGTCAAGCTCGACATTCCCGAAAAAGACCTGGAAATCACCACGTCCCGCTCCGGTGGTGCCGGCGGCCAGAACGTGAACAAGGTGGAAACGGCCGTGCGGATCCTGCACATCCCCACCGGTCTGGCGGTTCGCTGCACCCAGGAGCGCTCCCAGCTGCAAAACAAGGAAAAGGCCATGGCCCTGCTGATGGCCAAATTGCTCGTGATTGCCCAGGAGCAACGGGCCGCTGAGATCGCCGACATCCGCGGCGACATCGTCGAAGCGGCCTGGGGAAACCAGATCCGCAACTACGTCTTCCACCCTTACCAAATGGTGAAAGACCTGCGCACCAGCCACGAAACCACCGATGTGCAAGGGGTGATGGATGGCGACCTCGACCCCTTCATCCAGGCGCTGCTGCGCCAGGGTGTGGAGGTGGGTATGGGAGCTGAGAGCTAATGGCCTCCTCGGACAGCTTTGTGAAATTGGCCATGCGCAACATGGTGCGCAAAGGCAGTCAAAGCCTGCTGCACTTTGGGTTGACTGCGGTGGGTCTCACCGGCTTCCTGGTGTTGATTGCCTGGCTTGGCCGCCCCGGCCTGCCCCCCACTCCCTAATTGCATCCGCCCCATGGGCCCTGCCATCCGATGAGCATTCCAGCGGGCAGCATCGATCTGGATCTTGCCTTCCAAACCGGTGACGACCTGCCCCCATCCCTCGTGGCTGATGCCGGGGACTTGGCTGATGCAAAAGCCCTGGTGGATGCCTCGGCCAGCAGTGGGGCCTGGGCCGACCTACTCGGCCACTGGCTCAGCCAGCTGCAGGCCGAACTCCCCCCCCCACTGCAAGCCGGGGCCTACTGCCTGGGCTTGAGCCTGGTGAGCGATGCCGAGATCGCCGAGCTCAATCAGGATTGGCGCCAGAAGCAAGGCCCCACCGATGTGCTGGCCTTCGCCGCCCAGGAAACCATGGACGACGACGGCACCGCCTTCGCCCCCATGCCGCTGCCCCCAGACTTCAGCGATGACGACAGCGACCTGGGACCCGAAGCCCTCGAGCTGGGAGACATCGTGATCTCCCTGGAAACCGCCGCGCGTCAGGCCCCGGACCATGGCCACAGCCTGGCCAAGGAACTCCAGTTCCTAGCCAGCCATGGACTGCTGCATCTCCTGGGCTGGGACCACCCCGATGACGCCAGCCTCCAAGCCATGCTGGCCAGGCAAGACCAGCTACTCGCCGGCGCAAAGTGAGATGGAAAGCGGCGTAAGGGTGACCAGCTCGGACCCCATCAAACCCCAAGACACCCCCGACGGCGGGCACCGACGGGGCCGGAGGCTGCGGGTGGGGGCCTGGAAAGTGGCTGGTGATCTGCCGAGCAGTTTCCGGTACGCAGCCCAGGGCCTGGCTTACAGCATCGCCAGCCAACGCAATTTCCGCATCCACGTTTTCACCGGGCTGGTGGTCTTCCTGATGGGGCTGTGGCTGGGATTAAGCCCTGAACGCCTGGCGCTGCTGGTGCTCACCGTGACGGCGGTCTTGGTGCTGGAACTGCTCAACACCGCCACGGAAGCCGTTGTCGACCTCGCCATTGGCCGCCAGTTCCACCCCCTGGCCCGTATCGCCAAGGACTGTGCCGCCGCCGCCGTGCTCGTGGCGGCGTTGTCATCGCTGATGATTGCCCTACTGCTGTTGGTGCCTCCCCTGCTGGCCCGGCTTGGCTTCTAAGCACCCATGCTCCTGGTTCTCGACAACTACGACAGCTTCACTTTCAACCTGGTTCAATACCTGGGTGAACTGGCAGGCGACTATCCCCTCGCCTCCGAGCTGCGGGTGGAGCGCAACGACGCCCTCAGCCTCGAGCAGATCCGCGAACTCAACCCCGCCGCGATCCTGATCTCCCCCGGCCCAGGGGATCCCGATCAATCCGGGGTTTGCCTCGAGGTGCTGCGCGAACTCAGCCCCCGCATCCCCACCCTGGGGGTGTGCCTAGGGCACCAGTCGATGGCCCAGGTGTACGGCGGAACGGTGGTGCGCGCCAAGCAACTGATGCATGGCAAAACCTCACCGGTGTTCCACGACAACCAAGGCGTCTTTGAGGGGTTGGCCAACCCGCTGACGGCCACCCGCTACCACAGCCTGATCGCCGAACGCGCCAGCCTTCCCGACTGCCTTGAGATCACCGCCTGGCTCGATGACGAGACGGTGATGGGCCTGCGCCACCGCGACTATCCGCACCTACAGGGCGTGCAATTCCACCCGGAAAGCGTGCTCACCCAAGACGGCCACAAGCTGCTGGCCAACTTCCTGCGCCAGGCCAGCTCCTAATCGACCGCTGCTAGCTTCGCGCCATCTCTGTGCCCGAACGGGGCCCTGGAACCGATGGCTCGTGCTGCCACCAAAGGCCTGAAAGCTCGTTTGGGTTCGGGAGCCCTGGGCTTGGCCACAGCCCTGGCACCTGCAGCCCTGACCCCAGCCGCCTTTGCCGGCGGTGGCGTGAGCATCACCAGCTACGGCCATAGCGCGCTCCTGATCCAAGGGGGCGGGGCCAGCGTGCTGGTCAATCCCTTCAAAGCGGTGGGCTGCGCGGCGGGCCTAGCCGAACCTCGGGTCAGCGCCACCGTGATTTTGGCCAGCAGCCGCCTCCCCGACGAAGGCGCCAACGTGGCCAGCGGCAAGATTCTGGTCAACCCAGGCTCCTACAAAATCGCCGGCTTGAAGATTGATGGGATCTCTGGCCCCCACGACCGGGTTGGGGGTCGCAGGTTTGGCCAAGCCACCCTCTGGCGCTGGAAGCAGGGGGGCCTGGATTTTGCCCACCTGGGCGGCACCGCCGCCCGGCTGAGCCCCGCTGATCGGGTGATGCTCGGCCGTCCCGACGTGTTGATCATTGGCGTGGGCGGTGGCGCCAAGGTGTACGCCGGCAGTGAGGCCGCCGCCGTGGTGCGCGATCTCCAACCCAGGGTGGTGATCCCGGTGCAATACGTCAGCGGCAAAACCCCCAAGGATTGTGACCAATCCAGCGTCGAGCCCTTCCTCAAGGCCATGGCTGGTACCCCTGTCAAACGCACAGGCCGCCAAATCAGCCTGCCCGGCAAGCTCAGCGACACCCTCGTCATCGAGGTGATGCGCTGAATCAGTAGGGCGCTAAGAACTGGGGCTCTAAGGCCTGGGATGCTCGATGGCGGCGTAGGCCGCCCAGAAGGATTGCATCTGCTCAAGGGTGCCGATACTCACCCGCAGGGAGCCCATGATCAACGGCTTGCCATCCATCGAGCGCACCAGGATGCCGGCCTCCCGCAACCTGGCTTCCACCACCGCCGGGCCTTGCTTAGGCCAGAGCAACAGGTAGTTGCCGCCGGCCGCATGGTGTTTCACCCCCGCAGCCATCAAGTGCTGCACCAGCCAATCCCTGGCTTGCCCCACCTGCTGCACATAGGTATCCACATAGGGCTGATCAGCCAAAGCAGCGAGGGCCGCCGTCACCGCAAAGCTGTTGATGTCGTAGGGGCCGCTCACCCGGGAGACCCGATCAACCACGCCCGGATCGCCGATGGCAAAGCCCATGCGCAGGCCCGCCAAGCCTGCGGTTTTGGCCAGCGACCTCAGCACCAACACATTGGGGTGGCGCCCGAAATCCACCAGGGGCATCAGGCTGTCGCCGGTGAAGGCCTCATAGAGCTCATCCACCACCACCAGGGTTTGGGGGGCGGCGGCAGCCAACTCGAGGATCAGCTCCGGCGCCAGGCGGGTGCCGGTGGGGTTGTTGGGATTGCAGAGCAGCAGCAGGCGCGGCGGCTGGCCGAGGAGGGCGGCCCGAAGCTCCTCCAGCGGGAAGGCGAAATCGGCTCCCTGGTAGGGGATGGCCTCAATCGCCATGCCCTGCATCTGGGCGCAGGGGGTGTAGTAGCCAAAGGTGGGACTGGTGGTGAGCAGGCGATCGCCACTGGCTCCATAGGCATGGAACACCGCATGCAAGGCCGCATCCACCCCATTGAACAGGCCCACGTGATCGGGGGTCAGGGGATGGGCAAGGCCAGGTCTGCCGCCGGAGCAATCGGCCAGGTTGGTGGCCACCGCCTCCCGGAGGCCGTCGTACTCGGGATAGATGGCGTAGTGATCGGCGGGGATGGCTCGAATCGCCTCCACCACCTTGGGGCTGGGGCCCACGGTGTTCTCGTTGAAATCCAGGCGCAACAGCCCCCGACGCCCCTCCAGGGGCGCGCTATAGGCCTGCAGGCCCTCCACATCTGGACGGGCCAACAGCGGAGAGGGCGGGGGCAGCGGGAACCGCGAAGAGGTCACAGGCACCAGAATCTCCCTCACATTCTCTCGAGGGTGGCAATGCCGAGCAGCCCCAGGCCAAGCTTGAGGGTGTCCGCCGTCAGGCGGCAGAGGGCTAGCCGCGACGGGCGGGACGGCTCTTCAGCCTTGAGCACCGGCACCTGGTCGTAGAAGCGGTTGAACACCTGGCTGAGCTCAAACAGATAGGTGCAGAGGCGATTGGGGAGCAACTCCTCCTCCACCTCGGCAATCACCGCATCGAGCTTGAGCAACTCGCGCACCAGGGCCCACTCCTGGGGCTCGCTGAAGTGGAGGGCGGCGGCGGCGGCCCGCAGATCCCCCCCCTTGCGGGCGATGCCGGCGATGCGCACCACGGCATAGAGAAGATAAGGAGCCGTATTGCCCTGGAGGGCCAGCATCCGATCAAAGCTGAACTGGTAATTGGTGGTGCGGTTCTGGCTGAGGTCGGCGTACTTGACGGCGGCCAGGCCCACGGTGGTGGCCACCTGCTCGATGAAGGCCCCGTCTTCGTTGCGCTCCTCCTCCTGCAGGCGCCGGCACAGATCGGCTTTGGAGCGCTCGACCGCCTCATCCAGCAGATCCTTGAGCCGCACCGTGTCGCCCGAGCGGGTCTTGAGCTTTTTGCCGTCCTCCCCCTGCACCAGCCCAAACGGCACATGCTCCAGCCGGCCGGCCTCGGGAATCCAGCCCGCCCGCCGGGCCACCTGGAACACCCCCGCGAAATGGTTGGCCTGGCCTGAATCGGTCACATAGATCACCCGCCGGGCCCCATCCCCCCCAGGGGCGGCCCCAAAGCGATAGCGAATCGCCGCCAGATCGGTGGTGGCGTAATTGAAGCCCCCATCTGTTTTCTGCACGATCACCGGCAGGGGCTTGCCCTCCTTGCCGCTCACCCCCTCGAGGAACACGCAGCGGGCGCCGTCGTCGGTCACCAGCAGGCCGGTGGCCTCCAGGTCGGCCACCACGGCGGGCAGATAGGCGTTGTAAAAGGATTCACCGCGCTCCTGGAGCTCGATGCCCAGGCGGTCGTAGATCAGCTGGAACTCGCGCCGCGACTGGTCGCAGAGCAGCTGCCAGGCCCGGCGGCTCACCGGATCGCCCGCCTGCAGCTTCACCACCTCCTCGCGGGCGGTGGTCTGAAACGCCTCGTCCCCGTCGAAGCGCTGCTTGGCCTGGCGGTAGAAGGCCACCAGATCGCCCAGATCCACCGCATCGGCGGTCTCCAGCACCTGGGGAGCCACCTGCTTGAGGTGGGTGATCAGCATGCCGAACTGGGTGCCCCAGTCGCCCACATGGTTGAGCCGCAGCACCGCATGGCCGCGGAAGGCCAGCACCCGGGCCAGGCAGTCGCCAATGATCGTGGAGCGCAGGTGCCCCACATGCATCTCCTTGGCAATGTTGGGGCTGGAGAAATCCACGATCACCGGAGTCCCAGCACCCCCGTCGTCGCCCTCTCCGATCTTGGGCACGCCCAACCGGGGATCCCCGAGGCGAGCCTGCACTTCAGCCGCCAGCCGCTCAGGGCGCAGGGTGAGGTTGATAAAGCCAGGTCCGGCGATCTGGGGGGCTTCGCAGAGCTCGGCAAACCCGGGATCAACGGCCAGCTGCTCCACAATCGCCGCAGCGATCCGGCGCGGGGCCTGGCCGAGGGGCTTGGCCAGGGGCAGGGCTCCATTGGCCTGGAAATCCCCAAATTCCGGCTTGCTGGCCGCAGCGAGCTGGGGGTCGAGGGGCTTGCCGGCCGCCTGGGCCTGGGCCGCCGCCTCGGGGAAGGCCCGCTCCATGGCCGCCAACAGCTGGCTGTGCAAGGTTTGGGCGATGCGGAGCATGGGGCCGAAAACCGCAGCGGCGGCAGCAAATCCCCCCGATCATCCCGCGCCGCCCCTAGGGCCTTCGCCCAGGGCAAGCTCAAGGGAGCGGATCAAAGCGCATGCTCAAATCCAGCCAGGGGCTGCGGGTGATCGGGGCACTGGTGGAAATCAGATCAATGCCTGTAGCGCCATAGGCCTTGAGTTGCTCGGGCTGCACCCCTGAGGCCTCCAGCACCACAACCCGGCCAAGCCTGGCTGCCTCGGCCCGCAACTGGGGCACCAGGGCCGCCAGCGCTGCCGGGCTGAATTCATCCAGCAGCACGCCATCGGCGCCGGCCTCCACCGCCGCCAGCGCCTCGGCAGCGGTTTCGGCCTCCACAATCACCTGCGCCGGCCACGGGGCCTGGAGCCGCACTGCCGCCACCGCAGGGCCCACGCCCCCCGACCAGGCCAGGTGGTTTTCCTTGAGCATGGCCGCGTCGTCGAGGCCCATGCGGTGGTTGCGCCCGCCCCCGCAGCGCCCGGCATATTTCTCCAGCAGCCTCAAGCCAGGCGTGGTTTTGCGGGTGTCGGCCAGGGCCACGCCCGTGCCCCCCAGCTCAGCCACCAAAAGGGCCGTGGCGGTAGCGATCCCGGACAGCCGCATCGCCAGGTTGAGGGCGGTGCGTTCCCCCGCCACCAAAGCCGCCGCTGGTCCGTCGAGGCGCAGGAGCGTTTGGCCCGCCACAACCGCCTCCCCATCGGCCACCAACAGCTGGACCGTCACGGCCGGATCCAGCAGCCGAAAAAGCGGTTCCACCAACACACCGCCGCAGAAAATGCCGGCTTGCTTGGCGATCCACGAGCCAGTTCCGCGGGCCCCAACCAGGGCTGGAGCCGTGAGATCACCCCGGCCCAAGTCTTCGCTGAGCCAGGCCCGCAGGGAGGAATCAAGGGCGGGGTTAGCGATCAGGGCAGCAGCGCAAACGGGTTGCATCAGGGTCGTTGGTGGGCGAGGTAGCGCTGCTCCGCAAACAGCTTCCCCTGGCCCGTCACCCCACAACGACCCAGCTGGGGGGCCAGGGCCATCAACACAGCAGGGGAACGCTCGACCAGGGCGCACACGGAGGGACAAGGGCAAAAACCTTTGGGCCTTATAGCCCCGGGGCTCCTACTTGCCGATGCAGAAGCGGGAAAACACACGATCGAGCACGGCCTCGCTCACCTCTTCGCCGGTGATCTCCCCCAGGCTGTAAACCGCCGAGCGCAAATCAATGGTCCAAAAATCCCAAGGCAGCTGCTGCTCCGCCGCCTCGAGGGAGCGCTTCAGGCTGGTTGCCGCTGCGGCCGCCAGATCCCGCTGACGGGCATTGAGAGCCACCTGGAGCCCCTCTAGGGGGCCTGCTCCACAGCGCTCCAGCAGCAGGGCTACCAGGCCATCGCGCCCCTCGCCGGTGAGGGCACTAAATCGGCCATCGGCCGGGTCGTTGGCCGGGTCGGCTGACTTCGGCTCCACCCATTGGTCGAGCTTGTTGCCCGCCACCACCAGGGCCGCCCCCTCGGGCACCAGGTCGCGCAGGGCCTCGTCGGCTGGGGTCCAACCGGCGGTGAGGTCAAACAGCAGCAGCACCAGATCGGCACTGGCGAGGGCCTCCAGGCTGCGGTCAATGCCCAGTTGCTCCACCCGGTCGTCGGTGGGGCGGATGCCGGCGGTATCGAGCAGGGTGAGGGGTACGCCTTCCAGCACCAACTGGCTCTCGAGCAGATCGCGGGTGGTACCGGGGACGTCGGTCACGATGGCCCGCTGCCTCTGGCTGAGCAGGTTGAGCAGGCTGGATTTGCCCACATTGGGCCGGCCCACAATCGCCACCCGCAGGCCTTGGCGCAGCAGCTCGCCCTGGCGGGCCTCCACCACCAGGTGCTCCAAGGCACCCAGAACCGCCGTGAATTCCGCCACCACGGCCTGGCCATCGAGGGGGGGCAGATCCTCTTCAAAATCAACCCGCGCCTCCAGTTCGGCCAGCTGATCCAGCAACCGCTCCCGCAGGGCGCTGATTTGCTGCTGCAACCCCCCATCCATGCCCGCCATGGCCAGCTGGGCAGCCCGGCGGCTGCGGGAACACACCATCTCGCTGATGGCTTCTGCCCGGGTGAGATCCAGGCGCCCGTTGAGGAAAGCCCGCTGGGTGAATTCCCCTGGCAGGGCTCGCCTCGCCCCCGCCGCCAACACCAGCTCGAGCACCCGCTGCACCGCCACGAGGCCGCCATGGCAATGGAGCTCCACCACGGTTTCCCGGGTGAAGCTGCGGGGGGCCCGCATCAACAACAGCAAGGCCTCATCCACCCGCTGCTGGGTCGTGGGATCCACCACGTGGCCGTAGAGCACCCGATGGCTGTCCCAGCCTTGGCTGCCTGGGGCCACGAACAACTGCTGGCCAATGGCTTCCGCCCCAGCCCCGGAGATGCGCACGATGGCCACGCTGCCCTCCCCCGGGGCCACCGCCGTGGCAATGGCCGCGATGGTGTCGAAGCCGTTAGCCGAGTCGTGATCGTGGGGGTGGTTGATGCCGATGGAGGAAACCATCCGCCCATTTCAGCGGTTAGCTGGCCAGGCCGGGGAACACCATCAGATCGATATGGCCTCCGCTGGGATGGCGCCATTCGCGAAATTCCGCCGCCAGGGCCCGCTGCTCTGCGGCCAGGGATTGGGCCTGCAGGTCTTGGAGGCGCTGATGCACCAGGTCGAGGGTGCTGTCAATCAGTTGGGCCGCTTGCTCGGCGGTCATGGCTGGGCTCGCGAAGGCTGGAGCCGTTGTAATCACAGAACCCGGACCCAGCTGTAGCGAAGGGCACTGGGCTGCCAACCAATCAAGCAAGGGGGGTTCAACCAATCCCCATCCGGCAGATGTCGAGCACATCGGCCATCGAGCCGATTTGGTTCATGGTGTTGGTCAGCTGGCTGGCGCTGTCGAGTTCCACGCGCAAATCGATCCGGGCCGGCTTGCCTGCGGCGGTGCGCACCCGGGCATCACTGACGTTGATGCGGTGGTCGGAGAGGCGCATCAAGATGTCTTTGAGAACGCCGACGCGATCCAGCACCTCGATCCTCAGCTGCACGGGGTAACGACGGTTTTGGGCCGTTGAAGCCGGATTCCAATCCACCAGCAACCGCCGCTCCGCAGGCACTTGGGCCACGTTGGCGCAATCTTGACGGTGGATGGTGATGCCGTGGTTGCCCAGGGCCACCGCCCCGACAATCCCCTCCCCCGGCAAGGGGCTGCAGCAACCGCCGAGGCGGTAATCCAAACCCTCCAAGCCCCGGATCGGACTCGCGCCACCGGGGGCCAGGGCGGCTGGATGGTCGGCATGGGCCGTGCCCACCCCCGCTGCCACCTGCTCATTGCTGAGCACCGGGGCAGCCGCTGCGGAGGCCAGGCGGATCTCTTCCCGCAGGCGGTTGATCACCTGCTGCAGGGTGACGCCACCAAAGCCGAGGGACGCCAGCAGGTCTTCGGTGCCGACCAGGTTGCAGCGCTTGGCCACCTTCGCCATCGCCTCCCCATGGAGCAAGGCATCAAAGCCATCCCGGCCCACCTCGCGCTCGAGCATCTCGGTGCCGCGGCTGATGTTCTCGTCGCGGTGGCTGCGCTTGTACCAGTGGCGGACGCGGTTGCGGGCCGTGGGGGTGGCCACGAAGTTCAGCCAATCGAGGCTGGGATGGGCCGCCTTGGCGGTGATCACCTGGACGAAATCGCCGTTCTGGAGGGGCGTTGCCAGGGGGCACAGCCGATCGTTGATCCGCACCCCTTGGCAATGGTTGCCGATCTCGGAGTGGATCCGGTAGGCAAAATCTACGGCTGTGGATCCCTTCCGCAGGCCCACCACATCGCCGTTGGGGGTGAACACAAACACCTCCTCATCGAAGAGGTCTTCCTTGATCGAGGCGAGGTAGTCGCTGCTGTCCTGGCCCCCGTCATCTTTCTGCCAATCCACCAGCTGGCGCAGCCAGTTGAAGCGCTCGGTATCGCCCGCACTGGCGGGGGAGCCACCTTCCTTGTATTTCCAGTGGGCGGCAATGCCGTACTCCGCCATCTGGTGCATGTCGGCGGTGCGGATCTGCACCTCAATGGGCCGGTGGCGGCCGATCACCGCCGTGTGCAGCGACTGGTAACCATTGGGCTTGGGCAGGCCGATGTAGTCCTTAAAGCGGCCAGGGATGGGACGAAAGGTGTCGTGCACCACCGCCAGGGCCCGATAACAACTCTCCAGATTCGGGCAGAGAATCCGCAGGGCCGCCACGTCGAAGATCTCGTGGAAGGCCTTTTGCTGGCGTTGCATCTTGCTCCAGATGCCATAGAGGTGCTTCGGCCGGCCACTCACCTCCAACCCATCCAGGCCCACGGCGGCGAGGCGGTCGCGCAGCAGCTGCACCGTGACACCCAAGCGCTCCTCCCGCTCACTGCGCTTGGTGGCCACCTGCTGCTGCACATCCCGAAAGGCCTCGGGCTCAAGGATCTTGAAGGCCAGATCCTCGAGTTCCCACTTCAGCCGACCAATGCCAAGGCGATTGGCCAAAGGGGCGTAGATCTCCCGGGTTTCGCGGGCAATGCGCTGCTGCTTCTCGGGCTTAAGGGCACCCAGGGTGCGCATGTTGTGGAGCCGGTCGGCCAGCTTGACCAGCACCACCCGAATGTCACTGGCCATCGCCAGGAACATGCGGCGCAGGTTTTCCGCCTGGGCTTCGGTGTGGTTGGTGAAATGGATGCCGCCGAGCTTGGTGACGCCCTCCACCAGGGCCCGCACCTCCGCCCCAAAATGCTGCTCGATTTCCTCGGGGATGACGTCGGTGTCCTCGACAACGTCGTGGAGGAAGCCGGCCGCAATCACCCCCGGACTCGCGCCGATATCGCGCAGCAGATCGGCTACTGCGATCGGGTGAATGATGTAGGGCTCACCGGTAGCCCGAAACTGACCCTCGTGGAGTTGGTAGGCAAAATCGAAAGCCGCAGCCAGCAGCGCTTCCCCATCGGTGGGGCAGCTGTCCCCGGAACCCGGAGGAGCATGTTCGATGCAGCGCTGCAGCCACTCGGGCAAGGGCACCCCGTAATCCGCGGGCGCCTGAATCGGGCGCCTGAACTGGGCAGCTGGATCCAGCTGCTGATCCAGCTGTGGAAGCTCCAGATCGTGGATGGCCCTGAGCATCCCAGCCTGCGGACTTTTTCCATCGTATGCAGCCGCCGACACAAATCCCCGGATGTGCTGGTCTGCGGATCCAAGCTGGGGCGATGACCAGGCCCGTGCTCACGATTAACAACCTGGTAGTGCACTACCCCGGGGCTGCGCTTCCCACCCTGGACGGCCTGGATCTGAGCCTCAAGGCCGGGGAGCGGCTGGCCTTGGTGGGCCCTTCCGGTTGTGGCAAGAGCACCGTGGCCCGCGCCGTACTGCAGCTCTTGCCGGAGGGCAGCCGCTGCACCGGGCAGCTGGAACTGGCCGGCCAAGACCCAAGGAAACTGAAACGCCCCGCCCTCAGACGCCTGCGGGGGGAAGCGGTGGGCCTGGTGTTCCAGGACCCCATGACCCGGCTCAACCCCCTGCTCACCATTGGTGACCATCTGGCCGACACCCTCGAGGCCCATCGCTCGAGCTGGCGCCCCAAGCGCATTCATGGCCGGGCCACCGAGCTCCTGGAGCGGGTGGGGATCAGCCCAACGCGCTACGGCAGCTACCCCCACGAATTCAGCGGCGGCATGCGTCAACGGCTGGCCATTGCCCTGGCCATGGCCCTCGAGCCCGATCTGGTGATCGCCGATGAACCCACCACCAGCCTGGATGGGGCCGTGGCCGGCCAGGTGATGGCCGAACTGCGAGAGCTCTGCGCGGAAGCCGGCTGCGCCCTGCTGCTGATCAGCCACGACCTGGCCATGGCCGGCCGCTGGTGCGACCAAATCGCCGTGCTTGACCAGGGGAAACGGGTCGAACAGGCCAGCTCCCACCAGCTCCTCACCGCCCCCCAATCCGGCCTGGCCCAACGGTTGGTCGCCAAGGCGCGGGAGCGGGAAAGCGCCCAACCGTTGGGCCAGGCCCCGGCCGCTGCTCCTTTGCTCCTGGAGATTGAAGCGTTGCGCTGCTGGCATCCCCTGCCCTCCCTGCCCTGGCAGCGGCGCTGGCTGCCGGCAGTGGATGGGGTGAGTTTGCGATTGCAGCGGGGGGAAACCATCGGGCTAGTGGGGGCTTCGGGTTGCGGCAAAAGCACCCTTTGCCGCGCCCTGATGGGCCTCACGCCAGTGCGGGGCGGCAGCGTGCGGCTCGAAGGCCAAGATTTACGCCGCCTCAAAGGGGCCGCTCTCCGCCAGGAACGCCGGCGCATCCAGATGGTGTTTCAAGACCCCCTGGCCTGCCTCAACCCCCAAATGAGCGTGGGCGATGCCATCGCCGACCCCCTGCTGATCCATGGCCTGGCGAGACGCAGCCAAGCCCGCGAACGGGCCCGCCACTGGTTGGGTGCCGTGGGCCTAGAGCCTCCAGAAGCCTTTGAACAGCGATTACCCCGCCAGCTCTCGGGCGGCCAACAGCAACGGGTGGCCATCGCCCGGGCCCTCATCCTTGAGCCCCAGGTGCTGCTCTGCGATGAAAGCGTGAGCATGCTCGATGCCGAAGTGCAGGCGGAGGTCCTGGCCCTGTTGCGCAATCTCCAAAACCGCCTAGGCCTGGGCCTGATCTTTGTCACCCACGACCTGGGCGTGGCCAGTGGCTTCTGCCAGCGGGTGATCGTGCTCGAGGGCGGCCGAATTGTGGAGCAGGGTCCTGGTGACCAGCTGCTGGCCCATCCCCAGGCCGCCATCACCCGCAGCCTGGTGGCCGCCTTCCCGCGGCTGCCGGCCCTGGCTTGAGGGCCACCCCTGGCTCAGGCCAGGCCCCAGGAGAGTGCGACCGGGCAGCTCCCGAACGCACCAGCACCGGCACCCGCTTGAAGGCGGGCGTGCCGCTGGCGGGGTCGATCAAGGGGCGCATCAACACATTCGCCTCGGGATAAAACATCAGCGCGGCCCCGGCCCGGATCGCCCCGGGGATCACCTCCACCTGCTCCAGCGAGCCAGCCTCACCCTGGACCGTGACCCGCTGATGGGCCTCCAGGCCGCTGCTATGGAGGTCGGCGCGGTTCATCAGGATCGTGTTGCGGTGGGGCATGCCGCGGTAGCTGTCGCCCTGCTTGTAGACGACCGTGTTGTGTTGGCCGTAGCTGCGGGCGGTGATCAAAGCCAGCACCAACCCCCGCTCATCCGCGCCCAGACCGCCGAAATGGTCGGCAGGGGGAAGTTCCAGCTGCGGCAGCGGCGTGTTGAGCAGCTGGGCGCGGCCGTTGGCCGTGGCGAAGTGGGGCTGGCTAAATAGGGGCCCCTCAACCGCGAACTCCTGGCAGCTGGCATCAATGGTGCCGATCGCCGCGTAACCCGGCACGGTGCGGGCAATCAGCTGGCGCACGTAGGCAGTGTCCTGGAGCCGGCGCCAGTCAATCAGCTCCTCACCCTGCTGGCGGTGGTCCAGGAGGCGGTGGGCCAGTTCGGCCAGGAACTCCACCTCGCTGATCAGGTCGCTGCCCTGGAGATGGGTGCGACCCGGCTCATTGAGGCGCACCCAGTTGTTACCTGATTCCACCGTGGTGCGCTGGGCCATCTCAAAGCGGTTGAACACCGGCAGCAGCAGCGTTTGGCGGGCGGCCAAGCCATGGAAATGGCCGGTGTTCGGCTTGGTGGCCAGATAGATGATCGTGTCGACGCGACCTAGGGCCCGGCCCGCCTGGTGGCTATCGGGATTGGCGCCATAGAGGTTGCCGCCCAGGCACAGCAAGCTGTCCACCTGGCCCCCATCGGCCGCCTCAATCAGGGCGCGGGTGTCGTAGCCCGGCACCGGGCTGAGGGGCCGGCCCAGCACCTGCTCAAGGGCAAGCCGCATCGGCTCCTTGAGCTTCACCGTCACCCCCATCGAGCCGAAGCCCTGCACATTGGAGTGGCCCCGGATCGGCATCGTGCCCGCCCCGGGCCGGCCGACGTTGCCGCTCAGCACCGCCGTGTTGATGATGGCCTGCACGTTGTCGGTGCCATTGACGTGGTGGGTGATTCCCATCGCCCAGGCGAAAACCACGGCGCGGCTTGCGGCCATGCGGCGGGCCGCCAGCTCCAGTTCCTCGCGGCTGAGGCCGCAGCTGTTGGTGATCGCCGGCCAATCGGTCTGCTCCAGCTGCGTTACCAGGGCTTGCAAGCCATCGCTATGGGCCTTGACGAACTCCCAGGGGATCGCGTCGCTCTCCAGCAGCGCCTTCTGGATGCCAAGGAACACGGCCGTATCGGAACCGGGAATCGGCTGCAAAACGATCGAGGCGACCTCCGATCCCTGCAGCAGCGAGCGAATCGGAAAGGCGGGCGAGCCGAACTTGAGGAGCCCCACCTCCAGGATCGGATTGATCACGATCACCGTGCCGCCGCGCTCGCGCAGGCGGATCAGCTCGTTCATCAACCGCGGGTGGTTGGCGGGGGCATTGGAGCCCACAAGCACCACACAATCGGCTTGCTGCAGGCTTTCCAGGCTCACCATCGAGGTGCCCGACCCGAAGGCCCGGTTCAGGGCCACCGTGGAAGGAGCGTGACAAAGGTCGGAGCAGTCGGCAAGGTTGTTGGAACCCAGGGCCCGCAGCAGCAACTGCAGCAGGTAGGCGGCCTCATTCGAGGAGCGGCCGGAGCTGTAGGAGGCCACCCGCTGCGGCGGCTGGGCCAAGGCCCCTGCCGTCAGGGCAAAGACCTCCTGCCAGTCGAGGGGCTCGTAGTGGTCACGCCCCTCGCGGCGGATCAGGGGCCGACTGAGGCGGCCGAGCCGGTCACAGGCGGAGGACTCCAGGGCCTGGAGCTCGGTGAGGCTGCGGCCGGAGAACACCCCATCCGGCACCGCCGGCTGCAGCTCGGCGCTGATCGCCTCGACGCTCTTGAGGCAGCGCTGCAACGGTTCACCCAGCTCATCGCGAAAGCCACCGTTCTGACCGCCCGTACCCCAAGCGCAGGAGAGGCAGGCACTGCGGTGGTTGAGGGTCTGCCAGAGCCTTAGACCGCTGGGGGAGAGGCTGGCGCGGGCCCAGCCATCGATCAGGGGCCAGCCGCCACCGACGCCAGGCACGCCCGCTTCGGCGGCACTGGAGGGGCCGGGATCGGGATCTGGCGCCGCCTGGGGGGCCGGCTGGGCAGGGGGTTGGGACGCCACAGGCGGTTGTTCCCATCGGGGCGGGATGCTCAAGTTAGGCCGATCCGGGGGACCTTTTGGCTCGCCGCCGGCTTTAGGCAATCAACCGCACCGGATCCCCCAGCGCCATCGGCCCCGGGGTCACCACGCCAAGGCGGATGCCGGCCACCACCTGGTTATGGCGGGCTGTGGCCCGCAAGATGGCCAGGTCTTCGGGCAGATCCCCCTGGGGCAGGGTGGTGATCACGCAGCGGGGGCAGCCGCCATTGACGGCAAGCTCGAGCTGGTCGCCGATGCGCAAGGTGGCCCCGACCCAACCCTCCTCCACAAAGCCTGCGACAGCGCCGCTGGGGGCAATCAACAGGTTGGGGCGGAAGCGTTCCACGGCGAAGTCGCAGGCCGGTTCGAGCTGGCGCAGCCGCTCCAGGGTGGCGGTGCTGATCGCGTGGATTGGACAGGCGTCAAAGAAGCTGCCCTCGGAAAGCACCAGCTCATTGGTGACGTTCTGGAAATCACGGCCCTCCACGTCGGGCCAGTACTGATCAAGACTGGCCGCCTCAGGAGGACGATCCAGCAGGGTTACCTGGCGGCCTAGGCGCCTAGAGAGCTGCTCGGCCAGGTCGGCATCGCTGCTGCTGAGCGTGGTCGTCTCCCCAGGCAGGGGCGGGCACTCAACCATCACCGGCGGCAGGGGAGCCCCGGGCAAGGGCTCGGTGGCATAGCTGGCGCGGTAGTCGAGCAGGCCCCGCCAGAGCTTGGGGTTTTTGGCACTGGCCACCCGGCCCAGGGCCGGATCCCAGAGGGCATAGCCCCGGTCACCGCAGACACCGCCCGGCCCCACCTCCAGCCGCTGGAGCCGCTCCCCCAGCATCGACTTCACCGGGTAGCGCCACAGCGCCTGCACAGACCCGACCGTTTCACCCGCCATGACCCCAGCCAACCTCAGCGCCGCCAGTGTCAGCCAAGATCGGGCTGCGAAAGGTAGCCAGGGCAGCTACAGCCCCTCCAAAGGGGACTTGGCCTAAGCCTGTCGCCGCCGCAACGCCGCCAGCAGGGCCCCAAACACCGCCGGCAGGGGTGCCTCGAACTGCAGGCGTTCACCCGTGATCGGGTGATCCAGGCCCAGGGCCACCGCATGCAAGGCCTGGCCCGTGAGGGCGATCGGCAGCTTGCGGCAGCGGCTGTAGGTGGCATCCCCCACGATCGGATGGCCGATGTGGGCGCAGTGGACCCGGATCTGGTGGGTGCGGCCGGTGTCGAGCTTGAAGCGCAGCAGGGAGTAATCCCCCAACCGCTCCACCAGCTTCCAGTGGGTGCACGCATGGCGGCCGCCCTCACTGACCACCGCGTATTTCTTGCGATCGATGGGGTGGCGGCCAATGGCACCAATCACCGTGCCCTCGTCGGCCTTGGGAACCCCATGGATCACCGCCAGGTACTGGCGGGACGCGATGCGTTTCTGGATTTGAACCTGCAGCTTCACCAGGGCTTCCTGGCTTTTGGCCACCACGATGCAGCCGGTGGTGTCCTTATCGAGGCGATGGACGATGCCGGGGCGCATCTCCCCACCGATGCCGGGCAAATCGGGGCAGTGGTGCAGCAACGCATTCACCAAGGTACCGTCCTTATTGCCGGGGGCCGGGTGCACCGTGAGGCCGGCGGGCTTGTTGAGCACGATCAGATGCCCGTCTTCAAACAGCACATCCAGGGGGATGTCCTCGGCCAATAGATAGGGCAGGGGCTCGGGGGGGGGCATCCAAAGCTGCACCTCATCGCCAGGGCGCAGGGGGGTCTTGGCGCGGCCCAACACCCCATTCACCCGCACGTAGCCGGCATCGATGAACTTCTGAATGCGGGCCCGGCTCTGCTCCGGCCGCTGGGCCACCAGCCAGCGATCGAGCCGCATCGGCAAGGGCTTGGGGTAGTGGAGGGTCAGCAGCTCCCCCTCGCCTTCACCAAACGCCGTCATGACGTTGCCGCTTCTACTGGACTCGCAGGGGCGGGGGCGGGGGTGGTCGGGAATTCGAGGGCAATGGCCCCCAGCGCGGAACGGCGATAGTCGTCGAGGAGCTTGGTGGCCATGCGCAGGGTGTCGCCGCTGCTATGGCGCTCAGCCGCGGCCAGCAGCCAGCTCTCCCGGTCGGGGCCACCGCCTGGCAGGGAGCCCAAAGCCACGCCATAGCGCTTTTCCAGCAGGCCCACCGGAACCCCCGACTGGGGCACCCCTTCGAGCAACACCAACAGCTGCACAAAGGCCAGGGCTGCCGCTTCGGTGTCGTAGGCCGCCTGGCCGATGTCATCGCAGAGGGCCAGGCGCAGGGCCGCCTGTTGGTCGTCCAGCCGGGGCGGCAGCACCCCAGGGGCATCGAGCAGGTCGAGATCCTGACCCAGGCGCACCCAGCGCAAGGTGCGGGTAACCCCGGCCCGGCGGGCGCTGTCCACCACCTTCTGACGCACCAGCCGGTTGATCAGAGCCGACTTGCCCACATTGGGAAAACCCAGCATCAAGGCCCGCACCGGCCGGGGCTTCATCCCCCGCCCCCTGCGCCGTTCATTGAGGGCACTCCCGGCCCGAATGGCGGCCTGCTGGAGTTGCTTCACCCCCGTGCCTGTCTTGGCATCGCACCACCAGGGGGTCTGGCCCTGGGCGCGAAACCAGGCGTCCCACGCGGCGCGTACAGGGACCGGGACCATGTCGAGGCGGTTGATCACCAGCAGATGCTGCTTGCCCTGGATCCAGCGCTGCAAGCGGGGATGGCCCGTGGCCAAAGGGATGCGGGCATCGCGCACCTCAATCACCAAATCCACCTTGGCGAGATTGGCGTTGAGAGAACGCTCAGCCTTGGCAATGTGGCCTGGATACCACTGAATGGCCGGGGCATTGACGCGGAGTTGGAGCGGCAGCTCAGGGAGATCCATCAAGGCACCACCAACACCGGGCAGGGCGCCAATTGGATCACCCTTGCCGCCGTGCTCTCGTGATCGTTCTCCAGGGTGATGCCGCGCGTTCCCATCACGATGACATCCGCGTTGATTTCATCCGCCACATCACCGATCACAAAGGCGGGCTTGCCCTCCCTCTCGATCACCTGGCAAGCGACGCCGGCCTGCTCAAAACTGGCCTTGGCCTCCTGAAGCAGGCGGGCCACCTCGCCTGGATCGTCTTGATCCGGCTCCACCACCGACAACAGCACCAACTGACTGTTGTGCTGCTGCACCAACTGCAACGCCACTGCTGCCGTTTCCCGCGCCTGGCGGCTGCGATCAATGGGAAAGAGAACGCTGGCAAACATGGCAAGCAATGGGGGGTAGGACTGCCCCAGACTGGTCATGAAACCCAGTCTGGGTAGGGGTTGCAAATCCGGCCACTCGCCCCACCAGGGGGTATCCGAAGCCCGGGGGTTAATCTCGCCCCTCCCTTAGCTCGAGCGCAGCCCCATGGCGAAGCGATCCCTGGCCAGCCTGTCGGCTGATGAACTCCGCGGCAAGCGGGTGCTGGTTCGGGTGGACTTCAACGTACCGCTTAATGACACCGGTGCCATCACCGATGACACCCGGATCCGGGCCGCCCTGCCCACCATCAACCACCTCACCGGCCATGGCGCCAAGGTGATCCTGGCGGCCCACTTCGGCCGTCCCAAGGGCCAAGTCAACGAATCCATGCGGCTCACCCCCGTGGCAGCCCGCCTGGGAGAACTGCTGGGCAAACCGGTGGAGAAGACCGATAGCTGCATCGGCCCCGATGCCGAAGCGAAGGTGGCCGCCATGGCCGAAGGCGCTGTGGTGCTGCTCGAAAACGTGCGCTTCTTCGCCGAAGAAGAGAACAACGACGAAGGCTTTGCCAAGCAACTCGCCGCCCTCGCGGACGTGTACGTGAACGATGCCTTTGGCGCCGCCCACCGGGCCCATGCCTCCACCGAAGGTGTGACCAATCACCTGAGCCCCAGCGTGGCCGGACTGCTGATGGAGAAGGAACTGCAATACCTGCAGGGCGCCATCGATGAGCCCAAGCGCCCCCTGGCCGCCATCGTGGGCGGCTCCAAGGTCAGCTCCAAGATCGGCGTGCTCGAAGCCCTGATCGACAAGTGCGACAAGGTGCTGATCGGCGGCGGCATGATCTTTACCTTCTACAAAGCCCGGGGCCTGGCCGTGGGCAAGAGCCTGGTGGAAGAAGACAAGTTGGAATTGGCCAAGGAACTCGAAGCCAAAGCCGCAGCTAAGGGCGTGCAGCTGCTGCTGCCCACCGATGTGGTACTTGCCGACAACTTCGCCCCTGACGCCAACAGTCAGACCGTGGCCATCGACGCCATCCCCGAAGGCTGGATGGGCCTGGATATCGGCCCCGATTCGATCAAGGCTTTCCAGGACGCCCTGGCCGACTGCAAGACCGTGATCTGGAACGGCCCCATGGGCGTGTTCGAGTTCGACGCCTTCGCTGCCGGCACCAACGGCATCGCCCACACCCTCGCCGACCTCAGCGCCAAGGGCTGCTGCACGATCATTGGTGGTGGTGACTCCGTGGCTGCCGTGGAGAAGGTGGGCGTGGCCGACAAGATGAGCCACATCTCCACCGGCGGTGGCGCCAGCCTGGAGTTGCTCGAAGGCAAGGTGCTACCAGGCGTGGCGGCCCTCGACGAGGCCTGATCCAGGGGCCTTTGTGGGCCTTTTTTGATGGGGCCCTTTTGATTGGCAGGTTCAGATCCGACGCCCTTGGGGGGTAGGCAGGCCAAAGCGCTCGTTGACGGCCTGCCACTCCGCCATTTCCTGGCGGCGCAAGTCCCGGCGGGCTTGCTGGGCGGTTTGGAGGCAGCTGTCGACGCCACTCTGGCCACGGGCCTGATCGAGGCACCGCTCACTCTGGTTGAGCTGGCTCAGGCGCTGGCGATAAAAACGCTCTTCCAGGCTGCGTTGGGCCTGGAAGAACCCTTGGCGCTGGGCGGGGCCCATCGCTGTGAAGGCCTTGAGCCGCTGGCTCTTAAATTTTTGGACCTGCTCACTACCCTGGCCAGACCAGGAGGCCGTGGCCGGTTCGGCGAAGGCTGGTAGTCCAGTGAGCGCCATGCCCGTGAGAGCGGTGCCACCCAGCAGCAAGGCGGTGCTGAATGCGGAAAGGGTTTTGGAGTTGCGTAAACCCATGGATCGTTCGGAAGGGTGGTGAGGACCTGACGAACTCATCTTCACGCCTGCCGCCGGCTGAAATGCTCCTGAATCACCTTGCAGATGTGACCAGATCTGACTGAGGCAAGCACCCTCGCTGCCCAGGCGGTTCCCCTAGGGAGTCAGCCCCGCCTGGTCTGCCACCACCCGCACCCGCTTGGTGGCGGTCACGATCCCCTTGGGGTGCACCAGCAACACGGCCCAGGTTTGGTCGCCAGGGGTGAGCGGGGCTTGGACGGTTTTAAACAACCCTCCACCTCCCAAAGCGCCGAGCTGGAGACTGGGACTGGCCAGGGTGTTCGCCTGGGAATCGGTGAGGGCCGACAGCCCCCCAGCGAGAACGGCCCCATCGAGCGGATCGTCAAACACCACATCCACGTCGTAGCGCTGGCCCGTGAGGACCGCATCGGGGATCAGCAGGCTGACGGGCAATAGGACACCGGCCGAATGGAGCAGGGATTGCTCCTTGATCACCCTTTGGCTATTAATCCGAGCGCCATCACTGCTGAGGGCAAGCAGCTGTACCGCCTCAAAGGCATAGGTATGGGAACCCTCCTTGCGGCTGCCCACCACCTTGATCTGGGTGGTAGCGGTGCCATCTTTGAGGGGAGCACCAGGACTCACCAGCCATTGGGCATCAGGGAAGTCCTTCAGCAGGCTGCGGCGCCGCAACCCCACCAAGGTGGGATCCAAACCAGGCCCAGCCTCCAAAACCGCGGAGAGTTCGCCACGGCCGTTGAAGGCCCGTTCGAGGGCCTTCAACTGGAGCGCTGTGGGCGCCTTGGCCGCAGCTGCCGCTGCGGCAGCTGGAGTCTGCGGCGATGGCAGGAGCCCGGAAGCCCCCAGGGCCAGCACGGCCGTCGCCCAGGCCCGCAAGCGGAACCGGGAACCCAAGCAAAAACGCGGCATCGAGCCTGTTGAAACGGCTTTTAAGTTAGGCCGGCCCCCAGGCTTTGCCGATGCCCCGGCTCTTGATTGCTGCAAGCGGAACCGGCGGCCACCTCTTTCCGGCCCTCGCCGTTGCCGAGGCCATGCCGAAGGGCTGGCAGGTGCAGTGGCTGGGGGTGCCCGATCGACTCGAGCGGCAGCTGGTGCCCAAGAGCTACCCCCTCCACACCGTGCGCTGCGGTGGCCTCCAGGGCAAGGGTTGGCGCCAGGTGCTCAGCCTGCTCCAGCTACTCCAGGCGATCCAAGCCGTGCGGCGCCTGATTCGCCGCGAGCAGATCACTGCGGTGTTCAGCACCGGTGGCTACATCGCCGCCCCGGCAATTTTGGCGGCCCGCTGGTGCGGGGTGCCTGTGGTGCTCCACGAAAGCAATGCCATGCCAGGCAAGGTGACCAGGCTCCTGGGCCGCCATTGCACCCGCCTGGCGATCGGCCTGCCCCAGGCGGCCCAGCGGCTGCGGGGATGCGAGGCCGTGGTCACGGGCACCCCGGTGCGGAGAGAGTTTTTGAACGCAACGGCCCTACCCCCCTGGGTGCCCCAGGGCCAGGGGCCCCTGCTGGTGGTGATGGGCGGCAGCCAGGGGGCCGTGGGCCTCAACCGCATGGTGCGGCCCCTGTTCCAGGCTCTAGTGGCCCATGGGGTCAGGGTGGTGCATCTCACCGGCAACAACGACCCGGAAGCCGGCCAAAACACCCTCGCCGGGGTGGTGGAACGCCCCTTCTCCGACGAGATCCCAGCGCTGCTGCAACAGGCCGACCTGGCCATCAGCCGCTCCGGCGCCGGCAGCTTGAGTGAACTGGCCGTCTGCGGTACCCCAGCCATTCTGGTGCCCTACCCCGCCGCCGCCGACCAACACCAAGAGGCCAATGCCGCCGCTGCAGCCGCCCTGGGTGCGGCCGTGATCGTGCACCAACACGGCCCGGAAGCTCCCGCCCTGGGGCGCACCCTCTGGCGCCTGCTCGGCCCCCGGCTGCGCGGGGCCGCCCCCCCAGCTGATCCCCTCGAGGCGATGGGGGCAGGCATGCATCAATTCGCCCACACCCAGGCAGATCAACAACTGGTGCAGCTACTACAGCAACTGGTGCCCCAGGGTTGAGCCCCCTAAGCCAACCCCAGCCGCCCCCCTTCCTCGGCCAGGGCCGCCACCAGGCGCCGATTGTTGCGGCGGGATTGGTAGCCCAGCCGCAACCAATGCTCGCCAAGTTCAGGGAATGAACGGCAATCCCTCAGCAGGATCCGGTGACGCTGCTCCAGGGCTTCCCTCAGGGGCTGCAGGGATTGGCTAGAGCGGATCAAGAGGTAGTTGGCCGCCGAGGGCATCGGCACCAAACCAGGCAAGCGAGCCAACTGCCGAGCGAGCCAAGCCCCTTCCGCGGCAACCCAGGCCTGGGCCCGACCGCACCACCGCCCATAGCGCTGGGGATTCGCCAAAAGCCCTTCCCCCAAGCTCGCCGCCAAGCCATTCACCGGCCAGGGATCCCGCCAGCTCGCCCAGCGCTTGAGCCGCTCCGAACTCGCCAAGGCGTAGCCCAAACGCAAGCCCGCCACCCCGTAGAGCTTGGTGAGGCTGCGAATCACAATCAAGTTGGGGTAGCGATTGAGCCAGGGAATCAGCGACTGGGCTTCCCCACCAGGCACCAGCGGCAAAAAGGCCTCATCGCAGATCACCAGGCGATAGCGCTCCAGCAGGGGCTCGAGGGAAGCGCAACTCCAAAGGCGACCGGTGGGATTGTGGGGATTGGTGATCCACAAAACCGCCCCCGGGGCCGGCGCTGGCAAGGGCGCGGGGAAGTCAGCCGACCACTCCAGCTCCAGGGGCTGGGGAAGCACCGCCCCACCCCAACAGCGCAGGGCCCGTCCGTAATCGGCAAAACCGGGCTGAAAGACCACGCTTTGACCCGCCGCTGCCGCGTCCCGCGCGGCCCAGGTCAACAGCTCTGAGGCGCCATTGCCCGCCAGGACGGCGCCGGTGGGCAGGCCATGCAGACGGCCAGCAGCCGCACAAAAGCCTGCATAGCCCCGGTCGGGATAGACCCGCCGGGCAGAACCAAAGGCGGCAGCCAGCAAGGCAGCAGCCATCCGCACGGAAGGGGCAAAAGGCACCAAGGACGCACTGGCATCGAGAACGTCGGCCGGTTGACAGCCCAAGCGCTGGGCCACCGAAGCCACGTTGCCGCCGTGGCACTCAGGAATCACAGCAGCAGGACCCATAGCGGCAGCCATCGCAGCAGGCTACGAAGCCAGCCCTAGCCAATCCAGTCGCCAGGTGAGCCCAGAGGCGTTAGAAGACGACCATGCTCAGGCCCGGCCCCAGGCTCAGTTTGATGGGACGCCCAAGGCGAGGGGCCCTGCAAATGGTCGTGGCCCTAACCCTGCTGCCCATGGCGGCAGCCTGGGCGGGGCCTGAGGCCCTGGTGCGGCTGCTCGAATCAGGCCGCTGCAGGGGCTGCCAGCTCAGCGACGCGGATCTGGTGCTGGCCAATCTGCGCGACGCCGATCTGCGCGGCGCCCAACTTCAGCGGGCCAATCTCAGCCAGGCCCAACTCGATGGGGCAAACCTGGGAGGAGCGAATCTGCAATTCACCAGCTTGGTGGGAGCCTCCCTACGGGGCGCCGATTTACGGGGTGCCCTGCTCGCGGGCAGCGATCTTCGCCAAGCCGACCTCACGGGTGCCCTGCTCGACCAGAGCGCCCTCGCCAACGCCCACTGGCAGCAGGCCAAGGGCATTGCCAATCCTCAGTTGAGCTACGGCCAACTGCACAATGCCGGCGTGCAGGCCCACCAAGCCGGTGAAGCACCGGCAGCGGAGAGCTGGTTTAGCGAAGCCATCCGCCGTCAACCCGAGGCCGCCGTGAGCTGGGTGGCACGGGGGATCAGCCGCGGCCAGCAGGGAAAGGACGTCCTCGCCGCAAATGATTTCCGCTATGCCGCCACGCTCTACGACCACCAGGGCGAAGCCCCGATAGCCAAACAATTGCGGGATGCAGCCAACCGCCTCACCCAGCCGGCCGCCAAGGAGGCCAGCGCTAACGGCATGGGCAGCCAATTCCTGGGGGCCGCCGGCGCGGTGCTCAAGCTGCTCGGCCCTTTAGCGGCGAAGGCCCTGCTCCCGATCGGTCTTTAGGGGGCTATGACCAACGCTATGGCGCCCCCTGGCCCAACCACTGGCGCGCCGGCGTCGAGGCGGGCTGGTAGCCATAGCCATACACCCCACCAGATTCATCGTTAATCACCTTGGGGGTCACCATGATCACGAGCTCACGCTTAGTGCGATTACGCCCCGAGGAGCGAAAGAACTGGCCCACCAAGGGGATGTCGCCCAGGATCGGCCATTTGGTCACCGTGGCAATGTCCTGATCGGAAATCACACCGGTAAGGATCAGGGTTTGGCCATCACGCACCCGCACGGTGCCGGTATCCAACCGGCGCACACTCAGAATATTGATTGATCCACATCCTTGGACGGGCACCGGATTACCCGTGACAGCAGATACAGCCGGTGATAGCGTAAATGTTACAAAGCCATTGTCATCAATCTTCGAGACCCGAGCTCCCAAGGTGAGCCCGGAAACCCCAAAGCTCGGGGTGCAAGTAATCACGCCACCCGTATTACCGCCCGTAGCCTGATTCGACGTATAGGCCGTCACCACATTGGTTCCAACGGTAACAAACGACTCGTTCGCCCGGGGCCGCCCAATCGAAGCCGTTGAGAGGGCGCTACTTGCACCGCCTGCCCCACCCGCGCCGGTGGCCGCAGCCACCTCAGCCCCACCGGCAATCGTCTCAGAATTCTCCGAAAGGATGAGGGTTGGAGAAGCAAGTAATTTCGTACTCGTCGAAACAATTTGCGCCCTCAAATAATCAATAAACTGCCCCTCGCTTGGCTGGTTAACGGACGGTGTCGTTCCAGTGGGATAACCATTACCAAAGGACCCCAGGAACCTGCCCGAATCATTCACAATGTAGTTATTGCCAAATTTAAAAGCGAAGCTATTGGCAATAGAGGTGTCATTGTCAAGGTTGACATCCAGGATTTTTACCGACAGCGCCACCTGACGCTGCCTCAGGTCCAGCTGCCGCAGGTAATGCTCGGCGACCGCAATTAACGGGGCATCGCCAATCAAGGTCACCGTGCCCAGCCGGGGATCGGTGGTGGCCTGCAGGCCCAGCAAGGGACCCTGTTTGGCCCCGAATGATTCCACCGTGGTCTGCTCTGTGGACTGGGTGGTTTGGGAACTCGGCGCCGAGGACACCGCCGCCGCCTGGGCCACCCCCTGGGTAACGGAGGTGGTGATGGTGTTGGTCTTGGAGACCGTGGCCCCCAAATTGGCGAGATAATCAGCTGCTGAATTCGGCGACACCTGATTGAGGCGATACACCTTGGAGAGCTGGGGAGCGAAGCTTCTGCCCGCAATGCTGGGGCCGGCCATGATCAGATTCCCATCCACCCTCCCCTGCAAGCCCGAAGCCAGCAACACGGAATTCAGGGTCCTGGCATAGGTTTCGTTCCGAAAGGAGATCGTGACCAGCCGACTACTCGGCCCGGCAGCCCCTTGGGCATTGGCCCCCACCGCCGGAGCGGCAGCACTCCCGTCGCTATCCACATAGACAAAGCCATAGCCTCCGATCTGTGCCAACGCCATCAAGGCATCCTTAGCGGGGGCATTTTTCAGGGTCAAGGTGACCCGCGGACCCTTCACCTGCAGCAGCGATGGGTTGCGCAACAGCATCGAGCCCACGGCCATGTCACCCAGGGGAGGCGCCACGGCCCGGGGCCTGAGGGCGGGCACCTCACTGGGGAGGGGAATGCTGCCGGGTTGGCTGAGATCGAGTCGGGCCGTCTGCTGCACCACCTGGGCAGGCGCTGCAAAGGTGAGGATCAAATTCTGGCCATCGGCACTCACCGTGGGCCGCCGCGACGGCATGCCGTTGGCGGTCAGGATCTCGAGCTGGTAGGAACTGCCTGAGCCCTGCAGGCTCACCAATTGCAGCCCCAATTCCGGCATCGACAACCGCTGGGCGCCAAAGCGCAAAGCCCCTGGTTGACTGGTGAGAATCTGCCCCTGCCAGCGGCTGCCATCGACGCTCTGGCGCAGCTGGGGGGCCGCTCCCGTACCGCCAATCACCAACTCCACCCCATCGGGCAACCGCCGCACCGCCAATTGGACCAGTCCGGCACTCGGGCCTGCACCGGTTGAACCCTCTGCGCCTGGCACCGGCGGCGGGATTTGCAGACGGCCCTGGGCCAAGGCGGGGCCACCAGCCCCCCCCACCAAGGCAGCGGTGGAAACGGTGGCAGCAACGAGAAGCCGATGGGACCAGCCTGAGACGCGTTGCACCACAAACCCACCTTGATGGCCAGATGGTATCGCTGCTATCCCGGAGCAGCCAGAGTGCTCTTGGGAGCTGTCGCTGGCCGCAGCGCCAGGCCATACAGAGACACATTGAGCTTCAACACCACCTTGGTGGGCCCGTTGGCCAAGGCGGGCTGCTTGCTCTGCGCCGGCTGGGGGGCTTGAGGACCAGGGGGAGCCGCCGCAGGGGCCGGCGTTGCCGGGGCGCCATTTTTGAGGTCATCCAACACGAGTTTCAGGTCGCTCTGGACCACCAACAGATTCAGCCGCTCCATCCGCCGTAAAAAGTCCAAAACCTGGGGGAAGCTGCCCTTGGCGGCGAGCAACACGGTTTGCCGCCCTAGGCCTCCCACCGCCAGGGGGTCTGGCGGTGGTGGCGCTTTCTCCTGGGCCCCTGCCCCAGCTTTGGCCGGGGGCTCTGGGAGGGCCCCCTGGGGTTCGTAAAGGTCCAGCTGCACGCCCGTCAGCCCTGCCACCCGATCCACCTGGGCCAACACGGTGGCCAGGTCGCCCGTGCCCCCAATGAGTTGCACCAGGAGCTCCTGCTGGTGCTCCGCTTTGGCCTGCTGCTCCAATTGCACCGCCAACTGGCGCCTGAGCAGGGGCACCTGAGCTTCGCTGGCCCGCAAGGCCTCCAACCGGGCTTGCCCTTCCTGCCATTGCTGCCACTGGGGAGCCACCAGTCCGCCCCCCACCAAGGCCGCCACCAGTCCGCCCACCGAGAGGGGCAACCAAAATGCTGCCCGTTCCAGGGGGGTCATGGCAGCACCCCCGCCCGTTGGAGCAACAGCAGGCGCTGGGCCATGCCATCGGCTCCCAACGCCCGCAACTGCTCCCCATCCAACAGGGCTGGGCGGTCCGCAAACGCCGCCGTGAGCTCAAACACCACCGGTTGGCGCCCCCGCGCCCCAGCGCCTGCTGCCGTTCCAGCGCCAGACGGGGCCTCATCCCGGTTGGCCTTGACCAACTGCACCCCTTGGGGCTGGAACAACGGCGACGCCTGCAGAGCCAACTGCAGGGCATTGATCCGGGCAAAGGCCTGGGGATCGGTGGCCCTGCCCTTGAGATGGAGCAAGGCCGGCTCCACCTTTAAATCTGTGAATTGCACCCCGGCCGGGGTGCGGCGGCGCAGATCCTCCAGTAGGGCCGAGCCCGATCGCACCGCCACCAAACCAGCGACCAAGGCCTGATTGCCCCGCTGCAGCAGGCGCAGCCGCCGCCGCTCGCCTTGAAGCCTGGCCTGCAAGCCATCCGCCAGGGCCTGCACCGGCAGCAAACGGTCAGTCTCGGCCTGGTTACCCACCTGAATCGCCGCCAAACCAGCAGCTACCAGCCCCATCGCCGCCACCAGGGCAGCGCCGCTGGCCGCGCCCCGCAGCAGGGGTGGCCACCAATCCGCGGCCCCTGCGGTCTGACCCAGCTCATCACCCCTGGTTTCCTGGAGCAGATCCATCCCGGGGACGGCGGGATCCCAACCAGGCACCCGCTCGGATAGCGCCACCCGATCCAAGGGCCAGGGCTGCACCAGGGCCGCCAAGGGCTGCGTCCAAAGCTCAGGGCCACCCGGTTCAGGCCCGTCGTACCAGTAGTACCAGCGCTGGGCCGCAGGCGGGTCCTGCGGCCGGCGGAGCCCCGCCTGCTGGCGCCAAAACAACTGGCAACGGGTCAAGGCCTCTGCCCAGGCGGGATCAGGGCCGGCCCCAGGAGGGCAGGCGGGCAAGGGCCAATCCGCCACGGGAACCCCATCCACCACCAGCCAGAGGCGGCTGCCCTCGACGCCAAGTTCAAGAAACCAATGTTCGGAGGTGGCGTCATCGCCCCAGAGCGGTTGGAGGGCCCTCAGTTGCTGCACCTGGGCCGGGATCAGACGCTGCAAGCTCACCCCCGCCACCGCGAACACCTCCTGCCAGGCCTGCACCACGGGCTTGGGGGCCGCCGCCAGCAAGGCGCGCGCCTGGGCCCCAGGGCCCGGCGGCAGGGGCTGCCAGCCCAAGTACGACTGGTCGAGCCGCAGGGATCCCCCCAGATCAATCTGGAGCTGGCGCAGGGCCTGGAGGGGGTCGTCGGGATGGTCATCAAAGGGCCAGGTCACAACGCGCCATTGGCAAACAGCCCCGGGCAAAACAGCCTCGACCTGGCAAGCGACCAGCCCCAGCTCCAGCAGCCAATCGCCGATGAAATCGCCCAAGGCGGCGCCGTTCTGGGGAATCCCTTGACGGCAAATCCCAACCGGCAAGGGCACCTCCACGGGAGGGGGCATGGGGGCCTTGCCCCTGGTCAGCACCTGGACACTGAGCCCTTGATCGTCAATCTGCAGGCGCAGCCTCTGGGGAAAGAGTTGGTGCCGAACCTGGCGAAGCCACTCCTGGATCAGGGCTGGAAGCTCCCCCACTTGGATCGCGGACGTCATCGCAGGGGGCACCACACGGCTACTCTCACTCCCGCCAGGGCAATCCAGAGCCCACCGCCTCACCGAGGTGGGCAAGCCCATGGCTATCCAGTTGGCGGCTGAAACCTTCGAGGATCTGGGGCACTAAAATTGGGCCCTGGTAAATCCAACCGGTATAGAGCTGCACCAAGGAAGCCCCCGCCGTGATCCGCTCCCAGGCGCTCTGGGGCGAATCCATGCCGCCCACCCCGATCAAGGGCAGGGCGGGGCCAGCCGTGGCCCGCAAGCGGCGCAGCACTTCCAGGGCCCTGCCGCGCAACGGAGCGCCGCTGAGGCCACCGGCCTCCGTGGCCAACGTGCCGCCCGTTTGAACAAGGCGGCGATTCTCCAAACCGAACCGATTGATGCTGGTATTCACAGCAATCACCCCGGCAAGCCCCTCCTCGTAGGCCATCCGCGCAATCGCATCAATGACGTCATCCTCGAGATCGGGGGCGATCTTCACCAGCAGGGGAGGGCACGCCGTAAGCCGCCTGAGGCGCTCCACAAGCCGGCGCAGCAGCACCTCCTCCTGCAGGTCCCGCAGCCCGGGCGTGTTCGGCGAACTCACATTGATCACCGCGTAATCGGCCAGGGGTGCCAAGAGCTCCAGCGATGAGGCGTAGTCGTCGGGGGCGAGATCAAGGCTGGTGATCTTGGATTTACCGAGATTGATGCCAAGCACCGCCTGCCGCTGGCCCGGGGGCGGCAAGTGCTGGCGCTCCAAGGTGCGCTTGACCTCCTGGGCACCCGTGTTGTTAAAGCCCATCCGGTTGAGCGCTGCCCGCTCGGCCGCCAAGCGAAACAGCCGTGGCTTGGGATTGCCCACCTGGGCGTGCCAAGTGACCGTGCCCAGCTCGGCAAAGCCAAAACCAAAGCAATGCCAAATCCCAGCCGCCACAGCGTTTTTATCGAACCCAGCTGCCAAGCCCACCGGATTGCTGAACCGACAGCCAAACAGGGTTTGCTCCAGCCGGGGATCGGGCCGCTGCAACTCCGCGGCCAGGCCCGCCAAAGAACCACTGACCAGGGGCCAGCTCCGCCGCAAGGAGGCCTGGCCCAAGGCCGTGAGGGTGAGCTGGCTGAGCTGCTCCGCATCGGCACCCCCATCGGACGCCAAGAGGGGGCCCACAAAACGCTCGTAGAGCATGCCGGTTGAACGCGCGCCGTTGGCCATCTCGCCGACCTACTCCCTTAGGCCCAATCCTCCCGCGGCACGGGCCAAACGCCAACGCCCCCCATCGGCGGGCTGCACCAGCCAATCCCGCCAAGTCCAGGTCTCGGTTTTGCCTTCCAATTGCTTCAAGGGCATCTCGACCAGCTGGGCCAGTTCCACCAGGTTCAAGCCATAGTCGCGCTCCGCTAGCCGATCAGCCAGCTCCAGGCGGGTGAGCAACTGCCGCAGCGAAGCCGGTGCCAAATCAGCGCCGGGAGCTGGATCAGTAGGCCGAGCAGGATCCCCCAGGCTTTCCCGATCGGACTTCGGCTGACCAAGTGCAACCCTCCCGTTCGCCAGGACCGGCTTCTGGCCTTTGGAGAAGGCCACCGCAATCCCATCACAACGGTCGTTATCGGGATCACCGCTATGGCCCTTCACATGGATGAGGGGCACGCCGTCCAATCGGGCTTGGTCGAGCAACTCCCAGAGATCGCGGTTCAGCACTGGACTCCCGGAAGCGGTTCGCCAGCCCTTACGTTTCCAACCCTGAATCCACTTGCTAAAGCCATCGATCAGATATTTGCTGTCGGTCCGAATCGCTAAATCGGGATGGCGCGGCAGGGCCTTGAGGGCCTCCAATAGCGCCAGCGCCGCCGTGAGCTCCATGCGGTTGTTGGTGGTCGCCGGATCGGCCCCACCAAACTCCTGCACCGAGCCATCTTCAAAACGCAGCAAGGCACCCCAGCCCCCTGGGCCCGGATTGCCACTGCAGGCCCCATCACAGGCCGCTGCCACAACCCTTACCGGCTCAGCGGCCACTGGACAACCCCCCAAAGGTTCGTTTAATAACACTGCAAACCCCGAAGCACAGTCGGGCCTGGAGCCGGAACCATGGCCGGAGCCACTGAACCCTGCGCCCCCCGAACTTACCGAGTCGGCCCATGGAAAATCGGTACCCAACGCGTCTGGGCCAGCCGAGTTGTCGCTGCCCTGACCATCGGGGTTGGAGCCCTGCTGCCCTTCGCCAAGGCCGCCAGCTGGGACCTCACGCCCCTGCCTCCACCTCCGGTGCAGCCAGTCCAGCAGCAAACCAGCCTGCCACAAACCGGCTCCTCCCTAAAAACCCCCTTGCAAACCAGCCGCTTGCGACCGGGCGACGTTGTTGCCCTCCAGGTGATTCCCTACCGGGAGTGACAGTTGCAGGACAGGCCCTGCTCCCTGGTTAGCCCCTTATCCCACCCTTAAGGTTAATTTGTGTGAGGAGTGCAGAACGACTTTCTGGGGTCGAAACGAGGACAGACTCCTGGAAACCGTTCTAACTCTCAAGCCCTGCCTTTGGCGGGGCTTTTTTATTGGCCTTCCACAAGCGGCACTGCACCGATCTTGAGCAAAAATCTGGCCATCAAAAAAGCCGGTCCCCGCAGGAACCGGCTGACTTGAATGGGAGGTGGCCAGGCCGAAGCCTGGCCCAGGCCATCATTTGATGGAGACCTTGCCGCCCACTTCTTCCACGGCCTTCTTGATGGTTTCGGCTTCGCCTTTGGGGATGCCTTCCTTAATCGGGGTGGGAGCAGATTCAACAAGAGCTTTGGCTTCGCCCAGGCCGAGGCCAGTGGCCTCGCGGACAGCCTTCAGCACCTTGATCTTGGCCGTAGGGTCGAAGCCATCGAGGATGACATCGAATTCGGTCTTCTCTTCGACGGCTTCAGCGGCAGCTGCAGGGGCAGCGGCCATCATCACGCCAGCAGAAGCCGCAGCGGACACACCGAAGGCCTCTTCAATCTGCTTCACAAGCTCGGAAGCTTCAAGCAGGGAGAGAGTCTTCAGTGACTCGAGAATTTGGTCGGTAGTAGCAGACATGGTTGGGAATCAGCAACAGATCTGTTGGGAGACAGTCGGATCGAGGGAGCTCGAAATCGCTTAAAGCGATCAGTTAGCACCGCCTTCGGCGTGCTGCTTGAGAGCCCGGGCAAGACCGGACGGAACCTCGTTGATGCCCACGGCCAGCTTGGTAGCCACGGCGTTGATCGCACCTGCGATCTGCGCCATGAGCACCTCCTTGGAGGGCAGATCCCCGATGGCCTTGATCTCGGCTTGGGACAGGAGTTGGCCTTCGAAAAGACCACCCTTGACTTCCGATTTCTTCGTGTCCTTCTGGAAGGACTGCACGGCTTTCACCGCACCACCCACATCGCCCTTCACAAGGACGAAAGCGTTGGTACCAGTGAGCAGGGAATCGAGATTCGACCAGGCACTGTTGCCATCAATGGCACGGCGCATCAAGGTGTTTTTGGTCACCTTGCACACACCGTTGCTGGCCTGCAGACGGGTCCGCAGATCAGTCATTTCCTTGATGGAAAGGCCCTTGAAATCAAGAACCAGTGCCATTTCGGCCTCGCCGAGAAGCCCTTTGAGCTCTTCGACGATCTGTTGCTTGTTCTCCAGCGTGCGGCCCATAGGTTTGGAACGGATCGGGGGAACAAGCCGGGAACGCGGCCCCAACAAACCCGGTCTTTGGAACAGTCCCGGGGGACTGGCTTCGACCGTGCTTCGAGGCCGCTGCATGCTCCGCACCCGATCGACCATCCGCTAGGGAAGTCCGAGGGAGCTAAAACCTGTCGCGTTGACCTCGGCAGGACTTATGTACAAGGCGTTCCGGAAACCGGATCACCGAGGCAACCTGCTGTCTTGGGTTGGGCGCGTGCCCTTCTGGGGTTAGCCAGTCGATTAGTTTACACCAAGAGGGGAATCCGTGGTGTAGGGAAGCCTGGATCAGGCGTCCTGCTTGATGTCTTGCAGGGCGGAGAAATCAACCTGGACCGACGGACCCATGGTGGAGGTCACATAGAGGCTCCTCCAGTAACGCCCCTTGGCACCACTGGGCTTGTTGCGGTCGATGGTTTCTTGCAGGGCCTTGAGGTTGTCCAGCAGCTTGGCTTCATCGAAGCTGGCTTTACCAAAACGCACGTGGACGATGCCGGTGCGATCGGCCCGGAATTCCAGTTTGCCGGCCTTGAATTCGTTAATGGCCCCAGCCAAGTCGGTGGTCACGGTGCCAGCCTTGGGGTTGGGCATCAAACCGCGGGGACCGAGCACCCGGCCCAATTTGGCCACCTTGGGCATCATGTCGGGGGTGGCGATCAGGAGATCGAATTCCATCTCACCCTTGGCGATCTGATCCACCAGGTCGTCGTCACCGGCGAGGTCGGCACCGGCAGCTTTGGCGGCGGCAACAGCTTCACCACGGGCGATCACGGCGATACGGATCGCCTGGCCTGTGCCGTGGGGCAGGGCCACGGTGGTGCGCAGTTGCTGGTCGGTGTACTTCGGATCAATGCCGAGGCGCACGTGGGCCTCGATCGTTTCATCGAACTTGGCGTTGGCGTTGGCCTTGACCAGCTCAATGGCCTCATTAGGGGCGTAGACGCGGTCCTCGACCTTGGTGACCAGGGCAGAGAAACGCTTGGAAATTTTTGGCATGGTTAAGAATGGGGTGCGAGCGATCCGGGACTGGCCGATTCAGGGCCGTTGTGATCTCCCCCAGCGGGGTGGACAGGAAATGGACTCAATCGTTAACGGCGACGCCCATGTTGCGGGCGGTGCCTTCGATGATGCGCATGGCCGAATCAATGCTTGAGCAGTTGAGATCGGGCAGCTTGGTCTTGGCGATCTCCTCGAGCTGGGCGCGGCTGATGGCGCCAACAGATCCCTTGGAGGAGGTGGCGGCACCCTTTTCGATACCGGCTGCTTTGGAAATCAGCACGGAAGCGGGAGGGGTTTTGGTGATGAAGGTAAAGCTGCGGTCTTCAAAGACCGAAATCTCTACCGGGATCACATAGCCAGCCTTGTCCTGCGTCCGAGCGTTGTACTCCTTGCAGAACGCCATGATGTTGACCCCGTGCTGACCGAGGGCAGGGCCCACGGGAGGTGCAGGGTTGGCTTTGCCGGCATTAAGGGCCAGCTTGATAACAGCAACGACTTTCTTGGCCATCGTCTCGGGCTACTGGGCGGGACTGCGGATCGTCCCTTGGGGAAGGAACGTTCGGGAAACGGCCGCCCTCCGCAGGGAGACGGCCGCTGGGCAAGGCCCTCGCCTAGCTCTGTTTGCTGATCTGGGAAAACTCCAATTCGACCGGGGTTTCCCTGCCAAAGATTGAAAGCAAGGCCTTGAGTTTGTTGCGCTCGCCGGACACTTCGATCACTTCGCCCTGGAAATCCTTAAAGGGTCCAGCGGTCACCATGATCTGGTCACCTTCGGTAAGGTCGACCTTAACGACGGCTTTCTTCTCGGCGGCCCGCTTGAAGATACGGTCTACCTCCTGCCGACTCAGGGGGCGGGGCTTGATATGGCCGCGGGCCTTGGCCGTGGCCCGACGTTCCTCAGCGCCCACAAAGTTGATGACGTTGGGGGTGCTGCGCACCGCCATCATCGTGTCCTCGTCGAGGACCATCCGCACCAGCACATAACCCGGAAAGACCTTCTCTTCCGTGGATTGGCGGGAGCCATCTTTTTTGAGTTTCACCCCAGAAGTCTGGGGAATCTCGATGTCCAAAATCTTGCTATCCACGCCCAGGGTCACGGCCCGCTGCTCCAGGGTGGCCTTCACCTTCTTCTCACAGCTGGAGGCCACCTGCACGGCGTACCAGCGGGCCACCTGGCGCTTCTCGCCTGCTTCGGCTGCGGCAGCGACCGGATCCGCCACGGGGGCAGCGCCATCCTCCAGAGGGGAACCCCCATCAGCGGCGGCTAGATCCAGCACTTCCGCAGAGTCCAGGGATAGGTCGGTTGGGGTCTCGGACACGGGGCTCACAGAAAGGAAAGACTCAGCGGAACACCTGGGAGGCACCCCAGCGGTAGAAACGATCGACGGCGGCAATGGCCGCAGCCGAAAGGCTCACCATCAGGATTACAGCCACCGACTCACTAAAGAGCTGTTGGCGGCTGGGCCAAACCACTTTGCGCAATTCCGCCATCGTGGCGGCCGCAAAGCCCAGCTGGGCTTGGGATTGGGGAGCTGGCTCGTCGGATGGGGACCCGTCGGACGGGCCCCCGGAAGGGAGATCGGTGTCCACTAGCGCTCGCGCACGGGGGCGTCCGCGCACCTGCAAACGAACACCCTACCGGACGTCGTTACCTGTTCAAAGCACGGGAACAAAGCGGAGCGGCTCGGCCAGCTCAACCCGCACGCCCTTGGCGCCACTGAAATGCTCGGCAAGGAGCTCGGTGGCCAGGGGATTTTCAATTTGACGGCGCACCACCCGGCGCAGGGGCCGGGCCCCGTATTCCGGCTCGTACCCCTGTTCCACCAGGGACTGAACCACCGACTCATCCACCTCAAGCGCCAGGTGTTGCTCGGCCAAAAGCCCACCCAGCTCGGCCAATTGCAGGCGCACAATCCGCTGGAGATCGGCGAGCTCTAGGGGCCGGAAGCGAATCACCTCGTCGATGCGGTTGAGAAATTCGGGTCTGAAGTGGGAGGCCAGGGCCCGTTCAATGGCGTGATCTAAGGCCTGATCCAAAGCCTGATCCAAAGCCTTGTCTGGATCATCCACCGCTGGGGCTGCATGCGGCGCCCCTTGGGCGGCACGCGCCTTGTCGAGGATGGCGCGGCTGGCCAGGTTGCTGGTCATGATCACCACCGTGTGGCGGAAGTCCACCGTGCGGCCTTGGGAATCGGTGAGTCGGCCGTCATCGAGCACCTGCAGCAGCAGGTTGAACACCTCAGGGTGGGCCTTCTCCACCTCATCGAGCAGCACCACGGCATAGGGCCTGCGCCGCACCGCCTCGGTGAGCTGGCCGCCCTCCTCGTAGCCCACATAGCCGGGAGGTGCTCCCACCAAGCGGGCCACGGCATTGCGCTCCATGTATTCGCTCATGTCGAGACGCACCAGGGCGTCTTCCTCATCAAAGAGGGAGCCCGCCAAGGCCTTCGCCAACTCGGTTTTACCGACTCCGGTAGGACCCAAAAACAAGAAGGACCCCACCGGCCGGCGCGGCGACTGCATCCCCGCCCGGGCGCGCCGAATCGCAGCTGCCACGGCAGCCACCGCCTCCGGCTGGCCAATCACCCGCTCAGCAAGCCGGGCTTCGAGCTCCAGCAGCTTTTGCCGCTCACCCGCCAACAGCCTCTGCACGGGGATGCCCGTCCAGCGGGCCACCACATCAGCGATATCGCCAGCTTCCACCTGCTCCCGCAGCAGGGATTCGCGGCTTTGCTCATCAGCGCGCAGCTCCGCCTCTAGGGCGTCGCGCCGCTCCTGCAGGCCATGCAATTGGTCGTATTGGAGTTGGGCCGCCTGCTCCAAATCGCCCTCCCGCTCAGCCTCCGCGATGGCATGGCGCAGGTCTTCATCCTGTTGCAGCAAACTGCGCAACTCAGCCAAGCGGTCCCGCTCCACCTGCCAGCGGGCCTGCAATTGGTGCAAGGCGTCGGTGGCCTGACGGCGTTGCTCCTGAAGTTGAACCCGTTCGGCTTCAGGGGCCGCCTCCGCCGATAGCAACGCCAATTCCACCCGGCGCAGATCGGCTTCTGCCGTTTCAATCCGCTGGGGTTTGGAGGTGGCCTCCATGCGCAGATTCGCCGCGGCCTGGTCCACCAGATCAATGGCGGAATCGGGCAGACAACGGTCGGTGATGTAGCGATCCGCCAGGCGAGCGGCCGCCACCAGGGCCTGGTCCGTAATCGCCACGCCGTGGTGCAACTCGTAGCGCTCCTTGAGGCCCCTCAGGATTTCGACACTGGTCTCGGGGCCCGGCTCCTTGATCAGCACCTGCTGGAAGCGGCGCTCCAGGGCCGGATCCTTTTCCACCGTGCGGCGGTAATCCTCAGGGGTGGTGGCCCCGATGCAGCGCAGATCGCCCCGGGCCAGGGCCGGCTTGAGCACGCTGCTGGCATCAGCTCCGGAACGCTCGCTGTTCGCCACGGTGTGGAGTTCATCGATAAACAGCACCACGCCGGTCTCGGCCTCCCGCACCTCCTGCAGCACCCCCCGCAGCCGCTCCTCGAATTGACCGCGAAATTTTGCCCCTGCTACCAGAGCTCCCAGATCAAGGGCCACCAGCCGCAAACCCTTGAGGGAATCGGGCACTTCGCCGGCCACGATGCGCTGGGCCAACAACTCGGCCACTGCCGTTTTGCCCACGCCCGGCTCGCCAATCAGCACCGGATTGTTTTTGCTGCGGCGCGAGAGCACCTGAATCAGCAGGCGAATCTCCTGATCACGACCCACCACGGGATCGAGCTCCCCGGCCCTGGCCGCGGCGGTGAGATCGCGGCCGTAGGTGCTCAATGCACCCTCTTGATCGGGCTCGGATTCCAAGCGGAACGCCTCCGGCTCGCTGGAGGGCGCCCGAGTGGATCCCAACGATGGCCCCCTGACAGCCCCTGGGCTGGGCGCCGCTTCGCTGGCAGGGGCAGGGGCCTTGGTTTGGGGTTGGGGCTGGGTAGGGCGGCGCACGGCTTGGAGCAAGGCCGCCTCGGTCAAACCCTCACCTTGCAACAGGGCCGCACCGATCCTGGGATCATCGAGCAACGCCACCAGCAGGTGGGGAATATCGAGCAACCGGGATCCCCATGCTGCCCGGCGTTGATCCCCATCCTCCAGCAGATCCTCAAGGGCATCTCCGATGTAGAGGTCGCGACTGGTGCTTGGGGGCTGATCGACGCAGAAGGCCTCCAACCGATCCAGGAGGCGATTGGTATCGATGGGTAAGGACTGAACCCATGGACCGAAGCGGCGATCCACAAGGAACGTCTGCAACAGGTGCTCCACATCCATGGCCCCGTGCCGCCAGCGGCGGGCTGTGTCCTGGGAGGCCAACAGGAGCTCCCAGGCGTCCTCGCTGAAATGTTCTGGGTTGCTGGTGAGGCTGGCCGAGGGGGTTGCCCGGGCTGCTTGCTCAAAAACCATCGCTGTCCAACCTCAAGCGCGGGAAGCCAGTTGAATCAATTCCACTTTGTAGCCATCGGGATCCTCCACAAAGGCAATCACCGTGGTGCCGTGCTTCATCGCCCCAGGGGGACGCACCACCCGACCACCCTTGGCCGCCATGGCCTGACAGGTGGCCTGGATGTCATCGACACCAAGGGCAATGTGGCCATAGCCCGTGCCGATCTCGTAGCTGCTGGTGTCCCAGTTGTGGGTGAGCTCCAGCACCGCGGTGCTGCTCTCATCGCCGTAGCCCACAAAGGCCAAGGTGAAGCGGCCGTCGGGATAGTCCTTACGGCGCAACAAGCGCATCCCCAACACCTCGGTATAGAAGGTCAGGGAGCGCTCCAGATCTCCCACCCGGAGCATGGTGTGCAGCAATCGCATGGGCGAGGGAACGGGGCAAGATCGTGGCCCCATTCTGGTCAGCTGGGCCGCGAGCGGTGCCCGTTGGCACATCTGGCAGGGCAGGGGTGCCCCATAGGATCCTCTGTAGGACAACTCGATAGCGCACCTACGTGTTCGACTCCCTCGACCTTGTAATTGACACCGTTGTGGCTAGGGAAGTCCTCGATTCCCGCGGGACCCCCACCGTGGAAGCCGAAGTGTTGCTCGAAGGTGGGGCCAGCGGACGGGCAATCGTGCCCAGCGGGGCCAGCACCGGCGCCCACGAAGCCCACGAACTTCGTGACGGTGGCAGCCGCTACTTCGGCAAGGGCGTCACCCAGGCCGTCAACAACATCGAAGAGCGGATTGCCCCAGCCCTTTGCGGCCTGAGCGCCCTCGACCAGGGAGCCGTGGACGGCGCCATGGCTGAGCTGGATGGCAGTGATAACAAGTCGAGCCTGGGGGCCAATGCGGTGCTTGCCGTGAGCCTGGCCACCGCCCGGGCTGCCGCAAATGGCGTGGGCCTGCCCCTCTACCGCTACCTGGGTGGGCCCATGGCCAACCTGCTGCCGGTCCCCTTGATGAACGTCATCAATGGCGGCGCCCACGCCTCCAACAACATGGATTTCCAGGAATTCATGCTGGTGCCCCATGGCGCCAACAGCTTCCGCGAAGCCCTGCGGATGGGCGCCGAAGTGTTCCACACCCTCAAGGGCCTGCTCCACGACCAGGGCCTTTCCACCTCGGTGGGCGACGAAGGCGGCTTTGCCCCCAACCTGGCCAGCAACGCCGCCGCCGGTGACCTGCTGATCCAAGCCATCGAGAAAGCCGGTTACCGGGCGGGCGACCAGATCTCCCTCGCCCTTGATGTGGCCAGCACCGAGTTCTTCAAAGACGGCCGCTACAACTTTGGTGGGGGCAGCTACACCAGTGCCGAGATGGTGGACCAACTCGCCCAACTGGTGAGCCGCTTCCCGATCGTGTCGATCGAAGACGGTGTGGCTGAAGACGACTGGGATGGCTGGGCCCTGCTCACCCAAAAACTGGGTGCGACCGTACAGCTGGTGGGCGACGACCTGTTCGTGACCAACACGGCCCGGCTGCAACGGGGCATTGACCTGGGCGTGGCCAACTCGATCCTGATCAAGGTGAACCAGATCGGATCGCTCACCGAAACCCTCCAGGCGATCGACCTGGCAGGCCGCGCCGGCTACACCAGCGTGATCAGCCACCGCTCCGGCGAAACCGAAGACACCACCATTGCCGATCTAGCCGTGGCCACGAGGGCTGGCCAAATCAAGACCGGCTCCCTGAGCCGCTCCGATCGGGTGGCGAAATACAACCAACTCCTCCGCATCGAAGACGAGCTGGGTAGCCAGGCGATCTACGCCGGAGCCGAAGACCGGGGCCCCCGCGGCAAGGCCTAGGGCCTTTGAGCCCGCTAGGGCTTCTGGGCCCCTACTTGATCTAGCCGGCCATCGCGATTCAGCTTGGCCTGGAGTTTTAACCAACCCAATCCCACCGGCAAGGTTGCCACCAGGGGGATAGCCACCAGGGCTGGCCTGCTGCTTGCCGCCAACAGGGCCGAGGCGACGGCGAGGGCACCCAAGAGCACCGATTGACCGGCACTTTGCTGGCTGATGGCCATCCGCCTCAACAGACGATCCGTTTCCCCAGCGCGGATTTGAACCTGTAAATCCCCCTGCTCAATGCGGGCCAGACTTTCATCCAGGCGCTTGGGGATGCCCAGGGCCCGGCTGCCCACTTCCGCGGCCTGGCGCGAGAGTTCGTTGAGCAGATCATTGGCACCGCCACCACTGGATGTCATGAGAGGCAGCAGGTAAGGGCGGGCAATCGCCACCAAGCTAAAGCCAGGATCCAGGCTGCGGCCGACCCCCTCAAAGGTGGAGAGGGCCCGCATCACAAAGATGAGTTCTGGGGGCAGGCGGAACGGCTGGCCGTAAACCAGGTCGTAGAGGTCACCAGACAGCTTCTCGAGCACGTTGGAGGAGAACGGGGGCGTCAGCGCTTCATTAAGCATCACCCGCACCAAGCGCCGCACAGGACCAAGCTCGACACCTGGGGCGATCACCCCGGCGGCCTGCAACTCCTCCACCAAACCACTGGCATCACGGGATGCGGCCGCCCGCACCATGGCTCCGAGGCGACCCCGCAGCCGACTGGAGAGCTGCCCCATCATCCCGAAGTCGTAGTAGATGAGGGCCCCATCAGCGGCCACGGCGAGGTTGCCAGGATGGGGATCGGCATGGAAAAAACCAAACCGCACCAGTTGCTGGAGATAGCTGGCCGCACCCTTCTCGGCCACCAAGGCTGGGTTAATGCCCGCCTCAATCAGGGCCGGGCGATCGGTGATCTTGATCCCCGGTAAGTAATCCAGGCAAAGCACCCGCCGCGAGCTCAATTCCCAGATCACCCCGGGCACCCGGATGCCGGGATCGTCCAAAAATTGCTGACGAAAGCGGGCGGCATGTTCGGCTTCCAGCCTGAAATCGAGCTCCCGCAGGAGCACCCGGCGGCACTCCTGGGCAATGCCCACCCAATCCCGGCCCCGACCCCAACGGGGATGGCGCTGCACCACAGCCGCGAGCTGCTGCAGCACCTCCAAGTCGGCGCGGAACACCCTCTCCAGGCCAGGGCGTTGCACCTTGAGCACCACCTGCCTGCCGCTGCGCAGGCTGGCGCGATGCACCTGGGCCAGGCTGGCGGCACCGAGGGGGGGTTCCTCCAAGTCAACAATCTCAGCGCAGCGGTCACCCAGCTCCTGCTCGAGCAGCCCTTGCACCACGTCGAAACCGAAGGCCGGTACCTGGTCTTGCAAGCGCGCCAGCTCCTCCACCAATTCGGCCGGCAGCACATCGGGCCTGGCTGAAAGCAACTGGCCCAACTTGATAAAGGCGGAGCCCAGGGCCAGAAATTGGCGCGTGATCCAGCGGGCCCGGCGAGTCCGCCGGCGGGCTTGTCGCTCTGGGCTCACCCCCCCGGGGTAGGTCCAAGCCTGGCCGTCCCACCAAAGGCCCACCATCAGGGCCACCGCCACCCACCAAATACGCAGGGGCCGTAGGACAGCCAAATTCCCCACCATCACGACGACTGGAGCGGAGAAGATGACTGGGAAGCCTGGGAAGACTGCTCTAGGCGGCTGACCAGGGAGGCAACCCGGGCCCTAAGCGCATCAATCTGGACTTGGGGATCAGCCGTGTTGGGGACACCCTCTGGCGCTGACGGATCGGTCATCACCACATCGGCAATGCTGCCGTCATCGCCATGCTCCAGGTGATTGGCTTCGAGCTCCACTTCCTCCCAAAAGAGCTGGATCTCGTGGAGCAACTTTTCAGGCGCATCCTGGGCCAACAACGAGAGGTGGGCAGCCGCATCCGCCAAACCACTGCCGACCCGAACACCGAGTCTCTGCAGGACAGCCTGAACAAGGATTTGGGGCGCAGGCATTAGGGCTTGGTGGGGGCAGGAGTGGGGGCAGGGCGCGGAGACGCAGGCGGCGGGAGCAGGGGTTCGGGGGGGGCCAGGCCATCCATTGCTTCCAGGTTGGCGGACTTCGGCTCGTTCTGTGAACGGGTCTCCGCCTGGCCTAGGCCATCCTTGGCCAGCTCACCACTGGGGTCTGGGGCCTGGGATTGTTGATCCAGCTGCTGCAGTTCCAGGTCTTCGCGGATCGGCTGGGCCTCGGCTCCAAACTTGAGCCTGAGACTTTGTAAACCCGTACCCGGAAACTCACGGAGTTCGAACCCCTGGCCCAATTGCACGAAGGTGGGCAGCTGCAAGCTGATTAGGCGCTGGGTGATCCCATAGCCCAAGCCAAAGCACAGCCCAGCCAGCAGGGGACCCTGCCAACGGGACTTGGGGATCGGCTGGATCCTGGCCCCGGGCCGAGGCTTAGCCGGAGGCTGAGATTGGGGTTTAGCCATCGCCCTGGAGGCTACGTCGTGTAATCGGCGTTGATGCGGATGTATTGATCAGAAAGATCACACCCCCAGGCGCGTCCCTGGCCCGGCCCATCGCCCACCGCCAGGCGAATCGCCACGGTGTCGTCCTGGAGATAGGCTCCCGCCTGGCAACCCCGCAGGTAGCTGGATGCACCGGCGCGATCAAAGGCCAGGGGTTCGCCGCCCTGCATCAACTGAAAACCCCCGAGCCAAAGGGCCACAGCTTCTGGATCAAAGGCCACCCCAGCCCGGCCCGCCGCCGCCCCAATCCGGCCCCAGTTGGGATCGCAGCCATGGATGGCGCATTTCACCAGGGAGGAGCCGCAGATGGTGCGGGCGATCGTGATCGCCTCGGCATCGCTGTCTGTACCCTCCACCTGCACCTCGATCAGGCAGGTGGCTCCCTCGCCATCGCGGGCGATCGCCTTGGCCAGGTGTTGCGACACCGCCATCAGGCCGAGCTCCAACGCTTCATAGTGCCCAGGGCCCAGGGGCTCGCCGGCTGCAAAGGCCAGGAAGCAGTCGTTTGTGCTGGTGTCGCCGTCCACCGTGATGGCATTGAACGAGCGCTGCACCGCCCGCCGCACCATGGCCTGCCAAAGATCAGCTGGCACACCGGCATCACAGCTCAAATAGCCGAGCATCGTGGCCATGTTGGGGTGGATCATTCCCGAGCCCTTGGCCATACCGCCAATCCGCACCCGGCGGCCGCCCAGCTCCGCTTCCAGAGCAATCTGTTTGTCGACTAGATCGGTGGTGAGGATGGCAGTGGCAGCTGCCTGGCCCCCTTCGGGGCTGAGGGATTCCACCAACGGATCCAACCCACCAATCAGGGTGTCCATGGGGATCGGCACGCCAATCACGCCGGTGGAGCAAATCAGCACCTCCTCAGCCGCCAGCCCCAACAAATCGGCCACGGCCTGGGTGGCCCGCAGGCTGTCGATCAGGCCCCGATCGCCCGTGCAGGCATTGGCCTGGCCGGAGTTGGTGAGCACCGCCCGGACCCGGCCGCCCCTGGATTGCAGCCGCTCGGCACAGAGATCCACGCAGGCGGCCCGCACCACCGAAGTGGTGAACGTGCCGGCGCACACGGCCCCCTCTGGTGCCACGATCAAGGCCAAATCCGGCTTGCCCGAAGCCTTGAGGCCTGCCGTGGTGCCAGCAGCGAGGAACCCCTTGGGGGCGCTCACCCCACCAGGGATTGGGAGCCAGGGATGGGTCACAGGGGACAGATGCTGCGAACCTGAGCATCGGATAAAGCCTGCCCCCCAGACCACCCCCCATGGCTGAATCGCCCAGCTGGCAAGGGTCCCGCTGGCAAGGGCCCCAACGGCGCATCGGCCTGACCGGGGGCATTGCCACAGGCAAAAGCACGGTGGGGCTGCTGCTGCGGGAGAACCATGGTTTGCCCGTGCTGGATGCGGATCTATATGCCCGCCAGGCCCTGGCCCCAGGCACTGAAGGGGCCCGGGTGGTGCTCGAGCGCTATGGCACCCTCGATCGCCCTGCCCTGGCGCACATCGTGTTTGGCGATCCAGCCGAACGTCACTGGCTCGAGCAGCTGGTGCATCCGCTGGTGCGCCAGCGCTTTGACCAAGAGCTCACCACCCTGACCAAAGGGCCGCTAGGGGCCAGCCCGCCAGCGGTGGTCTTGATGATTCCGCTGCTGTTTGAGGTCGGCCTAGAAGGGCTCTGCAGCGAGGTGTGGCTCGTCGACTGCGACGAGCATCAACAGCTGGCGCGGCTGATGGCCCGCAATGGGCTCACCCAAGCAGAGGCCCAAGGGCGCATCGACGCCCAGTGGCCCCTGGAGCGCAAACGGCTGCTGGCTGATCGAACGATCAGCAACCGGGGCAATCCTGAAGAGCTCAAGCAGACCGTTGCGGCTGTTGCGGAAGCCGTTGAGGAAGACATGGCTGCAGATGCACCCCAGCAGGGCCCTAGCCGTTGAGCTTCTGGATCAGGATCTGGTTGGCAAATTTGAGGTCGGCCTTGCCCCCGGTCAACCTCAAGGTTTTGGAGGAAGCGATTGAGCAGCTAAGACTCAGAGGTGACCATTTTGCGGCAATTTCAACCTTGCAACGACTCCAACAAAACGCTCGATAGGACGACACACCCAAAGCCGGCCACAGGTCAACCTGGATTCAACAGTGTTTTCCAAGCAGACGCTGGATCTCCGGGCAAGCAGATAGAGCAAGGAGACACGCCCAGAAGCGTTGCCACAACAGGCTAATTGCTCCGCAAGCAGTTCCGCAATCATCAAGCAGTTCCGCAACTATAAATTCAACAATTGAGGCCTAGATTATAAATCGGAATTTGTAAATCGATCACCAATGGCAGGCTGCAGCACTCGAAGATGAGCAGCTCGATCGGCTTCTGAATCCATCGCCATCTCCGCGCTAGCACGCGCTATGGACGATCCAGAGAAGAACTGCTACTCGCATCGGCAAAGAGTTGCGCCTTAGCTGAGCAGTTATCACCGGAGCTATCACCTTCCGCCTACCGTCCGCAAAGGCAACACAAACTTATCCATGTCTCGTCAAGCCGCTGACAACGAATGACTGGTCGCTGGATAACCGTGCGCTTGAGCTAACTCCGCCATGCCCTTGGACTGCAATCTGATCCAGCGAATGGGATGCTTTTTCAGGAGTCCCACCCCCGATCAAGGAGAGAGCGGGGTGTCGACATTTTTTGGTGTCGCCAATCCGTCAATGTATTGAAAGCCCATTTAATCGATTACGAGTTGCCAGCAAAACTAGCCGATATGTCGACCATTAAGGGAGATTGATGCCGCGATCAGGCCATCGTCGGAAGCCAAAGGGGCATCTGGAATCGGGCTTCGGCAAAGGAGCGCCCGATGGAATGTCGGCCCGGGCTGCCTACTCGCCGATGACGTGGCAGGCAATCCTCCGCCGCTGGGGTAACGCCCTGTGCTCCCACAGGTAAACCCCCTGCCAAACCCCTAAGAGCAGTTGCCCGTGATTAATGCTCAGCGTCATGGTCTGGGCGGTGAGTGCCGTACGAATGTGCGCCGGCATGTCGTCGTCTCCCTCGTCATCGTGCAAATAGCGGCTGCGCTTGCCATTGCCGTTGAGGGGACCGCGGCCATCCTGAGGGACCACAGCATCCATCCATGCCTGCAGATCCGTCAGAACCCGAGGATCGGCGTTCTCATTGATGGTCAGACTGCAGCTGGTGTGCAAGCAGCTCAGATGCAGCACGCCCCGTTGCATGCCAGTGGAACAAATCCAGCGGTTGAGCTCCCCGTTCAGACGGGTGAAGCCTGGGCCGTTGGTCGAGACCTCGATCGGGTGCAGGTGCTGATGCATGGTCCCTGCCTTAGCAGCTCAATCAATCAAGTCTTGCGCAGGTCTGGCATGGTTGCCCAATACCTAAAGCGCATGGCCATAAAAAAGCCGGTCCCGCCAAACCGGAACCGGCTTCATCGACCACTTCCTTATCTCGAGACAAAACTGAAGCTGCCGGCAATGACCCCTAGGGCACCGATGGGTCAGTGCATTGGATTGCCGACTGAGTTGACGGATTCATGCAGTGTCGCGTCCGTCGGCGAGCCCACGGTTAGGTGGAGACTGTTGGAGCAGGGGCCAAGGGCAGCTTGCTAAGGAAGCTGATTGGGTGGCGTGTCGTCCATTCGGACACCTCCGCTTTGGTTGCAGACATCTTGATTTTGCCCAGGGCAGAAGGCAATCAGCACTTGCACTTATGGCTGCAGAAGGCTGTGGTCTACAGAATTCAGAATCGACCCTCTTACTCCCAGGCGCTGCCAGAGCTGGAGCAGAAGTGCCCTCTGCATTCATCAGCCCTGGGCTACGGCCTAAGGCTGATGAATGCAGCCGTAGTGGAGTGATGCATTTTGCAAAGACACCGATAAAAAAATACGAAGGTCAACTTTGAGGTGGGTATCGCTACGGCGCCCTCTTGAGATTCTCTTTGGATAGGGATTTTGTTGATGGTCCCCTGTGGTCGCATCTGGCTTGCCTGCCCTGCTACCCCTATCCGCCCTGGTGGGGTTGGTCCTGGTTCAGGTCGTGCTTGACCTCGGTGCCAGCTGATTGGACAGCTCGCGCGCCTTCTTCCGTCCCTCGGCTGTTCGGCTACGGGGCGTTCCTACGTCTTGTCTCTTGGTTGCTGAGGTTGGGTCGTGCGTTTGCTGGCTCCCGTCCTGCGCCTGGAGGCGAACTAGCAGGCGTTCGAGATCCTCCGAGCACAGTTCTCCATCCCGATCCCAGCGCATCAGTGATGTCAAGGGTGTCCCTTGGTTCTGGTTCTGATTCTGGTCCATGTCATTGGCCTACTGCTTGGCTCAACGATGGCCTGTCGGTCCTGCCGTTTGTTGGCGGCAGTAGCACTTTGGGGGGGAAGACTTGCTAAAGACCTTCAGTGGCGCTGCAGTGGCCCGCATGGTGTGGTGGGCGATCCACGGGCTGTCCCCTTCGTTCTCAACGCCTTGAACCCTTGCCTTCGCCCGTGGGGCCAGGGATATGGTCCGGTTGGCTGCCGCGCCAGGCCCCATCAGGGTCGGTGCGTCGCGTTGGCAATCACTAACGGCGGGGATCACCAGGGCTTCCCTGGGCTGCATGCTTTCGCCACGTTGCGTGTGATCAGGCCATGGCTGGTTCCGGTTCCTCCCCAGAAGGCCAGCCCCTGTACCGCCTCGAAGCCGAGATGGGTGCTGCACCTCGAGCGAGCCTGGAAACCAGCGTGGTGTTTCTGCCCAGGGATCCCCAATGGGCTTTCGTTCACTGGGAGATCAGTGCTCAGGATCGACAGAACGTTCTCGCAGCGAAGGCAGAGCAGCTGGTGCTGCGGGTGTGGGATGTCACCGGGTTGCCGGCCGGGTCAGTGCACCTGCACACCCTCCAGGAATTGTTGGTGAATGCCCTGGCGAGGGAATGGTTTGTCCCCGTGCCCATGAGTGATCGCGACTATCAAGTGGAGCTTGGCTACCGCTTGGCTGGCGGTGGCTGGCTATCGGTGGCTGTCTCGGCTCCTGCTCGTATGCCAGCGGTGGGCCCAAGCAAGGAGATTGCTGATCATTTCGTTCCCTTTTTGCTCGATCCCCCCGCAACCGAAAACCCTGCTGAGACCGTGCCCATGACCCCTCCCCCGGCGCTGGCGGCGGGTTTGCATGAGCGGCTCTACCTCCAGGCCAGCGGTGGCCGCCAGGTTGTAGGACGGGGATCGGAGGCCTTCCACGACCTCCACGCCGACCAGGCTTCAGCGGCCGGCAACCAGGCCTCTGGAGTCGGCCTTTGGGCCAGTGGCCGCAACGAGTCCGGGGCCGGCTTGATGGCCCGCCAACGCAGCTTCTGGCTAGTGGCTGATGCCGAGTTGATTGTCTACGGGGCCACCGATCCCGCGGCAACGCTGCGGATTGGCGAGGAGATCGTGCCCTTGGCCGCCGATGGCACCTTCCGGTTGCAGGTGCCCTTCCGTGATGGTCAGCAGGTGTACCCGATCACGGCCATTGCCGCCGATGGCGAGCAACGCCGCTCCATCACCCTCGAGTTTTCCCGCAGCACCCCCGATGCAGCGGGCAACAGCCAGGACTCTGCCGTTGCCGAGTGGTTTTGAAGCGCTAGCGGTTAATCAAATCCCAACAGGTCAAAGATCTCGCGATCCTTGAGAGATTCGGCCTCCAGGGGCTCCACGTTGTCCAACATGCGCTGGGCCAGATTGAGATATTCCTGCTGAACAGCCTCTACTTCAGGGGTGGCTTCCATCTCAAAGATGGTGCACTTCTTGAGCCTGGAGCGGCGGATGGCATCGAGGTCGGGGAAGTGGGCCATCGTTTTCATTCCAACCCGATCGTTAAAGCGATCGATTTGGTCGGTGTCCTTGCTGCGGTTGGCCACCACACCGCCGAGACGAACCTTGTAGTTCTTGGCCTTGGCTTGGATCGCCGCAATGATCCTATTCATCGCAAAGATCGAATCGAAATCGTTGGCGGTCACGATCAGGCAGTAATCGGCATGCTGCAAGGGGGCGGCAAAGCCACCACACACCACATCACCCAGCACATCGAAAATCACCACGTCGGTGTCTTCGAGCAGGTGGTGCTCCTTAAGCAACTTCACAGTTTGGCCCGTGACATACCCACCGCAGCCCGTGCCTGCCGGCGGACCACCGGATTCCACACACATCACCCCATTGTAGCCCTTGAAGACAAAGTCCTCGGGGCGTAATTCTTCGGTGTGAAAGTCCACGGTTTCGAGAATATCGATCACCGTGGGCACCATCGATTTGGTGAGGGTAAAGGTGGAATCGTGCTTGGGATCGCAGCCGATCTGGAGCACCCGCTTACCCAACTTGGAGAAGGCGGCCGAAAGATTCGAGGAGGTGGTGGATTTGCCGATGCCACCTTTGCCATAGACGGCAATCACCAAGGCACCTTCCTCAATCGCCATGGAGGGGTCTTGGTGAACCTGGAGGCTCCCCTCCCCATCAGGCCTGGTCAGAGTTGTTGTCATCACCGATCAAACAGGCCAGCCCCTTGGAAGCATGGGTTGGTCATTGGTCTATCAAAGGCCTTTGAATGGACTCCGGTGGGCCCTCCATGCAAACCGATACATCTGGCCTGATCTGTGTGAGCAGTTCATAACGTGATGCCAAAGGCCTCGGGCGTTAGCGGCTCAGGTGTGCCTTTGCCTCGTACAACGTTTCCGAGTCAATCACCTGCAATTGGCGTTCCCGCGCATAGGTTTCTGTGTTGCGCCGCACCTTGCTGCGCACAAAAAAGGGAATCTTGGCCAGTTCCGCCTCGCCATCGGCGCTCCACACGAGGCCTTCCAGGGTTGCCGTTGGAGTGGGGGTTGCGGCTTGAGCCGGTGTTTCGGTGGTCTGGGGGGGAGCCCCTTCACCGAGGTGGCTGCGGTGGCCATCCACGAACTCAAAATCGTGGCGGAACATGCCAATCAGATGTTCCTCTAGGCCCATCATCAGGGGATGCACCCAGGAATCAAAGATCACATTCGCCCCTTCCCAGCCCATTTGGGGTGAGTAGCGGGCCGGCACATCCTGAACATGCAGCGGGGAGCTGATCACGGCACAGGGGACCCCCAACCGTTTGGCACTGTGGCGTTCCATTTGGGTGCCCAACACCAGTTCCGGGCTTGCCTCGGCCATGGCCTTTTCGACAGCCAGGTAGTCGTCGGTGATGAGGGCCTCCAAACCCAGCTCCCTGGCTGCTGCGCGCACCTCCCGGGCCAGCTCCCGGCTATAGCTCCCCAGGCCCACCACCTGAAAGCCCAATTCCTGGCTGGCAATTTTGGCGGCGGCTATGGCATGGGTGGCATCGCCAAAAATAAACACCCGCTTGCCCGTGAGGTAGGTAGAATCCACCGAGCGGGAATACCAGGGCAGCCGAGATGGCTCCTCAAAGTGAGGCGTCTCAAGCCCCAGCAGGCCGCCCAGCTCCTCGATGAAAGCGGTGGTGGCACCGATCCCGATCGGTACGGTGCGCACGGTGGCCATGCCGAAGCTGCGCTCCAACCAACTGCAGACCGGTGCTGCGATCTCGGGATAGAGGCAGACATTGGCATCGGCGCTCGGGATCCGCTGCAGATCCCCAGGACGGGCCCCCATGGGCGCCACCACAGCCACGTCGATGCCGCAGCGATCCAACAGACCGGTGATCTCGCGGATGTCATCGCGGCAGCGGAACCCGAGCAGACTTGGGCCCAGCAGATTCACCCGGGGTCTGCGGCCCTCCTGCTGCCAGCGCTGGGGTGAGGGCGCGGGGGTACCTGGGGGAGGAACCTGGTCCTTGAGCAGACAACGCACCAGTTGATAGAGGGTTTCCGCCGCCCCCCAGTTTTCCTTCTTGGAGTAGGCCGGCAGATCCAGGCTCACCACGGGAATACCTCCCAAATCCATGCCGCCGGCAAGGGCACCGGGCTGGTCCTGGATCAGTTCGGCGGTGCAGCTTTCCCCCACCAACAGGGCTTCTGGCTGGAAGCGCTCCACGGCCTGATTGATCGAGCGCTTCACAAGCTCAGCGGTGTCGCCGCCCAGGTCCCTGGCTTGGAAGGTGGTGTAGGTAACCGGCGGGCGTTTGTCCCGCCGTTCGATCATGGTGAACAGCAAATCGGCGTAGGTGTCTCCCTGGGGGGCATGCAGCACATAGTGCAAGCCCTCCATGGAGGTGGCAATCCGCAGCGCGCCCACGTGGGGCGGGCCTTCGTAGGTCCAGAGGGTGAGTTCCATGGGTATTAGGCGGCAAAGTTGAGCAGGGAGCGGCGGCGGAGGGGGCGGGCAAAGAGTTCGGCCAGATCCCCGGCCTGGTCGCAGCCATGGATGGGGCTGAACACCAGCTCAATCGACCACTTGGTGGCGAATCCTTCGGCCTCCAAGGGGTTGGCCAAGCCCAGGCCACAAACCACGAGATCGGGCTTGGCCTTGCGTACCCGATCCAATTGCCGTTCGACGTCTTGGCCCTCACTGATTTGGGTGCCTGCCGGCAGGAGATCCAGTTCAGAGGCCAGCAGTTGGCGATCGAGATAGGGCGTGCCCACTTCCACCAACTCCATGCCGCATTCCCGGCTCAGAAAGCGAGCCAAAGAGAGCTCCAGCTGGGAATCGGGCAAGAGGAAGAGGCGCTTACCCGCCAAGGTTTCCCGGTGGGGAGCGATGGCCAGGCGCCCCCGCTCCACCAACGGATCCAGCACCGCTGCCACCTGGGCCGGGGCCCCACCGCAGGCGGCAGCTCCGGCAGCCATCCAGTCCCGGCTGCCCTCGACCCCGAGGGGATAGGGAGCTGGAATCAACTCGGCGCCGCGGGCGATCAGGGCCCGGGCGGTGGCACTCAAAAAGGGCTGGGCCAGAAGCACCTTGGTGCCCTTGCCCACCGGTGGCAGCTCGGTGGAGCGCCGCGGTGGCAGGCTGCGCACCGCACCGACCCCCATGCGTCCAAACAGGTCGACTAGCCGATCTTCCACCGCATCGGCCAAGGTGCCGGCAATCAACAGCTGGGGTTCATCGCTACTGGGCATGAGGGGCGTCATGGCCACCAGGGCCTGATCTTCCCCCTGGGTGAAGGTGGTTTCAATCCCACTGCCGCTGTAATTCAGCACCGTCACTTGGCCCAAAAGCTGGCGGTTGAGCCGCTCGGCTGCCTTAGCCAGATCCAGCTTGATCACCTCACTTGGGCAGGAACCCACCAAAAAGAGGGTGCGAATTTCAGGCCGGCGGGCGAGCAACTCCTTCACGAGCCGATCGAGCTCCTCGTTGGCATCGGCCAGACCCGCCAAATCCCGCTCTCCCAGGATCGCGGTGCCAAAACGGGGTTCCGCAAAGATCATCACGCCCGCAGCGCTCTGCACCAGGTGCGCACAGGTGCGGGATCCCACCACCAGGAAGAACGCATCGGGCATGCGCCGATGCAGCCAAACAATCGAGGTGAGGCCGCAGAACACCTCCCGCTGGCCGCTTTCCTTCAAAATTTCCAAAGGCGGGGCCCCCTTCGGTCCAGCGTCGACCACCCCATCAAGCATTGGATTAGCCATGGCTTCAGCCAGCGTCGATGCGCCCATCGCGTCGAAACGACGCAAGTACCCACAATAGTTACTGGAAACTAGAGCGAAAAGCGACAGATCGCCCACAAATGTTCGGAATCACGGTCGCGCCAGGTGTGTATTACCTCACCAACGGCTGGCAGCAGCGCAGCCATGGTTGATTGACCTACCAGCCCCGCCCTTGTTGGTGGACTTCGAGGCCCCCAGCCAGCTGCCTCACGGCACAGCCACAAGGGCAGTAAGTATTCTTTAGCATGACCTTGATTGGCCGTGATTTACCCTATGACTGAAGCCGCCAGGTGTGCACCAACCATCTTGATCGCGTGTTACTTAGGACGGAAATTGGCCAACTGAGTATTGATCTTCAGATCTAAACTGCAACGTCATTGCCCGCTGCACAACAACGATGAGCTGGGCTGGGCTGGGCTCCAGCCTGCCATGAGTACGCCATTGATTGCTTCACGAACACTCAGTAGTCGCCCGCACTTCAACAGCTAAACGTCTCCATAGCCAACCGTGGTGAACCTAAGTCCTGAAAAATAGAGGTGACGTCCACGTCCCTTTGCCCACCAAGTGCTGAGTCGCCTCGAGCGATTCAGATCGACCTGCAAAGATGTAGCCAGGGTGCCGGCCAACAGGGGCACCTCATCTGTCCAGCTCATCCTCTGAACAACCAACCCTGGAAGCGACGAGTCAGGAAGGGCCTTACCACATAATTGAGCAGCCCCACCATGATCGTTAATTTGACCAACATGGTGAGAATCCCGGGCCATGAACTCAGCAGAGCGGCGACCAGGGGGCTAACCACTAGGAAGGAGCTTGCAACACCAAGCCAGACCAGAATGGCCTGCTTGTAGCGCCTTGGTGGTGAGTGGGTGGGTTGGCTAGGTAACTGGTACCAGGGCTCCAGCCCCGTGAGCGTCTTTATGGATTCTGGCTCGCGAATCAACGGCTCCAAGCGCTCGACCCAACCCTGTCGGCTCTCCGATTGCATCCAGGTTTCCAAATGCCTGCATGTGCCGAACTCGAGCATGATCACGTGATCAGACGTTATACCGAGTTCGGGGCGCAAGATATGGGCGCCGAGGTATCCGTCGAAGTTGCGGGAGTCTGCGGCAATGCCCTTGAGCCATTCTTCGTAGCCTGTTTCGCGACCAGGGCGTACGCGATGGGTGATTACCGCCGTGACGTGAACGCTGGAATCCATGCTGGGAGGGTCCAAAAGCGCCAGTAGCGCCAGTATGAACCCTTGTAGCCAATGGGGGGGAGATGCCCCCAGGCTGTCTAATCGGAGTGGTCAAAAAATGAAGAGACCCATTGGCGACGCTTTCGCTGATTGGAAGGGAATCTCTGTTCAACGCGGGATTGATGCTGACCTCAGCGTACAAAGTTGATGATGGAGGAATTTTGGGCTGAATCACCCCCAAATCCAGCTTGTCTTCACTGATTTAAGGGCTTGTTTTGCCTATTTTGAGCACGTATCCAACCCAATAGGCCCACCAATCGTGCGTTTATCCTGTCGCCAGTCGATAGGCGCGAGCTGGATACAGATTCGTGGGTGCTGCCATCACATTGACTTGGCAATGGTTCTTGGCCACTTCGCGCAGTCTGGTCTTTGGGAAGCAAAACGGTTAGTTGATCACACGAAACGGGTGCTCAACCGTGGCCCTGTTCTCGCTCGGATGGCCTGGCTATTCCAGAGTTTCCCTAACCGTTGAGCTTCTGGATCAGGATCTGGTTGGCCAATTTGGGGTCGGCCTTGCCCCCGGTCTGCTTCATCAGCTGGCCCACGAAGAAGCCCTGCAGCTTGGTTTTGCCGCCCCGGAAGGCTTCAACCTCCTCGGGATGGGCAGCCAGCAACGCCTCCACGATCGTCGTGATCGCGGCCGGATCGCTGATCATGCCGAGGCCGCGGGCCTCCACGATCGCCTTGGCGGAGCCTCCCTGCTGCAGCAGTTCCGGCAGGATCTCCTTGGCGATCTTGCCGCTGATCTTGCCGCCTTCGATCAGCTGCACCATCTCGGCGAGCTGGGTGGGCTTGAAGGGCAAGTCTGCGATCGAGAGCCTGTTGGCATTCACATAGGCGGCGATGTCGCCCTGCACCCAGTTGGCCACTGCCTTGGCATCGGCTCCGGCGGCAATGGTGGCTTCGAAATACTCGGCCATGGCCCGCTCATCGGTGAGCACCCGGGCGTCGTACTGGGAGAGACCCAGCTGGTCGGCATAGCGGTGGCGGCGGGCGGCGGGCAGCTCGGGCAGCTGGGCGCGCCAGCCCTCCCGCTGCGCCTCACTCACCTCAATGGGGCCCAAATCGGGATCGGGGAAATAGCGGTAATCGCTGGCGCCCTCCTTGCTGCGCATGCTCTTGGTGAGCTGCTTGCCCTCATCCCAGAGGCGGGTTTCTTGAACAATCGGCTCGCCGGCCTCATAGGCCTTGATCTGGCGCTGGATTTCGTAGTCGCACGCCTTCTGGATCGCCGAGAAGGAGTTCATGTTCTTGATCTCCACCTTGGTTCCGAAGGGGGCATCGGGGCCCCGGCGCACGGAGATGTTCACGTCGCAGCGCAGGGAACCCTCCTGCATGTTTCCGTCGCTCACGCCCAAATAACGCATGATCCGGCGGATCTCTGAGGCGTACTCGGCAGCTTCGCGGCCGGTGCGCAAATCAGGCTTGGACACGATCTCGGCCAAGGCCACGCCGGCGCGGTTGTAATCCACCAGCGAGTGGGTGGAGCCCGCAAGGCGATCGCTACCCGCATGCACCAGCTTGCCGGCGTCCTCCTCCATATGGAGCCGCTCGATGCCGATGGTTTTGAGGTAGGTGTCCTTGCCTTTTTCGGCCACCTCCACCTCAATCCAGCCGTCTTCGGCGATCGGTTCGTCGAACTGGGAGATCTGGTAGTTCTTGGGAAGGTCGGGATAGAAGTATTGCTTGCGGTCAAACTTGCTGTGCTCAGCAACCTTCAAGTTCAAGGCCATGGCGGCCTTCACCGCATACTCGAGCACCTTTTGATTGAGGACCGGCAAGGTGCCTGGCAAGCCACACACCACCGGGTCGATATGGGTGTTGGGCTGGTCACCAAAGGTGGTGGACGCGTTGGTAAAAATCTTGCTGTCGGTGCCCAGCTGCACGTGGGTTTCGAGGCCAATCACGGCCTCCCATGCCGCCTGAGCTGGTGCTGCGCCCGCCATTTGAGTTCTCCAATCGCCGTTGCGTGGCCTGATCCTATGGACAAGGGCCCGCCCCTCTTCGCTGAAACGGCGTCTCCCGGGCTGAAACACTGAGACAGTGATGCAGCAATCCCCCCGGGCCATGGCGGCAACAGCCACCCAACCTGTCTTCGTCCTGGGTGGCGGGCTGATGGGCCTGGCAATCGCCCACCAGCTGGCGCGCCGCGGCGAGGCGGTCAAGGTGCTCAGCCGGCGCCGCAATGAAGCGGCCGGGTTTGTGGCCGCCGGCATGCTCGCCCCCCACGCAGAAGGGCTCAGCGGCAACCTGCTGCACCTGGGGCAGCGCAGCCTGGAGCGCATCCCCGCCTGGGTGGGGCAGATCGAAGCCGACAGCGGTTTGAGCTGTGGCCTCAGGGCCTGCGGCATCGTTGTGCCTTTCGCCTCAGCAGCCGATCGGGATGCCTATCCCACCGCCGGCTTTGGTGATCGGCTCGATCGGATGGGCCTGGAGCGGGAGGTGCCCGGCATAGGTCCGACCTGGACAGCCGGGCTGCTGTTTCACCAGGACGGCCAAATCGACAACCGGCGGCAATTGATGCGAGCCCTGGAACGGGCCTGCACCGCCCTGGGCGTGCAATTCCAAGAGGGCACCGAGGTGCACTCCCTGGGGCGCGACGCCGATGGCGCCCTCAGCGGCGTGCGGCTGCAAACGGCGGAGGGCGAGGAGCACCTGCTCGACTGCCAACAAGCCGTACTCACCTGTGGCGCCTGGAGCAGCCAATTGATGCCCGAGCTGCCCATCCAGCCAGTGAAGGGCCAGATGCTCTCCCTGCAAGGGCCCAGGCAAGCCCTCCACCGGGTGATCTTTGGCCCCGGCACCTACCTGGTGCCCCGGGAGGATGGGCTTCTGGTGGTCGGGGCCACCAGTGAGGCCCACGCGGGCTTTGCCGAGGGCCTCACCCCCGACGGCCAACGCCAATTGCAAGCCGGCATCGCCGCCCTGTTGCCAGAGGCCAGCAACTGGCCCCCCATGGAGCGCTGGTGGGGCTTTCGGCCCTGCACCCCCGACGAGGGGCCCTTGCTCGGACCAGGCCCGATCCCAGGGCTATGGCTGGCCTGCGGCCACCACCGCAATGGGGTGCTGCTCGCCGCCATCACCGCCGAGCTGGTGGCCGATGCCATCACCGTGGGCGGGCCACAACAAAGCCTCCCCCAAGGGGAGGCGGAACGATGGCTCAACGCCTTTCGCTGGACGAGGTTTTGCGCGGGCTAGGCCGTAGCGACTCAGCCTTCGCTGCGCCACACCTGGTCGGCAGGGGCCCAATCGCTCAGCTCGGAGGGCTGGAACCAAAGGCCGATCTCGAACTCGGCGGTTTCAGGAGCATCGGAGCCGTGGATCACGTTGCGGCCGATGTTCACTGCCAAATCACCACGGATCGTGCCGGGTTCAGCTTCCAGGGGTTTGGTGGCGCCGATCAGCTTGCGGGCACTGGCGATCACGCCCTCCCCTTCCCACACCATCGCCACCACGGGGCCACTGGTGATGAACTCCACCAGGCCGGCGAAGAAGGGACGCTCGCGATGGACGCCGTAGTGGCTCTCGGCCAACTCACGGCTGGGGGTGAGCTGCTTGAGGCCCACGAGCTTGAACCCCTTGCGCTCAAACCGGCAGAGGATTTCTCCCACCAAACCGCGCTGAACACCGTCGGGCTTGATGGCAATAAACGAGCGTTCAGCAGCCATGAAGAAAAAGCAATAAACAGGTCATCTCGCCCATCGTCAGTGGCGGCCCTGCCGGTTGGCAAGCACAGCCGCCGGCCAACAGGCCCGGCATCCTTAGATTTGCGCTTCTTCTAGCCAGGACCGATGGTGCTCGCCCAACCCACCACCCGGGGCTCCTGGAGCGTGGCCGACAGTGCGGCCCTCTATGGATTGGACCGCTGGGGCGATCCCTATTTCACGGTGAACGGGGCTGGCCATGTGGTCGTTCATCCCCAGGGGAAGGGGACACCCGGCCTCGATCTGGTGGAGTTGGTGCAGGGCCTGCAGGGGCGCAACCTCGGCCTACCTCTCCTGCTCCGCTTCGACGAGATCCTTGAAGACCGGCTCAAGCGCCTGCATGGGGCCTTTGAACGGGCCATGGAGAACTACGGGTACAGCGGCAGATACCAGGGGGTGTTCCCGGTGAAGTGCAACCAGCAGCGCCATGTGGTGGAGGAGCTGGTGGAAAGTGGCAAGCGCTGGCATTTCGGCCTCGAAGCCGGCAGCAAAGCCGAATTGCTGATTGCCCTCTCGCTGATCGATGACCCCGAAGCCCTCCTGATCTGCAACGGCTACAAAGACCAGCGCTACATCGAAACCGCAATCCTGGCCCGCCGCCTCGGCCGCCAACCGGTGGTGGTGATCGAGCAAGCCGATGAGGTGGAGCGCATCATCAGGGCCAGCCGCGAACTCGGGGCAGCCCCCTTCATTGGCATCCGCGCCAAACTATCCGCCCGCAGCACCGGTCGCTGGGGCAGCTCGGTGGGCGACAAGGCCAAATTCGGCCTGTCGATTCCCGATGTGCTCGCCACGGTAGAGGCCCTGCGCGCGGCCGATCTATTGGTCGATCTACGCCTGCTCCACTTCCACGTGGGCAGTCAAATCAACGACATCGCGGTACTGAAGGACGCCCTACAGGAAGCAGGACAGATCTATGTCCAACTGGCCCAACTCGGCGCCCCCATGGGCTACATGGATGTGGGCGGCGGCCTGGGTATCGACTACGACGGCAGCCGCACCGCCACGGCAGCCTCCACCAACTACTCCCTCCAGAACTACGCCAACGATGTGGTGGCCACGGTGCGGGAATGTTGTGAACCCAATGGCATCACCGTGCCAACCCTGGTCAGCGAAAGCGGCCGCGCCATCGCCAGCCACTTTTCGGTTTTAGTGTTCGATGTGCTTGGCAGCAGCTCGGTACCCGGTGCCATTCCCCCAACCCGCGACAGCGAACCCCTGATCGTTCGCAACCTGCGCGAGACCTTGGCGGGCATTACGGCCCTGGGCCCTGGCGCCAACGGTGACACCAAAGCGCCGACACGCACCAGCGAAGGGCTGCAGGAAGCGTGGAACGACGCCATCAAGTTTAAGGATGACGCCCTCTCCGCCTTCCGCTTGGGCTACCTCAGCCTCCCGGATCGGGCTGTGGCCGAACAGCTCACCTGGGCCTGCGCCGAAGCCATCGTGGAGCGGCTACCAGCAACAGGGCCCATCGCAGAGGAACTCAAGGCCCTGAGCGCTGCCCTAGCCAGCACCTATTACGCCAATCTCTCGGTGTTCCGCTCCGCCCCCGACACCTGGGCGATCGAGCAGCTGTTTCCCGTGATGCCCATCCACCGGCTGGATGAAGCGCCAACCCAACTGGGTCACTTTGCGGACCTCACCTGCGATTCTGACGGCAAACTGGCCCGGTTCATTGGCCAGGGCCAGGCCAAACCCCTCTTAGAACTTCATCCGCTTCAACCAGGCGAGCCCTACTGGATCGGCATGTTCCTCGGCGGGGCCTACCAGGAAGTGATGGGCAACCTGCACAACCTGTTTGGCACCACCAATGCCGTACACATTCGGCTCAGCAAAGAAGGCGGCTACCAGCTGGATCACGTGGTTCGGGGCAACACCAACGCGGAGGTGCTTGAAGCGATGGAACACAATCCCGAGCTCCTGCTGGAACGCCTCCGGGTCGCCAGTGAAGCGGCTATCCAAAGGGGTGACCTCAAGATCAGCGATGCCCGCAGGCTGATGGACCACCTGGAGACCAGTCTCCGGCAAACCACCTATCTGCAGGGCTAAGGCGCGAAAGCAGCCCCAGCGGGCAACAAGAGTTGGCATTCAAGCCATCAAGCTCAAGACCTTGGATGACCCAACCGACCCATCAAGAAAGCGCAAAGAGATAGTAATAAAAGCGCCACGCAATAATAAAGCAAGCTCAGCCCATCAGTAATTTTCAAGACAATCATTGACTCAAAAGCAAATACCAACAAAGCCACAACCAACACTTTGACGAGCTTTTCCTTTAAGTCATCAAGGCTTTGAACATCCAGCAGACCCTTGAAATTAACCGCATCCACCTGCCGGGCCGGATCAATGGATGAAATCAGCAGTTCATAGGTTCCGTAACTGAAAATCAACAAGGCAATACCCACCAAGTACAGATCAACTCCGCCCACGAAACCGCCAAGAACGATGGGCACGAAATCCTTGCCCAAGCTACCAGCCTCAAACATGTATCCAAGGGAGTTCAGAGTTTCCCTTGTTCCCAAAATAAAGGTGGCAAAACTACTAATCGCCGTCATCACAACGGGCAAGATCGCAATGAGGCGAAATTTCCACAACACAGATTCAAAGCGCGATTCAATCCGCGATTCAATCCGAGCAAGCAACCTTCTAGATGCACGTGACGCCAGCTTCATAAAGGACAAGCAATGCAACTAAGACTACTTGAGGCCACTTCAAAACATGTCGTTGTTTTGACTAGGGCTTCGCCAGGAGTTGAAGAGGCCTTGGTCAACTCAGCTGGCGCAGAAGCGCACGCGCAGGCTGATGCGGTCGGTGGGCTGGGGTAGTTCGGCCGGGTCAAACGAAGGCACCGATGGCTCCGCCATGGCCCGCATCATCACGGGGCCGCCGCCATCAAGCTGTACCTCAATCGGCTTAACCCTCACCAAGCCAATGGCGGCTGCGATCTCACGCGCCTGAACCAGGGCATCCTGGTAACCAGCGCGGAGCAGACGCTGGCGTGCTTGTCGATTGAGAGCCTGATCGGCTTCGGTCACAACCGGAGCCAATCGCACCCCCTGCAGGGCACCCACCTGGCGGATGAGGGGTTGAAGACGCCCAGGGGCCAGCTGGCCTTGAACTTGAAGACTGGCCTGCACAAGAGCTGGGCGGTCCCGCTCAGCAGGCCGCTGCCACGTCGTCGGAGAGGTCACCCGCAGATCCTGCACCTGTAGGCCCAGCAAAATCTGCCGTAGGGCAGCCAGGCGATCTTGCAGCTCCCCTAGGGCACTGTCTGCGGTGCCAGCCTCTGCATCCAGAGCCAACGAAAATCGCAGCCGAACGGTAGGCCGCTGCTGTTCCGCGTCGCCGCGAGCCTCCAACAGGGCGCCATCACAACGGGGTGCTGCCGACAGGCCTTCAGCCCTCATGGGAGAGGCCACCCCAGCCCCAAGAGCCAACAAAAACAGGCCAAGCCCCTTGCTGGATAACCAAGCCATCAAACAACGATCCATCTCCATCCATCAGGAGGGATCCCCATATTGGCGCCCCATGGGATCATCACGCCATTGGCTTGTCACAACCGTGGTGCGCCTAATGACTTCCCAGGGCCTAAGCCAGACTTTCGCTAAATTACTCGGCTTGGTCCAGATCAGTCATTGGATTCCAGGGGGATAACGCCTCGACAGACCTTCCCTTCTGGGTCAGCCCTTGAATTGTACTGAGGCTGTACCACTGCTACTGCAGGTGAATCCGGAGCATTGTGGCCAATGGATAATTGTGGCCAATGGATATGACGGACACCTTTGCACCTGGTCTTTGGGTAGTAAGGCGCAATCAGATCTACCAGTACCTGCCAAGGGAATACTTTCTCCATCTCGGCCAGGAACTTCTCACGCTTTGTGCGCTTTTGGGCGGTGGCTCTGCTCGTAATCGGAAACGCCAAGCTGCTTGCCACCCATCACCTCAGTCCTGGACTTCGCTTGTGCCCCTAATCTCGCGCGCAAAGCCTGGCTTTCCAAGGTCTCCTTAGTCCCCATCAACCCACACCAAAGCTCTAGGAACCACCAGACAGTGGACCAGAAGAAAGACTTAAGGACTCTTTCAATTCCTGTTGTGCCACTGCCAGCGCCCCATCGAGGGCTGCCCCATCGCGCCCGCCCGCCTGGGCCAGGCTGGGCCGGCCGCCGCCGCCACCGCCGCAGGCCTTTGCCACCCCACCGATAAACGCCCCGGCCTTGAGGCCCTTGGCGATCACCGCCTTACCGAAAGCCGCCACCAGGATCACCTTGGCCAAATCAGCGGGATCAGGCAGGCCGCCAAGCACCACCGCAGCACCAGCTCCCAACTGATCCGCGAGTTGCTGGGCCGCGCTCTGGAGGCCGCCACCGTCCACCCCATCCAGGCGAGCCACCAACAGGGCAAAGGCGCCTTCGCCAGAGCCAATCGACTCGACCTGGGACTCCAACGCCACAGCTTTCGCCAAAGCCAACTCCTCCCGGGCAGAGGCCAGGGCCCTAGTGGAGGCCTTGAGTTCATCCTGCAGGGCACTGACGCGATCGAGGATTTCTGAGGGCTGGGCCTTGAAACGCTCGCCTAGCACCTTCACCACCGCATCGCGCTCATTGAGATAGGCGAGCACGGCGGGCCCTGCCACCGCCTCAATGCGGCGGATGCCCGCCGCCACCCCTGATTCGCCAATGATCTTGAACAGGCCAATTTCAGCGGTGTTGGCCACATGGGTGCCGCCGCAGAGCTCCATCGAAACGCCCGGCACATCGACCACCCGCACCACCTCGGCGTACTTCTCGCCAAACATCGCAACGGCACCAGCAGCCTTGGCCTGGTCGATCGCCATCTCCTGCACTTCCAAGGCATGGGCATCGCCAATCCAGCCATTGATCAAGACTTCAACCTGCCCGATCTCTGCGGCCGTCACCGCCCGGGGGCAGTGGAAGTCGAAGCGCAAGCGCTCAAAATCCACCAGGGAACCGGCCTGGCCAATCCCTGGATCCACCACCTGCTTCAGGGCCGCTTGGAGCAGGTGGGTTGCGGTGTGGTTCGCCTGGGCCCGGCGCCGGCAAGCCCGATCAACCCGCGCCTGCAGCACATCTCCTACCGCCAGGCTGCCGCGCCCCACCCGGCCGTTGTGCACAAACACGCTGCGGTTGCGGCTCACCGAGGCAATCTCAACAAGCAGCCCATCCCCTTGCGCCCCCGAGCCAGCCCCAGAGAGCACGCCCCGATCGCCCACCTGGCCGCCGCCTTCCCCGTAAAAGGGGGTGGAATCCAGCACCAACTGCACCAGATCACCGGCTTCAGCCCGCCCAGCCGGCTCCCCATTCACCACCAGGGCCAGCACGCAGCTGGGGTGCTCAAGCGCCTCATAGCCCTTAAAAGCCGTGGCCCCAAGCTCCGAGGCCATCTGCTCAATCGCCCCCTGCAGGGTGAGATCGATGCTCACGGCCGCCGCCTTGGCCCGCTGGCGCTGGGCCTCCATAGCCGCCGCAAAGCCAGCCAGATCCACACCCAAGCCATGCTCGTCGGCGATCTCCTCGGTGAGCTCCAAGGGGAAACCGTAGGTGTCGTAGAGCTCGAAGGCCTGCTCCCCGGAAATTTGCTCTGGCTTAGCCGCCAGCACATCGGCCAGCAGCTTTTCACCCCGCTCCAGGGTTTCCAGGAAGCGCGCTTCCTCGCGCTCCAACTCGGCCAGGATCACGTCCCGGCGCTCCAGCAACTGGGGATAGGCTGAAGCCATCAAGGCAATCGAAGCCTCGCCCATGGCAGGCAAAAACGGCTTGTCGATGCCCAGAAGCCGGCCATGGCGCACCACCCGCCGCAACAGCCGCCTCAGGATGTAACCGCGACCCAGGTTGCTGGCGGTCACACCATCGCCAATCAGTTGGGTGATGGCCCGGCTGTGGTCGCCAATCACCTTCATTGAGGTCTTGCCCTTGTCGTCGAGGGCCCGGTAGTCGACCCCCGCCAAGGCCCCCGCCGTTTCAATCAGTGGGTAGATGAGATCGGTCTCGTAGTTATTCGGCACGGCCTGGACGATCTGGGCCATCCGCTCCAGGCCCATGCCGGTATCGATGTTGCGGTTCGCCAGCGGCGTGAGGTTGCCCCCGGCGTCGCGGTTGTACTGCATGAACACAAGGTTGTAGAACTCGATAAAACGGCTGTCGTCCTCGAGATCAATGCCGTCATCGCCCAGTTCCGGCTTGAAGTCGTAATAGATCTCCGAACAGGGACCACAGGGGCCCGTGGGCCCCGAGGCCCAGAAGTTGTCGGCCTCATCCATCCGAATGATCCGCTTGGGGTTCACCCCCACGGTGTCGCGCCAAATCAAGGCGGCCTCGTCGTCGTCGCGGAAGACACTCACCACCAGGTTTTGGGGGCTCAAGCCAAAGACACCAGTGCTCAGCTCCCAAGCCCATTCGATGGCCTGCTCCTTGAAGTAATCGCCAAAAGAAAAGTTGCCGAGCATCTCAAAAAACGTGTGATGGCGCGCCGTGCGGCCCACGTTCTCGATGTCGTTGGTGCGGATGCACTTCTGGGAGCTGGTGGCCCGGGGAGCGGGCCGTTCCACCTGCCCCAGGAACACCGGCTTAAACGGCAACATGCCGGCAATGGTGAGCAGCACCGTTGGGTCCTCCGGCACCAGCGAAGCGCTTGCCATGGGCTGGTGGCCCCGCTCCGCGTAGAAGCGCAGAAAGGCGGCTCGGATCTCGGCGCCGCTGCGGGGCCCAGCGGCGGGGCGAGGGGCCGGCTGGTTTGTCGAAGAAAAGTCAGCAGCCATGGCCCGATGCAGCAAAACAACCCTGGAAAGGGCATGATCGCCCAGCACAGGCCTCGCTGGCCCTTACCAGCACCGAGATGAGGTTGCAATCGATCAGCTGGGCCCTCACCGCTGGCGTCACGGCCCTGGGCCTCCAAGCAGGCTGGACCTGGCTGGCATCGGGATCGTTCGTTACTGGGCTGGAGCCAGCCCTGCGCTCCGGTGGCTGCGGGTTTTTCTATGGTCTTTTAGCGTTCCAGCTCCAGCGGGTGGATCCCGGCGACGGCCACCTGCAAGCGGGCTTGGTGGGGGCCGTCTGCGGGATCCGCAGCCTGGGGGCAGCCAGCGAACTGCCCCCAGGCTGGACAGCTGAACTGGCCCAGAACCTATCAACAGTGATGATGGTGTTGATCACCGGGTGGTTGCAGCTCTGGTTGCCGCTCATTGGCAGTGCTCTGGCACTGCATTCCTTGCAGCAGCTGGCCCCACGCCTCCTCCCCGCACCACGGCCCTGACGCCGGCTTCATGAGCCTGTTGCATGCCACTTGGCTGTTTCCCCCCGAAGGCTCGGGAGGCAGGCTTTTTTTATGGGCTGATACCTGGCGCGTTGCCACCCCCGCCATACCGGAACGCGAAGCCCCCGAACACCCGCTCGCCCTCAACGAGGACGACCTCGCCACCTGGTTGGACGACAACCACCTCTGGTCTGAGGCCCTCAGGCCTGCCCGGGCCACCCTGAGTTTGCCCAGTCGCCACCAGGCCGCCAAAGGCAAAACCAAACAAGCTGGCCAGTGGAGCGGCTTGCCCCTGCAAGCCGGTGAACCCATCCCCAAAGAACCGGAGTGGTGGCCCTGGCAAGTGGATGGCTGGGCCCTCGATCCAGCCAGCGCCGCTGAATGGCTCAGTGGACTGCCCCTGGCCGGCGACCATCCCGAAATGGCCGATGACCTGCGCTGGTGGTCCCACCTGCAGCGCTGGGCCCTGAGCTTGATTGCCCGGGGCCGCTGGCTGCCCCAAATCGAAGCTGGCAAGGCCCGCTGGCTACCGCTGCTCAATCGGGAGGACGACAGGCGCCGTCTGGAAGAGCTGGCCACCGGCCTGCCCCAAGTGGCCACCTGTGCCCTGGCGGCGGGCCTCACGGGCGATCCATCCCTGGCCTGCCGCCGGCCTGGCAGCGGCCGCCTGCGGGTCGCAAGCCTGCTGGAGGCCCTGCTCGATGGCCAGCTTCGGGCGGGCTATCAGCCGTCGAACGACGGCCTCGATCCCCTGCTGGCGGGCTGGCAAAAATCCCTGGGCAAGGGCGATGGCAGCCTCAGTCTCAGCGAAGAAGACGGCGAGCGTCTGTCCATCGCCACCCACCACTGGCGCGAAGCGGTGGCCGGCAAGGTGGCCCCCGCCAGGGCCTATCTCGAGCTGTTCACCCCGGCTGAAGGCGAAGAGCTCTGGGTGTTGCGCTTTGGCCTACAGGCCGAAGCCGACCCCAGCCTGCGCGTGCCAGCCAGCGCCGTTTGGGCGGTGGGAGATCGGGGCCTGCAAATGGGTGAAGTGGCCGTCGCCATCCCCAGCGAACTGTTTCTCGAAGGCATGGGCCGGGCCCTCACGGTGTTTGAACCAATTGCCCGGGGGATTGATGCCGCCACCCCGGAGGCCATGCACCTCACCCCAGCCGAAGCCTTTGTGCTGGTGCGCACCGCCGCCAGCCAACTTCGCGACGTGGGCGTGGGCGTGGTGCTGCCCCCCAGCCTCAGCGGCGGCCTGGCCAGTCGCCTTGGCCTGGCCATTGAAGCGGAACTGCCCACCAAATCCCGCGGCTTCACCCTCGGCGAAAGCCTGGATTGGAAGTGGGAGTTCATGATCGGCGGCGTCACCTTGAGCCTCAAGGACCTCGAGCGGCTCTCGGCCAAGCGCAGCCCCCTGGTGCAACACAAAGGGGCCTGGATCGAACTGCGGCCCGCCGACCTCAAATATGCCGAGCGCTTCTGCAGCGCCAAACCTGGTCTGAGCCTCGATGACGCCCTGCGGCTCACCGCCACCGATGGCGACACCCTGATGCGCCTGCCGGTGCACCGCTTTGAAGGCGGTCCCCGCCTCCAGGCCGTGCTGGAGCAATACCACCAGCAAAAAGCCCCCGACCCCCTACCCGCACCCGAAGGCTTTTCTGGCCAATTGCGGCCCTACCAGGAGCGGGGCCTGGGCTGGCTGGCCTTCCTGCACCGCTTTGATCAGGGGGCCTGCCTGGCCGATGACATGGGCCTGGGCAAAACCATCCAACTCCTGGCCTTCCTGCAGCACCTCAAGGCCGAAGACGAACTCAAACGGCCGGTGTTGTTGGTGGCGCCCACCTCCGTACTCACCAACTGGAAACGGGAAGCGGCGGGCTTCACCCCCGAACTCGGCGTGCACGAGCACTACGGCCCGAGGCGGCCCTCCAGCCCAGAAGCGCTCAAAAAGGCCCTGAGAGGCGTGGACCTAATGCTCACCAGCTACGGCCTGCTGCAGCGCGATAGCGAGCTGCTCGAAAGCGTTGATTGGCAGGGGGTTGTGATTGATGAAGCCCAGGCCATCAAGACCCCAACCGCCAAGCAATCCATGGCCGCGAGGGATCTGGCCCGGCCCGGCAAGCTCAGCCGTTTTCGGATTGCCCTCACCGGCACCCCGGTGGAGAACCGCGTCAGCGAGCTCTGGGCCCTAATGGATTTCCTCAATCCCAAGGTGCTGGGCGATGAACCGTTCTTCCGCCAGCGCTATCGCCTGCCCATTGAGCGCTACGGCGATATGGCCTCCCTGCGCGACCTCAAGGCCCGGGTGGGGCCCTTCATCCTGCGGCGTCTCAAAACCGACAAATCGATCATTTCCGACCTGCCAGAAAAGGTGGAATTGAGCGAATGGGTGGGCCTCAGCCCCGAGCAGAAAAAGCTCTACAACAAGACGGTCGAAGCCAGCCTCGATGCCATTGCCCGCGCACCCCTGGGTCAAAGCCATGGCCAGGTGCTGGCCTTGCTCACCAAGCTCAAGCAAATCTGCAACCATCCCGCCCTCGCCCTCAAGGAAGACTCCGACGCTGCCGCCCATAGCACCACCGGTTTTTCCAGCCGCAGCGCCAAGGTGCAGCGGCTCGAGGAAATTCTCGAAGAGGTGATCGAGGCGGGGGATCGGGCCCTGCTGTTCACCCAATTCGCCGAATGGGGCCACCTGCTCAAGGCCTACTTGGAGCGCAAGTGGCGCCAGGAGGTGCCGTTCCTGTATGGCAGCACCAGCAAAAACGAGCGCCAAGCGATGGTCGATCGCTTCCAGGATGACCCCCGCGGCCCCCAGCTGTTCCTACTGTCGCTCAAGGCCGGTGGCGTGGGCCTCAACCTCACCCGGGCCAGCCATGTGTTCCACATAGATCGCTGGTGGAACCCCGCCGTGGAGAACCAGGCCACCGACCGGGCCTACCGGATTGGCCAACAAAACCGGGTGATGGTGCACAAATTCATCACCAGCGGCTCGGTCGAAGAGAAGATCGACCGCATGATCCGCGAAAAATCCAAACTCGCCGCTGAGATCGTGGGCTCCGGAGAGGAGTGGCTCGGCGGCCTGGACGTGGGCCAATTGCGCGACCTGGTCGCCCTCGAAGAGGACTAGGCCATGACCCCCACCTGTCTCAGGCCCTTTCCATGAACAGCCTCTCCAACCCGATCACCACCCAATTGGGCGACCAGGGCCTGGGCCAGCAGCCCTGGTGGGTCGAACAGTGGATGGAGCTGATCAATGGTTACCACTTCAAAAAACGGCTCGAACGCGCCTGGGATTACGCCCGTTCCGGCAACGTCACCTCGATTCGATTTGAAGGGCGCCGGGTGCACGCCCGGGTGCAGGGCACCGACCCCGATCCCTACAAGGTGAAGCTCTGGCTCGATGTGCTCAACGACGACGACTGGGGCTACGTGCTGGACGCCCTCACCCAAAAGGCCCGTTGGTCGGCCCAACTGCTGGCGGGGGTGATGCCCCAAGACATCGAACGGGCCTTCGCCGCCAGCGGCAAACGGCTGTTTCCGTTCAAGTTGCAAGAGGTGCGCAGCGAATGCAGCTGCCCGGATAAGGCCAACCCCTGCAAGCACATCAGCGCCGTCTACTACCTGATGGGCGATCGCTTCAGCGAAGACCCCTTCGTCCTGTTTCAGATGCGGGGCCGCACCAGGGCCCAACTGCTGGCCGATCTCGCCGTGCGCCGCCGCAAGGCCTTGGCGAAGCAAGCCCTGGCCAAGAAGGCTGCCGCCAAAAAAGGCACCAAAGCGGACGCCCCAGATACTCCCCAACCGGTGCATCCCGCCATCAAGGATCCGAACCGGTGGTGGCGCTATGGCGCAGCCCTTGATCCGGAGCTGGTGGTGATCACTCCAGCCATGGAGGGTGATACAGGCCTCGATGCGGCCGGCCCCATCCCCCTCGCCGAAGACGGGCGCTTCCCGGAGGCCAATGGCCGCTTTCTTGACCAGCTCAAGGGCCACGGCCAGCTCATGGCCACCCTGGCCATGGCCAAGGCCATGGGCACGGGGAATGGCCACGATGCTGACGCCGACAGCCCGAGCTGATGGGGCCTGCGCCCTGGCTAACTGGCGACGCGCAAGCAATCGCAGCCCAGCTCGTGAGCTCCTACCGGGCAGGCTTCGGGCAGCCCCTCGTCACCGGGCTCCCTGGCGATGCCAGCGGTGAGCAATGGACCCAGGCGCTCTTTGGCGCCCCAATTGTGGTGCTGGCCCATGACGGCAGCCCCCTCGATCGAGGCGACGGGCCCCGGCTGATCTATGCCAACCGGGCCGCCCTCACCCTCTGGGGCCGCCGCTGGGCCGAGATGGTGGGCATGCCCTCCCAGCTCACCGCTGAGCCCACCGAGCGAGCGAGCCGCCAAACCGCCCTAACCGCAGCCCAACAACAAACCTCCCTCAGGGGCTACCGCGGCATCCGCATCAACCGCCTGGGCCGCCGCTTCCAAATCAACAACGCCCGCCTCTGGACCCTCGTAAACCCGGCGGGCCAAGCCTGCGGCCAAGCGGCCTGCTTCAGCAGCTGGTGGTGGTTGTAAGTCGAGTCAGGGGCCAAGCAGCACCCCTACGGTTCTCCCACCATCCCTGTCGTAGCAACCGAACTCGGCCGCAAGGGCCGTACCAAAACGGCCGGTTCTCGCCCTGCACGCCATCCAAAAGCCGCAGCACATTGGCGTTGCGGGTGACTCCCGCAGATTCCAACCGAAGTTCTCACCATGCTGACCCTGCGCCAATCCTCCTTCGATCAACTGCAGTCGGATCTGTTCCGCAAACTCGAGCAGCAATTGCAAACGGCCGAGCGCGTGCCCAGCGCTGAAGTGCGGGAAACAGCCGAGGCCTACACGATTGTCCTCGAGCTACCCGGCGTCGACAAATCCAGCATTGATGTCAAAGCGACCGATCGCTCCCTGGTGATCAGTGCCGAACGCCCCAATCCCCAAGCCGAACCAGCCCCCGGCGACGCGAGTCCCTTGCTCAGTGAGTTCCGCTATGGCACCTGGAGCCGCAGCTTCCGCTTCCCCGCTGGCATCAACCGCGATCTCATCGAGGCCCACTACCGCGACGGCCTCCTCACGGTGAGCGCCGCCAAAGCCCAAACCCTCACCACCGTCCAGGTGCAGGTCGAAGGCTGAACGAGCGACTGCAACGGTCGGCAGATCAGCCCCACCGAGACTCCGCTGCCCCGCCCGCGAACCCGGGGCAGCCAGCAACAGCAGAACGCATTTAAAGCGTAGGAAAAGTGATCTTAATCACAAGCCTTAAGCAAGCCTAAACACATCTCGGCACAGAGTTAAACAAACTTTAAAGGTGGGTCAAAATCAGACTGTCAAAGTTTGGATCCACAAAAATTCCCAACCTTGGCCCTCATCTTCTCGGTGGTTCAGCCTGCCCAGGTAGCAATCAATGGGGTACTCGATGCCTCCATCCTTGGAGCCAACGCTGAGATTTCTGCCTACAATCCCAAATCGGGCTACCTGTACACCGTTGGTGGCGGATCTGGGGCACTTGTTGTTAGCGATCTGCGCAATCCGGCCAGTCCTCTGGCGGTGGCTCGCGGCACCTCCGACGTCGTCGGTGAAACCTTCCAGAGCGCGGCGGTCTTCGGCAATCTGCTCGCAGTTGCAGTCCAGAACACCGTCAAGACAAATCCAGGTTTTGTTCAGTTCTATGACCTGACCAATCCCTCACTTCCCACCCTGCTCAGCACCGTCACCGTGGGCGCCCTGCCCGACATGGTGAAGTTCAGTAGCGATGGCAAGAAGCTGCTGGTCACCAATGAGGGTGAGCCCAATACCACCTACACCATCGATCCGGTCGGTTCGATCTCCGTGATCGACACCGCGGCCTATCTGCTGGCAACGCCTGCAGCTCCGGCCCAGCCGAATGTGCAGACCGTTGACTTCAGCGCCTGGAACAACCGCAAGGTTGAGCTGAGCAACCGCGGCATCCGCATCACGGGGAAAGCCGGGGTCACCACCACCCTGGCCCAAGACATCGAGCCCGAAGCGATCGCGATCACCGCCGATGGCAAAACGGCCTACATCTCACTGCAGGAAAACAACGGGATCGCCGTGCTGGACATCAGTACAGCCACCCCTGCGATCACTTCGATCTTCTCGGCAGGCATCCAGGATTGGGATCGCGGCACTGCAAGCGCCAAGAATTACGCTTACACCCTCTCCTACGCAGCTGGAAACCAGAATCTGCCCGCTGGCGTTCAAGCTGGTGGGCTGTCCGGCCTGTTCTTTGCTGGCAGCGAAACGGTCGGCACCGCAACGCTCGACATTTATTACTCGGTGACCGACCGGGGCCCAAACGGGACGCTGGTTGCCGGCAAACGGCAGTTTCTCGATCCCGACTTCCAGCCCACCATCTTCAAGCTGGGCATGGATCGCGCCTCTGGCGCCGTGACCGAGCTTGGCAAAATCGGTCTCAAGCGTGCCGACGGCACTCCGCTGACCGGCCTGCCGCAGCTGCAGGGCAAGGATGACATCCCCATCGATGTAGCGAACCAGAACCTCGCCTACGACCCCTTCGGCATCGATTCGGAAACCGTCTCAATCTTCACCGCCACCTTCGGTGGAGTATCGCGGAAGGTGTTCGCCGTGGGCGATGAATACCGCGGCCAGATTGCCATCTTTGATTTCACTACAGGCAACCTGATCCAGCGCTACATCCCCTCCGGCCAAAAAACTCTGCTTCAGGCTCAGCACGGCAGTGCGATCGGCGCTGAAACGATCGACAGCCTGCCGGCCATCTATGGCAACCGCTGGAGCAACCGCGGCATCGAAGGCATGGCCTTCAACAGCAAGGACGGCCTGCTGTATGCCTTCATGCAGAGCCCGCTGGATATCGACAGCAATAACGATGGTGTTGCAGCCGAGCGCAGTCCTTCCCAACTCACCCGCATCCTGGCGATCGATCCAGCCACCGGCACCCCGGTCAAGGAGCATCTCTACCTGCTGAGCGGCCGCCCCGGTCAAGACAAAATCGGCGATGTCGCCTACGACGCCGCCCGCAACGTGTTCCTGGTGATGGAGCGCGACAGCAGCCGCGCCCTGAACGGCTTCAAGAGCGTCTACGAGGTGGATCTGCGCGGTGCCACCGACACCCTGCCCCTCACCCTCGGCAGCCAGGTGAGCGAGGCCGCCCTTCCCTCCCAGACGTTCCTGGTCGGAACGGAAGGCCGCGCCGTGTTCCGCGAAGTCATTGATGCCGGTGAGGTTGGCAACAACAGCTACCGCTTCAATGGCATCCCCGATGGCATCGGGGTGATGGACAACGGCAATGGCACCCTGCGGGTGGTGGTGAA
>CALSBG010000007.1:0-123875 GCA_943373125.1 Synechococcus sp. UW140
CGCCTCGTGAAAGACGACGTCAACAACTGCTCTCTGGTCCCCGCTAATAATTTTTGACGGGACCTCACACCTTCACTGCTCTACGGTCACACGCCTGAGCTCCAACAACCTCCCACTGATCTCTCAGCAAGTGCCGCAGGCTCCTCAAGGACATGGGACGCAGTGAAAGCGTCAGTTCCTAAACTTTTCGGTTGTCCAGGTTCAGCTCCCTCCACTCCCCTCTCAGGAAGCTCTCGGTAGCCGTCGCCTCTCAGCGACCTAGAAAACTTACAACACCGTCGGCTCACGCCTCTTGGTCTCGTAAGCCACCAATCCATCTCTGAACTGGCCCCACGCTCAGTTCGGGCGTTAACCCGCTCCGGCGCAGTTCAAAACCATAGCACCGCCCTTAACCCAATGGCAAGCTTTTGGTGCTGTAGGCGACAGCATGGCCAGGCAAAAGCGCTCCAAAACTGGGACCCCGTCAGGGAACACCACCGTTTCTAGGGTTTTGGGGGTGGTTTGATCCCACCTGAGGCCCCTAGGGATTGCCATGAAACCGCCTCTCAGCCAGGAGCAACTGCGCGGCCTGGGCGGCACCAATGAAGAGACCGTGGTGGCTATCGCCAATGCCCATTTCGAGCGCAGCTTGGTGCGGGTGCGGGGAGAGATCGTGGGTTCGGTGGCGGCCCTGGAGCATCCAGGCAAAAGCGGAGCCGTCAATTACGGCGAGGTGTTTGTGCGCGACAACGTGCCGGTGATGCTCTACCTGCTCTTGCAAGGGCGCTACGGGATCGTGCGCCACTTCCTCACAATCTGCCTGGAACTGCAAAGCAGCGCCTACCAAACCAGGGGGATCTTCCCCACCAGCTTTGTGGAGCAGCACGGCTCCGTGATCGCCGATTACGGCCAGCGCTCCATCGGCCGGATCTCATCGGTGGATGCAACCCTCTGGTGGCCCGTCCTCTGCTGGCTGTACGTGCAACGCAGCCACGACTACGGCTTCGGCACCAACCAAAACGTGCAACGGGGCGTCCAACTGCTGCTCGACCTGGTGCTGCACCCCACCTTTGAGGGCACACCAGTGCTGTTTGTGCCCGACTGCGCCTTCATGATTGACCGCCCGATGGATGTCTGGGGCGCCCCCCTGGAGGTGGAGGTGTTGTTGTTTGGCTGCCTGCGCAGCTGCTATCAACTGATGGCCCTGGCCCAGAAGGGCTCGATGAGTCGGCTGTTGGAGCAACGCTTGGTGCTCACTCGCCAGTGGATTCAGGATTTGCGCGGGTTTCTCTACAAGCACTACTGGGTTACCAGCAAAACCATGCAGATGCTGCGGCGGCGACCCACCGAGCAATTCGGCGAACAGCAAGGGGAGAACGAATTCAATGTGCAACCCCAGGTGGTGCCTTCCTGGCTCCAGGAATGGCTCAACAACCAGGGTGGCTATTTAATCGGCAACATGCGCACCGGGCGCCCCGACTTCCGCTTCTACAGCCTGGGGAATTCCCTTGCCTGCCTGTTTGGTTTGCTGACGCCCCCCAAGCAGCGGGCCCTGTTTCGGCTGGTGCTCCACAACCGCAAGGACCTCATGGCCCAGATGCCGATGCGCATCTGCCATCCGCCCATGGACCTGGATGAGTGGCGCAACAAAACCGGCTCCGACCCCAAAAACTGGCCCTGGAGTTACCACAACGGGGGCCACTGGCCAAGTCTGCTGTGGTTTCTTGGGGGCGCGATCCTCCTTTATCAACAGCAGCATCCCCAGGCCGATGGGCTGCTGATGGACCAAATGCATGAACTGCTGGAGGAGAGCTACCGGAGCCAGCTCAGCCAATTGCCGCGGCAGGAATGGGCCGAATATTTCGACGGTCCCACCGGGGCCTGGATCGGCCAACAGGCCCGCACCTACCAAACCTGGACCGTGGTGGGCTTCCTGTTGATGCACCACCTGCTGCGGGTGAAGCCATCGGATGCCACGATCCTCGATCTCGGGAGCACCTAAGGACACAAAAAAACCGCGACCGAGGCCGCGGTTGGAGCAAAAGGAGTTCGCCCAATCACGGGTGATCTCTCCAGGAGTGATGGGTTTCAGAACAGGCCCAGGGTGAGGGACTTGTCGATGGGCAGACAGGCACCGATGCCCAAGTAGATGGTGAAGAAGGTGCCAAACAGGAACACCGACATCGCCACTGGCCGGCGGAAGGGATTTTGGAACTTGTTGAAGCTCTCGATGAAAGGAATCAACATCAAACCCAGGGGCACCATGGTCTGGAGGGCAATGCCGAGCAGCTTGTTGGGCACCACACGCAGAATCTGGAAGACCGGATAGAGGTACCACTCAGGAAGGATTTCCAAGGGAGTGGCAAACGGATCTGCCTTGTCCAGGAGCATGGCTGGATCGAGGACCGCCAGGCCAACAATGCAGCCAATGGTCCCGAGGATCACCACCGGGAACATGTACAGCAGGTCGTTGGGCCAGGCGGGTTCACCGTAGTAGTTGTGACCCATGCCTTTGGCGAGCTTGGCGCGCAGGGCGGGGTCGGTGAGGTCGGGCTTTTTAAGGATGTGCATGGCTGATGGCCGGAAGCAGGGATCTCAGGGGGGACGTTGGATGAAGCGTAGAAGGGAAAATCAGATCACAGGGGACCGGAGATGCCTTGCTTACGAATCATCAGGAAGTGCATGAGCATGAACACCGCCAGCAACCAGGGCATGACAAAAGTGTGCAGGCTGTAGAAGCGGGTCAAGGTGGCTTGGCCGACGCTCTCGCCACCGCGGAGCAGCTCGACCATGAAGTCGCCAACGAAAGGGACGGCTGCAGGCACACCACTGACGATTTTCACGGCCCAGTAGCCCACCTGGTCCCAGGGGAGGGAGTAACCGGTGACGCCGAAGGAAACGGTAATCACGGCCATGGTGACGCCGGTGACCCAGGTGAGCTCCCGGGGACGCTTGAAGCCGCCGGTGAGGTAGACGCGGAACACGTGCAGGATCAGCATCAGCACCATCATCGAGGCGCTCCAGCGATGCACGGAGCGAATCAGCCAGCCGAAGCTGACGTCGGTCATGAGGTACTGAACCGAGGTGTAGGCCTCTGCCACCGTGGGCTTGTAATAGAAGGTCATCGCAAACCCAGTTGCGAACTGGATCAGGAAGCAGACCAGGGTGATGCCGCCAAGGCAATAAAAGATATTGACGTGAGGTGGCACGTACTTGGCGGAAATATCGTCGGCGATCGAACCGATCTCCAGGCGCTCCTGGAACCAGTCGTAAACCGGAGACGACTTTCCAGTTGGGTTTGCGGCAGGAGAGGAATTCGCCATGCAGCCAGATGGTTTGGTTGCCAGAGTCTACAAACTACGGTGAAGCCCGCGTGAGTGCTGAGCGCTCCAAGCCCCCAACTGCTCAACTGTTTGCAACACCGTTGGCAAGACCAAAGTCAGCAACCCATGCCAAGGCAGCCAAAGGCCTTCTCAGCGCCCTCCTGACCTTGCTGCTGTTGGCGCCTCCCGCCCAGGCGCTGAACGATGCCCAGCAATTGGTTGTGGAGGCGTGGAGGCTGGTGAACCAGAGCTACGTGGATCCAGCCAGCTTTGAGACCATGCACTGGAAGCGCCTGCGGCAGAAGGTGCTCGAGCAACCGATCAACACCTCCCAGGAGGCCTATGCGGCCATCGATTCCATGTTGGCGCCCCTGGGCGACCCCTACACCCGCTTGCTTCGTCCTGCGGACTACGCCACCCTGCGCTCTAACACCAAGGGCACGGTGACCGGGGTTGGGCTGCAATTGGGGCTCCAGGCCAGCGACCAAACCATCGTGGTGATCACCCCTCTGGATGGATCCCCCGCCGCCGAAGCAGGCATCACCAGCGGCACTGCCGTGGTGGCTGTCAACGGCCAACCCACCGCCGACTTGGGTCTGGACCAAACCGCCGCGGTCCTGCGCGGGGAAGCCGGCACCCGGGTGCTGCTGCGCCTGGACACCAAGGGCAAAGAGAAGGAGATCGAACTCCAACGCCGCCCAGTGGATCTCAAACCCGTGCGGGTCACCACCCTCCAGACCGACGGCCACACCCTGGGCTACCTGCGCATTACCCAGTTCTCGGAGCCGGTGCCCGAGCAAACAGAGCAAGCTCTGAGCAGCCTCGAAGCCCAGGGAATCGACGGCCTGATCCTGGATCTGCGCAACAACTCCGGCGGCCTGGTGAGCGCGGGGGTGGCCGTGGCCAACGCGTTCCTCGATGGCGAAGCTGTGGTGGAAACCCAGGACCGCCAAGGGCTGAGCTCACCGGTGCAAGCGGGCCCAGGCCAGCTCTATGACGGCCCCATGCTCACCCTGGTGAATGGGGGCACCGCCAGCGCCAGTGAAATTCTGGCCGGTGCCTTGCAGGACAACGGTCGCAGTCCCTTGGCGGGCAGTCGCACCTTTGGCAAGGGCCTCATCCAAACCCTGATCAACCTCGGCGACACCAGTGGTCTGGCGGTGACAGTGGCCCGCTACCTGACCCCCTCAGGCCGGGACATCCAAAACCAGGGGATTGAACCCAACACCCCGCTGGCTGAACCCGAGCCGCTCAACCCGGGCGGGCGTGATGACACCTGGCTCAAGCAGGCCGAAGCGTTGCTGGTGCTGCAACTGGACCCCGCCCCTGCCCCGGAGGCCCCATGAGTCAGCGCACCTATCACGACCCCCTCCATGGCGCGATTCGCCTGGAGCGCAGCGACCCGGCTGAAGCCCTGGCCATTGACCTCATCGATTCAGCCCCTTTCCAGCGGCTGCGCCGCATCCGCCAACTCGGCACCGCCTTCCTCACCTTCCATGGGGCGGAATCCAGCCGGTTCACCCACTCCATCGGCGTGCTGCACGTCGCCAGGTTGGCCCTGAACAATCTGGTGCGCCTGCACCCAGAACTCGAAGCCCATCGGGGCGTCCTGCTGGCAGCGGCCCTGCTCCACGACGTGGGCCATGGACCCTTGAGCCACTCAGGAGAGGAAATGTATGGGCTCCACCACGAGAGTTGGTCGGGGAGGTTGATTCGGGAGCATCCCGCCCTGCGGGATCGGCTCGAGGCCTTTCAAAGCAGCAGCTCCGCGGCCGTGGCCGACCTGCTCGAGCACGGGCGCTACAGCTGCAGCCCCATCAAGGCCTTGGTGAGCAGCCAGATGGACTGCGATCGCCTCGACTACCTCCTGCGCGACAGCCACAGCACGGGCACCAGCTATGGCCAGCTGGATCTGGAGCGGATCCTGGCCGCCTTCACCCTGGCCCCCGATGGTGGCCTCGCCCTTCACCCCAAGGGGCTGATGGCGGTAGAGCACTACCTGGTGGTGCGCAACCTGATGTACCGCAGCGTGTACAACCACCGCCTCAATGTGGTGTGCAATTGGCTGCTCAACCAGGCGATTGCCACGGCCCGGCGCCTGGGGCCGAGCCAGGTGTGGGCCGATCCCGTGATGGCTCGCTGGCTTTGGGCGCCCAGCGATCTGGATCTGGCCAGCTTTCTGGCCAACGACGACATCCGCACCGGCTACCACCTGACCCGCTGGATGGAAGAGGGGCCCGAGGACCTGGCCGATCCCTGCGGTCGCCTGTTGGAACGGCGCCTGCTCAAGGCCACGGAGGTGAGCCATCTCAGCCAGGAGGAGCGGCTTCAAGTGCTGGCTGAAGCGGGCCAACTCGCCGAAGAAGTGGGCTTTGCCGCCGAACGCAGTTGCGGGCTCCAGCAGCGCCAAAGTCGCGGCTACCACCCCTACAAGGGCGGGATCAGGCTCTGGGATGGCCAGAACCTGCAGGCCCTCGAACAGCGATCCAACCTGGTGCGAAGCCTGACCCATCCGGTGGAGCTGGCCTGGCTGATCCATCCGGCGGAGGTGGCCCCTAGGTTGCGACGGCTGCTGAAAAGCTGATGGGAGCTGAACTCATCCCCAGCGAGGCTGGCCAGGGTTACCAGCGGTTGGTGCTTCCCGATGGTCCGGCCTTAGGGCGTTCTTTCGCCAGTTCCTCTGGCAGTGCTTTGTCGCTGGTGCAGGTGGCCCTTGGCCAAGCCGCCCTCAGCCAGGCCCCAGTGGGGCCGATGGAACTGGTGGCGGGGGCCTGGCCCCTGACCCTGCGGGAGCTGCGGGCCATCACGGCCGGGGCCCAAGAACAGGGCTGGGAGCTGCTGGCCCTCAGCAGCTCCAATCGCCGCACCCTGGTGGTGGCCAGGGGTTTGGGATTGGAGGCCCGCTACCAAGACCCCCCGCCCAGCCAGAGCAGCGAAACCAAGCCGGGCGAGGGATCCCCCCAGCCAAGCCGCCAGCTCACGGTGCACCAGGGCACCCTGCGATCGGGCGACCACCTCGAGGCGGAGGGGACGCTCCTCGTGCTGGGCGATGTCAATCCCGGCGCCCGGGTCAGCGCCGGCGCCCACGTGCTGGTGTGGGGCAAATTGCGCGGCATTGCCCATGCCGGCCATCGGGGCGACCAAACCGCCCGCATCGTGGCCCTGCAACTCAGACCGCTGCAATTGCGCATCGCCAATGCGGTGGCCCGGGGCCCTGAAGGCCTCCCCCCCGATGGCTTTGCCGAGGAAGCCCGGCTCGTGGCTGGGGTGATTCAGATCGATCCAGCCCCGCCCAACTGGCCTAGTACCGGGTGATCCAGCCCAGGCCGCCCAGCACCCCCGCCAGGCCCATAAACCACAGCGGCGAGATCTTGGTGCGCAGCATCAAAAAGCACACCAAACCAGACACTCCGTAGGCCAAGGGAGTGTGGTCGGCGGTTTGGAGGATTTTCAGACCCACCGCAAACAAGATCCCCAGGGTGATGGGCCCCATGCCCCGCTCAAAAGCCACCCGCCAAGGCGAATCCTTGAACCGGCTCCAACTCAAGGACGCCACCAGCATCACCAAGGTGGAGGGCAGCAGGATTGCCGTTTCAGCCGCTATGCCACTGAGCAAAGCCCAAAGGGGCCCTTCGCGCCAGGCCGCTCCCATGCCGAGCAGCCCCACGATCATCGAACTGGGCCCCGGCGCCGCCTCGGCGAGGGCATAGATATCGGCAAATTGGTTCGAGGTGATCCAGCAGTACTTGTGAACCGCAAGGCTGTGGTATTCGGCAAGCAGGGTGTTGCCACCGCCTAGGGAAAACAGCGACAGGCTGAGGAAATCCCAGATCACCGCCAGCAAATTGTGCCAATCGCTGAGTTTCACTGGCTCACAGGCCGCATCGGCTGCCAAGAGCAAAGGAAGCGCCAAGCTCATGGTGGTGCCCCAACCTTGCCCCTTCGGGGCCAGTACCAGGCCATCGCCACAGGTCCGCTCACCAAGATCACGGGGATCAGGCGTTGGTGAAAGTGATTGAGCGCCAAAAACACACAGGTGGCGAGCACCACGGCCACCGGATCGCGCATGTATTGGCCAGCGATCTTGAAACCCATCGAGAGGGCCATGCCCGCTGCGGCCGCCACCACCCCACTCAGCACCGCCCCAACCGACTCCACCTCATGGAGATAGAAGTAGGCCAGGCCTAACAGCATCAAAAAACTGAACGGCACCAGCAGCATCCCCGCCAGGGCAACCAGGGCACCCTTGAGCCCCCGGAAGCTGGCGCCGATGTAGACGGCCATGTTGATCTGGTTGGGGCCAGGAAACAGCCGCGCCACGGTGAGACCGGTGAGGAACTCCTCGTCGGTCATCCAACGGCGCTGCTCCACCACGATGCGCTCACTCCAGGCCGACAGGCCCCCACCGAAGGCTGATAAGGCCACCTGGAGCATGCCAAAAAACAGCTCCCGCAGGCTGGGGGCCGGGGCGAGGGGCCACTCAGAGGGGGTCAGCTCACCCATGCGCTGGTCTCACTCATGGACAAAGTGGGGATCGGGGGGCATTTCGCCCTGATCATGCAAGGAGGGATCCAACGGATCAGGGGCGTGGTATTTCGTGGCCAGATCCCAATCGGCCTGGAAGGTGGCCTTCAGCCGCTCCACCACAGCGGGGGCATCGGATTCGATCCCGAGCTCCCGGCGCACATCAAAGGCGCTGCGATCGATGTTCATCGAACCGGTTTGGGCGAAGACCCCATCAACCAGCATGAGCTTGGCGTGCAATTTGAGATTTTTCTGGCGGCGAATTTTGACGCCAAAGCGTTCCATGACGCGAAATGAAGAAAAGGTGTCGTAGATGTCCCAATCGGAGATGCCCCGTTTGCCGCCGCAAAGCAGGCGCACCTTCACGCCGCGCTCCCGGGCCGAAATGATGCGCTCGAGAATCACCGCATCCACAAATTTGGGGTGCTGAATCCAGAGGCTTTTGTTGGCCAGATCGATGATGCGGGCCATCTGGCCCCGGCTGTGCACGCTGCTCCAGACCAGACCCACGGCGAGGTCTGGATGGAAGAACTCCCGGTTCCAATCGGCTTCAAATCCGGCAATCACCTGCTCCACCAAGGCTTGGGAGTAGCTGACAACGCCGTAATCCCGGGTTTCGGTGAAGTACTTATCGGAGAGGTTGAAGGTGGCCACCAGGGCGCAGCTGCGATCCACCACGAGGGATTTCTCGTGGGTCACCGGGAAGGCCTCGCTGGTCCAGGCCACATCGATGCCCCAGCCTTGAAGCAGGGCGAAGGCCTCATCGTTCCAACGATCGCCACCGGAGGTGTGGGGATTGAGCATCACCCGCACCGTCACCCCCCGCTGATGGGCCCGAAGCAGGGCCTGCTCGACGGCTTCGGATTGGAGCTTGAACTGCTTGATTCTGAGGTGCTCTTGGGCCTGATCAATCAGGTCGACCACAGCCTGGGCGCCGTCTTCGGGCATGACCAACAGCTGCTGGTGGTGGTTCAAGACCGAATCAGTCATCCAAAGGGGGAGGGCGTTGCCCGAGCTCGTGACCCTATTTAAGGGTTGGAGTGGATTCGACATGGCTTCCACCGATACCCGGGATTAGGCGGCGGGGCCTTAGCCTGACCCCACTACAGCCTGAGCCGTGGCAGCCGCGTCGACCCGCTTCATCCTGATCTGCTCCGGAAAAGGGGGCGTGGGCAAAACCACCCTCACCGCCAACCTGGGCAGCGCCCTGGCCAAGCAAGGCGCCAAAACCGCGGTGCTCGATGCCGACTTCGGCCTCCGCAACCTGGATTTGCTGCTCGGGCTTGAAAACCGGATCGTTTACACCGCCCAGGAGGTGCTCGCTGGAAGCTGCCGGCTGGACCAGGCCCTGGTGAAACACAAGCAGGAGCCCAACCTGGCCCTGCTGCCGGCGGGCAATCCCCGCATGCTCGAGTGGCTCACCCCGGAAGACATGGGCAGGATCGCCACGATGCTTGGCGGTGGGTTTGATTACGTGCTGATTGATGCCCCTGCGGGCATTGAGGGCGGCTTCAAAAACGCCATGGCCGCCGCCAAGGAAGCGATTGTGGTGACCACCCCTGAAGTGTCCGCGGTGCGGGATGCCGACCGGGTGATTGGCTTGCTCAACAGCGAGGGGGTAAAGCCCATCCAGCTGGTGCTCAACCGGGTGCGGCCGAAGATGATGGCCAACCAAGAGATGTTGTCTGTGAGCGATGTCACCGACATCCTGGCCCTGCCCCTTCTGGGCCTGGTGCTCGAAGACGAGCAGGTGATTGTGAGCACCAACCGGGGGGAACCACTCACCCTCAATGGCAGCAAATCGCCGGCGGCAAGGGCTTACACCAACGTGGCCAAACGGCTGCTGGGCGAGGAGGTGCCGTTGATCGATCCGAGCAAGGAACGCCAGGGCCTGCGGGCCAAGCTTGGCCGCCTGATGCAAACCAAGATTTTTTGAAGCCGATGACCCTGCGCGACGCCATCAACAAGCTGCTCGGCCGGCAACCAGCCAGTGCCAACACCGCCAAGCAACGGCTGCAATTGGTGCTGGCCCACGACCGCAGCGACCTCAACCCCGAGCTGCTCCAACAGATGCGTCGGGAAATCCTCGAAGTGGTGAGCCGCTACGTGGAGATTGACCTCGAAGAGGTGGATATGAGCCTGGAAACCGAAGACCGGGTAACGGCCCTGGTGGCCAACCTGCCAATCAAGCGTGCCAGGGCCCTGCCCGTTCAGGCCCTGGCAGACCAGCCCCTCCCGCTAGCTGCCGTTGAAGCGAGGGACGAACCCACCAGCTTCACCGCCAAAATCAGTTCCACCACCAGCATCTAACTGCTGTGGGAATCCTGGGGAAGCCCAGCGTTCCCCCCCATGGTTTTCGCCCCTCCAACGCCCCTGGCATCGGCCCGGACAGGCCCAAACGCTCCGGCGACCCTGCTGCCCGACATCCCTTTCACCCCAGCGGAACTCCGGGTGCTTGAGCAGCTCAGGCGGGGGCATAGCAACAAGGGCATTGCCGGTGTGCTCGTCCTCAGCCCCCGCACGGTGGAAAGCCATGTGTCGCAGCTGCTGGCCAAAACCCGCTGCACCAACCGCACCCAGCTGCTGCTGTGGGCCCTGGGGGAACGGTAAAGTGGCATGGGCTTTCGCCCATGCCGGCTTAGCTCAGTGGTAGAGCAGCGCTTTTGTAAAGCGAAGGCCATCGGTTCAAATCCGTTAGCCGGCTTTTTGGGTTCTATCCGCTGCGGAGCGGTGGTTGCATTGGCCTCGCCGCCACCGGTTTCCGTATGGCCTCCCATCCATTGCTGGGCGTACCGCAAGCGGGCCTTAGGCAGAACACTCCAGCCTTTAACCTCTCCTGCGTTGTAGGTGATACCGGCCTCTGGCGCTAGCCATAGCCCCTGAGCCAGAGGGGATGATCCTTATCCGATCCGTTCAAGCGTCCAGGTGTTAGGGAGGAGATGGTGTGCTCGTCCTATCAGCTAGAGCATCCGATGAGCTTGCAAAGATCGTGGGGTCATAGGTGGCAGTTTGATTGGTCGCTGCGTTGATGAAAAGCGGACAGGACCGGTGCTATTGATGGAAGCCAGAGTGCCTTCAAATGTGTAGAGCCTAGAGTGATTTGCTCCAATCGTGAAATCAACAGTTCCATCGACACTTATACCCATTCTACCGCCAACAAAGAGGTCATTTAGTGTATTAAATGGATGTCCTAAGCGTAGGCAATTGATTGCGAATCTACATTCTCCAGCAGCCCTGATCGATCCGCTGATCGTGATTGTGTTGGAGTCTCCTGTGCCTGAGATGCCATTGGTACTGCTTCCTGCGACCGTAATGCTGCCTGCCGGCCCAATCGCTAGCGTGTCATTGCGATTTACTTCCACCGTAGTGGGTCCTTGCGTTGTCGTTTCGACGGTATTAATCGCGGTGTCCACCGCTAGCACCAACTGTTGTTTTATAATTAAAACTGTGCTTAGGGCCACTGAGTTAACAGCCTTCGTGGCTCCCTTTTTCAAGTTCGTTACAATTCTGGGCTTCCCTGATCCCATGGACAGCGAAGTGACCAGTCGCTATATTTATCTATTTATTCAACAATGTTATCAGACCTTGTCCCATTGGTCCGCTGGATAATGGCATCAATGCATAAATTGTCCAAGCCCCCCCGTTACCTCAAGGAATCCAGATCCCCCCATACCGGTGCCCATGGCGCCGACCAAGGAGCTGGACAACAGGCACGCATCTCAAGGGGCCCCTTTGGTTTGGGTGCCCCCTTTCGCTAGAACTTCTGCTCGCGTTCTTTACACTGCCAGACAGGATCATCCAGCCCTCCAAACAACATCCAACCAGAATTCCCGCTTCTAGAGCATTTTCTTGGTCTCCCATAAACCCAGCGTGGATCACCCTCGTATTTCTCCCCACCCCAATCCGAAATGTTGAACGGAGGGTTGGCGAGGATGTAGTCAAACTTCTGATCGGGGAACTGGTCTCTAGCAAAGGTGTCAGCAGGTTCCTGACCCAGATCAGCAGCGAACCCACGGATCGCCAGGTTCATTGCCGCCAACCGCCAGGTGGTTGGATTGCTCTCTTGCCCGTAAATCGAGGCATCATCCCGCTTGCCACCGTGCGCTTGAATGAACTTCTCGCTCTGAACGAACATCCCGCCTGAACCACAGCAGGGGTCATAGATCCGACCCTTGTGTGGTGCCAAAACAGCAACCAGGGTTTTCACCACGTGGGCAGGCGTATAGAACTGACCGCCCTTCTTGCCTTCTGCGCTGGCGAACTGACCGAGGAAGTATTCGTAGACCTCACCCAGCACATCACCTGATCGGTTGTCGTCAGCAAATCCAATGGTGGAAATCAAATCCACCAGTTCACCTAGGCGCCCTGGTTCCAGTTGGGCGGCACCGAACCGCTTATCCAACTTGCCCCTTAGGGGAAGGTTCTCGTTCTCGATGGCAACCAGTGCCTGATCGATCCGTTGACCAATATCAGGTTGCTTTGCTCTTGCCCGTAGCGATTCCCAGCGAGCATCAGCAGGCACCCAGAACACGTTCTCCTGGGTGTAGTAGTCACGGTCTTCCAGTGCTGCTTGGTGGTCGGCAGGGTCATCGCCGAGGTAGAAGTCGGATTCGGGGTTGGCAACCGTCTGAAGCACTTTGCCTTGTTGGGCAGCAAAGGTGTCTGAGATGTATTTGAGGAAGATCAGACCCAGAACCAGATGCTTGTATTCCGCCGCATCCATCTGGGCACGAAGTTTGTCGGCAGTTGCCCAGAGCACTGCCTTGAAATCCTTGGCGGGTGCTTCCTTCTTCGCCCTGCCTCGACCTCGCTTGGGTGCTGGTTCCCCGTCTGCTTCGGGGGTAGAGAAAGTCGCTGAGTCGGTCACGGGGACTGGTCACTTGTGCCCATTGTCGCTGCATGAGCAGCGTTTTGCCCGTTAGTCAAATTTGGCATCAAACTCGCTCCCCTCGCCCTTGATCTGATGGCCCTGGTTCCCCTTTGGCGCCTGATGACCGACGAGGCAACGGCAGGGCTGCCAGGGCCCTACCCAGTCCAGTCTCAGGAAGGAACACCAACGAGCTATTATAGTCAAAAAAAGGAGATTAAAGATGGGTCCAGGCAGACTTGCAGCATTCAGTGACGGAGTCATGGCGATTATCCTCACCATCATGGTGCTTGAGATGAAAGTGCCCCATGGCGAATCGTTCGAAGCGCTGAGACCCTTGTTTCATGTCTTCTCTAGCTATGTGCTGAGTTTCATCATTATCGGCATGTATTGGAACCACCACCACCACCTGCTGCACGCCTGCAAATTCGTCTCTGGTGGAGTGCTTTGGGCCAATTTGCATCTGCTGTTCTGGCTCTCACTCATCCCATTTGCAACCAGCTGGATGGGAGAAAGTAAATTCTCAGCAGTAACATCGGCGCTCTATGGTTTTATTCTGCTAATGGCAGGCTGCGCCAACTACATTCTTCAAAAAGTTGTCATCGCGGCGCAAGGACCTGACTCAAGGCTTAAGGCGGCGCTCGGCAAAGACTGGAAGGGAAAGCTTTCGCCATTGATCACCATCGGGGGCATCGCATCTTCGTTTTGGGTTCCCTGGCTAGCCCAAATCATCTATTTGGCTGTTGCATTGATTTGGTTGGTCCCGGATCGTAGAATTGAAAGAAAGATTGCCATCAATTAATCCTGGCAACTCACGCAACCCGAGCATCGATAATCACCGCCTGAATCAATCACCCCGATCATGGGGCCATTCCACTGGCATCGGCGATAGGAAGAACGAAACTCACTTTTCAGTTTTCCCGGCGCACATCAACGTTCCATGGATTAAAGGCGTCGCTGAACGTCTCCTCTGGCTTCAGTGCCTTCGGTGTAGCATCACCAGGCTCGATTACAGTGTCTTCAAGTCGTGAGGTCTCATGGATCGCACGACGGCGGGTCTCAAGGATATGGCCGATTTCACGGGCGAAACTGGGCTGTCGGTCGATCATCTGGTTGACCGCGTGAGCAGATATCTTCATTACTTCCAGGTCTTGAATTGCCGTTATGGAGACGGAACTTGGGTCGCCTGAAAACAGGGCCATCTCACCGAAAAACTCACCAGATCGCAATGGGAGCACCTCCCGATCCTGGTTATGAAGATCGGTGGTAGACATCACTGCCTGGCCTGAAACAATGATGAACAGAGCATTTCCAGAATGGCCTCGATGCACCACTTTTTCGCCAGCAGCAAAATGCTCAAGGGAAATGCCCATGGAGGGAACCTGCATCAATTCCTGCTCCTTACTGAGCGGCACATAAGCAGGGAGAGCCTTCATGCTTTCTGCAAACTTCTTTGAAATCCCCTTCTGCTGAGACGATGGACCATTGAAATGGTAGAGAGTACGAATCGGGAAGGGGATTGCTAGATTATTCCGCTTGGCGGCATACCAGACTCTGGTCATAAATCGCTCGCGGATATTTTCAATGTCGCCATAGTCTCGAATGAAGAACTTTACCTCATATGTAACCGCTGAATCGGAGTAGTCGAGGGTGAAGACACTGGGTTCTGGATCAGTCAGGACACCCTTTGTTTCCAGGGCGGTGCTCTTCAGCACCTGCCGAATTAGATTGGGTGGATCATTATAAGAAAAGCCCAGCTTGATTCGCTCTGCATGGATTGGAGTTGGCTGCGTGAAGTTGCGGATCAGTTCACTGCTGATCAGCTTGTGGGGAATCACCACCATCTCTTGTTCAAGCGTTAGGAGTCGTACGGCACGCCAATTGATGTCAATCACTTGACCCACCACCCCATTCACCTCAAGCCAGTCACCAACGGAAAATGGACTCTCGAACAGAAGCGCAATGCCGGACATCACGCTTCCCAGGGTGTCTTGAAGCGCCAGACCGATAACGATCGAGCTCACCCCCAATGCCGTCACCAGCCCAGCCAAATCGGCATCCCAAACAGTGGCCAAAACGAAAGCTGTGCCGAGGAGAATCAGAAACAGGCGGGCAAGATCCACCAACAACTTGGGAACTCTGGATCTCCAAGTGTCAGCTTCTGCTTTCTCAAAGAGAGTCAAGTTGAGCAGAGAGAGTGCTGCGTGGATGATACAGATCCAGAGGATTGTCTCTCCGGCCTTGAAGATGCGCGTACTGGTATTTAGGCCGAGAACATGCTGGAGAAATAACAAGCCAATCAAAATAGGAAGAATCAGGTTTCGCAGAACTCGCAACATTTCAGCCAGGCCGTCTCCATGCCGACGCAGTCGGTGAATCGCTTCACCGAGAAGAATAGATACCAGCGGAAAGCCCACTGCCAGTACCAGCGCCCAAAGAATGAAGTTGTTCGTGTTCATCAGGAGTGCTCGCGCGGCTCGGTTTCCATAGGTATCACAGTGCCTTTCAGCCACCAGGCACTCAGTGTGATCGGCTCATGATCAAGAGCCTTGTTGAGTTTTTCGAAGGGATAAAGATCTTCGAGGCGATGATGGACATTCTGCGAAACAAGAATTGAACCTGGCGGACATGCATCTTTTAGTGCGACTGCGAGGTTCATGGTTTTCCCCCAGACGTCATAGACAACCTTGCTCTTGCCAACGATACCGACTGCGATGTCGCCAGAATCGATACCAATTTTCAAATCGAGACTAAAACCGCGCTCTAGATTAAATCGGCGGATGACTCCAAACATTTCGATACCACAATCAACTGCTCGCCTGTCATGATCAAGATACGGGGCAGACAATCCACAAACAGCTAGATAGCGATCGCCAATTGTCTTAATCTTTTCGATGCCATGGCTAAGAGCAATATCATCGAAGGATGAAACCAAATCATTGAGTATTGTAACTGACTCAAATGCACTAAGAGATGCAGCGAGCTCTGAAAATCCTGTCACTTGCATGTACAACACAGCTACATTGGAAATATCTTCGGCGATTTGCTTCTCCCCGAGTTGCAAGCGACGTGCAATGACTGCGGGGAAGACGCTCAGGAGAAGACGCTCATTGTCCTGACTCTTTTGTTCGACCAGTTCTCGCTGGGAACGCAAGCTATGCAGCATTGAATTGAACGACCGACCCAGTTCACCAAACTCATCTCCGGTTTCCAGGGTTGGGATCGACTCCAGCTCGCCAGTTGCCACCCTGCGGGCACTGCTGATCAGAGCACTGATCGGTTTCACGAAGAAATGGGCGAGACCCATCGCCACTAAGGTGGCGATGAGGATCAAGAGTGTCGCTGAAATCAGAATCTGGCGCTCAAAAAATTGGATGGGTTCGTAGGCTTCGTCCAGGTCCATTTCGGCAAGGATGACCCAATCCAGATCCTTGATCTTTAATGGGGCGAATGAGCTAAGAACGGGACTATTACGATAGTCCTTGATAATTTCTGTGCCCTTTCGTCCAACTAGAGCCTGGCTGACTCCCTGTGTCTTTACCCGCAACTGTAGGATTGTGGTATCAAACTGCTGGATTCTTCTTATGATGTCTTCATTGATGTTCAGCGAACGAAGGTTCGCTGAAAAAGCTTTCGGATCCTCGATCAGAAATCTAGAAATTGAACGCATCAGCTGGTCATTGCCGACCAAGTAGGTTTCGCCGGAGTTACCGAGACCTTCATCTTTCCAGTTGCGATTACCGGTCATCACATTGTTGATTTCATTCACCGGCAACTGAAAGGCCAGAATTCCTACCAGGTCAGACCCTCGATAAATAGGCGCAGCGATGAATGCAGCAGGAGCGTCATAGGATGGTGCATAGTGTGCAAAGTCCACAAGCCTTGTATACTTCCGCTCCTTTGCATCCATTACCGTTCGCACAAGACTGGCAAGGTTAGAGCCTTTGTAGGGTCCGCTTAAAAGATTACTGGCAAAGTCAGTTTCCTTAAAAGTGGTATAGACGATAGTTCCTTCCGGATTGATCAGAAACATATCATAATATCCGAAGCGTTCGATTATGTTGCGGAAGATGGGATGGTAGGTAGCATGAACTTTCGAATATGCGCCATTATCAGGAGCCCTGTTGAGAAGTTGTTTCTTACCAACTGGGTTGGGATTGGCAGCAATGTATTGAAACTGAAGATATTGGGAAGCTGGCGATTTAACAAGATAGGACTGCAGAACAGGTGTTCCCGGGCGGCCCTTCATTAGACGCGGCAGAAAGATCTGAGCATAGTAGTCTGACAACTTCTTGTCAGCTTCCTTGGATAACGGGAACCGATCCATCAGCTTGTGTGCTGTAGTAAACTCCTGGACTGCGGATGATATTGTTGGGTCTTCACTTAGAGTCTGAGTATGATTTCGGATGGTGTTGAAATAGGCCTCAATCTGTTGTGCTTTAGAGGTCCGGACGCTTGTCAGTTGATTAGAAACACTGCTCGTGAGATTGTCTTTGCCGCTCCTATAACCAAGTGCGGCAGTTACAAAAATTGAAAAGCCGCTGACAGCAAGTAACATCAAGATTAGCTTTGACTTGATGCTCAAATGGTTCAGTAAAGGCATTGACCAGTAGGTTCGAGGCGTGGAAATGAATTTGAACTTATTGAAACAGCACGATGATTACACTCCAAAATTCTATAACTCCAAGAGAAGCAAAACTGTAGTCATGGCTTCACTTCCCTGGCCTGGAGGTCTGGGTAGTTGGCACAGCTTGGATGAGAAACCTGCAGCGGGATCCTGCAAGGCCCTTCTTTCGCATCAATGCTATGCGGATGTTTCACCAGCCATGCATGGACAGTAGCGTCAAGTAAGTGAGCGTCTTGGTCAGCGAGCCGATTGAAGGATTCCTGGATCACCCGTGCTGAGTGGACGCCTTCCCCCGCACCGGCCAATGCTTATAAAGCAACTGTTGCTGATTCCATGGGCGACTGAGCATCAGCAACAGGCTGAAACGGCCTGGATCAAGCCCTGGCTAGGCTCTAATTGATTCCTGTCGCCCGTTGCAAGCGAAGCAATTGACTCTTTTACTGCTTGAATATTTAGAGCCAGTATCTTATCTGGGAGCGCCAAAACAATGTTCGATTGTTCGGATTACTCAGACTACGTGACTTCGCCTAGAATCGTGCTACGAGCTGGATCGCTCTTCCGGTCTAGTTGTGTAGTATAAAGAACATGTGATGATCAGACCCGCAAACCACGCCGATGGTTGGGTGGCCCTTGCCAATGGGCATTGCAACGCTTGGGTTTTGCGGGTAACCAGGCCGTGGATGGATCGTAGTTCACGCAAAAAATGGGGAGGGGGACTCGGGGAGCGGGACTCGGTGCGTGGTTGCCGTAAACTGCCAATGAAGCGTTATGCATACCTGGCAAGTTGCCGCTCAGGGCGACTAGATCTGCTTTTCAAGCTTCTACATAATGCCTAGACTCCATTCATTCAGCAGTAATCAGCTATGAAGTCCATGTCAGATGACTTCCTCCATAGGCACAAAGCTCGGCTTTCAGCCCAATGCCCTACAACACTGCCTAATGAGAGCTGGGTTGTTCTTGACTGGGCATGAGCTTCTCAAAGCAGAAATTCAAGACAATATAAAATGATTCTTTGTCTTTCCAGCACTTGACTTAAACACGAGCAAGAAGACCCTCACGAGCACGACTAAAAAAGTCAAGATATTGGATCTATCACAGTTCCGAGCCTGTTGCAAGTGTCTTCACCAGACTGGAGCGATCAATGAAACACAACTTCAGGCAATATTCGATAGCAGGGACCTTCGCAACAAGGTCGCCCATGAGCTGCCTAGTTTCATGATTGACTAGAGCTAGCAGATTCCCCGAGCCGTGCCGGAAAACATGGAATTCATGATAACCTCATTGGGAATGCTAAGGGGCAGAAGATAATCATGACATTCGCCCCAGGCCGTCGCTGCTCGTCGAATTGGCCGCCAAAGCTTTCGCGGAAGTGTGCTCTTAACCGTGAGAAGATGGATAACACCGAGCTTGTAAGCCATGCCCGTTTGCCAACATCTGTGCACAATTAAAGTCATGAGGCAAGTTCTTCTACTCATCGCCAGTTCCTGCCTGGCCTTAACGTCCACGCTTACCAATGCGGCACCCCCTCCAAAGTACCTCCAGGTCAACGAATTTGGAAAGTGCCTTACTGAACAATCAAAAGGTACATACTGCGTATGGTGTATGCCTGCAAGCAAAGCCAAAGTTTGTCCGAGCGCGAGCTGGAAGCAGTTGCGCGCATTAAAAGGGCCAGACGCCGTACCACCTTGTTCGAAGTAGCGCGCAACTTCAACAATGAATTGCAACACTAACAACCAAATTTCAGCGCCTAGCTGTGTAGCAATACCAGGTCATTCAGCGGCTGACCCAAGGGCATGAAAGCCTCCAATATTTGAGCAACAGGTTGGTCAATTGGTTGATTAAAAGTCGGCCATACAGCCCAAATCTCTTGCAGCAGAAACGATCTTCAAATAACAATCTTTGCAAAGCGAAGGCCATCAATTCAAATCCGTTGGCCGACTTTGAGGCTTGGAAGGGTTGCGGGGCAGTCCTTGTCCTTGCATCAACGAAGGGTTCATGGCATAGCTTGATTGACTTTAGGGAGTGGGTTGACACCCCCAGATGCGTCATTTGGTTTCGCTTGTGTGCAGTCACTTAGAACCCGTAGCAACGACAACACTCTGGCCAAGGGCCCTGAATGGCTCTCCCTTGGGCGAATATCTCCCCGCTTTGGCAAATTGGAGTTTTGCTGTTTTGCTGTTTTGTAGCATCGACCACTCGATGCTTTGCTGTTTTGCAGTAGAGACCACTCGATGCTTTGGCGGATATGCTTTTATGGGGCTATGAAATTTCCTGCCCGACCACTATTTAGGTCCCTTGCCTCAACTACAATGGATGTTTACTTGGTGAGTACGAATGAAGCGAATCACTTTTTCGGTTGAGGAGGCCGATCACCTTGCCCTCAAGTTGCTTGCCATCCATGAGAAAAAAGCAATGCTCGAGGTGGTTCAGGAGGCTGTAAGCAGCTATCTGACGAACAAAGAGGCCTATGCACTTGCCGTCACCAAGCAGTGCTGTGAGTTGACCCCTTCCAACCAGAGCTACTAAGGGACCTCTCTTCAGAGCGGGTTTGACCCTGGCAGTACAGAATAAATCTGAGGTTGGCTATATTTTTAGCGGATTAAGCCAAGAAACACCTTGTGAATAGGGATTTAACGGTAACCTCTCGCTTGTTTTTGACTTTTAAGCAGGGTGGTCTGCTGAGAGTCTTCCAATGGGAGTCTTCCAATGGGAGTCTTTGTTGAGCAGCTTTGTACCACAGCCGGGGTGAGCACGGTGGAACCGTGGCGTCAAAACATGGTGGCACGGCTGGCGGCACCTACTGCCGCCCTTGGCTTGGGCTGGCTTCCGTGGCGATCGCCCCATCTCTGAACTGCACCACCTCCTGGGCTCTGGCCGCCACGTCATCTTCATGGGTCACCATCACCACGGTCATGCCGCCCTGATGCAGGGCTTCAAACAGATCCAGCACTTCCTTGGTGGTGCGGGAATCGAGAGCCCCTGTGGGTTCATCGGCTAGAAGCAGGGCTGGGTTGTTGATGATGGCCCTGGCCACGGCAACCCGTTGCTGTTGGCCCCCCGAGAGTTGATTGGGCTTGTTCTCGAGTCGGCTCCCTAAGCCCACCCGCTCTAGGGCAGCCTTGGAGCGCTCCCGGCGTTCCTCAACGGGAACTCCGGCATAGATCATCGGCAGCATCACGTTGTCGATGGCGCTCAATTGGGGAAGGAGGTGGAATTGCTGGAAAACAAAGCCGAGCTCTTTGTTGCGCAGGTCGGTGAGTTCGTCGTCATTGAGATGTTCAATCGCCGTGCCATTGAGCTTGTAGCTGCCACTGGTGGGCCGATCTAGACAGCCGATGATGTTCATGGCCGTGCTCTTTCCGGAGCCTGATGTACCCATCACCGCTAGATAGTCACCTCTTTTCACCTTGAGGGTGAGGCCGTTTAGTGCCCTGACTTCCGTATCCCCTGTGCCGTAGACCTTGCAGACGTCGAGCAGTTCGGCAACGGCTTGGTTGGCAGCAGCTGACGTGGTGGTGGCTTCAACCAAGGGCTGGAGAAGTGGCTGTTGCAATGGCAGCTCCTGTTGCTATGGCCTGTTGCAGGATCGGGGTGCCCGCCACAGTTTCACCAGCCCACTGGAACAACGGGTTGGAGAGGACGCCGCCAACGGCGGTGATGATCACGCAGCCCACCAGGGCGGTGCGCAGGGCAGGCAGGCCAGCCACAGACCAGGTGATCGTGGGGTAGGACTTGACCGCGTCTGAGGCTTCCTGGGGTTCCTTCACCACCATCATCTTGATTACAGAGATGTAGTAGTAAATCGACACCACAGAGGTGATGAGCCCCACCACCACCAACAGGTATTGGTGGTCGGCCCAGCCAGCAAAGAACAGATAAATCTTGCCGAAGAAGCCGAGCATGGGCGGGATACCTCCCAGCGACAGCAGGCAGAGGCTCAACCCCAGGGTGATCAGGGGGTCTTTCTGATAGAGACCGGCGTAATCTGCGATGCGATCACTGCCGGTACGCAGCGAAAACAGGATGATGCAGGCAAAGGCCCCCAGGTTCATGAACAGGTAGGCCGCCATGTACAAAACCATGGCTGCAAAGCCATCGGCGGTGCCGCACACCAGGCCAATCATCACAAAGCCGGCCTGGCCAATGGAGCTGTAGGCCAGCATCCGCTTCATCGAGGTTTGGGCCAGGGCCACCACGTTGCCGAGCACCATGCTCAGAATCGCCAGCACGGTGAAGAGAAGCTTCCACTGGGCTTCAAAGGGCTCAAAGCAGCCCACCAAAATTCTCAAAGCCAAGGCAAATCCCGCTGCCTTGGATCCCACCGACAGGAAGGCCACCACCGGCGTCGGCGAGCCTTCGTAAACATCGGGGGTCCATTGGTGGAAGGGAACCGCGGAGATCTTGAAGGCCACAGTGGCCAGCACAAACACCAGGGCCAGGGCGCTCACCGGTGAGGCGCTGGTTTGCAGGGCCACTCCCACGGCCTCCAGGCTGGTTTCACCGCCGGTGAGGCCGTACAGCATTGAAGCCCCGTAGAGAAACACCGCGGCGGCGGCCGATCCCACCAGCAGATATTTAAGGGAAGCCTCGGCGCTGCGGGCATCGCGCTTCATGTAGCCGGACAGCAAATAGCTCGAAACCGAGAGTGTTTCCAGCGCCACGAAGATACTGATCAAATCGGTGGCGCCACATAAAACCATCGCCCCCAAAGTTGCCGAGAGCAAAATCGCCGCGTATTCGCCCACGGGGCTGCCGCTGCGCTCCACGTAGCGCCAGCTGATGAGCAACGAGATCAGGGTGGAGGCGGCCACCACGCCACGGAAAGCAATGGCCAGGTTGTCGGCGAGGAACGTACCCACAAACGAGGGCGCCAAATTGGCGTTCCATTGCAGGGCCAGCAGCACCAGGGCCGAGGACAAGCCGGCGTAGCAAATGGGTGGAACCCAGCTGCTGGAGACCTTTTCGCCAGCCAGATCCGCCAGCAGGCAGGCCAACAAGGCAAGCAAGACCGCCGCTTCTGGCGCAATGGCGGCGACGTTGAGCTGGAGGTTGAGGCCGGCCGTGCCGGCCCCACTGCCGATAGCTTCAGCCACGGACGAGAGGGTGCCGAGCAGAACAGTCACAGCAGCTGCGGGCCAAGGGTTGAATGGTGCGGACTGTAGCCGCGCTGGGCCCTTGATCTGTGGGGTCTCTAGCCGCCCGGGGCATTCGATGCGATAAAGAGGGGTGCGGTTGATTGCCAGTCTGTGGGGCATACCCTCGTCATCGTTGAGAGCCCCACAAAGGCCCGCACCATCCGTGGCTTCCTGCCGAAGGAGTTTCGGGTGGAGGCCTCCATGGGCCATGTGCGCGACCTTCCCAACAACGCCAGTGAGATCCCGGCGGCCTACAAGGGCGAGAAGTGGGCCAACCTCGGTGTCAATACCACAAACGACTTCGAGCCCCTCTACGTGGTCCCGAAGGACAAGAAAAAGACCGTTAAGGAGCTCAAGGACGCCCTCAAGGGCGCCGACCAACTCCTGCTTGCCACCGACGAAGACCGGGAGGGCGAAAGCATCAGCTGGCACCTGTTGCAGCTGCTAAGTCCGAAGGTGCCCGTGAAACGCATGGTGTTCCACGAGATCACCAAGGAGGCGATTCGCCGGGCCCTCGACCAGACCCGCGAGCTCGACATGGAGCTGGTGCACGCCCAGGAAACCCGGCGAATCCTGGATCGGCTGGTGGGTTACACCCTCTCACCGCTGCTTTGGAAGAAGGTGGCCTGGGGCCTTTCGGCCGGCAGGGTTCAATCGGTGGCCGTGCGGCTGTTGGTGCTGCGTGAGCGGGCCCGGCGCGCCTTCCGCAGTGGCAGCTACTGGGATCTCAAGGCCCAGCTCCAGCACGGAGGCTCCAGCTTTGAAGCCAAACTCAGTCATTTCAAAGGGGAGCGCATTGCTGGGGGCTCCGATTTCGATGAGACCACAGGTGCCTTGAAATCCGGCAGCAAGGTCAAGCTGCTCAGCGAAGCCGAAGCCCGCAGCCTCCAGGCGGCCACCAGCGCTGCCCCGTGGCGGGTGGCCGAAGTGGAAGCAAAGCCCACGGTGCGCAAGCCCGTGCCCCCCTTCACCACCAGCACCCTGCAGCAGGAGGCCAACCGCAAGCTGCGGCTCTCGGCCCGCGACACCATGCGCACGGCCCAAGGCCTCTACGAGCGGGGCTTCATCACCTACATGCGCACCGATTCGGTGCACCTCTCCGACCAGGCCATCAATGCGGCTCGCAGCTGTGTGGCCGCGATGTACGGCAAGGACTATCTGAGTCCGGGTCCGCGCCAATTCACCACCAAGGCCCGCAACGCCCAGGAGGCCCACGAGGCGATTCGCCCCGCCGGGGAAAGTTTTCGAACCCCCAACGAGACAGGTCTTGATGGCAAGGACCTGTCTCTCTATGAACTGATTTGGAAGCGCACCGTGGCCAGCCAGATGGCTGAGGCCAAGCTCACCATCCTCAGTGTGGAGATCCAATCAGGGGAGGCCACCTTCCGGGCCTCGGGCAAGCAGATTGATTTCCCCGGCTTCTTCCGGGCCTACGTGGAGGGCAGCGACGATCCCGATGCGGCCCTTGAGGGCCAGGAGGTGCTATTGCCTTCCTTGGCCGTGGGAGATGCCCCCACCTGCAAGGGCGTCGAACCCCTGGGCCACCAAACCCAGCCCCCGGCTCGCTACAGCGAGGCATCCCTGGTGAAGATGCTCGAAAAAGAGGGCATTGGCCGGCCCTCTACCTACGCCAGCATCATTGGCACCATCGCCGACCGCGGTTACGCCACACTCCAAAACAACTCCCTCACCCCCAGCTTCACCGCCTTTGCGGTGACGGCCCTACTCGAGGAGCACTTCCCTGAGCTGGTGGACACCAGCTTCACCGCGAAGATGGAGAACAGCCTCGACGACATCTCCACCGGCAAGGAAGAATGGCTGCCCTACCTCACCCAGTTCTTCAAGGGTGACCAGGGCCTCGAGACCCTGGTCCAGCAGCGGGAAGGCGACATTGATCCGGGGGTATCGCGCACGGTGGCCCTGGAGGGGTTGCCCTGTGTGGTGCGCATCGGCCGGTTTGGGGCCTATCTGGAAACCAAGCGGGTGGCGGAGGACGGCACCGAAGAACTGCTGAAGGCCACCCTCCCCCAGGAGATCACCCCCGCCGACCTCGATGCCGAGAAGGCTGAACTGATCCTCAAGCAAAAGGCCGACGGCCCTGAATCGATCGGCGAAGACCCGGAAACCGGCGAGCAGATTTATCTCCTGTTTGGCCAGTACGGCCCCTACCTCCAGCGGGGTCAGGTGAGTGATGAAATCCCCAAACCGAAGCGCACCTCCTTGCCCAAGGGGGTCAGCCCGGAAGCCCTCACCCTGGAGGATGCCCTCGGCCTGTTGCGGTTGCCCCGCCTCCTGGGTGAGCATCCCGATGGCGGCAAGGTGCAGGCCGGTCTGGGCCGCTTTGGGCCCTATGTGGTGCACGACAAGGGCAAAGGTGAAAAGGATTACCGCTCGATCAAGGCGGAAGACGAGGTGCTCTCGATTGGCTTAAGCCGGGCCGTTGAGCTGCTGGCCATCCCCAAAAAAGGCCGGGGCGGTCGGACGGCTCTGAAGGATCTCGGCACGCCTGAGGGCGGCGATGAGGCCGTGCAGTTGTTCGATGGTCCCTATGGCCTTTATGTGAAGCAGGGCAAGGTGAATGCCTCCCTGCCAGAAGGCAGCACCGCCGACACCATCACCCTGGAGCAGGCGGTAGAGCTGCTGGCAGCGAAGGCCGCTAGTGGCAAGGGAGCCAAGGGGCGCAAGGCCTCGGGCAGTGCAGCCAAGTCGGCTACCACCAAGGCAGCTACCACCAAGGCAGCGGCTAAGCCGGCGGCCAAAAAACCACCGGCCACCACCAAAACCGGCCGCCTGCGGGCCAGCGCCGTGCGGGTGATCAAGGCCGCGGATCGCTGATGGCGCGCCGAACCCTGGTGGGCCTTGCTGGGGTTCTGCTGCTGGCCGGTTGCAGTGGCACGCCCTTTGGAGACCAACTCTCCCGCAGTTTCTCCAGTCCCCCTGGGGCTGGAGAAACTGCTGAGCGAGCAACGGCCACCAAGAGCGATCCGGCCCCGGCCCCCGATTCGGCCAAAAAGGCTGACCTTGCCAAAACCAGCGATCCGGCCAAACTCGCCAAAGATGCGGCCGCCACGGCCAAGGCTCCGGAAGCCAAACCCTTGCCTGCACCGGCCAGATTGGCCCCGGTCTCCCTGGCTCCAGCTCCCTACCGGGTCACGATCAAATTGCCTGCTGCGGATCCTTCCGCCCCCGCTGAGGTGGTGACCAAGGCCCTGCGCGCCGCCGGGGTGTCCTTTGAGGTGGAAACGATTGAGCGGGTGCGCAATGGCAGCCAGGGCCAGGGCGCCAACCCCAGCGTCACCCCGGCCCCCCAGCCGCGCTGATGACCCGCCACCCCTTAAGCCACCGCCAGGCCAGGCAGCTGATGGATACGGCGTACCTCGCCGCCGCCACGGCCCTGCTGTGGATCGCCCTTTACTACCTGCCCGTGGGCAGTCCGTTGTTTCGCCTGGCCCTGCCCCTGCCCCTCGCCCTGCTCCAGTTGCGCCATGACTGGCGCTGCGCGGTGGAGGGGGTGGTGGTGACAGCCCTGCTCCTGCTGGCGCTGATGGGGCCGATCCGGGGTCTGCTGGTGCTGTTTCCCTATGGGGCCCTGGCCCTCTGGATGGGCTGGTGTTGGAGACGGGGTGCCAGCTGGTGGTGGAGCTGGGGGCTGGGCAGCCTGATTGGCGCGGTGGGTTTCCTGGTGCGGGTGGCGGTGCTGTCGGTGCTGGTGGGCCAAAACCTCTGGGTGGTGATCACCGGAGCGGCGGCTGGCTTGATGGAGAAACTGGCCTCCTTGGTCGGCCTTAGCGGGGCCGTGGATTTGGCCCAGGTTCAGCTGCTGGCCTTGGTTTTGGTGCTGTTACAAAACGTTGTTGTGGTGCTGGCCATGCACGCCGTGGCCTATTGGATTTTCCCCAGGCTCAAGTCGCCGATTCCCGAACCCCCGGAGTTGCTGCGGGTGGTGGTGGCAATGGATCCGCTGTAACGATCCATGCAGGCTCCAGGCTCCCCTCCCTGGCCGACGAGTCGCATCCTGTTGCTGCTCGCTGCCACCGAAACGGCATCGGTGGAGGGTATTTCTGCCGCTGGCGCCAGCCCCCTATCCCGGCGTCAAACCGCCGCTGCCGATGCGGAGCTGCTGCTTTTGGGCCCCTTGGCGGAGCGGACCCATGGCCTGCCGCCGCTGCCGGCGGGGGTTACGCCGGCCTTGATCAGCCATGTGGTGCTCCGGGATCTGGGCCTGTTGGCCCACACCCTGGTGGTGGATCTGGGTTGTCCGGTGGCGCCGGCCATCCCCCACCTGCGCCTGCCTGCCCTGGAGGGCGGCGCTCCGGCACGCTGCTTGAGCAGTGGGAAGGCCATGGACCCTGGGCGGGTGCAGGCCCTACTGACGCGGGGCCGGCGCTGGGGAGATCGGTTGGGTAGGCCTACTGGAGCTGGAGGCTTGTCGCCGAGCCCGGTGGTGGTGGCGGAATGCGTGCCGGGCGGCACCACCACGGCCCTGGCTGTTCTCGAAGGCTTGGGCGTTAGGGCCCAGGGCTTGGTGAGCGGCAGCCTGCGCCATCCAGCCCATGGACTGAAGGCGGCCCTGGTGGGGCAGGGGCTTGCCGCCGCGAACCCCATGGGGGCCCAGAACACGAATCCAACCTGGGATCCGTTGGCGGTGGTAGCGGCGGTGGGGGATCCGATGCAGCCGCTGGCGGCGGGCTTGGTGCTCGGGGCTGCGGCCCGGGGGGTCCCGGTGCTCTTGGCTGGGGGAAGTCAGATGGCGGCAGTGTTGGCGCTGGCCCTCGCGATCGCCCCTGCCGAGGGGCGGCCGGCCCTGTTGGACCTGGTCCAGGTGGCAACCACCGCTTGGGTGGCGCAAGACAGCGGCAGCAATCTCGCCCTGCTGCTGGAGCGGATTGCCCGGCGCTGGGGGCTGGAGGAGTCCCTGGTCCCCCAGGCGGCCGGCCTGCGCTTTTCCGATTGCCGCAGTCAGGCCCTGCGGGATTACGAAAGGGGTTACGTGAAGGAGGGCGTGGGGGCGGGCGGATTAGCGCTGCTTTGGGAGCGCTGCGGCCACTCCCCCCAGGCGCTAGCTTCCGCCTGCGATGCCCTGTGCTGGCAGTGGCTGGGAGCCTAGGGTCGGGCCCATGGGTTTTGGTGAAGCGCTCTCCCGCCGTCAGTTGCTGCAGCTTGGCCTGATCTCCGGGGCCGCGGTGGCAGCGCCCGGGCTTCTGGCCAGCTGTCAGCGGGACAAGCACCAGGTTTTGGCGGCCGTGGAGGGCCAGTTCCCCCAGGCCTGGAGCCAGCAACTACCAGCGGGATGGCAGCCCCGCTGGTTGGGCGATCCTGAGGCCATCGCTGCCAGCAAGGCGGCCCTATGGTCCCTCTCCGATGGCTGGGCTTCTGCCCTGCCCCGCCAGCAGATCCAGCCCATTGGTGTTGAAGCTGAGCTGCAGCGATTGGCGCCATGGGCTGGGCCGGTGAGCCGGTTGTTTGCGCCCGAGGGTTCGCCGGCATTGGCGTTCCCCTGGGCCTTTTCGCCCTGGGTTTTGGTGTTGCGCAACCGCCCCGACCTGGCCCAGCGGCGGGCGGAGGGATGGCAGCTCCTGCTGGATCCCAGCCTCAAGGGCCAGCTGGTGCTGCCCTCGAGCCCGCGGGTGGCGATGGCCCTGCTGGGTAATGGCCTTGAGCCCCTGATGGCCCTGCGGCGCCAGGCCCTTGCCTATGACGAACGCCATGGCCTGAATCTGTTGCTCAGTGGCGAAGCCCAAGCCCTGGTGACCCCGTTGCAGCGGGTCATCCCCCTGCTGCGGCGGGATCAGCGCCTCCAGGTGGTGCTCCCCGCCTCTGGAGCACCGCTCACCTGGCAGCTGTTGGTGCGACCAGCGCCTGGGGTTGCTGGGCCCGTAAACGGATCAGGGGCACCCCTGCCGGCGGCCTGGATCCAGAAGCTCTGGGACCGGTCCCTGCTGGAAAGTTTGCTCCTCAAGGGCTGGGTGCCGCCCCTGCCGCGGGCGGTGCTGGAGCCCGTGCTGAGGGGCTTTCCCAAACCGGTGGCCCAGTTGCTGCTGCCCAGCGATGGGGTGCTTGAGCGGTGCTGGAGCTTGCCCCCCTTGGCCCCCGAGGCGCGGCTGGCGCTGCAAACCCTTTGGGACGCTGCCGCTGCCGAGCTCGAGACCTAGCCCAACCCCTAGCCCCAGAGCCGGCGCCTGGGGGCGGCGGCGAGCCTGCGGTGGGTGTCGGCCAAGAGATCCGGAATCGCCAGCCCATGGGGGCAGCGGGGGAGGCAGGCGCCGCAGCGCTGGCAGGCGTCGGCATTGAGGCTCTCCCACCAGTGGCCGGCCCGGCCAATCAGGTTGTAACGCTCGCTAGCAAAGGCCTCCATGCCATGGCCCACAGCCAGGTTGCGCAGCCTCAGGAGCTCGGGAATCGGCACTTCCGCAGGGCAGGGCAGGCAGGCTCGACACTGGCCGCAGCGCCCGTTGCCGAGCCGCCCCGCCCCGGCTGCCGCGAGGCGGTCCACGGCGGCAGCCATTTCTGCAGCGGCCACCTCGGAGCTGGGCTCCCTGCTGGAGAGCGCCAGCCGCCGGGCCCAGGCCAAATCGCCCGGCTGGGCTGCCCCCAGGGTGAGGGTGGAAATTCCCGCATCCAGCAGGAAGCGGTAGGCCAGTTCCAGGGGCTCAAAGGGCTGGCAGTCGGCGATCAGCTCCGGCGCTGGGTCGTAGAGCCGGCCGCCTTTGTCGGCTGGTGAGATGGCCATCACGCCGATGCCATCGGCCAGGGCTTGGCGGGCGATGGGCATTCGGGTTTGATCAAACAAATGGAGGTGGAGGCTGCAGAACTGAAAGATGCCACTGCCCAGGGCGGCCTCGATCAGCCCTGGGCTGCCGTGGCTGGAGAAGCCCACTTGACCCACCAAACCTTCGGCTTGGGCCCACTGCAGCAGGTCGGCGCCGGGGCCGTTTAGGGCCCACCTGAGGTGCTCCTGGAGGTTGAGGCCATGGATGGCCAGGGAGGTGAGTTGCGTAACGCCAAGCCGCTCCAGGATCGCGCCCAGGGCCCGTTGCCCGCTGGCCAGATCACCGCCTGGAAGCAGCTTGCTGGTGATCAGCCAGCCCCCCGCAGGGGCGGCGCCCTCCTGGTGGAGCTGGCTGAGGGCCTTTGCGAGAAAGCTTTCGGCGGGACCATAGGCGGGGGCCGTTTCCAGGTGGTTGATGCCTGCGGCAAGGGCTGCGCGCAGCACGGCCTCCATTTGGGCTGGGCTGTTGACAGCCCGCATGGTGCCCAGGGTGAAGGGCGACACCGCCGGCCCGCGGCCAAAGGCTCGCCTTGGCCAGGGGCCGGTTGGGCCCACCGGGTCAGTGGTCACCAGGACTGGCTTCGCCCAGGTCAGGGGTGCTATCGGCCTCGGGCTTGGCCTTGCTGAGGTGGCGCACCAAATCCGCGGGGCTGGTCTGATCAAGAAACCGCCGGAAGTTGGCCTGTTCGTCGGCATCGGCTTCGGCATCCACCGGAATGGAGGCATCGGCCACCACCTCTTCGAGCATCCAAATGGGACTGCCCGTACGCAGGGCTAGGGCGATGCCATCACTGGGGCGGGCATCGAGTTCGATGCCTGGGGTGTGGCTTGGACTTGTCGAGCCTTTTGGTTTGCCGGGGGCGGTGTTGTCCTTTGGGCCTGCGGGGCTCAGCTTCAGCACGGCCTGGAAGGTGCTCGCTTCGATCGCATGGATGATCACACGATCCAGCTTCAGACCTCCGGCCTTCAGCAACGCCACCATCAGGTCATGGCTGAGGGGCCGCGGCGGAGGGTCGGCATTGAGTCCCGCCAGGATGTTTTGGGCCTGGGCCTGGTCAATCCAGATCGGTACCTGGCGCCGGCCGGAGGGATCACGCAGCAACACGATGGGGCTGCGACTGGCCGCATCGAGGGCAATACCGGCAACCTGCATTTCGACCATGGTCGGGCGCTGCCCTTTGCCCGATTATGACCATCTCGCATGGGAAGCGGATGTTCACGGGATTGGTCCAGTCCATCGGCGTGATCGAGCGCTCACCCCAGGGTGTGAGGCTGCGCTGGAAGGCGCCCCTAGCCAGGGAGGGTGAAGCCGGCTGGCTGCCTGCCGATGTGGCCCTGGGCGACAGCGTGGCTGTCGATGGGGTGTGCCTCACGGTGGCGGAGCGGCTGGGGGATGGCTTCCGGGCCGATGTGAGCCCTGAAACCCTTGGCCGCACCACGCTTTTGGCCAAAGCCGAGGCCCGGGGCCAGGTGAATCTCGAGCCTGCCCTGCGCCTGGCAGATCGGCTTGGGGGGCACTTGGTGAGTGGCCATGTCGATGGCCTGGGTGTGGTGAAGTCCATCACCCAGGGGGCGGGGTACTGGCGGCTAGAACTGCAATGGCAAGAGCGGGCCTATGGCCGCTTTATTTGCGACAAGGCCAGCGTGGCTGTCGATGGCATCAGCCTCACCGTGGCGGGTTCTGAACCCGCAGGCGATTGTTTCTGGATCGCCGTGATCCCCCACACCTGGGGTGCCACCACCTTGCAGCACCTGCGCCCCGGTTCCCTGGTCAACTTGGAGGCCGATTTGCTGGCGAAATACACGGAAACGCTGTTGTTCGCCAAGGGCTCTGCCACCGGTGGCTCTGGTAAGCCGCAAGCCGGAGCAGGCCTGGATGCCCAATGGCTGGCCGACCACGGCTGGAGTGCCTAGGTTTCAACTGATCAACCCCTTTCCAGGTACGGGCCCGATGACATCCAGCATCTGGAATCCGAATTCCGGCACCTTGCGTGCCTTCACCTTGTTTGAAGGGGTTTTGATGCTTGTCCTGGGGATGCTGGCCCTAGTTTTCCCAATCCTGGCCTCGGTGTGGGTGACCACCGTGGTGGCGGTGGTTTTCCTGGTGGGCGGCATCGTGGGATGGATCAACAACCTGATGCGGGCCAAAAAGCTCAGCCGTTGGCTCACCTTCTGGCGCCTGGTGGTGTCCACCGTGTTTGTGGTGGCAGGGGTTTCGATGATTCAGCAGTTGGGAGCTGGCCCGGCGGGGGTGGTGCTGCCTGTCGCTTCGCTCAGCTTGGCGATCGGCATTGTCTTCTTGGTGGAGGGGGCGGTGGCCTCGGTGGTCTCCCTTGCCCACCGGGAGATCAGTGGCTGGGGTTGGGGACTCCTCAACGGCCTGATCACCCTGATCCTGGGCGGCCTGATCCTCAGCCTGCCTGCCGCCAGCCTGTTGAGCGTGCTCGGCATTTTGGTGGGCATCAGCTTTCTGTTCAGCGGCATCGACCTGCTGCGCTTCAGCGCCAGTTTTCACCCCGAAGATTGAACCCTCAGCCTTCAGCAGGGCCATGGTCTGCGTCAAGGCCATGGTCTGCGTGGGGGGCTTGGTCTGCGACGGAGCAGTCGTCCAAGGGCATCAACCAAATGGAGCCGGTTTCCTGATGGAGTTCAATTTTGAATTCCATCCCCGGCTCGAGACCCATGCGCTTGGTGTAGGCGTGGCCAATTAGCAAGTTGCCGTTGCCATGCACCCGGGTGCGGAAGTCAGCTTGCCGGCCTTTTGGCCCGCCAGGACCAGCAGAACTGGAGGGAAGGATGTATCCCTTGGCGGCAACCAGGGCCCGGTAAAAGCTTTTTTTCAACACCCGCCCACTGGGGCCCACATACCCGCAGCCGCGGGCAATTTGATCTTCCGGCCGGTTGCTAAGCGAGCGGGCGCGATCGAGTAGGGCCTGGCCTTCGAGCATGTCTCCAGGAGGAGTTGTTCAGATTGTGCCCTTTGCCGAACACCAGATGCAAGGGCTTTGGCCTCAAGTGTTCAAAGCAGATAAAGAATTCCATAAAGCACAACCCAGATGCCGTCTACGAAATGCCAATAAAGCTCAGCGGCCTCAAGGCCAAAATGCTCCGTGGCTGTGATGCGCCCGTTCGAGCGGGTTTGCAAGGTCACGATGGCAATGCAAATCACACCGAGGGTTACGTGGAGCCCGTGAAAACCGGTGAGGGCATAAAAGGTGCTCGCAAAAAGGTTGTCGGTTAGTCCAAAAGGAAGCGAGAAGTACTCCACCATTTGACTGGCCAAAAAGACCACCCCCAAACCTCCAGTCACCATCAGCCAGGTGCGAGCCTTGGCGAGCTGGTTGGCCCGGCACGCCTTGCCCGCCTGGTGAAAGGTGAGCGAGCTGACAACGAGAATCACGGTGTTGATCGTGGGTAGCAGCAGCTCCAGCTCGTAGCTGCTGCCCTCAGGTAGGGGATTAACGGCCCGAAAGGTGAGGTAGGCCGCAAAGAACCCGGCGAACGTCATGCCATCGGCCACCAGGAAGGTGGCCAGGCCAAACAAGCGAAAGTCGCCATGGCTTGGGGCATGGACGGCAGGATGGGGACTGCTGTTGGTGCGCTCGCTATCTGGGAGGTCGCTACCGGATAGATCGCTACCGGTGAGATTGCTATCGGCGAGATTGGAGAGGCTTGTCATGGCTGGGCGACCTGCTTCACGGATGGGCTGGAGGGCTCCTGGCCTGGGGTGTGGCCGTAGCCGTAGGGCTCGGTCACCAGCGGGGCTTCCCCAAGCCAGTTTTCCACCGGGGGAGGTGAAGACGTGAGCCACTCGGGGGTGAGGGCATTCCAGGGGTTGTCGCCGGCGATGTCCCCCTTGAAGGCCGTCAGTACCACGTTGATCAACAGGGGGATGGTGCTAATCGCCATCAACAGGGCTCCCACGCTGCTCACCTGATTCAAGGTGGTGAAGCTGGGGTCGTACTCCGCTACGCGCCTAGGCATCCCATTAAGGCCAAGCCAATGCTGGGGTGCAAAGCAGAGGTTAAAGCCAATGAATGTGAGCAGAAAGTGGAGCCTGCCCAGGTCTTCATTGAGAAGGCGCCCCGTGAATTTGGGATACCAGTGATAGAGGGAGGCGAAGACCACAAACACCGTTCCCCCGTAGACGATGTAGTGGAAATGGCCCACCACAAAGTAGGTGTCGTGAACATGGATGTCGAAGGGAACTTGGGCGAGGGCAACGCCAGTGATGCCCCCAAACACGAAGTTCACGATGAAGGCACAGGCGAACAGCATCGCTGAATTCAGGGCTATTTTCCCTCCCCAGAGGGTGGCGAGCCAATTGAAAAATTTGATGCCGGTTGGCACGGCAATGAAGGATGTAGCGATTGTGAAGAACAGGCGCATCCAGGGCGGGGTGCCGCTGGTGAACATGTGGTGTGCCCAGACGATCAAGCCCAGGACAACAATCGCCATGATCGAATACACCATGGTGACGTAGCCAAACAGGGGCTTGCGGGCATGTACCGGCAGGATTTCACTGACCAGGCCAAAGGCTGGCAGCACCATGATGTAAACAGCCGGATGGGAATAGAACCAGAAAAGGTGTTGATACACCACCACATTACCGCCGAGCGCCGGATTGAAAAAGCCGGTATGGGCAATGATGTCGAAGCTCAACATGATCAGGGTGCCGGCTAGCACGGGAGTTGAGAGGACCACCAGGATGCTGGTGCCAAGCATGGCCCAGCAGTACATCGGCATTTGCATCAGGCCAAGCCCCGGCCGCCTTAATTTCAGGATGGTGGCAATGAAATTGATGCCCCCAAAAATGGAGCTTCCTCCCAGCAGAAGCACACTCAGGATCCACACCACTTGGCCAGCGGCTGGCGTGGTGAGGCTCAAGGGGGGATAGGCGGTCCAGCCGGATTGGGCGGCTGCCCCGGCCAGGAAATAGCTGCTGATCAGCAGGATGCCGGCTGGGGGAATCAGCCAGAAAGCAACGGCATTGAGGCGAGGGTAGGCCATGTCTCTGGCCCCCACGTAGAAGGGAATCAGGTAGTTACCAAACCCGCCATTCACCACGGGCACAATCCACAGGAAAATCATCACCGTGCCGTGCAGAGTCAGCACTTCGTTGTAGGTCTCGCGGCTCACGAAATCGGCCATGGGACTGGCCAGTTCGGTGCGAATGACCCCAGCTAGCGCCCCACCAATCAAATAGAAGATGAAGCCGCACACCAGGTATTGGATGCCAATCACCTTGTGGTCCAAGCTGAAGCTGAAGTAGCGCAGCCAGCCCTGGGGCTGGAGATTGCCGGGGTTGCTTTGGGCGAGCTCCGATGGGTTGGCGAGGGTCATGGAGCTCTTAGGTGGTGGTAGGGGCTGGGGTGTTTTGGGCGAGCCAGCTTTGGTAGGCCTCGGGTTCATGGACCACCACGTTGGAGCGCATGCCCCCGTGATACGGGCCGCACAGCTCTGCGCAAACAATGGGGTAGGTGCCGGCCCTCGTGGCCGTAAAGGAGAGCAGGGTGGGTTGGCCTGGGATCACGTCTTGCTTGAGCCGAAACTGGGGCACCCAGAAGGCGTGGATCACGTCGCGGGCCTCCATGTGGAGTTCCACTGGTTGACCAACCGGCACATGAAGTTCTCCGCTGGTGATGCCTGCATTGGGGTAGTGAAAGATGAACGCAAATTGCATCGCCGTCACATCAACCGGCAGGGCAGCTGCAGCACCATTGGTGGCATCAACGCCCACGCCAATGCCCGCCCAGATTTTGGCTGGAGTGGCCGGGTTTGAGCTCGTGCCACTTGATTCGGAGGCCATGGCCAGCATGGCGCTGTGGTCATGCATGGAAGCCATGCCACCCATGCGCTCGTAGATGTCGTAGCTGTAAAGGCCAACAAACAACACCACCACGGCCGGGATGGCCGTCCAGACGATTTCCAGGGGCAGGTTGCCTTCGATGGCCAATCCGTCACCGACATCGCCAGGGAGGCGTCGAAAGGCCACCAGGCTGTAAACCAACAGGATCAGGATGCCCAGAAACAGGACCGTGCCAATGCTGAATAAAACCTTAAAAAGGGCGTCATAGGTGGGCGCATTGCTGCTGGCAGCAATCGGCAGCACATTGACGTTGTATCCCACCCAAAGGCCCACCAGCAGCAGGGCTGCCGTGGAGGTGGTAAGAACGAGAACTGCGGGAAGTTTCACTGCTCTAATGGTTCTTAGGAGCCAGCCTATTGGGCGCTGGCTTGCCTAAGGCGTTGATCGGCTGACTTGGTGGGCAAATCCACGCTGATCCACCCCCGTTGAATGGCGTGCCCTGAACGTTACTTACTCTGTGAACCTTTAGGACCGGGTCAAAATGGTTGGCTAGGCGATGTGCGGAATTGCCCACCCGGCTTTGGTGTTGAGCTTGATTTACCTAAGCTGATTTACCGGCGGGATTGAGTCATGGCAAGGGTTTTACCGCCAGATCTTCAGCTCTGCCCGAAACCTGAGTCGCGTCAAGATCTTGGGTTGCGCCACAGCCTCGCCCTGCTGGCCTCCCATTTGGTCGTGGCGCTCGTGGCGCTGGTGGCGATTGGCGGGGCCACCCGGGTCATGGAAGCGGGCTTGGCCTGCCCAGATTGGCCCCTCTGTTACGGCCGTTTTTTGCCGGGCCAACAGATGAATGTCCAGGTCTTTTTGGAATGGTTTCACCGCCTGGATGCCTTTGTGGTGGGGGTGGCCCTGCTGGTGTTTGTTGGCTTGGGTGTGGCCCTGCGTAGGCGGCTGCCTGCCTGGTTGCCGTGGATGGCCGCCCTGGCCCTGGCCTTGGTGGCCTTTCAGGGAGCCCTGGGGGCCCTCACCGTGACCCATCTGTTGGCCTCCCCTTTGGTGACGGCCCATTTGGCCACGGGCTTGGCACTGGTGTCCTTGGTCAGCGGCCTCTACCAGAGGCTGGCCATGGCGCCCGAAGCCATGGCGCCCGAAGTATTCAGGCAATCCCCTGCCGTGCCCCGCTGGTGGCAGGCCCTGGCGGGCCTCGCCCTGGTTTTGGTGTTTAGCCAGAGCTTGCTAGGCGGTTTGATGGCAAGCCAATGGGCGGCGGATCAGTGCCTGGCTTCTGGTGAGGCCTGCCAATGGTTGCTTGCCCACCGGCAGCTGGCCCTTGGGGCGGCAGGTGGGGTGGCCCTCATGGCCGCAACGGCTCCCCTGCTCCCCCGGGAGCTGGGCCATCTGCAGGGCCTGGCCTTCGGGGCGATCGGCCTGGTTGCCTTGCAGGTCGGCCTGGGCATTTGGACGTTGAAGTTGCAACTGGCGGTGCAGGCTGTCACGGTGGCGCACCAATTGGTCGCTGCCCTACTGGTCGCCCTGTTGTCTGCTGTCTTGGCGAGGACTTTGGGTCCTTCGCAGCCCCAGCCCAGCAAGGAGTTGGTCCATGGTTAGCGCTCCACTTCAGCAGCCCGGACTGGCTCCAGAGCCCAGTGGCACCCTCCCAAGGATACGGCCATCGGTGGTGTTGCCGCCCTGGTTGGAGGTGGCGAAACCGCGGTTGATTCCCCTGTTGCTGGCCACCACCCTGGCCGGCATGGCCGTCAGCGCTGACGGCTGGCTCGATGCCGCCACGATCACCTGTGCCCTGGTGGGAGGGGCCTTGGCCTCAGCTGCCGCGGGGGTCCTGAATTGTCTTTGGGAACAGGATCTCGATGGGCGCATGCAGCGCACCAGTCGCCGGGCCTTGCCCTCAGGGCGGTTGGCCCAGCGCCAAGCGTTTGGCCTCGCCATTGGCTTAACGGCGCTGTCGGTCTTGATCTTGGTGCTGGGGGTCAATCCCCTGGCTGCCAGCCTTTCGTTGCTTGGGCTGTGCAGTTACGTACTGCTCTACACCGCCCTTTTAAAACCCCGCACCAGCCAAAACATCGTGGTGGGCGGTGTGGCTGGGGCCATCCCCCCATTGGTGGGGGCGGCGGCGGCCACGGGCCATTTGGGTTGGGCCAGCTGGTGGCTGTTCTCCCTGGTGATGGTCTGGACCCCCGCCCACTTCTGGGCCCTGGCCCTCCTGCTTAAGGATGACTACCGCTCCGTTGGCATCCCGATGCTTCCGGTGGTCAAAGGGGTTGTCGTGACGGCCCGGGCGATTCGCCATTACGCCTACGCCACGGTGGCCATGAGTGTGGTCGGCCTCTGGGCTTTGCCCAGTGGCGGTGCGCTGTTTGGCCTGCTGGTGCTTCCGTTTAATGCCCGTTTGCTGCAGCTCACCTCCCGCTTGGCTGATCAGCCCGAGGATCCTCAGGCGGCCCGGGCCCTGTTTCGCTGGTCGATCCTTTATCTGTTTGGGATCTGCCTGCTGCTCCTGCTGGCCCGTACCCCCCAGGCAGGGTTGCTGGGTGCCCAGTTGATGGCCAGCTGGCCGCCCGGGCTGCCTACATTGGGCCTTCACTAAGGGGTACCTAGGGGTGATGCGTCTCGTAGAGGTTGCTTGGTGATTGAACTGCACCAGCTCAGCAAGCGTTACACCGCGGCCAAGGGTGTGTCGGTGTCGGCCCTCAATAACCTCTCCTTGCAGGTGCCGGCGGGCAGTCTCTATGGCCTGCTTGGTCCCAATGGCGCCGGAAAAACCACGGCCCTGCGCATCCTCTGCACCCTGCTCGCCCCCGATAGCGGCACCGTGCGGGTGGCGGGCCTCGATGGCCTGGCCGATCCCCGGGGGGTGCGCCGGTTGCTGGGCTACGTGGCCCAGGACGTGGCCATCGACAAGATCCTCACGGGGCTGGAATTGCTGCAGCTCCAGGGCGACCTCTATCACCTGCAACGCCATCAGCGCGACCGCCGCATCGCTGAATTGATCGAGCTGATGGGCATGGGCGATTGGATCGATCGCCGTTGCGGCAGCTATTCGGGCGGCATGCGCCGCCGGCTCGATTTGGCAGCTGGTTTGCTGCACAGTCCCCAGGTGTTAGTCCTGGACGAGCCCACAGTGGGTCTGGATATTGAGAGTCGGGCGGCGATTTGGCAGGTGTTGCGCCAACTCCGCGATGGCGGCACCACGGTGCTGCTCAGTAGCCACTATCTCGAGGAGGTGGATGCCCTGGCCGATCGCCTGGCCATTATCGAATCGGGCACCGTGATTGCAGAAGGTGCCCCCTCCTCCCTCAAGGCGGCCTTAGGCGGTGATCGGCTCACCCTGCGCGTGCGGGAATTTAGTGATGCCAGCGAAGCGGCCACGGTGCAAACCCTGCTCCGGGATTGCCCAGGGGTGCGGCAGGTGGTGGTCAACCAGGCCCAGGGGTATTCGCTCAACTTGGTGATTGAGAACGATGGGGTAGTGGAGCAACTGCGCCAGCAATTGGCTACCGCCGACTTGCCTGTCTTTGCGCTAGCCCAAAGCCGCCCGAGCCTGGATGATGTGTATCTCCAGGCCACTGGCCGCACCCTGATGGATGCGGAGCTGGCCGTGGCCGGTAGCCGCGATCCCAAAGCAGAACGCAAAGGAAGCATGTGATGACCAGCGCCACACCCACCATCTCCAATCGCTCGCCGGATGCGGCGGAGCAGCCCTCCGCCCTGTCCGAGATCAGCCAGGAAACCCTGGCGCTCACCAAGCGGCTGTTTTTGCAGCTGCAGCGCCGACCCTCCACCCTGGTGGCCGGGGTGTTGCAACCGCTGATTTGGTTGGTGTTGTTTGGGGCGCTGTTTGCCAAGGCTCCCGCAGGTCTGCTGCCAGGTGGCATCAGCTACGGGCGGTTCCTTGGTGCTGGGGTGATCGTCTTCACCGCCTTTAGTGCGGCACTCAATGCCGGCCTGCCGGTGATGTTTGATCGGGAATTTGGCTTTCTCAACAGGTTGCTCGTGGCACCCCTGCGCTCCCGCAGTTCGATCGTGCTGGCTTCCGTGCTCTACATCACCTGCTTGAGCCTGGTCCAGAGCTTGGCGATCATGGCAACCGCTGCCCTGCTCGGCTACGGCTGGCCCGGGGGGGGGGGCTTGCTCTTGGTGCTCATCACCCTGTTGCTGTTGGTGTTTGCGGTGACGGCCTTGAGCCTGGGGTTGGCCTTTGCGCTGCCGGGTCACATTGAGCTGATTGCGGTGATCTTTGTGGCCAATTTGCCGCTGCTGTTTGCAAGTACGGCGCTGGCACCCTTGTCGTTCATGCCGAGCTGGTTGGGCTGGCTTGCATCCCTGAATCCCCTTACCTTCGCGATTGAACCCATTCGCGCTGCCTACGCCGGCCAGTTCTCCCTCACCGCCGTGGTGTTGGAGGCCCCCTACGGCGACCTGACTGCTGGCAGCTGCTTGCTGGTGTTGGCTGGTCTAGCAGCCGGGTTGTTTCTCCTGATTCGGCCATTGCTGGATCGCAAGCTCAGCTGAAATCCCATTCCCGTGATTGCATCCCCCCCGCTGCCTGCCCCCCCCCGCCCGGAACTCTCCGATCGTCTTTTGGCGGCCGTTGCGGAGCGGGATGGACCCCTAGCCAATCGCTTGCTGCAGCAGTGGGTCCACCGCCGCGATCTGCCGTCATTGAAGGCTTGGATCCTGGGGCCCCTGACCTCGAGCCAAGGACCCGGGGCTTCCGCTTGGTTGCGCCATTGCCTCGAGGACAGTGCTCAAGAACCAAGGGCTGCGCTGGAGGCGGCTGGCATCGAGACGGCTGTGGTTGATCAGGCCTTGCCCGAGGTGCCCGATTCACCCGGTTTGGATTCACCCGGCTTTGATGTTCCAGTGACCCAGTCCCCAGAGGCTGGTTCCCCAGCTCCTGCGCCGGCCTCCTTGGCGGCCCTGCGGGCCTGGTTGCCGGATCGCTCGGATGCCCTTCCCTTGGCCGGTTGAGCGTGAGTAACCCTGCGACCCAGCCGTCTTTGTTGGCTTCTGGCTTGATTGTCTCGGTGCAGGCACCTGAAGGCTCGCCCATGCGGGACCCGGAGGTGATTGCGGCCATGGCCGAGGCGAGCTTGCGCAATGGCGCCTCGGGCGTACGGCTCGAGAGTCCCGAGCACATCGGCGCCGTGCGCCGCCGCTGCCCTGATGCCTTGATTGTGGGTCTCTGGAAGCGGACCTATGGCGATAGTCCCGTTTACATCACGCCAGGCTGGGCGGAGATTCAGGCGGTTTGGGCCGCCGGGGCCGATGTGGTGGCGATCGATGCCACCGACCGCCACCGGCCGGGTGGTCAATCCTTGGACGAGCTGATTCGCCGCGCCACCACCGACCTAGGGGCCGTGGTCATGGCCGATATCGATAGTGTGGGCAACGGTTTGCGGGCAGCCAAATTGGGCTGTGCCTGGGTGGGCACTACCCTGTACAGCTACACAGAAGCCACGTCTGCCCACAAGCCTCCTGGCTGGGATCTGTTGGGCGAACTCAAGGCCCAACTCCCGGAGGGTACAAGCCTGATTTGCGAGGGAGGCCTTGCCTCTGAAGATCAGGCTCTGCGGGCCCTTGAGCTTGGTGCCGACGCCGTGGTAGTGGGAACAGCCATCACTGGCGTGGACCTCCAGGTGGCGGCCTACGTGGCAAAAATCCAAGGCGGCTAGGGGGGAAGGGGATCCCCCGCGGGATCACATCATCCCGGGCATGCCCATTCCGCCCATTCCTCCCATTCCTCCCATGTCGCCACCGGGGCCGGCTGGAGCCACGGGTTCGGGTTTGTCGGCGATGACCGCTTCGGTGGTGATCAGCAACGACGCAATCGACACCGCATCCTGCAGGGCCAGACGCACCACCTTGGCGGCATCCAGGATCCCTGCAGCCAGCAGGTCCTCGTAGGTGTCGGTCATGGCGTTGTAGCCCTTGCCTTGGCGTTTGATTTCGGCAACCACCACCGCCGCGTCGGCGCCGGCATTGGCGGCGATTTGGCGCACGGGCGCGCAAAGAGAGCGTTGCACGATCTGCACCCCAGTGCGCTCGTCGCCGCTGCAGTTGGCGGCCAGGCCATCGAGGCCATCGGCCAGTTGCAACAAGGTGCTGCCGCCGCCGGCGATGATCCCTTCTTCCACCGCGGCGCGGGTGGCATTGAGGGCATCCTCAATCCGTAGTTTGCGGTTTTTGAGCTCGGTTTCGGTGGGGGCTCCCACCTTGATCACGGCAACGCCGCCGGCCAATTTGGCGATTCGCTCGATCAGCTTCTCGCTGTCGTAGTCCGATTCGGTGTTGTCAAGTTCCCGGCGGATGGCAGCCACCCGATCAGCCACGGCGTTCTGGTGGTCACCGCTGGCCACGATGGTGGTGCTGTCTTTGGTGATCGTGATGCGGCGGGCGGTGCCCAGGTCGTTCAGACCCACCTTGTCGAGGGTCATGGCCTGGTCTTCGCTCACCACGGTGGCGCCGGTGAGGATGGCGATGTCGGCGAGCATGGCCTTGCGACGATCGCCAAAGCCCGGAGCCCGCACTGCAGCCACCTGGAGCACCCCCCGGTTCTTGTTGACCACCAAGGTGGCCAGGGCTTCACCCTCCACTTCTTCGGAAAGGATCAGCAGGGGCCTACCGGTTTTGGAGACGGCTTCCAGCACGGGTATCAGATCGGCGATCGCACTGATCTTGCGGTCGGTAATCAGGAGCAGGGCATTGTCAAAAGCACACTCGCGGCGGTCCTGGTCCGTCACGAAATAGGGGGAGCTGTAGCCCCGGTCAAAGGCCATGCCTTCGGTGATCTCGAGCTCCGTGGCGAGGGACGTGGACTCTTCCACGGTGATCACGCCGTCGGCGCTCACCTTGGCCATGGCCTCGGCGATCATCCGGCCGATTTCCTCGTCGTTGCCCGAGCTCACCGTGGCCACCTGGCGGATGGCATCGCCGGCCACCGCCTGGGAACGTTCAGCAATGCCTGCCACGACCTTGGCAAGGGCCTTCTCCATACCGCGCTTGACGCCCACGGGGTTGGCACCGGCTGCAATGTTTTTGAGCCCTTCATGGACCAGGGCCTGGGCAAGAACGGTGGCGGTGGTGGTGCCATCGCCAGCTTTGTCTTTGGTTTTGCTTGCCACCTGCTGGATCAGCTTGGCACCGATGTTTTCGAACGGATCCTCCAGTTCGATCTCCTTAGCAATGGTCACCCCATCGTTGACGATGTCGGGGGCCCCAAACTTCTTCTCGAGCACCACGTTGCGGCCCTTGGGCCCGATGGTGACCTTGACCGCATCCGCCAGGGCGTTGACGCCGCGTTCCAGGGATGCGCGGGAAGCGTCCGAGAAGCTAATCAACTTGGCCATGGCAACGGGGGAGTCAGAATCTCTAGAGAGAGGCTCCCACAACCCCCCTTGCCCCAGCAGCCATCGGCCGGTGGGGATTGCCGAATCACCCCAGGGTTGGGGCGGCATCATTGGCCTGGGCTCGATAGGGTCTGGCCATGGACAACCTGCTCCCGTCAGCCCTCGAAACCGCCATTGAAAGTGCGCTCGAAACGGCGCTGGAAACCGCCTTGGAGAGCGCGGATGATGTGGTGAACCTGGCGCCTGTGTCGGGATCGAACGCCATGGTGTTTGTTCTGATCACCGCCCTGGGGGTGGCGATGGCGCTTGTCTATCTGCCGTTACGCCTGTTCCTGACCATCACAGCCCGAAGCCGCCGCTTGAAGTTGCTGCTGCGGATTCGGCGCCTGCGCGAAGAACTGGGCCAACCCGCCCCTACCGCATAACTATTTTTTAAACCCATAACCATTTGCTCAACGCATAACCATTTGCTCAACGCATAACCATGCCGCCATCGATTTGGAGCACCTGGCCGGTCATGTAGCTGCTGGCGACATCGGCAGCAAGGAACAGCACGGCGCTGGCCACCTCTTCGGGTTGGCCCATGCGGCCTAGGGGGATCGCACCGAGGATCGGCTCCACGTCGAGATTCTTGGTCATGTCGGTCTGGATAAAGCCTGGAGCGACCGCATTCACCGTCACCCCCCGTCCGGCAAATTCAGCCGCGCAGCTGCGGGTAAAGCCAATCACCCCGGCTTTGGCTGCGCTGTAGTTCGACTGCCCAGGGTTTCCCATGAGCGCCACCACGGAAGTGATGTTGATGATGCGGCCCGAACGAGCTTTCAGCATCGAGCGGCTCACCGCTCGGGTGCACAGGAATACCCCTGAGAGGTTGAGATCGATCACGCTCTTCCAGTCGGAGGTCTTCATCCGCATCAGCAGGCCGTCCTTGGTAATGCCGGCGTTGTTGACCAGCACATCCAGGCGCCCGGACTTGTCCAGCACGGTTTTCACCATGAGCTCCACCTGCTCTTCGTCGGCCACATTGGCTTGATAACTCCAGGCCTTACCCCCAGCGGAATGGATCTCAGCCACCACGGCCTCGGCGGCATCCGGCGAATTTGCATAGTTCACCACCACCTCGGCCCCCTGCGCCGCCAAGATGAGGGCAATGGAACGACCAATCCCCCGGCTCGCTCCGGTCACCAGGGTGACATGTCCAGCGAGTGCTTGGGAGGAGGCCATCGGGGCAAAGTTTTGGTGAATAGATGTTAAGGCGCCCTGCGCTTAGCCAAAGCCAAGGGCCGTCAGCACCGACTCCATGCTGATCGTGGCGAGCTCAACTGCGGTGCCGAGGCTTCTCACACCCTGGCGAGGGGGCAGGCTGTCGGCCGGCCGGCCAAGGGCCACCAACGACAGACCCAGGAGCAGGGCCCACTCGATGGTTACTGGATCACTGGCTACCACAACATCGGCGCTCGCCACCAGGGCGGCCCGTTTGACTGCGCCTGCTCCTGTTGTGGAGGCAGAATCAGCAGGGGCAGAATTGACGACCCGAAGGGAGGGCAGTTTGCTGACAATGCGCTCGGGGAGGAGCTGCCACTGGGCTTGGGGCCAGTCGTTTCTGACTCCCCAGGGAGCAAGCAGCAGCGCTGGACCCTCCCCTGGGGGCAAGGCAGCAGCTGCGGCATCGAGCTCAGCTTTGGCCAGGGGCAACCGGAAGGCCTCGGCGTCCAGGTGCACCCCCACCTGTTTGAGATCGGCCTCCCAGGCCTGATTGGGCCACAGGTTGGCGCTGGCTTGAATCTTTTCCGTGGCAGAAAAGCCCGAGGCGGCAATGCGGGTGGGGATATGGCTCATCGAGAGCATCAGGTCCACCTGGCGGCTGCTGGCACGGTTGAGGCAGAGCTGAAAATCTGGCTCCCGAACCAACCCGAGCAAATTGGCCCAGTCGGCCAAGGTGGCGTCGTCGAAGGCAAAGGGAATCACCTTCTCCACGGCTGGATGGAGCTGCCAGAGGGCGGCGGTTGCCGTGGGGCACACCACCTGCACGTGGGCCTTGAGTTGGCTTGCCACCGCGTCGACAGCGGCAAAGGCTTGCAATTGCTGGCTGCTGCCACCGGGTATCAGAAACAGGGCCCGCATTGCGGTGGCATCGGCACGGTGGCCTGATTGTATGGAGCCCAGTCGGTTTGGCCCGCTGCCGGGAGTCTCTTGTGCATTTGCTGATCGCCGCCGCAGGAAGTGGCCGCCGGATGGGAGCCGAAGGCAACAAGTTGTTGTTGCCCGTAGCAGGGCGGGCCGTGCTCGCCTGGACCCTGGATGCCGCCCTGGCCTCCTCCGCCATCACCTGGATCGGGCTGGTGGGCCAGCCGGTGGATAGACAGGCGATTCAGGCCATCGTGGCCGCCGCCAATCCCCGGGTTCCGGTGACGTGGATCGTGGGTGGGGAGACCCGGCAGGAATCGGTCAGCCGCGGTTTGGCGGCGCTACCGGCTGAGGCCGAGGGGGTACTGATCCATGACGGCGCCCGCTGTTTGGTGGACCCCGATCTGTTGGAGCGCTGTGCGATGGCAGTGCAGCAGGGCCTGGCGGTGATTGCCGCGACCCCCGTGACCGATACGATCAAACAGGTGGATGGCGGCGGATGCATCACTGCCACACCGGATCGCAGCCAGCTGTGGGCGGCCCAAACTCCCCAAGGGTTTCCGGTGCAGCAGCTGCGGGATGCCCATGCCACGGCCATGGCCGAAGGCTGGAGTGTCACCGACGATGCGGCGCTATTTGAGCGCCTCGGCCTGGCAGTGCAGATATTGGCTGCCCCCCCCTCCAACATCAAGCTCACCACCCCCTTTGATCTGACGATCGCCGAGGCGGTGTTGGCGGATCGCGGTTAGGGCGGCCCTGATCCCACCACCCCTTAGGGAAGCAGTGCCAAGCGGCCGCCCGTACCATCGAGCTGGGCGAGCACTCCCAAGGGCAGGGCGGCATTGCAGTCGCCATGGCCGATCGGTAGGCCCGCCACCACGGGAATCCCGAGGTCGGCGGTGCGCTCGCGCAGCACCTCCTCCAGGCTGAAGCTCGAGCGCTCTGGGCTGGTGGAGTCGTCGCAGCCGCTAAAGCTGCCCAGGCCGATGCCCGCCAACCGCTGCAGGGCACCGCCCAGCCGCCAGTGGGTGAGCATCCTCTCGATGCGGTACGGGGCTTCGCCCACGTCTTCGAGGACCAGGATGGCGCCGTCGAGATCGGGCCAATGGGGGGTGCCCAGCAAGTGGGTGGCCACCGTGAGATTGGCCACCAATAGGGGGCCTTCGGCCAATCCTGGATACCAGCCCTCCCCGGCTAGATCGGTCAGTGGTTCACCAAAGAGCAGGGAGCGCAAGCGCTGCTGGCTCCAGGCCGGTTCCGCCGAAAGGCTGGTGAGCAGGGGGCCATGGACGGCTCCGCCATGGCCTTGGGCCACCTGGGACCAGAGCAAGGAGGTGACATCGGAGAAGCCCAGCAACCAGGTGGTCCCCATCGCAAGGGGCCGCTCCAGGAGCCGGGCGGAACCCCAGCCCCCCCGCATGCAGGCCAGGAGGGAAACGGCTGGGTCCTCGCCCGGTCGCTCGGTGCGGAGATCGGCGGAACGCTCTTGATCGCTGCCCGCCAGGTAACCCCAGCTCCGCAGGGGCTTGCGCTCCACCACCAGCCCCCAGCTCTCCACGATGGCAATGCCGGCATCGAGGCGGGCCAGGGCTCCTTCGCCCTCCAGGCAGGAGCTGGCGGCCACCACGGCCACGGAATCTCCCGAAACCAGCGGTTTGGGCAGGCGGATCGGCGCAGCCATCACAGCCTCCCCACCACCAGCGCCAGCAGCAGCAGGCCGCCCAGCAGCACCTGCCGGCTGAAATGGCGGCCAAAGCTAGAGCGGGGCAGATCGGTGCGCCCCAGCCCAAGGGCTTCCCGGTGCATCCCAACGGCGGCCAGCAGCCAAAGGGGCCAGAATGACCAGCCCACCCCCGCTTGGCCCGCGGCCCCTGCAAGGGCCAGGGCTGTCAATCCATAGCAAACGGTCACCGTGAAGGGGGCCCGCCCCCCCAGGCTCAAGGCACTGCTCCGCACCCCGATTCCCCGGTCGTCATCGCGGTCGGCCATGGCGTAAACCGTGTCAAAGCCGAAGGTCCAGAGCACGGCAGCCAGCCAGGTGAGCCCCAGGGGCCAGCCGCCAGAGAGGTTGCCGGTAGCGGCGGCCCAGGGAATCAATACCGCAAAGCCCCAGCACAGGGCCAGCACCAATTGGGGGTAATCGAACCAGCGCTTGGCACTGGGATAAAGCAGCACCGGCGGTAGGGCGGCGATGGCGAGGCCCAGGCAGCTCAGGCGATGGGCTACGGGCAGGGCAAGCACCACGGCCAGAGCCACGGCCAGGGCCACCAGCAGCAACAGCAGGGCTTCAAGGCTGTCCACCCGCCCATCAGCTAGGGGCCTGGTTTTGGTGCGCTCCACCAAGGAATCGATGCGCCGATCCCAGAGGTCGTTAGCGATGCAGCCGGCCCCGCTAACGGCGAGGCCCCCCACCACGATCAACAGCACCAGGCCTGGGGAGGGCCTCCCCCCGGGCACCAGCCAGAGGCTCCAACCAGCCGGAATCAGCAGGATGAGGCGCCCACTGGGTTTGTGCCAGCGCAACAACTCGAGCCAGTTCGCCAGACGGGCGGTGATGCGGGGAACGGCCACGCTCGGAGCAGACCTGCTTTGGCCGGCACCCTAGGTCTGCTGCGGGATTCTCCTGCGGATGTCAAAGTGGCGCCGCCCAGCCCCAGGCTGCCCGATGGTTCAGGCCCCGCCCTCCCAACAGCCTGGCCAGGCCTTGGGTCGTCGCCGTGTCGCTGCAATCGATATCGGCACCAATTCCATTCACCTGTTGGTGGCGGAGGTGGATCCTGAGCTGCGCAGTTTCTCGGTGCTGGTGGCCGAAAAAGCCACCACACGCCTGGGGGAGAGGGATCCAGAGACCGGTGACTTGAGTTTCGATGCCATTGAGCGGGCGTTTCGGACCCTCAGGCAGGACCGGGACCTGGCGCTCAGCCACGGGGTTGAGCAGATCGTGACCGCTGCCACCAGCGCGGTGAGAGAGGCGCCCAACGGGGGCGATTTCTTGGTGGCCCTGCAGGACCAGTTAGGCCTCGAAGTGGAGTTGGTGAGCGGTCCGGAGGAGGCCCGCCTGATCTATCTGGGCGTGCTTTCGGGGATGACCTTTGGCGATCAGCCCCACCTGATCCTGGATATCGGTGGAGGCTCCACCGAGCTGGTGCTTGCTGATGGCCGCGATGCCCGCTCCCTCACCAGTACCCGCATTGGGGCGGTGCGGCTGCAGCGGGAATTTTGCCGGCAGGACCCGTTGCCGCCTGATCAGCACTCCTTCCTGAAGGCCTACATCCAAGGGGCCCTGGATCCGGCGGTAGCCCAGACCAGGGCCGCTCTCCAGCCGGCTGAAAAACCCCTGCTCGTGGCCACCAGCGGCACCGCCATGGCCCTGGCCGCCTTGGCGGCAGCTGAGGACGGCCGTCCTCCCTTGAAATTGCAGGGATATCGCCTCAGCAAGGCCCGCATCGATCAGCAGATTGCCCGCCTGTTGGCGATGTCAGTTGAGCAACGCAAAACCCTGACCGCCATCAATGAGCGGCGCGCCGAAATCATCGTGCCCGGGGCCCTGATTCTGCAGACCGCCATGGAGATGCTCCAGGTGAAGGAGCTGGTGGTCTGCGATCGGGCCCTGAGGGAGGGTTTGATCGTGGATTGGATGCTGCGCAATCACCTCCTGGGTGATCGCTTCTCGTTTCAGAGCACCATTCGCCAGCGCACGGTCATGCATCTGGCCCAGAGCTTTGGTGTCGACCGCAGCCGGGCGGATCGGGTGGCCGGCTTCGCCCTCAGCCTCTACGACCAGACCCGGGGCCTCATCCATAGCGATGACGGCCTGGGCCGGGAACTGCTCTGGGCGGCAGCCCAACTGCATACCTGTGGCAAGAGCATCAATATTGCGGCTTACCACAAACACACCTGGTATTTGATTCGCCATGGGGAGTTGTTGGGCTATTCCCAAGCCGAACATTTGATGGTGGCGGCCATTGCGCGCTATCACCGTCGCAGCTTGCCCAAAAAGCGCCACGAGTCTTGGCAGCTGATTCTTGACCGGCAACAGCGCAGCACCGTGGCTTCCATGGCCTTGCTGTTGCGTCTGGCGGCCTCCCTCGATCGACGGCCAGCGTCGGTGATCGGCAGTATCAAGGTGGTGCCCCTGGGGGAAGGAGCCGCAAAACAGGCTCCATCGGAGCTGAAGATTTCCCTCGAGCCCGTGGATCCGCCATCAGGGGATCAGCCAACCGATCTCAGCCTGGAGCGTTGGAGCCTTGCAGCTTGCCAGGACGGGGTTCTAGAGGCCTGCGGGCTGTCCCTGAAGGTGCTGGAGCCTTAGGCGCTGCAAAGGTTTGCCATTTCACCTCGGAAATGGGGCCCAAGGGCCGCTCCGCCTTGGCCCCAACCTGAACGCGAACGAGATCCGGCCGGCCGGCGAGCACCCTCAAGCCTTCGTTGAGGGAAAACCCTTTCCGGCCCTTGAAATCTCCGCGAAAGAGTTGTTTCCCCTTCAGGGTTTTCACCTCAAGCCAGGTGTGATTGCCGCTGCTGAGGGTGAGGCTGGCGGCACCAGTCTGGGCAAGGGAAGGGGCTTGGTCTTTGGCTGCAGCTTGCGCTTGTTTGGTCTGGATTGGCTTGGTGAGTACCGGCTTGGCCTGGATGGCTTGTTGCTGCCGCCCTTGCCATTGCTGCCAAAGGGCAAAGCTTCCTGCTGCCACGCCGCTGGCCAGGGCCAGGCTGGCAAGCAACGGGACCATGCCGTTACCGCTGGGGGCCCGGTTTGCTTGGGGGACGCGAGGTGCCTCGATCTCCGCATTGAGCTTCAGGTTTTGAAGCTCAATCGGCCTGGTGTTCAAGCTGCCACTTTGGCGTAGGACCTGGATTTCAGCATCGATCGTGACCCCCAGGCTTTGGGCGATCCGACGGGCCTGGGCAATCACGAAAACCTGCTCCGGCAGCCGGTCGAGGTCCCCTGATTCCAGGGCCTCGAGTTGCTCAATCCCCATGTTCAGCCGCTTGGCCAGTGCGGCGACGCTTAGGCCTGCAGCCAGCCGGGCTTGGGCGATCGCTGAGGCCAAGGCCATCAGCTCGGGGGGGGAGGGGTTGGTGCCGGGGGAGGAAGGCAAAACGGTGGATTGCACCAAAAGGTTTTGTGTTGCGCCAATTGTGGGACAGGTTTATGTTTTTTTAAAGGTATTGGCCAGATTGACCAGGCGTCGACCCAGGGATTAGCCATCGGAGCCTTGGGGAAGAGCCTTTGCCGCCCAGTTGATCCCGGCCAAAAAGCAGGATTGGATCCTGTCTGAAATGGGCGATACTGGATTCGAACCAGTGACCCCTTCCGTGTGAAGGAAGTGCGCTACCGCTGTGCTAATCGCCCGCACCTGTTGAGCTTAAAACACCACCGGTGAGGGTCCTGGCCCGGCTCCTCCATCAGGGGGGGCCACCATCAGCGAGCCCTCCATCAGCCACCATGGGTCATGCGTCCATGTGTTGTGTGACCGACACCCCAGCCGAGCAAGCATCCCCAGCCCAGGGTCCAAGGGATGCCTGGGCCGATGGCGAGAGCGTGGATGTGTTGATTGTTGGGGGCGGTGTCTGCGGGACCGCCCTGTTGTTCGAGCTGGCCCGGTACACCGATCTAGCTCGGATCGCTTTGGTAGAGCGCTACGACCAGTTGGCCCAGGTGAATTCCAAGGCCACCAACAACAGCCAAACCATCCACTGCGGCGATATCGAGACCAACTACACCCTTGAAAAGGCGGTGCGGGTGAAGCGCACCGCCGAGATGATCGTCCACTACGCCGATTTGCTGGATCCTGCAACGCGGGAGCGCTGCGTATTTCGGACCCCGAAGATGGTTCTGGGGGTTGGGCAGCAGGAATGCCAGTTTCTGCGCCAGAGATTTGAGCAGTTTTCCCCCCATTTCCCGGCGATGGAGCTCCTCGAGAAGGAGACGATTGCCGAATGGGAGCCCCAGGTGGCCTTTGTCAATGGCAGTTTACGTTCCGATGAACTGGTGGCCATTGGGATTCGACGCACCTACACCGCAGTTGATTACGAGGCTTTAGCGAGATCATTTGTGGCCCAGGCTGGGGCTGCGGTGGCCGGTACCGGGCGCCAGTTGACGATCCAGATGGGCGCCAAGGTCACCACCATTACCCCTGACGGGGATGGTTACCAGGTGGTGATAGCCCCGACGGCGGGCGGACCCAGCCGCCAGCTCTTTGCCCGCCATGTGGTGGTGAATGCGGGCGCCCACAGCCTGCTGATGGCCCAGGAGATGGGCTTTGGGCTCGAGTACTCCTGCCTGCCGGTGGCGGGCAGCTTTTATTTCACCCCTGACTTGCTCAAGGGCAAGGTCTACACCGTCCAAAACGACAAATTGCCCTTCGCCGCCATCCATGGCGATCCCGACGTGCGGGCCCCAGGCAAGACCCGCTTTGGTCCAACGGCCCTGCTGTTGCCGTTGCTTGAGCGGTATAAACCCGAGTCCTTTTGGGAATTCTTGAAGGTCCTGCGGCTCGACTGGTCGGTGTTGGCTGTGTTTTGGCAGCTGTTTCGGATTGCCGATATCCGTAACTACATCTTCAAAAACTTGCTGTTTGAGGTGCCTTGGCTGCGCCGCTATCTCTTTTTGGCCGATGCCCGCAAGATCGTGCCCGCCATGACCCTGGCCGATCTCAGCTTTGCCGAGGGCTACGGAGGGGTGCGGCCCCAGCTGATCAACAAGCGGGAGCGCAAGTTGATGCTTGGGGAAGCCAGCATTCGCCCCTTGCCGGGGCTGGTGTTCAACGTGACTCCATCCCCGGGTGGAACCTGCTGCCTAGGTAATGCCGCCCTGGATGTGGCCGCCATTGCCGAGCGATTGGGCTGCCAATTTGATCGGGCGCGTCTGGAACAGGAGCTCTACGGGGACCCCCAGGCGGAGTAAGGGGCCTCGATCCCGGTGACTTGATCTTGATCTAGATGCCGCCGCGAAACAGGTGGTTGTGGCTGGCGGAGTACAGCTTTGAGCGGGCCTCCATCGGGGCCGCTAAGGCCGGACTCACGATGTAGAGAGTGGTGCGGATTAAATCGCGCTCGCGACTCGCCTGGGCCATCTCCTTGAGGGGCACCACCGCGAGCCATTGATCGGGCCAGCTGACCCGATAGCCAATCGCTACAGGGGTTTCCGGGGGATAGTGCACGAGCAGTTCGGCCTGGACCTCCTCCACGTGCCTGGCGCTGAGGTAGAGGCAGAGGGAAGCCTTCAGGGCGGCCAACTTGGCGAGGGATTCGGTTTCCGGCACCCCGGTACGGCCACCGGCCCGGCTCAGCACGATGGTTTGCACCAGCCCAGGGATGGTCAGTTCGCTCTGGAGGGCCGAAGCGGTGGCCTGATAGGCGCTGAGCCCTGGAACCACCTCCACACCGAGGCCAGCATCGGCAAGACGACAGATCTGCTCAGCCGTGGCGCCATAGAGGCAGGGGTCGCCGTCATGGAGGCGCACCACCGTTTTGCCTGCCCCAGCCCGTTCCACGATCACGGCCATCACCTCTTCCAGGGTGAGGGTGCTGGTGCGGATGCATTCGCAGGTCGCTGGGGCGAGGGCCGCAATTTGCGGATTGATCAAGGAGTCGGTCCAAACCAGCACATCCGCCTGCTCGATCGCCTTGGCCGCCCGCAGGGTAAGCAGATCAGGGGCGCCAGGGCCGGCGCCCACGATCCAAACGGTGGCGGGGCCGCCTTCGGAGAGGGGGCCCGGGTTAGGGATGGGCGCCTGGTTAGTGAGGTTGGAAGACATGGTCAAGCTGGGGGTTGGGCCCATGGCGGCGACGGTGAATGGTGTAGGGGAACAACCGCTTAGGTCGACAGTCCACTGGGATCGGGCAGGGCGCGCCGACGGCCATAGAGCCACCCCAGGCCCAGCCCCCCCAGGACGATCAACACCAGGCTCACCAGCTGGGCCATGCGTAGCCCTCCGCTGCAAAAGGGGGCGGCGGAGAATAGGCACAGAGGGTCAATCCGCAGGCCCTCGATCCAAACCCTGCCGGTGCTGTAGGCCATCAAATAGACGCAGCTCAGGGCCCCTGGCAGCAGCTGAATCCGGCCGCGGCTGGCAGCGCGAAACAGAAGCAGCAACAGGATGCAGACCCCGAGATTCCAAACGGATTCGTAGAGGAAGGTGGGATGGAAGCCGGTTTGATCCAGAAATGGGCTGGGCCGATTGGCGAAGGGAATGGTGAGCTTCCAGGGCAAATCGGTGGGGACACCAAAGGCCTCGGAATTGAAGAAGTTGCCCCAGCGTCCAATCGCCTGTCCCAAGGCCACGGCAGGCATTAAGACATCCAGCAGGGGCCAGAAAGCCAGTTTCCGCCGGCGGCAGTAAAGCACCGTGGCGAGGCTGCCGCCCAGGAGCGCCCCATGGATGGCAATCCCGCCATGCCAGATAGCGAGGGCTTCTGGCCAATTGCCCTCGTATTGGCGCCATTCAAGGGCTACGTAATAGGCTCTGGCCCCAACCACGGCCCCGAGCACCAGGACGGGCAGCAGGTCGGCAATGAGCCCGGGCGCAATCCCGCGAGCCCTGCCGAGTCGGGTGGCCAGGGCCAGGCCACACAGGACGGCCAGGGCTATGAGCAGGCCATACCAGCGCAAAGCAAAGGGGCCAAGCTGGAATACCAGGGGCCCCGGAGAAGCAAAGGCGAGGACCGGACTCAAATGCCCTCGGCTGCTTGCACCTTCTCAACCTGGCGCTTCTTGAGCACCAGCATGATCTGGGCAAGGGCGATGGCGGCAAAGAAGGCCAGCAGACCATAAATACGAACGGGGTTTTGCAACACGATCTCGGCGTCGAGTTGACCGAAGCCCCCCACGTTGGGATCGTTGGTGAGGGCAGCGCCGGCGGCGACGACATCACCAACGGCCACCATCACGGTGGGTCCAGCTGGCACGGTTTCGGTCACGGTGCTGCCGTCGTCAGCGGTGATTTCCAACACAGAGACACCGTTGTCACCTGGGGTGATGGCGCTCACCTTGCCAGCAGCCGGGGCGGTGAACGCACCGTTGTTGCTCTTCTCACCCGTGGGATAGACCTGGCCGCGGCCGCGGTTGCCCCCCACATGGAGCTGGTATTTACCGAAATGGATCGAGGGATCGGTGCCCGGATCGGGAGAGAGAATCGGGAAAACGATTTCCTGGTGCTGATCGCCAGGAAGCGGACCCACCAAGAGAATGTTGGGTTGATCGTCGGAGTACGGGGTGTAGTAGATGCCAGAAGTTTCTTCCTTCAGCTCATCGCTCAGACGGTCTTGGGGGGCCAGGGTGAAGCCGTCGGGAAGCATCACCACGGCCCCCACATTCAGGCCCGTGGGGCTGCCGTCACCGGAGACTTGCTGGATGGAGGTGTCGTAGGGAATCTCAACGACAGCCTTAAAGACCGTGTCGGGGAAGACCGCCTGGGGCACTTCCACGTGGGTTGCTTTCTTGGCTAGGTGACAGTTGGCGCAGACGAGCTTGCCCGTGGCTTCCCGGGGGCTGGCGTAGTTCTGTTGGGCCCAGAAGGGATAGGCCCAGCTTGGGGTGGCGCCGATCAGAAGAACAGCGAAGCCGAGCAGGGAACCCAGCAGGAGAGAAAAGGGACGACGCATCACGGTGAGCAGACTGCAGTGGGGAAGGGAGACAGTGATCAGGCCCACCAGGGCTTGTCGCCGGTGCGGAAATCGGTTTCGGTCCACTGGCTGAGGAACACGGTGTCGTTCTCGACTTCCACGTGGGCCAGGGCCAGGGAGAGGGGTGCTGGGCCCCGCACCACCTTGCCGGTGGCGTCGTACTGGGAGCCATGACAGGGGCACATGAACTTGTTGGCACCACTGTTCCAGGGCACCACACAGCCGAGGTGGGTGCAGATGGCGTTGATTCCGTAGCTGCCGATGGCGTCGGAGCCCTCCACAAGCAAATAGGTGGGATCACCTTTGAGGCCCTGCACCAGGCTGAGATCACCTTCTTTATGGGTTGTCAGCCAACCGGTGGCGGTGACGACATTGCCCAGCTCATCTCTGGCGGTCGTGCCGCCGCCGCCCCCGGCGGCCTTGGGGGGAATGAAGTAGTTCACCACCGGATAGAGCGCGCCCAAGGCGACCCCTGTGACGGACCCGAAGGTCAGCAGGTTCATGAACTGGCGACGGCCCATCCCAGGCACATCACTGTTCGAAGCGCTCGCTGGCATCTGGGTCATACGGGGTGGCTTTGGAGCCACAGCAACGTGGCACCCATTATGAACCTTGGCTTTGCAGGGGCGAGGGCTGTCTTCTGCCCCTAGCCCCAGGGCTGAAACATGCTGTTGTGGAATTGACTCCCTAGCCGTGGCCATTGCCGGCCCCAAATTGCCCGACGAAGACGGCGAATCCATTCCAGGACAGGCGCTTTCGGCGGAAGAGCTGATTGCGATCCTGCGCCAACGCTGGCAGGCCACCTACGACCTGCAACTGGTGAAGCGCCAAGGCCGTTTTCACCTCCAGGTGATGTGGGCTTATCTGGAGCAGCAGTCGTTTCCCCTGGGACCTGAGGCCTATCGGCTCAAGCTCGAGGAGTTGGTGGGCTTGCTCAACGGCCTTGGGGTAGCCGCCCAGGTGCGCCAATGGCTCCTCGCCACCGCAGATAAACCCCGACTCGGCCGGGCCATGACCTTGGCCCTGGAGATCCCTCCCGAACGGGCCAGTGAGTTTTTGCTCTAGTCCCCTGGCCTGGAGCTCGTTTGGGCTGGCCTAGGCGACTGGGGCGTTGCTGGGTTTGAGCCGTTCCACCAGGGCCACGAGGGCCACTCCCAGCAAAAAGAGGGCTGTAATGGCACCTGAGAGCAGCAGCATGGTGACCGGATCGGTGGATGGCGTGAGAACGGCACCCGCGATGGCCGCAATCACGACCACCCAGCGCCAGGCCGCCAACATGGTGTGGGCTTTGATCAGTCCAAGGGCTCCAAGCAGTAGCTGGAGCACCGGCAGTTGGAAGGCCAGGGCTGTGGCCACCATCAGCAGAAGGACAAAGTCGAGATAGCGCTCAATGGACCAGCTCGGTTCGACCACATCGGCGCCGTAGTTGACCAAAAATGCCAAGGCGGCGGGCACCAGCGCCCACCAGGCAAAGGCCAGCCCGGCGGCGAACAGCAGGGCCGAGCCGGCGACAGCCGGTGCCACCAGACGCCGTTCCCGGCGCGTCAGGCCGGGCAGCACGAAGGCCAGCACCTCGTAGAGCACGTAGGGCAGGGCCAGGGTGAGGCCGGCATAGCCAGCCACCTTGATCGAGACAAACAGGAACTCCCCAGGGGCCAGTTGCAGAAAACGGATGCCGTGGGCGGGCACCTCCAGCAGCTTGACCAGGGGTTTGACAAACACCAGGCATGCGGCGGCCCCAAGGACCACGGCCAGCAGGCTGCGCAGCACCCGGTTGCGCAATTCCTCCAGGTGATCCACCAGGGTCATGTCCACTTCCCCGGGGAAGTCGCTGCTGGGATCGGCGCCTTCCGGCTCGGGCATGGAAATCCGAATCGGAAGCGGTGGGGGCAGGGGTGGGGGCAGGGGCGTGGTCATGGCTTCTGCGCTGCAAGGAGGCTAAGGGCCCTTCCCGGTTCGCCCCAGAGTTGTTCCGCCTGGCGATGGCGCACGGTGCCGGGGGCGGCGCCAGGGATGCGCTGGAGGGCCTCAATCGGAACCATCACCACGGGCACCCGACTGTTGCCCCTGCCGCGGCTGAAATGGGCCGCCAGATCGGCGGCTGTTTGGAGATCTTCGTCGGTCGCCATCCCTTCGGAAGCCTTGAGCACCACATGGCTACCTGGCAGTTCTTGGGCATGGAACCAAAGGTCGCCCCGGCGGGCTTGCTTAAACGAAATCCACTCGTTCTGGCGGTGGTTGCGGCCCACTTGCACGGCCAGGCCCCCCAGGCTCTGCACCTGCAGGGGCTCGGGTTGGGCCGGCTCCCCCAGTTTGCGATCACGGCGACCGGATCGGGTCCCAGCAGCCGATTTCACCCCTGCCGACCTGGCCTTGCTGCCACTGCCAAGGAGCCCCAGGAGTTCATGTTGTAGCCCTTCGATCTCTGGGATGGTGCTGGCCTGCTCCAAGAAGGTGAGACTGTTTTCTAGGGCGGCCAGCCGCTGGTGGTGGAGTTCCAGCCGCGGCGTGATCGCTGCCACCGAGCGGCGCAATTTGCGGGCCCGCTTGTAGAGCTTCTGGGCCATGTCAACGCATTGGCGGCTGGGTTGCCGTTGGCTCAGGAGGGCGTCGGCCTGCTGCTGCATGGTGTCGCTTTCCGGCACCGCCTCCAACAGGGCCTGCTGGGCTTGGGCCTCGCGGGTCTCCCGCTCGGCGGCGCGCTGCAAGGTTTGACCCAACTGGTGGCGGCGCTGGGCCAACCGTTGTTGATCCAGATGGTTGCCGTAGTAGGCCGCCATGGCTTGGTTAATCGCCAGGGGCGGGCTCTGGGGGCTGGAGAGGGCCGGCCAACAGCGGTAGCCGCCGCCGTTTTGCTGCCAAGCAAAGCCCTCGGCTTCAACGCACCCCAGCCAGCACTGCCAGCACTCCCAAAGCTGGTGCCATTGGCTGGTTGTGAGCTCCTCCACACTCAAGCCCTGCCAGTCGGCAGGGAGCAGCTGCTGGATTAAGGCCGGACTCATTCCCTGGTAGGCGCTGGCTAGGGCTTGCCCAAGGGGGAGGGGCAGCAGGCTGAGGCGCCGCTGCCAGCTGGCCATGGTTTCGCCGCTTTGGGGTGGTTCCCCGGTCAGGGGGGGCGGTGGTTGGTAGGGGTCGCCGGTGCCAATCGGCCGCAGCCTTGATTGCTGGGGTTTCACCTGACGGCCCAGGGCGATCGCCTGCCTGCTTTGATCCAGTAGCAGCAGATTGCTGTGCCGCCCCATCAGCTCCATGACCAGGGTGCGTTCAATGGCCTCGCCGGGGCGCCTGGAAAAGCCCAGTTCCACCACCCGCTCCCAGCCGGCCTGGGAGATGGAGCCCAGGGCCAGGCCCCGCAGGCTGTGCTGCAGCTGCTGGGCCAGGGTGCTCCCATCTCCGAGGCGGGGTGGGGCGGCCACGCTATGAACCCGGGCTGCCTCGGCCTGCCAACTCAGTTCCAGCCAATGGATCCCCTCCAGGCTGCGTAACCCGATCTGGATGCTGTGGGGAGTGGCCTGCTGGGCCTTCTCAAAGCGGCTGGGTAGGAGATGGCTGCGCCATTCACTGAGCACAGCCTTGAGGCTGGTCACATCCATTGGTTGCAAGCGAGCCTGGGGCTGCGCGCGGTCCATGGCTAGGGCGAAGGCCTTCAATGCTGGCTTCTACTCTGCAGCCCCAAGCTGTTGCCTGCCATGGTCGACGCCCTTCCCGGCCGCCTCACCTTGATCACTGGTCCCAGTGGCGTGGGCAAAGGCACCCTGGTGGCGCAGCTCCTGGCGAAGCATCCCGAGATCTGGCTGTCAATTTCTGCCACCACCCGAAGCCCGCGGGCCGGCGAAGTGGATGGTCAGCATTACTTCTTTTTGAGTCGGGAGTCCTTTGAACAGCAGGTGGGTGTAGGCGGCTTTTTGGAGTGGGCCGAATTTGCCGGCAATCTCTACGGCACGCCCCGCAAACCCGTGGAGAACTCCTTGGCCCTGGGCCGTCCGGTGCTGTTGGAAATTGAACTGGAGGGGGCTCGCCAGGTGCGCCAAAGCTTTCCAGCCGGATTCCAGGTTTTCCTCAAGCCGCCATCCTTTGCGGAGCTCGAGCGCCGTATCCGGGGCCGGGGAACCGACAGCGAGGAGGCGATCAGCAAGCGCCTTGGCCGCGCCCGCGTGGAGCTGGAGGCGGAGGCGGAGTTCGATGCCGCCCTGGTGAATGGAGATCTGGCGACTGCCCTCGCTGAGCTCGAACGCTTGATGGGCCTTTAGATCCTGACCGGATCGTGATGGGACCCTTAGCGCCATACAAAAAGCGGCCCCAAGGGCCGCTTCTCACGTGGTCGCCAATCCGGGGGGATTGGCGAATCCAGATCACATGGGGTGGAACAGGAGATCGGGATAGAAACGGTTGAATTCGATCAGGATTCCAGCGGTAACCGAAAACCAGAGGGCCGCAAAAACAGGAGCGGTAGTGAGGAATTTCTTCATGACTCAGAAAGTGATGCGTGGGAAAGGGGAATCGACGGGCTGGGGTTCAGCGGGGCGAAACGGTCACCTTGTTGTCGTTCTCAAGCAACTTGCCGCTCTTCAATTCATTGAGAGCTGCAAGGGGCCAGGTGGCTGCTGCCAGGGTGCTCTTCAGGGCAAGGGGAACATCGATCTGGATCTCTTTCATGGTCGCGTCCTTGTCGTTGCGGATCGCGGTCAAGTAATTGCGACCAGCCCAGCCGATGCAGCCGGCGATGTAGAGGAAGGCGATACCGGGGATCATGAAGTCGCCGGCATGGTTCCAGCGGCCATCAACGATCAGATGGGGAAGGCCGTCAGCACCGCAGACAGCTTGGCTGTACATAGCGAAACGGGCCTTGGCTTGGTCAGTTTTAGCCCCAGCAGCGCGCTGCTGGAAGCGAGCGCTTTCTGCACAGGGGGTCAGGCCAGCCACGTCTGCCTTGGCCACGGGGGCGAAGCCGACGAGCAGGAAGACAGACAGCAGAGCTGCGAACAAACGGGGAAAAAGACGGCGCATCGGACGCAAGGCCGCGGGGCAAGATGTCACTGCCTAACCCTATGAGAGTCCGCCCAAACGAATGCCAACCGTTCTTGCCCTCGAAACAAGTTGTGACGAGTCGGCGGCAGCGATTGTGCGCGATCAGACCGTCTTGGCGAGTGCCGTTGCCTCCCAAGTGGAGGAACATGCCCGCTGGGGTGGCGTCGTACCGGAAATTGCCTCCCGCCGCCATGTGGAGGCCCTCCCCCAGCTGATTGCCCAGGTCTGCCATGACAGCGGCCTTGGGCCTGGGGATCTCGATGGGATCGCAGCAACGGCTGCCCCGGGGCTGGTGGGTGCCTTGCTGGTGGCATCCGTCACAGGACGCACCTTGGCCCGCCTGCACGGCAAACCTTTTTTGGGGGTGCATCACCTGGAAGGCCATCTCTGTTCAGTCCAGCTGGGGGACCCCTTGCCCCCAGGCCCCTACCTGGTGCTGTTGGTCAGTGGCGGGCACACCGAACTTCTGCGGGTCGATGGCCCGGGGTTGTATTCCAGGCTTGGGCGCAGCCACGACGATGCGGCCGGCGAGGCCTTCGACAAGGTGGCCAGGCTGCTTCACCTGGGCTATCCCGGCGGGCCCGCCATCGAGCAGGCCGCCCAGGGCGGAGATCCGGGCCGATTTGTCCTGCCCAAGGGCAGGGTTTCAAGACCCGAGGGGGGCTATTTCCCCTATGACTTCAGCTTTAGCGGCCTCAAAACAGCAATGCTTCGCCAGGTGCGCGCCCTGGAGCAGCTGGTGGGATCCGACGACCTGCCGGTAGCCGACCTGGCCGCCAGTTTTGAGCAGGTGGTGGTTGAGGTGTTGGTGGAGCGCAGTTGCACCTGTGCCAAGCAACAGGGCCTCGAGACCCTTGTCTTGGTGGGCGGGGTAGCGGCCAACAAGCGGTTGCGCAGGCTCCTGGAGGAACGCTGTCGCTGCGATGGCCTCAACTGGCGGGTGGCACCGCTGCCCTATTGCACCGACAACGCCGCCATGATCGGAGTTGCAGCAGCCCAAAGGCTTTCGGCCGGATTGCAGAGCTCCATAGAGTTGGCCGTGGCCCCCCGGCTGCCGTTGGAGGAGGCCAGCCGCCTTTATCAAACCCAAGCCTGCTTTTAATCCCTCTAGGCTGCCGGAGTACGGCATCGGTGTGTTGCGATGACCCAGTTCGATCAGAAGATCGATTCAGACAGCATTCAAGTGAACGCCCAGGAGAACGTTCAGACTATCGATCAGGCGATCGATCCTGAGCCTAATGCTGGAACGGAAGAAGTACCATCCAGCGAACTCAACGCCTGGCGCCGGGGTATTACTCCCCAGGCCGAAATTTGGAATGGCCGGCTGGCCATGATTGGGTTGTCGGTTGGGATCGGGGTGCTCTTGCTGGTTCGCATCGCCGGCCACTAGTTAGGGCTTGCTGCGGTTGAGCTTGTTGCGCATCATTGGCGCCCGCGAAGGGCCTGGCTGAGTTCGTTGGGCTTCATGCTTTGGGCGATGGCATCGCTTGGGTCTACCCGGCCGGCTTCCACGAGCACCGTCAGGGATTGGTTAGCTGTCCGCATCCCCTCAAACGCGCTGCGGCCCATGATGGCCTCGATTTCCTCGAGTTCGCCACGCTGGATGTAGTCCTTGCAGGCATCACTGTTGAGCAGAATGTCATGGAAGGCAGCCCTCTTGCCATCGGTGGTTTTCACCAGTCCTTGGGCGATCACCGCGAGGAGGGATTCCGAGAGCGCCAGGCGCAGGTTGGCTTGGGCTGAGGGGGCCACCATGCCCAGCACCCGCTCCACGGTTTTGACGGCGGAATTGGTGTGCAAGGTGCCAAACACCAGGTGACCGGTTTGGGAGGCTTCCAGGGCTGTGCTGAGGGTCTCCTGGTCGCGGATTTCGCCAATCATGATTACATCGGGGTCTTCGCGTAAGGCAGCACGAAGGGCCCGATCGAACATCTTGGTGTGCTGGCCCACTTCCCTCTGGCGAATCAGGGATTGTTGGCTGTGGTGCACAAATTCCACCGGATCCTCAATCGTGAGGATGTGGCGGGCCATGGTGCGGTTGATGTGGTCGATCATGGCGGCCAGGGTGGTGCTTTTGCCTGAGCCGGTGGGTCCGGTCACCAGCACCAGGCCCTTGGGCCTTTGGCAGATCTCCTGAAGAACCTCGGGCAGGCCGAGCTCTTCGATGCTGGCGATCGTTTGCGGGATCAGGCGCAGCACCATGGCGGGCCCCAGCAACGTTTCCAACAGGTTGATTCGAACCCTGGCGACATCAAAGCCAAAGGAGCCGTCGAACTCCTTGTCGCGGCGGAAGCTATCGAGTTGCGTGGGGCTGAGCAGTTCCTTCAGCCAGCTTGCAAAGGTGGCGGCATCAGTGGTGGGCCATTCCGTGCTCTGGATGTCGCCGCGGCAGCGAAAACGGGGCCCTTCCCCCACGCCGAGGTGCACATCGGAATAGCCATGCCTGTGGGCTTCGCGCACAATCGCTTCGAGGCTGGGACCTGCCGCCAGGCCAGCGTTAGCAGGTTCCTGACCGTCGGATTGTCGGGCCGGTAAGGGCGGGGCCGCTAAAGGAGCACCTGGTGAAGGTGGGGCCGGAAAGGGAGATGGGGGGGAGGGAGAACTCGGTGAGGGATACGCGGGAAATGGGGAGGACGATGTCATCGCGGCAGCGCTGCATGGGTGCCGCCTGGGCGCGGCCTTGGTCACCCCAGCTTCGCCAGAGGGAAGCCTGATGTCAGCCCTTGGCCTTGACCATGACGCAAGCTCCGTAGGATCCGCTGGTCTGCTGCGCTCCGGTGCCCAAGCCACTCGTCACCATCGTGCTGGGCACCCGTCCGGAGGCCATCAAGTTGGCCCCGGTGATCCTGGCGTTTCAGCAGGCCTCAGATTTCCGCACCCGGGTGGTGCTCACCGGCCAGCACCGGGAAATGGTGAGCCAGGTGATGGACCTGTTCGGTTTGACGGCCGATCAGGACCTGGCCCTGATGGCCCCCAAACAAACCCTCACCCATGTGACCTGCGCCACCCTGACGGGCCTGAAGCAGGACTTTGCCGACCACCCACCGGATTTGGTGCTGGTTCAGGGCGACACCACCACGGCCTTCGCCTCTGCCTTGGCGGCGTTCTACGAGCAGATCCCCGTGGGGCACGTGGAAGCCGGGTTGCGGACCGACAACATCTTTGATCCTTTCCCTGAAGAAGCAAACCGCCGGCTGATTTCCCAGATAGCCCTGCTGCACTTTGCACCGACCTCTGTGTCGGCGGCCAATCTTCGGGCTTCCGGGGTGGTGGGCCAGATCCTCACCACGGGCAACACGGTGATTGATGCCCTGCTGCTGATGGCTGAAAAAGCCCCCCCCTTCAGCTTGCCGGGCCTCGACTTTGGCGAGCAGCGGGTGATCCTGGCCACCGTGCACCGGCGCGAAAACTGGGGCGAGCGGCTCCTGGACATTGGCCGCGGCTTCAGGCAAGTGCTGGATCGTTTTCCCGATACCGCCCTGTTGCTGCCCCTGCACCGCAACCCCACGGTGCGGGAGCCCCTCCAATCCCTGCTTGGCGACCATCCCCGGGCCTTCCTCACCGAGCCCCTCGACTACGACCAACTGGTCGCCGCCCTGCGGGGGTCCACCTTGGTGCTGAGTGATTCCGGTGGCCTCCAGGAAGAGGCCCCCGCCCTTGGTAAACCCGTGCTTGTGCTGCGACGCACCACCGAACGGCCTGAGGCCGTGGATGCCGGTACGGCCAAGTTGATTGGCACCGATACGGCCAACATCGTGGCTGAGGCCAGTCGCTTGCTGGAGGATCCGACGGCCTATGAGGCGATGGCCCGCTCCCACAATCCCTTTGGCGACGGTTGGGCCAGTGGTCGCATCGTCGAGGCGGCCCGGGCCTTTTTGGCCCAACGCGATTAAACGCCCTATTTGCGTTTTTTGGCCCAGGGGGGGAGGTCGATAAACACCCGGGTGCCGCTGGTCAAGCCGCTGAGGATCTGGGTGCTTTTGCCGCTGCTGATCCCCAGCTCCACCGATTGAAACTTCGGCTGGTTGCCCTCTCCCACGAGCAGCACCCCGGGCCGGCCGTCTTCGGTGACCACAGCCACGGTGGGGATCAGGGTTTTTGCTTGGATTTGGCCGGTTTGGAAGCCCACATCGGCGGTCATGCCAATCCGCAGGGCCCCTGGGGGCTCCAGCAGCCTGAGCACCACATCAAAGGAGGTGACGTTGTTGAGCTTGATGGCGCGGGGGGTGATCCGCTTGACTCGGGACGGGAAGGATCGGTCGGGGAAGGCATCCACCCGCACGGAGGCATTTTGGCCAAAGCGGATTCGGCCAATGTCGCTTTCGGGAACCTTGGCTACCACCTCAAGGCCCTGGGCCAACTCCACGATCGAGGAGCTGGTGGCGCCCGCCGTGGCCGAGGCCGTGGTGGTGGGTGTCACGAAGGAGCCGGGATCGGCATAGCGCTGGCTGATCACGCCGCTGAACGGGGCCCGCACAATCAATTCTTGGTTCTCCACCCGGCGAGCCTCCAGGCGCTGGCGCGCCGCCTCGACCGCCGATTGATCCACCAGGAAGGTGCTGCGCACGGTGTTGAAGTCGCTCAAACTGATGGCGCGCTGGCGATAGAGGCTTGAGTTGCGCTCCAGTTCGCTGCGGCTGCGGGAGAGCTGGGCCTGGCTGGATCGCAAATTGGCGGTGAGTTCACTCAAGCGATCCTGTAAATCGCCGCTATCCATCAGGGCTAGGGGTTGGCCCTTGACGACCAGATCGCCCTCCTCCACGTAGAGCGCGTCGATGACCCCCTGCCGCTTTGGGCTCACATTGACCCGTTTTTCCGCCTCCAGTTCCCCGGTGGCATTCACCACCCCAGGCAGGCTCCCAGCCGCGGCCAGCACGGTGTAGCCCTCCAGTTGGCGGGAGCTGTTGCCCCGTTTCTGCTGGCCGATCGCCACAGCGGCAACCAGAACCAATCCGGTGGCAACGCCAGCGAGCACCCACCGCCGTCGCAGGCCGGGGGGAAGCCAACTCGTGAGGGAGCTCAAGGGGGTGTTGCTTGGAATTGGCCTGGTTGGCACTAAGCCCAGTCTCGCTGGTGGAGGGCAGGTGTTGCGAGTTTTGTGGAGCCCGGGCGATCTAGATTCGAATCATGCTTAAAGCCGGAATTGTGGGCCTGCCCAACGTGGGCAAATCCACCCTCTTCAATGCCCTGGTCTCCAATGCCCAGGCCGAAGCTGCCAACTATCCCTTTTGCACCATTGAACCCAATTCGGGGGTGGTGTCGGTGCCCGATCCACGGCTGGGCCAGTTGGCGGCACTGTCGGGTTCGAAGGAGGTGATTGCCACCCGGGTCGAATTTGTCGACATCGCCGGCCTGGTGAAAGGGGCCAGCCAGGGCGAAGGCCTGGGCAACAAATTTCTGGCCACCATCCGTGAAGTCGACGCGATCGTCCATGTGGTCCGCTGCTTTGAAAACGACGACGTGATTCACGTTTCGGGTTCGGTGGGACCGGCCCGCGATGCCGAAGTGATCAACTTGGAATTGGGCCTGGCCGATTTATCCCAGATTGAGAAGCGTCGGGAACGGCTGAAAAAACAGGCCCGCACCAGCAAGGAAGCCCAAATCGAGGATGGCGTCCTCGAGCGCATTCAGGCGGTGTTGGAGGCAGGTGGTGCTGCCCGCAGTGTGGCGATCAGTGAGGAGGAGGCCGCCATGATCAAACCGCTCGGCCTGCTTACGGCCAAGCCGATCATCTTTGCCACCAATGTGGGTGAGGACGACCTCGCTTCCGGCAATGCCTACGTGGAGGAGGTGGAGGCCCTCGCGGCCCGGGAGGGGGCGGAAACCGTTCGAATTTCAGCCCAGGTCGAAGCCGAACTGATGGAGCTTCCCGAGGAGGATCGCGCCGAATTCTTGGCCGGTTTGGGAGTGACGGAAGGCGGGCTGCGAAGCCTGATTCGTGCCACCTATTCCCTACTAGGCCTGCGCACCTACTTCACCACCGGTGAGAAGGAAACCCGGGCCTGGACCATCAAGGCCGGCATGACGGCGCCCCAGGCAGCGGGGGTGATCCACACCGATTTTGAGCGCGGTTTCATTCGCGCCCAAACCATTGGCTGCCAACAGCTGGTGGAGGCTGGTTCCCTCGCGGAAGCCAAGTCCAAGGGCTGGCTGCGGGCTGAGGGCAAGGAGTACGTGGTAGTTGAGGGCGACGTCATGGAATTTTTGTTCAACGTTTAAGCCGACCTTGTCCATGCAACTTGAGGCCATGCAACCTGAGGCCATGCAACCTGAGGCCATTGACCTGGTGCATGCCTGGTTCTTGTGCCAGCGGCGCCATCCCGAGCCCTTGGATGGGGACTGCACCTGCGGGGGCCAATACCTCCAGCTTTCCGAACGGGAGCGGCAGTGGCTGCACACCGGCATCAGCGACTGGAGCTGTTGCGACGACTGAACCGGCGCCAGTTGCTTCAGAATGGAGTTCTTCCCTAGAGCTGCGATGACCGCCCAGCCTTCCTCCCAGCCAGACCCCCAAGCCCCTGACCCCAAGGCCCACGACTTTGAGGCCCAAAAGGAGCTCCACAAGAAGATCCGCAACGATCCCGATTACGACGACTGGGAATACGGCACGGAACCCTTGCCCCACGAGGCCTGGGTGGCTAATCAGCCTCCGGCCTCGACCTGAGCCGTTTCACCGCATGGAAGCCCGCCAGGCAGAGCAGGGTCATGGTGATCCAGAACCCGCCGCCATGGCGTTGCTGATCGAGGGATAGGCCAGCTAGGACAGGAGCAATCAGGGCGCTGATCGCAAAGCATTGGGAAAACAGCGCCATGGCGAGCCCCTGGTGCTCAGGGGGGGTCATTTCGAAGACTGCTTCTGTGGCAATTGGTAGGAAGGCGGCTTCTCCGAGGGCGATGGGGAGCTGGGCCGCAATCACCAACCAGATGCCCTGGCGGCTCATGGCTGAAAACGCCAACAGGGCCGTACCGAGGGCAAAGCTGACCAAACTCACTCCCAGTCCATAGGCCACCGGTCGTTTGGCGAGGGCTTGGCCAACGGGCCATTGGATTAAGACCAACAGACTCAGCTGCAGGCCGATTAACAGGGCTCCCATCCCCACATTGATGGCAGGCCTGTGCAGCCCGCCGCGCACCAAATCCAGGGGCAGGGCGCTCTGCATCAAGGCTGGTAGGGCTGTGGCCAGCAGGGTGATCGCCAGGAGCGGCAACAGGGGCGGTAGCCATTGGCTGGTGGCGGTACTGCTGGCTCCTGGGGCCTTGGGGGGGGATTGGGGCAGGGGGCGCCTCACCAGCAACAGCGCAACGGCTGCCGCACAGGTGATGTCCACGGCATAGATGCCCCGCAGTTGACCTTGACCTGCCATGACGGCTCCAATCAGGGTTCCCAGAGCCACCCCTGCGGCATCACCACTGCGTACCAGGGCGTAGCCCCGACTGGAGGGAATGGGATTGGGCCCGGTGTTGCAGCTCAGGGGAACAGCCAGCTCGATGGCCGGCCAATAGAGACCAGCGGCAATGCCCAGGAGCAATTGACCGATGACATAGCCATCAAAGGTTTGGGCGCCGATCAGGCGACCATCACCCAGCACGGCTGCCAAGACCGCAAGCAGCACGGGCATGGAGCAGTTCAGGCCCCGATCCAGCAACAGACCACTTGCCAAGCGGCCCACGGTGCCGGCGAGGGCGGCCAGGCCGATGCCTGCTGTGATGGCCTGGCCGCTGAAGGCGGCATGGTGGAAGACCAGGGGTGTGAGATAGATCACGCCCCCCGCTCCGACGGAGGCGATCAAGCGGATCAGGGCCAGTTCGCGCAGCGCCGCGGGAAACTGGAACCACCACACCATGGTTGGGGTCCCCGCCTTTGGAGATGTCAAACCGCTTTCGCTGCATTGGAGCTCTGCTCGCCAGTTTGCTTTCTGGGGCTCCGGTGCGTGCTGCGGAGCAGATCCAATTTCAGATGGACGGACTCGCGGTGCCGGTGGATCTGCGGGAACTGGAGGCCTGGAGCCGCAATCCCGGCAGCACCAATGGGGACCTGGACGTGTGGCTCAGCCTGCTCGACCCGCTGGATCGCCGCGCCTTGGCGCGACTGCTGCGGGCCCCGCTGCTGAAGGAGCCAAGTTTTGGGGTTCAATTGCTGCGCAGTCGCACCGGTGAGCCCCTGATTGAGGCCCTCGGCAGTGTGCTCACCACGGCCCAGGGCAACAGCACAACTCCCCTGTTGCTCTCCACCCTGAGAACCCTTTTGCAACAGCAGAAGCAAGTCACCGCCTTTGAGTTGCTGCGTGCCCTGCCCTCGGACCAGCTGAGCCTCAACCTGGACGAGGCGGTGGCCTTCGCTGACCGTTGGCGCCGCCAGGTTGATCAGCAGGCCGATGCGCTGCGGGCCCTACGGGCCCTGCCCTTGCCCGTACGCCAGGCGATTCCCCTTGACCTCAAAGCTGGGGAGCGACTTAGTCCCCAGCGCCTGGATTTGGTTGTGGCGCACCGGGCGATGCCCCTGCCCCTCGAGATTTGGTCGTCGCGTCAATCGAAGCCAGGTCCTTGGATTCTGTTGATGCCTGGGCTGGGCGGGAACAGTGCCCAGCTCAGTTGGATGGCCGATGAGCTGGCTAGCCAGGGGTGGCCTGTGGTGCTCTTGGACCATCCCGGCAGTGACGACAAGGCTGTTCAAGACTCCTTGCTTGGCTACAGCCCACCGCCAGGGGCCGAAGCTGTGCCCCTCCGCCTGGCCGATGTGCAGGCCGTGCTTACCGCAGAAAAGGATGGGGCCCTGCCATCGCTTGGCCCCGAACCCACTGGGCGCCAAGGGGTTGTCTTGATGGGCCATTCCCTCGGAGCCCTGACGGCCCTCATGGGCAGCGGCCTCCTGCCGGAGCAGGGGGTGGCCAAGCGCTGTAAGGCGCTGAAAGGAACCTTGCCCTTGGCGAATTTGTCCCAGCTGCTGCAATGCCAGATGCCAAGGGTGACCGGGGATGGCACGGCGCGGGGCTCGCGCCCTGCCACTGATCCGCTTTCGAACCCCATCCTTGCGCCGCCCCCCCTCCTTGGGGTTGTGGCCTTCAACGGCTTTGGCAGTTTGCTTTGGCCCAAAGGTGGTTTGGGGGGCCTCGATGTGCCGGTGTTGCTAGTTGGCGGCAGCGTTGATTTGGTGACCCCACCGGTGCAGGAGCAGCTGAATCTGTTTGTGCATGTCAGCCATCCCCGCAGCCGCTTGGTTGTGGTCGATGGGGGCAGTCACTTTTCACTGGTGCGACTCGACAACCAAGGGCAGGCTTTGTTCCGCCTGGGTCAGGAGTTGGTGGGTCGCGATCCCCGCAAAGTGCAGTCCATCATGCTGAGCCTCACGACGGAGTTTTTACAGGGCTTTGACTACCCCTTTCTGCTCACCCCCCAGCGCCGTCTCCAGGAGGGTATTTCGGCCTTCGTACTGGACCGCACCATGGCCAGGCTTTGGAGAGCCAGTCTCTAGGGCTGGCCTTTCTAGGCGCCGTGGGCGGCTCGCCAAGGCCCCCTAAAAGCGAATTCTGGGGTCGAGCATGGCCACGACCAGGTCGACGGCCACGGTGACCATCACCACGAGAGCGGCTACCACCACAACGATTCCTTGCACCAAGGGGTAGTCGCGCTGGCCAATGGCCTCCTGAAGCCGGAAGGCGATCCCCGGCCAGGAGTAGGTGACTTCGATCAACAGGGCACCGCCAATCAGGGAGGCCACGGTGATCCCGGTGATTGTGAGCACAGGCAGAAGGGCATTGGGGAGGGCATGGCGCAGGATCACCCGCCCTTCCCCAAGGCCCCGGCTCCGGGCTGCCTCCACGTAGTCGGAGTCGAGGGAGCGGCGCAGGTTAAGGCGCAGGGCGTTGGCAAAGATCCCGCTCAGTAGCAACCCCAAGGTGCCGGCCGGCAAAACCAGGTGCCTTACCGTGCCAAGCAGCTGATGCCATTGGCCGGTTCCCAGGCCCGTCCGCAGGCTTTCCAGCAGGTAGAAGCCAGAGCCAGCCGGTGGAATCAGGGTGGGGGGGAAGCGGCCGCCCACCGGCAGCCAGCCCAGCCACACCGCAAACACCAGCTGAACCAGCATGGCGGCCCAAAACGGGGGGAGGGCATAGGTGCCAATGCCATAGAGCCGGCCGGCCAGGTCGAGGTTGCCTTCGGGTCTGGCTACCCCCGAAAAGCCCACCGCCAATCCCGCGACCGCTGCCAGCACCAAGGCGACGACGCCCAGTTCCAGGCTAGCGGGCAGGCTTTGGCGGATCACAGTTGTCACCGATTCCTGGTTGGTGAGGGATTGGCCTAACTCGCCATGGAGCAGTTGGCTAAGGAAATGGACGTACTGGTGCCAAAGGGGTTGGTCCAAGCCCAGTTGGGCCCTGAGGGCTGCCCGGGCCGCGGCGGGCGCGCGGGTACCCAGCAGGGCGTCGATGGGATCACCAGGGGCCACCCGCAACAACAAAAACACCAGGCTGGCGATCAGCCACACCATCACCGGTGCCAGCGCTAACCGGGCGGCCAGGTAGCGAAGCAGGTCGGAGCGCCGGCTCATCGGGGGGCTCCGCTGCTGCGGAGATCTTGCAGAAGCAGCCTGCCAGAACCATCGAAGCGGGGTTGACTCACCCGGCGTTGGGCCCAGGCCCTTGGCGCCACAAGCCACACCGGTAGGTAGGGGGTGGCCGCGGCAGTTTGGTGCTGGATGCGCCGCAGTAGGGCTGCGCGCCCAGGCCCGCTCAAGCTGGCGCTGCGCTGCAAGGCCTGCTCCAGGCCAGGCTGGCTCCAAAAGCTGCCGCTGGCTGCGCTGGCTCCCTTGAGGCAACGATTGCCCTCGGCCTGGTAGCAGCCCAGCAGTGGAAACAGGTAGTTGTCAGGATCGGGAAAGTCCCCCATCCAATCCAGCAGGATCATGGGGAAGGCGCCATCGCCCAGCTGGCGGTAGGCGGTGGTGGCCTCCATGCCGGTGACCTCAAGGGAGACGCAATCCCCCAGGTCTTGGCGGAGTTGGGCCTGCCAGGTGAGGGCAAACAGGCGGTCGCTTGGCACATTGGATCGGAAGGTGAGCGGCAGGCTCAGGCGTTTGCCCTGGCAGTAGCCCGCCTGGCGATACAGGGCCCGGGCTGCTTTCGGGTTGTAGGAGGGCCAGGCCTGGGGATCACTGCCCACCAGGCTGGGCGGCACCAGGTCGCGCAGGGGGGCGCGCAACCCCAGGGTGACGCGCTGGCTGATGGTGCGTCGATCGAGGCTGAGGGCGATAGCCCGCCGCAGGCCAGGGCTTTGCAGGGGGGGCTGGTCGGTGAGCAGGCTCAGATAGCCGATTTCGAGGGCAGGGCCCTGACCTTCCCTCAGCTTGTGCTGCACAGCTGCCCGGTGCAGGGCGGCCTGCTGGTCGATTTCGAGGCTGGTGGAGAGCAGCACATCCACTTCGCCGCTGGTGAGGGCTCCAAAGAGGGCCGTGGAGTTGCTGAGGGCCACGAGGTTGATGCCCCCATTGGCGGGACGCTTCCCCCAATACCCAATAAAGGGTTCAAGCCGTTGCTGTTGGTCGGAAAAGAACGTCAGCCTGTATGGGCCCGTGCCCACAAAGCGGTCGTTGAGGAAGCGGTTGGCGTGGTTTCGATAGGCGGTGGGGGAGAGCGGGGTGAGATTCACCGCGCTGAGTAAGGGGGCCATGGCGGCGAAGGGCCGCTTGAGCCGCAATTCCAGGGTGTAGGGCCCAACGGCGCCCACGCTTTGGACCCGGTCACCCAGCAGATAGCTGAGTTTGCCAATGGCCAAAAAGCGCTGCAGGGTGAACACCACGGCTGCCGCATTGAAGGGCGTTCCGTCGTGGAAGCGCACCCCCTGGCGCAGGGCAACCCGCACGGTGAGGCCATCGGCGCTGACCTGGGGGAGGGCAATGGCCAACTTGGGTTGGATCTGGCCACCGGGGTCGATGGCATACAGCGGATCGCCGATGGCACTCAGCAGCTGCATCGCCCCAAAGGTGTAGGCCCCCGCTGGATCGACGGTGTCGATGCGGTTCTTGCTGGCAACGACGAGCCGGTTGTTGCTGGCCGAAAGGCTTTGCTTGCCCGCTTGGCGTTGGCAGCCCGCAAGGCCGCAGGCGAAGGCCAGGGCCAGGGTTGAAGCTAAAAGAGATAGGGGCCGGTTGAGCCTCCGGGCCTGAACCACAGCGAGAGCGTCAAGGCCCTCCCATTCAAGGGCGATGGGTGGCGACGGGCTGAACCTGGTGCAGGGAAATTTCAAAGACCTCGGAGCCCTGGCGGCCCAAGGGCCAACGCCGCAGCCAGCAGCGGTTGTGGTGGTCGTCGATGCCAATCACTTGATACATCCCATCTTCTGAAGCCAAGGTCACGCATGCCCCTTGGTGGAGTTCTGGGGTTGGAGTCAGACAGGAAAGAGAAGTCATGCAGCAGTGTTGGTTAACGGTATGGCGGATGGGGATGGCGGATTGGGAGAGGGCGAGGATTGGCCTCGATCCATCAATCCTGGGCACAGGCGGAACGTGGAAGGGTTTGCTCTGATACCAATGGACCCTGGGTCCGGGTATGCCCACAAGGCTTGCTATCGAGACGGTGGACGGACAAGGCCGACTTTAAGCCTTAAGAATCTCTTCCCAATTGATGGGTTTACTCTGGCTCGTGGAGGGCCTAATTGTCAGGGAGGTTGGGATTTGCAGACCTGATCGATCCCATGAGGGCGCTTGGCCTAGAGGGTGCGTAAGCAGGCCGCCACGGCATGGACGTCGCTGAGGGCCCCAATCGCAGCCAGGGCCGAGCGGAAGTTGGACTCGAGGACATCGTGGGTGATCACCACGATCTCGGCCTGGGCGCTTTGGGTTTCGAACTGCATGATCGATTGGATCGAGACCCCAGCCTGGCCAAAACAGGTGCCGATCTTGCCAATCACGCCGGCTTCATCGCTGGTGCTGAGCCGCACGTAGTTGCGGTGGGTGGTGCGGGCCGTGTCAATGAGCTGGCAAGGGCGCCAGCTGCTGGCCGCCAACAGCGGGTCAAGGCGGGCATGGGCACCCGCCGCCTGGCGAATACCGGCGATGTTGAGGATGTCTGCCACCACCGCCGAGGCCGTGGGGCCGGCCCCGGCTCCTGGGCCGTAAAACATCACCTGGCCCACGGGATCCCCTTCCACCAGGATCGCGTTGTTAACCCCATGCACCCCGGCCAGGGGATGGCCTTTTGGGAGCAGGGTGGGGTGAACACACACATCCAGCTGGGCAGCGCCGTCGGCGGCCGTGCCGAGGTATTGGGCCACGGCCAGCAGCTTCACCACATAGCCCAGTTGGGCGGCATAGGCCACATCGCGGGCGTCGAGGGTGTTGATGCCTTCGGTGGGTATGGCGGCCCTGGGCACGCTGCCCCCATAGGCCAGGTAGCTGAGGATGGCGATCTTGTCGGCCGCATCGCCCCCCTCCACGTCGGCGGCGGGATCGGCTTCGGCGTAGCCCAGGTGCTGGGCATCGGCGAGGACGGCCCCATAGGCGGCGCCCTCATCGGCCATGCGGCTGAGGATGTAATTGGTGGTGCCGTTGATGATCCCGCTCACCTTCTGGATGCGGTTGCCGCCCAGGGATTGCTTGAGGGGCTCAATGATGGGGATGCCCCCGCCTACGGCGGCCTCAATCAGCACATACACCCCCTTCTCGGCGGCGGCGGCGGCAATCTCTTCGCCGTAGCGGGCAATGACCGCCTTGTTGGCTGTCACCACGGGTTTGCCAGCGGCGATGGCCCGCAGGATCAGGCTGCGGGCCGGCTCCAGGCCGCCCATGACCTCAACCACGATGTCCACGTTGGGGTCATCCACCACGGCTTCAGGCTCCGTGGTGAGAAGTTCGCCCGAGAGTTCGATCGGCCTGGGCCGATTCAGATCCCTCACGGCCACCCGTTTCAGGGCAAGCTCACCCACCAGGGGATGGCGTCCAGTTGGACTGGCGAGGATGGCGGCGACGCCGGCTCCCACGGTGCCCAAGCCGAGCAAACCGATGCCGATGGTCATGGGCTGGTCCAACAGGTTGGGGTGATCCTAGAAATCAGCCTGCAGCAAGGGCCCGGGCTTGGCTCTGCATCAGCTTGAGGATGTTGAGGAAGCCATTGGCCCGCGACGGGGTGAGGCTGGCCTGGAGGCCTGTCGCAGCGATGAATCCGGGGTCCAGGTTGGTGGCCTGGTCTGGGGTCATGCCTTCGAGGCCTTCGATCAGCAGGGCCAACAGCCCTTTGGTGATGGCGGCATCGGAGTCGCCCTGCCAATGGAGCTTGCCCTCCAGCAGTTGACCAACGACAAAAACCTGGGAGACACAGCCCTTCACCTTGAAGGCATCGTTGCGAAACTCTTCAGGCAGGGGCTCCAGTTTTTTGGCGAGCCAGAGCACATATTCGTACCGCCGCTTGGGATCCGTGGTGGTGGCCAAGCGGTTCACGATCCGATCCAAGGCTGGGCTGCCGGTGCTCACCATCAAGGCAGACGGCGGCGATGGCGGCCGAACAGGATGGCGGTGCATCCGCCCATCAGGCCCCCGACAGCTCCAACCAGGATCCAGGGGGAGGTCAGGTTCGATCCCCTAAGCCATGCATGGAGCCATTTGGTGGGGCTTGGCCGATGCCCATCGCTGATCCGGTTCAGATCGGCTTGCCCGTTGTTGATCGGCAGGCTGAGGTAGTCCCGGTGGCCAGGGCCACCATCGACTTGCACGTCCCACTCGCCATGGGCGTCGCTTGGCAAACCAAAGCTGAGTTGTCCTTTGTTGTTGGTGCGGCCCACGGGGATGGGTTCGCCCCCGGGGGGCACCAGGGTGACCAGAGCCGCCTGGGCGGGCTCGCCATTACCAAAACTGCTTTGCAGCAACACCAGGTGGTTGTTGCGGAAGGCTTCCAGGTTGGTCTGGATGGCATGGGCCTCGGCTGAGCCCGGAGCTGATAGGACCGCAGCTCCCAAACAACCCGTAATGAGACGCCTAAGCATGGGGTCGGCCGCTGAGGGGTGGGAGGGACGCTGGCTTCAGGAGGATTCCCAGCGACTATCGCTGCTTTTCCCGGCCTGCACCATGCGCACCATGGAGCTCACCATCATCGACAGGGCATCGCTGGCGGCCGTGCGACCTTCCAGTTCCGAGGCCAGCACCCGTTCGGGCCCGGAGGAGTTTGGGGCAAACCTGTGCCCAACTGCAGCTGGAATGGCTCGGGCAGCCACTGCTGGGGCAGCTTGGTCCGGGATGGCGCTGGGATAGGGGGAGAACAAATCCAACGCCAACAGAGTCAATTCGATGATCTTCGCAAATTCTGCGGGTTGGCGCGCCCTGGAAGCCATGTTTTGTCAAGGTTGGCAGTGATGCAGGCCGGTTTCATCGAGCCAGCCATCGAAAGGGCGATCCCAGGGATCCCTCGGCAGGTTGTCCACCAGGCATCCCTGGGGCAAAACAGCAAAGCTGGGCACGCGGGTCCAAGCGGCATCAGTGCGCAAGCGGTCGTACCAGCCACCGCCGTATCCCAAGCGCACGCCGGTGCCATCGAAGGCCAGGGCCGGCACCAGCAAACAGCTCAACGCTGAGGCGGCCAGGGCCGTCCCCATGGGGGCGGGGATGCCGCAGTCATCGGCTTCGAGCTGGTCCCCTTGGCACCAGGCGCGATAGACGAGATGGCCTTGGCTGATGGCGGGTAGGGCCAAGGGGCAGGGCCAAGGGGTGGGCCGTTCCGAAGTCGCGGTCCGTTGCAGCTGGAGGAGGTCGACTTCGCCTGCCAGAGGCCAATACAGGCCGAGATGCCTGTCAGCCCCACTGAGCAGGCCCAGGGCTGCTTGGAGCTGGTCTGCAATCGCAGGACCGGCTAGGGGCAGCAGGGTTTGGCGTAAAGCTCGGTAGTGGCGCCGTAGGGCTGCTTTCTGGGGGGCTTGCTCTGCTGCAGGGTTACTCATCGCTGGTACCAGCCGGTGAGAGCTGCCGCTAGGGCATCGGCGGCATCGTCGGGTCTGGGGGGATGGTCGAGGTTCAGTTCTCGCATCACCGCATCGAGAACCTCCTCTTTTTGGGCATGGCCTGATCCGGTGAGGGCCAGTTTGATTTGCATCGGCGGGAATTCCGCCACCGGCACCCGAAACCGCGCCAGCGTCATCATGACCACGCCCCGGGCTTGCACCACCGAAATCGTAGTGCTGGAGCGGTAGAAGAAAAACTTTTCCACCACCGCCAAATCCGGCTGCCATTGGCGGATCAGCACCCTGAGATCGCGGGCAATTTCCACCATTCGCACCCCATCGCAGGTGCCGGGATCGGTGCGGATGATTCCGCAATCCAGCATCTGTTGCTTGCTGTTGACTCCCCTTCCCTCCACCTCGATGACGCCGTAGCCCACCCGGGCCAGGCCGGGATCAATGCCGAGGATGCGCATGGGCGAGTCAGCCGCAGCAGGAGAGAGGGCCTAGGCGGCGAGGGCGAGTTCGAACTCCCGACGATCCGTGCTTTCAGGACGGTCAAACACCTTGCAGAACACTTTCACAACCCGATCGCCAGAGTCGATCTGCTCGAGAGGATCCTTGCGCAGGCGGTGACGCAGGCAGCAGGCCACCACCCGGGCCACGTCGTCTTCTGTGACCTCCTGGCGCCGTTCAAAGGCGGCGAGGGCCCGGGCCGCCCGGTTGGTGACGATGTCACCGCGCAGGCCATCCACGTCCAGCTCGCCACACACCGCGGAGATCCGAATGCGCAGGTCGTCGTCAATCACCACCTGGCCTAAGCGGTTTTGGGCCTCGACAACCCTGGCTTGCAACACATCCTGGGTGGCCTGAACGGCGTTGTTGAAGCTGTCAGGATCGTTGTCAAAGCTGGTGCGTTGATCCACCACCTGGACCCGCAGCTCGGGATCCCGCACGGTGCGCACTTCCACGCTCATGCCAAAGCGATCCAAGAGCTGGGGGCGCAGTTCCCCCTCCTCGGGGTTGCCGGAGCCAATCAGCACAAACCGCGCTGGGTGGCGCACCGACACCCCTTCGCGCTCCACCGTGTTCCAGCCCGAAGCGGCTGAATCCAGCAGCACGTCGACCAGGTGATCGTCGAGCAGATTGACCTCATCCACGTAAAGCAGGCCCCGGTTTGCCTTGGCCAACAGGCCCGGCTCAAAGGCCCGAATCCCCTCACTGAGGGCTTTCTCGATGTCGATCGTGCCGCAGAGGCGATCTTCCGTGGCCCCCAGGGGGAGGTCAACCATGGGCACCTGGCGTTTCTCGGTGGCGAGCTCCTCTCCCTGCTCGTCCCTGAGGCGCACCTCGCTGCTTTGGAGGTCGGGGTCCGAGGGGGAGCTGTTGTAGGGGTCTCCGGCTACCACATCGATCTCGGGGAGCAGGTCGGCGAGGGCTCGAATCGTGGTGGATTTGCCCGTGCCCCGGTCTCCCATGATCATCACGCCGCCAATGCGCGGATCGATCACGTTGAGCAGCAGGGCCAGCTTCATCTCCTCCTGCCCCACGATTGCAGTGAAGGGGAAGACTCGGCGCTTGCGGGCTTGAGTCACGGGAGGATTACTGGGGAAGATTCGGATTGTTTCACAGGCAGCAGGCTGAGCACCTGCGGTGGCGTGGCATCGGCCGGATAGATCAGGCGCACCTGCACCTGGCGCTGGGCCCCGGCCGCCAGGCTGATGGTTCCGAGCACCGGCCCCGGTTCGCCAGCCCGTTGCACCAGGTGGAAGCGCTCGCGACCACTGGCTTTGCCTTCAGCATTGTCCAAGCCCGAAACCTCCACCGTTCCGCGGAACATCACCGCCCGGCTTGGGGTGGCGTTGAAGCGCAGGCCTCCGGCTGGTGCGTCGCTTTTGAGGGGCGATTCGAACGCCAGTTGCAAAATGACCGGCTGCTGGCTGTTGTTGCGCAGGGGCAGGGCCAGGTTGTACTCGACGCCGTAATTGCCATGGGCTGCCCAAGCGGTGCCTGGATAAGCGGCCTTCAAGGGGGCTGTTTGAACCTGGCCGGTGCCGAGGCTGCCCCGCTCGAGGCTGCTGATGGGCCAGGAAATCGGAGCCTGGCCCGTGCTCAAGGTGGCTTTGCCCGGATCGGTAATGCGGCCAGTCCAGATGCTGCCCACCTGCACCCCGCTCACCCGCGAGTACACCATGGCCCCTGTGCTGCCCCGGGGGGTGGGCGCATGCTCCTTGGGGCTGAGATCACCATCGAGCAGCTTCTGCCACACCGCCAGGCCGGGTGGTTGGCTGTTGTTACCAAAGGCCGCCAGGGTGGCCATACTCACGGGGCCGTTGCTCTCAAGCCGTAACTGCAAATTGCGGCCATTGAGGAGCGGGTCAAGACCCCGAACAGGCATCGGTAACACCAAGAGCGGGGAGGCCACACCAGCCGGCAGGGTCCAGCTTTCTGGGAGGAGCGCACTTTTTTGTTTGAGCAGCAGTTCAGTAGCCACCCGGCTGCCGGGGCCCGCATAGATCGGTGGGTCGCTTTGGCGCAGCAGCGAGGGCAAAGGTAGGAACGGGGCGCCGGGGTGGATGCCATCCACGGATTGGGACAGGGCGGTCGATCCGGCAAGCAGCCGCAGGGTCACCGGCTGCTTGCCGCGGGGTTGGGCCACAACCGCCACCCAGAGGGTGGAATCGATGCTTTCGGGCTTGCCGGCATAGACGTGATGGCTGAACAGGTCGAAGCGGCCATTCAGGGGCACATCCAAGTGGGCCGCTGGATGGGGCCGGCTGGATCCGGGGAAAGTGGAGAGCAGAATTCCCTCTTCCGTGATCAACTCAGGGTTGTTGTCGTTGACCACCAGCACCTGATCCAGGCCCCCAGGCAGGGGAGCCACGGATTGGGGGCGCAGCAGGGGTTGCGGGCGCACAACGGCTTGTGGGCGCTGCGCCGCTGGGGGGGCAGCAAGAGCTGGTGCACAGGCGATTGCAGTTGTGGTGGTGGCGATGGCCGGTAGGACGGCAGACGCCAGCAGAGCGAAGGGCTTCATGGTTTGCCGACCAGGGTTTTGGCCACTTCGGCGGCCATGGCGCGAATCAAATCGGTGGAGCGGGGATCGTTAAACGGCCCTTTCACCATGAAGGCAGCCACTGCCCGCTGACCATTGGGAAGTTGGATCAGGCCTGCATCGGCGTAGGCGATGCCGATATCGCCTGTTTTGTTGTAGACGGTGATGCCAAAGCTTTTCAAGGCGGCATCCGGATCGGCGGCGTCCTGGCCCAAGCCCTGCAACAGGCCCAGGGGGATCAGGGTGTTGGTGCGGGAGGTGCCCATGATTTCGCGGAACAAATCCCGGGCCCGAGGGCTGAGTTTTTGGCCCGTATCCACCAGGGCAATGACTTTGGCGAGGTCCCGGGAGCTGGTGGTGTTGGTGCCCTCGAGATCGGGCAGCCAGTTGCGCACCACCGTGGCGGGCAGGCCCAGGGCCGCAAAGCGACTGTTGATGGCTGTTTTGCCGCCCAGACGTTCGATCAAGAGGTTGGTAGCACTGTTGTCGCTCACCCGAATCATTTCGGTGGCTGCTTCAAAGAAGGGGAAGCGGGTTCCCATGGGCCGGCTTGCCATCCATCCAGCGCCGCCTCCAACCACCTCTTTGGTGAGGGGCAGACCCTCGTTCCAGCGCAAGGCCCCAGAATCAAGTTGTTGCAATCCAGCAAGCAACACAGGCGTTTTGATCGAGCTGGCGGCTGGCTGGGGGCGACCCGGCTGCAGTTGGGCATAGCGACCGTCATCGAGCACCAGGAGGAAGCCGCTGGCTTGGAGGCCGCTCTGGGCCTGGGCCAACTGCGCCCAGCGGGCGCTCAGGGCCTTGAGTTCGTTTCGGGTTTCAAAACTGCCGCTACTCAAGCCTTGGCTGCCAATCGGCACACTGGGGTTGGCGGCTTCCAACTTTGAGGTTTGGATGGCGCCCTGGGCCAAGTGGGGGGCCAGCAGCTTCAAGGCGGTGCCCGTAATGACACCCAGGCCAATGCCCATCACGGCCAGCCTTAGGACCAGCTGGAGCGGCTGCGGAAGCCGGTTTTTGGCACTGCGGGTCGAACGGCCAGCCGTCACGGAGGCAGGGGGTTTGGGTAGTGCATCCGACGCTAAGGGGTCTGGTCGGGGTTCCGGCTTTGACTAGCCCAGCGCAACTGGCGCACCATCCCCCGCACCAAGGCCACCTCGTCGCTCGAGATCTGGGCCCTCTGCAGCAAGCCGCGCACCTTGGCCATGCGGGCATGGCTGGTGTGGGGATACAGAAAACCCACCACCATCAACAGGTGTTCGGCATCGCTGAGCATGGCCTCCAAGTCCTGCCGCTGGCAGGGTTCGGCCAGGCCTAATGGGCCAGGGGATTGGGGGAGCTGCTCGCGGGGAAGCTGGTGCAGTTCATGCAACACCACGGCCACGGCATGGGAGAGGTTGAGGGAGCTGTAGGCCGGTCCCGTGCCAAGGCTGAGGAGCCGTCCGGCCTGGAGCATCTCGTCGTTGGAGAGGCCCCGATCCTCCCGGCCAAAGACCACCGCCACGGGGGAGTTGTTGGTCTCAGAGGGTTCCACCAGCCAAGACAGGGCCTCCTGGGGGGGCAACAGGGGGAGGGGTTCCCCATCGTGGCGACCACTGGTGGCCACCACCCGCCTGCAATCGGCCACGGCTCCAGCCAGGCTGCTGAATAGGGTGGCGCCCTCCAACACGGCCGCGGCATGGACGGCCATCAAGCGGGCCTCCTCGCCGAGGTGGTCGCAGCGGGGATTGATCAGGCGCAGCTCATCGATTTGAAAATTGGCGCACAGCCTGGCCACGCTGCCCACATTGAGAGGACCTGCTGGTTCCACCAACACGACGACCCGTTGGGGCCCTGGGGGCTCTAATCCAGGCTGATCCATCTCAGACCAGGCTGTTGAGATAGGCCAGCAGGTCGGCCATCGCCTGGGGCTCCGGTTGGAATCGGGGCATGGGTGGGGTTTTGCCACTGACCACCTGCTGAATCAGTTGGCGTTGGTTTTTGCGGTTAACAACGGCGTGCAGGTTGGGGCCCACCAGGCCCTGACCCGCGATCCCGTGGCAGCCAGCGCAATTGATCAGAAACAACTTGCCGCCGTTCTCTGCCGACCCCTGGAGCTCAAGGGTTTGGCGGGTGTAGGGATCCCTGTTGGTCGCCGGTAACACCAGCAGCACCACGGCGATGCAAGCGATGGCGGCGGCGACGACCAAGGCCGCGATCAGGCTGCGCCGTTGCACCGAATCGTCCAACGACGGTTCGGTGGACGATTCGCTAGGGGATTTGGTGGGGGGGAACTCGCTAGTCACAGTTGGTGGAAATGGCTCGCACCCGTGGCCCTGGGCGTGAAAGAATTGTGCCTTGACCGTGTCACCTGGCTTTCCATGATCGAACCCCTGCTTTGCGGCATCGTTCTCGGACTGATTCCTGTGACCTTGCTTGGCCTATTCGTGGCAGCCTGGAACCAATACCGTCGCGGCAGCATCCTCGACAGTTGAATCCAGCTTCAGGACCATCACGCTAGTGCTGCCGTAGCGCCGTTGATCAGCAAGCTGCCATCCAGTCGGAAGGTTGGGTAGTTTCGTTGTGGCACATTCCCAGAGCATCAGCCCCTTCGGCTTGAGCCATCCCCCCCGGCTGACCCCGGTGGCGATCGCGCCGTAGAGCCCAGCGGCGTAGGGGGGGTCGGCATAGATCAGATCAAAGGCCCCATCCCCCCCTCTCGCTGAATCTCTGCTCGCCCCAACCCCCTTGGCGAGCCAGCGTTTCACGTCGCTGCAGTGGATCCAAAAGCGGGATTTGCCGGCAGTGCCTTGGGCAACGACTTCGAGGTTCGCCTTGGCAATCGCCGCGATGCGTCGGTCTTGCTCGATGGCGACCACCGCCCCAGCCCCCCGTTGGATGGCCTCGCAGGCCATCACGCCACTACCGCAGCAGAGATCCAGCCAGCGGCAACCGGGCAGCTCCGAGGCCAGCAGGTTCATCACCGCCAGCCGCACCCTCGAGGCTGTGGGCCTGGCGATCTCTCCAGGGGGGCTGAGGAGTTTGCGCCCGCCACTGATGCGCAGGGTCATGGAACGCTCATGCCTGCAGCCAGGTGAGCCAGCGCCGCAGGATGGCCTCCCCCGCATCGCCAGATTTTTCCGGATGGAATTGGCAGGCCCCAATGGCCCCTTGCCAGACCGCCGCTGTGACCGTTTGATCCGCGAAGTTCACCAGGGCGGTGGTGCAGCGCGGATCGCTAGGGCTTGCGGCATAGGAGTGCACGAAATACACCCAGCTCTCGCCGCTGCCAGCTGGGATCAAGGGGCTGGGCTCGGCGGGGGCCAGTCGTTCCCAGCCCATGTGGGGAATGGGGTGGCCGGATTTGCGCGGCAGCGCCACCACCCGGCCTTTGATCAGGCCCAGCCCAGGCAGTACCCCTTCGTCACTGGCCTCAAACAGCAGTTGCAAGCCCAAGCAGATCCCCAGCAGGGGCTTGCCCGCCTGGCACCAGGCGTGGATGGCTGGGGCCAGGCCGCTGGCGTTCAGCCGTTCCATGGCCGGGTCAAAGGCCCCGACGCCAGGCAGTACGAGGGCTTCGCAGGCTTCCATGGCGCCTGAGTCGTGCACGGAAACAACGCTAGAGCCGATCCGTTCAAAGGCGCGCTGCACGGAGTGCAGATTGCCCATGCCGTAGTCGATCAGGCCAATCCGGCTCATGCTGTGCTCGCGGGTTGCCTCTGGCCTGGGATGCTGCAGGCTGGGGCTCAGGGCTGCCTGATTAGAGGTATTTGGAGATCGTGCCGGACAGGGTGGTCTTGGGCACCGCACCCACCACGGTGTCGACCTTTTGGCCGCCTTTGAAGATCATCAAGGTGGGGATGCTGCGGATCCCGTACTGGCTGGCGACGTTAGGGTTCTCGTCGGTATTCAGCTTGAAGACCTTAATTTTGCCTTCGAATTCCTTGGAGATTTCGTCGACAATGGGGGCCACCATGCGGCAGGGGCCACACCAGGGGGCCCAGAAATCAACCAGCACGGGCACATCGCTCTTGAGCACGTCTTGCTCGAATGATGCGTCAGTGACTGCGGTGGCGCTCGACATCCTTGCAGGGACCAGGGTTCTCGGAATCTAGCAAGGTTGTTTGTTGGCAACCACCGATTTTAGGGAAGCGTTGCAGGCTGGCGAAACTGGGGCCTGCAGGAGAAGACAAAAAGCCCGGACGCGCCGGGCCGGAGGGTGTGAGGAGTGTGCGAGCCGTAGCCCCCACAAATTCAAGATAGGACCTACTTGCCCATCCCTAGCTGTTGGGCTTTTTGGTAAACCTTGCCTTCCGTGAGCAAGGACGGGGCAACCACCACTTCCACCTCCTGCATTTCCTTAAGGGTGCGGGCTCCCAGAGTGCCCATCGAGGTCTTGATGCAGCCCAGCAGGTTCTGGGTGCCGTCATCGAGGCCCGCAGGGCCCCGCAGGATTTTTTCCAGGCTGCCGGTGGTGCCCACCTTGATGCGGGTGCCGCGGGGCAGCACCGGGCTTGGGGTGGCCATCCCCCAATGGAAACCGCGGCCGGGGGCTTCGGCGGCCCGGGCAATAGGGGATCCGATCATCACCGCATCGGCCCCGCAGGCCAGGCACTTGCAGATGTCGCCGCCCGTGACGATGCCGCCATCGGCCACGATGGGCACGTAGCGACCGCTTTCTTTGAAGTAGTCGTTGCGGGCTGCAGCGCAGTCGGCCACCGAGGTGGCCTGGGGAATGCCGATGCCAAGAACGCCGCGGGAGGTGCAGGCGGCGCCAGGTCCGATGCCCACCATCACCCCAGCGGCGCCGGCACGCATCAATTGAAGGGCCACGTCGTAGGTGACGCAGTTACCGAGGATCACGGGAACCCCCATCTCGCGGCAGAGGGTTGCCAGATCCAGCGTGGCCTGACCTTCCGGACCGATGTGCTCGGTGCTGACCACGGTGGCCTGCACGAAGAAGAGATCAGCACCGGCCTCGGCGATGGCCTTGCCGAATTTGAGGGCCGCGACGGGGGTTGCGCTCACAGCGGCGATGCCACCTTTTTGCTTGATTTCGCCAATGCGCTGACGAATCAAGTCTTCCCTGACAGGTTGGCTGTAGAGCTCCTGCATCAAGGGCACAAACGCGTCTCTACCAACGGCGGCAATGCGATCCAACACGGGGTTGGGATCGTCATAGCGGCATTGGACCCCTTCGATGTTCAGCACCCCCAGGGCTCCGAGCTTGGCCAGCTCGACGCACATCGCCACGTCGACAACGCCATCCATGGCGCTAGCGATAATCGGGATCTCCCGGGTTATCCCGCCCAGGGTCCAGCTGCTGTCGGTAATGGCAGGATCCACCGTGCGACCACCGGGGACCAAGGCAATTTCATCGATGCCGTAGGCGCGACGAACAGTGCGGGAGCGACCGAGCTGAATGTCCACCTGAAACTTCCGTATTCGGTGCAACCTATCAAGTTGCCTGCGGCCTGGCCCTATTGGCGTAGGTGCTGCCAACGCTGGCTGAGCTGGTCGATCAACGTCTGCCGTTCCTCACGGCGAAGCAGAGCTGGTGCCCCATGGCGGGCAATCCAGACCAGGGCCGTGAGTTTCAGAAGGCCGGCAAGCAATGGCACCCCCTCTAGGGCGCCGACCACCGCTGTGTAGAGGCGCAAGACAAACAGTGCTCCGAGGAGCACGGCCAAGGCCTTCAGCGGCGATTGCAGTTGCTGCCAGAGGGTTTGGGGGGCATCACTGGCGGCCCAATCCGCAAGCTTGGTTGTGAGCATCTGCCACTCCCCACCCTCCTGGCGGGGACCCTCCTGGTGGGGATCGTCTTGGCTTTGATCGTCTTGGCTTTGATCGTCTTGGCTTTGATCGTCGTGGGCCATGGCCGCCCGATCAGCTTTAAAAGTTGAGGGTAACTTTAGGTGGGCCTCATGCCTCAAGTGCTACCAGGGTTGGCCTGGGATTCAAGGGTTGGAGGGGCAGGCTTAGGGGGAAGTGCCCTCCCGCGATGCGGGTGATCAGCTCTTGACCGATGGCCGCGGCCAGCCTTGGGCTGTGGGAGGGGGCACAGCCCATGGGACGTCCCTTGATTTGCAGTTCCCCGGCCAGAAGGTCGCTGTAGCGGGCCGCTCCCAGGCTGGGCTTCAGCCGCCTTGGGATCGCCAGATCCAGGACGGGCGCCACGAGGGCGTCGTTGCCAGTTGCGGCCTGGCGAGCCACCGATTCGTTGATCAGGGGCACCGGTGCGGCGATGGCCACCAGCAGGCCACTGCCGTGACCCTCAAAAAAGCAGGGCCGCACCCACTCGGCTTGGAGGTCGTGCAGATCCACGCTTAGGGCGGCCACACATCCCGGGCTCAGGGCATGGCCCGAGGACTGGCGTTTGACCTTTGGGTTGTGGCCGCTGCCACTGCCCACCACCCAGCCGACGGCCCCGCCAACCAGCACGGGGGATCCGGGACCGAGCAGGGAGAGGCCAGGCATGGTGAGCCCGATGCTGCCGGCCCCGCCACAGGAAAAGAGCCCGGTGGTGAAGGGGCCCAGCAGGGGGCCGTAGGGGCTGGCGGTTAAGCCTTCGGCGCTGCTGGTGGCCACCACCCCATTTTCGCAAATGCCCCGGTGCAGCAGCAGGCGCCCGGCGGCGATGCGCTCCAAGCTGAGCTCGGTGTGGAGTTCCCGGCGGGGATGGAGGGCCGTTCCGTCGCCAAGGGCCGAGAGGGGAACGCTTGCTCCAGCCAGCAGGGCCCCGAGAACCTGGGCCCCACCGTGGCGGGCCGGCTCTGCGAGACCGCCGCCCATGGGCAGCATGAAATCCGTGCTGCCGTGACCGCAGCTAGCGCTGACCCCGGCCAGTTGGGCCGATCGCAGGCGGATTGGCGGGTCCGTCGGGCCCAGGCCCACGTACAGGCTGGCCTGGTCCGTGAAGCACGCATCGGCGGCCACCACCACATCGGTGTGGGCGTAAGCCTCTTCCAGGCCAGCTTTTTCGACCAAATCTCGGAACTCCGCGGCGGCGCGCACAGTCAGCTGACCCCGCTCCTGGCGCTGGCGCAACTGGGCTTCAGTACGGATCGGCAGGCTCACGGGGGTCCCAGTTTGTACAAGTGCAGGGGGGTGCCCATAAACTGATCGTTGCTTAAGGCGGTCATGCATGGCGGAAACCACCGGACCCGGTAGTTCCGACGAACGGATCATTCAGACCGACCTCCGCAACGAGATGTCGCGCTCCTACTTGGAGTATGCGATGAGCGTGATTGTGGGACGGGCCCTCCCCGATGCCCGCGATGGCCTCAAACCCGTGCATCGCCGCATCCTCTATGCGATGTACGAGCTGGGTCTTACCAGCGATCGGCCCTATCGGAAATGCGCCCGGGTGGTGGGTGAGGTGCTGGGTAAGTACCACCCCCACGGGGATACGGCCGTTTACGACGCCCTGGTGCGGATGGCCCAGGATTTTTCGATGCGCATGCCCCTGATCGACGGGCATGGCAACTTCGGCTCGGTGGACAACGACCCACCGGCGGCCATGCGATACACCGAATCCCGGCTGCAGTCGCTGACCACCGACGCCTTACTGGAAGACATCGAGGCTGAAACGGTCGACTTCGCCGACAACTTTGACGGTTCTCAGCAGGAGCCCACGGTGATGCCGGCGCGCATCCCCCAGCTCCTGTTGAACGGCTCGGCTGGCATTGCGGTGGGTATGGCCACCAATATCCCTCCCCACAACCTGACCGAATTGATCGACGGCATGTTGGCGCTGATTGCCAACCCTGAAATCAGCGATCAACAGTTGTTGGCGATCATCCCTGGTCCCGATTTCCCAACCGGCGGGCAGATCCTGGGTCGCCGGGGCATCCGTGAGACCTACACCACCGGTCGTGGTTCGGTGACCATGCGCGGTGTGGCTTCGATTGAAACGGTCGAGGCCAAAGGGCGCCCTGACCGCGATGCGGTGATCATTACCGAGCTTCCTTACCAAACCAACAAGGCTGCCCTGATCGAGCGGATCGCCGAATTGGTGAATGACAAGAAGCTCGAGGGGATTGCTGATATCCGGGATGAAAGCGACCGCGATGGCATGCGGATCGTGATCGAGCTGCGTCGCGACGCCTATCCGCAGGTGGTGCTGAACAACCTGTTCAAACTCACCCCCCTGCAAAATAATTTCAGCGCCTACATGTTGGCGCTGGTCAATAGCGAGCCCGTGCTGCTCACCCTCAGCAAGATGCTGCGGGTGTTCCTCGACTTCCGGATCCAGACCATTGAGCGCCGCACCCGCTACCTCCTGCGCAAAGCCGAGGAACGGGATCACATTCTGCTGGGCCTGTTGCTTGCCCTCGACCAGCTTGATCCGATCATTGCACTGATCCGGGCGGCGTCCGATGCGGCCACAGCCCGCTTACAGCTTCAGGAGCGCCATGGGCTGAGCGAGATCCAGGCGGACGCAATCCTGCAGATGCAGTTGCGGCGGCTCACAGCCTTGGAGGCCGACAAGATTCGGCTCGAACATGAGGATCTGGTCGCGAAAATCGCCGACTACAAGGACATCCTCGGCCGCCGCGAGAGGGTGCTAAACATCATTGTTGAGGAGCTCCAGGCGATCCGCGCCAAGTACCTATCGCCCCGTCGCACGGAAATTCTTGACCTCGAGGGAGGCCTCGAAGACATCGACCTAATCGCCAATGAGCGCTCGGTGGTGATGCTCACCGAAACCGGCTATCTCAAGCGGATGCCGGTCAATGAGTTTGAGGCCACCAGCCGGGGCACCCGGGGAAAGGCCGGCACCAAGAGCCAGGGTGAGGAGGCGGTGAGGCTGTTCATCAGCTGCAACGACCACGACTCCCTGTTGCTGTTTAGCGATCGCGGGGTGGTGTATTCAGTGCCGGCCTATCGGGTACCGATGTGCAGCCGGGCCGCCAAGGGCACGCCGATTGTGCAGCTGTTGCCCATCCCCCGGGAAGAGCAGATCACCTCGCTGTTGGCCGTAAGCGCCTTTGAGGAAGACGGCGTGCTGGTAATGCTCACCAGCGGTGGCTACGTCAAGCGCACCCGGCTGTCGGCCTTCTCCAACATTCGCTCCAATGGCTTGATTGCCATCTCCCTGGAGGAGGGCGATGCCCTCACCTGGGTGCGCCTGGCCTTGCCTGGCGACAGCGTGCTGATCGGTTCGCTCAAGGGCATGACCATCCATTTCCGTCTCAATGACAGTGAATTGCGTCCCCTGGGCCGCACGGCCCGGGGTGTTCGGGCCATGAATCTGCGTCGGGGCGATCAGCTGGTGAGTATGGATGTGTTGCCTGCCGAGTTGGCTGATCGGGTGGCCAATGCCGCACCCATTGCAGACGATGACGGCGACGTTGAACTGGCCGGTGAATTGGCCGATGAGGTAGGGGCGAGTGAGGGGCCCTGGGTGCTGGTGGCTTCGGCCAGTGGTTTGGGTAAGCGGGTGCCCGTGGATCAGTTCCGCCTGCAAAAGCGGGCGGGCATGGGCCTGCGGGCGATCAAGTTCCGCCGCGATGGTGATGTGTTGGTGGGGCTGAAGGTGCTTGGGGCTGGAGAGGAGCTCCTGCTGGTGAGTGAGCGGGGGGTGATCGTGCGGACCAAGGCCGATGCCATTCCCCAGCAATCGCGGGCGGCCACGGGGGTGCGCCTCCAGAAGCTCGACTCTGGCGATCGACTCTCGGAAGTGGTGTTGGTGCCCCCTGCCGCTGAGGAGGAGGATGGCCCTGAGGCACCGGCTGCTGAGGCAAGACCAGCCAGTGCCAACCCAGCCGACGTGATCAAGGAGTGATCGCCGATGTCCTGGTGATTGGTGCGGGTCCAGCGGCCCTCGCCATCGCCAGTGAGTTGGTCAGCAGGGGACTGGAGGTCCATGGCCTCAGTGCCCAGGATCCTGCTGAGCCCTGGCAGAACACCTACGGCATCTGGGGCCGGGAAGTGGACCGTCTCGGTCTTGGGAGGCTTTTGGGCCATCGCTGGAGCGATTCGCTCAGCTATTTCAACCACCAACCCCTGCGGCACGGCCTCGACTACGGCTTGTTCGACAGGACCAAGCTTCAGAAGCACTGGCTTTCGATCTGTGCCGCCGGCGCGATGGTCTGGCATCAGGGCCAGGCCATCGCCCTGGACCATGGCAAGCAGGTCTCCACCTTGGCCACGGCCTGCGGCCAGAAGCTTCAAGCCCGGTTGGTGGTGGATGCCTCAGGCCATCAGCCCGTGTTTGTGCAGCGCCCCGACCTGGGGCCGGTGGCCGGTCAGGCGGCCTATGGCGTAGTGGGTCGCTTCAGTGCTCCGCCTGTGCAGAGCGGGCAATTCGTGTTGATGGACTACCGCAACGACCACCTGGAGGAGGGGCAAGACCAAGCCGGTGCCCCCACCTTTCTCTATGCGATGGACCTGGGTGATGGCCTGTTCTTTGCGGAAGAAACCTCGCTGGCCCTGGCTCCTCCCGTGCCCTTTGAGGTGCTCAAGGATCGGCTGCATCGGCGCCTGGCCCATGGCGGCATCCAGGTGGAGCAGGTCGAGCACGAGGAGTTCTGCCTGTTCCCGATGAACCTGCCCTTGCCGGATCTCAGCCAGCAGGTGGTGGGATTTGGCGGTGCCGCCAGCATGGTGCACCCGGCTTCGGGCTACATGGTGGGTTCCTTGCTCCGCCGGGCCCCCGCCCTCGCCGCTGCGATCGCCCAGGGATTGGCCGATCCGGCGCTGACGAGCCCGGCGGTGGCGGCGATGGCGTGGCAGGCCCTCTGGCCTTTGGAGCTGCGCCGCAAGCATGCCCTTTACTGCTTTGGCTTGGAGAAGTTGATGCGGTATCCATCCGCCCAGCTGCGCCAGTTTTTCGCCACCTTCTTTGCCCTGCCCCAGGAGCAGTGGTATGGCTTCCTCACCAATACCTTGAGCCTGCCGGAGCTGGTGGTGGCGATGCTGCGCCTGTTTGCGACTGCGCCCTGGGGCGTGCGCTGGGGCTTGATGCAACAACAGGGCCGCGAGCTTGCCCTACTGGGGAAGCTTCTCAATCCCTAAGGGAATGGATGGGCCACCTCTGGATTGCTAGCTGCATCACCGACCTCATTGAGGGTGATGGGCGTGAGCACATCCGTTGGAGCGCATCCCCTTGGCGGGAGATGGGCCGGGGGCAGGAGTCGGGTGTTCAAGGCCCAGCCAGAGGCTGGTGGTGTCGAGGAGTTGATCCCCGTCGGTGATGTGGGTGCTGCGGTGGTGCAGGTTGACAGCGGAGGAAAGTGAGGGTTTCGCCCTGCCGTTCTGCTTGGCGCCAGGGCCACCCTGTCCCTGCTGATTGGCTAAGTCTTGGGCCCTAAGGGGTGCTCACCCAATCGGCGGCATTGAGCAGGGGGAAAAGTCCATCCTCTTCGGCCACGGCCTCGAGCCATTCATTGCGCAACGGGGTGCCGTTGTCGATCGCGTCCATCAGCCGCCAGAAGCGATCCAGGTGGCGTTCGATTCGCTCTTTAGCCAGGTCGGTGGTGGTGCCGGCCCGCAGGATGAAACTCCAGTCCGAGCTCTGGGCTAAAAGCAATTCACGGCCGGCCTGGGTGAGGTGTTGGCGTTGCTCAGCACTGCCCACCCCCCGATTCACCCGGCGCACCATGGCCGTAGAGGCCCGTTGCCATTCCGCCACCACCCAAGCGTTGCTGTCGTTGAGCCAGTAGTCGTGGTAGCCCCCCTGGCCCCAGCTGCTGGGTGACGGCCGGCAGACCTGGAGCGCAGCCTCCTTGGCCAAGCATTCCTTCAGGGTCACCAAGCGCACGCCATGGGAGACGGCTTGGCGAAACAGGGCGGCAAGAAATTGGGGGCCTTCAAACCACCAATGGCCAAAGAGCTCCGCGTCAAACGGGGCGACCAGCAGGGGCGGTTGGTCCATGGCGCTCGCCAATCCGCCCAGTTCCTCGGCCCGGCCCGCCAGATAGGCCGCTGCATGCTCTTCGGCTTTGCCGCTGGCGCCGTCGGGGTCGTAGGCCAGTTTCTCTTCCAAAGGACATCCCTGGGCTGTGACCCGGTGCAGCTTGAGACCAAGGGGGCGCCGGCTGGGGATGCCGCGGCTCGCCAACTCCTCCTCCGGCAGATCCCAGCCGAGATCGCGGTGGAATTCCCGATAGGCCCCATCGCCGGGGTAGCCATCGCGGGCACTCCACACCGGCAGGGTGGAACTGCCGTCCCGGCCAAAGAAGGCCACCCCCTCCGGGGAACAGATCGGTGCAAACACCCCATAGCGGGGCCGCGGCAGGGCATGGAGAAGGCCATGGCCATCGAGCACCGAGTAGCGCAGTCCGTTGCCCACCAGGAGCTGGTCAAGGCCTTCGTAGTAGGCACACTCCGGCAGCCAGATCCCCTGGGGGCGTTCACCGAGTTGGCGTTCATGTTCGGCAATGGCCGTGCGCACCTGGGCGCGGACGGCCTCGGGCACCTGACGCAGGAGGGGCAGGTATCCGTGGGTTGCGGCGCAGGTGATCAGATCGAGCACCCCAAGGCTCTGGAGGCGTCGAAAGCGGGGGATTAATTGGCCCTGGCAGCGCTGCCATTGCCGCGCGATTCCCTCGAGTTGCCGCTGCAGATGGTCGGCAGCCGATTGGTGGCTGGCTGGGGCTTGAGCCAAAAGGTCTTGACGCTGGTGCAGCCAAGCCAAGAAGCGCCCATTCAGCTCCCCATCGCCCAGCAGGGAGAGGAGGGTTGGGGAAAGTCCCAGGGTGAGTCGGGGCTGCTGGTGGCGGTCAGCCGCCGCCGTTTCCAGCACCTGTAACAGGGGCAGATAGCACTCCTGCAGCGCTTGGAAGTACCAGTCTTCTTCGAGGGATCCGGGTTCGCTGCTGCGCACGTACGGCAGGTGCGCGTGCAGCACGATCGCGAGGTTTCCCAAGGCCAGATCGCCTGCGGCCATGGTGATAAAGCGCTTTGATCACTCTAAGGGAAGCTTCTAGGCTGGCGCTAATGCCCAAGTCCCAGGCCCGGAGTTCCCAGCCCCCATGGCAGCTGACCCTGGCTGTCGATGGCCACGGAATGTTTTATGCCCAGCAGAAGTTGGGCTGGTTCTTTGACCCCCGGCGGTTGCTGGCCTTTGCCCAGGCCCAGGACGGCCTGGAGTTGGGCAGTGCCTTTTGGTATGCGGGCCTCAAGGACGCCACCGACCAACGCCCGTTTCGCGATGCCCTCACCGGCTTGGGCTTCACGGTTCGAACCAAGCCCTTGCGTGAGCTCGGGGATGGGGATCAGCGCCAATTCGGCCGGGCCAACCTCGATGTGGAGATTGCCCTGGATTTGATGGCGGTGGCTGATCGCAGCGACGAGGTGTGGCTCTTGAGTGGCAGTCGGGATCTGGAGCGGTTGGTGGAGGTGTTGCGGGCCAAGGGGATACGGATCACTTTGATTGGCACCGAGGGGATGGCGGCCCGGGAGCTGCGCAATGCCGTCGATCGCTTTTGGGACCTTGCCGAGCTGAGGCCCCATCTGGAAAAGGCTGAAGCCATCCAAGAGCCGGTGTTTTCAAGAACTCGCTAGGGGCCTTCCTCGACCCGTAGGTCTTTCCAGGGGCCCCACCCCTTAGACTGGGTCTAACTCATAGTCATTCCGCTTAGAGGCGCCTGTATGGCCCGCGATCCCGGCCGGGTATTGATCTTCGACACCACCCTGCGCGACGGCGAGCAATCCCCTGGCGCCAGCTTGAACCTCGAAGAGAAGTTGGCGATCGCCCAGCAGCTCGCCCGCCTGGGAGTGGACATCATCGAGGCCGGGTTTCCCTTTGCCAGCCCCGGGGATTTCAGCGCTGTCCAGCGCATCGCCGAGGTGGTGGGCGGTGCTGAGGGGCCCATCATCTGTGGCCTGGCCCGGGCGGCCCGGGGCGATATCAAGGCCTGTGCCGACGCCGTAGCCCCCGCAGCGAATCGTCGCATCCATACCTTCATTGCCACGAGCGACATCCACCTCGAGCACAAGCTGCGCAAAACCCGCGCTGAAGTGTTGGCGATCACCTCCGAGATGGTGGCCTACGCCCGCTCCTTGGTCGACGATGTCGAGTTCTCCTGCGAAGACGCCGGCCGCAGTGATCCTGAATTCATCAACCAGGTGATCGAAGCGGCCATCGCCGCCGGTGCCACCACCATCAACATTCCCGACACCGTCGGCTACGCCACCCCGGCGGAGTTTGGGGAGCTGATTGCTGGCATCAACGCCAACGTGCCGAACATCGACCAGGCCGTGATTTCAGTGCATGGTCACAACGACCTGGGCTTGGCGGTGGCCAATTTCCTTGAGGCCGTCAAGAACGGAGCCCGCCAGCTCGAATGCACCATCAATGGCATCGGTGAGCGGGCCGGTAACGCCTCCCTCGAGGAGTTGGTGATGGCCTTGCATGTGCGTCGCAGTTATTTCAACCCCTTTCTGGGCTTCCCGGCTGACAGCACCAAGCCGCTGACTGGGGTGCGCACCGAGGAAATCACCAAAACCTCCCGACTGGTGTCCAACCTCACCGGCATGGCGGTCCAGCCCAACAAGGCGATTGTGGGGGCCAACGCCTTTGCCCATGAATCGGGCATTCACCAGGACGGCGTGCTCAAGAACCGCCTCACTTACGAAATCATTGATGCCCGCACGGTTGGCCTGGCGGACAACCGCATCTCCCTCGGCAAGCTCTCGGGCCGCAGTGCCTTTCGCTCTCGCCTTGAGGATCTGGGCTACACCCTGGAACGCCAAGATCTCGATGATGCCTTTGCCCGCTTCAAGGAGCTGGCCGACCGCAAACGGGAGATCAGCGACCGCGATCTCGAGGCGATCGTGAGCGAGCAAGTGCAGCAGCAGGCTGCACCGTGCTTTTCCCTGAAGAGCGTGCAGGTGAGTTGCGGCAGCAACCTCCAGCCCACAGCCACCGTGACCCTCACCATCAGCGATGGATCTGAAATTACCGAGGTCTCAATCGGCACGGGACCTGTGGATGCTGTTTGTCAGGCCTTGAATCGCCTGGCCCAGGTGCCCAATGAGCTGGTGGAGTTTTCGGTGAAGAGTGTCACCGAAGGCATTGATGCCATGGGCGATGTCACCATTCGCCTACGCCACCAGGGTGTTCTGTATTCCGGCCATGCCGCCGATACCGACATCGTCGTGGCGGCAGCGCAGGCGTTTGTGAATGCCCTCAACCGCTTGATTGCAGGAACAGCGGCGCAGCCCCTCCACCCCCAGAAGACCCCCTTGCCAGCCCTGGGCGATCTGCCCCTGGCGGAGCGGCCCAGGGTTTGAAGAATCGTTGCCGCACCCTAGGAACCAACGCCCTGCAGCTGGGTCTGCTGTTGTTGTTGGCCCTGGCGATGTTGGTGCCGTTGCTGTGGCTGGTGAGCACATCGCTCAAGGGGCCTGCTGAAAACATCTTCACCAGCCCGCCGGCCCTGCTGCCCTCCCAACCCAGTTTTGAGGCCTATGGCCGGTTGTTTCGGGATAACCCGATGCTCACCTACCTGCTCAACAGCACCATCGTGAGTGGCTTGGCGGTGATCGCCAATCTTGTGTTTTGCTCCCTAGCGGCCTATCCCTTGGCCAGGATGCGTTTCGCTGGCAGGGGGTTGGTGCTGGCCCTGGTGGTGGCCACCATTTTAATTCCGTTTCAGGTGGTGATGATTCCCCTTTATCTGTTGATGGTGCAGGTCGGCCTGAGAAATACCCTTTGGGCCTTGATCATTCCCCAGGCCGCCACAGCTTTTGGCATCTTCTTGCTGCGCCAGAGTTTCCTCGGGGTGCCTGTGGAGCTTGAGGAGGCCGCCAGAAGTGATGGCTGCAGTCCGATTGGTGAGTGGTGGAACGTGATGCTTCCAGCCGCCCGGGCTGATCTGATCACCCTGGCGATGTTTGTGTTCATCGGAACCTGGAGTGATTTCCTCTGGCCCCTGGTCATCTTGGATGATCCCAAGCTCTACACGCTGCCCTTGGGTTTGCAGCAGTTAGCGAGCAGTTTTTCCCTCGACTGGAGGCTGGTCGCCGCAGGTTCGGTGGTTTCGATTTTGCCGGTGCTGGCTATCTTTATCGGCCTGCAGCGCTACATCTTGCCCAGTGCCAGCGGCGACGCGGTGAAGGGCTAGGGCCTGCCGGGTTAGGGCTTAACAGGTGGCAAGAGGGGCGGCAGGTCGTCGGCTGGGACCACTTTGCTGCCCGTAGAGCGCAGGAGACGCAGCTGATCGTTGAGCAGTTTGTTATCGCTGCTGAGGCTCTGAAGACGGGCGTTGGAGCGCTCCACCACTTGCAGCCGTTCCACGGTTGTCCGCAGTTGCTGTTCTAAGCCGCTGGTGCGCTCGAGGGCCCGGCTGTTTTCCAGCCCTTGTACCCGCTCCTGCAGAGCGCGGATGGAGCTGCTCTGCTGGCGCATTTTGCCCACCATCACCACAAACAGCACCGCGAGCATGGCGGTCAGGCCAACTTGCAGCCAAGGGGCCCAATCGGGCATCTCGGGCAGGGTTTGGGAACGTTCTTGGGCTGATGCCATGACAAGCAGATGGACCGAGCTGGGCCGCAGCAGAACCCTCTGATCCTGGCTGCGGCGCGACCGTTTGGCTATGGGTCGTTGCGCACTGCATGCTGAGGGGCGCGTGAATCCCCCATCGATGGAGCCATCTTTGCTACCGGTAGCGGCCCTCCCGGGGGTGTCCTCTGGGGTGCCGTCTGGCGTGCGGGTGCTGGGCTATGTGGCCGCCAGCCTCACCACCTTGAGTTTTTTTCCCCAGGCATTGAAAACCTTGCGCAGCCGCGACACCTCAGGGATTTCGCTGCGGATGTATGGCCTCTTAACCACTGGCATTGCCCTCTGGGGCATCTACGGCTTGCTGACCCATGACGGCCCCTTGATCGTCGCCAATGGCGTGACCCTCATACCGGCTGGGATTGTCTTGGAGCGCAAAATCCAGGCTGTTCTGCGGCAGCGGCGCCAGCGTTGATGACGAACGAAGCTGTGCTGGTGACCATCGGCGCGGTGCCTGGGGCCTGGTTGCGCTTTCGGGTGGTCAACCATTTCGAGCCCATGATTCCCCGCAAGCACTGGGGCACCTTTGGGGTCAACGTGCTGGCATGTTTCTGTTTGGGGTTGGTGGTGGGCCTGGAGCAGAGCTGTGGGCCTTCGACCTCGCGGCTTTTGTTGCTTCTGGGCACCGGTTTCTTGGGCAGTTTCAGTACCTTTTCCACCTTCATGGCTGAGTTGTTTGTGGTGTTGCGCGAGCGCCGTTGGGGGGAGGCGGTTCTGTTGGGGGGAGGCTCGGTGCTGGGCGGCTTGATCGCCATGGCCACGGGCTTGGCGATCGGGGGGCAGCCATGAAGGGGCCCGCCTTGGCCATGGAGCTGGGCGAATTGGGCCTTGTGGCGGCGGGGGCCATTCCAGGGGCCCTCCTGCGCTGGCAGCTACAGACGGTGGGTCACCACTGGGAGGCGGGCCTGCGAGGGGCCGCCGAGTCGGACTTGATCGCCAATCTGCTCGGCTCGTTTTGTATCGGCCTCCTGATCGCCCTCAGGCCTCCGCGGCCGCGGCTGATGTTGTTGGCCGCGATTGGGTTTTGTGGCTCCCTCACCAGCTTCAGCTCCTGGATGTTGGCGTTGGCGCGGGCCCTTGGGCGCGGTCACACCAGCGATGGCTTGGCGGTTGTGTTGGTGAGCATGCTGGGCGGTTTGCTGGCGGTGGTAGCGGGCTTTGGCGTGATGCGCCTTGGAGAGCGAGCCTTTCCCTCGGAGCGGGGGGGCTTTCGGTAGGCGGGCCCTAGGCGCTGAAGGCTTTGCGGGAGGGGATTGGATAGGGTATGCGGCGGTGGCGCATGCGTTTCCAGACCCGCACAAAGGCCCGGATCAGCAACTCAAGTTCTGCCCGGCCGATGCCGCTACTCACCAATTGGCCGTCGTTTTGACGGGCCTCCACGATGCGCTGGACCATGGCTTTGGCCTCGGCTTCACTGGTGCCCGGGGGCAGGGAGCGCAGGGCGGCTTCACAGCCATCGGCCAGCATCAAGATCCCGGTTTCGCGGCTTCGGGGGGTGGGTCCGCGGTAGCGGAAGTTGGCTTCGCTGGTGCTGGCATCCCTCTCCCTGGCCTGATGGAGGAAGTAGCCCATCTTCAAAGTGCCCTGATGTTCGGGGATGAAGTCAGCGAGGGGCTTGGGTAGGCGATAGCGCCGGGCCAATTTGAGACCCTCATCAACATGGGCTTGCAGGATTGCCGCACTACCGAAGGGATCATCGAGCTTGTCGTGGGGGTTGCTGCCTTCCCCCTGGTTTTCGATGAACCATTGGGGCGCATGCAGTTTGCCGACATCGTGATAGAGCGAGCCGGTGCGCACCAGGTCCACATCGGCGCCGATGGCCCGGGCCCCTTCCTCAGCCAGCCCGGCAATCATCAAGGTGTGTTCAAAGGTTCCTGGGGCCTCGCATGACAGGCGGCGCAGGAGCGGACGTTCCAGATCGGCCAGTTCCAGCAGCCGAGCCCTAGTCAGCAGGCCGAAAAAGGTTTCGATCAGGGGCGCCACCAAGAGCCCTCCCATCAACAGCCCTCCCAGCAAGAGGGCTTCGCTGAACAGATCCACCTGGGCTACGGGGCTGCGGCTTTGCAGTAGCAGCCATTGCAGCGCCAGGGCGCCACAAGGGAGGAACACAGCCAGTTGCAAGAGTTCAGCTCGGCTGCGTTGGCGACCGGCCGTGATGGCGGCAAGGGAGCCGATCAGGGCTGCCAGCAACAGGCGCGTGCCCACCAGACCACCCATGGGTAGGGGCCAAAGCAGGCTGCCCGCCGCGAGCCAGGTGAGTCCGCAGCTGGTGCCGAGGCTTTGGGAGAGCAAGAGCGTTGGCGGGATCAACAGCACCAGGGGGCTGGCCAGGGGGCCTAACCAGAGGCTGAACCCGCCAACCACCCCAAGACCCCCAAGGGCTAAGAGGGTTTGGCGGGGCTCGAGGGAGGGTCGCCAGCGCCGCACCCCCGCCACCATCACACCGCAGACGGCGAAGGACTCCACAACATGGCCCAGCCAGGTCAGGGGCCGGGGCCGGCGGTTCACCAGGCCGAAGTAATCCAGGACATCGAAGGCCTGGGGGGTGATGGCTTCGCCCTGGCGAGTGATCAGATCGCCGGCTTGCACCGCAATGGTGGGGATGCCCTGTTGGGTGATGAGGGCTTCAATGCGGCGCTGGCTCAGGCCGGGATCACTGCGCAGATTGGAATGCCCCTCCAGCGCACTCGCCAAGAGCCTGGCCCCGAGGTCACGGCCAGCGGCTGGCTGGGCCTCCAGTTGCAGGGTCGCGGCTGTCAGGAGTTGGTTGCCCGCCACGCTGGCTGAGAGGCCCTGGCTCAGCATCCGCAATTGGGCTTGCAAGACGTCGCGCCGCCATTGGCTCAGTTGCGGGGGGGTGAGACGGGTAAGCCAATGCCGCTCCTGCGGGGTGAGGGCAATGGTTTGCACCTGGGATTGGCGCGCATCGGCCTGGTATTCCACCGCGAGCAACTTGGCTTCAAGGGCCGCCATCAAGCTCTTGCTGGCCTGGGGATCGACCACTTGGACCGTGGTGCGGTGCAGCATTTGGTCGCGGCGATCGTCCAACGCCGTGCTGTCGATCACCCGCGCCGCCTTCGGGGCCCGCGCGGTGAAGGGCGCTGGCATGCCGGCCTGGAGACTGGGCTCCACCAGCCAGGGCCAGCTGGAGAGCATGGCCACCACCGCGCAGAGCAGCAATACGGCGGCGACGTCGCGGCTGCGCCAGAGGGCGGGCTGTTGTTTTGGCCGTTCGCTGCGCAGCAGTTGGCGCCAAAGGCTTCGGAGTCGCCGCAAAACCATCGCTAGGCCAAAACCTTGGCCAAAACCTTTGCTAAACGCTAGCCGGGATGCAGGATGCCTTTGTGAGTGTGAGGTTTTCCATGGCTATGCGCTTGGACGGCCGTCAGCTGGCGGCCGAGATCGAGCAGCGCTTGCAGGCCGCGGTGGCTGAACGCCTGGCCCTGGCCGGCCGCCCCCCGGGTCTGGCGGTGCTGCGGGTGGGGGATGACCCCGCCAGCGGGGTCTACGTGGCGAACAAGGAAAAGGCCTGCACCCGCATTGGCATCACCAACCTGGGGGCTCACCTGCCGGCGAACACGCCCGCTGCCGAGGTATTGGCCGCCATCCAACGGCTCAATGCCGACCCCCAGATTGATGGGATCTTGCTGCAACTGCCCCTGCCGGCTGGCCTGGATGAGGGGCCGCTGCTGGCGGCCATTGATCCAGCCAAGGATGCCGATGGTTTGCACACCCTCAACCTCGGACACCTTTTAAAGGGTGAGCCAGGCCCCCGCAGCTGCACCCCGGCGGGGGTGATGGCCCTGCTGGCTGCAGCCGGGGTGGAGCTCGCTGGCAAGCGGGCTGTGGTGGTGGGGCGCAGCATCTTGGTGGGCCAGCCCATGGCCCTGATGCTCCAGGCGGCCCATGCCACCGTCACGGTGGCCCACTCCCGTACCAAGGAGCTCGAAGAGCTCACCCGCCAGGCCGACGTCCTGGTGGTGGCTACCGGCAAGCCCCGCATCATCGGCGCTGAGCACGTCAAACCTGGGGCTGTGGTGGTGGATGTGGGCATTCACCGGCTGGAGCCAGGCCCCCAAGCCGGCCCCGATTTCAAGGCACGGCTTTGCGGTGATGTGCGCTTTGAAGAGGTGGAGCCCATCGCCAGTGCCCTGAGCCCGGTGCCAGGGGGGGTGGGCCCGATGACCGTCACGATGCTGTTGGTGAACACCTTCAGCAGCTGGTGCGGCCACTGCCAGCTCGATAACCCTTTGGCCGACTTGTTGCCGTGAGGGGGGGGGGTACCTGAGAGAATCCGCTCCAGCAATTCAATCCCGATGGCGGTGGCGGTGAGCCCGACGAGCGACAACACCTCCAGTGCGGGTTTTGATTTTGGCGGCTACTTGGATGCAGCCCGCCAGCAGGTTGAGCTGGCGTTGGATGGCTCCCTGGGCCCGGAGCGGCCCGAATCCTTGCGGGAATCCATGCGCTATTCCCTCTTGGCCGGTGGCAAACGCCTGAGACCCATTCTCTGTCTGGCGGCCTGTGCGCTGGCCGGTGGCGATCGCGCCCTGGCCATGCCCACGGCGGTGGCTCTGGAAATGGTTCACACCATGTCATTGATCCATGACGACTTGCCGGCCATGGACAACGACGACCTGCGCCGGGGCCGGCCGACGAACCACAAGGTCTATGGCGAAGCCAAAGCGATCTTGGCGGGAGATGCCCTACTGACCAGGGCCTTTGAAATGGTGGCTTTGCGCAGCCCCGGGGTGCCCGCTGAGCGGCTGTTGCAGGTGGTGGGTGAGCTCTCGCTTGCTTCCGGTGCACCTGGATTGGTGGGCGGCCAGGTGGTGGATCTTGAGTGCGAAGCCAAGCAGGTGGATCTCGAAACCCTCGAGTACATCCACCTGCACAAGACCGGAGCCCTGCTGCGGGCCTGTGTGGTGTGTGGCGCCCTGATCGCCGGGGCTTCCGATGAGCTGTTGACTGCCCTCCGCACCTATGCCCGTGGCATTGGCCTAGCATTCCAAATCATCGACGACATTTTGGATGTCACCGCCAGCAGCGAAGTGCTGGGAAAGACGGCGGGCAAAGATCTCACGGCGGATAAAACCACCTACCCGAAACTGCTGGGCCTGGAAGAATCCCGCCTCCGGGCCGATGCCCTGGTGGCAGAAGCCAAGGCGGCCCTCGCTCCCTGGAGCGGCCAAGCCAGCCCCCTGCTCGCCTTGGCCGACTACATCACGAGCCGTGATCGATGAACGTTCTTGAGGCCTTGTTCAGCAACGGAGTCCTTGCCTGGGGATTGGCCGCGTGCGGGAGCGCCCAACTCTCAAAATTGGTGATTGAACTGGTGGTGCATCGCCGCTGGAACCCCAAGGTGCTGGTTGAAACCGGTGGCATGCCCTCCAGCCATTCGGCCTTGCTCACGGGCACGGCCGCTGGACTGGGCTGGCAATTGGGTTTTGAAGATCCCCTCTTTGCCCTTGCCGCCACCATGTGTTTTGTGGTGCTCTACGACGCCAGTGGGGTGCGGCGAGCGGCCGGGCTAACGGCAGCTCGCGTCAACTCCCAGACCCAGGACGAGGCCCAGAAGCCCCTGAAAGAAAACCTCGGCCATACCAAGCTTGAGGTGCTGGTCGGCAGCGTGATTGGCCCCTTGATCGCCCTGCCTGGTTTGGTTTTGTTGGGATCTCCTGTGCAGCTGGTGCAGAGGTTGTTACCTGGCATGGGCCCCATGGCGTGAGCCTCCCCTCCAGCTCCGCCGATCTCCAGCTCACCACCGATCAGCAAGGGGCCGTGGCCGCCTTTTCCGATTGGCTCACCAGCCCCGCTGATTGCAGCCCCTTTGTGCTGAGTGGCTATGCCGGCACGGGCAAAACCTTCCTTTCGATGCGGTTTTTAGCCCAGGCCGAGGCGGCGGGCCTGTGTTGGACCGTAGTGGCACCCACCCACAAGGCCGTGGGGGTGCTGCGGAGTCATCTGGCGATAGCCCGGCTGCAAGCCCCCTGGTTTCCCTCCACCATCCACCGGCTGCTGCGGCTCAAGCTCAAACGCCAGGGCGATCTCGAGCGCTGTGAGGAAACCGAGCAAACCGCCATGGCCCTGGAGCACCTCGGCTTGGTGTTGATCGATGAGGCCTCGATGGTTGACAGCACCTTGCTCGACATCGCCCTGCGCTGTGCCCATCCCTTTCGCACGCGACTAGTGTTCGTGGGCGACCCGGCCCAGTTGCCTCCGGTGGGGGAGCCCCAGAGCCCGGTGTTTGCCATGGGCCGCGCCACCCAGGCCCAGCTCACCCAGGTGGTGCGCCACCAGGGGCCCGTGCTGCGCCTGGCCACGGGCCTGAGGGAGGGGGAGCTGCCCTGCCGCAGACCGCCCAAAATCCCCCAAATTTGCACGGCCGAGGGCATGGTGGCGTTGCTCGATCGCACCGACTGGCTGGCCGCTGCCCAAGCGGCCCTGCGCCGCAGCGCTGAGACCGATAACCCCGACTTGGCCCGAATCCTTTGCTACACCAACCGCTCCCTCGAGCAGCTGGTACCGATTGCCCGCCGAGCCCTGCACGGCGAGATGGCCGACCAGTTACCCGTGCTGCCGGGAGAGGTGCTCATCACCCGCTCTGCGGTGATGGGGCCTGCCTGCCGCGAAGGCGACGATGCAGGGGAAGAACCAGACATGGTGCTGGGCTCCAACCGGGAAGTGGTGGTACGCGATGTCACGCCCGAGCGCTGCGACCTTGCCGATTTGGGTTTGGAGGCCCTCCCGGGCATCGGCGCGCCGGTGATTGAGACCCTCACCGCCACCGTTGAGGCGGGCGAAACCCAGTTGAACCTGCGCCTCCTACCCCCTTTGGGATCGGAGTCGCGAAAAGCGTTTGATGGCGTGCTGGCCCGGCTGCGGCAACAGGCTAGGGATGCCGGTAAAAAAGATGGCAAGGCCATCTGGCGGCGTTTTTTCCTGGTGCGTGATGCCTTTGCCTCCCTTGGCCCGGCTGCGGTTCTCACCGTGCATCGCAGCCAGGGAAGCACCTTTGGCGAGGTGTTTGTCGATGGCGACGTCTTTTGGCCCAGCGACGACGTCTTGCGGCGTCAGCTGGTGTATGTGGCGGTCAGCCGCGCCAGCCAGGCGGTGTCGCTGGTGGCAGAGGGGCGGTCCCCTGCCGATGGCCAACTCTGGCGCCAATGGCTAGAAAGCCCAAGCTAGCTCGCTAGGCCTGCATGCCCTCAATCCCCTGCCAGCCCAGGTAAACCGCTAAGGCGATGCTCACCAGACCCACGAGCAGATCCCCCTTGGCAAACAGCCAGCTTTTGCCGTTCTCGAGCAGGGGCAGCACCCGCTCTTTCCCCACAAGCAGCAAAGCCACCAGGGGAACAAGCAACAGGGCACCGCTCACCAGGCTGAACAACCCCGTGGCAAGGATCTCTTGGCTCCGGGGTAAATCGGCGGACAGCAGGCTGCCAGCGGTCTTGGCAAACAGGAAGAGATCATCTGGGCTGGCTACCTCCAGCAACCCACTGATGCCAAGCAAAAGAGGCAGGGGCATGGCGCAAAAGCTCTCGAGCTTGCTGGTCCAGCCGGGGGGGCCGCTCTCCTCCTTGGTACCCAACAATTCCTTGAGGCCGAGGCCCAATAAGACTCCGGCGGCAACCAGATCAAGCCCCGTGCGATGGCTTGTTCCCTTGTCCATCGAGAGCAGCAGGCCATGGCCCACGGTGAGCAGCAGGATCACGGCTAAGGCTGCGGTTGTCAGCCAGCCCACCACAAACCAGCCACCCCTTTGCAGCGGTTTGGGGCCCAGCAGCAACAGCAACAGCAGGCCGATATGGATCGGAGAAAAGCCAATGGCCAGGCCAAAGGCCGAGAGCTCCGCCAGGAGGGAGCCCAGGCCCATCGCGGTGGTTTGCGGATCGCCCATCGGCTACAAGCTTTGATTTGGCACATTCCAGCGCAGGATGGTGCGCTGCTCCCGTTCGTGTCCCAGCACGCTGATCGTGCCGGTGGGCGAACAGGGCCACTTGCTGGACCCCTTGCTGGTCGACTTGCTGGGCTGTGCCTTGGGCCAGGGCTTCAGCTTGGGCAATCACCCGCTCACAGCGCTGCTGGACGTCAGCGGCGCTTTCTCCACCAGGACAGCCATCACGCCACTGGCTCCAGTGGGGGTTGTGTTCGCGGATCTCGGCGGTGGTGATGCCCTCGTAGTTGCCGTAATCCCATTCCTGCAGGTCAGGGCAGGGTTGCGCTTGGCTAGCCAAGCCCGCCAGGGCGCAGGTGCGTTGGGCCCGTTGCAGGGGGCTCACCAGGACCCCTGCAAAGCGATGGCCGGCCAGCACGGGGGCCAGGGCGCGGGCTTCGGCTTCCCCCTCCTCGATCAGCGGCACATCGGTTCTGCCGGTGTGTCGGCCGTTGCGGGCCCATTCCGTGGCGCCGTGGCGCAGCAGCCAGAGTTCAATCACTTAATGGCGAACCTCAAACCAGTCGGATCCGGTGGGACCAATTTGGCTGGCGGAGACCCGGGTGACCTTGGCGGCGGTCGGGCCCATTTCACACCAGAGACGCAGTTCGGTGAGTTCTTGGATCGGTCCCTCCGCCTCCACTTCCACGGTGCCGTCGGGTCGATTGCGCACCCAGCCACTGAGGCCCAGGTCCTTGGCGCGGCTGCAGCAGCTCATCCGGTAGCCCACCCCCTGCACCTTGCCGCTCACAATCAGGCGCCAGCGTTCATTGATGGCGGTGGGCTTGCTGTCATGGGGCTGGAGAAAGCGGCGTTCCGTGGCAGCGGCTCGGCGCGAACGCAGGCGTCGGCCAGCCTCGATGGAATCACCGGGCATCCAGCCCAGTGGAGATGCAGCCAGCTGGCGTGCACGTTCTGCGCTGTCCATCCTTCCCTCCGTTGCGGACATCCCCAGCCTTCAAGCTGCCACAGCGGCTCGCAATCGGCTACTGATTCGAGTTGCCATCGATGGAATTCATGACCCACAAAGCGCTCGCCCTGGCGCACCACCAGTCCATGGCAGCTGGCTAGCGCTTCGCGGTAGCCCAGGCTCAGCTCCCCGCGCTGGGCATGGAAGGGCAGCACGCCAGCCATGGGGTGGCGGCGGCCTTCGCCATCGCCCAGGGTTTGACCAAGTAGCAGCAACCCGCCGCACTCAGCCACCACGGGCAGGCCTGAGCGGACTGCCCGGGCGAGGTCTTGGAGGCTGCGCTGGCTCTTGGCCAGTTGGCCAGCATGCAATTCGGGATAGCCCCCGGGGAGCAGCACCCCGCGGCACCCCTCCGGTAGCGCTTCATCGGCCAGGGGACTCCAGGGGATGGGCTCGAGTCCCACTGCCTCCAGCAGCTCGGTGGCTTCTGGATAGCGGAAATGGAAGGCGGCATCGCTGGCGATGGCGATCGGCAGCCCCGCTGGTTTGGGGTCCCGGCCCTTGCTGTGCTGATCAAGACACCAGGAGATCGGATCGCCTCCCGAGGGCTTCGGTGGGGCCAGGAGGGGCCAGAGCTGGTCAAGATTTAGGTGCTCTTCGGCCAGTTGGGCCCATTGGCCTTGCCGTTCCTCCAGGTCGGCTAATTCCCCAGGCGGCAGCAGGCCCAGGTGGCGCGAGGGCAGCTCCAGGGCGGGATGCTGGGGCAGCAGGCCCAGCAAAGGTACGTTGATGCTGGCCAGGGCTTCGGTGAGCAGGGCCTGGTGCCGGCTGCTGCCCACCCGATTCAGCACCACCCCGGCCAGCTGCACCTGGGGTGGACCGTGGTCGCGGAAACCGCGCACCAAGGCCGCCAGCGAACCGGCCTGCCGGGAGGCTTCCACCACCAGCACCACGGGCAGGTCAAGCAGGGTCGCCACCTCCGCAGAGCTGCCGTGGCTACTGGGACCGCGGCCATCGAACAGGCCCATCACCCCCTCGACCAGGGTGAGCTCGGCTTGGCTGCCGTGCCACGCGAAGCTGCGCCGTACCCACGCTTGGCCGCAGAGCAGGGTGTCGAGGTTGCGGCATGGCCGTCCACTCACCCGGCTGAGCAGTTGGGGGTCGAGGTAGTCGGGTCCCACCTTGAAGGCCTGCAGGCCCTGGCCACGGCGGCTGGCCAGGGCGGTGAGGCAGAGGCTGAGCAGGGTTTTGCCGCTGCCGCTGCTGGGCGCTGCGATCAGGCAGGGCATGGAGAACTGGAGCGCCGGGCGATCTAACTGGGCAGCAGCTTGGCAGCGATGGGGGCGGCCGCTGCGAGCAGGGGGTTGGTGGAATCGTGGCCGCCGGAGAGCAGTCGGGCCATTTCCATCTCCTCGCTTTCATTCGGCAAGGGCACCTCATCTTCAATCAACTCCATGCTCGCCATGCCTCCCGATTCCAAACGCATGCAGCCGCCCGATTCGGAGCAAAGAATCACGCAGAGCGGGGCGCCTGGGCTGCGCTGGCAGATCAGCCGCAGGCCGACGATGGCGCCGGGGTGGGTTTTGGGTACGCCCATGGGAACCGGCATCAGCCGCAGCCGCACGGTTTGGCCATCGGTGCGCTCAAACTCAGCGCCAATCCCGGCTCCCTCGCCCAGCCCATTACCCACCCCTTGGCCTGGGCCTTGGCCGTCCACCCAATAGCTATCCACCAGGTGCCAACCCAGGCGATCGGCGATCCAGGCTGCAAGCAGCAACCCCTTAACGGGATGGTCGCCCTCCATGTCGATGTCGAGTTGCACCACCTGATCGAGGGCCTCCCGGCGGGAGGGCGGGTCAAACACCATCGCCAGGGATTCCCGCCAGCTCCGCAAGCGCATCCAATTGAGATCGTTGATGGCCTGGCCGGCTTCGATGCGTTCCACCAGGAGATCCAGGCAACGCCTGGGGGTGCCCAGGGAGCTATCCACCACCAGGCGCCGCGGAGCCGCGGCAAGGGAAGCCAGTAGGGCCGGGGCCTCATCCAGGCTGCTGTTCCACCACACCCAGCAGGGCAGTTCGGTGCCAATCAGTGGCTGAATTAGTCCGAGGCTTTGCTCCAGGGATCCGGTGCCGCCGCGCAGCACCACCACATCGCCGCAGGCCGCACTGCCGCCCCGTTCCTCGGGCAAGGGGCAGTAGGCGGCCACCAGGGTTTCCAGGGGTGCTGATCGATCGAGGGTGGGCGCCAGGGTGATCATGCGGCGCGGCATGTGGGCACTGATGGCGGCCTCCACAAATTGGCCGCGCAGGTCCTCGGCCCGGTGGCCGCCTTCCAACCGGCCGATGGCCCAGGCCAATTGGGGATCCATGGGGGCTGTGCCCAAGGGAAGCCCGCAGTCCTGGGCGGCCTCGCGGGCGGCGGTGAGCACCTCGTCGCGGAGGAGGCCGGTGATGGGCCCATCCACGCGGCCACAGCGCACCAACTGCTGCTCCAGCCAGGCCCCATCCCAGACCACCAGGGTGAAGGTGGCGGCACCGCTGGACGCCTCCAGCCCCTGTTGCCAGAGCTGGTCGAGATAGCCCTGCACCTCCGCGGGGGGCAGGGCGTGGGGGGCCTGGAGGGTGAGCTGGGCAGACATGGCAGGAAGGCGAAAGCGGGGTCAGCGGGCGAGTCGAGGGTCTAGGGACGGCGCCAGGTCAGGCCGTCATCGGCCACCAGGCTGTCCGCTGCCGCCGGGCCCCAGGTGCCGGCCTCGTAGGGATGCACGGGCAACTGCGAGGGGGACTCCTCCAGCATTTGAAGCAGGGGGGTATAGAGGCGCCAGGCCGCTTCGACTTCGTCGCTGCGGGTGTAGAGGGTGGGATCGCCGAGCATGGCGTCGGCAAGCAGCCTCACGTAGCCCTCGTCGGAGGGCTCGCCAAAGCTGTCGTCGTAGGAGAAGGCCATGTCCACCGGGCGGCTGCGCATCCCCGAACCCGGTGCCTTCACTTCAAACTTGAACTCCGCCCCCTCATCGGGTTGGATGCGCAGGATCAACTGATTGGGGGTTGGTGCCCCCCCGGCGGCATCAAACAGGTGCACGGGCGCTTCGCGGAAGGTGAGCACCACCTCGCTGAGTCTCTTGGGCAGGCGCTTGCCCGTGCGCAGGTAAAAGGGCACCCCCTGCCAACGCCAGTTGTTGATGAACAGCTTCATGGCCACGTAGGTCTCGGTGGTGCTGCTCGGATTCACCCCGGGCTCCTGGCGGTAGCCGCTGATCGGCAGACCGCTGGATCCGCCTGGTCCGTATTGGCCCCTCACGCAGCACTTCCAAGGCTCGTCTTCATTGGCCAGGTGGGCGGCCTGGAGCACCTTGGCTTTTTCGTTGCGCATGGACTCGGGATCAAAGCGCCCCGGCGCTTCCATGGTGATGAGGGCCAGCATTTGGGTGAGATGGTTCTGCACCATGTCGCGCAGGGCCCCAGAGTTCTCGTAGTAGCCGGCCCGCTCTTCCACTCCCACGGTTTCAGCGGCCGTGATCTGCACGCTGGAGATGTAGTTGCGGTTCCAGATCGGTTCGAAAATGGTGTTCGCGAAGCGCAGCACCAGGATGTTTTGGACCGTTTCCTTGCCCAGGTAGTGGTCGATCCGGAAGATCTGGTTTTCCTTTGCCGAGCCCTTCACCACCCGATTTAGCTCCTGGGCGCTGCCGTAATCGCGGCCAAAGGGCTTCTCGATCACCACCCGACTCCGGGCGGGATCCTTCAGCAACCCCGCGGCGGCGAGGGACCGACAGCCACTGCCGTAGAAATTTGGGGCGACCGAGAGGTAGAAGGTGCGGTTGCCCCGGGTGGCCCGTTGGCGATCAATCACCTCGAGGCGGCTGCCCAGGCGAACCACGGACTGGGGATCCTCCAGGTCCACGGGCTCATAGAAGAGCCCGGCTGAGAAGGTCTCCCAGGCACTTTGGTGGTCGGCGATTTCCGTTTTGAGCGCCTCGGCCATGCGGGCGCGAAAGTCGTCATCGCTCCAGGGCCTGCGGGCGCAGCCCAGCACCGCAAATTCGCTGGGTAGCCGGCGCTGGCGGAACAGTTCAAACAGGGCCGGGATCAGTTTGCGGTGGGTGAGGTCGCCGCTGGCTCCAAAGATCACCAGACATTGCGGTGGGATGACCCGCTCTTGGCGGAGGCCAACGCGCAACGGATTGGTGAAGACCGCACTCATCGTTGATTTTGGGCTTGCTGCCCCCCTGGTTTACCGAGGCTGGACCCACCGACGAGGGTTCTTCGGTGTTGGGGCTGGTTGTGTGTGGGATTACGCAAACTCGAGCACAAAAAAGCCCACCTTGCGGTGGGCTCTGTGACCAGTTCTGACGGTTGGGAGTCAATAGGTTTCGACGTGCCAGCGCTCGGCTTTTTTAAGGACGGGACGCAATTCCTGCCAGTTGATGCCCTTGGCGGCGGCGGCAACGGCCATCGCTTCATCAATGCCGGGCTCCATGCCGCGCAACCCGCACATATACACGTGGGTTTTGGGATTCTCGATCATGGCGAAGATCTCATCGGCGTTTTCGCTGACCCGATCTTGGATGTACATCCGGCCCCCACTGGCGTTTTGCTGCTCGCGACTGATGGCCTTGGTGTAGCGGAAGTTGTCGGGATACTCCTGTTGATAACGGTTGAAATCGTCGTCGTAGAGCAGGTTGGCCGTGGTGGGTGAGCCCATAAACAGCCAGGCTTTGCCCTTGAAGCTCCACCCGTTGAGGCTCTTTTCCTTGGGCTCAAACATGCGGCGCAGGTAGGTGCGCATCGGGGCAATGCCGGTGCCGGTGGCGAGCATGATGACGTTGGCATCCTCGTCATCAGGCAGCAGCATTTCCTTGCCCACCGGGCCGGTGATTTTCACCTTTGAGCCTGGGGCGATGTCACAGAGGAAGGTGGAGCAAACGCCATTGATGGTTTCGCCGTCTTTCTCGTATTGGAGTTGGCGGACACACAGTGAAACGGTGTCGCCTTCCAGGTTGTCGCCATGGCGGGTGCTGGCGATCGAGTACAGGCGCAGTTTGTTGGGCTTGCCGTTGGCGTCCTCGCCGTCGGGAATGATGCCGATGGACTGGCCTTCGAGATAGCGGAGTTGGGGCTCACCACCCTTGAGATCAAAGGTGATGTGGTTGACCCGGCCAATCGCTCCGTCGGCCAACAGGCTGTAGTTCTCCGTGACCGTGCCCATGAACGGATCTTTGGGCCGGTAGAGATTGACGGGAACGTCGGCGTGGGACACGGCTGCTGGTTTCGAAGGGGCGGCTTCGGCTTCGGCCTTGGGAGCTGGAGCCGGTTGGGAGGGGGATTGGGGGGCCAGGGGCGCTTCCCCTGAAGCTGGGCCTGGGCCCAGCACGGCTGTGATGCGCCCCCCTTGCAGGGCAATGGTTCTCACCGTGCTCTGCAGTTGGGAGAAGGACACCAGTAGGCGCCGTTCGGCTTGGCGTTGCAAGCCCAGACCAAAGGCTTCAACGACAACCGTGAACATGCGGCTATCGGACTGGTTAGCGCGGCCTGTAGAAACATGCATGCAGGCTCAGCCCCCGTAAAGCGGCCTGATCATAGGGAACCCTCCTGGCGACATTGGCCCCGACGTCACCGCTAGGTTTGTGTGGAAGAACACCTTTGAGCCGCTCCCTTGGTGCAGCTGCTTGTTGACCGCGTGCGCTTGACCAAGCCACTTGAGCCTGCCCAGCAGCCGTCCTTGCCTCTGGACACCATCCAGCAGGAGATGGAGCGCTTGCCCCAGGGGGCAAGGCGCCTTGCGGTGCAATTGCGCCTGGACCTGGATCCCCAATGGATCTGGGCGGTCTTGACGGATTACGCCAATCTCAGCCGTTACATCCCCAACCTGACCTCTTCGCGCCAGCTGTGGCGCCGGGGCAACCGGGTGGGACTGGAGCAGGTGGGAACTCAGCAAATCTGCGGGCTGCGCTTCAGCGCCCAGGTGGAGCTGGAGCTGGTGGAAGACCGAGATGCCGGGGAGTTGCGGTTTGCCATGAGCCGGGGCGACTTTCGTTGCTTTGAGGGTGTCTGGCGCATCCGCAGCCAAGGCCAGGGTGACCAGCTGGTCACGTCTTTGGTTTATGAGCTCACCGTGCAAGGACGGGCCGGGATGCCGATTGGCTTGATTGAACAGCGCCTGCGCGATGACCTTGCCAGCAATCTGCGCGGTGTCCAGCAAGAAGCCCAGCGGCGGGCAGCAAAGGGCTAGGAGGCCGGCTGTTATTGGTTGTATACCCCCAAGGGGATTCGAACCCCTGTCGCCTCCGTGAAAGGGAGGTGTCCTAGGCCTCTAGACGATGGGGGCGAGACCACAACTGCCAAGGTGTGATCGAGCTTTTGGCCCAACCTCTCGGGGAGTTGATGTGTTGGAAACTACGGGTCCGTGGGACCCTTCGTCAAGGCTGGCCAGGGGAAACTGGGGTGGCTTGGCCACTCCAGACGGGCACGGTGAAGTGAAAGCAGGCGCCTTTGCCCAGTTCGGATTCAACCCAAATACGCCCCCCGTGCACCGCCGTGATCCGCCGACACACCGAGAGGCCCACCCCAAAGCCCGAGGTGCTGCCTGAGGTTTGGGGTAGACGCACCCGGTCGAGAAAAATGCGCTCATGCTCGTCACTGGGAATGCCAGGTCCGCTGTCGCAAATGCTCACCTGGACCCATTGGTCCGGGCGGTGCCGCATCTTTAGCCCCACGCTGCCGCTGTCTGGGGTGAACTTCAGGGCATTTTCCAGGAGGTTGAGCAGCACCTGGCGCATGCGCCGTTGATCGCCGAGCACATCGGGCAGATCGGCGGGGATGTCGGTGCTCAACTGCAGTTGGCGGCCCATCCAAAGTTTTTCCAGTTCCAGGATCGCTTCTGCGCCCACCTTCCCCAGGGCGAGGCGCTGGGGGTTGAAGAGGTCTTCCCAGCGGGTGGTGCCCACCTCGAGGAGGTCCTTCGACAACGCTTCAATGTCGTCAAAGCGGCGGTTGATCACATCGCGAAACCGGGGGCCATCGATTTGGCCCAAGAGGTGGCTTTGGAATGCCAGCTTGGCGGCGGTCAAGGGCGTACGCAGTTCGTGGGCCACCATGCGCAGCAAGCTTTCTTGCACCCCTAACCGTTCGATCAGGGTCTCATTTTCCTGGCGGAGCACTAGCAATTGGTCTTCCAATTGGACCTCCCGCAGGGTGCGGCTGCCGTCGATCTCGACGGGGCTCAGGCTGAGGCCAAGACCGGTGACGGTCTCCACCTGCTTCCAGCGGGGTAGCCAGCTGCGCAGCTTTTTGCTGAGGGCATTGCCGGCAAACACCTGCTTGGGTTGGGGTTCCAGCTTCACCAGGGCCGGGGTGGCGACAAGGCGATGGAGCTCGAGCAACTCCGGGTGCAGCGCCGGGTCGACAATCTCCAGGCTCACCTCAAAGCCGCAATCCTCGGTTTTGAGGGTGTGGAGCAGGGTGCGGATATCGGGCGTGGCCAGGTGAAAGTTGGCGGCCACCAACAGCAGCTTCAGCTCCTGGCGATCAGGCCCCTCGTCAAACTCAGCGACCTGGGGTGAGGTTTGCGGGGTGTCTGGATTCACTGCCATACCTTATTGGTATCGGGCCTCAGCCATCAGAAGTGGCTATGACTAAGACGTTCTCAGTGAAACGTCCATTTGCGGCGCTGCCATGGGCCATCCCCCTGAGTTCTCGCTCGAACCAAGGCCAAACCAGCCAAGGCCAAACCAGGCGCCAGCTCCCAAGGCTCCCGGGCGATCGGCTGGCGTGGCATCGGCTGGCGTCAGGAGCCGGGTTCAGCTCGACTCCAACTTGAAACGCTGGTTTGGCCGCAACCTGGGGCTGTGGCGAACGCGGCGGTTGTATTTCTTTTCCGATGGCGAGGACCTGCGGGTCGACATGATGCTCCGGGTGGAAGCCTTTAGCGAACCTGCAGAAGGCGATGCTGCCTATCGCTTCAGTTGGTGGCCAGAGCAGGACTACTCCTTTTTTGAGAACCACACCAACTGTGTGGCTGAGGGCACGATGGAGGTTTATCTCTGCGGCCACCAACTGCGCCGCAGCCGGGGCTATCTCTGCGGCAAGGCGATAGAAAGCCAGATTCGCCAGGTCGATGAGCACGAATTGATCTTCGAATCGCACGACGAGCAGTGGCGCATCCTCGAGCAAATTCGTTTGGTGGATCAAGACCGCTACCGATCCCGTTCCATCTACTCCTGGAACGCTGGAATGCTCGAGATGATGGCCACCCACCATGAAATCCGGGTTGAAGAGGCTGGGGCCCCGATCTCCTGATGCAGCAGCATGGGATCCATTCAGAACCTGATGTTGTGATCTCCTTGCTGCGCCGGCTGTCCGCTGGCCTTCTAGCCCCGTTGCTGGTCTTGCCGTTCCTGGCACTTCCAATCCTGGCGTTGCCACTCTTCTTGGCCCCGTCAGCTGCGCTGGCCAATAACACGGCGGCTACGGAGGCGGAAATGAATCTCTACACCCGCATTGCTGCCGTCAATGTGTGCATTGCCAGGGGGGCTGGAGTGGATTTCGAAAAGGCTGTGGCCATTGCCGGTGAAACCATCGCCCAGCTGATCCAAGGCCAGCATGGGGGCCTGATTGCCCAGGTGGGGCCCAAGCCCCTCAGCATCGACGACCTGCGCAAGGGCGCGATCAATTCAGCTGTCCTGGGTGCCTCCGAGATCTGCCCGAAGGAAGTGCCAGCCGACGTGATGGCGAAGGTCCAATCAGCCCTCAAGTCTTCCCCAGCTCCGAAGGCCCCAGCTCCGAAGACCCCGGCAACCCAAGCGCCCATCTCCAAGTAGGCGTCTTCCGAGTAGCCCAGTTTTAATCGCTCCCACCGAGAACACCTCCATGCCCACCGTGCGCCTTGCCGATTACTGCCCGGCGCCCTATCTGCTGGAGCGCACCGACTTAACGGTGCAGCTGTTCACGGATCACACCCTGGTGCAAGCCCGGCTTGCCTTCAGCCCCAATCCAGCCGCATCGGCGCTCGGGCCTGTGGAGCTTCAGGGCGTTGATTTGGAGCTGCTCGACTTGCGGCTTGATGGTGAGCCATTAGCCCCTGGGGCCTATCAATTGGATGGGGCCGGGCTGCGGCTGCTGGCTCCGCCTCGGGAAGCCTTTGTGTTGGAAAGCCGGGTGCGGATTCACCCTGAAACCAACACCACCCTGGAGGGCCTGTATGTGAGTGGGGGCATGTTCACCACCCAATGCGAGGCCGAGGGCTTTCGGCGGATCACCTTCCATCCGGATCGCCCGGATCTGCTGAGTCGGTTCCGGGTGCGGCTGGAGGCGGATCGCTTGAGCTGCCCGGTGTTGCTATCGAATGGCAATTGCCTTGAAACGGGCGCCATTACTGAGCCAATTCAACGTTCCGGGTCTGGTGAAAGTTCCGATTTTGCTGAGGGCTCCGGGGGCCGCCATTACGCCATTTGGGATGACCCTTTCCCCAAGCCGTCCTACCTATTTGCTTTGGTGGCAGGCCAGCTGGAGGAGGTGGCCGATACCTTCACCACCGCCAGTGGCCGGGAGGTCGCCCTGCGCATTCACGTGGAGCCCGGCGATGGGCCCCTCACAGCCCATGCCATGGCATCGCTGAAGCGCTCGATGCTCTGGGATGAGCAACGTTATGGGCTCGAATACGACCTCGATGAATTCAATATTGTTGCCGTGCGCCATTTCAATATGGGCGCGATGGAGAACAAAAGCCTCAATATCTTTAATTCAAAATTAGTATTGGCGGATGCCGAAACGGCAACTGACGCTGAATTAGAGCGGGTTGAAAGTGTGATCGCCCATGAGTATTTTCATAATTGGACTGGCAATCGCATTACCTGTCGCGATTGGTTTCAGCTGTCACTGAAGGAAGGACTCACCGTCTTCCGTGACCAGAGTTTTACGGCTGAGTTGCATGGAGCTGCCCTGAATCGCATCGAGACTGTGTCGATGCTCCGCAATACCCAATTCCGCGAGGATTCAGGTCCTACGGCGCACCCCGTGCAGCCCGATGCCTACCAGGCGATCGACAACTTCTACACAACCACGATCTACGAGAAAGGATCGGAGGTGATCCGTTGTCTCCATACCCTCTTGGGTGAGGAGACCTTCATGCGAGGCATGGCCCTGTATGTGCGTCGCCATGACGGCACGGCGGCCACCTGTGAGGAGTTTGTCCAGGCGATGCAGGATGCGGCCCAGGAGGTCGACCAGGATGGCGGCCAGGGCAAAGCCCCCTTGGATTTTTCCCGGTTCCGGCGTTGGTATCACCAGGCAGGCACCCCGGTGCTTCGGATTCAACGCCATTGGGATGGCGATGCTGGTTTGCTGGAGCTCCATATTCAGCAGACCACGCCGCCCACCCCAGGGCAAGCGACCAAGCAGCCCCTGGTGATTCCCCTGGCGATCGGCCTGATCGGCCAGGCCGGTCAGGCCCTGCCCGTGCGTCTCCGTGGAGAAGATGCGGACCAGGCCGCTGCAGCCGTGTTGCCCCAACGCTGGGGGACAGGCACCCGCATGGTGGTGATTGATCAAGAGGAGCAGCACCTGCGCCTTGAGGGCCTGCCGTGCGATGCCCATCCCCCCAGCCTGTCGCTGTTGCGCCAGTTTTCAGCGCCGGTGAAGCTCGAGATGGGCCGCCCCACCAGCGAGTTGGTGCACCTGCTGGCCTGTGACAGCGATCCCTTTTCCCGTTGGGATGCGGGCCAGCTGCTGCTGAGGAAGGCGGTGTTGGCTCGCTCTGCGGGCCAAGCGGATGGCCTGTTGGAAGAGGAGTTGGTGGATGCCTTTGCCCGGATCCTGGCGGATCCGTTGCTGTCGGAGGCGAGCCGCAGTGTGCTGCTGGCACTCCCGGGCATGGCCGAGCTGGAAGATGCCGTAGGGGCCCAGCACCAGGTGCCCGACCCCCCGGCCTTGTTTGCGGCCTTGATGGCTCTCCGCCAGCGCTTTGGCGAGGCCTTGGCCGATCCCTTGGGGCAAGCCATTGGGCGCTGCAGCCCCCAATGGGGATTGGCCTGGCCCCAGGGCAACGGGGATCGGCTGCTCACCGGTGTGGTTTGGAGCTGGCGCTGCGCCGCCGGGGACCCTGGGGTGATGCAGTCGGCATGCGAGGCCGTTTCAGGGCCGTCGATGACCTTGGCCCGGGCCGGTTTGCGGGCCCTCAATGCCCATCCAGGGGCTGAACGAGAGGCCGCCATGGCGGCCTTCTTTACCCGCTGGCAAGACAGGCCGGTGATCCTCGATGCCTGGTTTGGCCTGGAGGCCTCGGCCCCCTTCACCGATGGGCTGGAGCGGGTGGCCCGCCTGCTGGAGCATCCCCGCTTTGATCCGGCCGCCCCCAATTCCGTGCGGGCGGTGCTGGGTGGTTTGGCCGGCAATACCCCCGTGTTCCACGCGGCGGATGGCTCGGGGTATGGCTTTATGGCCGAGCAGATCGCTGTGCTCGATCAACGCAATCCGATCACCGCCTCCCGCATGGCAAAGGTGTTGAGCCGTTGGCAGAGCTACGGAGAGCAGCGCGGTGGCCGCATGCGGGAGGCCCTAGAGCAGTTGGCAAGCTCAGGGCTTTCCACCAACACCCGCGAGGTGGTCGAGCAGTGCTTGGGTGGCGCGGGGTAAGGCTCATCGGCTCAAGGGCATGGGTGGCAGAAGCGGCGGTGGTTGCAAGCCAGCGTGAATCTGCTGGAAGGCCTGCTTGCGTAGGGCGGCCCCCTCCGGGCCGGCGTATTGGCCCCAAAGCCCTTCCCAGTAGAAATAAATCACGCCATGGCCCCTGGCGTCGGCGATCTGCACCCGCTGGCTCAAGTCGTCCATGGGGGTGGTGCGCCCCCCAAATCCAGCCAGGATGCCAATTTCTACGGGGATGCCCCAGCCACTGGCCTTGACCAGGGCCGGCTGCTGAAGATCTTTGGCAAACCCTGCCACGGAATAGGCGTAGTTCTGCACCACCAATTCATCGATGAGTCCGCCGAGGGACCAGAGCTCCCAGTCCTGGAGCCATTTGTTGTAGGCAAAGCGAAAGGGTCCCGGCGACAGGCTCACATAGGCCCGCCCTGTTCCCTTGGATTTGAGCACCTGCCTCAGCTCCCGGAGCAGCTCGGTGAGCCGGTGGCGCCGCCAGGTCATCCAGGCCCGATCGGACCCGTTGAGGGGTGGATCATTGCCAGTGTCTTTTCGGTAGAGCGCCCGGGTGTAGGCGTCGTAGCCAAGATCGACGGGCCAGGCGAAGTGGTCGTCTAGCTGGATGCCATCGACGCTGCAGCGCTGCACGATTTCGCCAATCAGGCCGATCAAGCGTTGGCGCACCCCTGGATGGGCGGGATTGAGCCACACCATTGGCTTGCCATGCATGCTCACGCTGCTGGAGCCATCGCTGGCTTGCAGGATCCAGTCAGGGTGTTGCCGCACCACGGCGGCATCGGCCGGTTCCATTAATCCGTACTCAAACCAAGGAATCACCTGCATGCCGCGCCGATGGGCTGCGGCTGTCATGCGGCAAATCGGATCCAGGACCTTGCCGCTGCCGCTGTTGGATTGGGATTGGGCCAGGGCCGGCTCGATGGGGGCAAAGGCGGAGCGGTGGAAGGTGGCTCCCCGGCTCCACACGTTGGGGTAGAGGGTGTTGAAGCCGGCTTCGGCGAGCTCGCCGACGGCCTGATCAATCCTGGCGTTGTCGTAGTAAAGCGAGCTCGGGCTGTTGGTGAGCCAGACGCCAACCCGTCTGGACTGGCCCCAGGCAGCTGGCCAACCCAGCAGGCTGGTCATGCCCAGGGTGGATGCGCCAAGGGTGGCCAGCAGCCGCTTTCCCAGAAGCCGCTTTCTTCTAGGCAATGCCACGGGTCTTGGGGCGATCAGCGGAGGTTTAGGGGTGATGAACGGAGCTTTCGTGGTGATCAGCGAAACATTGAGCTCACGGAGCTCTCTTGATGGATCCGCCAGATGGCCTCGCCCAACATCTTGGCCACGGAGAGCACCTGGAGCTGGGGGAAGCTCCGTTCTTCGGGCATCGGAATGCTGTTGGTGACAATCACCTCCTCAAACAATCCCGGTTCGGAGAGCCGTTCGATGGCCGGGGGTGAAAAGACAGCGTGGGTGGCGCAGGCCAGCACCCGGGCTGCCCCTTGCTTGCGCAACAACTTGGCCCCCTGGTAGATGGTGCCCCCGGTATCGATCATGTCGTCGATCAACACAGCCGTTTTGCCGGCCACATCACCAATCACGGTGAGGCTTTCAGCCACATTGTGGGCCGAGCGGCGCTTGTCGATGATTGCCAGGGGGGCATCGCCCAATTGTTTGGCGAAGGCCCGGGCCCGGGCGACCCCGCCCACATCCGGAGACACCACCACCAGCTCGCCCAGGTTGCGGGTGTTGAGGTAATCCACCAAGACAGGGGATCCGTAGATGTGGTCGCACGGAATGTCGAAGTAACCCTGGATCTGGGCTGAGTGCAGGTCCATGGCCAGCACGCGATCCACCCCCGATTTGGCCAGCAGGTTGGCCACCAATTTGGCGGTAATCGATTCGCGCCCAGCGGTCTTGCGGTCGGCCCGGGCGTAGCCGTAGTAAGGCACCACAGCGGTCACCTGGCGCGCCGAGGCGCGTTTGCAGGCATCCACCATGATCAACAGCTCCATCAGGTGATCGTTCACCGGAGCACAGGTGGGCTGAATCAGGAAGACATCGCAGCCTCGAATCGATTCCTGGATTTGGATATACAGCTCGCCATCGGCAAAGCGCTTGATCACCCTGGGGCCATCGGGCACGCCCAGGTAGGCCCCAATTTCCTTGGCTAGCTCTTGGTTGGAGGTGCCACTAAACAACCGCAATCGCCGGGTGTCGTGGTTTGCCTGGGGCTGCTGGCCCTCGTTGGCAAGCCGATCAGCAGTCAAGAAACTGGTCACGACGGGCGGGGGGGCGTCGGCTTAAACCCGATGGTAGAAGCGTGCCGGCCCCTTCACCAGAAACAGCGATGACCCTTTTGGTGGTACTCAGTGCGGGACCCGCGGCCCAGGTGAAGGCCCTGCAGGCGGATCTGGCTCAGCCGTTGGCCCAGGCGCTCCAATGGACCTGGGACGATCGCTGGCAGCACCTGGGCCCTGGAGACGATCCCAACAGGGCCCTCCAGCAGCTCCAGCCCTCCAGTGGGAAGCCAGCGCCAGGGCTGAGGCCCGCGTTGCTGGGCCTGCCCCTGGACCCCGGGTTGCCCCTGGTCTGCGGTGGCCACTGGGCAGAGGCCCTGGGGGCCTGGCGCCAACCGGCGGTGCTGGTGTTCAGTGCCGAGCAACTTCAGACAGGAGTTCCGGCGGCCATGACATCCCTGTTGAAAAACTGGCAGGTGCCTCTGGTGGGGCTGGTCCAGTGGGGAGAACCCTGGGCATCGGCGGACCGTTGCCGCGATGGTTTGCCCTGGCTCGGTGCCCTCCAGGCTGGGCAACTCCCCTCTGAGAAAAACTCCTCTGAACAGGCCTCCCAGCTTCGATCGGCCCTGGATTTGGCGCTGCGCTGCCGCCTCTCCTAGGTAAGGGCGACTAGGGATTGGTGGGCCATAGGGGGCTAGGGGCATCGCTGGCGATACGACGCAGCAGCATCACCTTGGTGGCCAATCCACCGGGGAGTTGCTTTGTGTTGTTGAGCGGTGGGTTTTGAACCGCTGAGCTGTTGAGCGGTGCCAGGGGAATGCTGCTGAATTGCACCGTGTCCGGTTGGGCCAAGCCCGCGGCCAGCAGGCTGAGGATCTCCGCCTCGCTCAAATTGGTCGTCACCTGCCCCTGCACATTGCGCACCAGGCCTGGGACGCGTCCCAACTGTTCAGGGATGGCCAACTCCCGGAGCAGGCCTCTGGCCACTTCTTGCTGGTTGTCCTGGCGGCTGTCGTCGGGGTGGAGCGGATCGCGGAATCGGGCCAGCTGTTCGATTTGGCGGCCCTGGAGTTTCTGCAGGCCGCCATCCAGCTTGATGGCCAGGTTTTGGCGTTTGTCGCTGTAGCGCATTTCCATCGCTGGATTGGCGTTCACCCCCGCGAGGCCATCCACCAGATCCCTCAAGCCTGCGCGGCTGATCACCACGTAGCGCTGGGGTTGCTCCGACGTCAGACCCACCAGTTCTCGCACCGCATCGGCGGTCAGGGCTGGACCACCGATCCGATACAGCCTCCCGAGCGGTTGCAGGGCCCGTTGGCCAGGGAGTTGCACCGCCAGGCTGGTGGGGATGGTCAGCACCTGGAGCGGCCCCGAGGGGTTAATGCGCAGGAGCAACAGGGCATCGTTGTTAGCGGGCCCCAGGGGGGCGGCTCCGTTGAGGGGATCCCTAAGCCGGTCTGAATCCACCCCAATCACCAGAACCGTGATCGATCGGGTGGGCGCCTTGGCCAGGTCTGCGGCGGTGAGGGTCTTGGGAGCTTCTTGGCTGCGATCGGCTTCAGGCCAGATCTGGCCGAGGAGTGCGAGGCCCCCGGCCAGGCCCAAGCCCGCTGCCCCAAGGCGAAGGGCCACCCGCTTACGCCGCGATGGCACTGGCTTTTTGGCGGGTGTGGGGCGTTGGGCCATGGGGTGTGACGCGCCCGAGCAACGACAGAAGCGACCACTTTGACCCAACTCCGTTGGTGGCACCCGATAGCGTTGCCGTGTGAATAGGGCCCCGATGGTTTCGATTGCTCCCCATGAGCGGGCCAAACCCTTGGCGAAGGGCAGTCGTTATCCGGCCAAAGACCTCTGCAGCCATTGCGGACTGTGCGATAGCCGCTGGGTGGCCTACGTGCGCCAGGCCTGTGCCTTTTTGAACCAGCAGTTTGAGGCGATGGAGGAGCGGGTCCATGGCCGCTCCCGCAACCTCAACAACGAAGACGAGCTCTATTTTGGCGTCAGCCAGCGCATGCTCAGTGCGCGTCTTCGCCAGCCCATCGAGGGCGCCCAGTGGACGGGGATTGTCAGCCAAATTGGGGTTAGGGCCCTGGAAACGGGCCTGGTGGATGCGGTGTTGTGCGTGGGTCAGAGTCCCGATGATCGCTTTACGCCGGTGCCGGTGCTGGCACGAACTGCTGAGGAGGTGCTGGCAGCCCGGGTGAACAAGCCCACTCTTTCTCCAAACTTGGACGTGCTGGAGCAGTTGCCCGGCAGTGGAATCCGGCGCTTGATGGCCATTGGCGTTGGCTGCCAGATCCAAGCCCTTCGCTCGGTGGAGGCCACCCTGCCCATAGAGAAGCTCTATGTGCTGGGTTTGCCCTGTGTGGACAACGTCAGCCGCGAGGGCTTGCGGACGTTCCTGGAGAGCGCCAGCCGCTCGCCGGAAACGGTGGTGCACTACGAATTCATGCAGGATTTCCGCATCCATTTCCGCCATTCCGACGGCAGCACCGAAACGGTGCCGTTTTTTGGCCTCGACACCCCCAAGCTCAAGGATGTGTTCGCACCCAGTTGCTTGAGCTGCTTCGACTACACCAATGCCGGGGCTGACTTGGTGGTGGGCTACATGGGGGCCACCTTCGGCCGCCAGTGGCTCACGGTGCGCAATCCCAAGGGCCAGGAGCTCCTCGATTTGGTGGAGGCCGAATTGGATGTCGCCCCTGTCACCAGCCGGGGCAAGCGCCAGGCGGCGGTGCAGCAGGGCATCGATGCCTACGACAAGGCCGTTAAATTGCCGATGTGGCTCGCCGAGCTGGTGGGTTTCATTGTGAAGAGGGTTGGGCCCCAGGGCTTGGAATACGGCCGCTTTTCGATTGATTCCCACTTCACCCGCAATGCCCTCTGGGTGCGGCGCAACCACCCGGAGATGGCGGATGCCCATATCCCTGCTTTCGCCCAGAAAATCATCAGCCGCTACCGCCTGCCTTCCCCATGAGATCCGATAGCAGCAGGACCAGCGGTGTGCTGCTCCACCCCACGGCCCTGCCAGGAACTGGCGGCTGTGGCACCTTCGGCCAGGCTGCCCACGACTGGGTCAACCTGTTGGCCCGCTCCGGAGTGGGTGTCTGGCAGCTGCTGCCCTTAGCGCCCACCGATTCCACCGGCTCTCCCTACAGCTCCCCCAGCGGGTCTGCCCTCAACCCCTGGCTGCTCGATGCCGATGCCCTGGTGGCCGATGGTTTCCTGGGCCAAGCGGCCTACGCAGCGGCCTGTGAGCCCTTGCCCCCAGCGCCGGTGGGTGGGGCGATGGCCCTGGAGTTGATGCCCCGGCGCTCCGAAGCCTTGGGGCAGGCCCTGGCCCAAGGCTGGCCCGATCAGCCCGCCAGTGCGCACCAAGCCTTCGATCGCTGGTGCCGCCAGCAGCGCCATTGGTTGAAGGATCACTGCCGTTTCATGGTGATCCGCCGGATCTACGCCAACCAGCCCTGGTGGGACTGGCCCAGGCCCCTGGCCCAGCACCAGGGCCCTGCCCTGCGCCAGCTCGAGCAGCAGCAGGCCATACCTCTGCTGGAGCAAGCCCTGCTCCAGTGGCATCTCCAGCGGCAATGGGAGCACCTGCGGTGTCAGGCCAACCGCCAAGGGGTGCAAGTGGTGGGTGATTTGCCCTTTTACGTGGCCCATGACAGCGCCGATGTCTGGAGTCGCCGCGCCTTGTTTTCCCTGACAGGGGCCGGCCATCTCATCCAGCAAAGCGGCGTTCCCCCGGATTACTTTTCCGCCACGGGCCAGCTCTGGGGCACCCCGGTGTACCGCTGGGGATGCCATTGGCGATCGGGGTTCCGCTGGTGGCTGCAGCGCCTAAGGCGCCAACTCTCCCTGTTTGATCTGGTGCGGCTCGACCATTTTCGAGCCCTTGAGGCTTTCTGGTGTATCCCTGGCTCGGCACCCACCGCGGAGCACGGCCATTGGCGCCGCTCCCCAGGATGGCCCTTGCTGGGCTTGCTGTGGTGGAGCTGGGGATGCCGCTTGCCCCTGATCGCCGAAGACCTCGGCGTGATTACGCCACCGGTGGAGGCCTTGCGGGATGGCTTCCGGCTGCCGGGGATGAAGATTCTGCAGTTCGCCTTTGATGGCGATCCCACCAATCCCTACCTGCCCGCCAACATCCGGGGGCACCGTTGGGTGGTTTACACCGGCACCCACGACAACGCCACCACGGTGGGTTGGTGGCAGAGCCTCGACGACGCCTCCCGTGCCCGGGTGGAAGAGGCCGTGGGAGCGCCAATCACCGCCCCCGCTTGGCAGTTGTTGGAGCTGGCCCTGGGCAGTTCCGCCGATCTGGCGGTGGTGCCGTTGCAGGATCTCTTGGAGCTGGACGATCGGGCCCGCTTCAATACCCCGGGCACCAGTTCAGGCAACTGGACCTGGCGGCTGGAGCAACCCATCGCCCACCTCGAGGGTCCCCTGGGTGGCTACGGCGCCATGGCCCGTCGCTATGGCCGGGGCAGCACGAACTGATTGGGTTTCCCCTTCAGGGGGGCCAGCAGCGCCCCATTCCATTCCACGGCGGAAGCTCCCTTGGGCGGGGGATCGATGCTGAGCCGGAAGGGGCTGGTCAAGGGCAGCACCAGTTCGCCTTTGTTCGCCTGGAGGTTGGTTCGCAGCCCCTTGCTGTCTTGCAGGCTCACCGCGCTTGGCTGGTCAAGACGAATCAGCAATTGGCCGGTTTCCGATGCGACCTGGCTTGATGGGATTGGGCTTGCCCTGAGCAGGCTGAGAGCCTGGCCTTTGGCTGCCAGGTCGAGGGGGCGCAGGTTGGGGTAATCCCGCTCCAATTGCGCCTTGGCTTCAGTTGCGTTGGGGGCGTTGCTTGTCTGGGGCTCTTCGCTGGCGTTGGGCTTGAGGCTGCTGGGCGCCAGGGGTGGCACCACCTGGAGGGCGAGAAGGCCAGCGCTGGCGAGCTGTTGATGTTGGAGGTTGACCCCGTAGAGCAGGGCCAGGCATAGCCCCGCATACAGCCAGGTCCCCTGCCAGGTGGTGAACACATCGATGGAGCCTGGTGTGAAGCGCAGCACCAGGCGTTGGCGGCGATCGGCCGATTGGGGGTCACTGGAAGGCAGGGCCCCCTCCAGGCAGCCCGCCGGCAAGCCCAACTGGGCTTCCAGCAAGGGCAGCATGGTGCGCAGGTAGGTGGCCTCAGGCAGGCGATCGCGCCAGCCGCGCTCAAGGGCCTCAATCACCGGTGAGCTGATGCGGGTGGCAAGGGCCAGTTGGCGCAGATTCAAGCCCTGGGCCTCGCGGGCCCGGCGCAGCCGTTCTCCGGCGGTCTTCAACCCATCGGGCTCTTTTGCCAGGGTGCACGCGGCGCCAGCGGCCCTGTTGGGCCGCCACCAGCGACCCAAGAGCTCACGCAAGCGGACAGGGGGTCTGCTCAGAACGGGTTGGCTACTGGTTCCCATTCTCGGCTAAGGGTTGCCAGTTCGGGTTAGGGCAAGCCATTCCTGCTGGTCCAGGCGTCGCCAGCGCCCCTCGGGGAGGTCATCGAGCCCGATGGGTCCGATGGCCACCCGCTGGAGATCCAAGACGGTGAAGCCGAGGGCGGCTGCCGTCCGTCGTATTTGGCGGTTGCGGCCCTCTCCCATCACCAGCTCCAGGCAGGTGGCATCGGCCCCCTGATCCACGGTTGCAATGGCAACCGGCTGGCTGGGTTTGCCATCCAGGGGCAGCCCTTCGGCCCAGCGCTTGAGTTGGCCTGGGCTAGGTCTGCCGCGGAGCCAGACCCGGTAGGTCTTGCGGTGGCCATAGCGCGGGTGGGTGAGCTTGAGGGTTAGATCCCCTTGGTTGCTGATCAGCAGGGCCCCCCGGCTCTCGAAGTCCAAGCGGCCCACGGGGTGCAGCCCCTGCCCCTGGGCCAATTCCGCTGGCAACAGGTCCAAAACGGTGGCACGCCCCTCGGGGTCTTGGCAGCTGCACAGCACTTCCGGCGGCTTGTTCAGCAGCAAGACCAAGGGCTCCGGACGGTGGGTAAGGGGTTGGCCTTCTACCTCGATGTGGTCGCGGCTTGGATCGGCCCGATCGCCCAACTGCGCGGGGGCGCCATTCACCTTGACCAGGCCAGCGCGCAGCAGGCCTTCGGCGCGGCGGCGGGAGCAGAGGCCCGCAGCGGCCATCACTTTTTGGAGTCGTTCTGCCGCCATGCCCCCATGTTGGGATGCGAGGCGCTGCCCAGCTGCGTCAAAGCTGACCCGGAAAACCAATGTAGAGTTGCGAAACCTAGGCGTTTCCTAACCCCGCCTCCATGTCATCGCTCCCCGTGCTCGGCCCTGACGGTTCGTCCCTGGGTGGCGCTTCCCTTGGCGGTCATTCCCTTGGCGGTGCGTCCCAGGGTGGCGGCGACCTGGTGCGTTCGTATTTGCGTGATATCGGTCGCGTGCCGCTGCTGAGCCATGAGCAGGAGATCACCCTGGGCCGTCAGGTGCAGGAGCTGATGGCGATTGAGGAGCAGGAGCTGGAGCTGGCCCAGCAGCTGGGCACCAAGC